>NZ_JBBVMG010000006.1:0-3677 GCF_046537445.1 Marinobacter sp. KMM 10035 | reverse complement strand
GGTCTACCCGCGCACAGCACCAGGCGTCGAACTCATAGAAAGGTTTTTCGATGACGACTGGGGGTTTCCGGGGCAGGAATGGGAGCTTCCGGGAATATTGCCAGACCTTGATCATTCCGGTGCGTCGGTTGAACTCCCACTCGGGGCCTCGGCCATTTTGGTGCAGCCATTTGGGGAAGAGGCGGAAGGCAAGGTCGGAAATCAGCATTAGAACCCCCCCCCCGATCAGAATAGCCAGCGCGGGTAACCCCTGAACCTCCATATATTCTGTCCAACTTCCACCAAAACGCCCGAAAATGGGCGACCTCAGTAGCAAAACAATCAAGTAAATCGGAGATGCTATGTAAGCCCACACTTTTCCTGAAACATATATCGTATCGAAAAAACGGGCTTGGAACGCCAAAGGCGCATGCCGAAAACATTCGTGACTGTTCTCAACGTAAAGACCGAGCTTGTCGGCCAGGTCTTCCTTCTTCTCCAGCTTACGCAGTTTCTTGGGAGGATCATCGGACATAAAGCAGGGTGGCATAACATCCCGAGTATTACCCCACGGCAGGCGCAAACTGGCAGACCGATCCAGGCCGGTGCGGTTCAACTCCTCCGTCTGATTTTTCTGTGGAGGAATGGAATCGGGACGGTAGGCAAAGGGCCCATAGTGCGTGCTAGCGCTGGCGCCGCTGGAATGATTATTCAACATTTTCCTGAACTTGTTGCCGACTCATATTCCGTAGAGAAACATGAGGTAAAATATAAAGGCCATAAACCCAGCGCATGCCCATTTCCCCACCAACCTGTCTGGAAAGAGGCTCTCTTTAATATCTTCAAGTATTTTCAACTGACTGCGTGGTTATATTGGTTCCAGGGCAGCCTTGGCGAGGCTTCCTTGAGCCACGACCGTAGGCGAGCATGTCCTCTGGCGTCATGTGTGCGTAGCGCACCTTTCTGGCCATCAGGTTTGGGCGCTGCTCAGGGTTGATACGCAAAACCCGGGCATACATCTCGTCTTCTTTTTGCTTGAATGTTTTATCATCCATATCCCGCCAGTAACGCTCGGGACGTCCGGTCTTTCGGTCATGCTCGGCGGTTACCGGGTCTTTGTGCCGGTGAGGTTCAAGTACAGGGAACTCTGGTAGCGGACGGGTAACATCCATGTAGTTCTGAAGGAAGTCCCAAAGCGCATAGCAAGGCCGGGGCGAATGATGCCAACCCAACAGGATATCCCCTATATAAACCTCCAGCTTGCTATACCGATGGCACAATATAAAGTCGAATCTCGACCCATACCGAGTCGCACCACCTGCCACCCAACCATCAAACTCGTAAAACGGGGCCTCGATGATTGTCGCCCTGCTGCGCCAAAGGGTTGAGATCGAGCGACGATAGCGCCACACCCTGACCATCCCTGTTCGGCGACTGAGTTCCCATTCGGGACCCCGTCCAACCTTCACACACCATCGCGGGAAGAGTGTAAAAGCGAGCGTTGAGGACAGCCATATAATGCCGGGTACGCCTGTTATCACTACGATAACTGGCCAGACTTCTTGAAGGGCAGTTAACAACGCTGAACTGGTAAGGTAAACATGCATCAAATAACTGACCAGCCCAAGAGGTAAACTGATCCAAAAAAATGCTTTGCCGTATATCTCGAATGCATTGACTACCCTTGAACGGAAAGCTAGCGGCGCATAACAAAGGCTTTCATGATCCAGCTGCCCTTGATCCCCCTTTTCAGCTAGAACATCTTCTCGCTTTTCAATTCTTCGAAGAGCAGTCGGCCGCCAACGAGCAAACAAGTTTGATGGCATTACATCTTCAGAGCCCCCCCAAGGCAGCCGAAATCCGGCTGAGCGCCTCCGTTTCGAATGGTTGAAATCCTGTTTCTGGACAGGTTGGTCTGGAAACGAATCCGACCTGTATGCTTCGGCACCGTAGTAGACTCCCACACTGCTCTTTGAATTATCCATAACAACGTACATTTTTGAGGGCCTTCTCTACGAATGGCAAATGTGAGCTCTGCAAACCCAGCCAGTTTACTACTTTATTCTCAGGCCCAGCGTTGGCATCAACAGTCTGCAGCCCTGCCACGACCGGTGCCGGACTCAAAGCCAGCAAGCGGCCGTCTTTGGTAGTTCGGCCGACACCAGCGTCCCAGGTGGGCTCAGGCATCAGTTGGTTGGATGACGGGTTCTCGCTTGCTTTGGTCATAGTCAAGACTTCTTGGGTTCGCTTATCAGGACGGCGCCCTTGACTGATAACGGCCTCGTCCCCGCTTCTCTTGCCGTTTCGCCTCGCGCCCTCCTTGCCATTCGGAGACCGGCCCCATGTTGGTGAAGCGAAGGCCCCGTTCATAAGCACGGGTGAGGTTCTGATTGAGGCTTTGCAGGGCCTCTGACGGTTTGGCCCATTGCTTTTTTGGCAAGGGGGCTGACCAACGCTCCAGTTCTTTCGGCAGGCTTTTCAGGGCCAGGGTCTTGATACGGCGTTCGGTGATGATGTGGGCCAGGTAACGCTGAAAAAACCAGTCGCCCACTTTCTTGCCCAGCCAGGACACCAGAGACATTTCTTTTCGGGCCTGGCGGCACTTGGCTTTGTAGTGGGCCAGTGTTTCATCGTTCTTCGGATCCGGGCAGGCCTCGGGGCCATCTTCCATAAACCGTCGGAGGCATTCCCACTGCGCCAGGCCAGCGGTTTCGTGGCCCACATTAATGGTGGCGGCTGCCAGCGCGGATTCAGGGTCGTCCGGTTTCGGAATAGCCAGGGTGAGAACCGTGCGCGTGGCCATCAGGCTGGGGCCAATATCCTGTCGGGTTTCAATGTAGGCGACCAGTTTGTCCCAAGGATAGTATTCATAGACGAGCTTGGGGGCGTGCTTTTTCTTTAGGCGGAGGGCGATGGAGAGGTAGGTGCCTACTACCAGAATCTCAATTGTCAGAGCTACCAGCAGGTAAATCTGTACACTTTCAACATACTCTCTCGGATTATGTTCTAAGCCACTAGGTGTGTATAGAACTGCCCCTATTGTGAAGGCAAGCAATATGTACGCAATACCAGCTGCATTTTCAGTCCAGAATGGAAACCGGAACTCTCGCCCCCCCGCCCATCGCGGCATCGCTACTTCCCGGCGTTGTCGGTTCAGTCTTAGCGGTGGGGTTTCTTTCAAGGCTTTATTGCCCAGAAAATGCGCATACAGGCCCCAGGGAAGCGAGATCAACAGATTTCCAACAAGCATAAAAAGTGGGGCTTCCCATTGCCAATGGCCCCATTGATCCGGCCCCACCAAGAACATAAAGCCGAAGCCCAAGAAACCAATGGATAGCAGGCTCAGGCTTAAGAACATCAGAGAAAATTCGGATCCGAACAACAGGTTGCCGCCCTGCAAATCCAGCCAGCCCTCGGTTTTCCGCCGAATCCAGGCGTTGATGTCCACCGCCCTCTCGCCCGTCATGACCGGTGCCGGACTCAGGGCCAGCAATCGACTGTCTTTGGTGGTTCGGCGAAGGCCAGCTTCCCAGCTTGGCTCAGGCGACGGTTGGTTGGATGGCGGGTTCTCGCTGGCTTTGGTCATAGTCATTGCTGCTATTCAGGATCAAAGAGCGCTGCCTTGCGCCCGTTCATTGCAGACCCACTGGTTTTCATCGTACATCCGGATGTTCGGAAAGCTCACGAGGCGTAACTCA
>NZ_JBBVMG010000005.1:0-8797 GCF_046537445.1 Marinobacter sp. KMM 10035 | reverse complement strand
ATATGGACGACCAGACCTTCAAGAAAAAAGTGGATCGGATGTTTACAGATGTCACCATCATTAACACGGCTCAGCGGCCGAACTTGATGGAAGATAAATTGAGTTACGCCTCGTGAGCTTTCCGAACATCCGGATGTACGATGAAAACCAGTGGATCTGCAATGAGCGGGCGCAAGGCAGCGCCCGTTGGTTCTGAATAGGAACTACGCCGTCCCAGCGGGACAGCCTGAGTGTTGCGCTGTCGCGGCGCGAACATGATGACAAAGAAGATCCTTGACGGGCAAGGGTCGCCAAAACCAAAAGAACAGGCAGTTAGAATCATGGAAGATTCATTTACACCAACAGAGAGCGCCTTCACCGACCTTATCGCTAGTGAAAACCACATAGGCCTGATAAGGGACTGGCGAGAAGTTATCTTTCACACGCTATTTGCAAAAAAACGACACGATCTGGAATTACCTGTCTTGCTTCCTATCGAAGACGGACGATGCTTCATCGGTAGCCCAGACCCGGTAGCGGCCCGGGCAGCTATCAAAGACTTCAGTTTCGACGAAGAGCTGGACATTTTTGTCAAACCGGTTCCCTTGGGAGAGCTCGCAAGGAATGCGTTTCTTTTAGGTGCGTGGCTCTGCTGGACCGGATCCAAAGTAATCATGAACACGTCGCTGATGCATTTAATCGGAATGAAGGCTATTAAACAGGAGCCTTCAGGCCAGGAGCGTTTGTATCAGGCGAAAATCCATGAACTTCAAAACCCGGGCGGGCTCGTCGAGATAATCAAGGCGCAAAGCTGGGTCATCAGCACCGTGTCTGGGGATTCGGCTACCGAAGTGGCGCGAGAAGATCTTATCTTCGATGATCGGGGGCTTGTGGTGTTTGGGCCTGGCCTTGGCCCAAAAGGTGGTGCTAAAAATCGCAGCGACTTGTCGGCTGAAGAGCAGGCGCTGTTTGATTGGTGGGCTGAACCTTTATACGACTATGCCGCGTTGAAGGAGGGGAGTGAAAGAGAGAACGGAGCGGATGAAAATGCCAAAAGCGTAGACACTTACGTCCCGGCCCCTGCCATCGTTGACGAAGAACATCTTCGTTCTTTCTATGATCTTGAACGTGCTGTTCATAATCAAATCATGCCGGATGCCACCAAGCTGCAATTGGAAGTTATTGAAGACCAGGTGATTCCTGAAGTAGAAGAGCAGGATAGCGATGAACTTTTGAGAGTGGATGGGCGGCGGTTCCGTATCTTGTTTGCCGACCATCCCGAGTGGAGCTTGCCCTTGGGCGGGGATGGGCTCACCATGACAGATTACACTGAGGAAGTTTGGCTACCCAAGGAGCCAGGTGTCCATGAAGTGCCGGAACACTTGAGGTTGCGACTTACCCGGGCAATTGCCTGGGTGTTGTTCTGGCACGGGCGTGACCCGGGCAAGCCTGCGCATTTGGTGTTAGGTCAGTTCGAAGGCGTTAAGCCGTTTTGTCCTGATAACATGAATCGCATCTTCGTTCCGGATGCGACCGACGGACGTTTTCCTGCCCTGGCTTGCATGCCGTGTGGTGCGCAGCAGGTTCCCGTGCTTGTTCACGGTGAAGTACCTGAGGGTTACGTTTGTGAAGTTCTGGAGGAGTGCCGGGTTCCCGCTTCGGATCTTCCCCGCGGATTAGTCGGGCGGGATTCTCTGTTGGTTAACGGCTCGGTGCCCTTCGTTTCCATGTGTGCGTTTCTGGTGGTGCCTGTTGCCGCAATCGAGTTTCCCGTGGAATGGTATACCGGCATTCGGACGTCCAACACGCAGCTAATCTCGGACTTTGAATACTATCTTGCGAAACAGGGCCTGAGTGATCAGGCCAAGCTGGATGTGCAAAGTAGCAAAGACCCCAGTGGCATTGCTGGAGTTTTCTGGGCATGCGCTGGGTTCATGGCTTTTATATTTTTGCTCATGGTCCTCTATGGAATATGAGTCGGGGCACAAGCGGGAGTCTGATCCGGTCTGACCCAAGGGATCGAGTTTTTCATAAGCGATGGAAGCGCATGATCATGGAAGAAAAATCAGTTGCCTGTATTGAAGAGTTCGGCAGGCTTGTTGTCGCCAGAGACTACGTTTCACTGGTGCGTGAGTGGCAAGCTCACACTTTTTATGCCGTGTTTGTAAACAATGGCTGTGAGGGAGAGCTACCTGCCTTGGTGGAGGTGCACGATCATTTGGCCTTCCTCGCTGGCACAGCTCCTTGAACTGCCGGCGAATTAAACACCGCAACCAACGCGATCTTTCTCGGCATATATTCCGTTCCGAGGTCTGGCGAAACTGGCTGTCACTCAGATTCGGTCAGATAATTACGGGCAAACACCTGTAAATCCTCCGACACACGCTGGCGGATAGTCGCCCGATCTTGCGGGCCAAGGCCGTACTTGCGGGCCAGCAACTCGAAGTCTTCATCTTTCAGGGTAATGGTCAAACGCGGCCGTGCTCGGGTCTTCTGATAGGGCAGTTCCAGAACTTTGCGCACCATGTCGGAGGTGCTCATGTTCTGTATGGCTGCAGAGACCCGAAAAGCGCGCTGAATGTCATTGGAGAGGTCGAAGGCCATTTGTACGGCCTGAACGGCCTGCTCCTCTTTAGACCAATCCGGTTTATTTGCCATGGGAGTAACCTGAAGAGTTACGCCCCCGGAGTTCGGGGGCGTTGGGCTTACTGTGCAGGGTTGTCTTTGAGTCGAGCCAGCACGTTGTCGATTGCATCTTGTTCGCCGTCAATACCGGCGGCTTTCAGTTTTTCGTCCAGGTCGGCGCCTGTGAGTTCTTTTTCAAGAGTGGCACTGGCGGTCTGGCGGTCTTCTTCCCGGGCCTGGCGCTCGCGAATGCGCTCAAGGGTTTCCTTGGCGGTGTTCAGCGAGGACTTCTGGCTGTTGATGTTTGTATCAATCTGGGCGGTGGTGCGAAGCACGCGCTCATTGGTCTTCACCACTTGCAGTTCCCGGCGGTAATCGGCCAGTTGCTTCTCAGCCCGCTGAACGCGCTCTTTCAGGCCGGCAATCCGCTGCTGCAGCAATTCGCGGGTTTGGGTCAGCTCTACTGCGCGGCGTTCGTGGCCAACAATGCGTTCAGCCACTTCTCTGGCCAGGTCTTCCTGGCCGGCGGCAATGGCCTTGCGGGCATCCTGTTCGCGTTTGCTGGCGTTGTCCTGCTCAGAGCGAATTTGCCGGGCCAAAGAGGCAGATTCGGCCATCAGTGCAGCCAGTTCCTGTTTAGCCTGCTTTAGTTCCTGCTCGGAGTCTCGCAGTTCCTGTTCCAGAATGCGGTTGCCCTGGCCGTCGACTACGGCTTCGCCCAGTTCATTAACGCCACCGCGCATGGCGGTCAGAAGTTTGTTCAGTATGGATCTCATGTCTCAGCCCTCAGTTAAGCCAGGTAGTCTTCAAATGTCTGTAACAGGTCGATGGCATTCTCTGCCAGCGTCACCAGTTCCTGCATGATTTCGGCTGCGCCGGAGGTGGGGCTGAGAGCGCCATATACCACGTAGTGATCACCGGTTTTGCCCAGTGAGCTCAGGGGCATGGGTACACTGAGTCGCAGCATGTTTTCATGCAGTTCATTCAGGCGCTCAGGGTTCAGTTCCTGCTCATCAAAAAGATACGCAAGGCACAGAATTTGAGTGTCGGTTACGGTAAGGTACACCGGCGTTTCTTCTGCACCGGAAACCGTTACCTGAAGCACCGGTTCGTCCCCGGTTATGGGCATAACATCGAAGCGTCGGCCGGCATGGGTAGAATCACCCAAGGCCAGGGTGAGGGTTTGAATATCCACGAATAACTCCTTCCTGTGGCGTTGAATCGGTTCGGCCGATCCGGACGAACCTTGTCCTGTCGCTTGACATTTTATGTCAATAATTAGAGTCTATACTTCGCAATTAAACATTTGCAAGGATTAGTTTGTTTGCGTTATAACGGCGCTCTGGTTTGACACAAACTGTCAATTATTGGATTTACCAGAAAGGATAATCTGGTCGCGTATGGAAACGTTCTTCGCTGTAGCCTTCTCCTTTCCAACGGTAGTTTTCTCCGTTCTGTTGTGTGTGGCCATTCTTTATTGGCTGATATCCCTGCTTGGTATGGGCGATATAGACGCAGATGGCGACATTGATGCCGTTGGCGATTTCAGTGGTCTGATGGTTACCCTCGGGCTGCAAGGTGTTCCCCTGCCTTTGGTGCTCACGCTGTTGTTCCTGTTTGGCTGGCTGGCCAGCTACTTTGTTGATCTTGTTTTTGGCTCTCTTGTTCCGGCTGGCGTGTTGAACTGGCTATACGGAGCAGCTGTTATTTTTTCGGCGCTTGTCGCCTCAGTGCTAGTAACGTCGATCGTGGTACGCCCACTTCGCCCCCTGTTTCGCCGTGCATTTTTGCAACCCCTTCAAAAGCGGATTGTTGGCACCCCTTGTGTGGTGATCTCTTCACGGGTTACTGAAACCTCAGGCCGCGGTGAAACGGTTCTTGATGGTGCTCATCTTGTTCTTCAAATACGCAGTCATTCGCCGCTTTCCCGTCGGGAGAGGGCGGTCATTATTGAACATATTCCGGATAAAAATGCTTGGTGGGTTGTTCCGGAATCCGAATTCCATTCCGGTGGCACCACCGGATAACCCCGCACTCACTCATTTAAAACCAGCTCAGGAGAATGACTAAATGGACTTATCGTGGATGATGCCGGTACTGACGACCATCGGCGTTGTGGTCTTGCTGATATTGGGCGTGTTGACCCTGTTCAAGGCGTTTTATCGCAAGGTAGACCAGGGCCAGGCCCTGATAGTGAACGACCTGTCGCCTACGCCGAAGGTGTACTTCACTGGCGCCATGGTGCTGCCGGTTATTCACCGCGCCGAGACCATGAAAATCTCGGTCATTACCCTGGAGCTGAACCGCACCGGTAAAGAAGGGCTGATCTGTAAAGACAACCTGCGTGCCGATATTACCGTTGCTTTTTACCTGCGGGTAAACGAAACCTCGGAAGATGTGTTGCGGGTAGCCAAGTCTGTGGGTGTTGGCCGTGCTTCCGACCGCAATGCGGTAAACGAGTTGTTCAATGCCAAGTTCAGTGAAGCGTTGAAGACGGTTGGTAAGAAGCTGGAGTTCATGCAGCTTTTTGAAGAGCGTCAACACTTCCGCGATTCCATCATTGAAACCATTGGTGAAGATCTTAACGGCTACATCCTTGAAGACGTGGCCATCGATTACCTGGAACAAACGCCAAAAACCTCTCTGGATCCCAACAACATTCTGGATTCCGAAGGTATTAAGCGGATTACTGAAATTACCGCATTCCACAATGTGGAGACAAACCGTTTAGAGCGCGATCAGGAGCTGGAGATTCAGCGTAAAAACGTTTCTGCTCGCGAGGCCTCGCTGGAACTGGAGCGCAGTCAAGCAGACGCAGAAGCGCGCCAACGCCGTGAGATCGAAACCCTGCAAGCTCGCGAAACATCCGAAACTGAGCAGGTGCGTGAACAGGAACGCGCCCGTGCCGAAGCTGCCCGCATCAAGACAGACGAAGAGCTGGCCATTGCGGAAGAGAACAAGCAGCGCCAGATTGAAATGGCCATGAAAGCCCGCGAGCGTGCGGTTCAAATTGAAGAGGTGCGCATTCGCCAGGCCCGGGAGCTGGAAGATGTAAACCGTGAACGAGCGGTAGAAATCGAGCGCATCGGTATGGAGAAGGCGCTTGAAGGCGAGCGTAAGGAAATTGCGGATATCACGAGCCAGCGTATTGCGGTGGAGCGTAATGTTGCGGAAGAGGAAGAGAACATCAAGGATGTTCGTAACCGTTCGCAAGCTGAGCGCCTGAAGGTTACAAAAGTGGTCGCGGCAGAGGCCGACGCCGATGAACTCAAGCTCAAGGACGTAAAGGCGGCAGAAGCTGCGTTTGAACGCTCCAAGCTGGAAGCGGAGCAGATTCGAGTTACCGCCCAGGCGGAATTGGATGCTGCAGAGAAAGAATCCATTGCCGATGAAAAGCGGGCTCGTGGTCGTCAGGCCTTGTCTGCGTCTGACGGGCTGGCGGAAGCCCAGGTTAAGGAAGCTCAGGCTTCGGCTATTAGGGCTGATGGTATCGCCCGTGCCGACGTTAAATCGGCCACTGCCAAGGCAGATGAAGAAGCCGGCATGGCAGAGATTCGGGTTCTTGAGCAGCGCCTCGAAACAGAAGCCATGGGTGAAGAAAAGCTGGGTCTGGCGAAAGCGGATGCTCGCAAAGCCATGGTATTGGCAGAGGCTGATGGTGAGGCAAGAATGGGTCACGCCAAAGCAGATACTCACAAAGCTATGGTGCTGGCAGAGGCCGAAGGTGAAGACCGCATGGGCCATGCCAAAGCAGGTGCCCGCGAGGCAATGGCCAAGGCAGAAGCGTCTGGCCTGGTAGAGAAACTTAAAGCCTATAACAACATGTCTGAAGAAGCCCGCCACTTTGAAGAATTCCGCATGAACCTGGAAGTTCATGAGAAGGAAGTGCTGGCGAGGATTGAGGCCCAGCAGACAGGCATTCTGGAGAATGGCCGGGTAATGGCCGCCGCTCTGAAGGACGCCAAGTTTGAAATGATCGGCGGCGACGGCGGTATCTTCGACAAGTTCGCCCAAGGCCTTGGTTATGGCAAGAGCGTACAGGGCGTGCTGGATAATGCCCCGTCACTGCAGGCGGCTTTGGCAGGTATCGCCGGGCGTATTGCAGCGGACAAGCCTAGTAAAGCCTCTGAAACTGCATAAAACCCCGGGCACCACCTGCGCCTGAATCGGCGTAGGTGGTGCCTATCTCGTTCAGATTTTCCCCCTTTGTTCAGGATGATTTGGTATGTCGACGGATCGCACCGGCCTCGAGAGCATTGTTCAGGAAGGTTCTGCCTTCGAAACCATTCAGCGTCGCCTGAAAGAGCAGGGCGGTCAGCTTCGCGAGCAGGTGTCGGGGCTGAATCAGGCCCGGGAAGATATTTTCGGAAGCGCTGGCATGAACGTGCTGGGGCGTGCCCGGGTCAGAACTGAAAACAACGCCATAGCACGGGATGTTGTGCGCCTTGGTGACAAGCTGTTGTTTGGTTTTAACCTGCAACTGGGGTTACGCAAAACCCTGGAGCTTGAGGATGTCTTCTGCCTGTATCACCTGAACGATGGTGACGGCGGCTTTGAAATGACAGAGGCCGCGATTGAGGGCACTTTCCTGAAAGATGGCCGCTTTGCCACCGACTTTCGGGAACTTCAGCAATATTACAACACCGCCACTCTGTCTCAGCTGACGATCCTTAAAGGCATGCTGCTGATGGTATTTCGCATCGGTGACAAGCTCAGTGATCTGCGGGTATTTCGCTGGGAGCTGAAGCCTGATGGTGAGGTAAACCGCTACATAGACAACCGGGGCGAGCGGGATCTTACCTTTCCCGACAGGTTCAGTTTTCCATGGAAGACGGTTGGTCGTGACTGTCAGGTGCAGGGGCGGTCTCCGCACCTGAATATCGCCGACACCCTGTTTGTGGATAACCTTCGGGGCGAGATTACCTTCAAGGTAGAGAACAACACCGCTACAGGCGAAGGCATCTATGCAGATCCGGTAGACTCTGATTCCCAGTCCCTGGACGACGCCACCTTTGATTACGCCGATCTGGGTGAAATTCTCCTGGTACGAATTCTTCCCTTCAACGAAAAACACTGGCGCTATTACCTGTTCAACCGCACCCAGCGTAAAGTTGAGCGGGTCGATAGCATGGCCGGCTCTGTGGTGCCGCTTCCGGATAACCACGGCCTCATCTTCCCGTCAGGGTATTACCTCACCACAGGCGAGCTGAAAACCTTCCAGATTCCGGAAGGGGATTTTCGCCTCAAGCGTTCATTGCGAGCGCCCAACGGTGAAGATGTGCTCTACGTGTTTTTCGAGCAGCTCACCGGCCAGGTGATTCTGTTCCGCTACAACCTGATTCGCAAACAGGCCGATGTACCGCTGATTGGTCATGGTTTTGCGCTTTTTGAAAATGGCCATCTGGTGGTTTTCAGCGCCGACAAGGAGCCCACTCTCGTTCACCCGCTGCAAGTTTGGGAAACGCCGTTTACCTCCGAGAACTTCCACGCCCAGGCCAGCGTGGCTAACGACTCGGAACTGGCCCGCATCGGTAACCCGGATTTGGTTCGAGGCATCGCCGAGCTGAACACAGTCATTACTTTGGTGGAAGCCAAGGGCGCCAGTGAGCGTCATTTCACCGCTTTGATTCGCACAGTAGACCGCGTTCTCGACCAATTTTACTGGCTGACTGCGAGGCAGGATGAAGCATTGTTTGCGGGCCTGCATGAGCAGCTCTCCACCATTCGCAACACTGCCGAACTGGTGCTGGATGAGTACGAGAAAGTCCAGAGCATCCGGGCACAGACGGAAGCTGCAATCAGTGAAGTGGCAGATGTTCAGGGTGCCTTGATGCGGGATCTGAAACCGGACAGCTGGAAAGCACCGGATCAGTTTGTGGGGTACCTGGCCAGGCTTCGGGAACACCGGGGCCGGGTGCGAACGCTCAAGGATCGCCGTTACGCAGACGAAGCACGAATAGATGGCCTTGAGCAGGAGTTGGCGGATGCAGAGGAACGGCTGACTGAACGCACCTTCCGTTTTTTGGCCTCCCCCGAAGCGCTGGAGGGCTACCGCAATACCCTGGCAGAACTGCAGGCGGAGCTGGCCAGTGCAGAAAGCCGGGATGCCCTGAAAAAGATTGTGGAGCGTTACCGGGATCTGACCACCGGGCTGGATATGATTCAGGGCATGCTGGCCTCTATGGCGGGTGAT
>NZ_JBBVMG010000004.1:0-174956 GCF_046537445.1 Marinobacter sp. KMM 10035 | reverse complement strand
TTTGCCCATGTGAGAGTAGGTCATCGTCAGACTCTTAATACCAAACCCCAGCTTCTTGCGAAGCTGGGGTTTTTTTATGCTTGAAATATGGCTATTTCGATTCATGATTTATGACAATTTTGAATGCTGATTTATGACAAGCCGCACAGTTAGATGTCGTGCATGCTGGTAGGCTCAGTGAGAAGAACTTATAAAAAAATGTAATCCAGTGGCGCTCTTACCAGCAGCGCCGGCGCACCTCGCGCACTCTTCACCATGTGATGAGCCGCCAAAATAACAAAGCGGTCGCAATGGGATGTAATGATGATCAGATTAGTTGCGGTAATTCTCTTGCCAGCGCTGCCTGTTGTTGTAAATGCGGAGCTAAGTCCAATTACTGACCATGCAATGTCAGAGGTTACCGGGCAGGCATTTGTATCAGTTGATCGCCAGTATCATCCTGATGCAAACGACTCTACAGCTTATACGCGCGTAAACCTTGGGATGGACATAGAGATTCAAACCAACGTTGATGCTATCGAAATGGGGCGATACGAACGTGCTGGAGAAAAGCCTGGTACGTCCGATGTTTACATCGAAGACTTCGCGTTGGGCTACATCAATAATCAAGCCTACTACAGTGCCAACCCTTCTATGCCAAGGCAGCATAAACCTGATGGCGGTGCCTATGCACAGGGCGAGATCGTACCTTTCTCCATCAGTAATCCATTTTTCGAGTTTGCCCAGGATGAAATCTCCAACGAGATTGTCGGCTTTCGGCTGGGTTTTGGCGACGCGATGGGCGTGCTCTCTGGCTCGATTAAAAACCTGACGGGTAACGTGAACATAGAGATTCTTGACAGGGGGGAAGGTCTCAAAAATGCAGAGTCTGATGGCAGTTTTGGTGACTCCCTTATAGTCGCATTGGCCCCATACCTGACAAGCGGCGACCCCCTCTACGCGAAAGCGCAGTTGGTTCACGGAGAGGGTCCGAATATAGGTGAGGCAGATCCGATACGTGCAGAGTACGCCGGTATTCTAAATGGCGAAAAGATCGTCATTAAAGATGTGGCCGGTATTACGCGGGGGCTTCTAAGGATCGTCGGCGGAACCGCGAGCTCTACCATTAATCTTGTTAACCCCAACTGTGGGTTTTTCTGCGGGAAAGGTGATGTTGAGGTGATGGTCAAAGACTGCAAGGCTCTTGGCATAGGCGTTTGCTTCCGGCTTGACTCGTATAACAGCTTTCCTATTGGTGAGGTTAGTCAGGTGGGTGGGGAGCCTCACCTGACTGGTCCAGTCGATGGTGTGTTCATGTCCTTTCAGACAAAAGATCTGGAGTGGCTCAAGGATGTAAAAAAGCAGAACCTTTCCCCTGAGGATTTTATACGCGCAACCCAGGGTGCATTCTTCAATATTCCAAACGGTGCAACAGTCGTGAATCTCGAGCAGGCACTGCACGGCATCCCGCGCTTGCGTACTGAATATATCGACCGCGGTCTGGGGCTGTTCTAGGTGACTATGATGACGTCTGTAAGCAGATATTCAGGACAGTTTGCCAAGCAGGCTTTAGGCGCTTTGTTTGGGTTGTGTTTCGCTGGCGCCGGGTTTGCGGAACTTGAGGGGCTTTCCGAGAACGAAATGTCGGAAATCGATGGAGCAGGAATCGGGGTGGTTCTCGAAAACTTCAAATTCTCCCACGGTACAGATCAGCCGGACGCCAATGGCGATCGGGCGCGCGTCTTTCGCATTGCAGGCATTAAAAGCACCGATGGCCGGGATGTGGATATCACCGTAAATCGGTTCTATGTTTCTGGTGCCAATAGTAATTATGGGGAGAGTCTCACCCCGGTTAATATCGGGCGCTTGATAAACCCCTGGCGCATAGATGTAGTGGACGGCAATAACATAGGCATTGCAGAGAAAGCAGTGTTCGAGATTGCGGCGCCTGCGATGGTGGCGGCTGCCGAAGGGTTTGACTGCCTGAGCTCAAGTGCTGTGGCTGGAACCGGAACCTGTTCAAGTCGTCCAGCCACTGCCGACTTTGTTGGAGAGCGGCCAGATATTGGTATGCAAGTGAATGTGGGCATAGGTGCAGACCGCACTGGTAACGTGAATATTCATGCGAAAAGTGCCGTCGTAGATGGGAGTTACCTGCGCCTTTGGGGAGATGAAGCCCGTAAACAGATGGTTGCTCAGTTCAAGTTGAACTTCTATTCACCTGAGCTGGCTATTGATGTCTGTGCCCAGGATGGCACCGCCTGCGGTTCCAGAATCTATATGTCTGATGTTGTCATGGAGTTGGCCTTGGGCAACCAATTGCAGCCCCTGTTCCTTGATGTAGACGGTGGCGGTAACTTTGTCATTGATATTGCTTCCATCCGTAAGCCATTGGCTGGCGAAATAGGCGCTAACGGACTTCGCGCGAGCAGTAATCCAGAGGCCTGGGATTCTTATAACGCTTACTACACCGATCCTGAATACCGTAGCAATCTCAGCATTGGTAACTTTAGTGTAGGCAATAGAGACTTCGGTTCTGCCCGGATACAAGGCGTTCTGATTCAGCACCTGAACATAAGAACCAAGGACTTATAACGATGAGCATAGCAGATAGCGCAATGGTTAAGGTTCTGGCCGGATTGTGTCTGTTTTCATTGATTTGGCCTGCAGCAGCAGAAATGACTCAGATCAGCGATGACGCGCTGTCAGATGTCTCTGGTCAAGGCGGTATCTACCTGTCCGGAGATATCAGTATCAACGAGTTGGGTGGCCCAGTTGAGAACAGCTATTTTGGGCGCTGTGATGATGTGACCAAAAAGTGTGGGGCTCGTTTGGCTTACCGCTTAAAGGAAACGGGCGGGTGGATGGTTCTTGATGAACTACGAGGCAGCTTCGCATTTGAGGGGCTGACTTTGGGCATTCGAACTATCGATTCGGGCTTTGGAGGGGATGGAGCACTTTTCAGTGGGGATGTATTGGAGATCGGCTTGCCGAATATCGTTCGCTTCGATGATGTTCGCTACAAAATCGCTGCCAGTACCACCCCGCGCCCGACCGACATTGGGTTTCAGCAAGCTGATATCTTTACGGTAGAGATGCAGGGCGACGTAATCATGGAAGGCAACTTGCTCGTTTTCCCAGCGGGTAGTCCCTAGTAGGTGAGGAGCAAACATGAAGATCGATAAAGGTCGCAGCTACACTCTCGCCATTCATTCCGGGATTCTCATCTTGGGGGCGGTCTCTGCAGCTTCCGCTGACATGCGGAGCCTTGATGACTCGGAGTTGGCATCTGTCAGTGGGCAGAGCGGTATTACCCTTGAAATGGAGCTTGGAGTCACGGCAGACAAGGTTTCGTATTACGATGATGGCAAAGGTATTCATCTTGAAGGGTTTCGCGTAGGTTCCGCTTCTGATCCCTCTGGCCAGGCGCGCCATGTAGTAAAGGTAGATATTGGCTCTGATGCATCCCTGAATCTCGACTACCTGGTGGAAGATCGCCGAATTGAGTTTAGCGATATTCGGCTTGCTGGAGCACCGGGTCTCAGCATGGGTGGCGTTTTTCTGGATCATTCCTTGCAGGGTTATCTGAACATAAAGCCGGGCGGTGCCGTGGGCGGTTCAGGCTATACATTCGATACCGCCTACACCATGACCGGGGGGCGCTTGGGCTACCGGACCAATGGCAACGAAGTGTTTCTCGACGGCATTACCATGGATGTTGAAGCCTTGGGTATAACGCTGGATGTCGTGGGCGACACGCTCAAACTGGATGCTCCCAGGGTGGTAGGCTCCTGGCAGGTTGAAGCTATCCGATATAGCGGCAACCCATTGAACCACGGTGTTAGCAATGATGTCGGCTCCGGCGCTCTGTTGCCTTCCTATGGCGGGTTGAGTGGCCAGTATGATCTCTCTTCCAGTACCGATATCCGGGCGGGAGGTCGTGAGGGTGAAGGGCTGCGGTTTGATAGCCAGACAACCATCCACAGTGCCTCTTTCCTGTATCACGATGATGGTAATGTTCTGGCCCTCAGGAATATCACGGGCAATATGAACGTGCAGGATTTGCGGCTGGACGTTGCGCCAGATTGGCAGAATAGACCTGCGTTGGCGCTGACATTGGGCTCAATGGCCGGTGAATTTAATATTGGTGCTATTGAGATGGGCAGTGGTTCTAAAAGTATTGGTGAGGTGAATGTAAGCTTCCTGTTTGAAGAGCACGCATACAATGGCCGCACCTACACCAACGCTGTGTATTTGCAAGGCGGGGGGCATGCAGATGCCGGGCCGCAAGGTTTGCGGCTGGCCGCCGAGTGGAGCTTGCGCCGGGCAGATATAGCCTACACCGAAGATGGTAATCGGATGATTTTCAGTGGCCTGCAGTCATGGGGGCGTGGGGACATTACCGTGAATGTCACTCGGGAAGAAGTTCGGGGCGGTACCCAGTTTTTTGACGGGCTTCGAATCGGTTTTGAGGATGTTAAAGCAGGGTATCGAATTAATGGTCTGAAAGTTGGAAGTGACGATGCGCAGCTGCAAGGTGGCACCGAATTGTTGCTCGCTCTTGGCTTTTATCCCGCCTACGAGTTTGAGCTTGATGGTCAGATAACCTTGGGTGCTGGTGGGGCCAGTGGTGAAGGAATTACGGTCAACTCTGATGTGCGTATCCGGAATGGCAAGGCTGCAATCATTGCCGATGCTTATGATAAGGGTGCGGGCGAAGTTAGCCAGAAGGGCCTCTGGATCAGCGAGCTTGAATACGACGCTCATGTGCGGGATATGACCATTGATGCAACGGATGAAGGCTTGGCTATGGTCACAGGGGAGTCCTGGGGCACTATGGATGTTGGCAACCTGCGGGTAGGTGATAAGTCGGCAGGCAACAGCTTTGGTCGGTTTGTTCTTCAAAACTATGAAGTTGGAAGTAGCATGACTATTGTGCCGGGTGGTGCTGGTGATGTGTGCGCCGGTGGTGCCGGTGGTACGCAAATCGTCTGCGAGGCTTCGGGTGGTATCTGGGAGACGAGGGGCGAAGAGGGCATCACGGTTCGACTGAAAAATGTGCTTGCCAGAGCTTCAGGTGATAAAAAGAACGCCTTCACATGGGAGACCAATCGGCAACTGGATGGCAATGGTAATCCAGTAAACGGCACGGGTACCCGTGTTCTTCTGAATGATATCTATACCAGCGACGGCGGTGACTTTGACGGTGACGGTGTAGATGACAACACCTTCGGGATTCGCACCGATCTTGCTGTGGACGTATATCAGACCAAGGTGATCAAGAAGCAGAGCGGGCCGGATTCCCTGGGTGTTCTGGGTGTAAAAGGCGATGAAAAAATTATGGATCCTAACGCGGCCCACGGATACCGCTACGTAGGCAGCCCAACCCAGAGTGATCTGAATAATCGCCCCCTCGGGTTTGCGGTGAAAGCTCAGAGTCAGTTCAAAGAGTTATCGATCAATAATATTGACCTTGTGCACCCGACCGGTGGTGCTCAAACAGCCGTATACGGCGTCATGATGCAGAACTTCGACATAAGAGCGAACCTCACAGCGACACCCATTCCCTGATCGTTGTGGCGGTCGAGCAACTACTGCTCCGGCCGCCAGTTTTGCTTTTTTGCTCCCTCCTGGTGTTTAATCCGCCGATACCAAACATTCCGGCCGGATAATATCTGATGAAACTCAAAGCCCTTGTTGCCCTTCTCAGTGATGGACAGGTTCACTCTGGTGAATCCCTTGCTCTGCAGTTGGGCGTGAGCCGTACAGCGATCTGGAAGCAGATGAGGCGCCTAATGGATCAGGGCTTTGAAGTGGCTAGCATTCGTGGTCGCGGTTACCAGTTGGTGTCTCGGGTTGATCTGCTGGATTCTGCTCTGATCATCAAACAGCTTGATGCTGGATTGGCAACGCGGGTTGATTTGAGAGTGCGGGATGAAGTGGATTCAACAAACGCTGAGGTCCTTAGGCAAGTTGCTGAGGGTTGTGACGGCAAGCTCCCGATATCCATTGCAGACTCCCAGACAGCTGGTCGTGGGCGTAGAGGGCGAAGTTGGCAAAGTCCGCGTGGAGAAAATCTGTACCTGAGCATGGGGTTGGTCTTTCATGGCGGTTTTTCGGTGCTGGACGGACTTAGCCTCGTGTTTGGGGTAGCGGTTGCGGAGGCGCTCGAGACCTTGGGTGTTCCGGATGTTGGGTTGAAATGGCCCAATGATATATTTCTTCCAGCAGGCAAGCTGGGAGGCATCCTTGTGGAATTGCAGGGTGAATTGCAAGAAGGTGTTGTGCGGGTGGTTGTGGGTATCGGAATTAACGTGCACATGCATAAAGCTGAAGGTGTTGATCAGCCATGGAGCAGTCTTGCAAGTGCCTGTCCGGATACCGAATGGTCCAGAAATCAGGTCGCCGCGGCGGTGATTGGTGCAGTGGCTGATGCTGCTGACACGTTTTCAAGTAAGGGGTTCGGGGTATTCCGCGAGCCTTGGCAGAACCGCGATATATACTGCAATCGCCTTATCCAGGCAAAGGATGGGGAGTTGAAGGGGGTCGGTAACGGCATTGACGGTAGTGGGAACTATTTGCTTGGCACGCCGGAGGGAGGGATTGTTCCAATTCGTGCTGGGGAAATCAGCTTGCGGGTGGTTTTGTGAGACTGTTGATTGATGCCGGGAATTCCAGGCTAAAGTGGCGTCTTGATGAGTCGGGGCGGGCTGTTGATCAGGGTGTGGGTGTTATTGCGGATGCCGATCCTTTACAAGGGTTGACTGTGATTGAGGGGCGTGTTTCCAGGGTGGCGGTCTCTACTGTTGCCTCGGAGACAAAGAGGGCGAGCCTTTTGGCGCATCTGTCCAGTCGATTTGACGCGCCGATCAGGTTCTACTGGGCGGAGGCTGCGAGGGGGGGGCTTAGAAGTTCGTATAAAGATTGCAGCCAAATGGGCGCAGATCGATGGCACGCCATGTACGGAGCCTGGCAGCGGCACAGGCAGGCTTTCTTGGTGGTTGACGCTGGCAGCGCGATAACCGTTGACTATGTCGACTCTCACGGGCGTCACCTTGGGGGGTTTATTTTGCCAGGCCTGAATATGATGCGTCGCAGTTTGCAGGTGGATGCCGCTCGCATAGATTTTGATCCAAGTCAGATCTTGAATGTTAGCCCGGGGGTAAGTACCAGCGAGTGCGTTAATCATGGTATCGCGTGGTTGTTCGAGGCGCTGGTTGAGCGAATTAAGCGCGATTCTATAGCCTTCAGGATCAGCGATATTGTGGTTACGGGGGGCGATGCAGACAGGCTTCTGGAGCTTGGATTGGTTGCAGAAATGTGCCCATCTTTGGTCATGGACGGGCTTGGTCTGATCGACGCAGAGGCCCATGAAGTATGAAATGGCTTGCGCTTGTGCTGGTTGTCATAAATCTTTGTGTGTGGCAACTGAGCGATTACACCGCAGTGGATGTTAAGCTTGGCTCCACTGCGGGCGGAAGTCTGCCGCGAGTAGCAAGTCTCAAAGTGCAGGATGGTGGTGCCGGCTCAACGGCGCCTGTGTCCAGTGCGCGGGAGTGTGTCAGGCTGGGCTGGATTGCAAGTTTGCAAGTTGCAGAGGCTCTTAAGTCACACTCAGCGCTTGCAAGAGCTGAAAGTGTGCTCTTGGAGGAGGTTGAGCGGCCTTTACCCTCGTTGCACTGGGTTATTATTCCCCCTCAGCCCCCTTCAGCAGCGTTGGAGCAGTTCCGGGAAATGCAAAGGCGAGGCGTAGATTCCTATCTGGTAACCGAGGGTGCAAATAGAAACGCGATTTCTCTCGGCTTATTTGAGTCTCGTAGAGCAGCAATATCCGTGCTGGAAGAAAAAAAGAGCAAGAATTTTAACGTGGTACTAGTCAACTTCGATCGAAATCAGATAAGCTACGCGCTCGCTTTTGAGAGTGAGCCAAATCTTGCAGAAGAGATGGTTCAGGCGCTGGAGGCGGGTTATGGAGCGGAATTTGACTTTGTTGAGTTTAACCGCTGCGAGAGTGTTGCAACTCCCGAAAATAATCCGTAGTATACCGCCCTCGCTGAACAAGCGAATGTGAGCTGGCGTAGCTCAGTTGGTAGAGCAGCTGACTTGTAATCAGCAGGTCGGGGGTTCGATTCCGTCCGCCAGCTCCACTTTTTGTTGTGACAGGTGCGTGATATTGCGCCTGACTCGGAGGGGTTCCCGAGTGGCCAAAGGGATCAGACTGTAAATCTGACGCGAAAGCTTCGCTGGTTCGAATCCAGCCCCCTCCACCACTTAATTGCTCGCGGGCATCGTATAGTGGCTATTACCTCAGCCTTCCAAGCTGATGACGCGGGTTCGATTCCCGCTGCCCGCTCCAATTTGATTTGCAATGCTCATGTAGCTCAGTCGGTAGAGCACATCCTTGGTAAGGATGAGGTCACCGGTTCAACTCCGGTCATGAGCTCCACTATTTATCCGGTCAACGTTGCTATCCAGGTTGATTAGGGGGATTGGTCGAATGTCTAAGTCTAAGTTTGAAAGAATTAAGCCACACCTTAACGTGGGCACTATTGGTCACGTTGACCATGGTAAGACGACTCTGACCGCTGCTCTGACTCGTGTGTGTCACGAAGTTTGGGGTACTGGTTCTGCGAGTGCATTCGATCAGATCGATAACGCACCGGAAGAGCGTGCGCGTGGTATTACCATTGCGACCTCTCACGTTGAGTACGATTCTCCTAGCCGTCACTACGCACACGTAGACTGCCCGGGCCACGCGGATTATGTGAAGAACATGATCACCGGTGCGGCTCAGATGGATGGCGCGATTCTGGTTTGTTCCGCAGCTGACGGCCCGATGCCTCAGACGCGTGAGCACATCCTGCTGTCTCGTCAGGTTGGCGTTCCTTACATCGTTGTGTTCCTGAACAAAGCGGACATGGTAGATGATGAAGAGCTGCTTGAGCTGGTAGAGATGGAAGTGCGCGAGCTGTTGAGTGCGTACGACTTCCCGGGTGACGATACGCCAATCATCACTGGTTCAGCGCTGATGGCGTTGCAGGGCAAAGACGACAACGAAATGGGCACAACCGCTGTGAAGAAGCTGGTTGAGGCTCTGGACGATTACATCCCTGAGCCGGAGCGTGCGATTGATCAGCCGTTCCTGCTGCCGATTGAGGATGTGTTCTCTATCTCCGGTCGTGGTACGGTTGTGACTGGTCGTGTTGAGCGCGGTATCGTCAAGGTTGGTGAAGAAGTTGAGATTGTTGGTATCAAGGATACCGTCAAGACTGTCTGCACCGGTGTTGAGATGTTCCGTAAGCTGCTGGACGAAGGTCGTGCTGGCGAGAACGTAGGTGTACTGCTTCGTGGTACCAAGCGTGACGACGTTGAGCGTGGTCAGGTATTGTGTAAGCCAGGTAGCATCAAGCCGCACACCAAGTTTGAGTGTGAAGTATACGTACTGAGCAAGGATGAGGGTGGTCGTCACACTCCATTCTTCAAGGGCTACCGTCCTCAGTTTTACTTCCGTACTACCGACGTAACTGGTTCCTGTGAATTGCCGGAAGGCGTGGAAATGGTTATGCCTGGTGATAACGTACAGATGGAAGTGACGTTGATTGCTCCGATCGCCATGGAAGATGGCCTGCGCTTCGCGATTCGCGAAGGCGGTCGTACCGTTGGTGCTGGCGTAGTCGCCAAGATCATCGAGTAATAAGTTACCCGAATACCAAGCGTGCCCTTGTGGCGCGCTTGATAGAAAGTGCACTGAGTAGTTTCGGTGCAGGCCAGTAGCTCAATTGGCAGAGCAGCGGTCTCCAAAACCGCAGGTTGGGGGTTCGATTCCCTCCTGGCCTGCCATTTTTTTAACATCCGGATACATAAGTTGATTCCCATGGAGTCAAAAGCTGTTCAATCAAACAGTCGCTTCGATGTAGTGAAGTGGTTAGTTGTGTTCGTTCTGATTGC
This sequence comes from Marinobacter sp. KMM 10035, assembly GCF_046537445.1. Lineage (NCBI taxonomy): Bacteria > Pseudomonadati > Pseudomonadota > Gammaproteobacteria > Pseudomonadales > Marinobacteraceae > Marinobacter > Marinobacter sp. KMM 10035. The sequence goes on along the minus strand of NZ_JBBVMG010000004.1, from coordinate 165,029 downwards.
CGTTGGTGTTGTTGGTAATCAGTATTTCAGCGCCGAGTCTTTGCTGTATCGGGTTCTGGCTCTTGTTGTGCTTGCTATCGTTGCGGTCTTGGTGGCTTTGCAGACGGTGCGTGGCCGACGCTTCGCGACGCTTCTGAAAGAGGCTCGTGTTGAGATCCGGAAGGTGGTATGGCCCACTAGGCCAGAACTGGTTCAGACCACGATTATTGTTGTGGTTTTTGTGCTGGTTGTGTCTCTGTTGTTGTGGGGCATGGACTCCATAATCAGCTGGCTGGTCGCCGGATTCATAGGTTAACAGGAGTGGGCAATGGCTAAGCGCTGGTACGTGGTTCATGCATATTCTGGCTACGAAAAGCACGTAATGCGCACTCTCATCGAGCGTATAGCGCTTGAAGGTATGGAGGATAGGTTCGGTGAGATCCTTGTTCCTACCGAAGAAGTTGTTGAGATGCGTGATGGGAAAAAGCGTAAGAGTGAGCGCAAATTTTATCCTGGATACGTTCTCGTTCAAATGGAAATGGATGACGGTACCTGGCACCTTGTGAAGAATACGCCCCGGGTGCTTGGTTTTATCGGTGGTACCAAGGATAAGCCGGCTCCGATTACCGAGCGTGAAGCTGAAGCAATTTTGCGCCGAGTTGAAAGTGGTGCTGATAAGCCCAAGCCCAAGACGTTGTTTGAGCCGGGCGAGGTTGTTCGCGTTGTTGAGGGTCCGTTTGCTGACTTCAATGGCGTTGTGGAAGAAGTTGACTACGGCAAGAGTCGGGTCAAGGTTGCTGTTCTGATCTTCGGTCGCTCAACTCCGGTAGAGTTGGAATTTGGGCAGGTCGAGAAAGACTGATCGGCAGCTTCTAAACCGGAAGGCTCGCGCGCTAAGGCGTCGCGGGCTTTTTGTGTCTGCAACGGGGAGCCGAAAGGCGTTTGAACCCATAGGAGTACTATCATGGCTAAAAAGATAGAAGCATATATCAAGCTTCAGGTTGCTGCCGGTAAGGCCAACCCGAGCCCCCCCGTAGGCCCTGCGCTGGGTCAGCGCGGCGTCAATATCATGGAGTTTTGTAAGGCGTTCAACGCAAAGACTCAGGATATGGAAGCCGGTCTACCGATTCCTACTGTCATTACTGTATACAGTGACCGTAGCTTCACATTTATCACCAAGACTCCGCCTGCACCTGTGCTTCTCAAAAAGGCTGCCGGTGTCAAGAGTGGATCTGGTCGCCCGAATACCGATAAGGTTGGCAAGGTGACTCGTGAACAGCTTGAAGAAATTGCCAAGACTAAAGAGCCGGATCTGACTGCTGCCGATATGGATGCGGCGGTTCGCACCATTGCTGGTACTGCCCGCAGCATGGGCCTGACCGTGGAGGGTGTGTAACATGTCTAAAATGAGCAAGCGCCAGAAGCTGATTCGCTCAAAGGTTGAGTCAACGCGTTCCTACTCTGTCGATGAAGCGGTATCGCTGCTGGTCGAACTGGGTCAAAGCGTGAAGTTTAAAGAGTCAGTAGACGTTGCAATCAATCTTGGTGTTGATGCGCGTAAATCTGACCAGGTTGTGCGTAGCAGCACTGTATTGCCGCACGGTACAGGTAAAACCGTCCGTGTCGCCGTGTTTACTCAGGGTGCAAATGCTGAGAAAGCGACTGCTGCGGGCGCCGACATTGTTGGTATGGACGATCTTGCTGAGGAAGTTAAAAAAGGCAACATGGATTTCGACGTGGTAATTGCCACCCCGGATGCCATGCGTGTTGTCGGTCAGCTGGGTCAGATTCTGGGTCCCCGCGGCCTGATGCCTAACCCGAAAGTAGGTACCGTAACCCCTGACGTTGAGACTGCGGTCAAAAACGCCAAGGCAGGCCAGGTACGCTACCGCACGGATAAGAATGGTATTATCCATTCGCCGTTAGGTAATGTGGAATTCTCTGCTCAGAATATCAAGGAAAACCTTGAGTCGCTGGTTGCAGATCTGAAAAAGGCCAAGCCGTCCTCGGCGAAAGGTGTGTATCTCAAAAAGATCACCATTTCGTCAACGATGGGTCCTGGCCTGACTATCGATCAAGGTGGTCTTGATATCTGACCCTCTGGTCGGTAGTTACTTTGTAGTCTGGGCGGAAGCCAAGGCTGTCAAAGACCGCAGGCCCCTGAAGTCTTTCGACTGGAAGGGTTAAAGCAACGCCTGCGCAGACGGTGTGAAGACGTTCTCTCTGAACCCAAACACCGTTAAGGCGCCTATAGGAAGCCTTGTGTATCAGGCTTCCAGGGCAATGATGGGTTTGCCGGGAATACCCCTGGCGAAATCGAGGAGAAATCCAGTGGCAATTAGACTCGAAGACAAGAAGGCGATCGTCGCTGAAGTCAACGAGACTGCCGGTGGTGCTCTGTCTGTGGTTCTGGCTGACTACCGTGGTGTCACCTCTGGTGATATGACGGCTCTGCGTGCCAAAGCTCGTGCCGAAAATGTGCGTCTCAAGGTTGTTCGTAACAACCTGGCTAAGATTGCTATTCGTGGTACAGAGTTTGAGTGCATTGATGAGGCCCTGGTCGGCCCAACCATTCTGGCATTCTCAATGGAAGATCCGGGAGCGGCTGCGCGCCTGCTGAAGGATTTTGCGAAAGAGAAAGACGCATTCGAGATTAAAGGACTGGCAGTCGGCGGTGAGCTGATGGGCGCAGACCAGATCGATCGTCTTGCCAAGCTGCCAACACGTCACGAAGCGTTGACGATGCTGGCCGCGGTAACACAGGCACCAATCACCAAGCTGGCACGGACACTGAACGAAGTTCCTTCGAAAGTGACCCGCGCCGTTGCGGCAGTTCGAGACCAGAAGCAAGAAGCTGCTTGATTCTGTTGAACACCATATTTATTTTTTTGGGAGAAAGTCATGGCTCTGTCTAAAGACGATATTTTGAATGCAATTGCTGAAATGAGCGTAATGGATGTTGTTGCGCTGGTTGAAGCAATGGAAGAGAAGTTCGGCGTATCTGCCGCTGCTGCTGTTGCAGCCGCACCTGCAGCTGCTGGTGGCGATGCTGCCGCTGCTGAAGAGCAGACCGAGTTTGATGTTATTCTGACTGGCGTTGGCGAGAAGAAAGTTAACGTTATCAAGGCTGTTCGTGAATTGACCGGCCTGGGTCTGAAAGAAGCTAAAGAGCTGGTTGACGGCGCGCCTTCCACTATCAAGGAAGCAGCGAGCAAGGCTGACTCAGAAGAAGCCAAGAAGAAGCTTGAGGAAGCAGGCGCTTCTGTTGAGCTTAAGTAAGAGTCGGCTGTTGATTGAAGCTGCGCTGTAAGCGCAGGCAGGCTGGTGGCTTTGTGCCACCGGCCTTTTTCTGTTGTATATGCTATAGAGTCTGGCATTCGGATGCAGGGTTGTTGAGTTCTGCAAATGCTTGTCAGGGTCTTCGTTCAAGACGGCGCGATAAGCCGAGCAATTCGGCCCCGAAGCAGAACATTGGTTGCTTCTTGATACCAGGTATCAGGTCTAAAGCTGGGGAATGCAGATGACTTACTCCTACACTGAAAAAAAGCGGATTCGCAAAGATTTTAGTAAATTGCCTTCCGTGATGGATGTCCCCTATTTGCTGTCTATTCAGCTGGATTCATTTCGGGACTTCCTGCAAATGGAAGCCGCACCTGGAGATCGTCGGGAAACCGGTCTTCATGCAGCATTCAAATCCGTATTCCCGATTGCCAGCTACTCTGGCAATGCTGCACTCGAATATGTGAGCTACCGAATTGGTGAGCCTGTATTCGATGTTAAGGAATGCCAGCTTAGGGGCGTAACATACGCGGCGCCGCTGAGAGTGAAAGTTCGCCTTATCATTTATGATAAGGAATCGTCCAACAAGGCGATTAAGGACATCAAAGAACAGGAAGTCTACATGGGTGAAATGCCCCTGATGACTGAGAATGGTACCTTCGTTATCAACGGTACCGAGCGTGTTATCGTTTCCCAGCTCCACCGCTCTCCCGGTGTGTTCTTTGACCATGATAAAGGTAAAACCCACTCATCCGGCAAGCTGCTGTATTCAGCTCGGGTGATTCCTTACCGTGGTTCCTGGCTCGATTTTGAATTCGATCCAAAGGACGCTGTTTTCGTTCGGATTGACCGTCGACGCAAGTTGCCGGCCTCCATTCTCCTGCGCTCACTTGGTTATACCTCTGAGCAAATGCTAGAGATGTTCTTTGAGACCAGTAAGTTCTCTCTGGGCGCTGAGACGTGCAAGCTGGAGTTGGTGCCAAGCCGCCTTCGTGGCGATATTGCAACCTTCGATATCAAAGATAACGATGGCAAGCTGATTGTAGAAGAGGGTCGCCGGATTACGGCACGCCACATCAAGCAGCTGGAAAAAGCAGGCATTAACGAACTTGAAGTTCCCACTGAGTATCTGTACGGCCGTGTTCTGGCTAAGGACATGATCGACAAGGCTAGTGGCGAAGTGCTGGTTGAGTGTAATACCGAGCTCAGCGAAGAAGTGGTTACCAAGATTCTTGATGCCGGCGTTACAGAGATCGAGACTCTTTATACCAACGACCTCGACTGTGGCCCGTTCATGTCTGATACCTTGCGTATCGACCCGACTCGCAGTCCGCTCGAAGCGTTGGTGGAAATCTACCGGATGATGCGTCCCGGGGAGCCGCCTACCAAGGATTCGGCAGAGAATCTGTTCAATAACCTGTTCTTCTCTGAAGAGCGGTATGACTTGTCTGCTGTTGGCCGGATGAAGCTTAATCGTCGCCTGCGTCGCGAAGAGAGCACTGGCGAAGGTACGCTGACTCACGAAGATATCATTGATGTGCTCAAGACTCTGATCGATATCCGTAACGGTCAGGGCACGGTAGACGATATTGATAACCTGGGTAACCGCCGCGTACGTTGCGTTGGTGAGATGGCTGAAAACCAGTTCCGAGTTGGTCTCGTTCGTGTTGAGCGTGCGGTTCGTGAGCGACTGAGTCTTGCGGAAAGTGAAGGCCTCATGCCTCAGGATCTGATAAACGCCAAGCCGGTAGCTGCCGCGGTTAAAGAATTCTTTGGCTCAAGCCAGCTGTCCCAGTTTATGGACCAGAACAACCCGTTGTCTGAAGTGACTCACAAGCGTCGTATCTCGGCTCTTGGGCCTGGTGGCCTGACCCGTGAGCGTGCTGGCTTTGAGGTTCGTGACGTACACCCGACCCATTATGGCCGAGTGTGTCCGATCGAGACGCCGGAAGGTCCAAACATCGGCCTGATCAACTCTCTGGCAACTTATGCCCGTGCCAACTCCTATGGTTTCCTTGAGAGCCCATACAGGAAGGTAATTGACGGCGTAGTTACCGATGAGTTGGTTTACCTGTCGGCAATTGAAGAAAGCAATTATGTTATCGCCCAGGCCAGTGCGGCTATGGATGAAGGTAAACGCCTGCAGGACGAGCTGGTAACTGTACGTCACCAGAACGAAACCACGGTTATGCCTCCTGAAAGCGTTAACTTCATGGACGTATCGCCGCGCCAGGTTGTATCTGTTGCTGCCTCGCTGATTCCGTTCCTTGAGCACGACGATGCTAACCGTGCTTTGATGGGCGCGAACATGCAACGTCAGGCTGTTCCGACACTGCGTTCACAGGTGCCATTGGTAGGTACCGGTGTTGAGCGTACGGTTGCTCAGGACTCCGGTGTTTGTGTCACGGCTCGACGTGGCGGTGTGATCGAGAGTGTTGATGCGGCCCGTATCGTGGTACGTGTGAACAACGAAGAGACCGAAGCTGGTGATGCTGGTGTGGATATTTATAACCTCACCAAGTACACCCGCTCGAACCAGAACACCTGTATTAACCAGCGCTCAATCGTACGCCAGGGTGATGAGATTGCCCGCGGTGACGTATTGGCAGATGGACCATCGGTTGATCTTGGTGAGCTGGCTCTGGGGCAGAACATGCGTATCGCATTTATGCCTTGGAATGGTTACAACTTTGAGGACTCCATCCTTATTTCCGAGAAAGTGGTTCAGGAAGATCGCCTGACCACGATCCACATTCAGGAGTTGACCTGTGTGGCTCGTGATACAAAGCTGGGTAGTGAAGAAATCACCGCGGATATTCCAAACGTTGGTGAGAGCGCACTGTCCAAGCTGGATGAGTCCGGTATTGTTTACATAGGTGCTGAAGTAGGTGCTGGCGATATTCTGGTGGGCAAGGTAACACCGAAAGGTGAGACCCAGTTGACCCCGGAAGAGAAGCTGTTGAGGGCTATCTTCGGTGAGAAGGCGTCTGATGTAAAAGACACCTCATCACGTGTGCCAACGGGCACTCGCGGTACCGTAATCGATGTTCAGGTATTTACCCGTGACGGCATCGAGAAGGATCAGCGCGCTCAGTCAATTGAGAAAGAGCAGCTGAATCAGTACCGCAAAGACCTGAAGGACGAGTACCGCATCGTTGAGGGCGCTACCTTTGAGCGTTTGCTGAACGCACTCAAAGGACAGCAAGTCATCAGTGGGCCTGGCCTGAAGAAGGGCGCAAGCCTCGACGAAGGTTACCTGACCGAGCTGCCTCGTTCAGACTGGTTCAAGCTGCGCATGCAGGACGAGAGCCTGAATGAACTTCTGGAGAAGTCCGAGCAGGGCCTTGAAGAGCGTACTAAGGAGCACGAAGCGCGCTTTGATGACAAAAAAGGCAAGCTTCAGCAGGGCGATGATCTGGCTCCGGGCGTGCTGAAAATCGTCAAGGTTTACCTTGCGATCAAGCGTCGTATCCAGCCAGGTGACAAGATGGCGGGTCGTCACGGTAACAAGGGTGTTATTTCGGCCGTAAAGCCGATCGAAGATATGCCGTACGATGAGTTCGGTAACACTGTTGATATCGTTCTGAACCCACTGGGTGTTCCTTCGCGAATGAACGTTGGGCAGGTTCTCGAGACTCACTTGGGAGCTGCAGCAAAGGGCCTCGGCGAGCGCATCAGCAAGATGCTGGATGAGCAGCGCAAGGTGGCCGACCTGCGCAAACTGCTTGATGAGATCTACAACCACTCTGATGAAGTCTTCAAAGTGGATTTGGATTCCTTGAGTGACAAGGAAATCCTCGAGATGTCTCATAACCTGCGCGGTGGTGTTCCTATGGCCACGCCTGTGTTTGATGGCGCCGAGGAATCCGAGGTCAAGCACATGCTTGAGTTGGCAGGCCTTAGCACAACTGGACAGACCAAGCTGTATGATGGTCGTACAGGTGATGCCTTCGATCGCCCGGTAACAGTAGGGTATATGTATATCCTCAAGCTTAACCACTTGATCGATGACAAGATGCACGCCCGTTCCACTGGATCCTATAGCCTGGTTACTCAGCAGCCGCTGGGTGGTAAGGCGCAGTTCGGTGGTCAGCGTTTCGGTGAGATGGAAGTGTGGGCCCTAGAGGCTTACGGTGCAGCGTATACGCTGCAGGAAATGCTCACCGTTAAGTCTGACGACGTGAACGGTCGGACCAAGATGTACAAGAACATTGTCGATGGTGATCATCGCATGGAGCCCGGCATGCCGGAATCCTTCAACGTTCTTGTCAAGGAGATCCGTTCGCTGGGTATCGACATCGAGCTGGAATCTGAGTGAGCCGAATTGTTTTTGGCAGCGTGAGCGGGCACTTGGTGTGCCCGCCCGAGATTAACGCCATCCGGAGCTTTTACTGATGAAAGATTTGCTGAATCTTCTCAAGAGCCAAAACCAAAGCAAGGAATTTGATGCGATCCGTATTGGATTGGCATCACCGGAGATGATCCGGTCCTGGTCCTTTGGTGAAGTTAAGAAGCCTGAGACCATTAACTACCGTACGTTCAAGCCTGAGCGTGACGGTCTTTTTTGTGCCAAGATCTTCGGCCCGATCAAGGATTATGAGTGCCTCTGCGGCAAGTACAAGCGCCTCAAACATCGCGGTGTTATCTGCGAGAAGTGTGGTGTTGAAGTAGCACTGGCAAGCGTTCGTCGTGAGCGTATGGCTCATATCGAGCTGGCCAGCCCGGTTGCTCACATCTGGTTCTTGAAGTCTCTTCCATCCCGCATTGGTTTGATGCTGGATATGACGCTGCGTGATATCGAGCGCGTGCTTTATTTCGAGTCGTTTATAGTAATCGACCCGGGAATGACCACGCTTGAGCGCGGGCAGCTGCTGAACGACGAGCAGTACTACGAAGCACTGGAAGAGTTTGGTGACGAGTTTGACGCCCGCATGGGTGCTGAAGCCGTCAAGGAGCTGCTTGAGGGGATTGACCTTCAGGAGCAAGTTGATTCGCTGCGGGAAGAAATTCCCCAGACCAACTCTGAAACCAAGATCAAAAAGTTCAATAAGCGCCTGAAAATTCTTGAGGCTTTCTTGTACTCCGGCAACAAGCCGGGCGACATGGTTATGACTGTGTTGCCGGTTCTGCCGCCTGATCTGCGTCCGTTGGTACCACTTGATGGTGGCCGTTTTGCGACATCAGACCTGAACGATCTCTATCGTCGGGTGATCAACAGGAACAACCGTCTCAAGCGTCTGCTTGAGCTGAACGCTCCTGACATCATCGTGCGTAACGAAAAGCGCATGCTGCAGGAAGCTGTCGACGCGCTGCTGGATAACGGCCGTCGCGGTCGTGCTATCACTGGCACTAATAAGCGCCCGCTGAAATCTCTTGCCGACATGATCAAGGGTAAGCAAGGTCGTTTTCGTCAGAACCTGTTGGGTAAGCGGGTTGACTATTCCGGTCGTTCGGTAATCGTTGTTGGGCCATCTTTGCGTCTGCATCAGTGCGGTCTGCCCAAGAAAATGGCGCTGGAGCTGTTCAAGCCGTTTATTTTCTCAAAGCTTGAGCACCGTGGCCTTGCTACGACTATCAAAGCCGCCAAGAAGATGGTTGAGCGCGAAGAAGGCGTTGTTTGGGATATCCTGGACGAAGTTATTCGTCAGCACCCGATCATGCTTAACCGAGCGCCAACGCTTCACCGCTTGGGTATCCAGGCATTTGAGCCAGTGCTGATCGAAGGTAAGGCAATTCAGTTGCACCCCCTGGTTTGTGCGGCCTATAACGCCGACTTCGACGGTGACCAGATGGCGGTACACGTACCGCTGACGCTGGAAGCTCAGTTGGAAGCCCGTGCGCTGATGATGTCTACCAACAACATCCTGTCGCCTGCGAACGGTGAGCCCATCATCGTGCCGTCCCAGGACGTTGTACTTGGCCTCTATTACATGACCCGCGAGCGTAAGAGTGCGCTTGGTGAAGGTATGGTGTTTGCTGACATCAAAGAAGCGCACCGCGCTTACGGTGCCGGTAAGGTCGACCTTCAGGCTGTGGTTAAGGTGCGCGTCAAAGAGGTCTCCATACAGGCTGAGGGCGATAACACAGAAGAGTACAAGATCGTGGAAACCACGGTTGGTCGTGCTTTGTTGTTTGATATTGTTCCAGACGGGCTGTCTTATGACCTGGTTAACAAGCCAATGGTCAAGAAGGCGATCTCGAATCTGATCAACACCTGCTATCGTGATGCTGGCCTGAAAGAAACGGTTATCTTTGCGGATCAGCTCATGTACATGGGCTATCACTATGCGACGGTTTCAGGTATTTCGATTGGCTTCAATGACTTCGAGATCCCGCCAGAGAAATATGAGCTGGTAGATGCCGCTTCTGATGAAGTAAAAGATATTGAATCCCAGTACGCGTCAGGCCTGCTTACGCAGGGTGAAAAGTACAACAAGGTTATCGATATCTGGTCGCGCGCAAACGATAAGGTCTCCAAGGCGATGATGCAGCGCCTGGCAAAGGAAAAAGTCATTGGTCCTGACGGAAAGCCCGTTAAAGGTGAAGATGGCGAAGATCTGATGCAGGAGTCGTTCAACTCCGTCTACATGATGGCTGACTCTGGTGCGCGGGGTTCTGCTGCGCAGATTCGTCAGCTCGCCGGTATGCGTGGTTTGATGGCCAAGCCAGATGGCTCGATCATTGAAACGCCAATCACCGCGAACTTCCGTGAAGGCCTGAACGTACTTCAGTACTTTATCTCGACACACGGTGCCCGTAAGGGTCTGGCGGATACGGCACTGAAAACTGCCAACTCCGGTTACCTGACCCGTCGTCTGGTCGACGTCTCACAGGATCTGGTCGTTACCGAAGAAGATTGCGGTACTGAAGAAGGTCTGTTGATGACGCCGCATATTGAAGGCGGTGACGTAGTTGTGCCTCTGGGGGATCGTGTTTTGGGTCGTGTTACTGCCCGGGATACATTTACTCCTACGGATAAAGACAATGCTGTTGTCGCTGCCGGCACTCTGCTTGACGAGAAAACGATCGAAGAGCTTGAAGGCGCTGGTGTGGATGAGGTTTGGGTTCGCTCCGCGATTACCTGTGAAACTCGCCACGGCATCTGCTCGAAGTGCTATGGTCGCGATTTGGCGCGTGGTCACCGCGTTAACGTGGGTGAGGCAGTGGGTGTTATTGCTGCTCAGTCCATCGGTGAGCCTGGAACCCAGCTTACGATGCGTACCTTCCACATCGGTGGTGCGGCCAGTCGGGCTTCAGCGGTAGATAACGTTCAAGTCAAGCACGGTGGTACTGTTCGCCTGCATAACCTGAAGTCTCTTCAGAGAACGGATGGCTCACTGGTTGTTATTTCTCGCTCTTCTGCTTTGGCAATTGCTGATGATCAGGGGCGTGAGCGGGAGTGGTACAAACTTCCATACGGCGCCGTATTGTCTGTGAAAAGTGGCGATGAAGTTGAGGCGGGCGTTGTGGTTGCCAAGTGGGATCCACACACTCACCCCATCATCGCGGAAGCTGAAGGTATTGCCAAGTTCGTCAACATGGACCAGGGCATTACCGTGCGCACGCAGACCGACGAGCTCACAGGCTTGTCGACGATGGAAGTCATCGATCCGAAGGAGCGTCCAGCTGCGGGTAAAGATATCCGTCCGGCCATCCAGATGGTTGATGAGGCGGGTAACGATGTGGATCTGCCAACTGGTGGAGCGGCCATCTTCTTTATGCCAGCGAATGCCCTGGTAACCATGGCGAACGGTGCGCGTATCGAACTTGGTGACGTGGTAGCCCGTATACCTCAGGCAAGCTCGAAAACTCGTGACATTACCGGTGGTCTGCCGCGTGTTGCTGATTTGTTTGAGGCGCGTCGTCCGAAGGAATCGTCCATTCTTGCCGAGATCAGTGGTGTAGTGTCATTCGGTAAGGAAACCAAGGGCAAAAAGCGCCTGGTGCTGACCCCGAAAGACGCAGATCCGTACGAGGTTCTGATCCCGAAGCATCGTCAAATGAACGTTTTCGAAGGCGAAACCGTTGAGAAAGGCGAGGTGATTTCAGATGGGCCGTCTAACCCGCATGACATTTTGCGTCTGCTGGGTGTGGTTGAGTTGGCCAGGTACATTACCAACGAGATCCAGGACGTTTATCGCCTTCAAGGTGTTGTCATAAACGATAAACACATTGAGGTTATCGTTCGCCAGATGCTGCGTAAGATTGAGATTACCGATCCGGGTGATACCACCCTGATGTCCGGTGATCAGCTCGAGATCACGAGGCTCTTGGAAGAAAACGAGAAAGCAGTTGCGGCTGATAAAGAGCCGGCAAGATTTGAGCGGTTGCTGTTGGGTATTACCAAGGCGTCATTGGCGACTGAATCGTTCATCTCTGCAGCCTCGTTCCAGGAAACAACCCGGGTGCTCACCGAAGGTGCAGTCACTGGCAAGCGTGACTTCTTGCGCGGTCTGAAAGAAAACGTCGTGGTCGGTCGACTGATTCCTGCGGGAACTGGTTTGGCATATCACGCAGAGCGTCGCCGCAAGCGCGAACTGGAACAGCAGGGCGTTACAGCTGCAGACGTTGAAGAAGCTCTGAGTGCAGAGCTCAACCGCGGAGGTTGAGTTTGGTGCGCCACCTTCGTGTAGATACTTACGCGGGGGGTGGTTAAAAAGAGTACAGTCGTCTTGACTGTCCGGGGGCGCAGGCTTAAACTTGCGACCCTTAATTTTACCCCCTTCACTGGGGGTAAGTTTCATTGATATGGTTTTTTGGAGTTTGCTTACATGGCAACGATTAATCAGTTGGTGCGTAAGCCTCGTAAGCGCAAGGTAGCCAAGAGCGATGTTCCTGCTCTTCAGGCATGTCCTCAGCGCCGTGGTGTATGCACTCGTGTTTACACCACAACGCCGAAGAAGCCGAACTCAGCACTGCGTAAAGTGTGCCGTGTTCGTCTGACCAACGGCTTCGAGGTTTCCTCATACATTGGTGGTGAAGGTCACAACCTTCAGGAGCACAGTGTTGTGCTGATCCGTGGCGGTCGAGTAAAAGACCTTCCGGGTGTGCGCTATCACACTGTTCGCGGAACGCTGGACACCCAGGGTGTACAGAACCGTAAGCAGGGTCGCTCCAAGTACGGTGCAAAACGACCGAAGTCGTAATGCTCCGAAAGAGTGTCTTTTATCGTTGCTTGTCAGAACGGTAAGAGTAAGGCTGAGTAGCCGTCGGCTATCTCAGGGGTTCCTGAAGACCTTTTAATTAGATAAGGGCTTATCGATGCCTAGAAGAAGAGTTGCAGCTAAGCGGGAAATTATCCCGGATCCCAAATTCGGTAGTGCGCGTCTTGCCAAGTTCATCAACCACGTGATGGAAAGCGGTAAGAAAGCGGTTGCAGAGCGTATTGTTTATGGCGCCCTGACAATTGTTGCCGAGAAGTCCAAGGAAGAGCCGATCGAAATGTTCGAGAAGGCCCTGGAAAACATCCAGCCGATGGTTGAGGTTAAGTCCCGTCGTGTCGGTGGTGCTACTTACCAGGTGCCTGTAGAAGTACGGCCTTCCCGTCAGAACGCGCTGGCAATGCGCTGGCTCGTAGAGTTTTCACGGAAGCGCGGCGAGAAGTCCATGGCGCAGCGTTTGGCTGGTGAAATTCTTGATGCGGCTGACAGCAAAGGTGCTGCTGTTAAGAAGCGTGAAGATGTACACCGCATGGCAGATGCTAACAAAGCGTTCTCTCACTTCCGTTTCTAAACAGCCGAGGTTTATACAGTGGCACGCAAAACTCCGATTAAACGTTACAGAAACATTGGTATCTGTGCGCACGTTGATGCGGGCAAAACCACAACGACCGAACGTATTCTTTACTATACGGGTCGTAGCCACAAGATGGGCGAGACCCATGATGGCGCGTCCACCACTGACTGGATGGAGCAAGAGCAGGAGCGTGGTATAACCATCACCTCTGCCGCTGTTACTACATTTTGGCAGGGTATGGACAAGCAGTTCGATGAACACCGTATCAACGTTATTGATACCCCGGGGCACGTAGACTTCACTATCGAAGTTGAGCGTTCCCTGCGGGTTCTCGATGGCGCTGTAGTTGTGTTCTGCGGATCCTCCGGTGTTGAGCCTCAGTCTGAGACCGTATGGCGTCAGGCTAACAAGTACGAAGTTCCTCGCATGGTGTTCGTCAACAAGATGGACCGTGCCGGCGCAGACTTCCTGCGAGTGGTTCAGCAGATTAAGACCCGTCTGGGCGCTACACCTGTAGCCCTTCAGTTGCCAATTGGCTCTGAAGACCAGTTTGCCGGTGTTGTCGATCTGCTTCGCGGCAAGGCTATCTATTGGGATGATGCCGATTTGGGCATGACCTATCGTGAGGAAGAAGTTCCCGCTGATATGGTCGACGAGGTCGCAAAATACCGTGAAGCTCTGGTTGAAGCAGCAGCCGAAGCCAATGAAGAGTTTATGGAGCGGTACCTGGAAGGCGGCGAGTTGTCTGTAGAAGAGATCAAGGCGGGCTTGCGTGCGCGTACTCTTTCTAACGAGATCGTGCTGGCTTGTTGTGGCTCCGCGTTCAAGAACAAGGGCGTTCCCGCAGTTCTTGATGCTGTTATCGAGTATTTGCCAGCTCCGGATGAGGTTAAAGCCATCCGTGGTGAAGTTGATGAAGATGGCACCGAAGATACTCGTCCAGTTGACGACAATGCTCCGTTTGCAGCTTTGGCGTTCAAGATCGCGACGGATCCATTTGTTGGTTCGCTGACCTTCTTCCGAGTTTATTCCGGCAGGCTTGAGTCCGGTAACTCCGTATTCAACTCGGTTAAGGGTAAAAAAGAGCGTGTGGGCCGTATGGTTCAGATGCACGCTAACGATCGGGAAGAAATCAAGGAAGTTCTGGCGGGCGATATTGCAGCAGCGATTGGTCTGAAGAACGTCACTACTGGTGATACCTTGTGTGATGAAAACCACAAGATCATCCTTGAGCGGATGGAGTTCCCTGAGCCGGTTATTTCGGTTGCAGTGGAGCCAAAATCCAAGGCGGATCAGGAAAAGATGGGTGTGGCTCTGGGCAAGTTGGCTCAGGAGGATCCATCGTTCCGTGTGCGCACTGATGAAGAATCTGGCCAGACTATTATTTCTGGTATGGGTGAGCTTCACCTCGATATCCTTGTCGACCGTATGCGTCGCGAGTTTAAGGTTGAAGCGAACATCGGTAAGCCGCAGGTTGCGTACCGCGAGTGTATTCGTAAGTCGGTAGATGTAGAGGGTAAGTTCGTTCGCCAGTCGGGTGGTCGTGGTCAGTATGGTCACGTTAAGGTCAAGATTGACCCACTTCCACTGGAGGAAGGTGCAGAGAACTTTATCTTTGTGAACGAGGTCGTCGGTGGTGCAGTTCCGAAGGAATATGTAGCGGCGGTTCAGCAGGGTATCTCGGAGCAGATGCAAAACGGCTGTCTGGCCGGCTATCCGCTGCTGGGTATCAAGGCAACCTTGTACGATGGTTCCTACCACGATGTGGACTCCAACGAAATGGCGTTCAAGATCGCGGGTTCCATGGCGATGAAGAAGGGCGCTCTGGAAGCGAACCCGGCTCTGCTTGAGCCGATGATGAAAGTCGAGGTTGTAACCCCTGAAGATTATATGGGTGACGTGGTGGGTGATTTGAACCGCCGTCGTGGCCTGATTCAGGGTATGGATGACGGTGTCGCTGGCAAGATTGTTCGCGCCGAGGTTCCGTTGTCGGAAATGTTTGGTTATGCCACGGATCTGCGCTCTGCAACTCAGGGTCGCGCATCTTACGCAATGGAGTTTTCGCGGTATGCGGAAGCCCCGAACAACATCGCCGAAGCAATCATTAAAAAGGGTTGATACCCAGGAATTAAGTAACAGGAAGAGGTGTAACTGTGTCTAAATCCAAGTTTGAAAGAATTAAGCCACACCTTAACGTGGGCACTATTGGTCACGTTGACCATGGTAAGACGACTCTGACCGCTGCTCTGACTCGTGTGTGTCACGAAGTTTGGGGTACTGGTTCTGCGAGTGCATTCGATCAGATCGATAACGCACCGGAAGAGCGTGCGCGTGGTATTACCATTGCGACCTCTCACGTTGAGTACGATTCTCCTAGCCGTCACTACGCACACGTAGACTGCCCGGGCCACGCGGATTATGTGAAGAACATGATCACCGGTGCGGCTCAGATGGATGGCGCGATTCTGGTTTGTTCCGCAGCTGACGGCCCGATGCCTCAGACGCGTGAGCACATCCTGCTGTCTCGTCAGGTTGGCGTTCCTTACATCGTTGTGTTCCTGAACAAAGCGGACATGGTAGATGATGAAGAGCTGCTTGAGCTGGTAGAGATGGAAGTGCGCGAGCTGTTGAGTGCGTACGACTTCCCGGGTGACGATACGCCAATCATCACTGGTTCAGCGCTGATGGCGTTGCAGGGCAAAGACGACAACGAAATGGGCACAACCGCTGTGAAGAAGCTGGTTGAGGCTCTGGACGATTACATCCCTGAGCCGGAGCGTGCGATTGATCAGCCGTTCCTGCTGCCGATTGAGGATGTGTTCTCTATCTCCGGTCGTGGTACGGTTGTGACTGGTCGTGTTGAGCGCGGTATCGTCAAGGTTGGTGAAGAAGTTGAGATTGTTGGTATCAAGGATACCGTCAAGACTGTCTGCACCGGTGTTGAGATGTTCCGTAAGCTGCTGGACGAAGGTCGTGCTGGCGAGAACGTAGGTGTACTGCTTCGTGGTACCAAGCGTGACGACGTTGAGCGTGGTCAGGTATTGTGTAAGCCAGGTAGCATCAAGCCGCACACCAAGTTTGAGTGTGAAGTATACGTACTGAGCAAGGATGAGGGTGGTCGTCACACTCCATTCTTCAAGGGCTACCGTCCTCAGTTTTACTTCCGTACTACCGACGTAACTGGTTCCTGTGAATTGCCGGAAGGCGTGGAAATGGTTATGCCTGGTGATAACGTACAGATGGAAGTGACGTTGATTGCTCCGATCGCCATGGAAGATGGCCTGCGCTTCGCGATTCGCGAAGGCGGTCGTACCGTTGGTGCTGGCGTAGTCGCCAAGATCATCGAGTAAGACGCTCGTTGCATCAGGAAGGGGGGCTGACTTGGTCAGCCCCTTTTTCGATTTCTGTCGCAACCGCTTGACCCGATCTGGCCAGCAGTCATCTCTGTTGACAGGGTTGGGTATTATGCATACAATGCGGCTCCTTTTTTTGAAGGTCGGCTAACTAGTCTAGTAGCTGCTACGAGTGGAGTTTGGTGCAACATGCAAAGCCAAAAGATTCGAATCCGGTTGAAGGCGTTTGATTATCGCCTTATCGACCAGTCGACGCAGGAGATTGTCGATACCGCTAAGCGGACCGGCGCTCAAGTGCGTGGGCCTATCCCTCTGCCGACGCGGAAGGAAAAGTACACTATTCTGGTTTCCCCGCACGTTAACAAAGACGCGCGCGACCAGTATGAAATTCGTACTCATAAGCGTTTGCTCGACATTGTTGAGCCAACGGAAAAGACAGTAGATGCTTTGATGAAGTTGGACCTGGCAGCAGGTGTAGACGTTCAGATTAGCCTCGGTTAATACCACCTGGTATTGATCTGTGTAACTGTCCTAAGGCCATAGAGGGTGAGAGCCCCGTACACTTAGAGGTGAAACATGGCAATTGGTGTTGTCGGCCGTAAGGCTGGTATGACCCGTATATTTACGGAAGACGGGCAGGCTCTGCCTGTTACGGTAATTGAGGTTGATCCTAACCGCATTACTCAACTCAAAACTCTTGAGAATGACGGCTATCGTGCTGTTCAGGTAACTGTGGGCACTCGTCGTGCGTCACGTGTTACCAAGGGCGAGGCAGGTCATTTTGCTAAAGCCGGCGTAGAAGCTGGTCGGGGAGTTTGGGAATTTCGGCTGGCTGACGGCGAAGGTGAAGACCTGGCTGCAGGCGGCGAAATTGCTGCAACTGTCTTTGAAGATGGTCAGCTTGTAGATGCTACCGGTCAGTCCAAGGGTAAGGGTTTCCAGGGTGGCGTTAAACGCTGGAACTTCTCCATGCAGGATGCAACGCATGGTAACTCCCTATCGCATCGTGCTCCGGGTTCTATTGGTCAGAACCAGACTCCGGGCAAGGTATTCAAGGGCAAAAAGATGGCGGGCCAAATGGGTAATGCGCAAGTAACTGTGCAGAACCTTAGAGTTGTCCGTGTCGACGCCGAGCGCAACCTCCTGCTGATTAGTGGTGCCGTCCCCGGCGCAACTGGCAGTGATGTTGTCATCAAGCCTGCACTTAAAGCCTGAGGAGCGGTTCGATGGAATTGACTATTACAGGTAGTGGCAAGGGAATTTCTGTTTCCGATGCTGCATTTGCCAAAGATTTTAATGAGGCTCTGGTTCACCAGGTGGTTACTGCTTATATGGCAGCTGGCCGTCAGGGAACCAAAGCTCAAAAAACCCGCTCAGAAGTCAGTGGTGGTGGTAAGAAGCCCTGGCGTCAGAAGGGTACTGGCCGCGCTCGTGCCGGTACAATCCGTAGCCCTATCTGGCGCTCCGGTGGTGTGACTTTTGCTGCCAAGCCTCGCGGCTTTGAGCAAAAAGTTAACCGTAAGATGTATCGTGCCGCGATGTGCTCTATTTTCTCCGAGTTGGTTCGTCAGGAGCGTCTGGTTCTGGTTGACGACTTTGCAGTCGATGCGCCAAAGACCAAAGACTTCACGTCCAAGCTGGCAGATCTGGGCCTTTCCAATGCCCTGATCCTGACAGAAAGCCTTGAGCATAATCTGCACCTGGCTTCTCGCAACGTGCCTCACGTCGATGTGCGTGATGTTGCGGGTCTGGATCCGGTTAGCCTGGTTGCTTACGAGAAAGTCGTGGTAACTGTTCCCGCTCTGAAGAAGATCGAGGAGATGCTGGGATGAATCAGGAACGTATTTATAAGGTCCTTTTAGGGCCTCACGTATCGGAGAAAGCCTCAATGGTTGCCGAGCATGGTCAGGTTGTTTTCCGGGTCGCCCCGGACGCCACCAAGCCGGAGATCAGGAAGGCTGTTGAGCAACTGTTCAACGTCACCGTAGAAGGTGTTCAAGTTCTGAATCGTAAGGGCAAGCTCAAGCGCACAGCCCGCGGGTTCGGCAAGCGTAATGACATTCGTAAGGCTTATGTAAAGCTGGCTGAAGGTCAGGACATCGATTTTCTGGATGTGGAATAAGGTAAAGGGGTCGTAATATGCCGATCGTCAAAACCAAGCCAACATCAGCCGGACGCCGTCACGTTGTAAAACTGTACAACCCGGATTTACACAAAGGGCGTCCTTACGAACCGTTGGTCGAATCTCAAAGCAAGTCGGGTGGTCGTAATAACAACGGCCGTATCACTACCCGTCATATTGGTGGTGGCCATAAACAGCACTACCGTATAATAGATTTCAAGCGGACCAAAGATGGTATTCCTGCGACAATTGAACGCATTGAATACGATCCTAACCGCTCTGCGCACATCGCGCTGATCAAGTATGCCGACGGTGAGCGTCGTTACATTATCGCTCCCAAAGGTATGCAGATCGGAGAGCCTGTGCGCTCAGGAATCGACGCGCCTATCAAGGTTGGAAGCACATTGCCGCTGCGGAATATGCCGGTTGGTTCTGTGATCCATTGCGTTGAGCTCAAGCCTGGTAAAGGTGCACAGTTGGCTCGCTCTGCGGGCGCATCCGTGCAACTTGTAGCTCGGGAAGGCGCTTACGCGACCATCCGTCTGCGCTCAGGTGAAATGCGAAAGGTGCTTGTAGATTGCCGTGCCACGTTGGGTGAAGTGTCCAACAGTGAGCACAGTCTCAAGCGGCTTGGTAAAGCGGGTGCATCACGTTGGCGCGGAAAGCGTCCAACGGTTCGTGGTGTGGCTATGAACCCAGTTGACCACCCACATGGTGGTGGTGAAGGGCGTACCTCTGGCGGACGTCACCCAGTTACTCCTTGGGGTGTTCCGACCAAAGGGCATAAGACTCGTAAGAACAAGCGTACTGACAAAATGATAGTACGTCGTCGTTCAGCCAAGTAAACGACCACATAGAGGTAAATGCTGTGCCACGTTCTTTAAAGAAAGGTCCATTCATAGACCTGCATCTGTTGAAGAAGGTCGAGGCAGCTCTGGAAGCGAACGACAAACGACCAATTAAGACCTGGTCGCGTCGTTCCACGATTTTTCCAGAGTTCGTTGGCTTGACCATTGCAGTCCACAACGGCAGGCAACACGTGCCGGTTTTTGTCACCGAAGATATGGTCGGGCATAAACTGGGAGAGTTCGCGGCAACGCGTACTTATCGTGGCCACTCGGCCGACAAGAAAGCTAAACGCTGATTGTGAGGGGAATAGAAATGGAAGTAGCAGCCAAGTACAAGGGCGCTCGCCTCTCAGCTCAGAAAGCACGTCTTGTCGCCGACCAGGTCCGCGGCAAGCCGGTTGAGGACGCCCTGAACATTCTGACTTTCAGCCCTAAGAAGGCGGCGGTGATTATCAAGAAAGCTCTTGAATCCGCCATCGCTAACGCTGAGCACAACGAAGGTCTGGACGTTGACGAATTGCGGGTTTCCACCGTTATGGTGGATGAAGGCCCGACGCTCAAGCGGATCAAGGCTAGAGCCAAGGGGCGCGCTGACAGAATCATGAAGCGCACCTGTCATATCACCGTCAAGGTCGCCGACAAGTAGGAGATGCTCAGATGGGTCATAAAGTAAATCCAATCGGCTTCCGCCTGGGTGTGATTAAAGAGCACAACTCAGTTTGGTATGCCGATAAAAAGGAATACGCAAAGAACCTGTTGAACGATATTCAGGTTCGCGAATTCCTCGACAAGCGTCTGGTTAAGGCGTCTGTTAGCAAGATTGTGATCGAGCGCCCTGCTCAGAACGCCCGTATCACGATCCATACTGCCCGCCCCGGTATTGTTATCGGTAAGAAGGGTGAAGATGTTGATCGTCTGCGTCGTGAAGTTGGCGAGATGATGGGTGTGCCTGTGCACATCAACATCGAAGAAGTCCGCAAGCCGGATCTGGATGCTCGCCTGGTAGCGCAAAACGTTGCCGGACAGCTGGAGCGTCGTGTGATGTTCCGTCGCGCTATGAAGCGTGCGGTACAAAACGCAATGCGTCAGGGAGCCAAAGGCATCAAGATTCAGGTTGGTGGTCGTCTCGGGGGTGCCGAAATTGCGCGTTCCGAGTGGTATCGTGAAGGTCGTGTTCCGCTGCACACATTGCGTGCAGATATTGATTACGCAACCTACGAAGCGCATACCACTTACGGCATAATCGGCGTCAAGGTATGGATCTTCAAAGGTGAGATTCTTGGTGGTATGGAACAGGTCCGTGCTGACAAGAAAGCCTCTGGGAAGAAAGGTTCTAAGTAAAGGGGCAATCTTATGCTGCAACCAAAACGCACCAAATTTCGCAAGGTAATGAAGGGCCGTAATACCGGTCTTGCTCACCGCGCCAACAAGGTGAGCTTCGGTGAATACGGATTGAAAGCGACGACTCGCGGGCGTATAACTGCGCGCCAGATTGAAGCGGCACGTCGTACCATGACGCGTAAGATCAAGCGTGGCGGAAAGATCTGGATTCGGGTGTTCCCGGATAAGCCGATCACCGGTAAGCCGCTTGAAGTACGTATGGGTAAAGGTAAGGGTTCTGTCGAGTACTGGGTGGCTGAAATTCAGCCAGGCCGTATGCTCTACGAGATGGAAGGTGTTTCTGAAGATATCGCACGCGAAGCCTTCACACTCGCAGCGGCAAAGTTGCCGGTACAGACCACCTTCGTAACGAGGACGGTGATGTGATGAAAGCAACAGAGCTGCGTGAAAAATCAGCCGCGGAGCTGAATAAGGAGCTGATCGATCTCCTGAAGGAGCAGTTCAACCTGCGCATGCGCAAGGCTACTGGTCAGCTCAATCAGTCTCACCTTCTCGCCGGGGTGAAGCGCGACATTGCTCGTGTGAAAACAGTATTGAACGAAAAGGCAGGACAGTGACATGACCGAAGCTACCCAAACTGCCAGAACTCTTAGCGGCAAGGTCGTAAGCAACAAGATGGAGAAGTCCATCGTGGTGTTGGTCGAGCGTCAGGTGAAGCACCCTCTGTACGGTAAGTACATGAAGCGTTCAACCAAGATCCATGCTCACGATGAGAGCAACCAGTGCAATATCGGTGACACTGTGACCATTCAGGAAACCCGCCCGGTCTCCAAGACCAAAAGCTGGGCCCTGGTGGAAGTCACTGAACATGCATCCAAGGTGTAATTCGCCCGGAGAACAACCATGATTCAGACTCAGACAATGCTTGAAGTCGCGGATAACAGTGGTGCGCGTCAGGTGATGTGCATCAAGGTCCTGGGCGGTTCACACCGGCGCTATGCCGCCATTGGGGATATCATTAAGGTGACCGTTAAGGAAGCCATCCCCCGCGGAAAAGTGAAGAAAGGCCAGGTCTTGAAGGCTGTAGTAGTGCGCACCCGTAAGGGTGTTCGCCGTCCCGATGGGTCGCTTATCCGTTTCGACGGCAACGCGGCTGTACTTCTGAACAATCAGGACGCACCCATTGGTACCCGTATCTTCGGACCGGTTACCCGTGAGCTGCGAAACGAAAAGTTCATGAAAATTATCTCACTGGCACCCGAAGTACTTTAAAGGACCAGAGGCCGGTTATGAAAAAGATTAAACGAGATGACGAAGTAATCGTCACTACGGGGAAAGACAAAGGCAAACGTGGTAAAGTTCTGAAAGTTCAGGACGATGGCAAGGTGATTGTTTCCGGCATCAATATGATGAAGAAACACACTAAACCAAACCCGATGTTGGGCACCCCCGGTGGCATCGTCGAAAAAGAAGCGCCTATCCAGGCTTCCAACGTAGCTGTTTTTAATCCGCAGACCGGCAAAGCCGATCGTGTTGGCTTCCAGATTAAGGAAGACGGGACGAAGACGCGGATCTTCAAAGCTACGAAAGAAGCTGTCGATAACCAGTAAGCGGTGGTGGTTACGATGCTTAACATGAAAGAGCAGTACAGCAAGGAAGTGGTACCTGCCCTGCAGAAAGAGTTCGGTTTCAAGAACGTCATGCAGGTGCCGCGTATCGAGAAAATTACCCTGAATATGGGTGTCGGCGAAGCGGTTGGTGATAAAAAGCTGATTGAGAATGCTGTGGCAGATCTAGAGCGCCTGGCAGGTCAAAAAGTTGTTGTTACTACAGCGCGTAAGTCCGTTGCGGGTTTCAAAATCCGTGAAGGATGGCCGATCGGTTGTAAAGTTACCCTGCGCGGTGAGCGTATGTGGGATTTCTTTGATCGCCTGGTTCACATTGCGGTTCCCCGTATTCGTGACTTCCGTGGTCTTAATCCCAAGTCCTTTGACGGGCGCGGTAACTACAGCATGGGTGTGCGTGAGCAGATCATCTTCCCAGAGATCGAGTACGACAAAGTCGACAAGATCCGCGGGCTGGATATCACCATTACCACCAGTGCCCGTACCGACGACGAAGGTCGCGAGCTGCTGAAAGCTTTCGGCTTTCCGTTCAAGAAATAAAGGAACGAGAGTAATGGCTAAGGTTTCAATGAAAAACCGTGAGCTGAAGCGCGAACAAACTGTTGCGAAGTTTGCAGCGAAGCGCGCTGAGCTCAAGGCGATTATCAAGAACCCAAATACCAGCGATGATGACCGTTGGGATGCACAGATGAAGCTCCAGCAGCTTCCTCGTGATGCTTCTCCATCGCGTCTTCGTAATCGTTGCCAGGTGACTGGTCGTCCCCATGGCGTTCTGCGCAAGTTCGAACTTTCACGGATTAAACTCCGTGAGTACGGCATGCGTGGCGACGTTCCGGGCCTGACCAAGGCAAGCTGGTAAGATAGGTATCCTGGCTTAGGTCGGGATGTCTGTTGGTAAGCGGTGCGGCGCGCCGCTGCACAACTAAAAAGATCAGGAGCCTCATACCAATGAGCATGCAAGACACGCTTGCGGATATGGTAACCCGTATTCGCAACGCACAGATGGCATCGAAAGCAGACGTTACGATGCCGTCTTCAAAGATGAAGATCTCAGTAGCCCAGGTTCTCAAAGACGAAGGCTATGTTGCAGATTTTTCCGTTACAGCCGATGTTAAGCCTGAGTTGACTATCACGCTCAAGTATTTCGGTGGTAAGCCGGTTATTGAACAGATTAAGCGGGTTAGCCGCCCAAGTCTGCGTCAGTACAAAGGCGCTGGGGAACTGCCGAAGGTATCCGGTGGTTTAGGAGTCGCGATAGTCTCTACGTCCAAGGGCGTTATGACTGACCGCGCCGCACGAGCTGCTGGCGTGGGTGGCGAAGTCATCTGCACCGTATTCTAGGAGAATCACATGTCCAGGGTTGCCAATAATCCTGTCGTGCTGCCTTCCGGTGTTGAGGTTAAGCTGAACGGCCAGGAAATTAGTGTTAAGGGCTCCAAAGGAGCTCTTGAATTTTCGATTCACCAAGCGGTTGAAGTAAAACAGGAAGAGAATCTTCTGCGTTTTGCTGCTCGCGATGGTGCCCAAAAGTCCCGCGCTCTTGCTGGTACAACCCGCGCGCTGGTCAACAATATGGTGACCGGTGTATCCGCAGGCTTCGAGCGTAAGCTCCAGCTCGTCGGTGTTGGTTATCGGGCCCAAGCGCAAGGTACGAAGCTCAATTTGACTCTGGGTTTTTCTCACCCGGTTTCCTATGAGCTGCCCGAGGGGATTACCGTTGAAACTCCGTCCAATACGGAAGTAGTTATTCGCGGTATCGACAAGCAACAGGTTGGCCACGTCGCTGCGGAAATCCGCGCGTTCCGTCCGCCCGAGCCTTATAAGGGCAAAGGTGTTCGGTATGCGGATGAGCAGGTAAGACGCAAAGAAGCCAAGAAGAAATAAGGCGGGACTATGAGCGCGAATAACGAAAGATTGCGTCGCGCACGCAAAGTGCGCATGAAGATCCGTGAGCTGGGTACGACACGTTTGTGCGTTCACCGCACTCCGCGTCACATGTACGCCCAGGTTACGACAGCAGATGGCAGTCAGGTTTTAGCCACTGCCTCCACGTTGGATAAGGAATTGCGCCAGGGTGCAACCGGTAACGTGGATGCCGCCAAGAAGGTTGGTCAGCTTATCGCTGAGCGTGCCAGGGCGGCAGGTGTGGAGCAGGTAGCATTTGACCGCTCCGGTTACCGTTATCACGGACGCGTACAGGCTTTGGCCGATGCAGCCCGTGAAGCTGGCTTGCAATTCTAAGAGGTGGAGAAGATGAGCGTTAACGATCAGAAGGCGCCTGAGCTCCAGGAAAAGCTGGTTCAGGTGAATCGCGTTGCTAAAGTGGTCAAGGGCGGTCGCGTTTTTGCGTTCACCGCGCTGAGCGTTGTCGGTGACGGAAAAGGACGCGTTGGCTTTGGTCGCGGTAAGGCACGTGAAGTGCCTGTGGCGATTCAGAAGGCGATGGAAGCTGCACGTAAGAACATGGTAGATATTCCGCTTGACGGTACTACCCTGCAGTACGCAGTTCGGGCCCAGCATGGTGGCTCCAAGGTGTACATGCAGCCAGCGTCTGAAGGTACAGGAATCATTGCCGGTGGTGCAATGCGTGCTGTGTTGGAGGTTGCAGGGGTTCAGAACGTACTGTCCAAGTGTTACGGGTCTACCAACCCGGTGAACGTGGTACGTTCCACCATCAAGGGTCTTCAGGCGACACAAGCGCCTGAGGATATTGCAGCCAAGCGCGGTAAATCCGTCGAAGAAATTCTGGGTTGAAGTCATGGCGAACGCAAATACGATCAAAGTAACTCTGACCCGCAGCCCAATCGGCTGCCAGCCTAAGCACAAGCTTTGTGTGAAGGGCCTGGGTCTTCGTAAAATCGGTCACACCGTTGAAGTAGAAGATACTCCTTCTATTCGCGGCATGATCAACCGGGTAGATTACCTGGTTCGGGTTGAGGAGAACTAAGATGCGTCTGAACGAGCTTAGTCCAGAACCCGGTTCACGTCCCGCCGCCAAGCGTGTTGGTCGTGGTATCGGTAGCGGCCTCGGTAAAACTGGCGGTCGCGGTCACAAGGGTCTGAAATCCCGTTCCGGTGGCAGTGTTGCCCCTGGTTTCGAGGGTGGTCAGCAGCCTTTGGCTCGTCGTCTGCCGAAGTTTGGCTTTACATCGCGTCAACAGCGCTATGTTGCCGAGATTCGATTGAACGAGTTGGCCAAGGTTGAAGGCGATATTGTGGATCTTGCAGCGCTTAAGAAGGCTGACATCATCCGCGAAGAAATTCGCGAAGCTAAGGTTATTCTGTCCGGCGAACTTGACCGCGCAGTAACTGTAAAGGGACTTCGTGTAACCAAAGGCGCGCGCGAGGCAATTTCTGCCGCGGGTGGCAAAGTCGAAGACTAAGGCGAGTCGAGGACTAAATGGCGAAGAACGCATCATTGCCTGCGGGCGCGGGAAAAGGACTTGCTGAGCTGAAATCCAGGCTCTGGTTTGTCTTCCTGGCATTGCTGGTGTACCGGATCGGTGCCCACATCCCGGTGCCAGGAATAAACCCCGACCGTTTGGCGGCACTGTTCGAACAGAATCAGGGCACGATCCTGAGTATGTTCAACATGTTCTCAGGTGGTGCGCTCGAGCGCATGAGTATCTTCGCTCTCGGTATCATGCCGTATATCTCCGCCTCGATTATCATGCAGCTCATGACTGCGGTAAGTCCGCAGCTTGAGCAGCTGAAAAAAGAGGGTGAGGCTGGACGTCGTAAGATAAGCCAGTATACGCGGTACGGTACGGTTCTCCTGGCTCTGGTTCAGGGTTTTGGTATTTCTGTTGGTCTTGCCTCTCAAGGCGTCACCTTTAACGATAGTTTCAGCTTTCACTTTGTGGCGGTTGTGTCTTTTGTCAGTGGTGCAGTCTTCATGATGTGGCTAGGTGAGCAGATTACTGAGCGTGGTGTCGGTAACGGCATCTCCCTGCTGATTTTTGCAGGTATTGTTGCTGGGCTTCCCGGCGCAATAGGCCAGACTCTGGAGCAGGCTCGTAACGGTGAAATGAGCCTGTTGGTGGTTCTGGGTATCGGCATTCTTGCTATTGCAGTAGTGGGCTTCGTGGTCTTCATGGAGCGTGGTCAGCGGCGTTTGACTATCAACTATGCAAAACGGCAGCAAGGCCGCCGGGTATTTGCCCAGCAATCCAGTCATTTGCCTTTGAAAGTGAATATGGCCGGGGTTATCCCGCCCATCTTTGCTTCGTCCATTCTGCTGTTCCCGGCTTCCCTCGGGCAGTGGTTTGGTCAGGGCGAAGGCATGGAGTGGCTCAGTGATATTTCCCAGGCATTGGCGCCAAGCCAACCGTTATACATTATTCTGTTTGCAGCAGCGGTGGTATTCTTCTGCTTCTTCTATACAGCCTTGATGTATAACCCGAAAGAAGTTGCGGATAATCTCAAGCGCTCTGGCGCATTTATACCGGGCATTCGTCCGGGCGATCAGACAGCCAAATATATTGATGGCGTTCTGACTCGTCTGACCCTGTTCGGTGCAATGTACATTGCAGCAGTTTCTCTGTTCCCTCAGTTTCTGATGGTGGCCGGGAATGTTCCGTTCTATCTGGGCGGCACCTCACTGCTGATTGTTGTAGTCGTGGTGATGGATTTCATGGCGCAGGTTCAGTCGCACCTGATGTCGCATCAGTATGAATCGCTGATGAAGAAGTCCAATCTCAAGGGCTATGGACGGAACGGGTAACACCCGTTCCCCTTGAAAACTGGAGTCGACAATGAAAGTACGCGCTTCGGTAAAGAAAATTTGCCGTAACTGCAAAGTAATTCGTCGCAATGGCTCAGTAAGAGTCATTTGCTCGGAGCCTCGCCACAAGCAGCGTCAGGGCTAATTCCTTCGGGAACTAACCTGGTTGCAAAAGAGGTTCGTAATGATGGCGCTTGACTCGATGCCGAGTCAGGCGCTATTATTTCGCGCCCCATTTTTGTGGCGGAAAATTCACACAGCAAAGCTTTGAACGCGGAGTAATTTGGATGGCACGTATAGCCGGTGTCAATATACCCGATCACAAACATGCTGTTATCTCGCTGACTTACATCTTTGGTGTTGGCAAGACAACAGCCCAGAAGCTTTGCGATGCAACCGGTGTTAAGCCGGACGTCAAGGTCAAAGACCTGTCCGACGAGCAACTTGAGACACTTCGTACTGAAGTGGGTAAGGTAATCGTTGAAGGCGATCTGCGTCGTGAAGTACAGATGAACATTAAGCGTTTGAAGGATCTCGGATGTCACCGTGGTCTGCGCCACCGTCATGGACTTCCAGTCCGTGGTCAGCGCACCAAGACCAACGCACGCACCCGTAAAGGTCCTCGCAAACCTATTCGTAAGTAACAGGTAGGCAAACATGGCAAAGCCAGGTACACGTACCCGTAAAAAGGTGAAAAAGACCGTTGTTGATGGCGTCGCGCACATACACGCGTCCTTCAACAACACGATCGTGACCATTTCTGACCGTCAGGGCAACGTCCTGTCCTGGGCCACCTCTGGTGGTTCTGGTTTTCGTGGGTCACGTAAGAGCACACCTTTTGCTGCGCAGGTAGCAGCTGAAAGAGCCGGTAACGCGGCTGCTGAATACGGCCTTAAAAACCTGGACGTAGAGGTTAAGGGTCCCGGGCCCGGACGTGAGTCTGCAGTTCGTGCATTGAATTCGTGCGGCTACAAGATCACTAACATCACAGATGTGACGCCGATTCCCCATAACGGCTGTCGTCCGCCTAAAAAGCGCCGCGTCTAACACAGGAGACAGTGAATTATGGCTCGTTATATAGGCCCGAAGTGCAAACTGTCTCGTCGTGAAGGGACAGATCTTTTTCTGAAGAGCGGTGTTCGCGCGCTGGATTCCAAGTGCAACATCGAGACTCCACCAGGTATGCACGGCGCACGTCGCAGCCGTCTGTCTGAATATGGCGTTCAGCTTCGTGAAAAGCAGAAGGTTCGTCGTATTTACGGTGTACTGGAAAAGCAATTCCGCAACTATTACAAAGAGGCGGCTCGTTTGAAGGGTGCAACGGGTGAGAACCTGCTGCAACTTCTTGAGACGCGTCTTGACAACGTTGCATACCGCATGGGTTTTGGTTCTACCCGTGCTGAATCCCGACAGCTCGTCTCTCACAAGGCGATTCTGGTTAACGACAAGGTAGTGAATATTCCTTCCTACAAAGTCAAGCCAGGCGATGTTGTGAGCGTGCGTGAGAAAGCCAGAAACCAGTTGCGTGTTAAAGGCGCTCTGGAACTTTCTGCAAGCCGTGCACCGGTGAGCTGGGTAGAGGTCGACGCCACTAAGATGTCCGGCGTTTACAAGTCAGTGCCTGAGCGTACTGAATTGCCGGCCGACATCAACGAGAACCTCATCGTCGAGCTTTACTCCAAGTAAAGCCTGATAAGCAACGATAGTAGATAGGGGCGTCTATGCAGCGTTCAGTACAAGAGTTATTGACACCTCGTACCATTGACGTGAAAGAATCCAGTGCGATGCGCGCTAAAGTTACTCTGGAGCCTCTGGAAAGAGGCTTTGGACATACTTTGGGAAGTGCGCTGCGCCGCATTCTCTTGTCTTCGATGCCGGGCTGCGCTGTTACTGAAGCGCAGATCGACGGTGTCTTGCACGAGTACAGCGCGATTGAAGGTGTCCAGGAAGACGTCATTGAGATTCTTCTGAATCTCAAAGGCGTTGCTGTCAAAATGAACGGTCGGGACGACACTGAGCTAACCCTCAGCAAGAAAGGCCCGGGCGTCGTTACAGCTGGTGATATCAAGCTGGATCACGACGTTGAGATTTCCAACCCGGATCATGTGATCTGTCACCTGAGTGAAAAGGGTGAAGTGAACATGCGTCTGCGTGTTGCTCGCGGTCGCGGCTATGAGCCGGCTGATCAGCGTGGTCTCGACGAAGATGAAACCCGCGCCATCGGCCGTCTGCAGCTGGATGCAACCTTCAGTCCGGTTCGCCGTGTAGCCTACTCAGTGGAAAGTGCACGGGTAGAGCAGCGTACCGATCTGGACAAGCTGGTTATTGATTTGGAGACCAATGGAACCATCGATCCGGAAGAAGCAATTCGCCGGGCAGCGACCATTCTCCAGCAGCAACTGGCAGTATTTGTCGATTTTGATCATGAAAAAGAGCCTGAGCGTGTAGAGGAAGAGGAAGAAATTGATCCGATTCTGCTGCGTCCGGTTGATGATCTTGAATTGACGGTACGTTCGGCTAACTGCTTGAAGGCTGAAAATATTTACTACATCGGTGATCTGATCCAGCGCACAGAAGTTGAGCTGTTGAAGACGCCTAACCTTGGTAAGAAGTCGCTCACCGAGATCAAGGACGTTTTGGCGTCCCGTGGTTTGTCTCTGGGAATGCGTCTTGATAACTGGCCACCGGCTAGCCTTCGTGGCGACGACCGGGTTCTGGGCGGTTGATTGCCGATTAGTTTAAGGTAAGGAATCAGAGCAATGCGTCATCGTAAGAGTGGTCGTAAGTTCAGCAGGACCAGTGCGCATCGCAAGGCCATGTTTCGTAACATGACTGCGTCACTGGTTGGTCATGAGCTGATTAAAACAACGCTGCCGAAAGCCAAAGAGCTTCGTCGTGTAGCCGAGCCTTTGATCACGCTCGCCAAAGTAGATTCGGTAGCGAATCGTCGTCTGGCGTTTTCTCGCCTGCGCGACGACGCGGCGGTAGCCAAGCTGTTTAATGAGCTTGGTCCCCGTTACAACGAGCGTCCGGGTGGTTACCTTCGTATTCTGAAGTGTGGCTTCCGTGCTGGCGACAATGCCCCTATGGCATTCGTTGAGCTGGTAGGTCGTCCGTTGGACATCGAAGCAGAAGAAGTGGACGAAGGCGACGAGTAATATCGTTCGCTAGCCCACGAAAAAAAGCCGGGTGCCGTAAGGTTCCCGGTTTTTTTTGTGTCTAAAATTTGGTGGTTGATTCGGTGTTTCCTGCGTAGAGGGCTGGCCCGGGGTGGTGGGTTCATTTTCTTTGGAAAAATAACTCGCCTCGCTCAGACATCTTTTTCCGGCAGAAAATGAACCCGCCACCCCAGGCCGAACATACTTTGTGCTAGTTTCCTTTTTGGCCCAGCATTGGTTTCAGGTAGCGACCGGTATGGGACGCAGGGTTTTCCGCAACCTCCTCAGGCGTACCTTCTGCAATGATTTGACCGCCTCCGGAACCGCCTTCCGGGCCCAGGTCGATAACCCAGTCTGCGGTTTTTATTACATCCAGGTTGTGCTCGATAACCACTATGGTGTTGCCGTGATCACGCAGGCGCTGGAGTACGTTTAGCAGTTGCTGGATGTCGTAGAAATGCAATCCCGTAGTTGGTTCGTCGAGTATGTACAGGGTTTTGCCTGTGTCACGCTTTGAGAGCTCTTTGGCAAGCTTTACGCGTTGGGCCTCGCCGCCAGATAGGGTGACTGCGCTCTGCCCAAGGCGGATGTAAGAGAGGCCTACATCGATGAGCGTTTGCAGCTTTCTGGCCAGGAAAGGTACGGCATCGAAAAACTCCCGTCCTTCTTCTACCGTCATGCTTAACACTTCATTGATGTTCTTGCCTTTGTAGCGAACTTCGAGAGTCTCTCGGTTATAGCGTTTGGCTTTGCATACGTCGCAGGGAACGTACACGTCTGGCAGGAAGTGCATTTCTACCTTGATCATGCCGTCGCCTTGGCAAGCTTCGCAGCGGCCACCTTTGACGTTGAACGAGAAACGCCCCGGTTTGTAGCCCCGTGAACGAGCTTCCTGGGTTCCAGCGAAGAGTTCGCGGATTGGGGTGAACAGGCCCGTGTAGGTAGCCGGGTTGGAGCGAGGCGTTCGGCCGATTGGGCTTTGATCTATGTCGATCACTTTGTCCAACTGGTCGAGGCCGGTTAGCCCTCTGTATGGCGCGGCGCTCAGGCTGGTTGCTTTGTTCAGCTTGGCGGCGGCGACCGGGTAGAGCGTGCTGTTTATCAAAGTTGATTTGCCGGAGCCTGAGACGCCGGTTATACAGGTCATGATGCCCAAGGGTAGTGCCAGCGTGACATCTTGCAGGTTGTTGCCAGTGGCGCCTGCCAGTGTGAGAGTTTCACCATTACCCCTGTGTCGGATAGCCGGTATGGCTATTTCTTTGACTCCGCTGAGGTATTGGCCGGTCAGCGAGTCCGGATTGGCAAGAATGTCAGCAGGGGTGCCTTGGGCGATTATCTGGCCCCCATGAACTCCGGCGCCAGGCCCGATGTCGATAACATGGTCGGCCGCTCGTATGGCGTCTTCATCATGTTCGACAACGATGACGGTGTTGCCCAGGTCGCGAAGGTGGGTAAGGGTGCTCAACAGCCGATCATTGTCCCGCTGATGAAGCCCGATGGAGGGTTCATCCAATATGTACATGACCCCTACGAGGCCGGCGCCGATCTGGCTCGCGAGCCTGATTCGTTGGGCCTCGCCGCCAGACAGGGTGTCTGCGCTGCGCTCCAGTGTCAGATATTCAAGTCCCACGTTTACCAAAAACTGCAGGCGCTGGCGTACTTCCTTGGTAATTTTTTCGGCGATCTCGCCTTTGCGGCCGGGTAGGGCGAGCCCGTCGAAATAGGTATAGGCTTCGCCGATAGGAAGGCGTGTGAGGTCGGATATGTTGTGATCTTCAATAAATACGTGGCGAGCGCTGCGCCTAAGTCGTGAGCCGCCGCATTCCTTGCAAGGCTGGGTGCTGAGGTGCCTTGCCAGTTCCTCGCGCACACTTTGGGAATCCGTTTCCCGGTAACGGCGTTCGAGGTTTGGAATAATGCCCTCGAAGGAATGGGAGCGCTCCATGATCTGGCCGCGGGAATTTACATAACGAAATGGAATTTCGTCGGTGCCTGATCCAAACAAAAGCATCGTTCTGAAGTCTTCAGGGAGTTCCTCCCAGGGTGTTTCAAGATCGATCCTGTAGTGCTCTGCTATGTTACCCAGCATCTGGAAGTAATAGACCGCCCGTCGATCCCAGCCTTTGATAGCGCCGGCTGCAAGCGTGGATTCCGGGTGCTGTACGATTTTTTCGGCATCAAAAAACTGTTTAACGCCCAGTCCGTCGCAGGTAGGGCAAGCTCCCGCCGGGTTGTTGAAGGAAAACAACTTGGGTTCAAGTTCGCTTAGCGCGTAACCGCACTGTGTGCAGGCGTATTTCGCTGAAAAGGTCTGTTCCTCTCCTTCGCTGCCTGTGTCGGCATCCATTGGTGCAACCAACGCGATGCCATCGGCAAGCCCCAGCGCCGTCTCAAAACTCTCAGCCAGTCGCTGTTCCTGTCCGGGCTTTACCTTGAAGCGGTCGACTACCACGTCAATCTGGTGTTTACGTTTTTTGTCGAGTGCCGGCACATCATCAATGTCGTAAACGATTCCATCGACTCGCAATCGGATAAATCCCTGGCTGCGCATGGTCTCAACAATCTGCAGGTGTTCACCTTTACGATCGCGGATCACCGGCGCAAGGATCATGAGCTTGCTGTCCTCGGGCATCGCCAGCACTTGATCCACCATCTGGCTGACGGTCTGGGCTTCGAGGGCTTGCCCGTGCTCCGGGCATCGGGGTTCGCCCGCGCGGGCGAACATCAGCCGCAGGTAGTCGTAGATTTCAGTAATTGTGCCGACTGTCGAGCGAGGGTTGTGGGATGTGGACTTCTGCTCGATAGAGATGGCAGGGGAAAGCCCTTCGATGTGGTCTACATCGGGTTTCTCCATCATCGACAAAAATTGGCGAGCGTAGGTGGACAAGGATTCCACATAGCGTCGCTGCCCTTCAGCGTACAGCGTATCGAATGCCAGGGACGACTTGCCTGAGCCTGACAGCCCGGTGATGACGATCAGTTTGTCCCTCGGGATATCCAGGTCGATGTTCTTCAGGTTGTGGGTACGTGCCCCTTTGATCTGGATATGATCCATAACACCTCTCGTAGAGAAAAAACGGGAATTATACCGTGTTACGCCGGCTGCGGCGAAAGTGTCGGTAAGTGGTAGCTGTGCCTCGCTGGGGAACCTTCTGTTACAATGCGCCGCCTGCGAAAAATATGTTCTTTTGCATGATTATGCTTGAAGCCCAGAGGGAGGAGCCTACTGCCATGAATTCGCTGGAAAAACGCTCCGTATTTGCGCTGGCGTCAGTGTATGCCGTGCGCATGCTCGGGTTGTTCATGATCATGCCCGTGTTTATGTTGCTGGGTGACGGCCTGGAGGGCGCCACTCCTGCACTGTTAGGCTTTGCCATCGGCGCTTATGGACTGAGCCAGGCCCTGCTGCAGATTCCATTTGGTCTGCTTTCAGATCGTGTGGGCCGCAAGCGCATGATCTATATCGGACTGCTTCTGTTCGCGGCTGGCAGCATACTGGCAGGTTCCGCAGATTCGATATACGTTGTTATTGCTGGGCGGATTCTTCAGGGCGCCGGGGCTATTGCCAGTGTTCTCATGGCACTGCTCAGTGACCTTACCCGAGAAGAGCAACGAACCAAAGCCATGGCCACGGTTGGCATCTCAATTGGCCTGTCATTTTCTGTTTCTCTAGTAGTTGGCCCCTTGCTGGGTTCCGTTTGGGGGCTGTCGGGAATTTTCTACGCCACCGCTGCGTTGGCCATGGTAGCTCTGCTCATTGTGAGTCGCGTGGTGCCTACACCCCATCAACACAAGGTCAGTGCTGATACTCATCCCGCTAAAGCCATGTTGGGGCGGGTTTTGTCTGATAAACGCCTTCTACGGCTCGATTTCGGTATTTTCGCTCTGCATCTTGTGCTTACTTCGTTGTTTTTGGTTTTTCCTTCGGTGTTGCAGAATCAGCTTGGGCTTGCCAGCGGCTCACATTGGTGGTTTTACCTGAGTGTGATGATCACCTCATTTTTTGCCATGGTGCCCTTTATCATTATTGGCGAGAAAAAGCGCATGATGAAGCCTGTGCTCTGTGGCGCTATTGCGCTCCTTGTCGTGGCGACGGCAGGGCTTTCCAAAGTGTCTGCTGGCCTTGTCTTCGCCTGGGTTGTGATGTTTTTCTTTTTTATGGCCTTTAATTTGCTGGAGGCAAGCCTACCTTCGCTGATCAGTAAAGAAGCGCCGGCGGCCAGCAAGGGAACGGCTATGGGAGTGTATTCTACCTCTCAGTTTTTGGGCGCCTTCATGGGTGGAGCCTTTGGTGGCTACCTGCTGCAGCAGGTTGGAATTGAAGGGGTTGTCTGGTTTATGGTGGCCATTTTGGGGCTATGGTTACTGGTCGCTTTGACCATGCCTGCGCCGGGTCACACCTCAGGTTTCGTGGTACAGTTGCGGGATATGGTCGGCGACCAGTACGACGTTGTTGATGGCAGTCTGCGCCGCCTACCCGGTGTGCAGGATGTGGTCATTATTGAGAATGCTGCCACGGCCTATCTTAAGGTGGACCGACAGCACTTTGATGAGACATTACTTGCGGATTTTCCATTCGTCCGGCAGGGTAATAATTCTTGAAATCCGGAGGCTCGCAAGGAGTGCGAGTGTCGCTGAAAACAGAATCAGGAGCAGAACATGGCAAGAGGCGTAAACAAAGTTATTCTTATCGGGAATCTCGGGCAGGATCCGGATACTCGTTACACCCCGAACGGCAACGCCGTGGTGAACCTGACTCTTGCGACGGATGAGAGCTACAAGGATCGCCAGACAGGTCAGATGGTCCCAAAAACCGAATGGCACCGCATTGTCATGTTTGGAAAAATTGCCGAAATTGCCGGGCAGTACCTGCGGAAAGGCTCTAAAGTCTATATCGAAGGCAAGCTGCAGACGCGCAAATGGCAGAACAAGGAAGGCCAGGATGTTTACACCACTGAGGTGGTCGTCGACATTAATGGTCAGATGCAGATGCTGGATAGTCGTAGTGGTGGCGAAGGTGGTATGAGCCAAGGGGCACCTGCCGGGCGCCCTCAGCAGCAATCAGTACCTGCTGCGCAGGCCCAGAATAACCCCCCGCAGTCCGGTGCCTATAACCAAGGTTATAATCAGGGTCAAAACCAGGGCCAGCCAGCACAGGGCAGCAGTATGCCAGAGCCGGTAGATGATTTTGATGATGATATCCCGTTCTAGGCTCTGGTGATTTCATTTTGTAAAGAAAAACGGCTACTCAGGTAGTCGTTTTTAGTTTTTGTAAGTCTAGTCTTCTTCGGTGCGATCCATGCCCAGCTCATTGATTTTACGAGTCAGGGTATTTCGTCCCCAGCCAAGGAGAACCGAGGCGTCCCGACGCTTTCCACCTGTGTATTCCAGTGCTGTCTCGATCATGATTTTTTCAAATTCCGGCATGGCGGATTCGAGAATGGCTGTTTCTCCTCGTCTCAGTTCCTGATGAGCCCAGTTCTTTAGTCCTTCCTGCCAAGTAGCACCAGCCATGGGCTGCTCGCCCTGGTGGCGCAGTTCGGGAGGCAGGTCATTGATATGCACCTCGCGCCCACTGGCCATCACCGTTAGCCACCGGCAAACATTCTCAAGCTGTCGTACGTTACCGGGCCAAGGCAAGGTGGTGAGGTAACTCTGTGTTTCTGGCCGCAGAATTTTTGGTTCAACCTTCAGTTCATTAGCGGCCCGCTGCAAAAAATGCTGCATAAGCCGATGGATATCTTCGCGGCGCTCGGCCAGTTTCGGTAGGTGCACGCGAATAACGTTCAGGCGATGGAAGAGGTCTTCCCGGAATTCCCCCGACTCTACGAGTTTCTCCAGATTCTGGTGGGTGGCGGCGATGATGCGCACATCTACCTTGACGGGTGTGGTACCCCCAACCCGATAAAACTCGCCGTCAGCCAGAACTCGTAGTAGGCGGGTTTGCGTGTCGCCAGGCATATCGCCAATTTCATCAAGAAACAGTGTGCCGCCGTTAGCCTGCTCGAATCGCCCTTGACGTATAGCCGAGGCGCCGGTGAAGGCACCTTTCTCATGGCCGAAGAGTTCAGATTCTATAAGGTCTCTGGGAATCGCCGCCATATTCAGGGCAATGAAAGGAAGCTGTGCCCTTGGGCTGTGGTTGTGCAGGGCTTGAGCAACCAGCTCTTTGCCTGTTCCGCTTTCACCATTGATCAGAACAGTGATGTTGGAGTGTGAGAGCCGACCTATAGCACGAAAAACTTCCTGCATGGCAGGGGCTTCACCGATGATTTCTGTGCTGTGTTGAAGGGCTTCTGTTTTTGGTTTTGAGTCCGCTCGCCGTTCATGGCTGTGAGCCACAGCTCGCATTGCCAGTGCAACGGCATCGTCCACGTCAAAGGGCTTTGGGAGGTACTCGAAAGCCCCGGTCTGATAGCTGGTGACCGCGCTTTCCAGGTCAGAGTGAGCCGTCATGATGATAACGGGTATGTCCGGATAAGCTTCCGTAATTCGTAACAGCAACGCGATGCCGTCTATGCCGGGCATGCGGATGTCGCTGATAATGGCGTCGGGCTGCTCCTGCTCCAGCCGCTTCATGATGGTATCGCCGCTCTCGAAAACGGTGGGCTGCAATCCAGCCTGGACGAGGGCGCGCTCCAGCACCCAGCGAATGCTCCGATCGTCATCGACGATCCAGACCTTGGCGGATTCCTGGTTCATGTGGTGCTCTCCAGAGGCAGGAAGATAATGAAGTCAGTCTGGCCCGGCTCACTCTCGCACTCAACCAGCCCATGGTGTTGGCCGATAATGCTTTGTGTAATGGATAGCCCGAGCCCAGTGCCATTGGCGCGACCGCTGATCATCGGATAGAAAATATTCTGGCGCAGCTCGGGCGCAATCCCCGGTCCGTTGTCGATGATGTCTACCCGGCACGCAAGGCGGTGGCGGTTGGGGCCAATGGACACCTGTCTAAGGGCGCGCGTGCGAAACGTAATGGTGGGAGTTTTGTCATCGCCAAAGTGTTTGGCAGGACTTTCAAATACCGCTTCCATGGCATTGCGGGCAATGTTGAGAAACGCCTGAATCAACAGCTCTTTGTCCCCGGAAAGCTCGGGCAGGCTGGGGTCGTAATCTCGCTGGAATACCACTTTTCCTTTGCTTTCAGCTTCCAGCAGAGTGCGCACGCGCTCAAGGATTTCGTGAATGTTGATTGGTGCCAGTTTCAGGGCTTTGTTGGGGCCCAGCATGCGATCAACCAAGCTGCGTAAGCGGTCGGCCTCATCAATGATTACCCGGGTATATTCCCGGAGGTCTTCGCTGCCCAGTTCCCGGTCAAGAAGTTGTGCAGCGCCGCGAATCCCTCCAAGAGGGTTCTTTATTTCATGGGCCATGCCCCGCACCAGGATGCGAGTGGTTTCCTGCTGGGCGATTAGATCTTCTTCTCGACTTATACGCAGCAGGCGATCCCTGGGCTGAATTTCTACCAGTAATACTGCGGGTGTTTGCTCCAGAGGCGATACAGAGTAGTCCACCATTCGCAGAGAGCCGCTGGCCATAAGGAATTCGGTTTCCCGGCGAGTGTAAGATTGGTTGGTCATCGCTGCTTTGCGCAGGGTCTTAAAGGCCTCATCCGAACCCAGCAGGATGTCACTGAGTGCAAGGCCCGCGCTACGAGTCAAGCTGGTTTCAAACAGATTTTCGGCGGCAGGGTTCAGGTAGCGTATTGTCAGATTGCGCTCCAGCACAATGACTGCTGTGGAGAGGTTGTCCAGCATGTTTTTGAATTGGTTTGCAGATGCTGGGAGGTGTTCCATGGGTGCGTCCTGTTGGCTAAGGCAAGATAGGTTGGGGTGGCGCTTGGCCAGTAACTCCCTGGGCCCTTTCTGGCCGCAATAACAGAGTGCAGCAAAAATCGAACCAATTTCGATAAGTTGATGACTGGGTGTTTAAACCTGCCGCCCTGGGCGCTGTGGCGGCCTGTGAGTGGGGGCGGCCAAAGCAACAGAGGAGCGGACAGGTCGACGTATTACGTCTCTGCTATCCGCGTTATTGTTGCACTATTGCTGCGCGGGCGCACCAAAATGGTGCGTTCGCGTCAGTTCTGAAGAGAGGGGCGGTGAATGGTAAAGCGTATAGGGCTGCCGGTTTTAATCTGAACGCCGTTTCTGTCCACAATATGAATCCCGGCCTCATGTGTGCCGCGAAACACGTTGCGAACGGTGACAGAGCCAGACGCGCTCTGGCCAACGGGCTGACCATCCAGAGTTACTTCATATTTGTGGCCAGATGCAAGCCCGGGTGAGCTGCTCATTTTGAACTGCACGTCGCCGTTGCCAGAGTGGAATGCCTGGTCGTTTTCAGGGTATGTGAAAGAAACGCTCTCGTATATGGAGCCTTCCCGCTTCACTTCTTCTCGCAGCTTGTCGGTTTCCTGAACATTCTGCGGTTTTGGGAGAGTAATGGTTGTCACTGGCTTCACCTTGACCTTTTCAGCACCTTTCGAGGGCTCATCGGAGAAAGTGACATTGCCTTGCGCATCCACGTTGCGGTACACCTCTGCGGTGACCTGCCCTGAGATCAGGAGCATCAGCCCCGCGGTGATTCCAAGCGTTGATTTCATAAGTGCAGCCTACAGTAATATGTAGTCTGATTATCAATGGCCGGGCGGGCCTTTTCAATGCGGTGGTGGGGAGATGATGATTACATATCGTTAAGAGCTGCGGTGTTGTGTCGAGGATCACAAAATCTCGCTACAAAAAAGCCCCGCTTGTGAGAGCGGGGCTTTTGCTAGGACTATTCAGTGCCAGTGCAGCTTTTAGTGGGCTGCGGCAAGACTTTTAGCACGAATAGTAGAGTTCGAACTCAACCGGGTGAGTAGTCATGTTGATACGCTCAACTTCACCGCGCTTCAGGTCAATGTAGCCCTGAATCATATCTTCTGTAAATACTCCACCACGGGTCAGGAACTCATGGTCTGCTTTCAAGGCGTCCAGGGCTTCCTGCAGTGTCTCTGCCACCTTGGGGATGCTTAGCGCTTCTTCTTTCGGCAGGTCGTACAGATCCTTGTCCATGGCGTCGCCAGGGTGAATCTTGTTCTGGATACCATCAAGGCCGGCCATCATCAGCGCAGCAAACGCCAGGTATGGGTTGGCAGCCGGATCAGGGAAGCGCACTTCCACACGGCGTGCTTTCGGGCTAGTGACATACGGAATACGGATGGATGCAGAGCGGTTGCGCGCAGAATAAGCCAGCATGACTGGCGCTTCGTAATGGGGAACCAGGCGCTTATAGCTGTTTGTGGCCGGGTTGGTGAACGCGTTCAAGGCTTTGGCGTGTTTGATGATCCCGCCAACGTAGAACAGCGCCATTTCACTCAGGCCCGCATAGCTGTCGCCTGCAAACAGGTTTTTGCCGTCTTTGTTCAAGCTCATGTGGACGTGCATGCCTGAGCCGTTATCACCGACTACCGGCTTGGGCATGAAGGTCGCAGTTTTGCCGTAGGCGTGGGCAACGTTGTGTACGCAGTACTTAAGAATTTGAACTTCGTCTGCTTTTTTGGTCAGTGTGTTTGGGCCAACACCGATTTCACACTGGCCAGCTGTTCCCACTTCATGGTGGTGTACTTCAATAACCAGGCCCATGGATTCCATAGCTGCGCACATTGCGCCCCGCAGGTCGTGCAGACTGTCGACGGGTGGTACGGGGAAATAACCGCCTTTCACACCAGGGCGGTGGCCGATGTTGTTGCCATTAAAGTCGTCGCCGGAAACCCAGGCCGCTTCTTCAGAGTGAAGCGAATACATGGAGCCCTGCATATCGGTTTTCCACTTGGCCGAATCGAAAACGAAAAATTCCGGCTCCGGGCCAAACAGCGCGCCGTCTGCGATGCCTGTGGATTTCAGGTATTCCTCTGCCCGGCGGGCAACAGAGCGTGGGTCCCGCTCATAGCCTTGCATGGTAGAAGGCTCAACAATGTCGCAGGTGATGTTGACGGTGCTTTCTTCGGTGAAGGGGTCAAGTACGGAGCTGCTGTCATCCGGCATCAGGATCATGTCGGATTCGTTGATGCCTTTCCAGCCGGCAATGGAGGAGCCGTCAAACATCTTGCCTTCGGCGAAGAAGTCTTCGTTGACTTCAGTTGCAGGTATGGTGACGTGCTGCTCTTTACCGCGGCTGTCGGTGAAGCGCATATCAACCCACTTCACTTCGTGCTCTTTAATCAAATCAACTGTCTTGGACATGTGCATGCTCCGTATGTATTCCCGCACCGCGGGCGTATTCGTGATCTTTGTTCCGGATCGCTCTGTGGGGGCTTAACTCCGGTCTGGTATACAGGTCTGCGCAGCTTAACAAAAGCTGTTGGTTCTTACCTTCACATTTGCGCTGAGCAGAAGGTTTAAAAAACCTGATAGGTGGATTAAAGCAAGGCGCTTGCCAGTTTTGAATGGTTGCCCAGGATCTGAACATTTATGGCGTCTTTGGGCGGTACTCGGAGCTGGCGGCGACGGGAGTGATTGGCTTAACGGGCACGATGTGCGCCATAATGGTGCGAGAGGCGAGGCTGGCTCGACATTCTGCACCAAGTTGGTGCGATGAGATCGCTTCGTGAAATTGATTAAGAAATAGGCGTTCTTCTGCATATTAACGGTGCAGTGTTTTCGATATACTGCGCGCCGCTTCATTTTCTCTGCATGGGCTCAGGCTATTAGCCTGGGCGCGACATGCAGGGCGCTGGGCCGCCAGGTTCCAGTGGATGAATCCATTTTACAGATTTGAGATGGCGTGTGCGGGGTTGTCCCTGAATGGCTTTCTTGGATCATTGAGTGCATTTCTCAGGAATAAATTTGTGATTGAAAAACTTCGTAATATCGCCATTATCGCCCACGTTGACCATGGTAAGACCACGCTTGTAGACAAACTGCTGCGTCTGTCCGGCACCCTGGATCGCAAAGAGCTCGAGAACGAGCGCGTCATGGATTCCAACGACCAGGAAAAAGAGCGGGGCATTACTATTCTTGCCAAAAACACCGCCCTTAAGTGGAATGGCTACGACATCAATATTGTAGACACCCCTGGGCACGCGGATTTTGGCGGCGAAGTGGAACGAGTGATGAGCATGGTTGATTGCGTGCTGCTGGTGGTAGATTCCATCGACGGCCCCATGCCCCAGACCCGCTTTGTAACCCAAAAGGCTTTTGCAGCCGGGCTTCGCCCAATTGTGGTTGTGAACAAGGTTGACCGCCCGGGCGCGCGCCCGGATTGGGTTGTAGACCAGGTTTTCGATCTGTTTGACAGCCTCGGTGCAACCGATGAGCAGCTGGATTTCCCGATTGTTTATGCCAGCGCCCTGAACGGTGTAGCCGGCCTGGACCATGAGGATCTGGCAGACAACATGGATGCCGTATTCCAGGCAATCGTTGATCACGTGCCCGCGCCGTCTGTTGATCCGGAAGGTCCCTTCCAGATGCAGATATCCCAGCTCGATTACAGCAGCTTTCTTGGTGTGATCGGTATTGGTCGTATTGCACGCGGAAAGATTACAACCAACTCGCCAGTTGTTGCGATTGGTGCTGACGGCAAAAAGCGCCAGGGCCGCATCCTCAAGATTATGGGGCATTCCGGTTTGCAACGGGTGGAAGTACAAGAAGCCCAGGCTGGCGACATTGTGTGCGTAAGTGGCCTGGATCAGCTTTACATCTCAGACACCTTGTGTGACATGAACAACGTTGAGGCGTTGCCTCCGTTGACAGTAGATGAGCCTACTGTATCCATGACCTTCCAGGTTAACGACTCGCCCTTCTGCGGCAAGGAAGGCAAGTTTGTGACCAGTCGGAACATCAAGGATCGCCTTGAGAAGGAATTGCTGCACAACGTTGCCCTGCGTGTAGAAGAAGGCGACTCGGCAGATAAGTTCAAGGTATCCGGGCGTGGTGAACTGCATCTTTCGGTTCTGATTGAAAACATGCGCCGCGAAAACTTTGAGCTGGCCGTGGGTCGCCCGGAAGTGGTCATCAAGGAAGTGGATGGCGAGAAGCAAGAGCCGTACGAGAATGTTATTGTTGATATCGAAGAGCAGCACCAGGGCTCTTTGATGGAGCAAATGGGTCTGCGTAAGGGCGATCTCACCAATATGGTGCCGGATGGCAAGGGCCGTATGCGCCTTGAGTACACCATTCCTGCACGTGGGCTTATCGGCTTCCGTAACAGTTTTCTGACCATGACCTCCGGTACAGGTATTCTTACCTCAACCTTCAGCCATTACGGGCCGATCAAGAGCGGTGACGTTACAAGCCGCCAGAACGGTGTGTTGGTGTCTATGGCTACAGGTACAGCGTTGACCTACTCGCTGGAGACTCTCCAGAGCCGTGGCAAGCTTTTCCTCGACCCGGGTCAGGATATCTATGAAGGACAGCTTTGCGGGATACATAGCCGTGAAAACGACTTGGTGATTAACCCCACCAAGGGTAAGAAGCTGGACAACATGCGTGCCTCCGGCAAGGACGAAGTCATTGGCTTGGTGCCGCCGATCAAGTTTACCCTCGAACAGGCGCTGGAATTTATTGATGACGATGAGTTGGTTGAAGTAACGCCAAAATCTATTCGTCTGCGTAAGAAGCACCTTACCGAAAACGAGCGCAAGCGCGCGAATAAAAAGTAAGGCTTACGTTCTGAATCAGGCCGGCGCTGGTAACACAGCCCCGGCCTTTTTTTGGCCTCCGGTATATGCAAAGTCAACCGGTGCCCGCTTATCTCGGCTACACTATCTTCGACCCTAAACTGATCAGCGGAGCTCCCCATGCTTACCCTGTACCCGGACATCAAACCATACGCGAAGCACCGGCTGGCGGTGGAAGAGCCCCATGAGCTGTATGTTGAGGAAAGTGGCAATCCGGAGGGGATTCCCGTTCTCTTTGTTCATGGCGGCCCTGGAGGAGGGTGCGAGGATTACCACCGCAGATTCTTTGATGCAGAGCGTTTTCGGGTCATTCTTGTGGATCAGCGCGGAGCTGGTCACTCCACACCCCTGGCGGAACTTGAGGGGAACAGCACCGACAAGCTGGTTCAAGATATGGAAACCATTCGCGAATTCCTGGGGATTGAGCGCTGGCTGTTGTTTGGAGGGAGTTGGGGTTCGACTCTCAGCCTTGTGTACGCCCAAGCCCATGCTGATCGGGTTATAGGGCTTGTGCTCCGGGGTGTTTTTCTGTGCCGCCCACGGGATATTTCCTGGTTCTATCAGGACGGTGCAAGCCGTGTATTTCCAGACTACTGGCAGGAATTTGAGGCCCCGATACCTGAGGGTGAGCGCAGCGATATGGTCAGCGCTTACTACCGTAGGCTGACCAGCAGTAACGAATTGGAACAGATGCAGGCTGCGAAGGCTTGGTCTTTGTGGGAAGGCCGCTGCGCTACGTTGCACCCGAATCCGCGAGTTGTTGAGCATTTTGGCCATCCGCATGTTGCCATCGCACTGGCGCGAATCGAGTGCCACTATTTCATGAATGCTGCGTTTCTCGAAGATAATCAGATTGTAAGGAATGCACACAAGCTTCGGGATATACCCGCCATTATTGTTCATGGTCGCTACGACATGGTGTGTCCGTTGGATAATGCGCTTGCCCTCAGCAATGCGTGGCCCGAAGCGGAGCTGCGAATCATCCGCGAAGCCGGGCATTCAGCATCTGAGCCTGCCATTGTGGATGCGCTGCTGAGAAGTGTTGATGAGGTGATTGCGAGAGCGGATAAAAATGCTGGCTGACGCTAGCCGTTAGTCGGGGTTGCGAGAATCTGCGAGCATGGCTACACTCTTGCCTGTTTGTAATTCTCATTGACCGGAGTTAACAAAAAAACGGATGAAAGGACTTATCCAGCGGGTGTCAAAAGCCAGTGTCGACGTTAACGGTCGTGAAATTTCGCGCATAGATACCGGTATTTTAGTGTT
Organism: Marinobacter sp. KMM 10035; assembly: GCF_046537445.1. Taxonomy (NCBI): domain Bacteria; kingdom Pseudomonadati; phylum Pseudomonadota; class Gammaproteobacteria; order Pseudomonadales; family Marinobacteraceae; genus Marinobacter; species Marinobacter sp. KMM 10035. The sequence goes on along the minus strand of NZ_JBBVMG010000004.1, from coordinate 120,942 downwards.
GCTGGGTGTGGAGCGGGGAGATGGACAGAATGAAACAAAACAGTTGCTTCGGAAAATACTTACCTATCGCATCTTTCCTGATGAAGCGGGGCGCATGAACCTTAGTGTGTTAGATGCAGGTGGCGCCTTGCTTGTCGTACCCCAGTTTACACTTGCTGCTGATACCTCTTCAGGTACACGTCCTGGATTTTCATGTGCTGCTGCTCCGGATTTGGCAGAAATTCAGTACGCCAGTTTCCTTGATCTGGCACGGGCGGAGCTTGGCGCAGCAAGGGTTGGAGAAGGTTTGTTCGGCGCAGATATGAAGGTAAGCCTGGTTAATGACGGGCCGGTAACTTTTATGCTTTCAACCCGCTGAGTGTTGTTGCAAACTTATTCAGGCAAACGTTGATTTACCCTCACGCGAAGCGCAGAAGAGCCCAGGCCAAAGTTGTAATGGAATAAGGATTTGCATTTTTGGCATTAAATGAGTTAAAAAAATGACATGAAATGTTTGCAAAGTAAGCGTTCATGTATTAAAAGTGAGTCATCATGCGGCGCATTAAGAGTGTGCCATAAGTGACTGAAGCATAAAGAGCTGACTGGTCGTAGATCTTTATGATAAGAAAAGTTGCTTCTTTGTCATAGATTTGACATGTTGCAAACCTAAAATAAGAGCCATCCGGTTTTCTGGGGCAGCTTATAGAAATCGGGATTAACCCGTTGTTAAAACCTGAAATAACTCGCAAAAGGACATACAACATGAAGAAGACTCTCATTGCATCAGCTATTGCTGCCGTCGCTTTTTCCGGCACCGCTATGGCTCAGGAAAGCAACCTGCCGACCTTTTACGGCAATATCCAGTATGCGCTGACGCATACCAGTGTTGACGGTGGCAACAGCAACCTTGCCCACAATGACAATGGCTCTACAATTGGTTTGACCCATAGTCATGAGATTTCGCCAGGTCTTACTGGTTTTATGAAGATTGAGCTTGATGGCATTGATGCAGACGATAAGTCTAAAGGCCGTGGCCGTATCAAACTGGATGAAGCATACATCGGTGTTAAAGGTGATAACTTCGGTCAGTTGTGGGTTGGCTCTGATGACTCGTTGTACGAAAGTGCAATTGACAAGATTGCTAACTACTACGAAGTTGGTACCTACAACATTGGTGGCAACTACACTACTGGTGAAGGCGACCTGATCCAGTACATGACACCATCTTTCGGTGGATTGAAACTGGGTGCTGCTGTGCAGGTCAATGGTGATGGTGATGCACAGTCAGGTGGCAAGAAGAGCTATCCGTACCAGTTGGCTGCAATCTACTCCGTAGATGCGCTGACCCTTGCCTTTGCTATGGATTCTAACGATGGAGCCACAGGGTATTCCTCGGCAGCGCCAGAAGCTCCCCTGAGCAACGAAAATACCTACGGTGTGCGTGCAGCTTATAGCATGGATGCGCTGGGTGTTTCTCTTGAGTATCAGACCCGTAAAGATGCCTACAGTGTTATCGGTCTGATGGGAACCTACTCTTTGGGCAAGAACGTTTTCGCACTCTCTTATGAAATGGCCGAGGCTGATGGCATCAGCGGCGATGCGAAAAATGACACCATTACCCTGCAGGCGCTTCATAACTTGTCAGACAACATGTATGTCTACGTTGAAGGCTACCTGGGTGGCGGTGATGACGGAGTTTACGGTATTGCTAACGAGAGTCAGGCTTCTTCTGTCTCGGTTGGTGGCACTTACTACTTCTGATTAGACAGCTAATCACTTAGTTTAGTATTGAAAACCGGTGACCTTAGGGTCACCGGTTTTTGCGTTTATGGTTCGCAGAAATTGAAGGTGCGACAAGTATGGCGGAAGAGTTGGAAATAAAACTGAGCCTAAACACCGCCAGCCTCTTAGCGGCTATGGGTTGGTTGTTGGCTCAGCCAGAAGCTCAAGTAGGCAGCAAGAAATCTTTGGTGAACTGTTACTATGACACCCCCGATGCGGAGCTGAATAATCAACAGGCAGCCCTTCGTGTGCGCCAAGCGGGTAGTCAGTACATACAGACACTAAAAACCCGCGGCGAGTTCGTGAACGGCGCGCACCGCCGCGATGAATGGGAGTGGCCAGTTTCGGGCCCTTCTCTTTCGTTGGGGCTGCTGGCGGAGACCTCGTTGGGCGATTATGGGGATTTGGCGCGGCTAGCGCCGGTGTTTGAAACCAATTTTACCCGCCAAGTGATTATGCTGGACGATGGTAAGGCGGTGATTGAATGTGCTGTAGATGAGGGCGTCATCGCCGCTGGCGGACAGGAAAAGCCGCTGCACGAAGTGGAGTTTGAGCTTGTCTCAGGCGATCCATCCAGGCTGCTTGTATGGGCAGAAACGCTCGCCCGGCAATGCCCGGTGTTTCTGAATCTGATCAGTAAGGCTGAGCAGGGTTACTACCTTGCAGGAATACATGTTACGGCCGAAGATAACGACGTACAGGTCGACACGCATGATGACCTTGATCGCCTTTTACACCGACTTAGTTATGCCTGGCTTGTGCAGGGGAGCGTATCGCTTGATGGACTGGATGTTCAGGCGCTGGCTGTGCAGGCGGAAGCTTCCGGGCTGGGGCAGTCCTTTGCCACAGTAGTTGAGGCCTTGGCCAAGGGTCAGTCTTTGGAGGATTTGCTGGACAAGCCAGAACTTGGTCAATGTCAGCTTGGCTTGCTGGCGAATCGAGCAAGGCGCTCGCTAGGCCCCTAAAATCAATGTGGCGATACTGAAATAGATCAGTACACCGCTTACGTCGGCAATGGTTGTGATAAGGGGAATGCTGGCTGCAGCAGGGTCAATGCCCATTCGATTGAGCAGCAGTGGCAGCAGGATGCCTATTAGCCCGCCGGCAAGCACAACCGCAATCATGGTGATGGCTACAATTGTGGCTATAACCATCTCCGTGCGAAATATGCCTACAACCCACACCGTCAGCGCCATGCTCAGGCCGAGGGCGGTTGCCACGAGTAGCTCTTTATTAAACAGGCGAAGCCAATCGCGGTTTACCACATCTCCCGTTGCGATGCCCCTTACAACCAGTGTGGCGGATTGTGCCCCTGCGTTGCCAGCGCTGGCAACCAGGAGTGGCATGAAGAACAGCAAAGCCAGATGAGCGCCTATGATCTCTTCAAAATGCGCGATACCGGCACCAGTGAAGATGTTGGCAAACACCAGAATAACTAACCACTGGATACGGGATCGGTAGAGTGAAAAAGGTGAGGCCAGAGTAATGCCTGAATCGAGATTGCTGACCGTACCGCCTTTGTGAATGTCTTCCGTTGCCTCTGCCTCGATAACGTCCATGGCGTCATCGTAGGTGATGATGCCGGCAAGGCGGTTGTGGTCGTCTACAACGGGTAGTGCCAGGAGGTCGTACTTGGCAATCAGCCTGGCTACATCGTCCTGCGACGTGTTCGTGTGCGTAGTCACCAGGCCCGTGGCGAGCAGGGAGTCGATAACGGTGTCGGGCTTGGCAATAATCAGTCGGCGCAAGGACACTACGCCGATCAGCACCTGGTCTTCATCAATCACGTAGGATTGGTAGATGGTTTCTTTGTTTTCTGCTGTTTTGCGCAGGATATCTATGGCTTTACTCGCGGTGATGCCGGACTCAAACACTGCGTAATCCGTGCTCATCAAAGCGCCAGCCGTGCCCTCTGGGTATGCCAAAAGCGCGGTAAGGTCTTCCTGATCTTCCTGGTCAAGCTTTTTGATTAGCTGTTTCTGACGAGGCTCTTCAAGCAGGTTGAAAAAATCAACCCGGTCGTCCGATGGCATTTCTGTGGTAAGTAATGCCAGTTCAGCCAGAGGTGTTGTTTCGGTTAGTAGCAGCTGGGTGTCCGGGTTGGTATAGCCCAGAACTTTCGCTCGTAGAGCAATAGGGAGGCCCTTAAACAGAGCGCGGCCTGTTTCTCCCTCAATATTTTGCTCGATAAATTCGGCAAGGTCGGCAGCGTTGAATAGATTCGCGGCGTCAACAACGGCCGTAGGCTGACCGGATGCAAGCGCATCTACCAGCGGCTGGAAAAGGACGGACTCCATAGACGATGCCTGGGAAAATTGCTCAGTGAGTAGTAGGGTTTGAAGTATTGGTTATGGTCGCATCTTCCTGCATGTTTCTCCATTTTTCCATAAACTTGCGATAGCGCTCCAGAGCCTCTTTAACCACCTCCAGATCTGGCGTGTCGCTGGATTTGACCAGCACGATAAGGCCTTTGCCCTCAATCTCTTCGGTTATGGCCGGGTGGCAAATAACCTCGTCGTCATGATTAATATAGGCCAGTGCGGTACCAATGCCATGGCGAATCAATGCGCTGACAATATCAGCCCAGTTAAGATCATCCAGTTCCAGGTCGTAGCGGTGTGGGTGGTCCTGCTCGTAGTTGAACATGTCCTCCAGAACTTTTTCTGATCCCGGAGCCACTACAGAGCGCACCATGATCTCAGGGTAGGTGCGAACCGGGCGAATAACGGCCCGAACGCCAAGTTCTTTGTAGCGGCTGCGGTTGGCGTCTGTAACGCACTCTACGGTTGTTTTCTGGCCCAGATTGAGCTCGCCAAGGCGGTGGGATATGTCGAAGGTGAGGCTGTCTGAATGTGGGTCGGATTCGTCAGCAGCCAATACAACAATGTGTTTGGCGCTGCCCGCGTGTACGGCCTTCAATGCTTCGGGATCGAACCCGGAGCCATGGTAGTGAACGATCCCCAAATCGGACAGCTCGGCTGGCAAACCGCTGGGGAATTCCCGGGTAAGTAGCATGATGGGAATGCTCTCATAGCCCTGCACGGCCCGGATTTGCGTTGCAAAGCGCATGAAGTACGTGGTGCCGCCGTGTCTCGGGGTATTGATAATAACAATGTGGTTGTTCATTTTATAGATCCAGCGTCCGGTGAGAATGCGTTCCCGGCGGTAGAACCGGTACTCGATAAAATCGCTGACAATCAGCGTCATTAATGTAATAGCGCCCACGAATATGAATAAAATGGTGCTGATCCTGCCAATGTAGGTGACGGGTGCGAAGTCGCCATAGCCTACAGTCGCGATGGTGGTCATGGTCATCCAAAGCGACTCGAACAGCGTCAGATCCTCCACCGCCCATATAATCAATATGTGGGTGGACAGTAGCGTGATCAGTACCATGAACAGGTTTTTTGCCCGCCTCCGGATGAGCCCGCCCATAGGTATCTTGCTTTTTTCATGTTCCGCGTTGAGGGGGAAGCGGTTTCTCAGCATCCGGTGTTGGCCTGTTCAGTCTCGGGTAAGTTCGTTATACAGTAACGGAAATATAACAGAGAGACAGGGGTTTGCATTATGTCCGAGCCATGGAATAGCCTTCCTTTGCCGTTGGCGGATGATGTTTCTGCCAGTTGGGCATCGGTTTTTCCGGGAGGTTTGCCAGGCTGGCTGCTGGCGGATGCCAACGTGTCGGAAGATATCGTTGCCCAAGCCATGGCGCGGAGTCTGTTTTTGCGGCAAACCCTTGAGCGGCATCCAAAGCAGGTGCGCACTCTTTTGGAGTCGCGATTGCTGAGCGAGCCCACCACGCCAGAGTATCTTCAGGTACGTTGTAGTGAGTATCTTTCGGAAGTAACGGATGAACCCGGCCTGCATGTGGCTTTGCGTCGTTTCCGCCGGGAGGCGCAGTTCCGAATTATCTGGCGGGATTTGCTGCGCTGGGCTGATCTGGCGGAAACCATGGCGGCGACCAGTGCATTTGCTGAGGTGTGCATTCAGGGTGCGCTGGACTGGCTGAACGAAGCCGCCTGTGAGCAGTATGGCACCCCCTGGGGTTTGGACCCGGTGACAGGTGCAGAGGCGCCCCAATCCTTGATTGTTATCGGCATGGGAAAGCTGGGCGGACGTGAGTTGAATGTGTCTTCGGATATTGATCTGATTTTTGCGTTTCCCAGCAAAGGCGAAACCCGAGGTGGTCGGCGTTCACTGGACAACCAGCAGTTTTTCATCCGGCTTGGCCAGCGTTTGATTCAGGCGCTGGACCAGATCACCGCTGATGGCTTTGTGTTCCGTGTGGATATGCGCCTGCGCCCTTATGGGCAAAGTGGTGCGCTTGCACTGAGTTTCGCCGCACTGGAAACCTACTATCAGGATCAGGGGCGAGACTGGGAGCGTTACGCCATGGTCAAGTCACGTGTGGTAGCGGGTGATCGAAAGGCTGGGGAAGTTCTGATGGAAAGCCTCCGGCCCTTTGTGTATCGCCGTTACATCGATTTCAGCGCGTTTGAGTCACTGCGCAGTATGAAGGCGATGATTGGTCGCGAAGTCCGCAGGCAAGGCCTTGAGAATAATATCAAGCTTGGCAGTGGCGGTATTCGTGAAATCGAATTTGTGGTTCAGGCCTTCCAGCTCATCCGTGGCGGCCGCGACAGAGAGCTTCAACAGCGTGAATTGTTGGTTATTCTGAAAGAGCTGGAGGAGTTGGAGCTCTTGCCTTCGCGGGTAGTCAACGAGCTTCGCGAAGCCTATGTTTTTCTTCGCAACCTTGAGCATGCCCTGCAGGGCATGGAGGACAAACAAACCCAGCTGCTGCCCGAGGATGAGATTTCAAGAGCGCGCATCGCAGTGATTATGGGCTTCGACGATTGGCCATGCTGCCAGCATGCTTTGGCACTGCACCGAGAAAATGTAGCAACCCATTTTGCTAACATTATTGCCACAGAGGAAGGCGAAGACAGTGCCCAGACAACCTTGGATGAAGGCTGGTGTGAGCTTTGGCTGGCGGAAGTTGATGAGGCTTCAGATACCGAGTGGCTGGAAGAACACGGCTATGAAGACCCGGCGGGAAGTCTTGGTCTACTCGCCAGTTTGCGTGACAGTCGCACCGTTCAGACTATGCAGACGCAGGGGCGTAAGCGACTGAACCAGTTTATGCCGGTGCTTCTGGAAGCGTTATCGGAAGTGGAGAAACCATCAGAAACCTTGTCCCGTGTTTTGCTTTTGGTTGAAGCGATTTTGCGCCGAACGGCCTACATGGTTTTATTGCTGGAAAACCCCGGAGCCCGCGCGCAACTGGTAAGCCTGTGTAGCGACAGCCCCTGGATTGCCCGGCAGTTGGCTGAAACCCCTTTGCTGTTGGATGAGTTGCTTAACGCTGAAAGCCTATACAGCCCGCCGGCGCGAGAAGAGTTGCAGGATGACCTGCGTCAGCAAATGCTGCGGATTTCATATGATGATCTGGAAAACCAGATGGAGTCGCTGCGCCACTTTAAAAAGGCCCACACCCTCCGCGTTGCGGCCTCCGAGCTAAAGGGCACCTTGCCTCTCATGAAGGTAAGTGACTATCTCACCTGGATTGCAGAGGTGGTGCTTGATCATGTGGTCGACGTTGCTTTCGCCAATCTGGTCGCCCGCCATGGGTATCCCGGGCAAGCTGAAGGGGCGAGCGGCGGCACGGACTTTGCGGTGATTGGCTACGGAAAACTCGGTGGCATCGAGCTGGGCTACACTTCGGATCTTGACTTGGTGTTTGTTCACACTGCAGACCCAGAGTTAACAACGGATGGTGATAAACCCATTGATAACGTGGTGTTCTATACGCGCCTTGGCCAGCGCATTGTTCATATCCTGAATGCGCAAACCCCTTCCGGCCAGTTGTATGAGGTCGATATGCGGCTGCGACCATCGGGTAATTCGGGGTTGTTGGTGAGTACCCTGAGTGCATTTGAAAAGTACCAGCGCAACGACGCCTGGACGTGGGAACATCAAGCCTTGGCTCGGGCCCGAGGCGTTGCAGGGAGCAAGCAAACAATTGCAGCGTTTGAGACGGTTCGACACGACATACTTTGCCAGAAACGTGACAAGGATTCCCTGCGGCAGGAAGTGCTGGAGATGCGCGAGAAAATGCGCAGCAATCTGGGTACGCCTGAAAGCCAGCGGGAAGAGACCTTTCACATAAAGCACGATGCGGGCGGCATTGTGGATATGGAATTCATGGTGCAGTACCTGATGCTGGCCTGGAGTGAGGCGCACCCGGAGCTGACCCAGTGGTCTGACAACATCCGGCAAATGGAGGAGTTGGGTCGGGCTGGGGTGTTGCCTGTGGGCGATGCGGAGAAGCTGCGTGAGGCTTATATCGCCTTACGGTCCAGCATTCACCGACGAGCCCTGCAAAATCTTAATAGCCAGGTGGCGAGTGATGCGTTCACAGGCGAGCGGCGATACATTCAGTCCGTCTGGAAGAAAATCATGTTGGTGTCGCCAGCCTAGTGTCGTTCCGCCAAAATTTCCTGATAGAATGCCAGACTACACTAGGTTTCCAAAAACCGCTTTTTTAGGAGCAACGAAGCATGACGATGGCTGATCGCGATGGCGTTATCTGGCTGGATGGTGAAATGGTCCCCTGGCGTGAAGCCAAAACCCACGTCCTGACCCACACTCTGCACTACGGCCTGGGCTGTTTTGAAGGGGTGCGCGCTTACAACACTGCGAATGGCCCGGCTATTTTTCGCCTGCAGGACCATACCGATCGTCTATTCCGCTCTGCCCATATTCTGAACATGAAGATGCCGTTCAGCAAAGAAGAGCTGAACGCAGCTCAACTTGCAGCGGTTCGTGAGAATAACCTTGATGAAGCCTACCTGCGCCCGATGGTGTTTTTGGGCTCTGAAGGCATGGGTCTGCGTGCGGATAACCTGAAGGTTCATGTAATGGTTGCGGCCTGGAGTTGGCCTTCGTACATGTCGCCAGAAGCCAAGGAAGTTGGCATCAAGGTGCGCACCTCTTCATACACTCGCCACCACGTTAACATCACCATGTGTAAGGCGAAGGCAAACGGCAACTACATCAACTCCATGCTGGCGTTGAACGAAGCTATTGCCAGTGGCTGTGAAGAAGCGCTGCTGCTCGATAACGAAGGTTATGTGGCTGAGGGTTCGGGCGAAAACATCTTTATCATGCGCAATGGGATTCTGCACACACCAGAGCTGACTTCTTGCCTGGAAGGCATTACCCGCCAAACCATTCTGGATTTTGCCGCCGAGTTGAACATTCCGGTGAAAGAGCGTCGTATTACTCGCGATGAAGTGTATGTTGCCGACGAAGCGTTCTTTACTGGTACCGCAGCTGAAGTGCTGCCAATTCGTGAGCTGGACGGTCGTGCTATTGGCGCTGGCAAGCGCGGACCGGTAACCGAGAAATTGCAGGCTATGTATTTTGATGCGGTGAAAGGAAAACTGCCGCAGCATAGCGACTGGCTGACGCACGCAGGGTAATTCCCCTGTGGGGGCGAGCTGCGTCAAGCATATTGGAGGCACTGGAGGTTATCTGGTGTCTTCAGCCGTTAAAGAGAGTTTCCGGGAAGAGTGGTTCGACCCGGATTTCTGGGGTGGGAACGCAGTTTTGATCACCCAAGGTGGCCGAGGCGCTGCCTGGTTTGTTGAAGGGCCGTTTGGCGAGGGTGTATTGCGACACTTTTGTCGCGGAGGCTTGCCGGGTCGTTTTATTCGACGAAGTTATGTATTCACCAGCGAAGATGCCGTTCGATCGTTCGCCGAATTCCGCTTGTTGAATCAGCTTCTCGATGAAGGTTTGCCCGTACCTGAGCCTATTGCTGCAGGCTACCGGTTGCATGGGCCTCTATTCTATAGTGCATCACTGATTATTCGTCGGATTCCCGGTGCAAAGCCAATCTCTGAGTATATTGACTCGTCGAGCGGAGAAATCTGGCAGGCGGCAGGTGCCTGTGTGCGCCGGTTTCACAACGCCAGCGTGAACCATGCGGATTTGAACTGCATGAACATTCTGGTTGCGGATCAAGTCTACCTGATTGATTTTGACCGGGGGCGCATCATGCCAGAACAGGCTGGAGATGGGTGGAAAGAAAGCAACATCAGTCGCCTTGAGCGGTCTACAAAGAAGTGCCTCGGGCAACTCGATGACAAACTGCGAGAGCAGTTCTGGCAGAGATTTATGAGGGGTTACCGGGAGGGCTGATCAGTAAACCGGCGTTTCTCCTGGGGCCGTTCGGCGAAAGCGCTTGTACTCCCACTGATACTGTTCCGGCGCCATTTCAATACATTGCTCCACTGAACGGTTCAGCGCGGCAAGCGATTCGGGCATATCTTTCGACGTCATACCTTTGTCCGCTTTCTTGATGACAATCTTGAATCCTTCGCCGTTGGGTAGTCTCTGGGCAAAGGTGATCAGCGGCTGTGCACCCGTTTTATGAAGCAGTTTTGAGGAGAGTGTCATTGTGGCTGTAGGGATGCCATAAAATGGTGCGAACTCACCGCCTTCCAGTCTTGGGGTTTGATCGGGCAATATGCCTACGACACCACCTTCCCGCAAAATTGAGAAGAGGCGAATGATGCCGCGCCGATCCGTTGCAACCAGCTCAGAACCGCTGCGGCTTCTGACATTTTTAATATAAGTTTCAAATTCCAGCCGGTTAGGTGGGCTGTAAAGGGCTGCCATTTTATAGCGGGACGCAAAGAACAGTCCGGCAAGTTCCCAGTTGCCCAGGTGTGGAGCAAGTAGAAGCAGGCCTTTGCCATCTGCTTTATAGCTATCAAGCAGCTCTTCGCCTTCAATTTCCTTTATCAGGCCCAGGCAGCGTTCGACCGGCCACTCCCACATTAAAGGAATCTCCATTGCTGTGGCACCGGTTTCGCGAAGGCTCTGGCGGCCCAGGAGTTCCCGTTCCGCATCTGTAAGATTTGGATAACAGGCAAGCAAGTTTTTGCGGGTGGTTTCTACAGAACGACCGCCCAATCTCCAAACCAGGCCGCCCAGAAAATGGCCAATGTTTTGAGCCCAGCGGAGGCTGAGTAAGGAAAGTAAGCGAAAAGCCAGAGCGATGAGTTTGCCGGACACAAGAAAAATCCAATCAGCGGGATGCAGATCAGAAAAGTACCACTGTCATCTGGTCCGTACAAGTTGGGGGCTGTTTGGTTAACAGATGGTTTCCTGTATTTGAGACCGCGCCATGTTAGAATTTGCCGCTTTAAGGAATGACGCCCGGAGGAAAATCCCCCCCCTTCAGTCGGGCGCAAGAATCAGGCGCGACTCGGGCAGCAATTATGTGGAATTTGATCGTACTGGCTTTTTATCGGTTTGCGGCGGGTGGCTGGATACCGGCCGCATGGTTTGAACCCAATCTACCGCCAGAAAAGGATCGCGCTGCCCGCACGGGGCACCTGAGTGTTGAAGTTGTCAGCCACTGCTGGAACTACTCACATTTCCTTGTTTATCAACTTAGCTCTGTGGTGCTTTTCCCGCCTGAGAAGCTTGATGTGACGATGACCGTTTTTTACAGCCCCGAAGATGCTAAAACAAAAGCACTGTTAGATTTTTTTGGTCAACAGGTGGTTCCGGGTGTTAGCTGGAACTGGCAACCAATTCCAAAACAGCAGCTTTTTCGTCGTGGCATTGGTCGCAACCGCGCCGCTCTGGCAACAAAAGCAGACTGGGTCTGGTTTACTGACTGCGACCTGATGTTTCGTGACAACTGTCTGGATGCCTTGGCAGAGGCGTTGCAGGGGCGCCAGAACGCACTATTATTCCCGAAAATCGAACGAACAACGGACTTGCTGGCGGAGAACAACCCCATGCTTCAGGCGGGCTCGTCTGAGCCACAAGTGCTCGATATTGACACCTCATCGTTTACCTCACGGCAAATATCCAAGGCAACTGGGCCACTGCAGATCGCCCATGGTGACGTTTGCAGAGCTGTCGGCTATTGCCGGAACATTGGGTTGTATCAGCAGCCGGTAGAGAGCTTTGCAAAATGCCATGAAGACCGAGCATTTCGCTGGTTGTTGCGCAGCCCCGGGGAGCCGATTTCGATTCCGGGTGTATTCCGGATTCGGCACGTTGCGAAAGGGCGGTATAGCGGCAGTGAAACCCGCAGTCGGCTCAGAACCTGGTTGCGGGTTTGGCAGTCACGGCGGCGGGACAGGAGCGCGAAATGATGGATGCAGCGCCGTCATTCATCCTTATAACGCCCACTTGGTCTGGCGATCTTGAGCACTTCAGGCTGTTACGAGCCTCCATAGAGCGCTCTGGGTTGCGGGATATTCCGCATGCAACCGTCGTCCAGGCTGAGGATAGGCATGCCTTCAGTGGTTTTGAGGGCGGTTCTCTTACTATGCTCAGTACAGCCGACGTTCTACCTGTAGCACTAGAGCAAAGGCGGCTGAAGGCGCGGGCTTATGAACGGCTGTTCGGGCGCCATGTCACCCGTATTGCCGGAAGCTTGTCCAGAAAAATCGGTGTGCCGTCCTGGCCGCATTACACTGGCTGGCACACCCAGCAGATATGTAAACTCAAGCTGGCGGCGGAGTCTGAATGTGACTATGCGGTTGTTATTGATTCTGATGTGGTTGTCTGCCCGGATGCAACGCCAGCGGAGCTCTTGCCTGCAGGGAGTGCCATCGCCTGTTATGCCACATGGGGCTCGCCAGAAAGTTTGATTTCAAAAGTCCGGAACTGGGTGAATCAGGCGAGTCTCTTGGTCCATGCAAAGCCTGAACATAATGGCCGCATCAATGATTACTTTGACACTCCTTTTATAATCCATGTGCCGACCCTGAGAGCCTTGTTTGAGTGGCTTGAATCGGAACATGGTGAGCCTTGGTGGAGTGTTTTGCTTAAGCAACCTCCGCGTAGGTGGTCTGAGTTTGCAACCTACAAAGCATTCCTGGCTCGTAGACGGACGGAATATGGCCAGAATGTCGTTTGGGCAGATACAGGGCATATCCGATATATTTTCGATACCAGCGATGCAGAGCGTCTTTCTCGCGAAGTGGCTTTGTGCTTCAAGGACCCCTCTATAAAATTCGTGACTATTCATTCCCAAAGTACGGGGCGGAAATTATGGTCGGTTGAGAATTGGTCTGGCCAGCTTATGAATTTGATTACTAAACAGGACGGGCTGAATGACTGACGTTAATTCTTCCCAGCACTCGGAGTTTGCTGGACGTCATCCTTTGATTCTTGTGGTTAGCCTCCTGCGGGCGCTGGAAAGGCGAGTGGCCATTGAAGCTCAATTCGCCTCACTTGACGCAGAATTTGAATTCTTTGATGCCGTTGATGGAAAGGACGGCCATGCACTGTTTAGTCACTATGATCCGGAGAGAGTCAGGTCAATCGGTGGTAAGCCGCTTACCTATGGGCAGTTGGGCTGCTTTGCCAGTCACTTTCTGATTTGGCAGCGGTGTGTTGAATCTGGGCAGGCAGTTATAGTGCTTGAGGACGATGCGCAAATTTTCCCGGCACAGTTCACGGAGTTCCTGCAGTTGATACCTCTGCTGCCAGATAGCGTGGAATGTGTACGGCTGTTTGAGAATAAGGCACGGAACACTCTCTACTACCCGGTCATGGAGTTCGGATCACTTCAGTTAGGGAAGTATCTTAGGGGTCATATAAGTGCAACAGGCTACTATCTAACGCCCGCTGCTGCTGGGAAGTTTATTGCTTATTGCCAGAGTTGGGCTGAGCCTGTTGACCGCTTAATGGATCATTTTTGGGTCAACGGGGTTGAATGCTATGGCATCGATCCACCCTGCCTTACCCACGACCCTGTGCAAGGGTCGTTTATGCCTTGGGGTGAGGAGCAAAAGGCAAAGCGAACGCTCCGAAGCTACTTGAGGTGGCGTTCATACATGCTTCGACAAAAGGTTGGCAGAGCCGTTCACAATCTTTGGTACCTAATGAGAGTTAGGCCTGGAAAGGCACGGCGCCAGGACTTTGACCGCTAACTGCGAGCGGACTTGCCTCTGGAAGGTAGTTTTTGCCTTTTAAAGTGGGAACTGGAATTTCACAGGAATAACTATGTCAGCTAGCATCACATTCTGTATCTTCTCGTTCAATCGCGGCGCCTTTCTGAAAAACTGCATTGATTCCATTGAGGCTGCCATTGATCAGCCCGAAATTGTTATATTCGACGACGATAGCAACGACCCGCAAACTCTTGAGTTCCTTGCTGGTATTAAAGACCGCCATCAGGTTGTGTTCCCGGAAAAAAAGGGCAGCATCAAGCATGGCGGGTTGTACCACAACATGCAGAATGCCTTGGTTAAGCTGAAGGACCGGAACCTTCTTTGTTATCTTCAAGACGATACTCAGTTGGTAAGACCCATACTGGGGCATGAGGTGATAGAGCTCAATAGGCTGTTTGAATCGAACCCGGACGTTGCGTTCATTCATCCATGCTTTATTCGGGGTGTCGATCAGTTAAAGCGACCACTGATTCCCGAGCCGGGGCCTGATGCGTCAGTTTTCGTGCGCAAGAATATGGGGCAAAGTGCAGGGGTTCACTATTCCGACCTGGTTATGTTTAAGCCCGCGCGCCTGCTCGCAGCTGGTTGGGAATTTCGCCAGTCTGAGCCAGCTAACGATAGTCAGGCCAAGGCGTCTTTCGGCCCTATGTTGTATCTCTGGGCGCCATTTGCCATGTGGTTGCCTGAAGTTCCGGCTTATCGTGGTAAAAGTAAAACGTTGGGCTTGAAGCTTGCGGAGAAGCGTAAGAGGTGTGGTTTTTACCCTTTTCGTATGTGGACAGAGGAGCAGGCTTCACGTTTTCTGGCGGCGTCCAGTGAGAAGGTGCCCCCCATCGCCGAGCAGTTTCTGGACTGTGAGGGGGAGACGCCTGCCAAGCCGTGGACCTATAACCCTCTTACGGGCTTGAGCATGCTCAAGCATCTCAATAATATTGAGGTTGCTCTCAAACGATGGCTGCCGATGATACGGAAATGATCGGCCAGCCAGAGTTCGCCCGAGAAACGGGATGATAAACATTCAAACTAATGGTTCTTACTAAATATGCCCCCCAAAATTGTCGTCATAAGCCTAGCGTCGGCTCTCGAGCGCCGAGAGAAAATCTCTCAGCAATTACAATCCCTCGATCTCGAGTTTTCTTTTTTTGATGCGGTTAATGGAAGCAAGGGGCATGACCTTTTTCGACATTACAACTCAATAAAGCGTCGGCGAGAAGAGCCTGACGATATGTCTCCGGGACAGCTTGGGTGCTATGCCAGTCACTATCTGATTTGGGAGCAGTGCGTAGAGTCAGGGCGTCCGATAATTGTTCTTGAAGATGATGCACTGTTATTCCCGGAACGCTTTGACACTTTTGTAAATGTCACAGAAAAGCTGCCCGAAAACCTCGAGTGTGTCAGGCTGTTTTCTCCTTTGAGAAAGAAGAGTACGCCTCTGAAGCGAGTGTTTGAGATCAGCAGTATCGAGGTGTTCAAATACTCCAAAGGACACAAAAGCACCACAGGTTATTATCTAACCCCAACCGGGGCTGAAAAGTTTCTCCGGCACGCAAGAGAATGGACTCAGCCAGTGGATTTGGAGATGGATGAGTTCTGGAAGCATGGTGTGGAGAACTATGGTGTGCACCCGGCATGCCTGACTAATGATCAAGAATTTGACTCCATGATTGGTTACGCCAAACAGAAATCGAAACGTGATCTCAGTGTAACGCTTTATAGGAAGGCGAAGCATCTGAATGAAGCCGTTGCACGCACGGTTCATAACCTGAAGTTCCGGTTGCGGTGATATCAATGCAGCAAGAGGCAAAAAACACCAGCGAGATAATTCATGGAATTTGGCTGGGTAAGAAGATGTCGCCGCTTGGCCATGCTTGCGTAGATGACTGGAGAAAACAGGGTTTCAATTACAGGTTGTGGACCGAATCGGACACGGAAATTCTTCAATGGATAGAGGGGTGCCGGTTTGCACGCGAGTGTTTTCGCCGAGGCCTGTATGCGTTTGTTACTGACTATTTGCGACTAAAAATCCTTCAAAAGTTTGGTGGGCTGTATCTCGATCTAGACGTGACAATACGCAGGAATCCTTTTCCCCTTTTTCAGGATTTGATGTTCGCGGTGGGGTATGAGGCCGATTCGAGGATTGGTACATGTGCTATTTTCGCACAGAAAAACTCGAAAATTCTGGCGGAATTAATCTCCTTCTACGAGGCTGGAATATGGACGTCCCCTTTATATATTGGCCCACATATTTTCACGGAGATTTTGATCGACAACAGCGTTTGTGATTTGGAACCTTCGAAGATCTTCCCTCGGCACTATTTTAACCCTTACCAAGGTGAGGATATCTTTTTCGAGTGCACCGCTGATGCTTATCTCGTGCATTGGTATCAGCACAGCTGGAAAAGGTCTCGAAAAATGGTTTTCTTGAAGGCCAAGCACCTTGGGTTCTGGGGGAGGTTTTATACATGGCAAAAGTATTTTTTCCAGGTGAGGCTACGAGGATGAAAAGTGCTCGTGTTTCTCAGAGCTGAAAGAAAAGCTGTAGATGACCCCGTAAAAAACTGTAAAGACGTATATCCCATCCCACATATAGAAAAATGACTCGAAAGTATTGATAGTGAGCCAGATGATAAGGGTGAAGATGGAAAATATTACCCATTTAGCCCCTTCTGCCCCTTTCTTTTCTCTGATGATCCTGGCGACAGGGAAGATAATAATAAAATAGATTAATGTCGCACCCACTATGCCATAGCTTAGAAGAGTCTCAATGTGTGAGCTGTGAAGGTGTTTGAATTCTGACCTGACCCACCCGGGAAGACTTTCAGCCGCTACGATTACATCTTCCTTTATGTCTTCTCCGTTGCCAAAAACTGGACGTTCTGCAATCCAGTGACTCGCTTCGAACCACGAATGAATTCGTATCCCGATGCTTGTGTCATTGGGTATTTCTGAGATGTCGCCGTGCGTAATTTTACTAAGAGTTGAGCTCTCTGCACTGGCGCGGTTTTGCACTACGTCGAGGTTCGTAGCAAGTGCTCCGATGATACCGATTAATGCATACAGGATAACCATCGGGGCTATCCGAATCTGGAGAGTTCCGGTCGCTTTCAATAGTGCAGGTGCAAGCCCTACGCATATAGCAATAGGTAGCCATGCTTGGCGAGACTGTGCAGCTATTGTTATCGCTATGAATATGGCTATAAATAGCAGAGACACCAGCTTTTTAATGATTTCCAGTCTTCGGCTTAAATGAGTGTTTGAAAACATCAAGAAAATGGATGCGAGAAGACCGAACGCCGCTATCAATGAGGTGTGCTGGGCGTTTCGTAGTCCAAAACTTACCCTCACACCGGAAGCAGCACGATTGAGTTCTTCTGTGAGCTCTGCGGGAGCTGTTATGAATAAAAGTAGAGCGCCACAGCAGTAGGCGAGCAGAACCAATGCTATGCGCTGCTCATTGCCCTGTATCCAGTATGCCAGGAACCAGAATATGAAAAAGGTATAGAGGCTGAAAGGAGAGGGAGTCGGCAGGGCGAGCTCAGGAATAAACAGGGTGCTGTTCAGCCACGACGCGGTTGGCACGATCAGCGAGATCAGAAAGAGGCGCGGATAAGCATCGGTTTTCATGTGGTGACCGGCTTTAAACGCGTGATACAGAGTACCCAAAACAAGGAGCCCCAGCGCAACATCGCCGATATCGCGATAGGATCGTTTGAAAAGAATAAACAATACGACGCAAGCGAGCATCAAGAGCTCAAGATACGGCTTTGGGGCTTCAAGCTTTTGAATGATGTTTTTGGGGGAGGTTTGGATGGCTGTCACTGTTGGGATGCTTTATCGGTTACTATATTCGCAGAAGGGGGCAGCTGTTCTATGCCATTTTGGGTCGTCAATATCTTATTTGCTTCAACGCCACGTCGAAAATCTTTGTTCTTTTTTACTAAAACGGGATCAACATACCCCCTCTTATGATCCAGATGAATCACGATCGCGTTATAGCGAACGTGCTTCGGTTTGATGCCGTTGTTGATCAGTCTCACACCAAACTCCCTGTCTTCACCGCCATAAGCCATGGTCTCATCAAAGCCATTTACTGCAAGAACATCTGCCTTCCAGACGGAGCCATTGGAGCCTTTAAATCGGCACCGGGTTGGTGTCAGAGTGTTGTACATTTTTGCCTGCCAGCGGTTAGCAGTCAGTTTGCTGTTTTTGTAGCTTGTTTTAAGGCCATGCTGTTTTAGCCATGCCAGATCGAAACAGCGGCCAGTTAGAATGTCATCTTTCGAAATGGCGTCGCTCGTGCCCATTGGCAACTTGTGGTAGCCGCCCGAGAGAAACCGGCCAGGAGCCGCTTCGCTGGCGTGCACTTCAAGAAAGTCATTTCTGGGGATGCAGTCACCGTCCGTGAATACCAGATAATCAGCGCTGGCTTCCAGAACCGCTTTGTTGAGAATTCGGCATTTGCGGAAACCGTTGTCGGTTTGCCAGACATGCTTGATGGTCATGCCGGTTTCTGTGCGCATCTTGTCAATCAGTGCGCGGGTGTCATCGCCCGAACCATCGTCTGCCATAATGATTTCGAAGTCTTTGTGAGACTGTACGCTGTAGCCCCAAAGCACTTTTTCCAGCCAACGGGGGGAGTTGTAAGTGCTTATGATGACAGATAGCTTCATGTAAATTGTCTCACATCGAAATGCGTATAAGATGCCCCAGGAAATCCCGGGCAAGTGTATCGCGTGCCGTTGTATAACTGAAGTGCGTCAAAACACACACGAGGTTGTCAGATGAAAATATGTCAGGTGATGGCCGGCGATGGCGACGGCGGGCTGGAAAATCATTTTGCAGAACTCTGCAATGGTTTGGCGATGCAGGGTTGTGAGGTTGTTGCCATTGCCCATGAAAAATACAGCGGCCGTTTTGAGCCATCAGTAAGGTTTATTTCCCTCAACCTTAGCGGTGGGCGACGCAATCCTGTTTTGTTGGCCCGGCTTGCTCTGATCTTGCGACGGGAGGCACCGGACATTATCCATGCCCAAGCAAACAAAGCGGTTGAGATGCTGGCACGTGTCCGAGCGGTGGTGCCAGGGTATCGGATTGGTTCCATTCATAGCCGCAAGCGTTCCACCAGAATGTTCTCCCATATGAACACGGTCATTGGAGTAAGCAAAGGTGTCGTTTCGAACGTTGATCATCCTGATCTGCGGGTTGTTTACAATGGGATGACGCCTTATTTCAGTCCCTCAATGGACCGAACAACTCTCGCGCAAACCTTCGGTTTAGACCCGGATATGCGAATTTCGCTGGCGGTTGGCAGGCTGGTGCCAGTCAAGGCATTTGATAACCTGATTCTGGCATGGCGGCCCAGTCATGGGCAGCTGGTTATTGTAGGGGAGGGTCCCGAGCGAACCAGGCTTGAGGCAACTATTCGTCGGCAGGGGCTTGAGCAATGTGTGAAGCTGGCTGGTTTTCGGGCAGATGTTCGCGGAATGATGCAAGCGGCGGACCTTCTTGTGTTCGCCTCTCACCGGGAGGGCTTCAGCTATGTTCTGGCTGAAGCTTTATTAAGTGGCCTGCCTGTGCTGTCTACCAGGGTGCCGGGTGCAGAAGAAGTGCTACCCCAAGACTATCTGGTTGAATGCAATAATATCGATGCACTTAGTTGCAAATTAACCTGGCTGGCAGAGAACCCTGACGTTGCCAGACAGAGCCAGCGTCCGGTTTTTCTATGGGCTCAGCAAGCGCTTACGTTTGACAGCATGGTTGCGGAAACTTTTGGTATTTACAGAGAAGTGATGGGCACAACGTGACTATGCTCAAGGTTTTGATTCTATCGGACGGTGTCCCTGGCCATGTGAGCCAAGCGCGGGGTCTGGTGGATTGGCTTTCGACGCGCTATGAGCTTGTTTGCGTCGAGCAAACAGTGGCATTGCGTGTCAGATCACTATCTCGGCTTTTGTTGCCCTATGTGCTCAGAATCAACCGTGCCGGCCCGCACATTGGTACAGTTTTCTATGACTCTGGCATGCTCGGCTCTGAGACTACGCGCCCGGATCTGATTGTGTCCGCGGGTGGTAATACGTCGTTTTTGAATGTAGCACTGGCTCGAAAGTGGTCTGTGCCCAATATCTTTCTGGGCTCCGGCCGCAGGCTGCATTCGAGTGAGTTTTCGGCGCATCTGACGCTCGAGCCAACGGGGCAGTCGCACAACATCGTTATGGATCTGGTTCCAACAGCAACGAATCCGAGCGAGCCGGCAGAGAATGGGGGTGCGCTAAGAGATAGGCTGCAACTGAAGAATAGGCAGCCACTTTATAGTCTTGTTGTCGGTGGTGATGGTGCCGGTTATTCTTTTGATGAAACCACATGGAGCCAGATTGGTGGCTTGGTTGAAGGTTTGTCCAGGCGCGATAATTGCCGGTGGCTTGTGACGACTTCCCGGCGCACTGGCTGCGCTGGTGAGCATTTACTAAAGAAGGCTCTGCCGGTTTCACTGTTGGCGGATTCGGTTTGGTGGAGTGAATCGCCGAGAAAGGTAATGAATAGCTATTTGGACGCGTCAGATGCGGTGTTTGTTACTGCGGATAGTATGACAATGATCAGTGAAGCCATCGCGAGCCAAAAGCCGACAACTGTTCTGAAGCCTGCGGATGGAAAGCCGCCTGAGCGTTATCATAAAGCGCTTGAGCGGTTTGAGTTGGCAGGATATTGCAAGCTGTGGACGTTAGGGGCGGCCATGCCCAGTTTGCCAGCCAACGCCAATATCGATAATCATGCTCGAGATCTTTTGCTCTCACGACTGGAACAGCAGATCCCCAGCTTACTTCGACACTCTTTGGCATCTAGTGCGCGTTAATTTAGAGTGAGCTGATTCTGGCTTTTGCTTTAAGGAGATTCTGGTAAACCTCCAGTGTCGCCTCCGTCTGCGCTTGCAGCCGAAACCGATAAGGAATTTCGATATCTGATGTTTCGCTGTTTAGCAGCCTTACTGCCACCCTGGCAAACTCATGGGTGTCATCAGGTGTCACAAGCCCATCCCGAAAACACGCCTGCAGTGTTTCTGCGGCACCGCCACGGTTAAACGCAACTACCGGCGTGCCGGAGGATAGCGCTTCGGTGACTGTGCGGCCGAAGGGCTCGGGCTTTGTCGACATGTGGCACACCAGGTCGGCGAACAGATAGAGTTCCGCCATATCGTCCCGCTGCCCAAGGAAGGTTACCTTGTCGGTAAGCCCGAGCTTCGTGCGGTGCTGTTCGAGTTCCTGCATGAAGCGCTCTTTGCCGGGCTCTGCACCGCCAACAATAATGCCGTGGCAGTCTGCCTGTTCGCGGGTGATTTCTGCCATGGCTTCAAGAAACTGCAGCTGGCCCTTCCAGCGGGAAATCCGCCCCGGCATCATGAGAATCCGTTTGTTCTCAAGGTGTGGGAATTGTGTAAACAGTGCTTGTCGCCATGCGTCGTTCAGCTCTCGTTGTTGAAAGTAATCCACATCCACGCCGCGCTGTATCACGGTCAACTGTTGCTCTGGCACCTTATAGTTTTCGGTAATGTAGCTGCGCACACAGTTTGATACTGCGATCACATGGTCGGATTTTGCCATGATGGCGCTGTAGGGATTCACGGAGTACATGCCGTGGAAGGTTGAAATAATCAGTGGCTGCTGGCGCGCCGGCAACCCTTTACATGCCAAACGCACGATCCAGGCCGGCATGCGCGAGCGCACGTGGATAATGTCTGGTTGCAACTCCCGTATCAGGTTTCGCATGGGGCGAATTTGCCCAAAAGACGCAGGTGATTTGCGATGAATGGGCATTTTGACGTGGGTTGAGCCCTGTTCCTCAAGGCGCTCCACCAGAGGGCCGCCACTTGATACAACATAGGATTCGTGGCCGTGCCGCACAAGGTCAGCCGCAAACTCTACAGTTCCCCGTTCTACTCCGCCGCTGTAGAGCGCCGGTAATGCTTGGAGAATCCTCAAGGAGACGTCCTCTTTGATCTTTTCTGCTTTTCAGTGCGTGGGGTAAGCCAGCGCTCAATCACCCATTGAGCCGCTCGGTCTGCTTCCCAGAAAGTCTCTTCCCGGCCAGTTTTGCCCCCCATCACTGTTGCATGATCGCTCCAGCGTGCTACATGGCCCGCTTCAACCAATTGTTGCACGCCTTTGACCACACGGCTTTCGGAACGCTCAGGTAGCTGGAACAACCCGGTTGGCACGCCGGATGTGGCAGCCTCACACGCCATGGACATGCTGTCAGGTGTTACCCAGATGGCCCGGGATGCCGCAATGTTGTGGTTTAGCCAGTCTTCATGGGTTTTGTCAGGGTCTGCTACGGTAATTTTGAGGCTGGCAAGCTCGCTCACTCTCTCCCTGAGAGCTTGCGGTGTTCTTCTTGAGCCGCTGATCGTCCAGCGCCATTGGGGGTATTCTCCGATCAGATTTATAACTTGCCCGAAAACAATGTCATCGTCCCAGTTGTAATGGGGTGATGGGCCGCCGAGTAACAACAAGGCTTCGGGCTTTTCGGTAATTCGGGCAAGGGGAGTGACTGTGTTAATGACACCTTCTGTGATCAGTGTGTCTCCGTTAGGTGCAATGCCATCATGGGCAGGAATGATGGTTCCGTCGATCCAGCTGCGCGGGAACCCGGGTTTCATGATGACCAGAGTTTTGGTGTTCCTGAGCCGCCGCAAGGACAGCAGCAGTTTGTGAGTGCCTGTGCCGGCTGCGATGATCAAGTCAGGGTGGGGGAGGGACTTGTCCAACGCAGGCGGCATCGCCAAAAGTGCGCGCCACAATGGAATACGGATATCTGGCGCTGATAACCAGAACAGGCTTGCGCCAACTTTTACCCGTAGCCGATTGCCAAGGCCCTTTAACTGATTCCGGTGCCCGGGTTTGTTGTCTGTGAGCAACCATATTACCGGTGCTGCTGACGTGCTATTTGTCGCCATAAAAACCTGGGTCGTTTATATCTGGCCGCGTTTTGAAGCGGCGGTGCATCCAGAGGTACTGGTCGGGCGCTCGCCGAATCTCGCGCTCAAGAATCTGGTTGATCTCGGTCGCATCCTGCATGTCATCGCCGCCCGGAAAAGGCTCCAGCGGGGGGTGAAAGTAAATGTCGTAACCGGGTTTATCCTGCCGCCGGAAGTGGCTGAATGGAACCACCATACAGTGGCTGCGCGCAGCAATACGAGATGTGGCCGTGATGGTGCCAGTCGGTATGCCGAAGAATGGCGCGAAAACAATATCTTTGCGGCCATAGTCCTGGTCTGTTGCGTACCATACGGTCCTGTTTTTTTTAAGGCTGCGGAACAGGCCGCGAAGATCCCGTGCACCCAGAGCTGTTCCATACCGGCGCTCCCTTGCGCGGGTCATGATGGCATTCATCAGTGGGTTGTTGTGGTCTCGCTGCATTACGTCTGCTTCAATGTACTCGGTAACCAGGCTGCCTCCAAGGTCCAGGGTGCTGTAATGGCCGCCAAGCAGGAGCACACCGTTGCCTTTGGCCAAAGCTTTGTCCAAATATTCCTTTCCGTGAACTTCCGTTATCCCCATAAGCTTTGCCGGGTTCCGAAACCAAGCTATGCCCAGCTCCATCAGGCCGATTCCGTTTGCGATAAAACTATTACGAACCAGTGCACCTTGTTGTGCCTGCGTGAGCTCAGGAAAGCACAGTCGTATATTGACCTCGGCAATACGGCGCCGCCGCTTGGCAAAACGCCATGCGAGAAGCCCTATGCACTTGCCAAGCCACCACTGGAAGCGAATGGGAAGCTGGGCCGCGCACCACATAACGGCAATTCCGATCCAGGTCGGCCACCAGCGGGGGTGGCGATAGGCTGAGTAATCTGTATTTCGCGCCTGGTTGCGGTGTTTTTTCTTCACTTGAAAACCTGTCCTGCTAGCTCAGTGAGTTGCTGCTTTGGCTATGTTGCCCAGCATGGTCAGTCGGAAGCAAATTATCAGGGTTTGCGCTATGATACCGCACTGATTTGCAGGGGGTACTGCGTGCTTCAACTTATCTATTCACAACTTATACGCCTGGCGTTGCCGTTTATTCTTCTGCGTCTGTGGTGGCAGGGCCGCCAAGCACCCGAACTCCGCATTAATTGGCAGCAGCGCTTGGGGTTTGTGCCCCGAGCCAGCGGCACGGTTGTTTGGGTGCATGCCGTGTCGGTAGGCGAAACCATTGCCGCTGCGCCCATGGTGCGAAGACTGCTCGCTCGCAATCCCAATATTACTATCCTGATGACTGCCATGACCGACACCGGCCAAGCACAGGCCATGAAAATGTTTGGCGATCAGGTGCAATATGCCTATGCCCCCTATGATACACCCGGCGCGATTCGGCGCTTCCTGAACCGGGTTAATCCCAGAATACTGGTTATTATGGAAACGGAGATATGGCCGAACATGATTCGCCAGAGCCGGTCCCGTGGGGTTCCTGTCTTCCTTATCAACGCCCGGCTTTCCGAGCGCTCTGCGCTGGGTTATGAGCGCGTCAAACGCCTGGTTGCGCCGATCATGCGCAGTATTAGTTGGGTGGCTGCGCAGGCTGAAAAGGATGCGGAGCGTTTTCGACGAATAGGAGTTGCGTCATCCAAAGTAGCTGTTACTGGCAGTGTAAAATTTGATGTGGATATTCCTGACTCAGTGCGGGCAGAATCGCGGGTACTAAAGAGCAGTCTATCTGTTCGTCCTGTATGGATTGCCGGTAGCACCCATGAAGGTGAGGATGCCCAGTTGCTGGCGGCACACAAGCAACTTCTGCACCATAGGACCGATGCACTATTGATTGTCGTGCCTCGCCACCCTGAGCGCTTTGAGTCTGTGGCAGAGCTGATCAGCAAGCAGGGGTTCTCTCTGGCGCGTCGATCTTTGGGGGATGAGCCCTCGAGTGCTCAGGTATATCTGGGCGACACCATGGGTGAGCTGATGATGCTCTATGGCGCCAGTGATGTGGCATTTGTGGGCGGCTCATTGATTGAGCGTGGCGGACACAATCCTTTGGAGCCGGCGGGCTGGGGAATTCCCGTTGTTTCCGGACATAACGTGTTCAATTTTGAAACCATCTACGAACGGCTTCTTGATGATGGTGGGGTAACCATGGTTAGCGATGCTGATGAGCTGTTTTGCCACCTGCGCGCACTGTTCAGTAATGCTGACGAGCGTCTAGCCAGTGGCCAGCGCGCATTGTCGGTGGTCAACAAGAATAGGGGCGCATTGGATCGGGTCGTTGATGGGATTATCGAGCGGGTTTGAATCGGATTGGCGTGGAGAGCCTGCGCGTTGTGGGTGGGGAGGCGTACTCCCCACCCTGTCTTGATCTTCGTTCTGGCTGCGTAACTTAGCGAGTCGGGTCTTGCAGAGTTTCTTTGTCGTTAGCCAGAGCCTCAATCCCGGGGGCCGTAGCGCTCAGCCACTCGTTCAGCTCAATAAGATCCCTCGGGCTAAGCGTGCCGGCAGCCTGCTTTAGCCGAAGGGTATTTGTTACATAATCGTAGCGAGCATTGGCATAATCATTCAATGCCACGTAGTAGGCGCGCTCTGAATCCAGTACCTCGACGATGTTGCGGGTGCCCACGTCATACCCCGCACGGGTCGCGTCCAATGCGCTGCGACGGGAAATGATGGTTTGCTTCAACGCAGATGCGGTCTCTACGTTGTTGTTTACGGTCAAGTACAGGCTGCGAGTGCTCACTCTTACGTCGCGGCGTGTTGTATTCAGATCTTCCTGAGCTACCGTTACCAGCGAACGCTGCTGCCGAACGCCAGCTTGAGTACCGCCACCCATATACAGCGGTACGTTAAGCTCAAGGCCGATAACGCCCTGGGTTCCTTCCTGTTGAGTTTGCTTGGCGCCATCAAGTTCAGTTTGTCCATAGGAGGCGACCAGGTCGAGCGTCGGCATATGACCGGATTTTGCGACATCCAGATTAGCTTCGCTTGAATCCAGCACTGACATCGCAGCTTGTATCGCCCAGTTCTGTTCAAGAGCCGTCATTTCCCACGCGGACGGGTCCATGGGCTCTGGCTGCCCCAAGGGAAAGTTCTGACGCAAGTTCTGCAAGTCTTCGGAGTATTCGCCTGTGAAACGAGCCAGTTGCTCCCGAGCGATATTCGTCTGGTTTTCCGCCGCTATCCTTATGCTTCTGGCATCGTCATAGCTGGCGCGGGCTTCATAAACTTCTGTGATGGCGATCAGGCCAACATCAAAACGCTCTTGTGCCTGTTCGTATTGGCGGCGAATTGCTGCCTCGCCAGCCCTGGCAGTTGTTACCGTGTCTTGCGCCCGCAACACGTTGAAATACGCCGTGGCGACATCAAGAATCAGTTGCTGCTGCGCCAGGTTGTATTGAGCTTGCGCGGCTTCCGTCTGGAATTTGCTGGAGTCATACCGAAACCAGTTGTCCGCACGGAAAACGGGCTGAGTCAGGCGCACGCCGTAGTTGAATGCTTTATAGCTGTCTCCCTGGCCATTCTTGGCATCGAAATCCGTGTGGTTTGCATTTGCGTAGGCGCCAATTTGGGGCAGCAGAGTACTTTTGCTGATGTCGCTGCCTGCCTGCTGGGATTCAAATCTGGCCTGGGCTGCCGCGATGCCGGAGTCGTAAGAGAGTGCTTTCTCATAGGTCTCAACCAGATCTAGGGAAAGGGCCGGCTGAGCCGCCAATAGGCCGATAAGTCCGGAAAGCAATCGTTTCTTCATTATTACTCCTGAGTATGTGTGCGCGCCTACGCCCACCTGGGGCGCTGAAAAGGAATGCCAGATTGTCCCACGGTGACATGGGAGCAACATCGGTAATGGCATGGTTAAACAAGCCGGCTGAAACAATTTGACCATTATGGACAATAATTACGCTCAGCTCTACACTTGCATACAGCACTCACTTTGAGCGCTATAGATTACAGACTCGCGTCTTGACGGGGTGCTGGCTGTTTGACTTGTTCAGATAGCCGGCTGAGATTGCATCGCAGAACCCGCGACCTGATCCGGATAATACCGGCGTAGGGATTGAGACCAAGCTATCGAAGAGCCAGAAACACCTGCAAACTCTATGGTGTCGGCTCCCTCCGTCATGCGCGACCCGAATATCCAATAAAATTCCGGGAGCAATTGATGACCGATCTGCCAACTTACCTCAGTGATTCCGCGCGCGTAGATTCTGCTGCGATTCAACCCTTACCGGGCTCACGCAAGATATACGTACAGGGTAGTCGTTCTGACCTGCGGGTGCCTATGCGTGAAATATCCGTGCAGGATACGCCCACAGAAATGGGTGGCGAGAAAAACCCACCGGTGGTGGTGTATGACACCTCCGGCATATACACAGACCCTGACGCCACCATTGATCTGCGCAAAGGCCTTCCCGCCATCCGCGCTGCCTGGAT
The DNA here is from genome assembly GCF_046537445.1 of Marinobacter sp. KMM 10035. Classification (NCBI taxonomy): domain Bacteria; kingdom Pseudomonadati; phylum Pseudomonadota; class Gammaproteobacteria; order Pseudomonadales; family Marinobacteraceae; genus Marinobacter; species Marinobacter sp. KMM 10035. Next base: position 93,803 of record NZ_JBBVMG010000004.1, on the reverse strand, counting down.
ATCGGAGCGTGAAGATACGGCTCCCTTGCCAGGTTACACCTCGGAATACACCCGCCGCAGAATGAAAGACCCTCAGCTTGACCCGCTTCGTTTTATGGACGAACGCAAGCCTCTCAGGGCGCTGGCAGATAAAAACGTTACCCAGATGCACTACGCCCGCAAAGGCATCATTACGCCGGAGATGGAATACATCGCCATACGGGAAAACATGAAGCTGCAGGAAGCTCGAGAGCAAGGCTTGGCGGATGATCAGCACCCTGGCCAATCTTTCGGAGCCAGTATTCCAGCAGAAATTACCCCCGAGTTCGTGCGCAGCGAAGTGGCCCGGGGCAGGGCAATTATCCCTGCCAACATCAATCACCCGGAATCCGAACCGATGATCATCGGCCGCAACTTTTTGGTGAAGATCAACGGCAACATCGGTAACTCAGCGGTTACCTCTTCAATTGAAGAAGAAGTGGAGAAACTCACCTGGGGCATCCGCTGGGGTTCCGATACCATCATGGATCTCTCCACCGGCAAGAACATTCACGAAACCCGCGAATGGCTGATCCGCAACTCACCGGTTCCCGTTGGCACAGTGCCTATCTATCAAGCTTTGGAAAAAGTAGGCGGTGTAGCAGAAGACCTCACGTGGGAAATCTTCCGGGATACATTGATTGAGCAAGCAGAGCAGGGCGTAGACTACTTCACCATCCACGCCGGAGTGCGCTTGCACCATGTGCCCATGACGGCAAAACGCACCACAGGCATCGTCTCCCGTGGCGGCTCCATCATGGCGAAATGGTGTCTGGCTCACCACAAAGAAAGCTTTTTGTACGAGCACTTCGAAGATATCTGCGAAATCATGAAAGCCTACGACGTCTCCTTCAGCCTAGGCGACGGCCTGCGCCCCGGCTCCATAGCCGATGCAAACGATGCAGCCCAGTTCGGCGAACTGGAAACCCTGGGCGAACTCACCAAAATTGCCTGGAAGCACGACGTACAATGCATGATCGAAGGCCCCGGCCACGTGCCCATGCACTTGGTAAAAGAGAACATGGACAAGCAGTTGGAGTGCTGCGACGAAGCACCCTTCTACACCCTCGGCCCATTGGTCACCGACATTGCTCCCGGCTACGACCACATAACCTCTGGCATAGGCGCTGCCATGATCGGCTGGTTTGGCTGCGCGATGCTTTGCTACGTCACCCCGAAAGAGCACTTGGGGTTGCCAAATAAAGACGACGTAAAAACCGGCATCATCACCTACAAAATCGCCGCCCACGCAGCCGACCTGGCGAAAGGCCACCCCGGTGCCCAAATTCGCGACAACGCGCTTTCAAAAGCCCGTTTTGAGTTCCGCTGGGAAGACCAGTTCAACCTCGGCCTCGACCCAGACACCGCCCGAGCCTTCCACGACGAAACCTTACCCAAGGAATCCGCGAAAGTAGCCCACTTCTGCTCCATGTGCGGCCCGAAATTCTGCTCCATGAAAATCTCCCAGGAAGTTCGCGATTATGCGGCTGAGCATGGTATTGACGAGATTTCAGCAGTGGATGCGGGAATGAAAGAGAAGTCTCGGGAGTTCGTGGAATCCGGGAGTAAGCTTTACGACAAAGTCTGAGCATAGTTTTTCAGGCATGTGAGTTCGGAGTAAACGCAGAATTTGCTAAGGAGAATAGAGCGTAAAATAACTTACGGATGTTGATCCCGTTTTGTGTTTAAAAGCGGACAGCACAAAGTTGAATCGGTTGTGGCAAGGACGGCTTTCCAAAACTGTGCGGAGCCATGGATGGCGGAGCCAAGCGTACATGGATGTATCTACAGCGTGTTTTGGAAAGCCGTCCTTGCCACAACCAGCCCCACCCAAAGCAGGCTTGCAATAAACAACACCAACCGGCTATCGTGCAAAACCGATTTCAAAACAGAGTAAAGCATGACCAAGCCGTTCCAGTTCAAAGCCAGCGATGTCAAAGTCGAAAAGCGCGAAACCGTCTTCCAGGGCTTCTTCCGCATGGACAAACTATGGCTGACACACCCGCGCTTTGATGGCCGAAACATGCCAGAGTTTACCCGCGAACTCTTTATCCGCGGCGACGCCACCTGCGTACTCCCCTATGATCCAGAAAGAGACGAAGTTGTACTGCTTGAACAATTCCGCCTGGGCGCAATAGGGCGCGATCAGTCCCCCTGGTTGTTGGAGCTGATCGCCGGAATGAACGAAGAGGGCGAAAGCAGCGAAGAGGTTGCTCAAAGAGAAGCTGAAGAAGAAGCTGGCCTCAGCTTCAGCAAACTCGAAAAGATCTGCGATTACCTGGTGTCCCCAGGCGGCACTACAGAAATGGTTTACCTCTACTGTGGCAAAGTCAGCACCGAATCCGCGGGAGGCCTGTTCGGCCTCGAAGAGGAAAGTGAAGACATTCGTGCCCATGTGGTTTCAGCAGATGAAGCCATAGCAATGATCAGTGATGGCCGCATCAATAACGCAGCGGCAATCATCGCCATGCAGTGGCTGCAGATCAACCGTGCCAGGCTGCGGGCAGGGTGGTAGCCATGAGTGAGTGGGCAATGAAACCCAAACGTTACGTGCCGGATCTGCGCCAGCTCGGTGCCTTGTGTGATGGCAATTACCAGCGTCTTTGCAGGCTGCGCCAACTGAGAGTAGACGAAAAGCCTATATCCGACATCGAGTTACATCGGGAAAATGAATATTTGGGCCGCGTTCGAATCCAGGTTCTGCAAACAGCCCGATACACTGAAACCCTCCTGCTGGAGCAGATCCATAACAGTGGGCGCTGGCTCAACAACCCGAAGATGACGGTTCGGATATACCATGACGCCACTATGGCAGAAGTTATCAGTTGCTATCGTGACACGCAGATCGCGCCGGTTAACGACTACCCAAACCGGTTCATGCACCATCCCGATGAGAAGGTTCAGGTCAATGGTTTTCTCGCAGATTGGCTTGAGTACTGTTTGAGATTTGGACACTTGCCCTTGGAGCACGCCACCTGGACGTCAGGTGAAGGTACCCGTTGAGCTCGTTTCTCATTCATTCGATGACACGCTGAGCATTGAAAGGGCGAATGTGGTTGGCAAATTATGCAAAATTTTGTCAACGTTGAGTCAGAATGTGACGCGGGTTCCAGTCATGAGTAATCAATCCAGTGGCTGACAACGTACACTCATTGTGATGACGTGGGAGCTAATAAAAATCAGCTGCCATTGAACCTATTCCTTAATCGATGGCTGTAAGCAGACCATAAGCATCATGACCTCAACGGAAGCCTCCCCGACACTTCGGGTACTGCAGTTAACGGATCCGCACTTGATGGCCGCCGCCGATGGCGCGTTGCTTGGTGTAAATACCCGCGACAGCCTCGAAGCAGTCATAGCTGAGGTACTCAAGACCCACGGTCAGCCAGACCTGGTCCTTGTGACCGGCGACCTTGCTCAGGACGGCTCGGAAGAAGCCTATCGCGTTCTTGGGGAGCGCCTTGGTGCGTTTAACTGCGGGTCAGCCTGGATTGCGGGTAATCATGACCAGGTAGCCAGTTTGAAAACCGTTGCTGCAGGTTACGGTGCAGACCGTCGGCATGTAATGCAGGGTGGCTGGCAATTCATTCTTCTGGACTCATCGGTGCCAGGAAAAGTTCACGGAGAGCTTTCTGAATCTGAGCTGGGGTTCCTTGAAGACATGCTAGAACAGCATCCGGATGTACCTGCGCTCGTATCTCTGCACCACCACCCCGTTGATATTGAAACGGACTGGATGACAGACATTGGCCTGCAGAATCGTGACGAGTTTTGGCAACTGATTGATCGGTTTCCTCAAGTAAAGATCGTGTTGTGGGGCCACATTCACCAGACCTTTGAGCAGCAAAGAAACGGCGTGCACTTGTTGGCTACGCCATCCACATGTATTCAGTTTACCTCCGGATCACGCAAGTTCTCTGTAGATGATCTGGCGCCCGGGTATCGTTGGTTTGAGCTCCAGGCTTCCGGCGACTTCACTACGGAAGTTTGCCGGGCCCGGAGTTTCGAGTTTGAGCTGGATCAGAACAGCACCGGTTACTGAGCCGCTTCTGTCAGCTCATTCTCTGCTACATTAACTCCCTCAATTTGCTCTCTCAGCTCACGGGCTGCCGCTACCATTGCTTCAAGAGCGGGTTTTACTTCTTCCCAGCGCCGGGTTTTCAGGCCGCAATCCGGGTTGACCCACAAACGCTCTGCCGGAATCCTCTCCGCTGCCTTGCTCATCAAGTCGGTTACTTGCGCCACGCGCGGAATATTCGGCGAGTGGATGTCATAAACCCCTGGGCCTATATCGTTGGGGTACTCAAAACCCTTGAATGCATCCAGCAGCTCCATGGCAGAGCGTGATGTTTCTATGGTGATCACATCTGCATCCATGCGGGCAATGGCCCCGATGATATCGTTGAACTCCGAATAGCACATGTGGGTGTGAATCTGGGTGTCATCCTGCACGCCATTTGCACTGATGCGGAAGGCTTCGATGGCCCACTCCAGATAGTTGTTCCAGTCGGATTGGCGCAGTGGTAAACCTTCGCGCAATGCGGCTTCATCAATCTGGATAATCCCTACTCCGGCCTTTTCCAGATCCTGTACTTCTTCACGTACGGCCAGTGCCAGCTGCAGGCAGGTGTCTTTGCGTGGCTGATCATCCCGCACGAACGACCAGTTCAAAATGGTGACAGGGCCGGTGAGCATGCCTTTCATGGGCTTGTCGGTCAGGGACTGGGCGTATTTGGTCCAGTCTACCGTCATGGCGTTGGGGCGGGTGATGTCGCCAAACAGAATGGGTGGTTTCACGCACCGTGAGCCATAGGACTGCACCCAGCCAAACCGGCTGAACACGTAGCCTTCCAGCTGTTCGCCAAAATACTCCACCATGTCGTTACGCTCTGCCTCGCCGTGCACCAGCACGTCCAGGCCCAGCGCTTCCTGTTGCTCAACACAGTAAGCAATTTCTTCATGGATCCGCGCGGTGTAGTCCTGCTGGCTCAGGTTGCCTTGGCGGAACTCCTTGCGAACCGCGCGTATTTCCGGCGTTTGCGGGAAGGAGCCAATAGTAGTCGTCGGATAAGCGGGTAGCTTGAATCGTTCCTGCTGCAGCTTGGACCGCGTGCTGAACGGGCTCTTGCGCTGGCCATGCTCCGGCGTGATGGCCGACAGGGCTTCCGCAACCGCGGGGTTGTGTACTCTTGAGGACTGGCGTCGACTCTCGATGGCGTTCTGATTGGCGGCCAGCTCTTTGGCTACGGCTCCTCGACCTTCATCAAGTGCTTTCGCCAGAGTGTTTAACTCCTGCAGTTTCTGCCGGGCAAAAGCCAGCCAGTTGCGCACTTCGTCATCCAGCGTGGTTTCACTTTCCAGATCAACCGGTACATGCAGAAGGGAGCATGAAGGTGCCAGCCAAAGACGCTCGCCCAGTTTTTCTTTTAATGGCTCCAGAAGATCCAGAGTGGCATTCAGGTCGGTTTTCCAGATGTTTCGGCCGTTGATAACACCGAGTGACAGCACCTTGTGAGCTGGAAGCCAGTCGGCCAGTTGGGACACCTCATTCGCTGCGTTGATAGCATCCAGGTGAATGCCCGCCACAGGCAGTTCGCAGGCAAGTTGCAGGTTTTCCCTTAGCTCGCCAAAGTAAGTGGTCAACAGCAGTTTTACCGGAGCGGTTTTCAGTTCGTGGTAGGCGAGAATGAAAGCATGCTTCCAGTCCGCATCTAGCTCGGTAACCAGTGCCGGCTCATCAATCTGCACCCATTCAGCACCCGCATCCGCGAGCTTCGCCAGTAACTCGGTGTAGACCGGCAGCAGCTTGTCGAGCAGCTTCAAGCGGTCAGATTCGTCTTTGGCTTTTCCCAGCCATAGATAGGTAACCGGGCCGATGATGACAGGCTTGGTGTTTACACCCTGAGCACGGGCTTCTGCCAGTTGCACCAGAATGCGATCAGCGTTCAGGCTGAAACTGGTATCGGCACTGAACTCCGGCACTATGTAGTGATAGTTGGTATCAAACCACTTGGTCATTTCGCCCGCATGGACGCTGCAGCAGGCGCTGTCGCTAGGGGAGCGGCCCCGGGCTACACGGAAGTACTCGTCCAGTTGCGAGCCTGCATGGACGCTGGCACGCTCAGGCAAATTGCCAAGTGTCGCGCTCATGTCCAGCACTTGGTCGTAAAGCGAAAAATCGCCTACCGGTGCCAAAGCAAGGCCTGCCTGCTCTTGCCAGTTTTGCGCACGTAACTCTGCGGCGGTTTCCTGCAGCGCTTGTTCGCTGGACTGGCCGTTCCAAAGTGCTTCCAACGCAAATTTCAGTTCCCGGCGAGCGCCGATGCGCGGGTAGCCGAGGTTGTGTGTAGTGGTCATCCGGAACTCCTGAATACGTGTTTGTTGGGTTGTTGATAGGAGTTGCCAGATTAGCGTTCCGGGTCAATGAAAAATAATGGTATTATTTCAGGGTTCCATTAATTCTATTCATGGGTCGCTGAATGATTGAACGTAACCATCTGGAAGTTCTCCGGGCTGTTGACGCTGAAGGCTCCCTGACGGCAGCCGCAAGCCGCCTTCACCTTACCCAGTCCGCGCTTAGCCACTCCGTTCGCAAACTGGAGCAGCAGCTGGGAACCCCGCTTTGGTTGCGAGAAGGCCGGCAGCTCAGGCTGACTCAGGCCGGTAGCCACCTGCTGGCACTGGCTAATCGCCTGTTGCCCCAGTTCGAACATGCCGAAATGCTCATCGGCCAGTTCGCCAGAGGGCAGGCAGGCACCCTGCGTATCGGGATGGAATGCCACCCTTGCTATCAGTGGCTGTTAAAAGTTGTTGGCCCCTACCTTGAGCAGTGGCCATCGGTGGATGTAGATGTAAAACAAAAGTTCCAGTTCGGTGGCATCGGCGCGCTGTTTGGTCACGATATCGACATGCTGGTTACGCCTGACCCCTTGCACAGGCCCGGATTGGTGTTTGAGCCAGTGTTTGATTACGAGCAGGTGCTGGTGGTTGCTGCGTCCCACCGCCTCGCAGGCAAACCCTGGGCAGATGCGGCGGATCTGGAAACGGAAACCCTGATTACCTATCCCGTGGCGATCGAACGGCTGGATGTGTTCAACCACATACTGGTGCCCGCAAACATGCGCCCCGCACGCCACAAAACCATTGAGACCACAGACATCATGCTGCAAATGGTCGCCGCCGGCCGTGGCGTAGCGGCGCTACCCCGATGGCTGGTCACGGAATACAGCGACCGGCTGCGCATTGTTCCGGTAAAACTGGGCAAAGAAGGCATATCCAAACAGATATTCCTGGGCTGCCGCGAGCGAGATGTGGGTGTGCAGTATCTCGATTCCTTCATGAAGCTGGCACGAGAGGTTCGCTGGCGCTAAGGTTTCGGTTACACTGCCCAAAATTTTTGTCAGGAATTACCCTTATGAGTGAAACACCTTCTGATCTCAAATACATCGACACCCACCAGTGGGTGCGCGTACACGCTGACGGCACTGCAACCGTTGGCATAACCGACTTCGCCCAGGAGCAACTGGGTGACGTGGTTTATATCGGTGTTCCGGAAGTTGGCGAAACAGTCACCGGCGGCGAAGAAGCTGGCGTGGCCGAATCTGTGAAGTCCGCATCCGATGTGTTCAGCCCGGTAACCGGTGAGGTTCTTGAAGTTAACGAAAGCCTCGAAGACGAGCCAGAGAAGGTCAACGAAGATCCGTACGGCGATGGCTGGATGTTCAAGGTAAAGCTTGCTGATAAAGGTGAGCTTGATGGACTGATGGATGCAGATGCCTACGCCGAGCATGTAGCGGCCGCCGAGTAATTATTGGCACTGGTTCGAAAGCAGTTATAGGCACCTCCAGTGTCGAAGCAGTCGGGGCGCACCTCCCAAAACTGTGCGGAGCCATGGATGGCGGAGCCAAGCGTACATGGACGTATTCACAGCGTGTTTTGGGAGGTGCGCCCCGACTGCGTTCCCAGCCCGTGTGTGGGTGTCGTAAGTTAATGTATAATTCCCGCCCTATTTTTCTCTACCCTAGGTGGCAGCAATGAATTTCCCGGTTTTATATCTACGCAAAGGCGCGGAGCGCAGGCTTCGGGCTGGCCACCTGTGGGTTTACAGCAACGAAGTCGACATCCAGAGATCACCACTGACACAGTTTGAAGCCGGCACCCAAGCTGAGCTGCGTGCTTCTAACGACAAACCTCTCGGTGTGATTTTCGTCAACCCCCATGCTCTTATTTGCGGCCGACTCATAAGCCGGGACGCGGCACAGGGCATGACCCCGAACCGATTGACTCAGCGCATGGAAACGGCGCTGGCATTACGGGACAGGTTGTTTGATAAGCCCTTCTACCGCTGGGTATTTGGCGACAGCGACGGCCTGTCCGGGCTGGTTATAGACCGCTTTGGCGACACAGTCGTCGTCCAGATATCCACCGCCGGCATGGAGCTGATGAAAGAATCCATCGTCCGTGCGGTTCAGCGGTTGGCGCACCCGCAAGCCATCATCCTGAAAAACGATGGCAAGATGCGCAGCGTTGAAGGGCTGAGCTCATACGTTGAGCAGGCCCATGGCCCGGAAGCGACACTGCTTGAAGTGGAAGAAAACGGCGTGCGCTTCGAAGTGCCCCTGGAGGGCGGTCAAAAAACCGGTTGGTTTTACGATCACCGTATGAATCGTCAGCGCCTGCAGGCCTACGCGCCGGGTAAACGGGTGCTGGATGTGTTCAGTTATGTAGGCGGTTGGGGTATTCAGGCGGCATGCGCCGGTGCCGCCCAGGTTACCTGTGTGGACAGTTCTTCTGGTGCCATTGATTCGGTGCATCACAACGCCAAGCTGAATGGCCTCGATAATGTTGAAACCATCGAAGGCGATGCGTTCGATGCGTTGAAAGCGCTGGCGGAAGAGAAGGAAAAGTACGATATCGTTGTACTGGATCCGCCCGCACTTATTCCCCGCCGTCGGGATCAGAAGGCTGGCGAACAGGCCTATGCGCGGCTGAATCAGCTTGGGCTGAGGCTGCTGGAGCGGGACGGAATTCTTGTTTCTGCTTCGTGTTCCATGCATCTCTCGCAGGAAAAGCTGGTAGATATCATTCGCGGCAGTGGCCGAAAGATCGATCGCTTCGTGCAGTTGCTGGAGCAGGGGCATCAGGCGCCGGACCACCCGATTATTCCAGGCATTCCAGAAACCGACTACATCAAGTCCTGCTTCGTACGATCCCTTACCGGTTTTATGTGACCCCCTGGTCGAGCCCGCCCTCCAATAAAGCAAGGAGGCGGGCTCAGCGCGCAGTTAGCGGGGCTCAGTCGCGAAGCGTCATAACACTCCAGCCTTTGTTCCTCGCAAATTCTTCTAGCTTTGGATCCGGATCAACGGCAACCGGATTGTCCACCTTTTCCAGCAGTGGCAAATCGTTGTGTGAGTCGCTGTAGAACCAGGCGCCGTCCAGGTTTCTGTTGTGAGCGTTCAGCCAGTCGTTTAGACGAGTGACCTTGCCTCCCTGAAAGCTGGGGACGCCTGCAATTTCACCGGTGTAACGTCCATTGACCAACTCAGGTTCGGTGGCGATCAGGTGCTCAATACCCAGTACGTCTGCAATAGGCTCGGTCACAAACCGGTTGGTGGCTGTGATAATCATCAGCGTATGACCTTGCTCCCGGTGGCTGCTCAACAGTTCGCTGGCCTTTTTCTGCAGCATTGGTCGCACCTTCTTGTCCATGAACGCAGCTCGCCACGCCAGTAGCTCATCCATGTTGTGTACCGACAAAGGTTGAAGCGCAAACCTGAGGTAATTCAGGATGTCCATTTCGCCATTCAGGTATTCCTGATAAAAGCGGTCGTTCGCTTGGCGATAGGTCTCGGCATCAACGATGCCTTCTTCTACAAGAAACTCGCCCCAGGCGTGGTCGCTGTCGCCAGCGAGCAGTGTGTTGTCGAGATCAAAAATTGCGAGCGTCAAACGATTACCTCCAGAGGCATAGGGCTTGCGAAAGCCGGTATGTTACCACGGGTACCTGAGTGCGGCTGCGTTTGCCGAAGTCTTGGGATTCTGTAAGAATGAGCGCAACTTGGAAAAAATCCGGCCGGTACATATCTAACCGGCCTGCCGACTTTATAAAGAGGACTGTACCGTGATCGATTCAGACGGTTTCAGACCCAATGTCGGAATCATTCTGGCCAACCACCGGGGAGAGGTTCTCTGGGCGAGGCGAATAGGGCAAGACTCCTGGCAGTTTCCTCAAGGCGGAATTAATCACGAAGAATCGCCGGAAGATGCACTGTATCGGGAGCTCGGAGAGGAGGTTGGCCTGGGTGCCAGTGATGTCGAAATCATCAGTTGCACCCGGGGCTGGCTGAGGTACCGCCTTCCCCGAAGGATGGTGCGGCACAACTCGCACCCCGTCTGCGTGGGTCAAAAACAGAAATGGTTCCTGCTGAGGATGTTATCACCCGATGCACAAGTGCGCGTTGATGGTACTGATTCACCGGAATTTGATGGCTGGCAGTGGGTAAGCTACTGGTATCCGTTGGGTCAGGTGGTGTCCTTCAAGCGTGAAGTGTACCGACGTGCGCTGAGAGAACTTGCGCCAAGACTGTTCTACAACATGGAGCAGTGGCACCGGAGCGAGCACAACCGGCGTTTAAAGGAACAGGCGAAATGACGGACTGACACACCCATGCTGAGCATTCTGCGAAGTCTTGTACAAGAGGTAAACAGCGCCCGGGATCTCTCGGAAGCGCTGGGTATTATCGTGTCACGGGTGCAGAAAGCCATGAACACGGAAGTCTGTTCTGTCTACTTGCTGGATCCGGTGTCCAATCGTTACATTCTGATGGCCACCGAGGGCCTGTATCTGAAAGCCGTGGGCAAAGTGAGCCTTGCGCACTCAGAGGGTCTGGTGGGTCTTGTCGGCTCCCGGGAAGAGCCAATCAACTTGGAAGATGCACCTTCCCACCCCCGTTATCGATATTTCCCTGAAACTGGCGAGGAGCGCTTTCGTTCGTTTCTGGGTGTTCCCATTATTCACCATCGCCGAGTACTTGGTGTTCTCGTTGTTCAGCAGCGCGAGAGTTCCCGGTGCTTCGATGAAGGTGAAGAAGCATTCCTGGTCACGGTTTCCGCTCAGCTTGCAGGTGTTATAGCCCACAGTGAGGCGACTGGCGCCATCAGCGGCCTTTCGCTAACCGGGGAAGAGACCCGTGACGTCAGCTTCAACGGTGTGCCGGGCGCGCCCGGGGTGGCTATTGGTCATGGTGTGGTGGTCTACCCGGCAGCCGATCTGGACGTGGTTCCCGATAAGCCAGCAGAAGATATTGACCAAGAACTGGAGCTATTCCGGTCGGCAGTTCGATCGGTGTGTGAAGACATTGGTCAGGTTGCCAAGCGGCTCACCTCACGGCTTCGTCCGGAAGAGTTGGCATTGTTTGATGTGTATCTCCGCATGCTGGGTGATGAGGCATTGCCCGGAGAAGTCAATAATCGTATCCGGGAAGGAAACTGGGCTCAAGGGGCCCTCAAACAGGTGGTTCAGCACTACGTTCGTCATTTTGAAATGATGGACGACCACTATCTTCAAGAAAGGGCAGTCGATGTCCGCGACCTTGGCCGCCGCCTGCTTTCCTATCTGCAAGAGGGTGATCAAAAGGACCTGATTTACCCAGAGCGCACGGTTCTGGTCAGTGAAGAGTTGACACCTGCCATGCTGGGAGAGGTGCCCCGGGACCAGTTGGTGGGCCTTGTTTCAGTCAAAGGCTCCAGCAACTCCCATGTGGCCATTCTTGCCCGAGCGATGGGTGTCCCCACGGTTATGGGGTTGGTGGATATCCCGGTGAATCAGCTCGACGGCCGTGAGTTGATTGTTGATGGCTTTGAGGGGCAGATTTTCGCTTCCCCTTCGTCAGATCTCAGGGCGTTTTTTCAAACCATCTGCGAAGAAGAGGCCGAACTCGACCGCGGGCTGGAAGCACTTCGCGACAAGCCCTGCATAACCACTGATGGCCATCGGGTGCCGCTGCTGGTGAATACGGGTTTGATGACAGATGTCGTTCGCTCCCTGTCACACGGAGCCGAGGGCATAGGGCTCTATCGCACCGAAGTGCCCTTCATGATTAAAGATCGCTTTCCATCGGAGCAGGAGCAGCGGCACTATTATCGGGAGCAGTTGGAGGCCTTTGCACCCAACCCGGTAACCATGCGCACTCTGGATATCGGTGGTGACAAGGCGCTGACCTACTTCCCGATCGAGGAAGAGAACCCGTTCCTGGGTTGGCGGGGTATTCGGGTGACTCTGGATCACCCGGAAATATTTTTGGTTCAAGTGCGGGCCATGCTAAAAGCAAGCGAAGGCCTGAATAATCTACAAATCATGCTGCCGATGATCAGCAATATCTCTGAGGTAGAAGAATCCCTGCACCTGATTTACCGGGTATACCATGAGGTGCGAGAGGAAGGTTTTGACATCCACATGCCCAAGGTGGGTGTAATGGTTGAAATACCCGCCGCGGTATACCAGGTTCGTGAGCTTGCAGATCGTGTGGATTTCCTGTCTGTGGGCTCAAATGATCTGACCCAGTACCTGCTGGCAGTTGATCGCAATAACCCTCGCGTTGCCCAGCTCTACCATTCGTATCATCCTGCAGTTTTACAGGCCCTGGTGCGGATTGCTCAGGATGCCCATGCGGTCGGCAAACCAGTGGGAATCTGCGGCGAGCTGGCGGGGGATCCCGGTGGTGCATTGCTGCTGATGGCCATGGGTTACGACTCTCTCTCCATGAACGCCGCTAGCCTGCCAAAGGTTAAGTCCGTGATTCGCAGCGTGAGTCGGGAGTGGGCGGTAAAGCTTTTGAAGGACGTCTTGTTGCTGGATTCGCCTCACGTGATCAAGAGTTGTGTGGATCTTGCGCTGCGCGATGCCGGCTTTGGCCGTTACCTCCGGCCAGGAATATCTTCGAGCGCCGCTCTGGTGGAACAGGTCGCCTCCTGAAATTTGTCATATCGGGCAGTCGCTCAAATATAGGGTGCGTGCTCTAAATCGGGTTGTTACCTTGTAGATCAGGCAGGCCAGAATGCAAATCTGGCTATTCATCCAGAGAAGGAAAGGCCATGAAGAAGCCAACCGAACTGAAACCAGCACCACGCATCGGGCTCGCACTGGGCGGGGGTGGTCCTTTAGGCGGCATATACGAGATTGGCGCACTCCGGGCGCTGGATGAAGCCTTGGATGGTTTGGATTTCAATAACCTTGATGTGTATGTCGGTGTTAACTCGGGCTCATTCGTAGCTGCCAATCTGGCGAACCAGATGACCACGGCGCAATTGTGTCGAATTTTTGTGCGCAATGAAGCTGAAGTTCACCCTTTTCACCCCGATGTGTTCTTCAGGCCAGCACTGAAGGAGATGGCGGGGCGGGTGCTGGCTGTGCCCGGACTGGTCGCCACAGCCGTGCGCCGTTTTATTGCCAACCCCTACGATCAGAGTTTGCTCGAAGCCCTCACCATACTGTCTCAGGCGGCTCCTGCCGGGCTTTTCGATAACGAAGGCCTCCATGATTATCTAAAGCGTGCGTTTTCCATGTTGGGCCGTTCTAACGACTTTCGGCAGCTAAAGCGTAGCCTATACATTGTTGCGGCAGACGTGGAAAGCAGCGACGCCGTGTGCTTTGGCGCTCCCGGGTTTGACCATGTGCCTATCTCCAGAGCTATACAGGCGAGCATGGCATCTCCGGGGCTGTATGTGCCCGTTGATATTGATGGCCGGTATTATGTGGATGGAACGCTGCGCAAAGGCTTGCACGCATCGGTCGCGTTTGAAGATGGTGCAGATCTGGTTTTTGCAGTGAACCCCTTGGTGCCCATTGATGCCAGTGCAGCGGTACGGGCGGGCACTATGGCGCCCGGAGAATTGACTCGTTCGGGGATGCCAAACCTGTTGTCTCAGATGTTCCGGACCATGGTGTATTCCCGCATGCAGTCAGGCATTGCTCACTATGCGACGGACTATCCAGATAAGGATATCCTGCTGTTTGAGCCGACTCGGGATGACGCCAAGTTATTTTTCTCTAACGTGTTCAGCTTTCAATCGCGCCGAATGGTGTGTGAACACGCTTATCAGATGACCCGTCAGGATTTACGGAATCGCGCTGATGAATTGGAGCCGAAGTTGGCAAAATACGGTATCAAGCTGCGCCGGGATCGTCTGGAAGATGAGCAGCGCACCATTAGTACCAGCCTTTATGGCGAAATGCTGCCGCTTTATGTGGCCAAGAGCAGAAAGAAGAAGGCAGCGGGAAAGAGCAAGCTGGCGACAGGGCTGGGAACAGTCACCCACCTGTTTTCAAAAGCAGAATAGGAGTGCGGGCCAGGCGCGCAGAGCACGCCTGGCTCAACGATGGTTTCAAATCAGAGAATATAACGACTCAGATCTTCGTCTTCCGACAGTTCTCCAAGCTTCTCATTCACGTAATCTGCAGTTACTTCAAACGCTTCGGTTACCCCATCACCAGCATCAAACGACAGGCTTTCCAGTAGCCTTTCCAAAACCGTGTGTAAGCGCCTAGCACCGATGTTTTCGGTTGTCTCATTTACTTTCCATGCGATCTCGGCGATGCGCGCAATTGCGTCTTCACTGAACGTCAGCTTGACGCCTTCGGTATTCATCAGAGCTTCATACTGCTGAACCAGAGAGGCATCCGGCTCTGTAAGAATGCGCTTGAAATCGTCCGGGGTTAGAGCTTGCAACTCCACACGTATTGGCAGGCGGCCCTGTAATTCCGGAATCAGGTCTGACGGCTTGGACAGGTGAAAGGCGCCGGAAGCGATAAACAGAATATGATCTGTGCGAACTGAACCGTATTTTGTGCTCACGGTACTGCCCTCAATCAGCGGCAAGAGATCCCTCTGAACGCCTTCCCGAGATACATCTGACGAGCTGTTCTCCGCCCGCTTGGCCACCTTGTCAATTTCATCGAGAAACACAATGCCGTTCTGCTCAACGGCGATGATGGCTTTCTGTTTGATCGACTCCTCATTGACCAGCTTGCCGGCTTCCTCGTCCTTCACCCGTTTCAGGGCATCTGCCACCTTCATCTTCCGGGGCTTGGATTTATCAGCAGCCATGTTGGAAAACATGCTCTGCAGCTGGTTGGTCATCTCTTCCATGCCGGGAGGTGCCATGATCTCTACGCCGGCGCTTGAATTACGAAGGTTGATCTCGATTTCTTTATCGTCGAGTTCGCCTTCCCTCAGCTTTTTCCGGAACATCTGGCGTGTGGAGGAGTCTTCTGAGGTCTTTTGGCTGTCTTCGCCAAAGCTTCTTGCCGGCGGGAGCAGGGCGTCCAGAATTCTGTCTTCAGCTGCGTCCAGAGCCTGCTCTTCGTGACGCTTCATTTCCTGAACCCGCAGCATCTTCACGGCCATATCTGCCAGATCGCGGATAATGGATTCCACATCGCGTCCAACGTAGCCTACTTCGGTAAATTTGGTGGCTTCAACTTTCAGGAAAGGTGCATCTGCCAATTTCGCCAGACGGCGGGCAATCTCAGTTTTGCCCACGCCGGTGGGGCCGATCATCAGGATGTTCTTGGGCGTGACTTCATCCCGAAGCGTGCTGTCCAGCTGCATCCGGCGCCAGCGGTTTCTCAGGGCGATCGCCACAGCCCGCTTGGCCTCTTGCTGACCCACGATGTGTTTATTGAGCTCGTGAACAATTTCACGGGGAGTCATTGCAGACATGTTTACTCCGGATCAGTCGTTTTGGAGGGTTCTGGTTTGGTAACTGCGTCTTTGGGGAGCAATTCAATGGTGCGATTGTGGTTGGTATAGATGCAGATATCTGCAGCTATTTCCAAGCCTTTCTCCACAATCTCGTGGGCAGAAAGCTCGGTGTTTTCAAGCAGAGCCCGTGCGGAAGCTTGAGCAAACGGGCCGCCGGAGCCGATGGCAATCAACCCGTGCTCTGGCTCTATCACGTCACCATTACCTGTGATGATCAGGGAAGCTGTTTTATCCGCCACAGCCAAAAGCGCTTCCAGCTTGCGTAAGGCTCTGTCTGACCGCCAGTCTTTGGCAAGTTCAACGGCGGCTCTTGTGAGATTGCCGTTATGCTTTTCAAGCTGCGCCTCAAAGCGCTCAAACAGAGTAAACGCATCTGCGGTGCCGCCAGCAAAACCCGCGATAACCTGCCCGTTATAGAGGCGGCGTACCTTGCGGGCATTACCCTTCATCATGGTATTTCCCAGAGAAACCTGGCCGTCGCCACCCATGGCAACTTCGTCATCGCGTCTGACGGAAAGTATGGTAGTCATTCGGGCTCCAATTGCCTGATTAAAAATCGGTATTGGGCAGTTATGGAGGCAGGATGGAAGAATTCAAGTAGTTTGGAGTAGGAGTCTGCAGGGTGCGGCTTTTCAAAACACGCTGTGAATACCTCCCTGTACGCTCGGCTCCGCCATCCATGGCTCCGCACGGTTTTGAAAAGCCGCACCCTGCAGACTCCCGTAGCTATCGGGTAACCTCAACCTTGCTTGGGAACCTTCCGAATAAGCGGCTGAATGTTAATCGAAACAAGCTTGTCGATGGCTGAGCTCATCTGACTGCGGGTATTAAAGGGCCCGACATTCACTCTATACCAAACGGAGCCGCTATCGAGTTCTATGCGCTGCACGCCGGCTCTGAGCCCCTGAAAGGCAATCTGTGCGCGCTGACGCTCAGCATCTTCCTTGCTGCGGAAAGAACCGGACTGCACCAGGTAGTCAAAGTCCTGCTTGGTTGGGCCCGGAGTGTACTCCTCCACCTTTGGCGGAATAACCTCAGATTCCGGCAGCATCTCATAAAACCGGAAACCTGGTTTTTTCTCCTCCGGTTTGGCGGTTTTCGTTGCCGGAGTTTGTACTGACTCTTTGGCAGTGGGCGGCTGCTGCGGCCCGCTGCTTGGTGGCACAGAATTGAGGTAGACAATAAACCCGATAAAGCCACCAACCGTTGCCAGTGAAAAAATCCACTTCAAGGATAAACCTCCTCGCTGAGAGCGCGCAGGCGCAGCTGGCTTTGCGCGTTTTTTCTGGGCGCTAGCAGGCTTGGCAGGCTTTTTCCTGTTGGGGGCTGCAGAAGCACCTGAGCGATTTTTACGAGCATAGTCTCGGGACATTGTTGTTACTTACATCTCTTCCGGTGCGCTAACGCCCAGCAGGTCCAGCCCATTGGCAATTACCTGGCGTACGGCGAGGTAGAGGCTGATGCGGGCATCTCGTAGTGCTGTATCTTCTATCAGCACCTTGTGGGCGTTGTAATAAGTGTGAAACTGGCCGGCCAGCTCCCTCAGATAATGGGTGAGGGTGTGTGGTTCACGCTGTAAGGCAGAGCTGGCAATCAGCTCCGGATATTTCGCCAGCTGGTTTGCTATCTCTTTTTCTTCATCCAGCGTCAGTAAAGACAGATCGCCCACACACTCATTCAGTCCACGCGCAACGCCTTCGGCAGCCAGCTTCCGTAACACGCTGCATATGCGTGCGTGGGCATACTGAATGTAGTACACCGGGTTTTCATTGGTCTGGGAGCGGGCCAGATCGATATCGAAGGTCAACTGGGAGTCAACGCGCCGAGCTGCAAGGAAAAAACGGGTGGCGTCGCGGCCGACTTCGTCTATCAAATCGCGAATGGTGACGTAGCTGCCTGCGCGCTTGGAAATTTTCACTTCCTGTCCGGAACGGGTAACCATCACCATCTGGTGCAGAACGTAATCCGGCCAGCCCTTGGGAATGCCTGCGTTCAAAGCCTGCAAGCCAGCACGAACGCGAGTTACCGTAGAGTGGTGGTCGGCCCCCTGTTCGTTGATGACCGTGGTAAAGCCACGCTGCCATTTGTCCAGGTGGTAGGCGACATCTGGCAGGAAATAGGTGTAGCCGCCATCTTTCTTGCGCATAACCCGGTCTTTGTCGTCACCGAACTCTGTGGTTTTGAGCCACATGGCGCCGCCGTCTTCATAGGTGTAGCCGTTTTCCTGTAAGCGTTTAACGGTAGCTTCCACTTTTCCATCGTCGTACAGGGACGATTCCAGGAAGTACACATCAAACTCGACGCCAAAGGCTTTCAGGTCGAGATCCTGCTCCCGGCGCAGATAGGCCACTGCAAACTCCTGAATGGCAGCCAGGTCATCAGGGTTGGCGCTGGCAGTCACCTCCCGGTCATCTGCCGTAACCGTATCGCCGGCCAGATAGGCTTTTGCGACATCAGCAATGTAGTCGCCACGATAGCCGTCTTCCGGCCAGCTTTCGTCTTCGGGTGTCAGCCCCTTGACGCGCGCCTGTACGGACAGGCCAAGGTTGTTGATTTGGGCGCCGGCATCGTTGTAGTAAAACTCGCGGGTAACTTCATAACCGTTGGCTTCCAGGAGGCGGCAAAGGCAGTCGCCAATGGCTGCGCCCCGGCCGTGGCCTACGTGGAGTGGACCTGTGGGGTTGGCAGATACAAATTCCACCTGAACTTTTTCGCCTTTACCGCTGGTGTTGCGACCAAACTGCTCAGCCTCATCCAGAATGGTATTTACGATTTCAAATGCACTTGCGGTGCTCATGAAAAAGTTAATAAACCCCGGGCCTGCAATTTCCACCTTCGCCACTGCGCTGCTTTCGGGCAGCTTCTCAATCAGCATTTCGGCCAGCTTGCGCGGTGCGCAGCCTGCTGTTTTGGCCGCAACCAATGCGATGTTGCAGGCGTAGTCACCGTGGGATTTATCCTTGGTGTTGCCCACTTGTGGCGTATAGGTCTGGTCAGCTGGCAGCGTGCCTTCAGATTGAAGAGCGGCCAGTGCGGACTGGAGCAGATCAGAAACGGTCTCTTTCATGCTGTGAGATAGCTCAGTTTACTGGAAAGTTGGGTTGGGGCAGAGCGCCCAGTGATAATTGAAGAGGGACATTATCGCGGAAAGTCCGGCCGCAAGCAAAAGCCCTGTGGTGATTAGCCCGTTTCTTGCGGGTCCACGTCAATCATC
The DNA here is from genome assembly GCF_046537445.1 of Marinobacter sp. KMM 10035. Classification (NCBI taxonomy): domain Bacteria; kingdom Pseudomonadati; phylum Pseudomonadota; class Gammaproteobacteria; order Pseudomonadales; family Marinobacteraceae; genus Marinobacter; species Marinobacter sp. KMM 10035. The sequence goes on along the minus strand of NZ_JBBVMG010000004.1, from coordinate 74,807 downwards.
CATTTCGAACCCTTTTGAAATCTCTGCTGTTCAAGCGTCTGGCAAACACTTGTCAGTAGTTTATTGAGGCGTCGCCGGTTGTCAGTGTTAAGCACAAGTTGCGCCCGGTGTCGGTCGGCTCGCCGAGCAATCAGAGCGGGCAGGGGGCCCCAAACTTCGATACCGGGTTTGTTTGCGAGCGGTTTAATACAGTCGAGGATCTGCAAGCTTTGCTCCATGGTGTCCGCTTCGGCTCGGAAGATGGCCATAGCTCGAAACGGTGGGAACTGGCCGGTTTCGCGCTCTTCAAGAAGCTGGTCTGCCATTTCGAGATAATGGCCATTGCAGAGCGTTCTGAGTAGCGGGTGATCGCTGTGGCAAGTTTGCACTATCACTTTACCGATTTTCGTTCCGCGGCCAGCCCTTCCGCTGACTTGGAGCAAGGTTTGAATCAGTTGCTCCGGGGCCCTGAAGTCGACGCTGAATAGGCCTCCGTCTGCATTGATGACAACAACCAGAGTCACATTGGGGAAATCGTGCCCCTTTGCAAGCATCTGTGTCCCAACAAGGATGCAGGGCTCACCGGTGTTCACCTGTTCGAGTATCGTCTGGATACTGCCTTTGCGCTGCGTGCTGTCGCGATCTACGCGCACTATGGGTGTGGTGGGAAAGCTGTTCGCGAGAACGTCTTCGGTTTGTTCTGTGCCCTGGCCAACGGGCTTGAAGGCGTCACTTTTGCATTTTGGGCAGGTTTCGGTTGCTGCTGTCTGAAAGTCACAATGGTGGCAGCGCATAGCGCGGTCACGGCGATGGTAGGTGAGGCGCGTGTCGCAGCGTGGGCATTCGACCATGTGGCCGCAGTCGAAACACATCATCACCGGCGCAAAACCGCGACGGTTTACGAACACGAGTGCCTGGTTTCCGCTTTCCAGTGTTTTCTGAAGTGCTTGCAGGACAGGGCGGGAGAGGCCGCCTTCCAGGGGTCGGCTGCGGATGTCCAGGAGGCTAATCGAGGGCGGTAGCGCCTCTCCGGCACGCTCTTCCAGCTTTATAAGTCTGTACTTGCCCGCCAAGGCGTTGTGATAAGACTCCAGAGATGGTGTCGCGGAGCCAAGGATTATCGGGCAGCGATTCAGGTGCGCACGATACACAGCAACATCCCTGCCGGAATAACGAAACCCTTCGCCTTGCTTGTATGAGCTGTCGTGCTCCTCATCAACAATCAGTGTTTTCAGCGCGGTGAATGGGAGTAGCACCGCCGATCTGGTGCCAATGAGGATGATGGGCTCACCATTGCGAATTTTGAGCCAGGCATTCAAACGCTCGGTGTCGTTCAGGGCTGAGTGCCACACCGTTATGCGCTCGCCAAAATAGCGTTTGAAGCGGGCAACGGTTTGGGGGGTCAGGTTGATTTCCGGAACCAGCACCAGCGCCTGATCCTCAGCGGTAAGATTCTGTTTCAGGTAGTGCAGGTAAATCTCGGTTTTGCCACTGCCTGTGATGCCATATAAAAGGGAGGCGCTGAAGCCTTCATCGGGTGGCGGCAGCTGGGAGGCGGCAACCAACTGTGCGGGGGAAAGCATTGGGGCTGCAATGGACTCATTGTATTGCTGGCTTTGGGGGCTTGCGCTCTTCGGCGCTGCAACTCGAACCAGTTCTTTTTCAAGCAGAGACTTTAGTTGCGGTCGAGTGAAGCCCGCTTTTAAGATCTCGTTGTTTTTAACGCCCTGCTCGTGTTGGGCAATCCACTCCAGCAGGGCTTTCTGTTTGTGGGCTTTTACTGGGAGGACGGCGCTGCTGCCGCAGGCTTGCCACCTGTCTTCAGTTTTTTGTATGGCCGGCCGGCCCCGGCGCAGTGCTGGTGGGAGGGCAGTGAACAAACATTCCCCCAGCGGGTGCTGGTAGTAGTCGCTGGCCCAGCTTAGCAATTGGAAGGTTTCGTTGGGCAGGGCAGGCCAATTTTCCAGTGCATTTAGCACCGGCTTCAGAATGATACCCTCTGGTGGTTCAATGTCTGTTTCCACAATCAGGCCGATTGCCTGCTGGCGCCCGAAAGGAATCTTTACACGTTGGCCCGACTCCAAAGCCATTCCCTCTGGCACAAGGTAGTCAAAGAGCCTTCTTAGTGGCCGATTCAGCGCAATGCGGGCTGTTGATGGCACCGGGTAATCCTTTAATGGTTTATGCGTATGAGGCAGGGTTCATGCACCTGCAAGGCTTGCCTGCCAGGATAATTGCAAGTAAGATTCGCGGTCTGTTTGCGGCAGGGCATGATTGTGCCCCGTCTTCTCCATTGATTCAAACATGCGGTGCCTGGCACTTGGGCTTTAACGAACGCCCCGTGATCAGGTAGCGGCATGACCCACAGAGGTTCGCCATGAAAGAAGGTATTCACCCCAAGTATGAAGACATCACCGCAACATGTTCTTGCGGAAATGTGATCAAGACTCGTTCTACTATTGGTCATGATCTGCAGCTGGATGTTTGTTCCCAGTGTCACCCATTCTACACTGGCAAACAGAAGGTTATGGATACCGGCGGCCGTATCGACAAGTTCCAGAAGCGTTTTGGTGGTCGTATCGCCGGAAAGAAAGAAGACTGATTCGGTTGTAGAGTCGAAAAAAGCGCCTGAGGGCGCTTTTTTTTATGGGAAGTGCAAAATAACCGCTTAGTGTTTGATTATACGCAATTCGCCGTATTGACTGTTCATAGTTTGTTCGCTTTGCCCTTGTCGTTTCCGGGCGGGCGCGCCATAATGTCGCGCTCCTTCAGGTAGGCGCTTGCCGCCTGAAGGCTTATTACCTTTTAACGTGACAAACGGAACAGTGGCAATGTCTCAAGATCTGAAAGAAGCAGCCCTTGAATATCACGCCAAGCCGCGGCCTGGAAAGATTAGTGTAGAAATCTCCAAGCCGACAGCGACCGCTCGCGACCTCGCTTTGGCATATAGCCCAGGCGTTGCAGAGCCGGTTCGCGAGATTGCGAAGGACCCGGAGAACGCATACAAGTACACGGCCAAGGGTAACCTTGTCGCCGTTATCTCCGATGGTACTGCGATCCTCGGTCTGGGTAACCTGGGCCCGCTGGCGAGCAAGCCGGTAATGGAAGGCAAAGGCGTACTGTTCAAGCGCTTTGCGGGAATTGACGTGTTCGATATCGAAGTCAATTCTGAAAGTCCTCAGGCGTTCATTGAAACCGTTGAGCGTATTGCTGACACCTTCGGTGGCATTAACCTTGAAGATATCAAGGCGCCGGAGTGTTTCGAAATTGAGCGCGCACTGATTGAAAAGTGCAACGTGCCTATCTTCCACGATGACCAGCACGGTACAGCGATTGTTACTGCAGCTGGCATGATCAACGCCCTTGAATTGCAGGGCAAGAAAATTGAAGAAGCGAAAGTGGTTTGCCTGGGTGCCGGTGCTGCTGCAATCGCGTGCATGAAGTTGTTGATCAGCTGCGGTATCAGCTCTGATAACATCTACATGCTCGACCGCAAGGGTGTGATCCACTCTGGTCGCGATGATCTTAACCAGTACAAGGCGATGTTTGCCAACGACACCGATAAGCGTACGCTGGACGAAGCAATTGATGGGGCCGACGTGTTCCTGGGTCTATCTGGCCCGGACCTGCTGAGCGCTGACCAGCTCAAGAAAATGGCGCCCAACCCGGTTGTGTTTGCATGCTCGAACCCGGATCCTGAAATCGATCCTGCGGTAGCGCACTCTGTCCGTGATGATCTGATCATGGCGACGGGCCGTTCAGACTACCCGAACCAGGTTAACAATGTTCTTGGCTTTCCGTTCATTTTCCGTGGTGCGCTCGACGTTCGTGCGAGTTGCATTAACGAAGAGATGAAAGTGGCTGCGGTCAATGCGATCCGCGAGCTGGCGAAAGAGCCTGTGCCGCAGGAAATCTGTGAAGCCTACGGTGCGGACAGCTTTGAGTTTGGTAAAGAGTACATCATTCCCAAGCCCATGGATGTTCGGTTGCTGGAAGTTGTTCCGGCTGCCGTGGCCCGTGCAGCAGTGGATTCCGGAGTTGCTGGTAAAGGCTACCCCGCGCACTATCCGCTGAAGAGCATGGATGACATCATCTGATTGATGACGTTGTGAGCTTATAAAAATAACCGGCGGTGATCCCGCCGGTTTTTTTGTGGGTGTCTGTTTTGTGGTGTGGGTTGCTCAGAAGATCTGGCGCGAAAGGTCGTCCCCGTTGCCATGGGTGCCTCCGGGTCTCACATCTTCTTCGGTTAGAGGTGCAGGTGCATCCTCTTCCTTGAAGATCTCAAAGCTGCCGTCCTCGCCCGGTCTCGCGCGCTTTCCGGTCTCGGGGTTGATTCGAATGTTCACAATGCCGTTAGGTCGCGGCATGAAGGCCGAAGGCGCGCCATCAAGCGCTACCTTCATGTAATCTATCCAGATGGGCAGGGCTGTGCTCGCACCAAACTCCCGGCGGCCCAATGGGGCGGGTTGGTCAAATCCTACCCATACCGTAGTAGCAAGGTTGTGGTTGAAGCCTGCAAACCAAGTGTCTCGCTGTTCGTTTGTTGTGCCAGTCTTGCCTGCAATGTCATCCCGTCCGAGGGCCAATGCCCGGCGCCCGGTTCCCCGCTTGACTACGTCCCGGAGCATAGAGTGCAATATATACACGGAGCGCTCATCTGCTAAGCGACGCATAACACGCGTCTTCGGAGCGGTTTCTTCTGTCATGGTCAGCGTGCTTACGGGTGTGTCTTCTGTGACGGTGTCGGGTTTCGGGTCGTCAGTGCCACAGTTGCGGTCGCACAGAACGACTTCAGGGGCCCGGTATATGTCCTTGTCATTCACATCAGTGATGCTCTGGATGAGAAATGGCTCTACGTCGTAACCCCCGTTGGCGATAACCGCGAGGCCTCTGGCTAGCTCCATGGGTGAGAGTTGTCCGCTGCCCAGTGATAGCGACAGGTCTTTGGGCATGCTGTCGGTCGGAACCTTGAGTTGGTCGAGGTAGTCCAGCATTTGAGGAATGCCGAGATCCCTTAGGAGTCGAATAGAGACAAGATTTCGTGAGCGGTAAAGGGCTTCGCGAAGAGGGGTTGGTCCATAAAACTGCCCTGATGAATTCTGTGGGCGCCAAGCGGATTCCAGTTCTGAGTCATCAAAAACAATCGGAGCGTCATTGTAAATAGTCGCAGGGGTTCTGCCGCTCTCCAGAGCGCTAAGGTACAGGAATGGCTTGAACGTGGAGCCTGGTTGGCGCCTCGCTTGTATCGCGCGGTTGTACTTGCTTTGTCCGAAGCTGTAGCCGCCTGCGAGAGCTTGGATGGCGCCAGTTTTGGCCTCAAGAGAGATTAGCGCACCTTCGACTTTCGGAACTTGCATAAGTGACACTCGGACTGGCTGAGTGAGCCCCGAATCCTGAGCTGCTGCTTGCTCGGTCACTTCGGGTGGGACTGATACTTTGGGCAGTTCGTTTACCCGAACGTATACAACGTCGCCCACGCTCACAACATCTGAGGGTTTCTCGGGCTTTGGGCCAGTCAGGTTTTCAGTTTTATAGCGGCTGGCCCATTGCATGGTCTCGAACGGCATAGTAGCTGGGCCAAACCGGCGCACGTGGGCCTGGACTTCGCCTTTGTCGTCATCGATTTCCGTAATAACCGCAGGCATCAGCGATTCTATTCTGGGGTAGTTCAGCATTGCGGTGGTAAGGTCGCCCCCTGCAAGGGTTTCGGCGTCAAGTCTGCCGATGGGGCCTCTGAACCCGTGTCGACGATCGTAGGCTTCAAGCCCGCGTCTGAGGGCGTCTGTTGCTGTCTGCTGTTCTTTGCTATCTACCGTCAGTGTTACGGAGTATCCGTCTGTATAAGCCTCTTCTCCGAAGCGCCGGACCATCTCTGCTCGCGCCATTTCGGCAACGTAGTCGGCGTCCACTTCGGTTTCGGTGGCGTTGTAAGTTGCAGTGAGTGGTGCCTGAATGGCCAGGTCGTAGGCTGTTGGGCTGATGTAAGCCAGGTCTTTCATTCGGCCCAGGATCCAGTCCCTGCGCTGCATCGCTCGCTGCGGGTTGGCAAGTGGGTTGTACGCTGAGGGGGCTTTGGGTAGTCCTGCCAGCATGGCCATTTGGGCAAGCGACAGCTCGTTGACAGGCTTGTTGTAATAAACGCGCGCCGCAGCGGCAATACCGTAAGCCCGGTTGCCGAGGTAGATCTTGTTCAGGTATAGCTCAAGAATCCGATCTTTATCGAGTTCACGTTCTATTTGAACAGCCAGAAGTATCTCGTTGAACTTGCGAATAAATGTCCGGTCGCGTGACAAAAAGTAATTTTTTGCAACCTGCATGGTGATGGTGCTGCCGCCAGATTGGATTGAGCCGGTAGAGACCAGTTCGATGGCAGCCCGCGCCAGTCCTTTGATGTCGACCCCGAAGTGCTCATAAAAACGCGAGTCTTCAGCTGCCAAAAAGGCTTGTAACTGAATTGTTGGGATCTGTTCGATTGTGATCGGTGCCCTTCTCTTTTCACCGAATTCTGCTATTAATCTGTTGTCTTTGCTATATACGCGCAATGGCGTCTGGAGTTTTATGTCCAGAAGCTGTTCAACGGGTGGAAGGCCTGGGCGGAGATAGAGATAAAAGCCTGAGCCTACGATAACGGCAACACTCAGTCCGGTGAGAAATAACCAGGCGAAAAGGCGAGAAGTACGCAACAAATGAGACATTTTTTTCTGACAACTGTTGGATATAGGTCTATCATTTGAGAAATTGCTTTAGGAAGGATGAGTCGCTTCACCGTCGCAAATGTTCCCAGCTGAACGAGAGTGGGCATTGTAAACGGAACAATGAAGAAATTCTCTTAAATAAAAAACACATAACACATGTAACCGGGTGCAACTAGCCAGGTATAGGGTGAGCGCGTGTTCGGATTGTTCGGAAAGAAATCCAGTGCAGTATTGGGCGTTGATGTGAGCTCCAGCTCCGTCAAGCTCATAGAGTTGTCTAAGCAGGGCGACCGTTACAAGGTCGAGAGCTACGCCGTTGAGCCGCTGCCGGCTAACGCGGTCGTGGAAAAAAATATCACGGATGTTGAGGCGGTTGGTGAGGTTCTCAAACGGGTAGCCTCAAAATCGCGCACCAGCGTCAAGCAGGTTGCTGTGGCTGTATCCGGCTCGGCGGTCATTACCAAGCTCATCCAGATGGATGGTGGCCTCAACGAATTTGAGATGGAAGATCAGATCGCCCTTGAGGCTGATCAGTATATTCCATACCCACTTGACGAGGTTGCGATTGATTTCGAAGTGCAGGGTCCCTCGGAAACGAACCCGGACCAGGTGGATGTGCTCTTGGCGGCCTGCCGTAAAGAGAACGTGGATATTCGCCAGGATGCACTTGAGATTGCCTCACTCAACACGAAAATTGTGGATGTCGAGGCCTACGCACTGGAGCGTGCATACGGTTTGATTGAAGCTCAGCTCGACTCCCAGGGCGAAGATCTGGTGGTGGCTATCGTTGATGTTGGTGCCACCATGACAACCTTGAGCGTTCTCGCTGAAGGCAAAACTGTCTATACGCGCGAGCAGATTTTCGGCGGCAAGCAGCTGACTGAAGAGATTCAGCGTCGATATGGACTTTCTGTTGAGGAGGCCGGGCTTGCCAAGAAGCAGGGTGGGCTGCCTGACGATTACGAATCCGAAGTGCTAACCCCGTTCCGGGAGGCGGTGGTTCAGCAGGTTGCGCGAGCCCTCCAGTTCTTCTTCGGTGCCAGTCAGTACAATGCGGTGGACTATGTGGTTCTTGCTGGTGGTACTGCTTCGATTCAGGGGCTGACCGAAATGGTGGAAGAGAAAACAGGTACGCCGACACTGGTCGCGAATCCCTTTGCGGAGATGGCGGTCGGTTCACGGGTTAACGCATCTGCTCTGAGCAACGACGCTCCCTCGCTGATGATTGCGTGTGGTCTGGCAATGAGGAGCTTCGACTAATGGCAAGAATTAACCTCAGGCCTTGGCGCGAAGAGCTCCGGGCAGAGAAACAGAAGCAGTTTGTTGTGATGGTTGTGGGGGCTGCTATTATTGCTGCCGGTCTCACGTTCCTATGGAGTTCCGATCTTGATAGCGGAATTGCGTACCAGCAATCACGTAACGCTTACATAGAGTCAGCTGCCAAGAAACTTGATGTTCAGATTCAGGAGATTGACAGCCTAAAGCGTAAGCGTAATGAGCTTTTGGCGCGCATGAAGGTGATACAGGATTTGCAAGGCAAGCGCCCTGTCATCGTGCGTGTCTTTGATGAGCTAGTTCGTACCTTACCTGATGGTCTTTTTTATACCGACGTGAATAGGGCGGGTGATCAAGTCAGCATTGTAGGGATGGCTGAATCTAACAGTCGTGTTTCCGCACTTATGCGCCAGTTTGATGAGTCTGAGTGGTTTACCAGTCCGAATCTATCTAACGTCTCGGCAGCAGATGGTTCACGAGCGGGTTACAGCCAATTTACTATGACTGTAAAGCAGCAGACACCCCAGCCGGAAGGGGAGGGTAAATAATGAGCCTCTCAGACTCACTTAAAAGCTTGAATGAATTTGATATTAACGATCTTGATATAAATAATGCGGGCATTTGGCCTGCGCCTATCAAGGCTATCGTAGTTCTGATCGTTTTTGGCCTGATTATGGGCGGCGGCTATTGGTTTTTTGTAAAGGATCAGTACGTGCAGCTCGACCAGGTTGAGAAAACCGAACAGGAATTGCGTAAAAAATATGAAGAGAAGGCTTATCAGGTAGCAAACCTGGAAGTGTTCAAAGCGCAAATGGTTGAGATGGAAGAAACATTTGGCGCCTTGGTGCGGCAGCTTCCAAGCGAAACAGAAGTGCCCGGCCTTTTGGAGGATATTACCAACACGGCATTGGGTAGCGGCTTGGCGCTGCAAGAAGTAAAGCTTCAGCCCGAGCAGAGGCGCGACTTCTATTCAGAGCTGCCAATCAATATCCGTGTTTCAGGCTCATATCACGAGCTTGCATCGTTTGTAAGTAGTGTGGCCAGTCTTCCCAGGATTGTGACACTGCACGATTTAACCATTAAACCAACTGGCGGAGACGGTGAGCGACTTGATATGCAAGTAGTTGCTCGCACATACCGCTACCGGGCTGGAGAATAAGCATGGCAGCAAAGCATGCGGGAAAGGCCTGGCTGGGTGTTTGTCTGGTATCACTGTTGACAGCTTGCTCCCAGGGCAGCGGTTTTTCCGATCTGGACAAATTCATGGCAGACACCCGAGCCAAACCTCGGGGGCACGTCGAGCCCTTGCCTGAGTTCAGTGCTTACGAGGCATTCAGTTACTCGGCAGCAGACAGGCGAGCTCCGTTTGAGCCGCCACTGGATGTGCAGCTGACGATGGTTGATGAAAAGCCGGTCAGTGACGTTGAACCCAATCTGGATCGTCCTAAAGAGGTGTTGGAGAATTTTGATCTCAAGGATCTTGGCATGGTGGGCACGCTTCAGGGTGTGACAGGAAACCTGTTTGCTTTGATTCGGGACAATGCGGGCGGTATTCACCGGGTTCGTACCGGGAATTTCATGGGGCAGAACTACGGCCGGGTTATTGGCGTTAGTGAAACCCGTATAGAGCTTATCGAAATCGTTCCCAATGGCCGGGGTGGCTGGGTAGAGCGTCCTCGCTCTCTGACCCTGGACGAAGACGCAGGCTAAGGAGCGACTTGATGAAAACTGAAAGAAAAATGCATGTACAAAAAAGTTCGGGGTCGAGGCTAGCGATGTTCAGAAAACTCAATGTATACGTCAGCGTAATTGCTTTTGGGTTGTTATCCGGCCTGGCCAGTGCGGTCACGCTGGAAGACGTGTCGTTTTCGTCGCTACCGGGAGAGCGCCTGGAAGTGACACTTAAATTTGATGGCCAACCGCCCGAACCGTCGGGTTACACCATTGAGCGTCCGGCGCGAATCGCAGTGGATTTACGCGATACTACCAGCGGTCTTAACACTCGCAGCATTCCTCTTGGATCAGGTAATGCCCAGAGTATGACTGTTGTGGAGACAAAGGATCGCACTCGTTTGATCTTTAATCTGGTTGAGCTTGCGCCTTACGAGACGGTTCGGAACAACAGCTCGTTGGTAGTGACCATTGGTGGCGAGTCGGGAACTGGTAGAGCTACCAATAGATCATCTAGCACTACTGCAGCGTCGCGGCCCGCTTCTACACCGGGCGCATTAGCTGGTGTAGATTTCCGTCGAGGTAAAAATGGCGAAGGTCGTGTCATTGTTGATCTTGGAAGCCCGGGTACGCCTGTTGATTTGTCTGAGTTGGGCGGGAAAATCCGCCTCACGATGGACGAAACTGCGGTGCCAGCGGATCTGCGCCGTCGCCTCGATGTGACCGACTTTGCAACACCTGTTAGTCGCATTGATACGTTTGTCGAAGATGGCAAGGCGGTGGTCGAGATTCGCCCTGAAGGCAATTATGATTACATTGCCTATCAATCTGGGAGTCAGTTTACGGTCAGCGTTGAAAAACTTAGTGAAGAAGAAGCTGAAACCCGCCGTGAGGAGAAGTTCCCTTACTCCGGAGAGAAGCTCTCTCTGAACTTTCAGGACATTGAGGTGCGCTCGGTGCTTCAGTTGATTGCAGATTTCACCGGCTTGAACCTGGTTGCTAGTGATACGGTCGGCGGCAGCATAACTCTACGTTTGCAGAATGTGCCTTGGGATCAGGCTCTGGATCTTATTCTGAAAACCAAAGGGCTGGATAAGCGCCAGATCGGCAATGTGTTGCTGGTTGCACCCGCAGAAGAAATTGCGGCCCGTGAGAAGCTTGAGCTCGAGACGACCAAGCAGATCGCAGAGCTTGCGCCGGTTCGTCTGGATATTGTTCAGGTGAACTACGCTAAAGCCGGCGATATCGTCGACTTAATCAAAGCGGACAAAGAGCTTATTTCCAGTAGGGGCTTTGTGTCCTCTGATGCTCGCACCAATACCATCAGTATCCGTGAGACAACTGAAAAGTTGGAAGAGATCCGTCGTCTTGTCTCCACTTGGGATATAACGGTTCGCCAAGTCTCTATTGAAGCTCGTATTGTGCGCGCCCAGAATAATGTGGCGCAGGAGCTTGGTGTACGTTGGGGCGCAGCAGCCCGAGGTGATGCGAATAATGGAAACAATAATGTCGTGGTCGGTGGCTCCCAGGGTGGTTTGGCGGGGATTGCCGGCAGCGGTGCTCTTGGGTTTCCATCTGATCTGAACGTCAACCTTGGAACGACGGTTTCACCTGCTGGGTCACTGGCTTTTGGTTATATTGGCACAGATTTTTTGATCGACATGGAATTGTCCGCATTTGAAAGTGACGGCCAGGCCGAGGTTGTGTCACAGCCGCGCGTGGTGACTGCTGATCGGCAGACTGCCTCCATTAAGTCGGGTCAGGAAATTCCGTACCAAGAGGCTTCTAGTAGCGGAGCGACTTCAATCGAATTTAAAGAAGCCGTGCTTTCACTTGAAGTCACGCCACAGATTACACCGGATGACAAGATAATTATGGATCTTGCGGTCAATCAGGACTCCCGAGGTGAAGATACTGATGCCGGTCCGGCCATCAATACAAACTCCATTACAACGCAGGTACTTGTGGGTAACGGTGAAACGATTGTGCTCGGTGGGATTTTCGAGTCCACCAATTCAACCACGGTTACCAAAACACCGTTCCTGGGCGACATCCCCTATCTGGGTCGTCTTTTCAAGCGAACAGAAGTAACCGAGCTTCGTAGCGAACTCCTGATCTTCATCACACCGAAGATCATCAAGAATGACCTGATTCAGTAACAGGGGTCAGGAAAAAAGCCGCCGCGATAAACCGGCGGCTTTTTTTTGTCTGAAGGCTTGTGGTGCCCACGCTGAAGCTTATGCAATCTTCAGCCCTGTGATATTCTCACCCGCCTGAACATTATTGAGCGGTAGTTATGTCTTTGCCCAAACGCATAGTCCTGGTTGGCCCCATGGGCGCAGGTAAAAGCACCATCGGCCGTATGCTTGCCCGTGAGCTGGGATACAGGTTTCTTGATACCGACCGAATCATTGAGGAGCGCTGCGGAGCAAACATTCCCTGGATATTCGATGTTGAGGGGGAGGAGGGCTTTCGGCAACGAGAAACAGCTATGTTGGAAGAGCTGTCGGCTGAGGCAGGGACTGTGCTTGCTACCGGTGGTGGCGCGGTAATGCGCCCTGAAAATCACGCGCTCCTGAAAATGCATTCGGTGGTTGTCTACTTGAGAACCTCCATTGAGCAGCAGGTGGAGCGCACACGTAAAGACCGGAATCGACCTTTGCTACAGAATGATGACCCCGAAGGTGTTTTGCGGAAGTTGTTTGCCGTTAGGGACCCCCTATATACAGAGTTGGCAGACATCATTATGCATACTGATCGCAAAAGTCCACGTCTTGTGGTGCGGCAACTTGTCAATCGCATAAACCCAAAAACACCGCGGCAACAAAGGCAGGTGCGAAAGGAGGGACGCAATCATGTATAAGTTGCTTCACGAACTTCAAGTTGAGCTGGGTGAGCGTAGTTACCCGATTGTGATCGGTGAAGGCATTCTGGGTGAATATGACCTTTCAGATTACGTCGGCGGATCTCAGGTACTGATTGTAACCAACGATGTGGTCGCGCCCTTATATCTGGAGAAAACAAAAGCCAGTTTTCCCGGGAAGACTATTGATACCCTGGTGCTCCCGGACGGTGAAAAACACAAAGACTGGGAAACGCTGAATCTGATTTTCGACGCCCTGCTGGAAAAGCAGCACACTCGGAAAACGACGCTGGTAGCGCTTGGTGGCGGTGTGGTTGGGGATATGACCGGGTTTGCTGCTGCGTGCTACCAGCGTGGCGTTCCATTCATACAAATTCCTACCACGCTACTGTCTCAGGTGGATTCGTCCGTGGGTGGTAAAACCGGAATTAACCATCCGCTTGGAAAAAACATGGTTGGTGCTTTTCATCAGCCAGAAGTGGTATTGATTGATACAGATACACTTAAGACCTTGCCGCCCAGGGAAGTGTCCGCCGGACTTGCGGAGGTCATTAAGTACGGACTTATTCGTGATCTGGCCTTTCTTGATTGGCTCGAACAGACGATGAGTCAGTTGGTCGCTTTTGATAGCGAGGCGTTGGGAGAAGCCATATTCCGTTCATGTGCGAGCAAGGCCGATGTGGTCGCTCAGGATGAACGGGAAAGTGGAATTCGAGCTACTCTGAATCTTGGCCATACATTTGGCCATGCGATCGAAACCTTCGCCGGCTATGGCAACTGGCTCCATGGAGAGGCTGTAGGCACTGGCATGATTATGGCTGCCGATCTGTCGTTACGAGAGGGGTCGATAAACCCGGCTGATTATGACCGGATTGTGCAGATTGTTCTCAAAGCTGGTCTTCCTTCGCGGCCGCCCAAGCAAATGACGCCTGCGGACTTTATGAGCCTGATGGCCGTCGATAAGAAGAATGTCGATGGCAAATTAAGGTTGGTGTTGCTCAAGGCTGTGGGTGAGGCAGAGGTTACATCCGGCGCATCTCCGGAAAATCTCAAGGCAACGCTCAGCGCTTTCTGTTATCAGGAAAATTGAGCAGGGCGTGTAATTTTGAACCGTAGGGATGTTTAGTGACTGAAGACACTTTCAACAGTCTGGACGGTGGAGGTCTGTTCCCCCGTTTGCAGCAGCGGTATGGCCTTAGGGGTAATCCGCTGGAGATGGACACCCCTTTCTTTCCGGATGGTATGCGTCACCACGCCCTGGAGGCATTGCGCCATCTGTGCGGGTTTGGTGATATGGCTCTGCTACTCACCGGCGGCCCCGGGTCTGGAAAAAGCCGGTTGCTGGCAGAGTTGGTTCGCAGTGAGTCATCACGATTGGGTTTTCATCGCATTTCTTCTGCAGCCATGGTCAGTGTGAGCGCTCTTGCAAAGGATCTTCGGCAGGTTGCCCGTTCTGGCGCTAGCCCGGATGATAACCCGCGAGAGGCCGTGTATCGCTTTTTCCGATGGTCAGAAACCAGGGTTGGCAAAGGGCAGCGCATGGTGCTACTTGTCGACGATGCTGACCGGGTTCCTACAGAGCTACTCAGGCTGATCCTTGACGGGTTTTTGGCGGCAGATCGAGCCAAGGCGGCAGTCCCGGTTTTCGCTGGGGAGGATCGCTTGGTTAAGCTTCTAGGCATAGACGACTCCGCTGTCACAGTTCACCAGGTCCATTTACGACCACTAACCCGAGAAGAAGTGTTCTCCTATCTTGAGCCCCGCGTCCATAACGCGGGGGGTAAGGTGAGTGAACTCCTCAGTCCCGCTCGTCTTTCGCGGATACATGATTTGAGCCAAGGAAGCTTCTCCCGGCTGAAAAGGGTTACGCCAGGGATTTGGCTGGATATCGTGTCTGATGTATCCAAGCAAAAAAACGTCAAGCGTATCGATTTCCGGCAGTTTCGCTTGCCCGCGTTGGCGCTTTTGATCCTGGGAGCTTCCTGGTGGTTCGTGTCCCAGCAGTATGATGAGACGGTAGCTTTGGATAGTGAAGTGCTTCCAGTGCCTGATCGTGTTCGCAGAAGTATTACCATTGGCCCCGAAACACCGGAAGATATGTCTGCAGTGGAAGATGTTCCGGTGTTGACAGAGCCCGTAGCGCCGGCAGAACCTATTCCTGAGCCTGAGCCTGAGCCTGAGCCTGAGCCTGAGCCTGAGCCTGAGCCTGAGCCTCGTTTCATTCCAAAAAATGCTGGTAAATATGTAAGCATTGAGCAGATGCGCAGCCGCAGTAAAGGTTGGACTATTCAGTTAGTGGCTGGAAATCTGGAGCAAACGGCACTGAATGTTATTTCCCGCTACCCCTCTCTCCCTGAGCTGGTTTATACCAAGGGAGAGCGAAAGAGCGAGCCTTGGTTCATGGTTCTTCACGGAAGTTATGCAACCAAGGAAGAGGCACAGAAGGCTGCGACCACCTTGCCTCGTGCACTGATATCGGGCACGCCTTGGGTGCGAACAACTGAAGGTTTGTGATCTGCCGGTAATGAGAGGTAACTCTCTGTTTTTGAAGTTGAAAATCATTTCCCCCTGTTTCCTTCCAGAAAAGATAAAATAAAATGTATTTGAGTACGTATTTATACGTGCGTATAATCGCTGCCCCATTTTTTTAGCGTCGGCTGATTTTGTGCACTTTTTTGGTGCAAAGTCGCTGGCAAAGATGCATAGATATGCAAGAGGGCGCTTATGAAATCAGGTCTGTATCACCCCGACGAGTTCAAAGATAACTGCGGGTTTGGACTAATCGCCCACATGAAAGGCGAGGTCAGCCACAAACTGCTGCAAACGGCCATTGAATCGCTTACCTGCATGACGCACAGAGGTGGTATCGCCGCCGATGGCAAAACCGGTGACGGTTGCGGTCTCCTAATACAAAGCCCTCAAGCTTTTCTGAAGAAAGCTGCCAAAAAAGCGTTCGGCCAAGAGCCCAACGGCTTGTTTGCTGTAGGTCAGGTGTTCCTGAGTCAGGAATCCGATAAAGCTGCAAAAGGCCGACTGGTTCTAGAGAAGTGTCTCGCCGGTCAAGGTCTTGAAGTTATGGGCTGGCGTGAAGTGCCGGTTGATGCCAGCTGCTTGGGGCCTATGGCTCTGGATTGTATGCCGCGTATCGAGCAGGTTTTCGTAACGCCTGCAGGCAAGTCAGAGCAGGAATTTGCCATCAGCCTGTTTGTTGGGCGTCGCCATGCCGAGCGGGATATGGCGGATGATTCCGAGTTTTATATCTGCAGCCTGTCCCACCGCACCCTTGCCTATAAAGGGCTGATGATGCCGGCGGATCTGGCGAACTTCTATAAGGATCTGGGTGATCCTGATTTCGCTACTGCCATTTGCGTGTTTCACCAGCGCTTTTCCACCAATACCATGCCGCTTTGGCCCTTGGCTCAGCCGTTTCGTTTTCTGGCACACAATGGCGAAATTAACACCATCGACGGCAACCGGAATTGGGCTATAGCCCGAGCTGCCAAGTTCAGTTCGCCAAACCTGCCGGATCTGAAAACACTGCAGCCTCTTGTGAACCTTGCCGGTTCTGATTCGTCAAGCATGGACAATATGCTTGAGATTCTGCTGGCGGGCGGCGTGGACCTGTTCCGGGCTGCGCGCATGATGATTCCACCGGCTTGGCAGAATGTCGATACCATGGATTCAGAGTTGCGGGCGTTTTACGAATACAACTCGATGCACATGGAGCCATGGGATGGTCCTGCCGGACTGGTTATGTCGGATGGCCGTTACGCTGTGTGCATGCTGGACAGGAATGGTTTGCGTCCTGCGCGCTGGGTGGTTACCAAGGATGATTTCATTACCCTGGCATCAGAGATTGGTACCTATGGTTACCAGCCGGAGGATGTGGTTGCCAAAGGCCGGGTAGGCCCGGGACAAATGTTGGCGATTGATACGGAAACCGGTGAAGTGTTGCACACCCGGGATATCGATCAACGTCTCAAAACGGCTCAGCCCTACAGGCTCTGGTTGCGCGAAAATGCGCTGCGAGTGGAAGCAACTCTGAGTCAGGAAATGCCGGAATTCCGGCTGATGGATGCGGATGACCTTCTGGTACACCAGAAAATGTTCATGGTGTCCTATGAGGAGCGCGATCAGATCCTGCGCCCGCTCGCGGAAAATGGCCAGGAAGCTGTTGGCTCCATGGGGGACGACACGCCTATGGCAGTATTGTCCAGTAAGGTTCGGCACGTTGCGGACTTTTTTCGCCAGAAGTTTGCTCAGGTAACCAACCCGCCGATTGATCCACTTCGCGAAGCCATTGTGATGTCGCTGGAAACCTGTCTGGGTGCCGAGCGTAATGTCTTTGAGGAAACAGCAGAGCACGCAGACAGAATTATCCTGACGACACCGGTTCTTTCGCCAGCCAAGTTTCTTCGCATCGCCAATAATGAGCGCCCGGGGTTCGCCGTGGCGCGGATTTCCCTGAGCTACCTGCCGGAGCAGGGGCTCGAGCAGGCAATTTGCCGCATTTGTGATGAGGCTGAGCAAGCTGTTCGCAGTGGCAGCGTACTACTTATTCTTTCAGACAAGGATTTGAGGCAGGGCGAGCTGCCGGTGAATTCATTGATGGCGACAGGCGCAGTTCACCACCACCTGTCCGGAAAAAGCCTGCGCTGTGATTCCAATATCATCGTGGAAACAGGCTGGGCTCGGGATCCCCATCATTTTGCTGTGCTGTTGGGCTTTGGAGCCACCGCGGTCTATCCCTACCTCGCATATCAGGTTCTGAATGATTTGATCCGCACCGGCGAGTTGTTAATGGATCCTATCGAGGCGAAGAACAACTATCGCAAAGGAATCAACAAGGGTCTGCTGAAGATCTTGTCCAAAATGGGCATCTCCACTATTGCCTCTTATCGGGGCGCCCAGCTTTTTGAGGCTATTGGTCTGGCTGATGACGTTGCTGATCTGTGCTTCAAAGGGGTTCCGTGCCGCATTCAGGGTGCAAGCTTTTTCGATTTGCAGCACGACCAGGAGCAGTTGGCCGCGACAGCTTGGAAGCCGCGCAAGCCCATTACCCCGGGTGGTTTGGTGAAATACATCCATGGTCAGGAGTACCATGCCTTCAACCCGGACGTAGTCACCAAACTGCAGGAAGCAGTGACCACCGGCAGCTACGGGCATTACAAAGAATACGCGGCGCTGGTCAATGAGCGCCCGGTCGCGACGATCAGGGATTTGTTCGGGTTTCGTGAGGGTATAGAAACCATCGAGCTTTCAGCTGTTGAGCCAGTGGAGCAAATCTTTCCCCGGTTCGACTCGGCTGCCATGTCCCTTGGTGCCTTGTCGCCAGAAGCTCATGAAGCGTTAGCCGTGGCTATGAACACGCTTGGCGGCCGTTCCAATTCCGGTGAGGGCGGTGAAGACCCGGTTCGCCACGGCACCATAAAGCGCTCCAAGATCAAGCAGGTGGCCTCCGGCCGCTTTGGTGTAACCGCAGAGTATCTGCGCAGCGCCGATGTTATGCAGATCAAGGTTGCTCAGGGAGCCAAGCCAGGCGAGGGTGGACAGCTACCTGGTGGCAAGGTCAACCAGTTGATCGCCCGTCTGCGCTACTCTGTGCCCGGCGTTACCTTGATATCGCCACCGCCGCATCACGATATCTACTCCATTGAAGATCTGGCGCAGCTGATCTTTGACCTCAAACAGGTTAATCCACAAGCTCTGGTCTCTGTAAAACTCGTCTCAGAGCCAGGTGTTGGCACGATTGCGGCTGGCGTTGCAAAGGCGTATGCCGACCTGATCACCGTCTCCGGATACGACGGTGGTACGGCGGCAAGTCCCTTGGCGTCCATACGTTACGCGGGCTCGCCCTGGGAACTCGGATTGACCGAAACCCAGCAAGCGCTTCGCGCCAATGATTTGCGTGGAAAGATTAGGCTGCAAACAGACGGCGGTATAAAAACCGGCCTGGATGTGGTGAAGGCCGCGATTCTTGGCGCAGAGAGTTTTGGCTTTGGCACCACCCCCATGGTGGCTTTGGGCTGCAAATATTTGCGCATTTGCCACCTGAATAATTGTGCTACCGGTGTTGCCACCCAGAACGAACACCTCCGGGAAGAACACTTCAAAGGCACTGTGGAAATGGCTATGAATTTCTTCCGCTTTGTCGCGGAAGAAACCCGTGAGTGGATGGCCAAGCTGGGCGTGCGTACGCTGGAAGAGCTTGTAGGTCGAACGGATCTTCTCGTTCGCTTGCCAGGCGATACCGAGCGCCAGAAACAGCTAGACCTCACGAGGTTGCTGTCCAATGATCACATTCCTGCGGACAAGCCACAAACCTGTCAGATCGAGCGCAATGTGCCATTCGACCAGGGCTTGCTGGCGGAACAAATGCTCAAAGCCATTGCCCCGGCCATTGAAGGCAAAACTGGTGGAGCCTGGAATTTCCGCGTAACCAACTGCGACCGTTCGATTGGTGCGCGACTTTCCGGTGAGATTGCGGCAAAGCACGGCAACCAGGGAATGGCAGACTCGCCAATAACCTTGGGTCTTGTGGGTACTGCGGGCCAGAGCTTTGGTGTCTGGAACGTTGGCGGGCTTAATCTGATTCTTGAGGGCGATGCCAACGATTATGTCGGTAAAGGCATGACGGGCGGCAAGCTGGTCGTCAAACCACCCCGCGGCAGTGTTTTCGAGTCCCAGAATACCGCGATCATCGGTAACACCTGTCTCTACGGAGCCACCGGCGGCAAGCTGTTTGCGGCTGGCACCGCCGGTGAGCGGTTTGCTGTGCGCAACTCCGGCGCCCAAGCAGTTGTTGAAGGCGCGGGTGATCATTGCTGTGAATATATGACCGGCGGGCTGGTCACTGTGCTGGGTTCTACAGGCCCCAACTTTGGTGCCGGTATGACGGGCGGGTTCGCCTATGTGCTGGATATGGACAATACGTTTGTAGACAAATACAACCACGAATTGGTGGAAATCCAGCGCATCTCCCGTGAAGAAATGGAAGCCTACCGCAACCATCTGCGCAGCGTGATTCGTGAGCACATATCGGAAACCGGCAGTGTTTGGGCCGAGCATATTCTTGAAGATTTCGACGACTACATCGGCCGCTTCTGGCTGGTGAAACCCAAGGCTGCAAGTTTGCGCAGCCTGCTGGCAAGCACCCGTGCGCGGCCTGAATAAGCGCTTCGCATAGAGAATGGATACTTGCGAGGGTTCCGGGTTGCCAATAGGGGTAGCCCTTGTCGAAATTGAGTTGATGAGAACGCCAATATGAAAGAAAGACTAAACAACGATTTTCAGTTTGTGGAAGTAGGTCGGGCAGATCCGAAAAAGGTTCCTGCGAAGAAACGCAAAAAGGAATTTGGTGAAATCTACCACCCGTTCACTGCAGATAGTGCGGCGACTCAGTCTCACCGGTGTCTGGAGTGTGGCAATCCCTATTGTGAATGGAAGTGCCCGGTTCACAACTACATTCCCAATTGGCTGAAGCTGGTTGCGGAAGGCAACATCATGAAGGCGGTTGAGTTATGTCATCAAACCAATTCGCTGCCAGAAGTCTGTGGCCGGGTTTGCCCCCAGGACCGCCTGTGCGAAGGCGCTTGCACGTTGAATGATGGCTTCGGCGCTGTGACTATTGGTTCGGTTGAGAAATACATCACCGATACGGCCTTTGCTTTGGGCTGGAAGCCGGACATGTCTGCTGTCAAATGGACGGATAAAAAAGTGGCCGTAATTGGCGCTGGCCCGGCAGGCCTTGGCTGTGCCGATGTGCTGGTTCGCCATGGTGTTAAACCGGTGGTGTTTGATATCTATCCGGAAATCGGCGGCCTGCTCACATTTGGCATCCCCGAATTCAAGCTGGAAAAGTCCGTTATGGCTCGCCGGCGCCAGGTGTTTGAGGAGATGGGTGTTGAGTTCCGATTGTCCACTGAAGTGGGTAAGGATATTCAGATGCAGGACATCCTTGATGAATACGATGCCGTGTTCATGGGGATGGGTACCTACAACTACATGAAGGGCGGATTCCCGGGCGAAGACTTACCGGGCGTTTATGATGCCTTGCCCTTCCTCGTGTCCAACGTGAATCGTCGCCTCGGGTTTGAAAAAGACGCTTCAGAGTTCATTGATATGAAAGGCAAACGAGTGGTGGTTCTGGGTGGCGGTGATACCGCAATGGATTGTAACCGGACCTCCATTCGTCAACAGGCAGAAAGCGTGAGCTGTGCCTATCGTCGCGATCAGGCCAACATGCCGGGCTCGCGACGTGAAGTGTCCAACGCCAAGGAAGAGGGTGTGAAATTCCTGTTTAATCGCCAGCCCATTGCGATTGTTGGTGAGGGCCAGGTTGAGGGCGTAAAAGTAGTGTCGACGCAGCTCGGCGAGCCGGACGAAAATGGCCGTCGTCGCCCGGAAGTGGTTCCCGGCAGCGAAGAAGTGATACCGGCAGATGCGGTATTGGTCGCCTTCGGCTTCCGGCCGAGCCCGGCGGACTGGTTTGGCAAGCACGCAATCAATACCGACGACTCTGGCCGAGTAACCGCCCCGGAAAAGGCAGAGTACGGCTTCCAGACCAGCAACCCAAAAATATTTGCCGGTGGTGACATGGTTCGGGGTTCGGATCTGGTGGTAACGGCAATCTGGGAAGGTCGCCAGGCAGCCGAAGGTATCATGGATTATCTCGATATTTGATTAAGGCTGTATCATGACTCGACAGGCCGGCTGACTAAGGGTAAGCCGGCCTTTTTTATTATGACAAACGGGGTATCATTGCTTTCGTTCTACAAAGACCATCTGAAAGAGACAACGTTGGGATCCCTATGACCGAGTTGAAGAATGACCGCTTTCTACGCGCCCTGATGCGCCAGCCTGTTGATCGTACCCCGGTATGGATGATGCGCCAGGCGGGACGCTATCTACCCGAGTATCGCGCTACCCGGGAGAAAGCTGGCGATTTCCTCAGCTTGTGCAAGAACACGCCTCTGGCCTGCGAAGTAACCCTCCAGCCACTTGAGCGTTTTCCGCTGGATGCCGCGATTCTGTTTTCAGATATTCTCACTATTCCGGATGCGCTCGGCCTGGGGTTGTATTTTGAAACGGGTGAAGGCCCCAAGTTCAAACACCCCATTCGCTCGAAAGCAGACCTGGATGCCCTGCCGGCGATTAAGGCAGAAACCGACCTCGATTATGTGATGAACGCAGTGTCCACTATCCGTGGCGCGCTCAATGGCCGTGTTCCCTTGATTGGCTTCTCCGGAAGTCCTTGGACACTGGCAACCTACATGGTTGAAGGCGGCTCCTCGAAGGATTTCCGCGAAGCTAAAAAGCTGATGTACAGCGAGCCTGAGGTTATGCACCGCCTGCTGGACATGCTTGCCGATATCGTAATTGATTACCTCAATGGCCAGATTAAGGCAGGCGCCCAGGCTGTTCAGATATTTGACACTTGGGGTGGGCTCTTGAGCACTTGGGCTTACAAAGAGTTCTCGCTGAATTACATGCAGAAAATTGTAGATAACCTTATCCGTGAGAACGATGGGCGCCGCGTTCCGGTGATTCTGTTCACCAAGAATGGTGGCCAGTGGCTGGAGTCTATTGCAGATACAGGCGCCGATGCTGTTGGGCTGGATTGGACCACGGATATCGGCGATGCCCGTGCTCGTATTGGCGATCGTGTGGCTCTGCAGGGCAACATGGATCCCACTATGCTGTACGCCTCACCGGCACGAATCCGCGAAGAGGTGGGTGACATCCTGCGCCGTTATGGCTCTGGCCCAGGCCATATCTTCAACCTCGGGCACGGTATCACTCCCGAAGTGAAACCCGAGAATGCCAAAGCCTTCATTGAAGCCGTTGTTGAATTGAGCCCGGAATACCACAGCTAAAAAGAGCTGAGCCAATGGGTGACTACCGGATAATGGTTCGAAGCGTAAGCGAGATTCTTGTCTCGGTACGTCCCCTGTTGGGTGGTACGGCCGCTCTGATTGCCGGCAACAGCTTGCTTGGCGTTGTTCTGCCGCTCCGCATGGAAGCGGCGGGCTATCCGATAGCGTTGATCGGGGCGATCATGGCGGCCTACTACTTTGGCCTCGGGCTTGGGGGGGTGCGCGGAAAGCGGGTAATCCTCCGCATCGGCCATATCCGCGCATTTGCAGCCTTTGCGGCATTAACAGCCGCAGTCACCTTGGCTTACACAGCCTTTACCCATCCAACGGCATGGGTAGTTCTCCGTATAATTAACGGTTTCTGTATTGCCGGCTTAACGGCCACCATCGAGAGCTGGCTGAATACCAAGAGCAGCAACGAAACCCGAGGGCGAGTTCTCGGTTTTTACATGCTCGCCTATTACCTGGCCATCGCTGCCGGCCAAACAATGGTAAACCTCGCAGATCCTGAGGCTCCCGACCTCTTCATGCTGGCGGCAGCTCTCATCGTTTTGTCGCTAATACCCGTTGCCATGACGAGTTTGGGTGAGCCAAATCTCAGCGAAAGCCGCGCACTCAACCTGAAGAAACTCTACGCAGCCTCGCCCGTTGGCATGATCGGGGCGGCGGTGTCGGGGATAATGATCGGCTCTTTTTACGCCTTGGGCGTAGTCTTCGCCCGTAGAATCGGCCTGAGCGTGGCTGAATCCGCCATGTTCATGAGCGTGGTCGTCCTGGGAGGGCTGGTGTTCCAGTTACCCATAGGTGCACTGGCAGACAGGCTTGACCGGCGACTAGTTATGTCGATTGCGCTTATTTTGGTTGGCGCTTCCTGGGCAGTATTGCTGAGCCTGCTCGCCTCAGGCGTACCCTTTGCCACACTACTGATATTGGCTTTATTCTTTGGCGGCGTAATGAGCAGCATCTATCCGCTCTGCGTAGCAGAAAGTTTTGACCGCCTCGAGCGCAGATACTACGTTGCTGCATCCGGACGCCTGCTGATGATCCACTCCATAGGCGCCACCCTCGGGCCATTGTTCGCAGCGGGACTTATGGCAGCCTCCGGCCCCTTCAGCTTCTTCGTGTTTGAATCAGCAGTGGCCCTGATATATGCCATGTATGTGCTGATGCGCGTCTACAAAAGGCCGGCCGCACCCACGGAGCAAAAGGAAAAATTTGTTCCTCTTCCCGATGCCGCTCCCATGGCAACAGACCTAGACCCACGATGCCAAGAGGAGAACGAGGAGGGTTGTTAATTCACCCTCACGCTTGGACCCGGATTGCTGCGGCTAAAGCCTGTATGGATGCGTGACCCCGTACCGGCTATAGTCGTATCAGATGTCCCGATAATAAAAAGGAGCAGTCCCTTGCCCGCCAAAGCGCCCGAAAAACGGAAGTTCCATCGCATAAGCTTCGATGCCCCGTGCGAACTTCACGCCCTCGAAAGCCTGTGGACAACCGAGGTGTTGGATATCTCACTGAAAGGCGTGTTGGTCAAACGCCCGCAAAGCTGGGATGTGCCATTGAACCAACCTTGCGAGGTGGTTATTCATCTTGATGGGGAGAAGGTGGGAATTGTTATGGCGGTGGAGCTCAAACACATCGAATCCCATAGGCTAGGCTTCAAATGTCAGTACATCGATTTGGAAAGCGCGACTCATCTGAGGCGTCTTGTTGAATTAAATCTGGGAGATCAGGTTCTTCTTGAGAGGGAACTGGCTCACTTAATCGACTAGATTGATTAGTGGCTAAGTGGGAGGTTTTGCATCTGCGTCTGCAGGCGGGGTTAGGCTTTACCGTCCAAAAAAGTCTAACCCTGCCGTAAACTCCGAGCGTCAAGGTCAAAGTTCCTCTAATGCCGTAATAGCCTCACTAAGCTTGGTCACCGGAATCACCTTCATACCCGCAATAGCCTTGCGGGGCGCATTGGCCTTCGGCACCAAAGCCCGGGTAAACCCATGCTTTGCGGCCTCATTAATCCGCTCCTGACCACTGGGCACCGGCCGAATCTCCCCCGACAACCCGACTTCCCCAAAAATCACCAGATCCTGAGGCAAAGCCCGATCCCGAAACGAAGAGACAACAGCAGCCAGCAATGCCAAATCCGCACTGGTCTCGTTAACCTTCACGCCGCCCACCACGTTTACAAACACATCCTGATCCGACACATGCAAACCGCCATGCCGGTGCAGCACCGCCAAAAGCATGGCCAAACGATTCTGGTCCAGACCCACCGCCACACGCCTCGGGTATCCACCCTGAGCCATGTCCACCAGCGCCTGAATCTCCACCAGCATCGGCCGAGTGCCTTCCCAAACCACCATAACCACACTGCCGGGGGCTGCATCTTCACCACGGTTCAGGAAAATTGCGCTTGGGTTTTTAACTTCCTTCAGACCCTGCTCCAGCATCGCAAAGACCCCCAGCTCGTTCACCGCGCCAAAGCGGTTCTTGATGCCTCGTAGCGTGCGGTAACGGCTGTCGCTTGAGCCTTCCAGTAAAATGGAGCAGTCAATCATGTGCTCCAGCACCTTGGGCCCAGCAAGGCTGCCGTCCTTGGTGACATGGCCAACGAGGAACAAAATTGTGCCTGTTTGTTTGGCAAAGCGGGTCAGATACGCTGCGCTCTCACGCACTTGTGAAACCGAGCCGGGTGCGGATTCAGTGTCCGCCACATGCATAACCTGAATACTGTCTATAACCAAAATTCGTGGCTTTTCCGCCTCTGCTACCTGGATGATCCGTTCGACACTGGTCTCGGAGAGCATTTTCAGGTCACTGGTAGGCAAACCGAGGCGTCTTGCCCGCATGGCAACCTGCTGCAGGGATTCCTCGCCAGTGACATAAATCGCAGGAACACTGGCAGCCAAATGGCAAACAGCTTGAAGCAACAGGGTACTCTTGCCTGCGCCCGGGTGGCCGCCCATCAATACGGCAGAGCCTTCCACCAGCCCGCCGCCTAAAACCCGGTCGAACTCCTGCATGCCGGTGCTGATACGCTCCTGCTCGGAGAGGCTTACGTCGTTCAGGCTTTGGACTGTCGACAAGCTGCCGGCGAAACCTTCAAAGCGCACACCGCGGGCGCCTTTGGTATTGCTACTGATGCCGCGCACTTCGCTGACGGTGTTCCAGGTTTGGCAGGCCGTACACTGGCCCTGCCATTTGGAATAGTCTGCACCGCACTCGGTGCAGACGTAAGCGGTTTTGGCTTTTGCCATCAGGCCAGCTTCTTGTACTTCATGCGCTGGGGCACCATGGCGGAGTCCCCTTTGCGCTTTTTGTGGTCTTCGTCGTATTCCGCGAAGTTACCCTCGAAGTACACCACCTCACCGTCATCCTCAAACGCCAGAATGTGCGTGGCTACGCGGTCAAGGAACCAGCGGTCGTGCGAGATAACCATGGCAGCACCCGGGAAGTTCAGGAGAGCCTCTTCCAGCGCGCGCAGGGTTTCTACGTCCAGGTCGTTGGTCGGTTCGTCCAGCAGCAACACGTTGCCGCCTTCTTTCAGCAGCTTGGCCAGGTGCAGGCGGTTACGTTCACCACCCGACAAGTCGCCTACACGCTTTTGCTGATCCGAGCCCTTGAAGTTAAAGCGGCCGGCGTAAGCACGTGAAGGGGTTTCATAGTTGCCGACTTTGATGATGTCCTGGCCATCACTGAGCAGTTCCCACACGGTTTTGGAACCGTCCAAGTCACGGCTCTGGTCCACATAGGCCAGGTTGACCGTCTCGCCCACCGTAATGGTGCCCGAAGTAGGCTCGTCCTGACCGGCGATCATGCGGAACAGTGTGGATTTACCCGCACCGTTGCCACCGATGATCCCGACGATAGCGCCAGGTGGCACAGTGAAGGACACATCTTCATAAAGCAGGCGGTCGCCAAACGCTTTGCTGATGCCTTCCACTTCGATGACCTTGTCACCCAAGCGGGGTCCGGGCGGGATATAGATCTCGTTGGTCTCGTTGCGCTTCTGGAACTCCTGGGAGCTCATCTCTTCAAAGCGGGCAAGACGGGCCTTGCTCTTGGATTGGCGGCCTTTGGCATTGCTGCGCACCCACTCCAATTCCTGCTTCATGGCTTTCTGGTGCGAGGCTTCTTGTTTGGCTTCGGTGCTCAAACGCTGTTGCTTGTTCTCCAGCCACTGACTGTAGTTGCCTTCAAACGGAATGCCCTGGCCCCGATCGAGTTCCAGAATCCAGCCGGCGACGTTGTCGAGGAAGTAGCGGTCGTGTGTGATGGCAACCACAGTGCCTTCATAGTCGTGCAGGAAGCGCTCCAGCCAGGCTACGGACTCTGCGTCCAGGTGGTTGGTGGGCTCGTCGAGCAGCAGCATGTCCGGGCCGGAGAGGAGCAGGCGGCATAGGGCTACACGGCGGCGCTCACCACCCGAAAGGTTCTTTACCGGCTGGTCCCAGGCGGGTAGACGCAGGGCGTCTGCCGCAACTTCCATTTTGCGTTCGATGTCATGGCCGTCGGTGGCCTGAATCAGTGCTTCCAGTTGGCCCTGCTTTTTGGCCAGTGCGTCAAAATCTGCATCCGGCTCAGCATAGGCTGCATAAACCTTGTCCAGTTCGGCCAGAGCGTCATGAACTTCAGAAACTGCCTCGTCGACAATCTCTTTGACGGTTTTGGTATCGTCCAGTTCCGGCTCCTGGGGCAGGTAGCCCACTTTGATGCCGGGCTGGGGGCGGGCTTCACCGATGTAATCCTGGTCCACACCCGCCATGATGCGTAGAAGGGTGGATTTACCAGAACCGTTCAGGCCGAGTACGCCAATTTTGGCTCCCGGGAAGAAGCTCAGGGAAATATCCTTGAGGATTTCGCGTTTGGGTGGAACCACCTTGCCCACGCGGTTCATGCTGTATACGTACTGAGCCATAAAGGCATTACCCTCTTTTCAAACAGGATGAGGCAGGTTTCGGAGGCGCTTTTCGCTGTTTTTCGCTACAGCCTCGTAGAACCTTGCAAACAGGAATAAATAGTTGGGTTTGTAAGGTATCGAAACAAGGGGGCTATAGCAATTTCAGGAAAACCGCCGATATCCGCATGACGGTATCTGCGCACAGCATAAAGGATGATTTCCAACCCGGTAATGGGCTAGAATAGCGGCCCGAATTTTAAGGGATTCCGGAGGCATTCCCAAGACCCTCCGGGCCAGTCAAGCACACAGGGGCAGCGCACCGATGTTTAATCGTGATATGAAGATCGCCGGTTTCGACGACGAACTCTGGAACGCCATGCAGGCGGAAAGCAAGCGTCAGGAGGCTCATATTGAGCTGATTGCATCAGAGAACTACACTAGCCCAAGGGTAATGGAAGCCCAGGGTAGTGACCTGACCAACAAGTATGCCGAGGGTTATCCCGGCAAGCGCTACTACGGTGGTTGCGAGTTTGTTGATATTGCAGAGCAGTTGGCGATTGATCGTGCCAAAGAACTGTTCGGCGCCGCTTATGCCAACGTGCAGCCACACTCCGGTTCCCAGGCCAACTCCGCCGTCTTCATGGCTTTGGTTAACCCGGGTGATACGGTTCTGGGTATGAGCCTTGCTCATGGTGGCCACCTTACCCACGGCGCCAGCGTCAACTTTTCCGGCAAGATCTACAATGCGGTGCAGTACGGTATCGATACAGACACTGGCTTGATCGATTACGACGAGCTGGAAGCGATGGCCGTTGAGCACAAGCCGAAAATGATCATTGCCGGCTTCTCCGCCTATTCCCAGGAACTGGATTTTGCGCGTTTCCGCGCCATTGCCGACAAGGTTGGTGCATACCTGTTTGTGGATATGGCTCACGTGGCCGGCCTGGTTGCGGCGGGCGTATATCCCGACCCCATGCCCCACGCCCACGTTGTAACCACCACAACACACAAAACCCTTCGTGGCCCCCGTGGCGGCCTGATTCTGGCTTGCGACGATGAAGCTCTGCACAAGAAGCTGAACTCGGCTGTGTTCCCGGGCGGACAGGGTGGCCCGCTGATGCACGTGATTGCCGCCAAGGCAATTTGCTTCAAAGAAGCCATGAGCGACGAGTTCAAAACCTATCAGAAGCAAGTTGTAAAGAATGCGTCGGCTATGGCTAACGTGTTTGTTGATCGGGGCTACGATGTGGTTTCGGGAGGCACCATGAACCACTTGTTTCTGGTGAGCCTGATCAAACAGGACATCACCGGTAAAGATGCCGATGCGGCTCTGGGCCGTGCACACATCACCGTGAACAAGAACGCCGTTCCCAACGATCCACGGTCGCCATTTGTGACCTCCGGCCTGCGCATGGGTACGCCTGCGATCACTACCCGTGGTTTTGGTGTGGCGGAATGCCGTGAGCTGGCGGGATGGATTTGCGATATCCTTGATAACCTGGAAGACGAAGACGTCAGCAACCGTGTTCGCGGACAGGTAGAAGCCCTGTGTGCGCGCTTCCCGGTATACAGCTAAGCGTCTGGTAAGACCTGCCGGGCAGGGTGCGTACTCATCGCACCTCCCGGCTCCCTCTCCGGAGTACCGTTATGCATTGTCCTTTCTGTGGTGAAGCAGATACCAAAGTTATTGACTCGCGTCTTGTGACCGAGGGTGATCAGGTGCGTCGCCGCAGAGAGTGTCTATCCTGCCATGAGCGCTTTACCACGTTTGAATCCGCCGAGTTGGTCATGCCGCGGGTGGTTAAGCAGGACGGCATTCGGCAGCCTTTCGATGAAGAGAAGCTCCGCTCCGGAATAATGAAAGCATTGGAAAAGCGCCCGGTCAGCATCGAGCAAATTGATGCTGCGCTGAATCGCATCCGTTATCGCCTGAGGGCGACCGGTGAGCGTGAAGTGAAGTCGATGCAGTTGGGTGAGGAAGTGATGACAGAGTTGCGCCAGCTCGACAAGGTGGCCTATGTAAGGTTTGCCTCTGTCTATCGCAGCTTCCAGGACATCAACGAATTTAAAGAAGAAATTGAGCGGCTTTCGGCAACTAACGGCGAAACGGCGGTTGATGTTGCAAAAGTGTTGGCGGACACACAGTCCCCGGACTCAAAGAAATGACTGAGCTTCGGGATCTGTCCATGATGGCTCGAGCGGTGCAACTTGCGTGGCGGGGTCGCTACTCCACACACCCCAACCCTCGGGTTGGATGTGTAATAGCTCGTGGCGACAAGATTCTGGGCGAGAGCTGGCATGAGCGGGCCGGAGAAGCCCATGCAGAAACCAGAGCGCTTAGCCAGGCAGGCACGGCTGCCCGTGGTGCTACGGCTTATGTCACGCTGGAGCCTTGTAGTCATTTTGGTCGCACACCGCCCTGTGCCCGAGCGCTAATTGATGCGGGTATATCGCGTGTTTTTGCCGCCACCCAAGACCCGAATCCGTCAGTCTCCGGAAGGGGACTCGACATGCTCCGGGAAGCCGGCATCCGGGTTCATGTAGGGTTGCTTGCTGAGGAAGCTGAGCGCCTGAACCGTGGTTTCATGAAGCGCATGAATACCGGCCGCCCCTGGGTTCGGCTTAAAATGGCGTCCAGTCTCGATGGCCGTACGGCCATGGCATCCGGAGAGAGCCAGTGGATCACCGGCAGCGAATCCCGTCGTGATGTTCAGCGGCTCCGTGCCGAGAGCGACGCGATACTTACCGGTGTTGGTACCGTGCTTGCGGACAACCCGTCTTTAACGGTTCGCCGCAACGAGCTAGGGGACATTGGCGCTGCCACCGAGCCATCGCGGCAACCCTTGCGTGTAATTGCAGACAGGGATGCTAGAACACCGCCGTCTGCGACCATTTTGCGGGGTGGTAAGGTTCAGGTGTTTTGTGCATCGTCCACGCTGGCAACTGCGCCAGCACAGGATCTTGCGGCGCTGGGAATTCGCCTGAAGGGCGTCTCATGGAAGGATAATGGCATTGATGTCTCCGAGCTGTTGGATTCGCTGGGGGAGATGGGCATTAATGAATTGTTGGTTGAAGCTGGACCAACCTTGGCAGGCACATTTATCAATGAACAATTGGTAGATGAACTCTGGCTATATCAGGCGCCAGTTTTTTTAGGAAGCAACGGTCGGCCTACGGCGCATCTTCCGCTGGAGACGATGGCTGACAAGATTGAATGGACCGTACAAGATCGGCGACAAATTGGAGACGACCAGCGTTTGATCCTGGTTCGCCGTTAAGCGATTAAATTCACAGTGCGCACTAGAGCTGCTTCTGACAAGCGGTACCGGGTGCATTGCAAGGGTGCAAAATAGTATGGCACTGAACAGCGTTGAAGAAATCATAGAAGACATCCGTCAGGGCAAAATGGTTATCCTGATGGACGATGAAGACCGGGAAAACGAAGGCGATCTGGTGATGGCGGCAGAACACTGTACCGCCGAAGACATTAACTTCATGGCCCGCTTTGGTCGCGGTCTCATCTGCATGCCTATGACACGGGACCGTTGTGAACAGTTGGGCTTGCCGTTGATGGTTCAGCAGAACGCGTCGGGCTTCGGCACCAAGTTTACCTTGTCTATTGAAGCGGCTACCGGTGTAACCACGGGTATTTCAGCGGCGGATCGCGCACGCACGGTGCAGGCTGCTGTTGCTCGCAATGCAAAAGCGTCGGATCTGGTTCAGCCGGGGCATATTTTCCCGCTGATGTCTGATCCGGGCGGCGTGCTTAGCCGTGCCGGCCATACCGAAGCCTCCTGTGATCTGGCCGCCCTTGCGGGAAGTGAGCCGGCGGGTGTTATTTGTGAAATCATGAATGATGATGGCTCCATGGCACGCAGGGAGGACCTGGAGCTATTTGCTGATGAGCACAATCTGAAGATTGGCACCATCGCCGACCTGATTCACTACCGCACCACCCACGAACGCACCGTTGAGTGTGTTGAAGAGAATCAGCTCGATACGGAATACGGTGTGTTCAAACTGCGCACTTACCGCGATATTATTCAGGGCTCTACGCATTTGGCTATGGTTTACGGTGAGATTCCGGCGGATGAGCCTGTGCACGTGCGCGTTCATATTACCGATACCTTGCGGGACTTGCTGGGCGCTCGCCGCAAGGATTCCCGAAGCTGGCCGCTGCATCATGCGCTTGAAAAAGTGGCCGCTGAAGGCAGCGGTGTTGTGGTTCTGCTCAATAGTGCGGAGGACAGCTACAACCTGGAAGACCGTATTCAGGAATTTTTTGACCATGGGCACGGCCCCTCTGGCAAAGGCAGCTCCGGTGTGTATTTTACCGTGGGCACCGGCTCCCAGATTCTGCGGGATCTTGGCGTAAGCAAGATGCGTTTGCTTAGCCCGCCCGTAAAATACTCGGCCATATCCGGATTTGATCTGGAAGTGGTTGAGTACATACCCTACACCCCAGACTGATTAACCTGGCTGCAGCACTTTGCTGGAGCCTGTGAAGGAGCCACCGATGGCGGATATCAAAGTAATTGAAGGTGATTTTACCCAGTGCACCGGGCGCTATGCGCTGGTGGTTGGCCGTTTTAACAGTTTCGTTGTGGAAAGCCTGGTAGAGGGTGCTATCGACACCTTGCGCCGCCACGGTATTCCCGACAGCGATATAACCGTTGTGCGCGTGCCCGGAGCCTACGAAATGCCCCTGGCTGTAAAGCGTGTTGCAGAAACCGGTGGCTATAGCGCCATTATTGCCTTGGGCGCCGTTATTCGTGGCGGCACCCCGCACTTTGAGTATGTTGCTGGCGAAGCGTCCAGTGGTATCGGTGCAGTAAGCCTGGAAACCGACGTACCAGTAACCTTTGGTGTACTGACCGTTGATTCAATCGAGCAGGCCATTGAGCGCTCCGGCACCAAGGCCGGCAACAAAGGCGCCGAGGCTGCAATTACAGCGTTGGAAATGGTTAGCCTGTTTAACAAGCTGGGTGAGTAATGAGTGACACTGAAGGTACAACACCCGGACCGGCGCCGGCAGGCCAGCCAAAAGCTGGCGATCGCCGCCGTGCCCGGATTCTGGCAATGCAGGGGCTTTACCAGCGCCACTTTACCAAGAGTCCGATTTCGGATATCGAAGCTGAGTTCATGGTCGACAACGACATGACCAAGGTTGATTCCTTGTATTTCCGTGATGTTCTGCGAGGCGTTCACCGTGAACAGGCCGAGTTGGACAAGCTGATTGAGCCCTTTCTTGATCGCCCGCTACTTGAGGTGGATCCTGTGGAGCTTGCCATCGTGCGCGTAGGTGCATACGAACTGCGCCACCGGGTTGATGTGCCGTATAAAGTTGTTATCAATGAGGGCATCGAATTGGCAAAGCGATTCGGGGGTACAGAAGGGCACAAGTTTGTTAACAGTGTGCTCGATAAGTTAGGCCGTCGTTTACGTCTTGCCGAGACTCGCTCACGCTAACCGATGGGTGAATTTGAGCTGATCCGGCAGTATTTCATGCCGTTGGCGCGTCTGCACGGTTCCCGCTCTGTTGTGCTGGGACCGGGCGACGACTGTGCAATTCAAAGCATTCCCCCCGGTTCTGATCTGGTTTTTTCTATCGACACCCTGGTTGAGGGTGTGCACTTTCCCGCTGGGTATCGCCCAGACTACCTTGGCTGGAGAGCTCTTGCAGTGGCTGCGAGTGATCTGGCGGCCATGGGTGCCGAGCCTGTCTGTTTTACCCTTGCGATGACGCTCCCTGAAGCCGAAGAGGCCTGGTTGCGGGATTTCGCCCGTGGGCTGGGTCGTGCGGCGGAATCCTTTGGCCTGGTGCTTGCCGGAGGCGATACAACTCGCGGCCCTCTTACATTAAGCCTGCAGGTGCATGGATTGGTGGGGCAGGGGCGAGCCATCAGACGCTCCGGAGCATGTGCTGGCGATCTGATTGTGGTGTCTGGCACCTTGGGTGATGCAGGGGCGGCCTTGGATTATCTTGATGCCCGCAGTCCCTCAGAAGACGAGCAGTCGGTATTGGAGCGCTATCACTATCCGCAGCCGAGGCTGAAATTGGGCATGGCTTTGAGGGGCCTCGCGACGGCGGCGATTGATGTATCCGACGGATTGCTGGCAGATCTTAATCATATTCTTGAAGCGTCTAATGTCGGCGCGAATATTGACCAAACCCAAGTGCCGGTATCGCAGGCACTCGCTCGCTTGAAAGGTGATTCAGCCACGGGTTATGCGCTGAACTCTGGCGATGATTACGAGCTGTGCGCAACCATTCCGGAAGCAAGTTGGGCAAGTGTGCCCAAATCGTTAAAGCAACAACTCACCGTTATCGGTGTGATTGAGCCTGCTTCTGGTTTGCGCCTCGATGGTACTGCTGTAGTGTCGGGCTCAGAGGTGACAGGTTTTGACCATTTCAGGAGAAAAAAATGACCCAGGAAGATCAGTGGCCAGAGCCGGATTTGCCACAGGCCATTTTGCCGCCGGGATTTCTGAAAAACCCCGTGCACCTGTTAGCCTTCGGCTTTGGTAGCGGCGCAGCGCCACGGGCCCCGGGAACTTGGGGGAGCCTGGCTGCTATTCCACTGTGGTACTGCTTTGCCTGGTTGCCGCCTGCTGCTTACTGGCTGGTTGTTGCATTGGCCTTCGTGGTGGGCATTTGGCTATGCGGAAAAACCGCGGCCGATTTAAAAGTGCACGACCACGGCGGTATCGTGTGGGACGAGTTTGTGGGGATGTGGATTGCCCTTGGCTTGTTTCCAGAGAATATTTACGGCGTATTGTTGGCGTTTCTGGTATTCAGGCTGTTCGATGTGCTGAAGCCATGGCCTATCAGCTGGCTGGATGAGCGATTGCCAGGCGGGCTGGGGATCATGGTAGATGACGTCGTCGCAGCCGCCATGGCACTGCTTTGCCTACTCGCGATTGACACTTGGCTGATGCCGTTCATCCTTTAAGTCTCCCGAAAACGCAATTGCGGTATGCATGGGTGCGCCGGCGTGTGACTGGCCTTAGTGCACCTGCATCTCTTCCGGGAGCAACCTCACGACATGAAGGAAGCGCTTTAACCCGATTTCAGCGCGCTCCCTTGATGCGAAGGGGCCGCTGTCAAAGCCCTCTCTGGTCGTGAAATACCATTTGTTCCCGACGCAAAAATACCGACTGCTACGAAAGGGAATGTGTCTGTCTTCTCCTGATCTGACCTGGGTGTTCATGGCCGGCTCCGGTGCCTGACTTCTGATTTTGTATGTCGGGCGCAGTGTGATTGATAAGGTCCTGTTTAAAATTAAACCAATTTCCGGCAAATTCAACAATTATTAACAATTAAACAGATGTTGCCACGGCGGGTCGGACTTTAGCGCATTTTTGCTCATTCGGTTGCCCTCAGTGGTTTCGGTGTTCAAAATGCGCAATAGCTGGCTGCATTCTCGCACCGGGCTTCCCCTTACCCTTAAGGAGATAACATGAGTAGGGTGTACATTTTACGTGTTGCAAGGCTGGAGATGAGCCATTTAAGCCGTTGGTGGCAGGCGTGCCGGTTGGCGCTTGCGGCGGTGTTGCTGACAACTCTGGCAGGCTGCTCAACGGCAATAACCAAGCTCGAGACGTGGGAGGGTGACCCGGCAGGTGCCGAAAACGCGGCAGTATTGAAAGCACCGGGTGCTATTCATGTGAGCCAGGTTAACGGCCGCAAAATGAAGAACTATTTGATGGATGACCTGGCGTTGGATTATGCGCTTCTACCGGGTGAAAACGAGGTAGTGTTCACCTACAAAACCATTTGGGCCAAATCCGGGGTTGTGGAAAACGGTGAGTCAAAGGTTCATGTGATTGAGAGTAAGCCGCAAGTCGTGCGCTTTGACGCGAATCCCAAGGCTACCTACCGATTCCTGTTCTCCAAGCCTGAATCCCGCAAACTGGCCGAGGAAGAGATTCCTGAATTTTCCGCAGCTGTTGTGGGAGGTGATGGTCTGGCCCTTGCGCACTCTACAAATTGGTTGCCGGCCGACACTGCAGGGTCAGAGCGGACACCTTTATCCGCTGATAGTGCCACCGCAACTAATGATGGCGTGGATGCGCTGAGTCGTCTCAAATCCGTCTGGGAAACCGCGAGCGACGAAGACAAAAAGGCGTTTCTGCGCTGGGCATTCGAGTAAACGCACTGCGTTCATAAGGCTCGTTATCGCTTGAAGCGCGCCGTCAGTTTCTGTAGTGCGGCTTCAAGCAGGTTCATGGCATCGTCTGCCAGGCTCTGGCTCCGGGTTTCTTCAAGCGGGGTGTGCATTTCCTCGGGCGGGAGCTCGATGGCAGCATCTTCGATGGCGACAAGGCTGTCGCAGACATAGCGTTGGAGTGAATCTCCATGAGCGACGACATCCGGGCAGATGGTGAAGTTAAGGGTGAGGCTGCCCTGATAGCTTACAGCCACAATGCCCAGGCCCAGACTGTCGAACAGCGGGGCGGCATTGTACTGTTGCACCAGCCTGGCGCCCTGTAAGTAAAGAGGGACCTGTGGGCCGGGCACGTTGGTAATGGGTAGGTTGAATACCGGTTGGTAGCGTTGCGCAATCTGCAGCTCCGAATACAGCCGTGCTGATAGCGCAAGCATCGTTGAGGGCAGCAATTCAGTTAGCCGATCTGCGGCTATGGCCTCACGGTATGGCTCGGAGGCGACAGCGTTCCAGTGAATTCGACGAATACGCTGGGCCGGGTTACGTTCATTGGTTGCCAGGTCCAGAAGCATGGCAGACATCTGGCTGCCGGTGGCTTTGTTCAACGTGCGTGAGCGCACGGAGATGGGCGTCATGGCAATTAACGATTCGATAGTGCTCGCACCCTGATCATTCAAATATCGCCGCAGTGTTTCTGCACATAGCCCCAGCACCACATCGTTGAGCGTTACATCCACCAGAGATGCTTTGATTGCTTTCAGTCGCGACAAATCGACTTTTGCAGAGATTAATTGACGATTGGCTGTAATATGGCGGTTGAATGGGCTGTGCGGAGCTGAAAATATCGGGAATGGCAGTGGTATTTTCCGCAGTTGCTTTTGAACCAGCCCGCGCACCGTTGCCTCTGCCGCGCCAACGGCCAGAGAGGTCACGCGCCAGGGTGTTCGCAGCATGTTTACCCCCGCCTGTAGAACGACGCGCTCCTCTGACGGTTTCGGGCGCGGTTGCCAGGGGCGTGGCGCGCGGATGGGTTGCGGCTCAGGCGTGTATTCCAGCAGCTTGCCCATGATTTCAGCGCCGCTGAACGCATCGATAGCCGCATGGTGCAGTTTTACAATGAGGGCGAAGCCTGCCTTGCCCTCATTCTCATCGCCCAGCCGGAAGCCGTCCACGAAGGTAATATGCCAGAGTGGGCGGTCACGCTTCAGCGGATCTTCCAGAATTTTGGATGCAAGGGTCATCAGGTGTGATTCCCTGCTGTTTTCGCCGAGGCTGACATACGCCAGATGCCGCTCAATGCTGAAATCAGGATCATCAATCCAGTAGGGCCGGCCCATGCGTAGAGGAATTTCTTTCAGCAGTTGGCGGAATACAGGGACAACGTGAAGGCGGCTTCGCAAATAGGCAATAAAGGTACTGAACGCCAGAGGTGTTTCCCGCTCGCTGGCATCAAATAGGTAAATACTGCCGATGTGCATCGGTGCATTATCTGATTCCAGATACAGGAAGGAGGCGTCCAGTTCCGATAGCTGCCGCATCAATGAGCTCCGTTCGTTAATAACATTTGCCCCAGTATAAATGAACAGACTGTTGGTGCCGTTGACTCATTTGCCTGCAAGAGCTCTGTTGCGGAGTCATTATGCTCCGCGCCTTGTCGGGGGCGCTTAAACTTTTAGCCAGCGTGCTATTGCCGGGTCGTCGAGCAGTCTATTCCAAAACCACATCAGGGCCTTACCTTTGTCATCGGCGTGTCTGGCTGCCTGGAGTGACACGGGCTGTCTTGGTTCGCTCACCTGCTTTTCAATGAGTTGGCCGGCAGCAACAAGATCTTTTACCCGTGAGCGAGGTAGCCAGCCCACGCCAAGGCCCGCCTTTTGTAACGCAATTTTGTGAGCCATGGTGGTGCCGGTCAAAGTGCGTTGGCGGTGGAAAATGCCTGCGTGCCCAGCAGGTAAGGATCGGGACGAGTCGGCGGCAACGGCAGCTGGAAAGCGGAAGATGTCTTCTTCGCTCAGGGGTTCTTCTGAGCTCGCCAGAGGATGGTCAGGTGAAACGACAAAAATGAAATCCATTACGCCAAGGTTATGGCACGTAAAGTTTCCGGCGGGTTTGCTGATGTCGTCAGCTCCCACAATAAGGTCCACCCTGCGGCTTTGGAGTGCATCCCAGGTGCCGGCAAACACTTCTTCGACAATCTGGACATCGACCGGCACGCCCAAGGCGCTGAAGTCTTTGATGGCCGGAAACAGACATTCCGCAGGCAGCAGAGAGTTAAAGCCAATCCGCAGCCTGGTTTCCCAGCCTTGCGCAACCTGCCGGGTTGAATGGGCAAGATTCTCGGCGGCATCAAGCAAAATGCGACCTTCTTCGAGTAGGTAAATACCTGCGGGCGTGAGCACGGCGCGGTGACCACTTCTGTCGAATAAGGCTACGTTCAGGTCTTCCTCGAGTTTTTGCACGGTGTAGCTGATCGCCGATGGCACCCGGAAAAGCTCGCCGGCAGCGCCGGCGAAGCTGCCTTTGCGGTTGATGGCGTCGAGGACTCGCAGAGCGTCTATGGTGATGGCTGTGTGCATGTTCGAATTATCTGAAGTTGTTGGCCAGAATTGGTTGCTTGAGAGTGTAGCAGTATGGCCGCTATCCTTCTTTACATATGGCGTTCGCGTCTGTCGGGCCAGTATCTGGTGCTGGCCCTCATTGAGGTTGGCACGTTAATTCAGAACTTTTGAGAGGTATTCGTTATGGGTCTTCTTGTTAACGGAAAATGGCAGGACAAGTGGTACGACACCAGCAAAACCGGTGGCAAATTCGAGCGTGAAGCGGCGCGGTTTCGCAACTGGGTAACCACGGATGGTTCCGCCGGGCCTGCGGGTGAAGGAGGTTTCAAGGCGGAGTCCGGGCGCTATCATTTGTATGTGTCTCTGGCGTGCCCCTGGGCCCATCGCACGTTGATTTTCCGGAAGTTGAAAGGTCTCGAGAAGCATATCTCCGTGTCGGTAGTGCATCCGGATATGGTTGAGAATGGTTGGGAATTCCGGCCGGATGACAGCGCCCATAAAGATGATCTGCATAATTTCAGTTTTATGCATCAGGTGTATACCAAAGCTGCGCCTGATTACACCGGGCGAGTGACGGTCCCTACATTGTGGGACAAGCACCAGAACACCATCGCCAGCAACGAGTCGGCGGAGATTATTCGCATGTTCAACTC
Source organism: Marinobacter sp. KMM 10035 (assembly GCF_046537445.1). Taxonomy (NCBI): domain Bacteria; kingdom Pseudomonadati; phylum Pseudomonadota; class Gammaproteobacteria; order Pseudomonadales; family Marinobacteraceae; genus Marinobacter; species Marinobacter sp. KMM 10035. The sequence goes on along the minus strand of NZ_JBBVMG010000004.1, from coordinate 36,167 downwards.
GGCGTTTGATGGCCTTGAGAGTGTAAACACCAATCTGGATTTTTACCCGGAAGCGTTGCAGGCAGATATTGATGCAGTGAATGAGCGGGTTTACAACACGGTTAACAACGGTGTTTACAAGGCAGGGTTTGCCACGGCTCAAGATGAGTATGAAAAGGCCTATGCCGAGTTGTTCGAGTCGTTGGACTGGCTGGAAGCCAAGCTGTCGAAGCAGCGGTATCTGACGGGGAGCACCATCACTGAAGCGGATTGGCGGTTGTTCACAACGCTGGTTCGGTTTGATGCGGTTTATTACAGCCACTTCAAATGCAATCGCCAGCGTATCAGCGATTTCCCGGCACTTTCAGGTTATCTGAGGGAGCTGTATCAGGTGCCGGGTGTGGCCGATACTGTGGATATTCACCAGATCAAGCAGCACTACTATGTTAGCCAGCGCACTATCAACCCAACACAGGTTGTGCCGGTGGGACCGCAGCTGGACTTCTCCGCTCCCCACGGGCGTGATGGTCTATAAAGCAGGATTTTAGCTGACTCGCGCCACGGCGACTTGGGTCAGCAGTTCCAGAGCTTCTTTATGGGGCGAGTCAGGGAGTGCGTTCAGGGTGTCAGAAGCTTTGGAGGCTTCGGCCCTGGCTCGCTCCATGGTGTACTCCAGTGCACCAGATGCTTCTACCAGTTCGAGAACCTTTGGCAAATTACCCAGTCCTCCTTTGCGGATAGCCTGGCGTATGAGTTGGCGGTCCGCCTCGCTACTATTCGTCATGGCATGAATCAGCGGCAGGGTAGTCTTGCCTTCCGCCAGATCATCGCCCACGTTTTTGCCCATGGTTTCGGCGTCACCGCGGTAATCCAGAACATCGTCCACCAATTGGAAAGCCAGCCCCAAGTGTTTGCCGTAGTTTTTCAGCGCCTGTTCCTGAGCATCGCTTGCATTGGCGAGTATGGCTCCGGAGTGTGACGCCGCTTCGAACAGCATGGCGGTTTTGTTGTGAATCACAGTCATGTACTGATCTTCGGTGAGATCCGGGTTCTTCACGTTCATCAGCTGCATCACTTCGCCTTGGGCGATCACCGCAGTGGCGTGAGACAGAATCTCCATAATGGGAAGGCTCGTCAGCTCAACCATCATCTCGAATGCGCGGGCGTAGAGGAAATCGCCTACTAATACGCTTGGGGCATTCCCCCAGTTGGCATTTGCCGTGCTGCGGCCCCGGCGCATATCCGATGTATCCACCACATCGTCGTGAAGCAGAGTGGCGGTGTGCAGGAATTCAATCACCACAGCCAGCTTCAAGTGTTCGTCTTTACTATAACCGGCAGCTCGGCTGGAAAGTAAAACCAGTAAGGGTCTCAGCCGCTTACCGCCGCTTTCAATAATGTGTTGGGCTATTTTTTCCACCAGGGGAACATCGGAGGAAAGCCGCTGGATGATCAGGTCATTAACGCGGCTGAAGTCGTCTGCCACGGTGTCGTAAATGCGCTGGGCTGTCATGCGGCTTGTGGATCCCTTGCTGATGTCGTGGTTAGATAGCTGTCTAGTGTACTGTTAATACAGGCAGGTTGCGGCAATGCTAGGTATTGCAGCGGTTAGTGTCAACTTGGCTTGTATTGCTGGCCGCCTTTTCGTACAATCACGCGCCCAACTCATCCCAACCTGCGCTCCCTGCTATAGGGTTGCCGAAGCGCTTCCCTTAGAACCAGGTGGATAAGAGCAGGGATGGGTCAATCGCGGAGTAAAGTTAATGTACGCAGTTATTGTTAGCGGTGGTAAACAGCACCGTGTTAAAGAAGGCGAAACGCTGAAGCTGGAAAAGCTTGAAGTGGAAACAGGCGGCAACATTGAGTTTGACCGCGTTCTGCTGATCGCTGATGGCGACAACTTCAAAGTTGGCGCGCCGGTAGTTGATGGTGCCAAAGTGACTGCAGAAGTGGTTAGCCACGGCCGTCACGACAAGATTAACATCATCAAATTCCGTCGTCGTAAGCACTCAATGAAGCGTCAGGGCCACCGTCAGTGGTTTACTGAAGTCAAGATCACGGGTATTCAGGGTTAATTCCCGGAAAACACCCCTTAATCAGGAGGCTTGTCATGGCTCACAAAAAAGCAGCAGGTAGTACCCGTAACGGTCGCGATTCCGAGTCGAAACGACTTGGTGTCAAGCGCTACGGCGGCGAAGCAGTATCTGCGGGCAGCATTATCGTGCGTCAGCGCGGAACCCGTTTCCACGCAGGCACCAATGTTGGCCTGGGCAAAGATCACACTCTGTTTGCGAAAGCAGACGGTCAGGTTGTGTTCGAAGTGAAAGGTCCACAGAACCGCAAGTTCGTAAGCATCGTTCCAGCTGCTGCCTAAGCAGCGGCGATCCGGTTCTGACGAACCTTGGATAGCTCTGATATTCTACTGTTATAGTTAGAATCAGAGCCATCCGGAGCCCCGCAAAGCTTCCTTGAGGCTGCGGGGCTTTTTAGTTTATGCGCTACGCGCAAAGGGTAGATTCATGAAATTCGTAGACGAAGCCACAATCATCGTTGAAGCTGGTAACGGCGGAAACGGCTGCCTTAGTTTCCGGCGTGAAAAGTACGTTCCAAAGGGTGGCCCTGACGGGGGTGATGGCGGGGATGGTGGCTCCGTGTATCTCGAGGCGAGTGATTCGCTCAATACGTTGGTTGATTACCAGTTTCAGCGCAAGCACAAAGCTCCAGGTGGTGAGCAGGGTTCGGGGCGAAATTGCACCGGAACCAAGGGTGAGGATCTCATACTGCCAGTGCCTGTTGGCACCACAGTGGTTGATGTCGATACCCACGAGGTGCTTGGCGACCTGACTCGCATAGGTCAGCGCCTGAAGGTGGCTCAGGGTGGCTTTCATGGGCTCGGCAACACTCGGTTCAAATCATCTATAAACCGTGCGCCCCGTCAAACCTCAAAAGGTTCTGAAGGCGAGCTCAGGAACCTGCGGCTGGAGCTGAAAGTTCTGGCCGATGTGGGGCTTCTCGGATTGCCCAATGCGGGTAAGTCGACGTTTATACGGTCGGTATCTGCTGCAACGCCCAAGGTGGCAGATTATCCGTTTACCACCCTGGTGCCGAATCTGGGCGTGGTGAGCGTGCAGGCGCACCAGAGTTTTGTTATTGCCGATATCCCCGGTTTGATTGAGGGTGCTGCTGAAGGCGCGGGCCTCGGCGTGCGGTTTTTGAGACACCTGGTGCGCACTCGCTTGTTGTTGCACCTGGTGGATGTGGCGCCTTACGACGGTTCATCGCCGGCACATGCGGTAAACGTGATTGCCCACGAACTTGAGAAGTTCAGTGAAACCCTGGCGAGCCGGGATCGCTGGCTGGTGTTGAACAAGGTCGATATGGTGCCGGAAGAAGATCGGGAAGCTCACTGTCAGGCGATCGTTGATGAGCTTGGCTGGCAGGGGCCGGTGTTCCGTATTTCAGCGTTAAGTGGTGAGGGCACCAAGCCGCTGACTCAGGCAGTTATGCGTTGGATTGAAGAACGCGCCGAGGAAGAGGCGGAGAATCCTGAGGTTGCTGAGCAGGAAGCGGCAAGGCGTCGGAGGATGGACGAAGAGGCACGGGCTGGCGTAGAGGAAGAGCGACGTGCTCGCCGGGCTGCTCGAGAGGCCGCTGGCGATGATGATGACTTTGACGACGATGATGATGATTACGACGTTGAAGTGGTGTATGTGAGGGATTAGATTTCGGCCTTTTTATGTCTGAATTATCCCGTTCGACCGAGAGAGACAAGCCCGTATCATGACGCAACGCGCCCAGCTGCAGCAGGCCCGCCGCCTGGTGGTTAAAATTGGAAGTGCCCTCCTGACCAATGATGGTAGGGGGTTGGATGTAGAGGCGTTGGGTCTTTGGGTCGATCAGATGGCGGCCTTGGTTCGCGAGGGTGTCGAATTAGTGGTGGTTTCTTCCGGGTCGGTGGCGGAAGGAATGAGTCGGCTGGGGTGGAAAAAACGCCCGGAACAACTGCATGAATTACAGGCCGCTGCCGCTGTGGGCCAGATGGGATTGGTGCAAACTTGGGAGGCGCAATTCAAGCGCCATGGTATTCATACTGCCCAGATACTGTTGACCCACGATGACCTCTCCGATCGTAAGCGTTATTTGAATGGCCGCAGCACGCTCAGAGCTTTGCTGGATTTTGGTGTTGTGCCTATCGTAAACGAAAACGATACGGTGGTTACCGACGAAATCCGGTTTGGCGATAACGACACTTTGGGTGCGCTGGTCACTAACGTGGTTGAGGCTGATGGCCTGATCATTCTTACCGATCAGTTGGGGTTGTTCGATAAAGATCCGCGCAAGAATCCTGATGCCATTATGGTAACCGAGCGGTTTGCGGGTGATCGCACCCTGGATGCCATGGCAGGCGGCGGTGCTGGCGAGCTTGGCCGCGGGGGTATGTTGACCAAGTTGCGCGCTGCACGTTTGGCGGCGCGGTCAGGGGCTTTCACGGTGATCGTTGGCGGTCGCATTGAGTCCGTGCTTACCCGCCTTCGACAAGGTGATGTATGCGGTACCTTGTTGCTCCCGGAGCAGGGTCGTATCGCGGCGCGCAAGCAGTGGCTGGCAAGTCACCTTCAAACCCGTGGAAAGCTTACGCTGGATGATGGGGCGGTAAGAGTGCTTCGGCAGGGAGGTCGTAGCCTGCTACCGGTTGGGGTAAAAGGTGTTGTTGGGCGGTTCCGGCGTGGCGAAATGGTGTCCTGTGTCGCGGAAGATGGTGCAGAGGTTGCGCGTGGTTTGGTAAATTACGACGCGGATGAGGCTGTGGCAATTGCGGGCCGTTCCAGTAATAGTATCTCCGATATTCTGGGGTATATCTCAGAGGAGGAGATGATTCACCGGGATAACATGATCATTATCTGAAGTGGAAAATTCGAATCAAAAAAACCGGCTCATGGGCCGGTTTTTTTGATTCGCAATAAGAGCTTTCAAGCGTTGGACGCTATCAGGCGCTCTTCAGGGCCTTGATCTTGGAGACCATGCGGCTCTTTTGGCGAGCAACTTTGTTCTTTGTAAAGATGCCCTTGTTGATCATGCTGTCCATGATTGGCTGGGCTGCCTGGAAAGCGGCCTGAGCTTCTTCATAGTTGCCAGCTTCGATCTTGGCGTGAACTTTTTTCATGTAAGTGCGGGTCATGGAACGTAGGCTAGCGTTGTGCTTGCGGTTCTTCTCGTTCTGACGTGCGCGCTTTTTGGCTTGCGGGGAATTTGCCACCGTAAAACTCCTGAAAGTACTTAAATTCGTTACTGAATGATTCGTACGGGAAACTCTGGGCAAAATGCCAACCAGAGGGCCCCTGAAATCGCGGGCGCGCCCATAACCAGCGCGTCGAAATAAATGACGCGGAACTATGCCGCTCAATCCCGGAAATGTCAATACCAAACCCCGCTGGGGTGACAGATAGTCTCCCGGTATTAAAGGCCTGTGTTAAACTCGCGGCTCGCCGGATACGGGTGTGGCAGGGAAGCAGGTAATTCCCGAGACACCCGGCCGAAAACAGTGCACAGCCCGGATACGAACCCGCATGTCGTCGCAACCCTCAATCCCGCCTGAAAGCAAGCCTCCAGTTAAAGTCCCCGGGCTGCTGCGCTCGTCTGGCCTGGTGGGCATTATGACCATGCTCTCAAGGGTGTTGGGGCTGGTGCGGGACATGGTGATTGCACGCTATTTTGGAGCTGGCGCCGGGGCAGATGCGTTTTTTGTAGCCTTCAAGATACCTAACTTTCTGCGCAGGCTTTTCGCTGAGGGCGCGTTTTCTCAGGCGTTTGTGCCAGTACTCTCATCCTACCGTGAAAATAAGAGCTCCTCAGATGTAAAGCGTTTAGTCGATGCGGTTGCTGGATCATTGGGGTTGGTGCTTTTAGGCATTACTCTGGCGGCCATGCTGGGTGCTCCGCTGCTTACTGCAGTGTTTGCCCCGGGGTTTCTGGACGACGACATAAAGTTCGCGCTGACCAGCGACATGCTGCGCATTACCTTCCCTTATTTGTTGCTGATTTCACTGACTGCGTTTGCTGGTGGCATTCTCAACAGTTACGACCGCTTTGCGGTGCCTGCATTTACGCCAGTGCTGCTTAATCTGGCGATGATTGGTGCCGCTGTTTATCTTACTCCCTTGATGAGCGAACCAGTGATGGCTCTGGCTTGGGGGGTGTTCATTGCGGGCGCCTTGCAGCTGTTTTTCCAGCTGCCATTTCTGATGCGCCTCGGGCTTCTGCCCCGTCCGCGGGTTGATTACAAGCATGAAGGTGTCAGCCGCATTCTCAAGCTGATGGTGCCGGCGCTGTTTGGCGTATCGGTCAGCCAGATCAACCTGCTGCTCGACACGGTGCTGGCGTCTTTTCTGCAAACCGGGAGTGTGTCCTGGCTGTATTATTCAGATCGGCTTTCCGAGTTGCCTTTGGGTGTGTTTGGTATTGCCATCGCAACGGTTATTTTACCGAGTTTGTCCCGCAAGCACGCTGCTGCGTCAACTGATCAGTTTTCGGCCACTTTAGACTGGGCCGTTCGCGCGGTGCTGATTATCGGGGTGCCTGCTGCGCTGGCGCTGGCGCTGCTGGCAGAGCCGCTTATTGCAACGTTATTCCACTACGGTGAAGTGACCGACAGAGATGTCGCCATGTCGGCCCAGAGCTTGAGAGCTTATTCCGCAGGACTGCTGGCTTTTATGGTAATTAAGGTGCTTGCGCCGGGCTTTTTTGCGCGCCTGGACACTCGCACGCCGGTGAAGATTGGCATTATTGCCATGGTTGCCAATATGGTCTTCAATCTGGCCCTTATTGTGCCTTTGGCCCATGCTGGTTTGGCGCTTGCTACCTCGCTTTCTGCCTGGCTCAATGCGATTTTGCTTTGGCGGGGCCTCAAGCGCCAAGGTGCGTGGAAAAGCCAGCCAGGTTGGGGCAAATATTTCCTGCAGATATCCTTGGCAAATGCTGCCATGGTCGCCGTTATCCTCTTGCTGAACTACCCCGTTATGCGCTGGCTGTCGGCAGATGGTATCGAGCGTTCTCTCTATATGGGTGTAATAGTTGTTGCGAGCGCCAGTGTCTACTTTGCTGTTCTGGCGCTAACCGGAGTGCGGGTAAGACATTTTCGCCAGAGGTAAGGTATAATCGCGCGTTTTCTCACCAGCGCTTTGTGCATTGATTGAGCGCGGAAAGCCACTTGGCAAATGAAGGTTCGCATTGCATGCGTCTGATCCGGGGCCTGACCAACCTGAAAATGCTTTCAAGGCAAGCGGATTCTCCGCTGGCACAAGGCTGTGTTGCCACCATTGGCAACTTTGATGGCGTTCATCTGGGCCATCAAACCATTATCGATCAGGTGAAAAACAAGGCGAAAGATTTGAGCCTGCCTTCGGTCGTGATGGTATTTGAGCCGCAGCCTAGAGAGTTCTTCCAGGGAATGAAGGCGCCCCCCCGGTTAATGGGGTTTCGGCAAAAATTTGAAGCCTTGCGTGCAGCTGGCATAGATATCGTGCTTTGCCTGAAGTTTGATGGAACCTTTCGCAGCTATTCCGGCATGGGCTTTATCGACGACGTGCTTATTGCTGGCCTCGCGGTACGCCACCTTGTTGTCGGCGATGACTTCCGCTTTGGTTGTGACAGGGCGGGGGATTTCGCACTTCTGGAGAAGGTGGGTAAAACTGCCGGATTTTCAGTGGAGAACACCCGTACTGTAACCGTTGCCGGCGAACGCATAAGCAGCACCCGAATCCGTAACCTGCTACTGGCGAACCAGCTGGAAAAAGCCGAGGCTTTGCTAGGCTGCCCTTACCACATTCGGGGTAGGGTGGTTTATGGCCGGCAGTTGGGCCGGCAAATTGGCTCGCCCACGGCAAATATCCTGCTCCACCAGATGCCTGCGTTGCGCGGTGTGTATGTGGTTGGCGTTACGCTTGGAAACGGAGCGAAGCAGGACGGCGTTGCCAACATCGGCCTGCGTCCAACAGTGGATGGCAAGCAACCGGCACTGGAAGTGCACCTGTTTGACTTTACTGGCACACTTTACGGCCAGCGAATTGATGTTGTTTTCCGCCATGGACTGCGGGATGAAGAAAAATTTGATTCGATAGATGCGCTCAAAGCGCAGATTGCCAGAGATTTCGACGCTGCCAGAGCGTGGCTGGCCAAACCAACTGACCTGAAGAGTACGCACACAAACCATGAGCGACTATAAGCACACTCTGAATCTGCCGGAAACTGCGTTTCCCATGCGCGGTAACCTGGCCAATCGCGAGCCTGAAATGCTCAAGCGTTGGCAGGATCTGAACGTATACGCCAACCTGCGCAAACAGCGCGACGGGCGTGAGAAGTTCATCCTTCACGATGGCCCTCCCTACGCCAACGGCAGCATTCACATTGGTCACGCGGTCAATAAAATTCTGAAAGATATGATCGTCAAATCCCGCGGCTTCATGGGCTTTGATGCGCCCTACGTGCCGGGCTGGGATTGCCACGGGCTACCGATTGAGCACAAGGTTGAGCAGGAAATCGGGAAGGCCGGCGTTAAGGTGGATTACAAAACCTTCCGCCAAGCTTGCCGTGATTACGCCACCAAGCAGATTGCCGGCCAGAAAGCCGACTTTATCCGCCTCGGCATCATGGGTGAGTGGGATAAGCCCTACCTCACTATGGATCCGAAAGTAGAAGCGGGCATTGTGCGTGCGCTGGGCAAAATCGTCGCCAAGGGGCATGTGGTTCGAGGCTTCAAGCCGGTTTACTGGAGTGTGGTGGGTCAGTCCGCGCTCGCAGAGGCGGAAGTGGAGTACCAGGACAAAACCTCAACCCAGATTGATGTGCGCTTTACCGCCATCGACCAGGCCAAAGCTCTGTCGCTGTTTGGAACGGACAAAGGCCAAGGTGATGTGTCCGTGGTGATCTGGACCACCACACCCTGGACCATCCCGGCTAACCAGGCAGTGTCTCTCAATGCAGATCTGGACTATGCACTGGTGCAGGTTGACGCAGGCAACGGCCCCGAGCGGATGATTCTGGCTTCCGCCATGGTCGAAGGCATCATGGCACGCTGGGAAATCGAAAAATACGAAGTGTTGGGCCACTGCCTCGGTACGAACCTTGAGCACTTGGCTCTGCATCACCCGATCTACGATAAGCAAGTGCCTGCGATTCTGGGTGACCACGTCTCGATCGAGGCCGGTACCGGGGCCGTTCATACGGCACCTGATCACGGCATGGAAGACTTCGTGGTTGGCAAAACCTATGGCATCGGCACACTGAGCATGGTTCAGGCCGACGGCACCTACACCAGTGCTACCGGCGAGTTTGCAGGGATCCACGTTTATAAGGCCGACGAGCCCGTCTGCGACGCGCTTGCGCGTGAAGGCAAGTTGGTGCGGAAGGAAAAGTTCCGTCACAGCTTCCCCCACTGCTGGCGCACCAAAACACCACTGATCTACCGTGCTACACCCCAGTGGTTTATCAGTATGGAGAAAGAAAACCTCCGCGCAGATGCACTGGAAGCCATCAAGGGCGTGCGCTGGGTGCCGGCCTGGGGGCAAAACCGTATTGAGGGAATGTTCCAGCAATCTCCTGACTGGTGTATCTCGCGTCAACGCACCTGGGGCGTTCCGATCACCCTGTTTATCCATAAGGAAACACAGGAGTTGCACCCGGACACCCAAAACCTGATCGAAAAAGTAGCTCAGGCTATCGAAACCGACGGCATTGATGCCTGGTATGAGATCGATGCCCGCGATCTGCTGGGTGATGAGGCGGATAACTACGAGAAAGTGACGGACACGCTGGATGTGTGGTTCGATTCAGGTGTGACTCATGATTCCGTTCTGCGCGTGCGCCCCGAGCTGGGCCAGTTCCCGGCCGATATGTATCTGGAAGGTTCCGATCAGCACCGCGGATGGTTCCAGTCATCATTGAAGACCTCCATCGCCATGAATGGTGTTGCGCCCTATAAGCAGGTGCTGACCCACGGTTTCACGGTGGATGGCAAAGGCCTGAAGATGTCCAAGTCAATGGGCAACGTGATCGCACCTCAGGAAGTCATGAACGAGTTGGGTGCCGACATCCTGCGCTTGTGGGTTTCAGCAACCGACTACAGCGGCGAAATGACGGTTTCCAAGGATATCCTGCGTCAGACTGCAGATGGATATCGCCGTATTCGCAACACGTCACGCTTCCTGCTGAGCAACCTCACCGGCTTTGATCCCAAACAGCACATGGTTGCGCCGGAAGATATGATTGCTCTGGATCGCTGGATGGTGGATCGGGCCCTGCAACTGCAGAACGAACTGCATGAGGACTACCAGAACTACGCCTTCCTGCGGATCTACCAGAAGGTGTACAGCTTCTGTGAAGCCACATTGGGTGGGTTTTATCTGGATATCATTAAAGATCGCCAGTACACCACTCAGGCAGACAGCTTGGCCCGGCGCTCCTGCCAGACGGCGCTGTATCACGTTGCTGAAGCGCTGGTGCGCTGGATTGCGCCGATTCTCAGCTTCACCGCCGATGAAATCTGGCAGCATCTGCCAGGTGAACGCGGCGATACCGTGTTCTACGAAACCTGGTATGAAGGCCTCACAGCATTACCTGAAAATGCCGAGTTGGGCCGTGATTATTGGCGCCGGATATTCGGTATCAAGGAAGCCGTAAACAAGTGCATGGAAGAAGCCCGGGCTCGGAGCGAAATCAAAGGCTCTCTGAGCGCTGAAGTCGCGCTGTATTGTGAGGGTGATCTGGCGGCTGATTTGGAGTTCCTGGGCGAAGAACTGCGCTTTGTGCTGATTACCTCTGAAGCCACCGTAAGACCGGTGTCGGAAGCGGAGGGATCTGAAATGACCAGCTACGAAGGCCTGCGTGTAAAGGTAACCCCGGCTTCCCATGCCAAGTGTGAGCGCTGCTGGCACCACCGTGAAGATGTGGGCAGCCATGCTGAGCACAAAGACTTGTGTGGTCGCTGCATCACTAACGTGGAAGGAACGGGCGAAACCCGCTCGTTTGTTTGATGGATGCCGCAATGAGCGAGCAGGTGACCGGAACAAAGCTCAAGTGGCTCTGGCTTGCGGTGTTGGTGATCGCTCTAGATCTCGGCACCAAGGCCATGGCCACGGCCATGCTGACTTATGGCAACCCGGTACCGGTTGTTCCCATGTTCAACCTGACGTTGCTGCACAACACCGGAGCGGCGTTCAGCTTTCTCGCAGGTGCCGCTGGCTGGCAGCGCTGGTTCTTTGTGACTCTGGCGCTGGTTGTCAGTGTGGTGTTGGTAGGTTGGTTGAGAAACCTGCAGCGCCATGAAACCTGGATGGCCGTTGCTATAGTGCTGATTCTTGGGGGTGCTCTTGGTAATGTATATGACCGGGTTGTGCACGGTTACGTTGTCGATTTCCTGCATTTTTACTGGCAGGACTGGCACTTTCCCGCATTTAATCTGGCCGACATCGCCATTACACTAGGTGCTGCCATGATGATTCTTGATATGTTTCGCAAACCTGCTGAGTCTGGCGAAGCTGCGAACGGGAGTGAATAAAGCCCATGAAAGATTTGCCCATAGACAAGGGAACACGAGTAACCCTGCATTTCGCCCTCAAGTTCGAGAGCGGCGAGGTGATTGACTCAACCTTTGATAAAGACGCGGCAACGCTGGAAATCGGCGACGAAAATCTGCCTGAAAACTTTGAAGCCTATTTGCTCGGCATGAAGGCCGGTGACAAGGCCAGCTACCAGGTGCCACCAGAAAAGGCATTTGGTCAGCGCAATCCGAACAACGTTCAAACCTTCAAGCGACATGAGTTCAGCGCAGATATGGTGCTGGAGTCGGGCGTGATGATCTCCTTTGCCGATGCACGTCAGCAAGAACTGCCTGGTGTTGTCAGCCGTGTGGAAGGCGACGAAGTGGAGGTGGATTTCAATCACCCGCTGTCAGGGCGTACACTGACCTTCGATGTAGAAGTAATTGACGTAGAACCGGCAGGAAAGACGCACTGACTATGCAGATAAGATTGGCAAACCCCCGTGGCTTTTGTGCAGGCGTAGATCGCGCCATCGAAATCGTAAATCGCGCGTTGGATGTATTCGGTGCGCCCATTTACGTGCGCCACGAGGTAGTTCATAACAAGTTTGTGGTCGACAACCTGCGTAATCGCGGCGCCATTTTTGTAGACGAACTGCACGAAGTGCCAGACGACAAGCTCGTTATCTTCAGCGCCCACGGCGTATCTCAAGCGGTGCAAAACGAAGCCGCCCGCCGTGGACTCAAAGTATTCGATGCCACCTGTCCACTGGTCACCAAGGTGCACATGGAAGTTATGCGCTACAGCCGCGACGGACGCGAGTGCGTACTTATCGGCCACCACGGCCACCCGGAAGTGGAAGGCACCATGGGCCAGTACGATCACGGTACCGGCGGTGATATCTACTTGGTAGAGAACGAAGAAGACGTATCGACGTTGGAGGTAAAAGATCCGGCGCACGTATCCTACGTCACCCAAACCACGCTTTCGATGGACGACACGGCCCGCGTGATCGACGCCTTGCGTGAAAGGTTCCCGCTAATCGAAGGCCCGCGCAAAGACGACATCTGCTACGCCACCCAGAACCGCCAAGACGCGGTAAAGCAATTGGCCGGCGACTGCGACTTGATGTTGGTGGTTGGCTCTCCCAACAGTTCCAACTCCAACCGCCTGCGTGAGCTGGCGGAACGAATGGGCACCCCCGCTTATTTAATCGACGAAGCCTCCCAGATTGATCCGCAATGGCTTGAAGGTAAGAAGTCCATTGGCGTAACTGCTGGCGCTTCCGCCCCGGAAGTGTTGGTAAACGATGTGATTGCCCGCTTGCGGGATCTTGGTGGAGATGTGCCTGAGGAGATTGCGGGGCGGGAGGAGAATATTGTTTTCTCTATGCCTAAGGAGTTGCGGATTGATGTCGTCAATATTTCCTGAGGAAGTTAACAGGTAGGCTCCCTGGAAAGAACACTCTGCAATACGAGCCGGTTTTGTGACCCAAGTCTGGTTTCGGGTGTCCCACGACCGTTTATCCCTTCCGAATGTCCGTCTGTCCTGCCGTAATAGCATGATTGTGGCTGGCTAGCTATCCTTTGAATAAATGAACAGGATGATGATTCTATGTCTGGCAAGTTCAGAAACGGTTTCACGCTGATAGAGCTTCTTGTGCTCGTGGCAGTGTTGTCAATTACGGCCGCGATAGCAATACCGAGCTTTTCGCGGCTGATAGAGAGTAATCAGCTTACGACAACTAACAATGACTTAGTGGGAGCTCTGAATATGGCGCGGGCCGAGGCTGTGCGATCGGGGACTCCAATGACGCTAGAGCCAAATCCGACGTTTACTGCGCGCTACAGAGTCACCAATGATGCTGGGGCTGTAATCAATGACTTTGAAGGGGCATCAGGTACGTTTGCAATCACGTTGCTTGATTCTGGGAACCCCAGATTCTCTGCCACCGGGTTGTTGCTGGGAGGTGTGCCCAGGTTTCAGATATGCAGGGCATCTGGAGAGGCAGGTACGGAAGTTACCTTAACGGCGGGCGGCCAGATCCGATCGGCTCGAATCACATGTCCATGATGAGGTTAACACAATGATTAAGCCCCTTTTGTATGGAGAGTCTCAGAGAGGGTTTACTCTGATAGAGGTTATGGTTGCTGTCTTGGTGCTCGCAATTGGCCTGCTGGGAGTAGCGGGTGTTCAATTGGTGTCTATGCAGCAAACCGTGAATGCAGCTATGCGTTCTGAAGCGACCATGCATGCCCAAACAGTTGCCGAAAGATTGCGAGCCAACGGTGGTGTGGTGCTCTCGGCTGGGCAGCTGGCCACGTTAAAAACGCAAATGCAGTCGAGTTTGGGGGCAGGCGCGAACCTCACGGTGACTATGAATGGAAATTCAACGGTTGCTCAAGTGCAAATAACCTGGGCGGAAAGAGATCCAGCTGCAGCCAGCAATGGCTCAGCTTCCCAAACGCTAACTTTGGATGCGAGGCTGTAAATGAAACGTTTCGATCGTGTTCAGGTTAGTTCCAGCAAGCAGAAAGGATTGTCACTAGTCGAGTTGATGATCGCACTATTAATTGGAGTGCTCTTGCTAGTGGGACTTTTTCAGGTTTTTAACTCTAATAGTGAATCATTCCGCCAAAACGAATCCTCGGCGCGAGTACTGGAATCCGGGCGGATTGCGACCGACATTCTTTCCCGTGCGATACGCAACGCTGGTTTCTTTGGCTGCTTTCCATTAAATGGCGTTACTAACAACCTCGATGCTTCTGACGGCTTATACGATGCAACACGGCATGGCTTTGCGAGCTTGGGTGTATCGGCAGTCGGAGCAGAGCGGCCTGGCAATGCAATTGCTAACACAGATTTTTTTAGTGTCACAGGGGTAAGGCGCCCAGGGGCAATCGTGCAACTGAGCGCTGATGTAACGACGGCCGGTGACATCAGACTGACAGACGCAGGTGATCTCACAGCCAACGACCTGGCTTTTATATCGAACTGTGAGCTTGGCGATATTTTTCAGATATCAAGCCTGACAAATCCTGGTGGCAACATTCAGATAACCGCTGACGTGACAGCCGGAGCCGGTGGCAATCCCGGAAATGATTTCAGTGGGAATGCTCCCCCAGCCTGCTCGACAGCAGGTTCCTGCCTGAGCGCAGACTATCAGCGGGGCACTGAGGTTTTCCAGCCCTATAGCGAAATCTATTTTATTGGAAATGCTGCTGGAGGTGGACGTTCTTTATTCATGACGCAAGCGGACGGAACAAACGTTGAGTTGGTGGCGGGTGTTGAAGATATGCAGATCCGGTTTGGTGAAGGCACGGCAGCGACGGGTGTGCAAAACTGGGGTGCGGCTACGGCAGGGACCAACTGGGATAATGTAATTGCAGTCGAGGTGAGCCTTCTTGTTGCGTCGCCAAACGACGACATAATGGAGAGCGCTCAAATATATTGTTTTCCAGGTTGGCAGGACTGCATTGCCACTCCGGGCCTACTCACCACAGCTGCTGACCAGCGAATGTATAGAGTCTATACATTTACCAATGCGCTCAGAAATCCGTTTTAGCGGGGTGGCATACAAATGCAAACGATGATTAAGCAAAAGGGCGCAGCGCTATTGGTGTCCTTGGTTATTTTGCTGGCGCTGACGCTTCTCGCAGTTTCGGGGATGCAGGGCAGTACGATGCAGGAGCGAATGTCGACAGCTCAGAGAGACGGGATGTTTGCTTTGGAAATAGCAGAGACTGCGATGCGCGAAGCTGAAGCTACTTTGGATGGGCTTTCTGATTTATCCGGCTTTGGTTCAACAACAGGTTATTATGACGGAACTCTCGCGAGTACAACTGTTCCATCACCCTTCGTTGCTGCTACCTGGGGGGTGGATGGCTCAGGGGTTCCCTTGAATGCAATCAAAGGAACAGCCGTGAACGGTGTGGATCCGCAGTTCATGTTTGAATATAAAGGCAAAGTTGTTGTGGATTCCCAAGGGCAGTTGCCACGAGATTTCAGCCAGTACGGCAGCGCCGGCCCTGCAGAATTTGATTATGCACGTATCCTTGTAAGAACAGCGGGGCCATCAGGCTCCAGCATGCGCTTACTCGAGGGTTTCTATGTATTTCAGCCCGGTGGGTTGCCAGGAGCAAATCCATGAGCACACTTAACTTCAAAGTTATCATATCCGCAGCTTTACTAGTTCTCCCAACCGCGGGCTACTCAGCTCGGCCTGACTTGGCGCAGGAGCCCCTGTTTATTGGGAGTGCTGTAGGGCCCAACCTAATGTTTATTCTGGATGACTCTGGATCTATGGCTTGGGAGTATATGCCGGATGCAATCAGTGGATATAACAATATAAACTCGAGTAAAGGGAATAATAGCTACCAGGACGGGAAGGATGCATCTTACCCGTTCTACTATTCGTCCCATGTGAACAAAATGTGGTACAACCCAAGCGTTACCTATGAGCCACCGCTTAAGGCAGATGGAACAGGCGCTTTCCCTGACTCTTCATATACGTCAGCACCTGAAAACGGTTATAGCTCAAGCAGCACTAAATATAATCTGAGCAATAGATTCCGCATCAGAAGCTACTACGTCGAGGGTGGTGGGTTTTATTGGACTTTTAACAGTTCGACATCCTGTGATACAACCCCTTACGATAGTAATTGCTATAGCCATGTCTCTGTGAATGGCCTATCGGCTGCTGAAAAACAGAACTTTGCAAACTGGTACTCTTACTATAATACCCGTGTAAAAGCTTCGAGAGCAGGTATCAGCACTGCATTCTTCAACCTTCCTACAAACTTCCGTCTTGGCTGGGGGCGCATCAACTATGATGGTGGAGACGAGAACAAAATTGATGATGCTACATACATCCGTGCTGTCGAAGAGGGAGTAAGGGAGTATAGCTCGACGAGAAGAGAGGAGTTTCTTGACTGGTTGTATGTTGCCCCCGCAAGTGGTGGGACGCCGCTCAGGCGTGCTTTGGAAGGTGCGGGAAGGTATTACGAGCGCAGTGAGCGTGCCTGGTCTGATGACCCCGGGAAGACTGTAAGCAATACCAACCCAGTTAGAGAATGCCGTCTTGCCTATACAATTTTGATGTCAGATGGGTATTACAACGGTAGCGATCCGCGTTCCAGCGCTTACGAAGCAGATGATAAAGATGGCTCTGAAATCACTAATAGTAGAGGTGATTCCTTTAAGTACAAAGCTGCTGATCCGTTTAAGGATGGGGAAGGAAAAGGGGAGGGTACACTTGCCGACGTGGCCATGTATTTCTGGAAGCGCGATCTGAGGACGGATATTAACAACTACGTTCCGACTTCCAACAAGAACCCCGCATTCTGGCAGCACATGGTCACCTACACGGTAGGCTTGGGAGTAGAGGGTTCTGTTGATCCAGTCGCTGCATTTAAGGCCATTGAGGACGGTACGTATGTTGATTGGTGGGGCGGTTCAAATGAAGAAGATAAAGTTAATGACATGCTCCACGCTGCGGTGAATGGCCGAGGAGGCTTTTTTAGCGCCGCCGATCCTGAAAAATTTGCAAAGGAACTCTCGGGAACCGTAAACGCCATTATTGCTGAAGCGGGATCGTCAACCGCTGTTGAATTCGACGTTTCTTCTTTCCAGCAAGGTGCATTGATCTTTGCCTCCCAGTTTGATCCCAATGGCTGGACGGGCGATCTAAAAGCGGCAAAGCTGGGCGGTACCGGCACGCCAATCGTGCCAGATATCAATGATGCGGTAAAAAACGGTAATGGCTGGTCGGCACGAACCATCCTGGATAACCGTGACCTGTCCAACGATGACCGTGTAATTATCACTTACGGTAATGGAGCCAAGGGCTTCCGCTGGGGGAATAATCTGTCTACTGCCCAGAAGGATGATCTAAGGTTTGGAGGTGTAGGGGACGCAGTGGCGGAGCAGCGCCTTGATTACATTCGCGGAGATGTTTCTCTCGATGGGACTACGGGCTGGCGCAAGCGTGGCAGTCGCTTGGGTTCAATTGTTAACTCCTCACCAGAATTTGTTGGCGAGCCACGAGCAATATGGCCAGACGCAGCGCCCTTTGGGACGACGACAAAACGCTTCTCGGATTTTGCGGCCAGTAAAAAGTCCCGTACGCCAGTTGTATATACCGGTTCGAACGATGGCATGCTTCATGGTTTTAATGGAACAGTAAGTGGTGGGGACGAGGTGCTTGCATACGTTCCTGGGTTTGTATACAACGCAACAGATAGTAACGCGGGCTTGCACTTCCTGACTGATCCAGCGTACCAGCACCGCTATTATGTGGACTTGGAAATACGGCAACAGGATATCTTCACCAAGGGTAAGAAGGTCGACGGATCCTTAACCTCGGGCGAGGACTGGAGAAGTATCATCGTTGGCGGCGGTCGAGCTGGGGCAAAGGGCATTTTTGCTCTGGATGTAACAGATCCTGCGGGCTTCACCGAAGCAAATGCTGAGAAGATAATTCTCTGGGAGTTTGCAGGTACCAACGATGCACGGATGGGGTACGTGACCCAGGCTCCGGTGATTGGTTTGACTAAGTGGGGCACAGATACCCGCTGGACGGCTTTTGTGTCTAACGGATACAACTCAGCTACCGCCAGTACCGGGTTCTTCATGCTTGATATTGAAGGTGGAATGGATGGGACCTGGAACTCTTCTGACGTTCGTTATGTTGAGTTTGAGTCTGCAACTAGTAGCCCTGGAGGCTTGTCACCACTGACCGCTTTGGATACAACGGGAGACTACCTTGTAGACCGTGTTTATGCAGGCGATTTGGATGGTAATCTGTGGGTTGCTAATCTGAACAGTTCTGGCTCATGGGCTTCATCGTATAAGGCGGGCGCAGCAGCCCAGCCCTTGTTTACCGCGCAGGCGAGTCAAGCGATTACCGCGGCGCCAGCTGTGTCGGCGAACAAGACCACGTCTAGGGCAGGTAATATACCTAACTTGATGGTTTATTTTGGAACTGGTCAGTATCTGGAGTCGAATGACGTTACGTCGAATAAAACCCAGGCCGTGTATGGCGTATGGGATAGAGGAACCTCCGGGTTAACACGTGGCACACTGGAATCCCGTAGCATCGCAGAGGGCACATTGACCGTGTCTGGTTCTACTACAGCTAAGGTGCGATATTCGACCGGCGGAAAGATGGATTTCACAACAGCCAAAGGATGGTATGTTGATTTGCCTGCCAGTGGGGAAAGGGCTGTCGTTAGCCCTCAGGTTCGAGGAGAGTTTTTGTACTTGAATACCATGATTCCAGATCGAAACCCTTGTTTGGGTGGAGGCAGTGGGTGGCTGATGGCGCTTGGTCTTGATGGATTGACGCCTGAAAAGCGTGCCTTCCTCAAGTTTGGAGCTAAGGTTGCAGGTTATCAAAGCAGCGGACTGCCAAATCAGTCCACGATTTTGGGTAACTTCCGCTTTACGCCGGGTAGTAACAGTAAGGATCCGGTAGATGTTGTAGAAATTCCTCCTCTTAGCGGAGCCGTAGTTAATGCTGGCCGTCGCGGCTGGAATGAGCTGATTAATGAATAGGGCTGATTGAAAGCGTCGTCGTCCAAGGAACAGAGGGTAGCAGTATGAGAACAATGCTTTTGGCCATAGTGGCTATTTCACTGAGTGCTTGGAGTCTAACCTCCATGGCGCAGGAAGGAGCGGGGAAAGTAGCTCAATCATATAACGACTCTGATGGCGAAGGATTGCAACCGCGCCCTGTGCTTGATGCGGTTTACCCTGAGCAGAGGAGAGTGGTGATTGATGATCTGGAGTACTTCCTGGAAAGCTCAATTACCATTAATGGACAAAAAATATCGGCGGATGGAGCAACCGCTGTTTTGCGAGAAGGGCAGCGCTTGCGGAATGTTGTGGCTGAGCGCAAAGATATGAATGGGCGTTTGGTGCTGAAGGGAGTGGATACGCTTTGAACATGTACCTAAATGCAGTGCGCTCTCGTCGCGAGGCAGGTTTTACGTTGATCGAACTGATGATTGTTGTTGCGATCATAGGCATCATCGCTGCTATTGCTTATCCATCATACGTTGAAAACGTCCGGCAGGCTCGAAGGGCTACGAGCCAGGCCGATCTAATGGAGTTGGCGCAGTGGATGGAAAGACAGTATGCAGCTGACTTCTCTTATCTTGAGGGGGGCGCGGCACCGATTTTGCCGTTTACACGGTCTCCCCGGAACGGAACTGCATTTTATAACCTGAGCTTTTCTGGCGCAGGCGTAGCACAGAATACCTACACGCTGCAGGCAGTTCCGACGGGAGATCAGACTAATGACCGTTGCGGCACAATGGGGTTAACTCAGACCGGAGCCAAAACGGCTGCTGCTCCAGGCTGTTGGTAGATTAGCAACGTATCGGGCGTCCTCGTGAATCCTCAGGGATACCATCGCTATCGGTATCCTTGGCAATTCTTACGCGACCACCCCTGCTGATAATAATTTGACCTGCCAGCTTGTTCTCTCCGGATTCGGGGCACCAGGTAATATTGCCCAAATCGCTGTGGATAAACCCGGTTGGTCTAAATTGAAAGAAACTTCGGTTAAGCGAGCGGGCCACTAGGCGCCCCCCGCCACTAGGCGAGATGGTGCGTAGGAGATTTTCGTTTGCGCTAAGTGCTCTGGTGTTGTCGGGGTCCAGAAAGGCATGAATATCACTGTTCCAGTCTCTGCCACAGGAATTGGCCGCATCAAGGGGGCAAACAGTGATAATCGCTCCATTCATCACCGCATGTTGACGGGCAAAAGCAAACACGCCCATGAGGTCATTTAATGCACCTTTTCGCTCCTGACTGTTAATAAGAGTTGTTAACGAGGGGATTACTATATTTATAAGAATTGCAGCGATAACCACCACAATCATTAATTCCAAAAGAGAAAATCCACGAGATTTACGTGTAAGCATTTTTCAACGTCCATGTTTAAACGGTTTAATAGCGCTCGCATCCTGCGAGTCGCCGTATTGAGTCGTTTATAATATCGTGAAACTCACTCCATCCCCAACTTTTTCAATCTATACCTCAACGCCCTAAAACTGATTCCTAGCTTCTTTGCAGCCGCCGTCTTATTCCAGCGAGTCGCCTCCAGTGCTTTCTCAATAGCCTGGCGCTCGATAGACTCCAGATACCCTTCCAAATCGATATTCCCATCCGGGATTAACGAAGGGTTAGCCTGGGAGGTGGCGTCACCGGCAGCATTTGAAGGTGCGCCTGTGGCACGGTTACCACCCAGATGCAGGTCAGAAGCACTGATCCGATCTGCATCGCACAAGGTAAAAGCGCGCTCCAGTATATTTTCCAGTTCCCGCACGTTGCCTGGGAAATTATGTTCCTTCAGCCGATTTATGGCGTCTGGGGTAAGGGTTGCTGCATCACATTCATATTCCCGCGCAATGCGCTCAAGAATGTGGTTTGCAAGTATTTCAATATCATCTTTGCGATCCCGTAGGGGAGGTACGCCCAGCTCAATCACGTTAATCCGGTAAAACAAATCCTGTCGAAAGGTTCCCTCCTGAACCAGCTCCGCCAGGTTTTGATGAGTCGCGCTAAGCAAGCGTATGTCGACGGGCAGTTCTTTGGTATCACCTACCGGCCGCACAGCCTTTTCCTGAATGGCTCTCAGCAGTTTTACCTGCATGGCCAGCGGCAAGTCAGCAACTTCGTCCAAAAAAAGAGTGCCGCCGTTTGCAGAGCGGAAGAGCCCATCCTTGTTGTCAACGGCTCCTGTAAAACTGCCTTTTTTATGCCCAAAGAATTCACTTTCCATCAGCTCGGAGGGAATGGCGCCACAGTTAACGGCAATAAAGGGGCCGTCACAGCGTGGGCCTTGCAGGTGAATCATTCGAGCTACCAGTTCTTTACCACTGCCGGATTCGCCATTGATAAACACTGGGGCCTGGCTTCTGGCAAGTTTGCGGGTCTGGTTGCGCAGTTTCTTTATCTGCGTGGAATTGCCAAGCAAAAGCCCTGGCTCATCCGTGGTGTCGTCAACACTTGATTCGGTTTTGGTCAGTTTAAGCGCGCTGTTAACTAACTCTCTAAGTCTGGACAGCTCCACCGGCTTGGAAACGAAATCGAATGCGCCCGCTTTCAGCGACTCGATGGCAGTGTCCATGCTGCCATACGCGGTGATAACCGCCACAGGCGTGCTTGGCCGATGCTTCTGGATCCATTGCACCAGTTCTATACCGTTGCCATCCGGCAGGTTCATGTCGGTCAGGCAAAGCTGGGGACTGTGGGTTTCCAGCAATTTGAGTGCGCTGGTAATATCGGGAGCAGTCAGTGTTTCTATACCCATGCGGGTAAGGGTAATCTCAAGAAGATCCCGGATATCCGGTTCGTCATCAACAATCAGCGCGGTATAAGTGGTCATCTTGTCGTGCTCGTTCCTTGTCAGATCATTCGTCCAGGGTGGGCAAAGGTGATGCGAAAACAGCAGCCTGGCTGCTCGTCTTCGATCAAGGACAAGTGGGCCTGGTTAGCCTCACACAGTTCTCTGGCCAGATAAAGCCCGAGGCCAGTGCCACCTTTGTCCGTTGTGTAAAACGGTTCGAAAACCGAATGGCGGAATTCCGGCGCAATGCCAGGGCCAAAGTCCCTCACATCCAAGTAGGTACGCTCCCCATCTGTTGTGGCACCCGCCCGCAGTTCGATTTTCCGTTCGCCTGAATGCTGCTGGCTGTATCGCAGGCCGTTGTCACACAAGTTTACCAGTACCTGCTCAATCTGGCTTTTATCAAATCGTGCGTCGGGGATGTGCGGCTCGACGCTCAATATTACATCAGCAGGAGGGTCGGTTTCTTTTTGAGTTTGCAGGAAGTCAGCTCTGTATTCTGCCAGCCAGATTGCGACATCAACCAGATCTGCATTTGCAGGTCTGCGACGGGAAAGGCTGAGCACGTTTTCTATAATGCCATTTACCCGGCGCGAGTGCCGCCGAATGATGTCCAGCATTTGCAGGTCGCTGGCATCAAGATGAGGCGACTCTTCCATTAGTTGGGCTGCGTGGCTTATGGCCCCGAGGGGGTTGCGAATTTCGTGGGCGATACCGGCAGTGAGGCGTCCCAGAGAGGCCAGTTTCATTTGCTGAGCCTGCTGGGTCACCTTGCTCATATCTTCAATAAATACAAGAATCTGTTCACCAGGTTCCGGGTCAAGCTGGGTGAAGCTAACCTGTAAAAGTGGCGAGGTAGGCGCGGGTTGGAACGGCTTTGTCCGCATTTCGGGGTGCTTCAGCCAAGTGTCTAGCCCGGATTTCAGGGCCTGGGGCAGTGTGCGGGAGCGCGCGGGCTGTTGGGCGAGATCCGTCGGAATCCCGAAGAGCAACTCCTCGGCGGCAGCATTCGCCAGCCTTATCTGCCCATATCGGTCGAGCACAAGAATGCCGGTGCGCATGCGCTGGATAATCTGCTGGTTGATTTGTTCCAGCTCAACAATGCTCTTGGCCCGGCTGGTGGCGAGCGCTTCGCTTCGCATCATTCTTCGCGATATATTTTGTAGAATGAATGCGGCTGCAAAGTACAGAATGCCGAAGGAGCCAGCGCGTACGATGTCATCGCCGTTGCCATTAGCAGTCAGAATCGCCCAGCCCGAAATGCCCAGTGAGCAAATTGCGGCAAGGGCTGCGTAGAAGGTGCCCATTCGGCTGGGGGTAAGAATATTGCCCGCTGCTACTGAGATGATCACAAGGTTGGCCAAGCCACTGGCTATGCCCGTGCTGGCAAATAGTAGCCCGTGAATTACCAGAATGTCCAAGAGTATGGAGAGGGTAATGTGCCGTTGAGTTGGCTGAAACCCTGCGAGCATAACCATCGCAACAAAGCTGTTTAAAGCAAAGTAACCCGCCACACCAAACTGGTAGTACTCGAGATATCGAAATTGGGTATCAAGGTTTACCGGTTCAACGAATAGCAGAGCCGCCAGCATAAGGCTGATCACAAGCCGGTAATGGTTGTAGATGCGAAACAGTCTAGTCTGCTGCATGCCGGCGGGGCGTTTGCCGGTTTTGACTGCCGATACCGTGTCTGTCGCCATGGTTTTCAGAAATCCGTTGTTGAGCGGAAGAAATCAGGGTCTATGGGAGGGTATAATAGCCTTTTCGTGGCAATGAGTTACAGGAGCCAAAGTATGTCTGTTTCCGGGAGCACGCCGTATTCCCCTGCATCAACCCGCAGCCTGAGGGTTGTGATGGCGCAATTGGATTTTCTTGTGGGGGACATTCCCGGTAACACCGGCCGGATTATCGATGCAACTAAGCGCGCGCGCGCTGATGAACACGCCGACATTGTTGTGTTTCCTGAGCTCAGTATTACCGGGTATCCACCGGAAGACCTCTTGCTGCGGCCTAGCATGGAGTTGCGCGTGGGTGAGGCGCTGGAGCGCTTGCAAGCGGCGGAGCTTGGCGCGGCAATTGTTTTCGGAGCACCGATACGAAGTGGTGGTTTGCTCTTCAATGCGGCGGTGGTGATCGAAGGAGGTGAAATAACCGGGCGTTATTTCAAGCGATTCCCACCGAATTATCAGGTGTTTGATGAAAAGCGCTATTTTTCCGAGGGCGTGGGGGCTGTGGTGGTCAATATCTGTGGCGTACCGGTTGGCCTGACGGTTTGTGAAGACATTTGGGCAGATGGCCCTGTTGAAGATGCTGCAGCTGCAGGTGCGCGGTTGATCATTAACCTGAATGCATCCCCCTATGATATCGACAAGCAGGCCCGCAGAAAGGCGTTACTTGAGCGCAAGTCCCGGGAGAATCAGGTGAGCATCGTTTACACCAATCTGGTGGGAGCTCAGGATGAGCTGGTATTTGATGGTGGCTCTATGGTTTACGACCATTCTGGATCTCTCGCGGTAGAAGCTCCTCAATTCACCGAGGGCCTGTTTCCGGTAGATTTTCTATATGGGCGGCACTGCCAGCCTGCCTCCCAGCCCCTTCCAGCAGAACCGGCGCTGGAAGAGAATGTATACAGCGCATTGGTGACAGGCGTTCGCGATTACGTCAACAAGAACGGGTTCAAGTCGGTGGTTCTTGGTCTCTCCGGTGGTATAGATTCTGCTGTAGCTCTGGCGGTGGCGGTGGATGCACTGGGGCCGGAGCGTGTGCGCGCTGTCATGATGCCGTTCCGGTACACCTCGGATATCAGTCTGGAGGATGCAGAAGCTCAGGCTTTGGCCATGGGCGTTCAGTACGATGTTTACTCAATAGAGCCGATGTATGAATCTTTTATGGCGGCGCTGGCAGAGCCATTTGAGGGCACAGCAATCGACACCACCGAGCAAAACCTGCAAGCGCGTATTCGCGGCGTTATGCTTATGTCGCTTTCCAACAAGTTTGGGTCGCTAGTGCTTACTACCGGCAACAAGAGCGAGTTGGCGGTAGGCTACTCGACCCTTTACGGCGATATGGCTGGCGGCTTTGATGTGCTCAAGGATGTTCCCAAGACGCTGGTTTTTCGTCTTGCCTGGTATCGGAATTCTGTTTCTCAGGTGATTCCTGAACGCGTGATAACGAGACCACCCTCTGCGGAGCTGGCTCCAGATCAGAAGGATGAAGACAATCTTCCGGGGTACGATGTGCTGGATCAGATTCTGAATCTGTATGTCGAGAGGGATTTCAGCGCAGATGCGATTGTTGCAGAAGGTTTTGATCCGGCGGATGTTACCCGTGTTATCCGCTTGGTGGATCTTAACGAATACAAGCGCCGGCAGGCACCTATTGGGATTCGTATTACTGAGCGCGGGTTTGGCAAGGATCGCCGCTATCCCATCACCAGTGGGTGGAAAAGCGGCAATTGAAAGAGTGGATTGTTATTCGTCGCCCAGGATTCCGAAGGTAACCACACTGGAGAGTGAGCGGTTTTCTCGCTTCAGCAGGTTGGCTTCAAACTCGCCATCGCTGTTGAAGGCGTCGCTTTCCGGGAAGTTCTGGCGAAGCAGTGCTACAGCATCTTGAGAGCCTTTTTTGAACTTAAGGAAGTCAAAGGTTTCTGCCAGGACTATCAAAGCATCTTCAACTGCAGGTGATGTAGGGTAGTTCTCTACGATGTAGCGTGCCCTGTTGTTAGCTGCCACATAAGCTTCCCGCTTGATGTAATAGCGTGCTGCGTGCAGCTCCAGCTCCGCCATGCGGTTGCGAACGGCGATCATGCGTTGCCTTGCGTCTGCCGCGTATTCGCTTTCCGGGTAACGGTTTAACAGCTCACTGAAATCACGGAAGGACTGTAGTTGCTCCCCAGCATCCCGAGCTGCAACATCAATCGAGAAATAACGTGCGGCCAGGCCGATATCCAGGTTATAAGAAGCGAGCCCGCGCATGTACAGAGCATAATCTGCGTGGTCACTTTGAGGGTTCAGGCGCAGGAAGCGATCTGCTGCGGCGCGGGAACCTTCAAGATCAAGGTTTTGGTAGCGGGCATATATAAGGTCAAGCTGGGCCTGTTCGGCGTATCGGCCGAAAGGGTAGTAGGTCTCCAGGGAGTCAAGATTTTGCTCGGCTTCGTTGAAGTTGCCAGAGTTCATTGCTTGGCGGGCATTGTCGTAATAGGTTTTTTCCGGAAGCACTTCCTCTGGCCCCTTGGAGGCGCAGGCACTGATTAAAACAACCAGTGTAGAAAGTAGCAGTAAACGAACACCTGATCTCATGCCGGAATCCCGTATAATGTCGATAAATTCAAGGGCGCCATTGTAGCGGGGATCTCGCCTTATGTGCAGCCTCATGTGAATACATGTAGAGCGCGCGCCCCGACTATTTCCAATATACTGATCAAAACATAACACTCACAGGCCCTGGGGGCTGAATGTCATCTGAAAATCGAATTGTTGCCAGTTTTGCTGTGCCGTCCGCGCTGAGTGATCGGCGCCTGGACCAGGCAGTGGCAGAACTCATGCCTGAACACTCACGCTCGCGCCTGCAATCGTGGATTCGCAGCGGTGCGTTAACAGTAAATGGAGAAGTTCGCAGGCCGAAAGACAAAGTGATGCTCAGCGACCGGATAGAGCTGGACGCCGAGCCTGAAGCCCAGGTTACCTGGCAGGCGGAAGCCATCAGCCTGGATATTGTCTATGAAGACGAGCACTTGCTTGTGATTAACAAGCCTGCTGGTCTGGTGGTGCACCCTGCAGCTGGGCACGCCGATGGCACCTTGGTAAATGCGCTTCTGAACTATGCCCCGGAGGTGGAAAATCTTCCCAGAGCCGGCATCGTCCATCGTCTTGATAAAGACACATCAGGAGTTATGGTTGTTGCCCGCAGCCTGATCGCCCATACATCGCTGGTTGATCAGCTGCAAACCCGCAGCATGGGGCGGGAGTACGAGGCGGTAGTTGTTGGTACCCTCACCGGTGGCGCCACAGTGGATGCGCCCATTGGTCGTCACCCACATGAGCGAAAGAAAATGGGGGTCGTCAAAAGCGGTAAGGCAGCGGTAACCCATTATCGTCTGATTGAGCGTTTTGCGGCCCATACTCATGTGCGCTGCAAGCTTGAAAGCGGTCGCACACATCAGATTCGAGTGCACATGGCTCATGTGAAGCACCCGCTGGTGGGTGACCCTCTCTATGGCGGCCGTTTGCGACTGCCAAAGGGCACAACCGAAGAACTGCGCCAAGTGCTCTCCGCATTTCATCGGCAGGCACTGCATGCGCGACAGCTCACGCTGGAGCATCCCGAAACTGGAGAGATCCTGAGCTGGGAAGTGCCCTTGCCAGAAGATTTCGTAAACTTGTTAGCAGCGTTGCGCAAGCATGTTAAGGATCTGGAGAGCGATGAGTTCTGATGAGCGTTCGGCGCTGCCGCTGATTCGCCCGGATTGGCCAGCGCCCTCGAATATCCATGCGGTGTGCACTACCCGTGTGGGCGGCGTTAGCATGCCGCCTTGGGATAGCATGAACCTTGGTGACCATGTGGGCGACGAGCCCACCCATGTGTTGGAGAATCGCCTGCAATTGGCCCAGGGTTGTGGTCTTCCAACGGGCGCTTTCGGGTGGCTGAACCAGGTCCATGGTACTGACGTTGTCCGGCTGCCATTAGAAGAGGGTGTTCTTGCTCCAGGCGCAGATGCAAGTTATACCGATGCTGCCAGAAGCGCTTGCACAATTCTGACGGCGGATTGTTTGCCCGTCATTCTCTGTGACCAGAATGGAATCACAATTGCAGCTGCCCATGCAGGCTGGCGTAGTTTGTGTAGTGGTGTTCTGGAAAAACTGGTGTCTGAAATGGGCGCGCCCAGCAATACCTTGATGGCTTGGCTGGGGCCAGCGATAGGCCCAGAGGCATTTGAAATAGGCCCGGAAGTGAAAGCAGCGTTTATGGCTCATGACCTAGAAGCCGAGATTGCGTTCAGTTCCGTGGGTGCTCGAAAGGGCCATTACATGGCCGATATATATTTGCTTGCCCGGCAGCGCCTACAAAATATGGGTGTCACAAAGCTATATGGCGGTGGCTTTTGCACGGCTACCGATAAACAGCGTTTTTATTCCTATCGCCGCGATGGCAAGACCGGCCGTATGGCCACCGCTATTTGGAAAACCTGAGCCCCGTCAATTTTCTGACGATTTGGTTTGTAATGGCCTTGAACTTCCCCTGATAGTCCCTACATTAGTTTTCAATGCTAACCGAATGTGCAATTACTGATCGCATTCGCTGAACAAGTCGGGGAAACGAATTCATGAGAATCGACAAACTCACCAGTCTTTTACAGGCCGCACTGGCTGACGCGCAGTCACTAGCTGTTGGCAAAGATCATAACTTTATTGAACCTTTGCATCTGATGCAGGCCATGCTGGATCAGCAAGGCAGTTCCATAAAGCCGCTTCTGAAGCAGGCGGGCGCTGAACCTGGTCGTGTGCGTATGGTTGTCGCACAGGAAATAGAGAACCTGCCTGAAGTGAGCGGCAGTGCAGGCGATGTCGCTATGTCTAACGATATGGGGCGCCTGTTCAATATTGCCGATAAATTGGCGCAGCAGCGGAAAGACCAGTTTATCTCCAGTGAATTGATGCTTTTGGCCGCGCTGGAAGATCGTGGCACGCTTGGTCGTGTTTTGCGTGAGCAGGGTGTAGATAAGACCGCGCTGGAAAAAGCTATTAATGCCGTTCGAGGTGGTGAAACTGTGGATGATGCAGGTGCAGAGGAAAGCCGTCAGGCGCTCTCCAAATATACGATTGATCTGACCGAGCGGGCCGAAGCCGGCAAACTTGACCCGGTAATTGGTCGTGACGACGAAATACGTCGCACTATCCAGGTACTGCAGCGCCGCCGTAAAAACAACCCGGTACTTATCGGAGAGCCGGGTGTTGGTAAAACCGCCATTGCCGAAGGCTTGGCGCAACGGATCGTAAACGGCGAAGTACCCGAGGGTTTGAAAAACAAGCGAGTGCTCTCTCTGGATATGGGATCGCTCATAGCTGGCGCCAAGTTCCGGGGTGAGTTTGAGGAGCGTTTGAAAGCGGTGCTCAATGAACTCGCCAAGCAGGAAGGTCAGATCATTCTGTTCATTGATGAAATCCACACGGTGGTGGGTGCAGGTAAAGCCGAAGGCTCCATGGACGCGGGCAACATGCTTAAGCCGGCGTTGGCGCGGGGGGAACTGCATTGCGTGGGAGCCACTACGCTGAATGAATACCGTGAGAACATTGAAAAAGACGCGGCCCTTGAGCGCCGCTTTCAAAAAGTGCTGGTGAAAGAGCCGAATGAAGAAGACACCATCGCCATCCTCCGCGGACTGAAAGAGCGCTACGAGGTGCACCATGGCGTCGAAGTGACGGATGGGGCGATTATTGCAGCCGCCAAACTGTCTCAGCGCTACATCACTGATCGTCAGCTGCCGGACAAAGCCATCGATCTGATTGATGAGGCGGCTAGCCAGATTCGTATGGAAATGGATTCGAAACCAGAACCCCTGGATCGCTTGGAGCGCAGGCTTATCCAGCTCAAAATCGAGCGCGAGGCGCTAAAAAACGAGACCGATGCGGCGTCAAAAAAGCGCCTAGAAGAGCTTTCCAGTGTTATTGGAGGAGTGGAGCGTGAGTACGCGGATCTTGAAGAAATCTGGAACACGGAAAAGGCTGCATTGCATGGCTCCCAGAAAATAAAGAGTCAGCTCGAACAGGCCCGTATTGATTTGGAAACCGCTCGACGAGCCGGTGATCTTGGCAGGATGTCTGAGCTTCAGTATGGACGCATTCCTGAGCTGGAGCGTCAGCTGGATATGGCAAGCCAAGCAGAAATGATGGAGATGAAACTACTGCGGAACCGTGTTACCGACGAGGAGGTTGCGGAAGTGGTCTCCAAGTGGACAGGTATTCCGGTCTCCAGAATGCTGGAAGGTGAGCGCGATAAGTTGATGCGAATGGAAGAGGCCCTGCACAAGCGGGTGATTGGTCAAAGTGAAGCTGTAGAGGCGGTATCGAATGCAGTGCGCCGCTCTCGGGCTGGCTTGGCAGATCCGCAGCGGCCTAATGGCTCCTTCCTGTTCCTTGGGCCGACTGGGGTTGGCAAAACCGAGCTCTGTAAGGCGCTCGCTTCATTCCTGTTCGATACTGACGACGCTATGGTGCGGATCGATATGTCGGAGTTTATGGAGAAGCATTCCGTTGCCCGGCTGATTGGCGCGCCCCCGGGATATGTGGGTTATGAGGAGGGCGGCTACCTTACCGAAGCCGTTCGTCGCCGCCCGTATTCCGTACTTCTATTGGATGAGGTTGAGAAGGCGCATCCGGATGTATTCAACATACTGCTCCAAGTGCTCGATGATGGCCGACTTACTGACGGCCAAGGTAGAACGGTGGATTTCAGCAATACGGTTATTGTGATGACGTCTAATCTGGGCTCGGACATTATTCAGCAAAAAGCGGGAGCTGAGAATTACGACGCCATGAAGGCTGCAGTTATGGATGAAGTGGGCACTCACTTCCGGCCTGAGTTTATAAATCGTGTGGATGAAGTGGTTGTATTCCATCCTCTTGCTGGAGAACAGATTCACGGAATTGCCAAAATCCAGGTTGAGATTCTCAACAGGCGCCTGCAGGAGCAGGGCGTGAAGTTGGAGTTGGACGACGTTGCGATGAATCTTCTGGGTGAGGTCGGATACGACCCGGTATACGGAGCGCGGCCACTAAAAAGAGCGGTTCAGAGGATGATCGAAAACCCGTTGGCACAAAGACTTTTGCGGGGAGATTTTGTTTCTGGTGACACCATTCGTGCCACGGCGGATGGCAGTGTGTTGGTGTTCGAAAAGGCTTGATCAAAGGCTGGAGAAAAAGTGGGCGTGGCTTGGGCTTTGCCCACTTTTTGCTTTCTTGGGATTGCTTTCGTACTTGAGGCTTATTGTTGAGTCTCAGGGCCGCAGCTCTCGGCGACAACTTCTTCGAACTTCACTTTTTGTTCAGCGATTTCTTCAGGTGCGAGGTAGCGCTGCTCGCCATCTTCTTCGACCCGAATGCGCGCGTTACTTTCAATGACTTTGAGATTTGCGCGGGCAGTTTCGCAATTTGCCTCGCGCTGTTTGCGGCGAGCCGCTTCAACCGCGGTCTCATTTTCCCGGTCGGTCTTCTTCTGTTGTTGCTCTTGCAGTTCGTCCAGGCGTTGCTGCGGGCTGCTCCGGCCGCTGTCGGATCCAGAGGAAGTGCCAGAACGAACATTGACAGTCTCAGAGTTGGCTCCTACCGGCTGACGATCACCATAATGGGTAACGCCATTGTCGTCCGTCCATTTATACACAGAGGCACTCATTGCCATGCTGGGTGCTACGGCGATTAATAATGTCAGCATCAGGGTTTTTCTGTTCATGGCTCTACTCGTTGTGTTTTACGTGCGCCTATCATGCCACCTGTGGGAGGAATTTTCTTCCGCCTGGTTCAAAACTCCGCACCTGAGTTCTGAATATTTAAAGCAGAGCATCCAACACAATGGGTACAGAATGCAACTGTGGCTATTGACAGGGAGTTTAGCGCTGTCAGAATTACAGATTGCCTGAAGACTGGGGCTAACGGCAGGCAATCCCGTGCAAGTATCCCCCGTTATTTACCACACTGAGCGTGCCGCGCACCTGTCGCGGAATGGTTGTTGCTTACGTGCAACCCGTTGATTGGCCGTTCTCCGCAACCCTCAGGAGGGCGGCTGGCCAGGAGACAACCTCTTAACAAGGTGTGGAGCAGCCGGTTCCGCTTTCAAAAGAAGCAGGGTAACCGTGAATCCAGGCAATCGGGCGTGTGCCCGGCTTATTCACTCGTAAGAAGAGGGTAGAAAATCGTGGAGTTATTGTCTGGTGCCGATATGCTGATCCGCTCTTTGCAGGATCAGGGAATCGAGTACATCTATGGCTATCCGGGTGGTGCAGCCCTTCATATTTATGATGCACTGTTCAGGCAGGACGAAGTCAAACATATACTGGTGAGACATGAGCAGGCCGCAGTTCACATGGCTGATGGCTATGCGCGTGCAACGGGTCTGCCAGGGACTGTGCTTGTGACTTCAGGTCCTGGAGCTACCAACACCATTACCGGTATTGCAACTGCATTCATGGACTCCATCCCTATGGTGGTTCTGTGTGGGCAGGTTGCGTCCACCTTGATTGGCGAAGATGCCTTCCAGGAAACCGATATGATGGGCGTTTCCCGGCCGGTCGTTAAGCACAACCTCAGTGTGCGTCATCCATCCGAGATCCCGGAGATTATCCGCAAAGCGTATTACATTGCCTCGACCGGTCGACCCGGCCCGGTTGTTGTGGATATCCCGAAAGATATGACAGCCCCCAATGAGCGCTTCGAATATGCCTATCCGAAAAAGGTTAAGCTGCGCTCCTACAACCCGGCCATACGAGGCCATGCAGGCCAGATCAAGAAAGCGGTTGATATGATGTTGGCGGCGCGCCGGCCGATAATATATGCCGGTGGTGGTGTTATTCTGGGTAAGGCCTCTGGGCAGCTGACAGAGTTGGTGCGCAAATTGGGGTATCCGATTACCAACACTCTGATGGGAATTGGTTGTTATCCGGCCAGTGATAAGCTGCATCTTGGCTGGTTAGGTATGCACGGAACCTACGAAGCCAATATGGCGATGCACCACTCAGACCTTATTCTGGCGGTCGGTGCGCGTTTCGATGACCGCGTAACCAACGCAACGGAAAAGTTCTGCCCCGGTGCGCGCATTATTCATATTGATATTGACCCTGCGTCCATTTCCAAAACTATAGACGCCGACGTGCCAATTGTTGGTCCGGTGGATGCGGTTCTCAAGGAAATGCTTGCTCTTGTCAAAGAAAGTAAGGAAAAGCCCGATGCAGAGGCTCTCGCAGCCTGGTGGAGGCAGATCGATGAATGGCGCGCGTTTCATGGTATGCGCTATGAGACCAGTCCGGATGTAATCAAGCCGCAAGAAGTGGTCGAAATGCTTCATCGTCTCACTAATGGGGATGCATTTGTAACCTCCGATGTGGGGCAGCACCAGATGTTTGCGGCTCAGTACTACAAATTTGACAAGCCTAACCGTTGGATTAACTCAGGTGGCCTCGGCACCATGGGCTTCGGCTTGCCAGCCGCAATGGGCATAAAGCTCACGCATCCGGATGAAGAGGTCCTCTGTATTACCGGAGAGGGCAGTATCCAGATGAATATCCAGGAGCTGTCGACTTGTAATCAGTACAAGCTGCCGGTAAAGATCATCAACTTGAATAATCAGTCGTTGGGCATGGTGAGGCAGTGGCAGGACATGAATTACGAGTCCCGTCACTCCCATTCGTACATGGAGTCGCTACCAGATTTTATTAAGTTGGCAGAGGCTTATGGCCATGTGGGCATCCGGATTGATAAGAAAGAAGATCTGGAGCCGAAGTTAAAAGAAGCTTTGGCCATGAAGGACAGGCTGGTTTTTGTGGATATCCAGGTTGACCGCTTTGAGCATGTATATCCGATGCAAGTGGCTCGCGGCTGCATGAAAGATATGTGGCTCAGCAAGACGGAGAGAGTGTGATCATGCGTCGAATCATTTCTGTGTTGCTTGAGAACGAACCGGGGGCGCTGTCCCGAGTCGTTGGGCTGTTTTCGCAGCGGAACTACAATATCGAGACTTTGACAGTGGCGCCCACCGAGGATGAGACCCTGTCTCGCCTGACAGTGACAACGACAGGCCCGGATCGTGTTATCGAGCAGATCACCAAGCAGCTCAATAAGCTGGTTGAGGTGGTTAAATTGGTGGACTTGACTGAGGGCCCCCACATCGAGCGGGAGCTGATGCTGATCAAACTGAAGGCGACCGGCTCTCAGCGTGCCGAAATAAAGCGCACGGTGGATATTTTCCGGGGACAGATAGTTGATGTCACCAGCTCCGTCTACACCGTTCAGCTTGCGGGCGCCAGCGACAAATTGGACGGTTTCGTCCAGGCAATTGGAGCGTCGGGTGTGCTTGAGGTGGTGCGTTCGGGGGTTTCCGGGATCGCCAGAGGCGAAAAGGTTTTGAGTCTTTAAGCTGTTTTGTATATCACGAACGATTTGGTCTTCTGAAAGGCCATCACAAATCATAGAGGTTAGTCATGCAGGTTTATTACGATAAGGATTGTGATCTTTCCATCATCCAGGGCAAGAAAGTTGCCATCATCGGTTTTGGCTCACAGGGTCACGCTCATGCGTGCAACCTGAAAGAGTCCGGTGTTGATGTAACTGTTGGTCTGCGTCCGGGATCCTCATCCATTGCCAAGGCAGAAGCCTATGGCCTGAAGACCAGTGACGTACCGTCTGCAGTTGCTGCTGCTGACGTTGTAATGATTCTGACTCCAGATGAGTTCCAGTCCCAGTTGTACGCAGCCGAAATCGAGCCGAACCTGAAGCAGGGCGCTACTCTGGCATTTGCTCACGGCTTCGCTGTTCACTACAACCAGATCGTTCCACGCAAAGATCTGGACGTAATCATGGTTGCCCCTAAGGCGCCAGGTCACACTGTTCGCACCGAATTTGCTAACGGCGGCGGTATTCCTGATCTGATTGCTATCTTCCAGGACGCATCTGGCAATGCCAAGAACGTTGCTCTTTCTTATGCGAGTGGCATCGGTGGCGGTCGTACCGGTATCATCGAAACTACTTTCAAGGACGAGACTGAAACTGACCTGTTCGGTGAGCAGGCTGTGCTTTGTGGTGGTGCAGTTGAGCTGGTTAAGGCAGGTTTCGAGACCCTGACTGAAGCAGGTTATGCACCGGAAATGGCGTACTTTGAGTGTCTGCACGAGCTGAAGCTGATTGTAGATCTGATGTACGAAGGCGGTATCGCCAACATGAACTACTCCATCTCTAACAACGCAGAGTATGGTGAGTATGTGACTGGCCCGGAGATTATCAACGAGCAGTCCCGTGAAGCCATGCGCAACGCGCTGAAGCGTATCCAGAGTGGTGAGTACGCGAAGATGTTCATCTCTGAAGGCGCTCTCAACTATCCTTCAATGACAGCGCGTCGTCGTCAGAATGCCGAGCACCAGATTGAAGTGACGGGTGAGAAGCTGCGCGGAATGATGCCATGGATCTCTGCCAACAAGATCGTAGATAAAGACAAAAACTAAGCGAAGTTCTGCTTAGATTAATAAAGCGCGGCCCGGGTGGCCGCGTTTTTCGTATATACTTCACCCAAATGCTTTCCGGAGTAGTGGGAATGACTGACGAAAGAAAAGATACAGAAGTGGGCTCTTCGGCCGCCGAGCCGGAGATTTCTACCCGTTCAGCGGGCGAGTGCGACATCGAGCCTGGCGAGGTAGTGGAAGAAGAGTTGGTTGAGGGGGCGCCGGTGCGAAAGAAGGGGATATACCTGCTTCCTAATGCGCTCACGACAGCTTCATTGTTCTCTGGCTTTTACGCCATTGTGTCTGCTGCAGGTGGTGTTTTCGATAATGCGGCCATTGCGATATTCATCTCCATGATTCTCGATGGTCTTGATGGTCGTGTAGCCCGGATGACCAATACGCAAAGCAAATTTGGTGAGGAGTATGACAGTCTCGCTGATATGGTTGCTTTTGGTGTTGCTCCCGGGTTTGTTGCTTTTTTCTGGTCTTTGAATGGGCTGGATAAAATTGGCTGGGCTATTACCTTTATCTATGTGGCCGGAACAGCTTTACGCCTTGCACGGTTTAATACTCAGATTGGTTCCGTGGACAAAAAGTATTTTGTTGGGTTGCCCAGTCCTGCGGCTGCTGCGTGTGTTGCTGGTCTCGTTTGGTGCTTCCATGCATTCGAGCCTGCGGCATGGCTCACCTTCTTGACCATAGTTGTTGTGGGTGGCTCAGGCGTGCTGATGGTCAGTAATGTGCTGTATCACAGCTTCAAGGATCTCGATCTTCGTGGTCGTGTGCCTTTTGCTGCCATACTTCTTGTGGTTCTGATTCTTGTGGTGATCGCACTGGATCCGGCTACTGTATTGTTTAGCGGGTTTCTGGTCTATGCATTGTCTGGGCCCGTTCGTGCTTTGTTTCGGGGAAAGTCGCGTAGATCGGCTAAGGTTGGCAAGTGAAGCTCTGAGGTGTCCCAGGGTTTGTGTGATTTTTGATCGGTTTCCACCTTTTTTGGCCTGTTTATAGGTGGAAACCGAGGTTCTCTGAAATTAAATGAAAATGGCCGTTGACAGATCTGCGTGTGTCTGTAGAATGCGCATCTCCTTCGAGG
>NZ_JBBVMG010000003.1:0-313708 GCF_046537445.1 Marinobacter sp. KMM 10035 | reverse complement strand
TTAATACCAAACCCCAGCTTCGCAAGAGGCTGGGGTTTTTTTATGTCCGAAATTAGTCTTGCGAGCAGTGTGGAAGCTCCCTCCTTTGCATCCCGGTGATATACTGTTTTCACGAAACCAAATGCGATACGGAGTAATTCAATGTCTGGCAACGATCATCTGGTTATTTTTGATACAACTCTCCGTGATGGCGAGCAAAGTCCCGGCGCTACGATGAATAAAGCCGAGAAGCTCCGTATTGCCAGGGCTCTTGAAAAGCTTCGTGTGGATGTCATTGAGGCAGGTTTTGCTATCGCGAGTCAGGGAGATTTTGAAGCCGTTAAGTCCATCGCTGAAACGATCAAAGGCTCAACGATTTGTAGTCTCGCTCGTGCGCTGGACAAGGACATTGATCGGGCGGCTGAAGCGATTCGCCCCGCAGAGCGGGGGCGTATACATACGTTTATTGCAACCTCGCCAATCCACATGCAGCACAAGCTGCAGATGGAACCGCACGAGGTGATTGAGCAGGCAGTTCGGTCTGTAAAGCGTGCCCGAAGTCACGTGGATGACGTTGAGTTCTCCTGTGAGGATGCAGGGCGGTCCGAGCTGGATTTTCTCTGCAGAATTATTGAAGCGGCCATCGATGCGGGTGCCAATACGATCAACATTCCGGATACCGTTGGTTATGCTGTGCCAGAGCAGTTTGCTGAAACCATTCATCAACTCCTTAATCGTGTCCCTAATGCCGATAAAGCCATTTTTTCTGTGCATTGCCATAACGATCTGGGGCTTGCCGTTGCAAACTCTCTGGCAGCGGTAACTCGTGGTGCCCGTCAGGTCGAATGCACCATCAACGGACTGGGGGAGCGTGCAGGCAACGCCTCACTCGAAGAGATAGTGATGGCCGTCCGCACTCGGCAGGATTTTTACAATCTCGACACGCAAATAGATGCCAGCCATATCGTACCTGCTTCTCGACTCGTGTCTACGATCACAGGTTTTCCGGTACAGCCCAACAAAGCCATTGTGGGCGCTAACGCCTTTGCCCATGAGTCGGGTATTCACCAGGACGGAGTGCTCAAGCATCGCGAAACATACGAAATCATGCGCGCAGAAGACGTGGGCTGGCACACTAATAGCTTGGTGCTTGGTAAACACTCAGGCCGAAATGCTTTCCGCACGCGCCTCCTGGAGCTTGGTATTCAGTTTGAAACTGAAACGGAGTTGAACGAAGCATTTACCCGTTTCAAAGCCCTGGCTGATTTGAAGCACGAAATCTTTGATGAGGACTTGCAGGCAATTGCCAGTGACACTCGGCAGAAAGATGAAGAGGGCCGTTATGGCTTGGTGTGCCTGCAGGTTTGCTCAGAAACAGGTGTTGTTCCAACGGCTAACCTGACGTTAACGATGGATGGAAAAGAGCATAAGGTAGAGGCGGAAGGGAGTGGTCCGGTAGATGCGACTTTTAAAGCGATCGAGTCGCTGGTTGATTCGGGCTGCAATTTACAACTTTACTCAGTAAACAATATCACCAGCGGCACGGACTCCCAAGGCGAGGTTACTGTTCGGCTGGAACGTGGTGGGCGTATCGTAAATGGTATCGGCGCCGATACAGATATTATCATTGCTTCAGCTAAGGCCTACATCGAAGCGCTTAACCTGATCAGCCGTGGTGGGATTAGGCAACATCCACAGGTGGCGGATGTTTGAATGATTCAGACTGAGGCTCAAAGACAGTTCTATCTTGGTTCGGCGGGAATCCGGTTGTGGTATGCCCGTGAACCACTGCCGGGTGCTGCTTCGAGCCCGGCGTTTGTATTTCCTGAGCCAGATGAGGTTGTACATTCCCCCTCATTTGCTCCAAGCCGCGCGCCCGTAGAGGCTGAAAAAAATGGTTCGCCGGCGGCGAGCGTCGCCGCGAACAAGAAAGGTGTGCAGCGAATTGCCAGTCTTCAGGCTCTAATGGAGGGTAAGGAAGAGCCATCTGCGCAACCGAAGCAACCACCAGATCAGGGCTTGTCGGAGCTTTCTGTTCCGTCTCCTGAAGGTTCGGAGGTGACTGTTGCATCGCCGCAGGAAGTTGAAGATCCAGCAGTAGCCGTAAGTCTGGGAGTGTTTTTTGGGTCAAAGTACGTTCTCATCGCGGATATAACCCGGGAAGCGAGCCTGAGCCTCCAGGAAACTCTTGCCGCGAATATTGTGAAGAGTCTGGGAGATGGGCAGTTAAAGCCTGTTGACTGGGTTCACTGGCCCGTCTTCAATAATCGTGTAGTTCCCGGAAATTCCTTGTCCGATTTAAGGGCTGTGGTGCAGTACGTGTTGCGAGATATAGATGACAGGAAGGTGATTGTTCTTGGGACAGGTGAGGGCGTTGATAGAAGTGGTGTCGAAGCTGGTTGGCTGTTCAAAGCTCTTGGCCGAGCCCCTGACGTAAAATCTATTCACTCATTGGCGGCTCTTGCCAGCAACCCTCCGCTGAAGCGGTCTTTATGGGAACAGCTTAAGCCCCTGGCTCAGAAATGACACAGCGACGTTCTGATCGATACCACTCTATGCAAGGTCTTCAGCTGAGATTTCGGCCTCTGGCGCCTGAAGATATTCCGGAGATGCTTGAGATCGAGCGCCAGGGCCACTCCCACCCCTGGACTGAAGGGGTGTTTCTCGATTGCTTCAAGCCGGATTATCGCTTATGGGGTGCCTGCCTCGGCGACTCTCTTGCGGGGTTTGTGGTCGGAACTTATATGCTGGATGAAGTGCATCTGCTGAATATATGTGTTCATCCTCGAAGCCGAGGCCATGGGGTTGGGCGGTATTTGTTGAGGCACCTCATCGCAGAAGCTACTCATGAAGGCATGAATCAGATGCTTCTTGAGGTGCGGTTAAGTAACAGTGTGGCAAGCAAGCTCTACCGCAATGAAGGGTTTGTAGAAATAGGACGGCGCCCCGGATACTATCCTGCAGCCTCTGGCCGCGAAGATGCGCGGGTAATGTCGTTGCTTCTGTACCCCTGATATTACCGCTTGTGTTCGCGTAATAACCTCTTAGCCCCTATAATACCCGCCTTCTCCGAACATCTGACGCAGGTTTCTCTTCGACTATGTCTCACCTTTCCCAGGAAGTGGCCAAGCGCCGCACCTTTGCAATCATCTCTCACCCGGACGCCGGTAAAACCACGATTACCGAGAAAGTACTGCTATTCGGGCATGCTCTGCAGCGGGCGGGAACGGTCAAGGGTAAGAAGTCCGGGCAGCATGCAAAGTCTGACTGGATGGAAATGGAAAAGGAGCGGGGTATTTCTGTTACCACGTCTGTCATGCAGTTTCCTTACGGCGGAAAGCTGGTGAACCTGCTGGATACGCCAGGTCACGAGGATTTTTCGGAAGATACTTACCGTACCCTGACAGCTGTAGACTCCTGTCTCATGGTGATTGACAGTGCAAAAGGCGTTGAGGAACGTACCATTAAGTTGATGGAAGTTACCCGGCTAAGAGACACGCCGATTATCACTTTCATGAACAAATTGGATCGGGATACCAGGGACCCGGTTGAGCTTATGGATGAAGTGGAAGATGTTCTTAGCATTGCCTGCGCGCCGATTACCTGGCCTATTGGTATGGGCAAGAGCTTCAAGGGTGTCTATCACTTGCTGCGTGACGAGGTGATTCTTTACCAAAGTGGGCACGGTCACGAGATCCAGGAGGTTCGAACTATCAGCGGGTTGGACAATCCGGAGCTTGATAATGCTCTTGGTGGATACGCCAGCGATTTGCGCGATGAGGTCGAGCTGGTAAAAGGAGCGTCTCACGAATTCGATCAGGAAGCATTTCTGGCTGGTGAGCTTACGCCGGTATTTTTCGGTACGGCGCTAGGTAATTTTGGCGTTGATCACATGCTCGACGGTTTGGTGGACTGGGCCCCTGAGCCACAGCCACGCGAGACGGATCAGCGGTTGGTGCAGCCGGATGATCAGGGATTCTCTGGCTTTGTTTTTAAAATTCAGGCCAATATGGATCCCCAGCACCGGGATCGAGTTGCATTTATGCGCATAGTGTCGGGCAAGTACAGTCAGGGTATGAAAGCCAGGCATGTGCGCATAGCAAAAGACGTGCGTTTTTCCGATGCACTGACGTTTATGGCAGGCGATCGGGAGCACGCAGAGGAAGCCTACGCTGGCGACATCATTGGACTGCACAACCATGGGACTATTCAGTTAGGGGATACCTTTACCGCTGGCGAGGACATGAAGTTCAAGGGCATTCCAAACTTTGCGCCCGAGCTCTTCCGTCGTATCCGCCTGAAGGACCCATTGAAGGCCAAGCAGCTTCAGAAGGGCTTGATTCAGTTGTCGGAAGAGGGTGCGGTTCAGGTGTTCCGACCCTTGCGTAACAACGATTTGATTGTCGGCGCGGTTGGTGTCCTGCAGTTTGATGTGGTCGTCAGTCGCCTCAAGACCGAGTACAAGGTTGAAGCCGTTTATGAGCCGATCAACGTCGCAACTGCTCGCTGGGTAACCTGTTCGGATGATCGCAAGCTGGATGAGTTCCAGCGCAAGAACAATGACAATTTAGCACTTGATGGCGGTGATCGCCTGGCTTATATCGCCCCCACCATGGTAAATCTCAATCTGGCCCAGGAGCGCTATCCGGATATCGAGTTCCATAAAACCCGGGAGCACTGATCCATTAGCGGGTGGAGGCTGATTTGAAACTGGTTGATGCCCACTGCCACTTTGATTTCCCATTTTTTGATGGGCGGCGCGCATGGGAGCTTGAGGTCGCTTTTGATGAAGGTCTCGTTGGGCTGGTGATTCCCGGTGTGCGGCAACGGGATTGGGTCCGTGTTCGCGATACTGCCCAGGCGTACGCTGGCCTCTATTATTGTCTTGGAGTCCATCCGTGGTATGTCGGGGAGCACTCTGACGAAGCTTTGATGGCCCTTGACCGGGCTTTGCGAGCAAGGCCTGAGCGCTGTGTGGCGATTGGTGAATGCGGGTTGGACCGCCTCCACGGAAATATGAGCAATCAGTATCCGTGGTTTGAGGCTCAGGTTGGGCTGGCTTCCGAGTTGGGTTACCCTCTTGTTATACATTCCGTCAGAGCCCACGATGAGGTTCATGCAACACTGAGGCGTACGAACTGGAGTGGCAGGGCATTGGTGCACGGCTTTTCTGGCAGCTATCAGCAGGCTTCGAAGTTGGTCGATTTGGGCTGCTCTATTGGTGTAGGTGGGATAATCACAACCTCTCGGTCCCGAAAAACTCGCGATACCATAGCTCGTTTACCCCTAGAGGCTTTGGTGCTGGAGACAGACGCGCCGGATATGGCGCCGGAGGGGGTTGAGGTCGGAGCTAACTCGCCCGTGCATCTCCGCAGAATTCTTGAGTGTCTCTCTGATATTCGGGGGGAATCTGTGGATTATGTAGCGTCCGTAGTGTTTTCCAATACGAAGCTGCTTTATGGCGAAACCTTGTGGTAATGACAGGGTGATAAAACTATTACCTGCAGG
Organism: Marinobacter sp. KMM 10035; assembly: GCF_046537445.1. Taxonomy (NCBI): domain Bacteria; kingdom Pseudomonadati; phylum Pseudomonadota; class Gammaproteobacteria; order Pseudomonadales; family Marinobacteraceae; genus Marinobacter; species Marinobacter sp. KMM 10035. The sequence goes on along the minus strand of NZ_JBBVMG010000003.1, from coordinate 308,221 downwards.
GTTGGATTTCATTATTTGTTCGAGTATACTTCGCGCCCTGGCTTTTCAAGGCGATGTCACTATCTCAGCCCCGAATAGTGTCACTGCCGATCAAATTACAGGTACAGAACCTCCTCCGGGTGTACTACACTTTCCGGTGGCGGTTTTTAACGTTTCTTTTTATAGCGTTCAAGGCGGAATCAATGAAGACTCTGAGTGCGAAACCAGAAACCGTAAAACGTGACTGGTACGTTGTAGACGCAGCCGGCAAGACGCTGGGTCGTCTGTCAACCGAAATCGCCCGTCGTCTGCGGGGCAAGCATAAGCCTGAGTACACCCCTCATGTAGACACTGGCGATTACATTGTAGTTATCAATGCGGGCCAGGTGCGGGTTACCGGCAACAAGGCATCTGATAAGATGTACTACAGTCATACCGGGTTTCCGGGTGGGATCAAGTCCATCAGCTTCGAGAAGCTGGTTGATAAGGCGCCTGAGCAAGTTATTCAGAAGTCTGTCAAAGGCATGCTTCCGAAAGGCCCGCTTGGTCGTGCCATGTTCAAGAAGCTGAAAATCTATGCCGGCGCTGAGCACCCTCACACAGCCCAGCAGCCCAAAGAACTCGACATTTAACGGAAGGCGGATATGTCTGTAGCACAAAATTACGGTACTGGTCGCCGCAAAACGTCCACGGCTCGGGTGTTCATCAAGCCGGGAAGCGGTAATATTTCAATCAACGGTCGCACAATCGAAGATTTTTTCGGTCGTGAGACATTGCGTATGATTGTGCGTCAACCTCTGGTTGTTGCAGAATCTGCGGATCGTTTTGACATCAACATTACTGTTAAAGGTGGTGGTAGCAGTGGTCAGGCTGGCGCAATCCGCCACGGCCTGACCCGTGCGTTGATGGATTACGACGAAGCTCTGCGCCCAGCGATGCGTAAAGCGGGTTATGTTACCCGTGATGCTCGTGAAGTTGAGCGTAAGAAAGTTGGTCTGCGTAAGGCGCGTAAGCGTCCACAGTACTCCAAGCGTTAAGTTCCGCTGGAGCAGATCTCAGGAAAACCCGGCTATTTGGTCGGGTTTTTTTGTTTGGGGCGCAATGATAGTCAAATTGATCTGGAGCAGAGAAGTCGCTCTGGTGGCGGCTTTCTGACTTGTAAGGACATGGTAATTTCATTACCATTTGTTCGCTTATAATTTTGGATTGTGAAGTCCTTTTCGATGCACGCTGTCGGCTTTTCGGCGGGCTGTGACATCGCCTGATGGGAGAGAACCATAATGAATAATGGCGACGTGAGCCAAGGTCGACGCCGGTTTCTTATCGGCGCTACGGCTGCGGTAGGTGGGGTCGGCGTCGTCGGTGCGGCAGTCCCTTTCGTGGCATCCTGGAATCCCAGTGCCAAAGCGGAAGCGGCTGGTGCACCGGTAACCGTCAATATCAGTAAGATTGAGCCAGGCCAGCAGGTCACTGTTGAGTGGAGGGGTATGCCGGTCTGGCTTATTCGCCGCACAGATGAAATGCTGAGCAACATCGAGAAGCTCAACGACAAGGTGAAAGATCCTCAGTCTGAATCTCCGCAGCAGCCGCCATACATAGATGGCATACTGCGCTCGCTGAAGCCTGAGATAGCTGTGCTGGTAGGAATTTGCACTCACTTGGGTTGTGTGCCTTCCTATCGCCCTGAAGTGGCACCGGCGGATCTTGGTGATGAGTGGCTGGGTGGTCTTTTCTGTCCGTGCCATGGCACGCGCTATGACATGGCTGGCCGCGTCTACAAGGCGCAGCCTGCACCGCTCAACCTGCAAGTGCCGCCTTATCGCTATGACGATGATGAGACACTCACGATTGGTCTTGATCCGGAGGCAGCGTAATGCAGAAGCTACTTAATTGGGTGGACGAGCGTCTGCCAGTTGTAGATGCCTGGAATAAGCACCTGGCAAAATATTACGCGCCGAAGAACTTTAACTTCTGGTACTTTTTCGGTTCTCTGGCGATGCTTGTACTGGTTAACCAGTTAGTTACCGGTATCTGGCTTACTATGAGCTATAACCCGACAGGTGAGGGGGCATTCGCATCCGTTGAGTACATCATGCGTGATGTCCAGTGGGGTTGGTTGCTGCGCTATCTTCACTCTACGGGGGCATCTGCCTTCTTTATTGTGGTCTATCTCCACATGTTCCGCGGCCTTATGTATGGATCCTACCAGAAGCCGCGTGAGTTGATCTGGCTGTTCGGTATGCTGATTTATCTGGTGCTTATGGCTGAAGCATTTATGGGCTATTTGCTACCTTGGGGTCAGATGTCTTACTGGGGCGCTCAGGTTATCGTAAACCTGTTCGGTGCTATTCCTGTAATAGGTGAAGATCTATCCCTGTGGATTCGTGGTGACTACCTGATTTCCGGTATTACACTAAACCGTTTCTTCGCCTTGCACGTGGTTGCGCTTCCAATTGTTCTCCTTGGCTTGGTGGTACTCCATATTCTTGCGTTGCATGAAGTGGGCTCCAACAATCCGGACGGTATCGATATCAAGAAGAACAAGGATGAAAACGGCGTTCCGAAAGACGGTATTCCGTTCCACCCATACTACTCCGTGCACGATCTCGTGGGCGTGGCGGTATTCTTCTTTATCTTCTTTATCGTAGTGTTCTTTTTCCCTGAAATGGGCGGTCTCTTTATCGAGAAGCCAAACTTTGAACCTGCAAACGCGCTGAAAACACCTGAGCACATTGCGCCTGTGTGGTACTTCACACCCTTTTACGCCATGTTGCGTGCGGTAACGGTTGATCTGTTCGGCCTGTCTGCGAAGTTCTGGGGTGTTGTTGTGATGGGTGGTGCGATAGCAATCCTGTTTGTGCTTCCTTGGCTCGACAGAAGTCCGGTACGCTCCATTCGCTACAAGGGGTGGTTGAGCAGGATTGCGTTGACACTATTTGCAGTAAGCTTCGTTATTCTCGGTTATTTGGGGCTTGTGCCTGCAACCGAAGGTCGTACTACTGTGGCTCAGATATTGACGGTGGTGTACTTCCTCTACTTCATTCTGATGCCGTTTTATACGCGCATGGAGAAAACCAAGCCAGTACCAGAGAGGGTGACAGGATAATGAGAAAGCTGATTTTTGGTCTTTTCATCGCATTCCTGCCGGTTCTCGGACTGGCAGCCGGTGCCGGCGTTCCGCTTGATCACATCAAAACGGATCACACAGACAAGGCATCATTGCAGCGTGGCGCTGCAATGTTTACCAACTACTGCATGGGGTGCCACTCCATGGAGTATGCCCGCTACAAGCGGGTTGCTGATGATCTTGAGATACCCGCCAAATTGTTCGAGGAGAATCTGATTTTCACCGGCGCCCAGATCGGTGAGTTGATGAAGAACTCCATGAACAAGGACATGGCAGCTGCCTGGTTTGGTGCTCCGCCACCGGACCTTACTCTGGAGAGCCGCTTGCGTGGTGAATCCTGGTTGTACTCCTACTTGCGTGGATTCTATAAAGATGAGTCTCGCCCGCTGGGTGTAAACAACGTGGTGTTCGACAAGGTAGGCATGCCTCATGTGCTGGTCGATCTCCAGGGTTTGTGCGCGGTTAAGCCCAATATTGGCAAAAAAGCCAGTGTTGAGCCGCTGAGCGGAAATGTCAGGAATGCAGATGCTTGTCCGGAGTATGCCATTGAAGGCAGCATGACTGGTGCTGAGTTTGATCGGGCTATGTACGACATGACGAACTTTATGTCTTACATGGCTGATCCGATCAAAGTCGAGCGTGAGCGCCTCGGTATATTTGTGTTGATCTTTGTCGCTATTTTCTTTGTCTTCGCCTACCTGCTCAATCGTGAGTACTGGAAGGACGTACACTGAGAAATAGGGTATAATCCTGTTCCCTGAGTTCCAGTGGGTGTTAATCGGCCCGCTGGAATTTTTGCGTTTTTCAGGTCCATTTCGGTTTGTTTACTCGTGAGGTAATTCTATGGGCGTTGTGACTAAGCGGTCATCGATGACATTTTTCTCAGACCCGGCCAGCCACTATAGCCACAGAGTGCGCATTGTGCTGGCAGAGAAGGGTGTTACCGTTGATATCGTTGATGTTGACCCGGACAATCCGCCAGCTGAAGTGGCTGATATGAATCCGTATAACGCCCTGCCGACGTTGGTGGATCGTGATCTGGTTCTGTATGAGCCGAACATCATGATGGAATATCTTGATGAGCGTTTTCCGCACCCGCCTCTTCTTCCGGTTTATCCGGTGGCCCGTGCTAACAGTCGCTTGATGATCCATCGGATTCAGAGAGATTGGTGTGGTTTGGTTGATCAGATTCTGGCTCAGCCAAATGCCAAAGCTTCGGAGGCTGCTCGCAAGGAGTTGCGCGAAGGGCTGCTCGCAGCCGGGCCCTTGTTTGGCGAAATGCCGTTTTTCCTCTCTGAGGAATTCACAATTGTGGACTGCTGCATTGCGCCTATTCTCTGGCGTTTGCCTGCCCTTGGCATCGAACTTAATGATAAGCAGGCCAAGCCGCTCCAGAAGTACATGGACAACTTGTTCGCCCGTGAGGGTTTCAAGGCCAGCCTTTCTGATCTCGAAGAAGACATTCGCAGCTGATTTGGCTGGCTTCCGCGATAGGGAACAGGAGACAAGCAGTGCCTGATAACAAGATCACCATGACCTCCAGTCGCCCTTATTTGGTGCGCGCGTTCAACGAGTGGATACTGGATAACGACTGTACGCCATATATCGTTGTGGATGCGGGTATTCAGGGTGTTCAGGTGCCGACAGCACATGTGGCGAATGGTCAGATTGTTCTGAATATTAGCCCTGGTGCTGTACGTGCACTCGTTGTTGGCAATAGTGCGTTGGAATTCAGCGCGCGGTTTGGTGGCGTACCTATGCAGGTGTTCATTCCTCTGCAGGCGGTTATGGCCATTTACGCGAAAGAGAATGGTGAGGGCATGGTGTTTGGCAGTGAGCCCGGCTCTCCGGATCCCGATGGCACCAATGATCGCGAAAGCTCCAGGCAGAATGGCCAGGAAGAACGACCAACCGGGCGGCCCACGCTCAAGGTTGTTAAATAAGTATCAGATAGTAGTTTCAAGCTCTGATAAAAATGCCGGCGTAAGCCGGCATTTTTATCAGCCTCCAAATAGTTTTCCGTCTACCAGCGAACACAGGGCGTTGATCACTAGCATCAGCAAGGGTGTGGCCTCTGTGGGCGACAGGTCGTTCAAGGCGATCTCGTGGTCTTCCGAGTGCATGAGGGAGGTTATATCGGACTTCTCCCGTGCGCTCAGCACAACCACATTCATTTCCCGGTCATGGGCCGCCTGAATGGCCTGGATGAGGTTGGCTTTGTGGCCGTCGTCAACGATCACGAACAGAAGGTCACCTGGTTTGCCTATGGCTTTAACCTGGCGCGAGAAGGTGTCATTAAAGCGGTTGTCACGGCAAATGGCGGAATAGGTTGTAGCGTCTGCACCAAGGTTAATGGCAGGGAGGGCTGGTCGGTCTTGCTCAAAGCGGTTGAGAAAAGCCGTACAGAAATACTGGGCTACTACATTGGCATTGCCATTGGCGCAGGTGACGATTTTTCCGTCGTTTAGAAGGGCGTTTACGAAGGCGTCTGCTGCCTGCTCTATGGCGGGGCCGACGGTGCTGGCCGCTTGGGCGGTATGCTCCATGTGGCTCGCAAATAACTGGTTGATCAGGTTGCCCATGTCGTCGTTCATCAGAGTCTATACATCCGCCTGAATTGCATTTTTGATCCATTGTACCCGGTATTTTTTAACCGTTCCCGGGCTGATTGCCACTACGTCTATTCGGGTAACTGTGTCCCAGAGTTGGTGGCGGTGCAGATAGAACGATGCGGCTTTTATGAGCCGCTTTTGTTTCGGATAAGAAATTGAACTGGCCGGATCGACGAGGCTGCCACTGCCCCGGTACCGTACCTCAAAGAATACAAGGGTGTCTTGGTCTTGTCCTATCAGGTCAATCTCGCCACCACGGCTGTAGACGTTCCGCTCCCGGATATGTACACCGTGAGACTCAAGGTATCGTGCGGCAACACCTTCAAAATATGTTCCAATCGCTTTTCGGCCTTCCATGGCTCTTGTTATCCTTGTGAAGGCGGCGGTCAGTTCGCCAGCGTTTGAGCGTCTGGGGCGTCTGTATTGTTTTCACGGGCAGGTTCGGGGAGCAGCTTGGGTGTTCCGCTCCGGAATTGAGCCCACAGTTGCTGCCTGTGAATGCTCCCTTCGGGGGTCATGGTAAGTTGCCCTGTTTGTCCGTCAACAGAAGCGGTTTGGATTTGACGAAGCAAGGGGAGGCGCTTGCTTAGTTGCCATGCGTCTGCGCCCATGGCAAACAGGCGGCCCAGTTGGCCGCGGGTGCCAGGCAAGGCGTTACCTGCTTCTTCGCGCAGCGGGTTTTTGTCGTTAAGTACCCAGGGGATATCGGTGAAAATTACCTGGTTCAGATCACGATCACGACCGGCATCTGGTACACCTTCGTAAATAATCGAAGGTGAATATACTGGCAGGTCGCCTCCGAAATAGTATGCAAACAAGGGTTTTAGTTGGCGAGCAACAGCCGGTTCGGCGACCATGATAATGGCTTCTGCGTCTTGCCGACGGCGCGGCTCGAACTCTACGTTTAGCCCAATGGTGCGCTCAACCTGTATGGCCCTGTCCCGTGATACGGATATGCCCAGAAGGTCTGCAGTGACAGCCCGCAGGTTGTCCTCGCGGAAAAAACGTTCTATATCCAGAGCAGTTGCGCCGTTCTTTTGCATGCGCCTCAGCAGTGCAGCCTCGACACGGTCACCCCACTCACCCTGAGGGATAAGTACCAGAACCTGGTTGATGTTTTGCCCGGACAGCCTGTCTGCAATTTGACGGGCTTCGTCCTCAGCCGATAGGCCAAATTGGTACAGGCCATCGGGCAGCGTTGTTCCGTCAGCCAGGTAGTTAAGCCCCAGCGCGGGAACGGGAAGGGTTTTCATGTTTGTAAGGCTTGCCAGGGCTTCCTTCTCAAGGGGCCCTATGATCAGGTCGATATCCTCCGCAGCGAGTTCTTTGTATAGTTTTTCAAACGGTTGACCAGATGTGTCGATCACCCGAATGTCGGTTTTGCTTCGATCCGCCGATTTGTCCTGATAGTAAGCCGCTAGAAAACCATCTCGAATGGCTTTGCCAGCACTGGCCAGGGGGCCATTCAGTGGCAGGGCGAGTGCGAGTTTTTCGGGGCGACTTTCTGCCAGATTGGCAATGAGCTGTAACTCGGAAGGCAGTATCTGTGCGGCAGGGTGGCCGGGCCGGCTGTTTTGCCAGCGCCGAATAGTGCGCCCTTGGTCGTCAATGCTGAGTCCGGGTGCACGAATGCTGACTGCAAGTTCGAGCCATCCTTCGGTTTCAAAGCCAATGCTTTGTTCGCTTGCAGTTGCGAGTTTGTTATCTGGAACCGCTTTCAGGAATGCCCAGATCCGGTCATGTATCTGCTGTGGATTTACATTGCCGTCAGATTGGGAGAGTAGCATCAGGGTCATGGCCGCTGACAGTCTGTCATCTACGAGGGCGTAGGTGTCGGCCTGAAGATTGGCGGCCCGGTTAATAAATTCTGAGTTGTAGCCTTTGAAGTTGTCTGGCGAGATTTTCGTGACAATGCTGGCTGCCCATTCGCGATCTTCGAGTGCCACTGCGCTGGCCATGGCGAGTAACTGCTTTTGAGCCTGCAAGGCAGGTGCAGGTTGCGCCAGTTGAGTGCTCTGCAGTAATGTGCGGGCGGCGCGGTGGTCGCCTTGATCCTGAAACTGGCTAGCGACCTTCAGCAGGTATCGCTGCGCGACTTCAGCGTTACTTTCTTTTGCTGCAAGCTCAAGTGCCTGGGAAGGAGTCTGGGCAATGTGCGAGTCAAGGTCGATACTGGCGCAACCTGCAAACAGCAGGGTGAGCATGAATATACCGGCCAGGGCACGATAATTAGCAGGATTCTTTGTCATGGCAAGCTCTATAGATTCCGGGGTTTTGGCTTGTGGCGCCGATCTGATGGTGGCAAGTTTAACAGCTCCCGGGGCAATTCACATGACGCAGGTGTCATGGTGGCGCCATCTCTCCACGCGAGGCACACATTTTGAAATCTGAATCGGATCAGCCTGCTGTGCAGGTAATAAGGCCAAGTGATAATCGGGGAACGCTCTATATCGTTGCGACCCCTATTGGCAACCTGGACGATCTATCACCGCGCGCAGTTAAGGCGCTTTCGAGTGTGGCTGTTATTGCAGCCGAGGATACTCGCCACAGCGGGCGATTGTTACAGCATATTGGTATAAGCAAACCGTTGATCGCGTTACATGATCATAACGAGCGTGGCAGGGTTCAGAATATACTGGAGCAGTTGCGGGCTGGCGCTGATGTTGCCTTGATTTCAGATGCTGGCACGCCGTTAATCTCTGATCCGGGTTATGTGCTGGTTCGGGAGGCGAGAGCGGAAGGTCTGCGGGTTAGCCCGATACCTGGGCCCTGCGCATTGGTAGCTGCCCTGAGTGCTGCAGGCCTGCCCACCGACCGGTTTTTGTTCGCGGGCTTCCTTCCGGCAAAAGGTGCTGGTCGGCGAGCGGCTCTGGAGGAGCTTCGCAAAGAGGTTGCAACATTGGTGTTCTATGAGTCTCCTCACAGGATACTGAACACCGTAGCGGATATAGCGGAGGTTATGGGCGCGCAGCGGGAGATTGTGCTCGGTCGTGAGATCACCAAGGCCTTCGAAACGTTCTATTCTGGTACGGCTGCAAAAGTGCACGCCACATTGACGGATGACCCCCACGGCAGTCGTGGCGAGTTCGTTGTGATGGTGCGGGGTGCGGAAAAGGCTGAGGCAGGTTTGATGGCCGGTGAGTTGGATGTGGATCATTTGCTGCGCCTTCTTATGGCGGAGTTGCCGCTGAAAAAAGTGGCAAAGATAGCGTCTGGCTTGAGTGGGCTGAGCAAGAACGAACTGTATCAGCGCTCCCTGGAGCTCAAGGAGGGTTGACCCCTTGTTCTGCGCTTTTCCTTGCATGGTGCTTGGCGCAATAGTATTGTCTCGCCCGAGCTCGCCAGACAGTCGCCGCCGGTTTTACCGGGGGAGGAAAGTCCGGGCTCCGCAGGGCAAGGTGCCAGGTAACTCCTGGGCGGCGTGAGCCGACGGAAAGTGCAACAGAAAGTAGACCGCCTAAGTGTTTGTGACTCGTTCGCGAGCACCGGTAAGGGTGAAACGGTGCGGTAAGAGCGCACCGCGTGGCTGGCAACAGTTCACGGCGATGGTAAACCCCACCTGGAGCAAGACCAAATAGGAGTCCTATGGCGTGGCCCGCGCTGGACTCGGGTAGGTTGCTTGAGGCCTGTGGTGACGCAGGCCCTAGATGAATGACTGTCCAAGACAGAACCCGGCTTATCGGCGAGCTCGCTTTTTTTCCTTCATGAGGCGCATTAATTATCATTGTGCGTTTCTTATAGCCAAAAAATCTTAAACCTCACTTGTCTTCTTCAGACATTTTTGCAGGTGTTTGATTTTCCTTCTTTTCTTTTCCGTAATGTCATCTCTGGCTCTCGCTAGTCTCTGTAACCTGTTGTCATAAAAGGAACTTTCCCAAGAGTGGCGTCGTTGACGGCGCTTGCATTGTGAATTGCGTGTTTCTATAGTGTGCACAAGTGGGAAAAAGTGGTTTCTAGTGGTTATTTGTGGAATTTGAGTCTCCAGAGACGGTGTAAATGAGCAATTTTCTCGGCAGTCATGCCATCAATATGGATGCAAAGGGGCGCTTGGCGATCCCGGCCAAGGTGCGTGAGATCCTCATGCAAGCCTGTGGTGGTCGCATTGTATTGACTGCTAATGCTGATGAAGAACGCTGTGTACTGGTTTATCCCGAGCCTGAGTGGGAGATTCTGCGGGTTAAGATCGAAGATCTTCCCAATATGAAAAAGCCAGTCCGACGCCTGCAGCGCCTGGTGCTCGGTAATGCTGCACCCATGGAAATGGACTCGGCCGGGCGCATTCTGGTGCCACCAACCTTGCGTAGACACGCTAATCTGGAGAAAAAGCTGATGCTCGTCGGGCAGGGCAAGAAGCTGGAGCTATGGAGTGAAGAGCGTTGGTTCGAGTGGCTTGATGAGACTTCATGCGATGAAGACATACCGCCCGAGATGGAGGCGCTTTCCCTATGACCTCTGATCGCAAGCCGGAGACCGGAGGGGAGTTCTCCCATCGTTCGGTGCTCCTGGATTCGGCGGTCGACTATCTGGTTAGTGACCCCGAAGGCAGGTATGTGGACGCCACATTCGGTCGTGGTGGGCATAGTCAGCTCATTTTAGGGCAATTGGGCACCTCTGGTCAGTTGCTGGGCATCGACAAGGACCCCGAAGCGATTCTTGTCGCAGAACAGCTTGCGAAAACCGATTCCCGTTTCAAGTATTTCCACGGCTCCTTCGCAGAGCTCGACCGCGCTGTGTCTGAAGCTAGCTGGGAACTGGTGGGTGGCGTGCTGATGGACCTTGGTGTGTCGTCGCCACAGTTGGATGATGCGTCGAGAGGCTTCAGCTTTATGCGTGATGGTCCCCTTGATATGCGCATGAACCCGCAACAGTCGCCAAGTGCGGCAGAGTGGTTGATGTATGCGGAAGAGCGGGACATTGCCGATGTGATTTTTCGCTACGGCGAAGAGAAGTTTTCCCGTCGCATCGCCCGGCTGATTGTTGAGCGGCGCAAAGAAAGTCCAATCGAAACAACGCTTCAGCTGGCTGCGCTGGTTAGTGAGGCCGTACCAAAAAAAGAGAAGCACAAACACCCAGCAACCCGGACGTTCCAGGCGATACGGATTTTTATCAATCGCGAGCTGGAAGATCTGGAGGTGGGGCTGCAGGCGGCAGTTGACAGGATCGCGCCCGGCGGCCGGCTGGTTGTGATCAGCTTCCACTCGCTGGAAGACCGGCTCGTAAAGCGTTTTATGCGAGATCTCGCTCGCGGCCCCAGGTTGCCCAAGGGTATTCCAGTAACGGCGGCGCAGGAGACTTCGGATTTTCGGTTAATAGGCAAGGCGAGCAAGGCCGGTGCCGGTGAAGTTAGTGAGAATGTTCGCGCTCGCAGCGCTGTTATGCGGGTTCTGGAGCGTATCGACAACACAAAGATATCACAGGGGAGCGCGTAATTATGGGCGCCGTAGCCATAGAGACGGCTGTAAAGCCAGCAAAGTTGAACAAGGAAAAGGTTCGCGAGGGCGTTGTAGCTGCTGTGCGAATCTCCCGGCAGGTTTTCGATGCCACGCGCCAAACAAATGTACTGGTGTCTCTGGGCTTGGCCGTGGTGCTTGTGGGTTCGTCCATAGGTGTTGTTGTGAGCGCCCATGAGAACCGTGCGCTGTTCAATACCCTGTCTCAACTGCAGGCAGAGCGTGACAGCTTTCAGGCCGAATGGAGTCAGCTGCTTCTGGAGCAAAGTGCCATGGGTGGCCACGGCCGTGTAGAGAGACTTGCGGCAGAGCGCTTCAATATGGTGGTGCCTGGGCGTCAGGACATTGTTCTTGTGCCCCTGATGTCGCCGCTGGCCTCCCGTTAATTCACAACAATAACAACCTCAAGGTGAACTGATTGTCCAATCAGGAGTCGGCAAGAACATTAAGCCAGAGAGTCGCGGCGGGCCTGAAAGCCTGGCGCTTTGGCTCTGTGCTGGGTGTGTTTCTGGTTGTCGTGCTGGCCCTTGGTTGGCGCCTGGTTGATCTGCACGTTGTGGACAATGACTTTTTGCGTAAGCAGGGTGACGTGCGCACCATCCGCGTAGAAACGATTGATGCTCATCGCGGCGTAGTTACCGATCGTTATGGTGAGCCACTGGCTGTAAGTACCCCGGTTCAGACACTCTGGGCTAACCCTTCCGAGACCGATCCTGCCGAACCGCGCCTGACCAACCTGGCTCGGGTGCTGGACATCAGTGAAGCCAGGCTTCGGGAGCGCCTCGCGACATACGCTGGTAGAGAGTTCATTTATCTGCGCAGAAAAGTGCAGCCCGGGCTGGCTGCAAAAGCGATGGAGTTGGATATTCCCGGTATCTACACGCGGCAGGAATATCGCCGTTATTATCCTGCGGGCGAGGTGACATCGCATATCGTCGGGTTTACCAACATCGACGAGCGTGGTCAGGAAGGCTTGGAACTGGCTTATAACGATTGGCTATCTGGTGAGTCGGGTCGCAAACGTGTTCTGAAGGATAATCGGGGGCGGATCATCAAGGATCTGGCGCTGATCCGTGATGCGGCTCCTGGTCACAATCTTGAACTCAGCATAGATCTGCGCCTGCAGTATCTGGCTTATCGTGAGCTGAAAGCTGTGGTTAGTGCGCATAAGGCCCGTGGCGGCACTCTTGTGATGCTGGACGTCGAGACAGGTGAAGTGCTCGCGATGGTCAATCAGGGGTCCTATAACCCCAACGATCGCAGCCAGTTCGCATCGGAAAATCTCCGCAACAAAGCCATTACTGATTTGTTTGAGCCCGGCTCAACCATGAAGCCCATCTCTATGGCAGCTGCGCTCGAATCCGGGCAATACACCGCGAATGAAACCATTGATACCTCGCCCGGTTATCGGCGCTTCGGCAGGTTCACAATTCGCGACTACCGGAACTACGGCGTTATTAGCCTTACCGACATCATCGTGAAATCGAGCAACGTAGGTATCAGCAAGATCGCCACGGAACTAGGTGGTGACACGATTCGCAACCTCTACGCCCGCCTCGGGTTCGGTCAGCCAACTGGTATTGGATTTCCGGGAGAAGCTGTAGGGGTATTGCCAGCACCACCGAAGTGGCGCCCCTCCGAAGAAGCAACGCTCTCATACGGTTACGGAATGAGTGTGAACGCACTTCAGTTAGCTCAGGCCTACATGGTTATCGCCAATGGCGGTGTGCGTTACCCCCTGAGTCTGATGAAGCTGAACGAAAAGCCTGTTGGTGAAAGGGTTCTTTCCGAGCGGGTAACAAGTGATGTGCGGACAATGCTGGGAGAGGTAGTGTCCAGAGGGTCTGGTAAGCGTGCTCAGCCTGGCTTTTACAGTGCCGGAGGCAAGACCGGAACCGTTCATCTGGTGGGTGCCCAAGGCTATGAAGACAGTCAGTACAAGGCAATTTTTGCCGGTATGGCGCCCATCGATAATCCGAGAATTGTCACGGTTGTGGCAGTGGATGCGCCTCAGTCAGGCGAATACTACGGCGGCGAAGTGGCTGCGCCAGTGTTCTCCCGGGTGATGAGCGATGCGCTGCGACTGCTAAACGTAAAACCTGAACTGGAGGTTGGCGCAACAGGTCGGCCGCCAGCAAACATCGGAGCGAGGGGGTAGGCCTATGTGCATAACATCTCTCAGTACGTTGTTGCAGGGTATTGCGCCCGTGCCTTCTGTTTTCGATGTGACCATCCACGGGTTGCAAACGGATAGCCGTGAAGTTCGTTCCGGAGATGCATTTGTTGCTTTGGCAGGCGCAAAGACGCCCGCTAACCAGTATGTAGATCAAGCAATAGCGGCAGGCGCCACAGTTGTGCTTCTGGAAACGGAGAGCAGTGGCGAGTGCCATGAACATCGGGGTGCATTGATTGTGCCTGTTCCGGAACTCCGACAACTACTGGGGAAAATTGCAGCCCGGTTTTACGAGCACCCTTCGCGCAGGCTGCGGCTGATTGGTGTTACCGGTACCAACGGAAAAACTTCGGTGAGCCATTACATCGCTCAATTACTAGGCGTGGCAGACACGCCCTGTGGTGTTTTGGGAACTTTGGGTTACGGCATGCCCGGCGCCTTGCAAAAGGCCAGCCATACCACGCCTGACGCAGTTCAGATTAACCGTGCTTTGTCGGGCATCCTTTCCAGCGGTGGCCGTGCAGCAGCGATGGAAGTGTCGTCCCATGGTCTGGATCAGGGAAGAGTGGACGGCCTGGCCATAACCGGTGCCGTGTTTACCAATCTGACACGGGACCATCTGGACTATCACGGTTCAATGGAATCCTACGGTGCTACCAAGGCTCGACTGTTCGAGCGTGAGGATGTGCACTTCTCGGTGATCAACTTTGACGATCCCTTTGGCCGTCAGCTCTATGAAAAGCTTGAAGGTAAATGTGACCGCATTCGTTATAGCCTTCACGAATCCGAAGTCGAGCTATGGCTTAAAGAGTTCCGTCCTACCGATAACGGATTTGATGCTGTGGTTGATGGCGAGTGGGGTGAATTTGGCTTTTCCGCGCCGCTGATGGGAAGTTTCAATGCCAGCAACGTGCTTGCGGCAATTGCAGCGGTTATGACTCTTAATGTGACGGTCGAACAGGTGCAGCAGGCGGTAGAATTGTTAACACCGCCACCCGGACGGCTCGAGCGTTTCTGTGGCGCAAGCGGCGTTCGTGCTGTGGTTGATTATGCTCACACACCCGATGCGCTCGCGAATGCTTTAGCTGCGCTGCGGCCTCATGTAACAGGCAAGCTGATCTGTGTGTTTGGTTGCGGTGGCGACCGGGATAGCGGTAAGCGGCCTGAAATGGCGAAGGAAGCTGAAACGTGCGCCGATGTCATTATCGTTACAGATGACAACCCACGGACAGAAAACCCGGTGGAGATTGTCCGGGACATTCTGGCTGGATTCTCCCGGGCGAATGCCGCAAGCGTTATTCACGACCGGGCTGAGGCGATCCGCACGGCTATAAATATGGCCGTGCCGGGGGACCTTGTTCTTGTCGCTGGCAAAGGCCATGAATCCTGGCAGGAAATAGCGGGCCAGAAGCTCCCATTCAGTGACGCAGGTCAAGTGCGCCAAGGCTTGAAGATTGAAGGGGCTGGCCTATGATGCGCGCCTTCTCGCTTGCCGAGGCAGTAGGTTTTACCGGTGCCAAGTGTGTGTCACAGGGGCTGGATACGGTTCAGTTCACTGGCGTGTCTACCGACACCCGCGCCTTGAAGGCAGGTGACCTGTTTGTTGCCCTGCGCGGTGACAACTTCGATGGCCACAAATTTTTACAGGCTGCGCAGAAGCTGGGAGCGAGTGCTGCCGTAGTTGATACGCCGGTTGGTAGCAGTCCGGATATGCCGCAGATGGTTGTGGCGGACACCGTTAAAGCGCTGGCGAATCTTGCTGCGGGCAATCGCAGTGAAAGCGACGCGAAGCTGGTTGCGATTACCGGTAGCAGTGGCAAAACCACCGTTAAAGAGCTGGTCGCCGCCATTCTGGCGCGAATGGGGGAAACCCTTGCTACCCGCGGCAACCTGAACAATCACATTGGTGTGCCCTTGACCCTGTTCGGCCTGGAGCCCAGGCACGAATACGGTGTAGTTGAGTTAGGTGCCAGCGGGCTCGGCGAAATCGCTCATACCGTTGCCATTACAAAGCCTCAGGTTGTGATTCTCACGAATGCAGGAGAAGCACACCTCGAGGGCTTTGGCAGTTACGAGAATATCGTGCAGGCCAAGGGTGAAATTATTGAAGGCGTAAACGATGCAGGTCTGGTGGTTTTGAACCGGGATGATCCTGCGTTCGAGCGGTGGCGTGCCCGAGCCGGGAACCGGCGGGTTGTCAGTGTTAGCCGCTTGGGAAACCCCGAGGCGGACTACAGCGCAGTTATCCAACCAAAGCAAAGCCTGCAGGCCGAAGTTGTGTGTGCAGGGCCTGACGGATGGGGGCTCACGTTCCTGTTGCCCCTCGAAGGCGAGCACAACGTAACCAACGCTCTGCTGGCGATTGCAGCAGCCCGTGAGCTGGGTGCAACGGATTCGGCGATCAAAGACGGTTTAGCCGGGGTTCAGCCCGCACGTGGGCGCCTCCAGGTAGTCAATCTTCCGGGAGAATTGTCAGTTATTGATGACAGTTACAACGCAAACCCGGCCTCCATGAAAGCAGCGTTGGGTGTTCTGGCAAAGCGCCAGGGCGCGCATATTGCGGTTTTAGGAGCGATGGGCGAGCTCGGGCCAACTGCTCGCGAACTTCACCGTGAAGTGGGCGCCTTTGCTTCGGAGTTGGGGATTGCGCGCCTGGCAACGGTAGGAGCTGGCTGCGAAGGCTACGCCGAGGGCTTTGGCGACGCGACAGAGATGTATGAAACACACGATGAAGCCGTGCAGGTCATTTATCGGGCTAAAGAGCGGCCAATGACTGTGCTGGTTAAAGGGTCCAGAAGTTCCGCCATGGATCTCGTGGCGGATGGAATTATAAACAAGGTGAATAAAGCATGCTGCTCTGGCTGACAGGGGTTCTTTCAGACTATTTCTCGGCGCTGACGGTGTTTCAGTACCTGACCGTGCGCGGAATTTTGGGCACATTAACCGCGCTCCTGATCTCTTTGGTTATCGGGCCGGTGATGATCCGTAAGCTGAGCCAGTATCAGATTGGTCAGGCGATTCGCGATGATGGCCCTCAAACACATCTCAGTAAAGCTGGAACGCCAACAATGGGCGGAGCGCTGATTCTGGTATCTATCGGCATCAGCACATTGTTGTGGGCGGATCTGTCCAACCGGTACGTGTGGGTGACGTTGCTGGTTACCTTGCTGTTCGGCGCCATTGGTTGGGTGGATGATTACCGGAAAGTTGTCGAGCGCAACCCCCGTGGCCTGCCTGCACGCTGGAAGTACTTCTGGCAGTCGTTGATTGGTGCAGCTGCAGCCATAGTGTTGTACTTCAGTTCCGCTTTGCCTCAGGAAACCTCGTTGTACCTGCCATTCCTTAAAAATGTGTCACTGACCCTCGGGCCGGTGCTCTTTATCCTGCTTACTTATTTTGTGATTGTCGGTAGCAGCAACGCGGTGAACCTGACAGATGGTCTGGATGGCCTCGCAATCATGCCCACCGTCATGGTTGCAGGTGCCTTGGGCATTTTCGCCTACGTATCCGGTAACGTGCAGTTCGCAAATTATCTGCTGATCCCGCACTTGCCGGGCACCGGCGAACTGATTGTCTTTTGCGGAGCTCTGGTGGGCGCCGGTCTTGGCTTTCTGTGGTTTAACACCTATCCCGCACAAGTGTTCATGGGTGATGTTGGTGCGCTGGCGCTCGGTGCCGCTTTGGGTGTGGTTGCGGTGATCGTGCGCCAGGAAATCATCCTTTTCATCATGGGCGGTGTGTTTGTGATGGAAACAGTGTCAGTGATCTTGCAGGTGGCTTCCTTCCGGTTGACCGGCCGCCGGATATTCCGGATGGCGCCACTGCATCACCATTTTGAGCTTAAAGGGTGGCCGGAGCCGCGCGTAATCGTGCGCTTCTGGGTCATCACTGTAATTCTGGTTCTGATTGGCTTGTCCAGTTTGAAATTGCGATAGGAAGCCGGATTGATTATGAGTGTCATCACTTCAGATCGTCGCATATTGGTAGTAGGGCTCGGTAAAACCGGGCTCTCCTGCGTGCGCTATCTGACTGCACAGGGAAGAGAGGTTGCCGTGGCTGACAGCCGCGAAGCACCGCCGTGCCTGGATGACCTTCGTGCCGGGTGGCCTGATGTTTCTGTGCATCTGGGATCGTTCAGCCCGGAGCTATTTGCGGGGTTCAGCGAACTGGTCGTAAGCCCGGGAATCAGCATTGCTGAGCCGGCCATCGCCTATGCCGCCGAACAAGGTGCACGCATACGGGGCGATATTGATCTGTTTGCTGAAGCTGCCGATGCGCCGGTTGTGGCCATAACCGGCTCCAACGGGAAGACCACTGTTACCACCTTATTGGGCGAGATGGCTCGCTCTGCGGGTCGCAAGGTTCAGGTCGGCGGGAATATCGGCACGCCTGCACTGGATTTGCTGGGACTGGGCGCCGACTTGTACGTGCTGGAGCTTTCCAGCTTTCAGTTGGAAACCACAACTGGTCTGAATGCGCTGGCGGCAACCGTACTGAACGTGAGTGACGATCATCTGGATCGCTACCCGGACAAGATGGCTTATTTTCAGGCCAAGCAACGAATCTTCCAGGGATGCAAGAACGCTATCGTAAACCTTGACGATGCGCTCAGCACTCCCATGGCGCGGGATAACCTGCGGTTTGTATGTTTCGGCTTTAATCGGGTGAACCCGCAAACGTTCAGTACCCGGGAAGACGATCAGGGTCTATGGCTGACCTTCGGCTTCGATAACCTGCTGAATGCCAGCGAGCTGGAATTGATGGGCTGGCATAACCTCAGCAACGTAATGGCTGCGCTGGCACTTGGGCAGGCTGCTGGGCTGCCAATGGACACCATGCTGGATAGTGCGCGGAACTTCAGTGGGTTGCCGCACCGGTGTGAGCTTGTGCGCAGGCTTGCTGGCGTTGATTACATCAATGACTCCAAGGGCACGAATGTTGGAGCGACAGTCGCGGCAATTAAAAGCCTGGTGCCGGAAGGCGAGGGCAGGATCGTGCTGATTGCTGGTGGAGAAGGCAAAGGTGCCGAATTTACAGAGTTGGCGGCACCTATAAGTGACGGTTGCCGGGCCGTTGTTTTGATTGGCCGGGACGCAGATCGTATTGCGGGTGCTCTGATCTCGGGGACACCCGTATACCGGGCCCAAACCTTGAAGGCTGCGGTGGAAAAATCCGCCGAGCTTGCTCAGGAAGGTGATCGGGTACTCTTTTCACCCGCGTGTGCGAGCTTCGATATGTTTGCGGACTATATGGACCGTGGTGAGCAATTCTGCACCCAGGTCCAATCACTGCGGGAGGCAAACTGATGCAGTTAGGGCTATCAGCAGCACCCGAAAGGACACAATGGCTGGGCGAAATACAGCCCCTGCCGGTGCTGGTTATCAGCTCGGTTGCCTTGTTGATTATCGGCGTTGTGATGATTTCCTCTGCTTCTATGGATCTGGCGGTAGAGACCATGGGTAATGGTTATCACTATGTGATTCGCCAACTAATGTTCGCAATTATGGGCTGCATGCTGGCTCTGGTATCGGTCAACGTACCGGTGGCTTGGTGGGAACGCAGTGGTTGGCTGTTGCTGGGTATAGGTCTGCTGGTTCTGGTTCTGGTTCTTACGCCGCTGGGTCGCACAGTGAACGGTTCTACGCGCTGGATCCCATTCGGGTTGTTCAACGTGCAGGTGTCGGAAGTGGCCAAACTGTGTCTGATTGCCTACCTGGCTGGCTACGTTGTAAGACGCCGTGATGAGTTGCTGAATACCTGGCCGGGCTTTCTGAAGCCGCTTGTAGTTCTTGGTGTGGCATCGGCCTTGTTGGTTATTCAGCCCGACTTTGGAGCAACGGTGGTTCTGGTGACCGCGGCTGCCGGCATGATTTTCTTGAGCGGTGTGCGGCTTAGCCGGTTTGTGCCGCTGATCGCCATTCTGGTGGTGCTCGGAGTCATTCTGGTACTGACTCAGCCCTACCGGCTGAAGCGCGTAGTGAGTTACCTCGACCCCTGGAAAGATCAGTTCGACAGCGGCTACCAGCTAACACAGTCATTGATTGCCTTCGGTCGCGGCGACTGGAGTGGCGTTGGCCTCGGAAACTCAATACAGAAGCTGTTCTTCCTGCCGGAGGCTCATACAGATTTTATTTTCGCCATCATCGCGGAAGAGTTCGGGCTGATTGGCTCACTGATCGTGCTGGGGCTGTTCACTGTGCTGGTTGTAACCGGATTCGTGATTGCACGGCGGGCAGAAAAAGCAGATATGCCGTTTGGTGCCTGCTTCGCCTACGGCATCACACTGCTGATCGGCTTGCAGGCTGGAATCAACATGGCAGTCAGCACCGGATTGCTGCCTACCAAAGGGCTTACTTTGCCATTGGTGAGCTATGGGGGCTCCAGCCTGATGATCAGCTGTGTGTGTATCGGCATTCTGGCTCGAGTTGAAATGGAGCGGCTGGATAAAGAAAAGCAGGCTTCGGAAAAGACGGCCCCCCGGAAGCGAGGAGGTGCGCGCTATGAATGAACCTCGCCGCTTTCTGATGATGGCTGGAGGCACTGGTGGCCACGTGTTCCCAGCACTTGCCACCGCACGGGCACTCGAAGCCAAGGGGCATGAAGTGCACTGGCTGGGTGCTGTCGGCGGCATGGAGGAGCGGCTGATCTCAGACACTGGTATACCCATGTCGCTGATCCACATCTCCGGGCTCCGTGGAAAAGGCAAGCTGGCTTTGCTGGCAGCGCCGTTCCGTCTGATGCGTGCTCTGGGTGAAGCGTTCACCATCATGCGCCGCATTCGCCCGGACTGTGTGGTTGGCATGGGTGGGTTTGTGACTGGCCCTGGAGGCTTGGCCGCCTGGCTTACGAAAACGCCGCTGGTGATTCATGAGCAGAATGCCATCGCAGGCATGACAAACCGGATTCTGGTGCGTTTTTCCAAAACGGTACTGGAAGCCTTCCCGGGAAGTTTTGGAGCGGAAGTGATCACCCGGTGCACCGGTAACCCGGTGCGGGAAGACCTGGCGACCTTGCCGGCCCCGGAAGAAAGAATGGCCGGGCGCTCGAACGAATCCGGAGACCAGAACAAACCGCTGCGAATTCTGGTGGTTGGCGGCAGCCTGGGTGCCCAGGTGTTCAATCAGCAGTTGCCAGAAGCCCTGGCAATGCTGCCAGAACAAGAGCGGCCGCAGGTTCGGCACCAGTGTGGGGAGCGACATCTTGAAGATGCCCGCGCCTCTTATGAGCAGCACGGCGTGAGTGCCAATGTTGAACCGTTTATCAAGGATATGGCGGAGGCCTATAGCTGGGCCGACATAGTGTTATGCCGCTCAGGCGCGCTGACGGTTTCTGAGCTGTGTGCCGCAGGAATCGGCGCAGTGCTGGTGCCATTCCCCCATGCGGTGGACGATCATCAAACAAAAAATGGTCAGCAAATGGTAAATGCCAAGGCGGCCATTCTGATACCACAGTCACGGCTGACACCGGCTGTGCTGGCAGAAACCCTTGGCGATCTCGCCAGGGACCGCGCCCGGGTCATGGATATGGCCAAGGCTGCACGTACTTTGGCTCGCCCCGATGCAACGGAGCGAGTCGTAAATTATTGTCTGGAGGCCGCTAATGGCTGATACAAACAATCCGCCGCTTGCTTTTCAAGTACCGGAAATGCGCCGGATTCGCCACATTCACTTTGTGGGTATCGGTGGTGCTGGCATGAGCGGCATTGCAGAAGTGCTGAAAAACCAGGGCTACGACGTGTCTGGTTCAGACATCAAGCAGGGTGTCGTAACAGATCGCCTCAAAGCCATGGGCATTGAGATACAGATTGGCCACCGTGAGGAAAACAGCGCCAAAGCTGACGTGGTTGTGGTGTCGTCTGCTGTGGCGTCAGATAACCCTGAAATGGTGTCAGCTCGCAGTCGGCGGGTGCCCATAGTGCCCCGTGCTGAAATGCTGGCAGAGATCATGCGTTACCGTCACGGCATCGCCGTAGCTGGTACCCATGGCAAGACCACCACCACCAGCCTGATTGCGTCGGTGCTGGGTGAGGCCGGCCTCGATCCCACTTTCGTGATCGGCGGTAAGCTGAACAGTGCTGGTACCAATGCCAAACTGGGTGGGTCGCGCTATCTGGTGGCTGAGGCGGATGAGAGCGATGCCTCCTTCCTGCATCTGACGCCGACCGTGTCAGTGGTCACGAACATCGAAGCCGATCATATGGACACTTACGACGGCGACGTGGAAAAGCTCAAGCAAACATTCGTGGACTTCCTCCACAACCTGCCATTTTACGGCCTGGCTGTAATGTGCGTGGATGATCCCTATGTGAACGAAATCATCCCCCGAATCTCCCGGGCCATCATCACCTATGGCATCAGTAATCCGGATGCGGATTATCGGGCCGAGAACATTGTCTCTGACGGCCTGAGAACTCACTTCGTGGTGAAGCGGCCGGGCGGTCGAAGCGACCTTACTGTGGAGCTGAAAATGCCAGGGCGGCACAACGTTCTGAACGCCTTGGCCGTGATCGCTGTGGCAACGGACGACGGCATAGCAGATGAAGCTATTTGTCGCGGGTTGGCAGCTTTCGCCGGCGTTGGTCGTCGCTTTCAGGTTTACGGGGATTACAAAATACCCAAAGGCACCATCACGCTTGTGGACGACTATGGTCACCACCCTACAGAGGTTGAAGCGGTCATTCGTGCCGCTCAAGGTGCCTGGCCCGAGCGCCGCATAGTGATGCTGTACCAGCCCCACAGATTTAGCCGAACCCGTGATCTGTATGAGGACTTTGTTCGGGTTTTGTCGGAGGTTGATAGCCTGTTGCTCATGGATGTTTACTCCGCCGGAGAAACAGCGGTTCCTGGCGCTGATAGTAGGGCGCTATGCCGCAGCATAAGACAGCGGGGCAAAGTTGAGCCTTTGTTTGTGGAAGATAATCGAGAGATTGAAGGCTTGTTGTCCACTGTTTTACAGGACGGCGATCTTTTGATTACTCAGGGTGCCGGGGACATAGGTGGGATAGCGATCCGGTTAGCGGCGCAAGGAGTTATTTCAGGTGAGTGATGTGAAGCATCCCGGAATACCGGCGTATCAGGCCGAGCCAGAGATGGTTAAGGCGCTTGGGCGTGTGGCTGTGTTTATGGGTGGGGATTCTGCTGAGCGCGATGTCTCTCTCAAAAGCGGCAAAGCGGTACTAGCCGCTTTGGTATCTGCAGGCGTAGACGCCTTTGCCATGGATGTTCAGGGATGCCTATTGAAAAGTGTAGAGAATCCGGACTTTGACCGGGTATTCATTGCTCTGCACGGCCGTGGTGGAGAAGACGGAACCTTGCAAGCGATTCTGTCTCAGGCGGGAATTCCTTATACCGGAAGTGAAGTGATGGCTTCTGCCCTGGCAATGGATAAATTGCGAACCAAGTACGTCTTTGCTGGTTGCGGTTTGCCAACGCCTAAATTCAGAACCATGACGGCTGCAGGCGATGCTGAAAAACTTGTTCAGGAATTACGCACGCCTTTGAGTGTTAAGCCGTCGCGGGAAGGTTCCAGCATTGGCATCCGCAAAGTGAACAGCGCAGCAGAGTTGGTGGAAGCCTATGAGGCTGCTGCAGCACTGGACACCCAAGTGTTAGTAGAAGAGTGGGTTGAAGGCCCCGAGTTTACCGTCAGTCTGTTGCAGGACAGAGCGCTACCAGCCATCGGATTGAGTACCGATCACGTGTTCTACGACTATGACGCGAAATATCTGGCGGACGATACCCGTTACCGGATTCCCTGCGGCTTGTCGCCTCAGGATGAAGCGAAGTTACAGAACCTCGCGCTGGAAGCTTTTCGGGTCGTGGGCTGTCGGACCTGGGGACGTGTAGACATTATGCAGGATGCAGAGGGTGAGTTCTGGCTTCTGGAAGTCAACACCGTCCCGGGTATGACCGATCACAGCCTGGTACCAATGGCTGCAAAAGCTGCGGGCATCAGCTTTGAAGAGCTGGTTGTGCGGATCTTGAGCGACACGCTGGAGGGAGCCAATGCTTGAAACACTACTAATCCGGAGCCGGGCGATACCGTCCGACCCTCCCCGGCGCCGGGGAGCAACAACCCTCGGTCCCGAGAAGGACCGGTTTGGAGTGTTGAAGGCAATTCTGGCTGCGGTGCCCTGGCTCCAGGCGGGCATGGGCATTGCGATTCTGCTTGTGGCGGGCCTTGTGCCTTGGGCAACAGGCAAGGTGCTGGGGGCCATGGACCAGCAAATTCTGGCCATTGATGTGAATGGTGATTTTGTCGGCGACAGCCGTGTTGCCATTGAGCGTCAGGCCGGCAACTGGATTGGCAAGAGCTACTTTTCAACGGACCTTTCGGACATCAAGTCAGATCTTGAGAGGCGTCCCTGGGTTGAAACAGTAGCCGTGCGTCGGGTATGGCCGGATCGACTGGAAATTAATATCCGGGAAAAGAGGCCGCTGGCTTACTGGACTGACGGCCGTCTGGTCAGCCGAACGGGTGAGCTGTTTATGCCGCCCAACCCGGAAGTTGCAGGAAGATTGCCGCAGCTTGCCGGCCCGGATGAGCGTGTGCGTGATGTGATCAACATGGCGCGCACCATGAGCGACAAACTGGTTGGGCACGGCTTGGGATTCGCAGGGCTTTCACTTGAGCGGCGAGGCGCCTGGACACTTAGCCTCTCAAACGGAATCGAAGTGGTGCTCGGACGGGATCAGGTCGCGAAGCGCTTTGAGCGTTTTATCACAGTGTATGAAAACCGGCTGATATCACGGTCGGACGAAGTTAGCCGGGTGGATGCCCGCTACACGAACGGTGTGGCGGTTCAATGGAAGTTGGCGCAGGCCACTTCCGGCCCGAAAACATAGAAACAGTAAATTCAGACCTACGGTTTGGTGGAACACATGTCATCGGTTGAAACGGAAAACATGATTGTCGGCCTCGATATCGGAACCTCTAAAGTGGTTGCGATCGTCGGCAAACGCAAGATGGACGGAACCATTGAGGTGGTGGGTATTGGTTCCCACCCTTCCCGGGGTCTGAAGCGGGGGGTGGTGGTCAATATCGAAACCACGGTTCAGGCAATTCAGCGAGCGGTTGAGGAAGCCGAACTGATGGCCGGTTGCCGCATTCACTCTGTGTATGCAGGGATTGCAGGCAGTCATATCAAGAGCCTCAATTCCCACGGCATTGTCGCCATTCGCGATCGTGAGGTGACTCAGGCCGATATTGACCGGGTTATCGACGCTGCACAGGCCGTTGCGATTCCTGCCGATCAAAAAATCCTGCACATCTTGCCGCAGGAATTTGTGATCGATAATCAGGAAGGCATCAAAGAGCCCATGGGTATGTCCGGTGTGCGTTTGGAGGCGAAGGTGCACTTGGTTACCTGTGCCGTCAACGCAGCCCAGAACATTGAAAAGTGCATTCGCCGCTGCGGTCTTGAAGCCGACGACATCATTCTGGAGCAGTTGGCTTCGAGCCACGCCATTCTCACAGATGACGAAAAAGAACTGGGTGTCTGTGTTGTGGATATGGGTGGTGGCACCACGGATATCGCCGTGTTCACCGGCGGGGCCATCCGCCACACCGCGGTCATCCCCATTGCGGGTGATCAGGTTACCAACGACATCGCCATGGCTCTGCGTACGCCCACGCAGAACGCAGAAGAAATCAAGATCAAATACGCCTGTGCTTTGACACAACTGGCTGGCGCTGACGAAACCATCAAAGTGCCCAGCGTTGGCGACCGGGCACCGAGGGACCTCTCACGACAGGCCTTGGCAGAGGTGGTGGAGCCCCGTTACGAGGAGTTGTTTACCCTCGTGCAATCAGAGCTGCGCAGGTCAGGATTTGAAGACATGATTCCGGCGGGAATTGTGATTACAGGCGGATCTTCAACCATGGAAGGTGTGGTCGAGCTTGCAGAAGAAATCTTCCATATGCCGGTACGTTTGGCGTGTCCGCACGCAGTGTCCGGCATGACAGAAGTTGTTAATAACCCCATCTACGCCACCGGCGTCGGGTTATTGATTCATGGTTTCCGGCAGATGGATCTTGGCCGGGCACCGGTGCTCAAGGGTGAAGACGCACCC
Organism: Marinobacter sp. KMM 10035; assembly: GCF_046537445.1. NCBI lineage: Bacteria > Pseudomonadati > Pseudomonadota > Gammaproteobacteria > Pseudomonadales > Marinobacteraceae > Marinobacter > Marinobacter sp. KMM 10035. Next base: position 282,809 of record NZ_JBBVMG010000003.1, on the reverse strand, counting down.
TCGCTGTTTGTGCGCATGAAAGCCTGGTTTACCGGTCATTTCTGACGGTTCCGGGCAAGCAGTAAACGAAGGTATCTCGAAAAAAACGATCTCGAATTAACAGCCTGGAACAAGGCTGAAAACAGCACGAAGGGGAAGGGTATGTTTGAACTAGTCGATAATGTCCAACAAAACGCTGTCATTAAAGTAATCGGTGTGGGCGGTGGTGGCGGTAACGCCGTACGGCACATGCTGAACAGTGACATTGAGGGTGTAGATTTTATCTGCGCCAACACAGATGCTCAGGCGTTGGCTGGAATGGATGCGCGCCAGATCATTCAGCTGGGCGGTAACATCACAAAGGGACTCGGAGCAGGGGCAAACCCGGAAATCGGGCGCCAGTCTGCCCTGGAAGATCGCGATCGTATCGCCGAGTCTATTAAAGGCGCGGATATGGTGTTCATCACCGCTGGCATGGGTGGTGGTACTGGCACGGGTGCCGCCCCTGTTGTTGCTGAAGTTGCACGGGAAATGGGCATTCTGACCGTTGCCGTGGTAACCAAGCCGTTCAACTTTGAAGGCGGCAAACGTATGAGCCTGGCCGAAGAAGGGCTCAGAGAACTGGAAGAATGCGTTGACTCGCTAATCACTATTCCTAACGAAAAGCTGCTGGCGGTGCTGGGTAAGAAGACCAGCCTGTTGGATGCTTTCGCAGCTGCAAATGACGTTCTGCTTGGGGCGGTTCAGGGTATTGCTGATCTGATTACCCGCAACGGCATGATCAACGTCGACTTTGCTGATGTAAAAACAGTTATGTCCGAAATGGGTATGGCAATGATGGGTACGGCGACCGCCACCGGCGAGAACCGCGCGCGGGAAGCCGCCGAAGCCGCCATCCGCAGCCCATTGCTGGAAGACGTCAACCTGCAGGGTGCCAAGGGCATTCTGGTCAACATTACTGCGGGTATGGACCTGAACCTGGGCGAATTCTCCGAGGTTGGCGACATTGTGCGTGAGTTTGCATCGGATACCGCTACCGTTGTTGTTGGTACCGTTATTGATCCAGAGATGACCGACGAGCTTAAGGTAACGGTTGTTGCGACAGGCCTGGGCGGAGACCGTGAAAAGCCTACCAAGGTGGTGGATAACACCCGCTCCCTGGACGGTAAAACAGATTACAAACAGCTGGACCGCCCCGCAATCCTGCGTCGCCGTGCGGTATCTCACGGTAATGTTGCGATTGATCAGAGCAAGGAAAGTGAAGAGCAGGGTGTCGACTATCTCGATATTCCCGCATTCCTTCGCAGGCAAGCTGACTGATAATCTGTTGCAAATGACATCCGGTTGGGAGTGATTGTTGCAATTTTTAATCATGAACCCGGATAACGAACGCTGGCTGCTGCAGCTACGTTGCTTAAAGTTTAGGCAGTGTTGGGCCGCGCAAATAGCAATCAGTCGTATTTTTTGGTATTCTGGACGCACGATTTTGTTTAGAATATCGCCAATTTTTACGGAATAACGAACCGATGATCAGACAACGGACACTTAAAAACACGATCCGTGCTACCGGTGTCGGGCTGCACTCAGGTGAAAAGGTTTACCTGACTCTCAAGCCTGCACCGATAGATTCGGGAATCATTTTCCGCCGCACCGATCTGGACCCAGTGGTCGAGATTCTGGCCTGCGCTGAAAATGTGGGTGAGACCATGCTGTCCACGACGCTGGTAAAAGACGGTGTCCGTGTGGCGACAATTGAGCACTTGTTGTCAGCCATGGCTGGTCTCGGTATCGATAACTGCTATGTAGAACTGAGCGCTGCAGAAGTGCCGATTATGGACGGTTCTGCCGGTCCATTCGTGTTTCTGCTGCAGTCTGCCGGCATTGCCGAGCAGGAAGCGGCCAAGCGATTCATTCGTATCAAGCGGGAAGTCACGATTGAAGAAGGCGACAAGAAGGCTACCTTCCTGCCGTTTGAAGGCTTCAAAGTGAGCTTCGGCATCGACTTTGACCACCCTGTGTTCAAAGGCCGTGCCCAGACTGCGACCGTGGATTTTTCAAGCACGTCTTTCGTGAAGGAAGTCAGCCGCGCACGAACTTTCGGGTTCATGCGCGATATTGAAAAGCTGCGAGCGATGAATCTGGCGCTGGGTGGCAGTGTAGATAACGCCATTGTGGTAGACGACTACAAAATCCTGAACGAAGACGGTCTTCGTTATGATGATGAATTCGTCAAGCACAAAGTACTGGACGCAATCGGAGATCTTTACCTGTTAGGCAATAGCCTGATTGGTGAATTCCGTGGCATCAAGTCTGGTCACGATCTGAATAATAAGCTGCTGCGCAAGCTCAGGGCGGAAGAAGATGCATGGGAAGTAGTGACCTTCGATAACGAAGAAACTGCCCCCATCTCCTATATGAAACCTGTGCTGGCGGTACCGGCATAAGGCTGGATGCCTTAATCCCGGACGTGGCTTGCGAGTTTTTCGAGAACCTCGCGTAGTTTTTGATCCTTCGTGTGCCCGGCTTCCTCTGTGAGGAGCTGGGCATTTTCTTTACTGAGGACTAACTTTTTCGCCGGTGGTTTTTCTTTAAATCTTGGTGGTACTACTTTTACTTTGAGCTTCCATACAAATCGGAACAGCTCGTGCTCCCGCAACTTCTCCATGATTTCATGCTGACGGAAACGTATCTGGCTGGCCCTTCCGGCGTTATCGGCTGAAAGTGTTAGCTCGCCCTCGATACAGCACACAAAGCGAGTGCCTTGTGCCAACGCAGGCGGTAGTAGCGCGATTACTTCCTCTTCAGCCTGGCGGTGGGTATTGGCTTTTGCAACCAGTTCGCGCAGAACCGGCGTCCGGCCCAGGTTGTCGAAGGTCATTTTTTGCTCACTTTTTCGTTTCATAAGGCGTTTTCTTCTCGACGACCACGATAACGATTGGTTACACTTCGGCACGTTTTGTGCGTAGCGCCGGTGTTACTGTTGTTTTACCTTGTTGTAAATCAGTATGTCTACCGGGCGCTGCGATATATCAGTACGTAGTAGTTGCTAAGGATGGCAAACCCACTCGGATTATTCCGGGCTGCAACACTACAGGAAACGGTTGCGGTTCATTGATGAAATCAGAAAACACTATGAATATCATTCTTGTTGGCAAGAGTCACGGCAAGTCCCGTGTGCTGGCGCTGAATAGCACGGTTGTTATTGCCATGGCGCTTTTGGGCGCGGCATTGGTAGCAGCTGCAGGCTGGGTGGGATATAGCGTGGCGGTAGGCCAGGCTGAAGCCCGCGAACCGACGGACTCTGAGTTTGTTTCCCATTGGCAGGGCACGCTGGGAGAACAAAAAGCCGAGCTCGCCGGTTTGCAGCAGAATGTCCAGGATCAAGTAGATGCTCTGACACTGCGCCTTGGTGAGATTCAGGGTCGTCTGTTGCGCCTTGATGCCTTGGGTCAGCGCTTCGTGGAGTCCGGTCTGATTGCGAGTGATGAATTCGACTTTAATCAACCGGCAGCGGTTGGTGGCCCGGAAGATTCACTTCCCGCAGATTCATTCTCAGCGCCCGATTTGACGAGGATGATTGATGAACTGGAGCGCAAAATGCTTGATCGCGAGCAGCAGTTGCGCTTGCTGGATCAGGTATCCTCCCGTCAAAAGCTCGAGGATGAGTTGTATCTGGAAGGCCGTCCCATCACATGGGGTTGGTTGTCGTCACGCTATGGCTACCGCTCTGATCCGTTCACGGGTAAGCGTACCTGGCACGCCGGAGTCGACCTTGCAGGGAAAGATGGCAGTGATATTATTTCTGTTGCTGGCGGTGTAGTTACCTATGCCTCCGAGCGTCATGGCTACGGAAATCTGGTTGAAGTTGATCATGGTGAGGGTTTGGTTACCCGTTACGCCCATAGCAAGACAATCAAGGTGAAGGTGGGTGATGTAGTCCAGAAAGGACAGGTGCTCGCACTTATGGGAAGCACAGGGCGCTCTACGGGCCCACACGTTCATTTCGAGGTTATTCGCAACGGGAAATCCGAGAATCCTGAAACCTACATCAAGAGAGCCAGTCGCTAATAGCTCAGGCATCGCCTGACGTTCGCTAAGCCACCCTCGCCAGCCTCATCAGGTTCTTTAACTCCCGGTATTTGGCACAGGATAGCTGCATAACTTCGGCTATGTGAGCCCTGCCTTTTGTACTCCCGCAAAATAAGGTTAGAATGCCGGCTTCCTCCGTTTAATCAAAGAAGCAGTGGTCTATGTTCTCAAAGTTTGCAACCAAGATGTTCGGCAGTAAAAATGCCAGAGAAATCAAGAGAATGCGCAAGCTGGCCTTGGGTGTTAATGAGCTTGAAGAGCAGTTTGGCAATCTTACGGACTCCGAGTTGCAGGGCAAGACTGCCGAGTTCCGTCGTCGGCTGGACGATGGAGAGAGCCTTGATGCATTGCTGCCTGAGGCTTTTGCCACCGTCCGCGAAGCCGGGCGCCGGGTTATGGGCATGCGCCACTACGATGTGCAGCTGATCGGTGGTATTACCCTGCATGAGGGTAGGATTGCCGAGATGAAGACCGGCGAGGGTAAAACCCTGGTCGCCACTGTTGCTGTTTATCTGAACGCCTTGCCAGGTAAAGGCGTGCACGTAGTAACCGTAAACGACTATCTGGCTAGCCGTGATGCTGAATGGATGGGCAAGCTTTATCGCTTTCTCGGTTTGCAGGTGGGTGTGGTTGTTGCAGGCCAGCCTCCCGAAGAGAAGCGCGCCGCCTATCAGGCAGATATTACCTACGGTACCAACAACGAATTCGGCTTTGATTACCTCCGTGACAACATGGCCTTCAGCACCGACGATAAGGTGCAACGTGGCCTCTACTACGCGATTGTCGACGAAGTTGACTCCATCCTTATCGACGAAGCCCGTACGCCGCTGATCATCTCTGGCGCTGCGGAGGATAGCTCCAAAGCATACTTGGCTATCAACGAGCTGATCCCCAGCCTTGAGAAAGGAGAGGTCAGTGAGGAGGGCGAGTCGTCCGGCGACTTCACCATCGACGAAAAATCCCGTCAGGTTGAATTGACTGAAGTGGGGCATGAGCGTGTTGAAGAGCTTCTGCTGGGTCGTCAGCTACTGGAAGAGGGTGAGAGCCTCTACTCTGCAGCCAACCTGAGCTTGCTGCACCACGTGCATTCAGCCCTTCGCGCTCATCACCTGTTCCAGAAAGATGTGGATTATATTGTTCAGGGTGGCCAAGTTGTCATTGTTGACGAGCATACAGGGCGCACAATGCCGGGCCGTCGCTGGAGCGAAGGACTGCATCAAGCGATAGAAGCCAAAGAAGGCCTCAAAATTCAGGCTGAGAGCCAGACACTGGCTTCAACAACATTCCAGAACTATTTCCGGCTGTATGAAAAGCTTGGCGGCATGACGGGTACCGCGGATACCGAAGCGTTCGAATTTCGCCAGATTTACGGCCTTGACGTGGTGGTTATACCGCCCAACAAGCCGATCCAGAGAATTGATTACAACGACCTTGTCTATCTTACCCAGGATGAAAAGTTCCACGCCATCATTGATGAAATCAAGGATGTTACAGCCGAGGGACGGCCAATTCTGGTGGGTACCGCTTCCATTGAAGCCTCTGAATTGCTCTCCATGCTGCTGAAAAAGGCGCGTATTGAGCACAAAATACTTAACGCCAAACAGCACGAATCGGAAGCACAGATTATTGCTCAGGCGGGGCGGCCAGGTGCTGTGACAATCGCCACAAACATGGCGGGTCGTGGTACGGATATTGTGCTGGGTGGTAACTGGGAGCACGAGGTTGCTGCCCTGGATAATCCCACCGAAGAAGAGGTTGCTCGCCTCAAGGCTGAGTGGACAGAGCGCCACAATCAGGTTCTGGAAGCGGGTGGTCTGCACATTGTGGGCACCGAGCGCCACGAATCCCGCCGTATAGACAACCAGTTACGCGGCCGTGCCGGGCGTCAGGGTGACCCGGGTTCGTCCCGCTTCTTCCTGTCTCTGGAAGATAATCTGATGCGTATCTTTGCGCCGGATCGCGTCAAGAGTCTGATGCAGGCTATGGGAATGAAGAAAGGCGAAGCCATTGAGCATCGGATGGTTACCAACGCCATTGAGAAATCCCAACGCAAGGTTGAAGGCCGTAACTTCGACATGCGTAAAACGCTGCTTGAGTACGACGACGTAGCGAACGATCAGCGTACGGTTATATACGACCAGCGCAATGAAGTGATGTCTTCAGAGGATGTCTCCGAGATGGTTGATACCATCCGTGAGGATGTTGTTGATACGCTGGTCAGCGAGCATATTCCACCCCAGAGCATGCCTGAACAGTGGGATGTAGCAGGTCTGGAAGCCCAGTTGCAGTCCGAAATGGCTGTTGATCTGCCAGTTCAGTCCTGGTTGGATGAGGATAAGAAGCTTTACGAAGACAATCTTCGTCAAAAAATTCTGGACGAAATCGTTGCAGCATACAGGGCGAAGGAAGAGATTGCCGGCGCTGAGTCCATGCGCAGATTTGAAAAACAGGTGTTCCTGCAGGTTCTGGATACCTTGTGGAAAGAACACCTTTCCAACATGGATCACCTGCGTCGCGGTATCCATTTGCGTGGCTACGCTCAAAAGAACCCCAAGCAGGAATACAAGCGCGAAGCGTTTAACCTGTTTGAAACCATGCTGGAAACCATGAAGCGTGATGTAACCCGCGTGCTTTGCCATGTTAGGGTTCAGAGCCGGGAAGAAATGGAAGAGGTTGAGCGTCGCCGCAAGGAAGAACTCGAGCAAGAGCTTGCCCGGGCACGCCTGCGTCACGATGAAACCAGTGCGACAGCGCAAGGCGAAGGCGAACGAAGGGATGAAGAGCAGGGTGCGCCAGAAACCTTTGTGCGCCAGGAGCGTAAAGTGGGTCGTAACGAACCTTGCCCATGCGGATCCGGCAAAAAATTCAAACAGTGCTGTGGCAAGGTGAGCTGACCACCCTGCACTGACACAAAAAATTACGGAGCCCGCAATCGACCAGTTAACTGGCAGACTGCGGGTTTTTCGTTTTCAGATCTATTCATACAAGTAGCATTCTCAACAGGAGCGGCAGGATGGCGGTTGGACCAGGAACCTTACCCGAGTTTTCCCCGGTAGCAGGTGTCAAGGTGGGTATTGCCAGCGCAGGGATCAAGAAGCCTGGACGCAAGGACATAGTGGTGTTTGAACTGGCACCGGGAAGCCGTGTTGCCGGCTTGTTTACCCGCAACCAGTTCTGCGCTGCCCCGGTAACCTTGAGTCGCAAGCATCTGGCTGAAAAAGCCCCGCGTTACCTTTTGATCAACACAGGTAATGCCAATGCGGGTACAGGTGCCCGTGGCATGGATGATGCGCTTGCGTGTTGTCAGGCCTTGGCGGAGCATGCCGGCGTCACTGCTGCAGAGGTGCTGCCGTACTCAACAGGGGTGATTGGTGAGCCTTTGCCGGTTCAGAAGATTGTGGGCGCTTTGCCAGAAGCCTTGGGCAGCACGGCGGACAATCGCTGGGCGGAAGCGGCGAGCGGTATAATGACCACAGACACACGGCCCAAGGGCGCATCGGTTCAGGTTGATCTGGGCGGCCACACAGTGTCTATTTCCGGTATCAGCAAGGGCGCAGGTATGATTCGCCCCAATATGGCCACCATGCTGGGCTTTATCGCCACCGATGCGCGTATTGCGCAAGATGCGCTGCAGGCTTTGGCATCAGAACTGGGGGAGCAATCCTTCAACCGAATCACCATTGATGGTGACACCTCCACCAACGATGCCTGTACGCTCATCGCCAGCGGTCAGTACTCCGGTCCGGAAATTACTCTCGACAGCCCGCATTTGCCGGCGCTTAAGGCGGCGTTGAAAGATATCTATATGGATCTCGCCCACGCCATCGTGCGTGACGGTGAAGGTGCCACCAAGTTCATTACCATTCAGGTTAATGGTGCAGCGGCCCAGCAGGAGGCTCTGGATGTGGCTTATACCGTCGCTCACTCACCTCTGGTGAAGACCGCGTTGTTTGCATCAGATCCCAACTGGGGGCGCATTCTGGCCGCCGTAGGCCGGGCTGGGGTGGTGGATCTGGACGTTAACGCCCTGGAAATTCATCTCGGAGACGTATGTCTTGTGAGCGACGGTGGACGCGCTGAGGATTATTCCGAGGAGCGAGGGCAGGCGGTTATGGACCAGGAAGAGATAACTATCGCTATCGATCTTAAGCGGGGCGATATCAGCGAAACCGTCTGGACCTGCGATTTCTCCCATGACTATGTCACCATCAACGCAGACTATCGCAGCTAAGTATGGCCCAGGCAGAAAGTGAGACTCGGGAAGTTCATGTCGCGGTGGGCGTCATTGTCCGCCAGGGGCGTGTGCTTATTGCCAGCCGCCCCGACCATGTCCATCAAGGTGGTTTGCTGGAATTTCCCGGTGGAAAAGTTGAGCCGGATGAAACGGTACAGGCTGCCTTGGTTCGGGAGATTGCCGAAGAAACCGGTTTAAACATACCGGAGAGCTCCTTGCGACCAGTGATTGGTATCCGCCACGACTACGGCGACAAGCGGGTGTTTCTGGATGTTTGGAGAACGGATCAGGCCCAGGGCGAAGCTCATGGCCGGGAAGGGCAGCCCATAGAGTGGGTTCGCCCTGAAAGCCTGCGGGATGAGGATTTTCCGGCAGCTAACCGACCAATTATCCGGGCCCTGCAGCTCCCTTGCTTGCTGGCGATAACCGGCGGGTTCAGTTCTGATGACACCGCCGGCCAGCTCCTAAGCAAGGCACTTGTGAATTTGTCAGAGCAAGACCATTCAGCGTTGGTTGTGTTGCGGGTACCGGCTTTGGATACAGAAAGCTATGCCTCTCTTGCCGAAGCTGCCTTAGGCATGTGTGAGGGGGCCGGTGTCGGCCTTGTGGTGCATGGCTCGCCTGCTGCGTTTGATGATGCCCCTGATGCGGCCGGGCTGCATCTGCCGTGGCGAGAGGCCCAAAAACTTGAGGCAAGGCCTGTGCCCGATGGGGTATGGCTTGGGGTTTCCTGCCACAACGCCCGTGAGATAGATCATGCGCTGGCGATTGGGGCAGACTATGTGACGCTTGGCCCGGTAAAGCCCACAGAGACGCACCCGGGCGCTCCCGTACTGGGCTGGGCGGGATTCCGTGATCTGGTCGCAAACGCACCCATTCCGGTTTTCGGGCTGGGAGGGCTGCAGCCAGAAGATCTTGATGAAGCTCAGCAGGCAGGCGCTCAAGGTATCGCCGGGATCCGGTACTGGTGGCCTCAGGGTTGACTTGGATTCGCCGCGTTGTCCTGCATCTCTGGTATGCTCCTGCAGCTCGATACTTATTTTGGTACTGCGTTTTAGTACTACGCACTCATTACTTACTGACACTGAACCCCGGGAGACACCGTGAGTAAACTGACCCATCTTGACGATAAGGGTGAAGCCCGCATGGTGGACGTTACGGAGAAAGCCGTAACGGAACGTGAAGCGCGCGCCGAAGCGACCATTCACATGGCGGCAGAAACCCTCCGGATGATCATCGACGGGGAGCACCCGAAAGGTGATGTGCTGGCCGTCGCCCGTATTGCCGGAATAATGGCCGCCAAACGAACCCACGATCTGATTCCGTTATGCCACGCCCTGAACCTCACTTCAGTGAAGGTGGAGCTAACCGCAGGGGCAGACGGCGCATCGGTACACATACTGACCCGGTGCAAACTTTCCGGGCAGACAGGCGTCGAAATGGAGGCTCTGACAGCCGCCAGTATCGCAGCACTGACCCTTTACGACATGTGCAAGGCCGTCGATAAGGGCATGGAAATTGGCAAGGTGCGTTTGCTGGAGAAGAAAGGCGGGCGCAGTGGGCATTGGATTGCTGACGACCACTGATGCCTGATGGGCGCGCCCATGATAGAATACGCGCCCAGATTTACTGAACCACGAGGACGTACTGTGGCTGTTCGTTACATCGAGACCTGCCGGTTGCCGACCCCGTTTGGGGTATTCGATATGCATGGCTTTGAAGAACCGGACACGGGAAAGGAGCATGTTGCCCTGACCCTGGGGTCGCTGGACGGCGACGAGCCCATGCTGGCCCGCACGCACTCTGAATGCCTAACGGGCGATGCGTTGTACAGCATGCGCTGCGACTGTGGTTATCAGCTTGAAGAGGCGTTACGCAGCATTGCTCGTGAAGGCCGCGGTATTCTGATGTATCTGCGTCAGGAAGGCCGGGGTATCGGCTTGCTGAATAAAATTCGTGCCTACCGTCTGCAGGATCAGGGAGCGGATACCGTTGAGGCAAACGAACGCCTTGGTTTCGCCGCAGACTTGCGCGATTACAGCATGTGCAAGGATATGCTGGAACATCTGGGTATCAAAAGCCTGCGCCTGATGACGAATAATCCCCGCAAGGTTAAAGCGTTGACCTCCTATGGCATCGCAGTAACCGAGCGAGTTCCCTTGCATGTGGGTCGCAACCCCCACAATGAGCACTATCTCGACACCAAGCAAAGCAAGCTCGGGCACTGGCTGGAAACCCATCAGGATGATGATCATCAGCAATAGCGCCAGCCTTGAGTTGCATGCAGACACGACAAAGCCCGCTTGATGAACTGAGCGGGCTTTTTGCGTATTGGCCGGCAGGTTGCGCTGGTGGAGGAGTTATTTGACTGCTTTGAGCCGCTGGCGCTGCAACCGCTCCATGCGAGTGCTTATGGCAGCGAATAGGCCATTGGCGTCCAGTCCACAATCCTTCAGAAGCTCGTCGTGCTTACCGTGATCAATGAAAGTATCCGGTAATCCGAGTTGAAGCACGGGCATCAAAACCTCCTGGCTGTTCAGGAATTCCGTAACAGCGCTTCCTGCGCCACCCGCAATGGCATTCTCTTCCAGGGTGACCAGCAGGTGGTGCTGCTCTGCGAGCTCCAGAACCAGCGCCTCGTCCAAAGGCTTGACGAAGCGCATGTCGGCTACGGTAGCCCCAAGCTGCTCTGCAGCTTCCAGAGCTGGTGTGAGCAGCGTGCCAAAATTAAGAATAGCAATGCCGCTGCCTTCGCGAACCTTGCGTCCCTTGCCAATTGTCAGAGGGGTAAGTTCTTTCTGGATCTCTGCACCTGGCCCGGTTCCGCGCGGGTAGCGTACTGCGGCGGGGCCATCGAACATCAGGCCAGTATGAAGCAATTGACGGGTTTCGTTTTCGTCTGAAGGCGTCATCAACACCATATTCGGGATGCAGCGCAGATAGCTGATATCAAACGCGCCTGCGTGCGTAGGGCCGTCCTCGCCAACCAGGCCCGCCCGGTCGATAGCGAACAACACATCCAGATTCTGGATGGCCACATCGTGAATCAGCTGATCGTACCCGCGCTGTAAAAAAGTCGAGTAGATTGCAACCACTGGTTTAGCACCATCACAGGCCATGCCCGCTGCAAGCGTTACAGCATGCTGTTCCGCAATGGCCACATCAAAATATCGATCCGGGAAGCGTTCAGAGAATGCCAGCAAATCCGAGCCTTCGCACATAGCGGGGGTAATGCCGCTCACGCGCTCATCCAACACAGCTGCATCACACAGCCATTGGCCGAATACGTTCGCGTACTTTTGCTTAGTGGCGACAGGTTTAACCGGCTCCGGCTTGCTGGTGGGCACAGGTTCAATCTTGTTGATTGCGTGGTAGCCAATGGGGTCGGCTTCCGCAGGGGCAAAGCCCTTACCCTTGGTCGTTACCACGTGGAGAAATTGAGGCCCCTCAAGCTCGCGGATATTCTCCAGAGTCTCTACCAGCAAGGGTAGGTCGTGGCCGTCGATGGGCCCGATGTAATTGAAGCCCAGCTCTTCAAACAGGGTGCCCGGCACGATCATGCCCTTGAAGTGCTCTTCGGTTTTCTTGGCTAGCGCCATCAGCTGTGGCGCACCTTGGAGAACCTTCTTGCTGCTATCGCGAACCTGATTATAGGTGCGGCTCGATAGCAGCTTGGCAAAATAGTTGGACAGACCACCAACATTGCGCGAAATCGACATGTCGTTGTCGTTCAGAATTACCAGCATATCTGCGCGCAGATGCCCGGCGTGATTCAGTGCCTCGAAGGCCATGCCTGCGGTCATGGCGCCATCACCAATAACGGCAATGCTCTTGCGACCAGTACCCTGCTGTCGGGCGGCGATCGCCATGCCCAGGGCGGCACTGATGGACGTGCTGGAATGGCCTACGCCAAAGGTGTCGTAGTCGCTTTCCGAGCGTTTGGGGAAACCGGCCAGGCCATCTTTGCGCCGAATGCTGCCCATCTGTTCGCGTCGGCCGGTGAGAATCTTATGTGGGTAGGCCTGGTGGCCAACATCCCATACCAGTCGGTCTTCCGGCGTGTTGAAAACATAGTGCAATGCTACGGTGAGTTCGAGCACGCCAAGCCCGGCGCCAAAATGGCCTCCGGTCTGCCCAACCGACCACAGCAGAAATGCCCTTAGCTCTCTCGCAAACTGAGTAAGCTGATCAGAGGCTAGCTCACGCAGTTGGGCGGGTACGTCAACCCGGTCCAGCAACGGCGTGTTGGGCCGCTGTGAAGGGATTTCCTTGAAAATATAAGTGTCCTGCATCTATACGGGTCTTTTCCGGGATGTTCGATAACTGGCTGCCATTATAATGGAACAGGGCGGCCTGTTTCACATATGTCAGCAAGTTCAGTAAGTTCTTGCCACCACGTAATCCGCCATGGCTCGAAGAGGATCGGCTTCCGGCCCGAAGCCTTTCAGGCTCTCAAGTGCGTTGTCCAGCAAAGAGGAGAGGTGCTCACGTGCTCCGGTTAGCCCCAACAGAGCCGGATAGGTCGGCTTGGCACGGGCGATATCCGAGCCTTGAGGCTTCCCGATAGTTTCGGTGTCGCCTTCAATGTCCAAGAGGTCATCCTGAACCTGAAAGGCGAGCCCGAGGGCTTTCGCGTAGGCTGTCAACGCTTCCAGTGAGCGATCACATACTCCGGGCGCGGTCAGTGCACCAATACGAACGCTGGCTTCAATTAATGCTCCGGTTTTATGTCGGTGCATGTTTTCGAGCTGTGCCAGAGTCAGGCTCTTGCCTACAGATTCAAGATCAATAGCCTGACCACCTACCATGCCGCTATGACCACTTGCGTGGGCCAGTTCCTGAATCATGGCAAGCCGTGCTGGCGCTTCTATGCCGGGCGCCTCCGCCAGCCATTCAAATGCCAATGCCTGCAGGGCATCGCCGGCAAGAATGGCTGTAGCCTCATCAAAGGCAATATGGGCGGTTGGCCGGCCGCGACGCAGTTCGTCGTTGTCCATGGCTGGCAGGTCGTCATGAACAAGGGAATAAGCGTGGATCAGCTCGATCGCACAGGCAGGTACCAGCGCGATCTCCATGTTCTGCCCCAGAGCACTTGCAGCGGCCAGACTTAATGCCGGCCGGATACGTTTGCCACCGCCCAGAACACTGTAGCGCATGGCCTCCTGTAGCCGCTCAGAGGTCGACCCGGACGCAATGAGGCGATCCAGCTCTGCATCCACGCGGCTGCGACAGGTTTCAAGATAATCCATGGTCGGCAGAGTCCCGTTAGGCATCAGTCGGCGTCGTCCGGAGAAAATGGGCGGGTTTCCAGGGTTCCGTCGCCATTTTGTACCAGCTGTTCAACCCGCTGCTCGGCGCCTTTAAGAGCCTGTTGGCATGCGCGGGTAAGTTTTACACCGCGCTCGAAGGCTGTCAGGGATTGTTCGAGAGACAATTCCCCTTGTTCGAGGTTGCGAACAAGTGTTTCCAGCTCATCAAGAGACTTTTCAAAGTCGGCAATGGATGTTGCGCCTTGTTGACCGGCCATTGGCGGCCCTCCGATCGGGTGGACGAATTTCGCGGATTATATCAGAGGCTGAGCGCTATCGCTGCCAGTGGAATTGCCGGTATTCCGCAGGGCGTCCGTCGGGTACCCAACTCTGTTCACTAACGTGGATGTCGCCGGTGATCGAGACGCTGATTACGGTGGTTGCGCGGGTGCCGTATTCTGTTCCTGTTATAAATGGAGATGAAAGAAAACGTTCGGTATCACGGTGCACGCCGGAATTCGGGAGCAGGTGGTCTGGTGCGGGTGTGGTGTCTTGCAGCAGGCTGGTAAGATCGTTGTGCAGAGTGTCTGTATTCTTCCCTGCAGATTTAACTGTGTGGCCAACCGCTTCCCTGAGGCGCAAAAGCTTGGGCCAGGGCGTTTGGAGCAGGTGATTGCTCAGGCCATAGGTGCCACGGAAAATTCTGCGGCCCGGGTGAGCATCTCTGTTGCTGTAGTACCAACCAGACGTGTCGCCGATACGAACCAGATTGAACCCTGCGTAGCGGGAAGATGTGCCTTCAAGGCTCCTTTGCATTTGCAGTTCCGATTCCTCAAGTGCTCGCAACGGTAACTCACCGCGACTGATTTTCCCGGCTTCCGGCGACCCCTCGCGAACATTGGTTACCGCAGTGACAAGCCCTTCAGGGGAAACGGCCAGCCAGGTGCCGCCGGATTGTAAGTCCTTGCCGGAGAGCACTCGGTTGCCGTTTTCAGTAGTCCACCAGTCCAGAGGTGCGGTGGGCCTTCGGAAAAACTCATCCCGGTTAGCGGCTACCACCAGCGGATAACGGGCGCTCTGGCCAAGGGAAAATGCGATCAGGCACATGCGACGTTGCTCTCCAGTGGGTGATAGGGGTGCTGCTTGTGGTGAAGTTGCCACGGCCGGTGTGTATCATACCAGCCTTGTTTTACCGGATGTGTGAGAGTGTATGTCCCTGTTATCCGTATTTGCCATCTATATGGTGCTTGGCGCGTTTGCTGGCACTCTTGCAGGCCTCTTCGGGATTGGTGGCGGCCTTATTATCGTGCCGGTACTGATTTTCAGTTTCGGGGCTCAGGATTTTAGTCTGGAAATTGCGGCACACATGGCCGTTGGCACCTCACTTGCGACCATCGTGTTTACATCCCTCAGCTCCATTCGTTCGCATCACGGTCATGGGGCTATCCGCTGGGATGTATTCCGGCCGATGGCCTTCGGTATCGTTGCTGGCGCGCTTATAGGCGCCTGGACAGCTGCCCTGCTAAGCGGAGCTATGCTGGAACTTATTATCGGTGTGTTTGTCATTCTGGTCGGGCTGAAAATGCTGTTCGAGGTAAACCCCTCGCCAGGCCGAAATGTTGCAGGCAAAGCCGGCCTTGCAGGTGCGGGTGCAGGTATTGGCTGGGCCTCAGCGATTTTCGGGATAGGCGGCGGAACGCTTACTGTGCCCTACCTGAGCTGGAGCAATGTTCGTATGCAGCAGGCGGTAGGCACCTCCGCCGCCTGCGGATTGCCAATTGCGGTTGCCGGTGCTGTGGGCAATGCCTGGACGGGGTGGGGCGAGCCGGCCCTGCCGGAATACAGCCTTGGTTATATCTATTTGCCGGCTTTGATCGGGATTATTCTTACCAGTGTGCTGTTTGCTCGCGTGGGAGCGAACCTGGCACACCGGCTTAACGCCAAAGCCCTGAAACGCGTGTTCGCCATCCTGCTGCTAATGGTTGGCCTACGTTTTCTTTTAAGTTGAGAGGTTATTGATGCTCCAGCATCCACAGATAGACCCGGTGGCCATTTCCCTTGGGCCGCTCAAGATACACTGGTACGGATTGACCTATCTCGTCGGCTTTGTTGCAGGCTGGTGGTTGGGCCGCCTGCGCGCCCGCAAACCCGGCTCTCCGATTTCCGAGGAGCAGATGGGCGACCTGCTGTTCTATCTGGCGCTCGGGGTTATCCTGGGCGGGCGCTTTGGCTACGTAATTTTTTACAACTTTGACGCCTTCCTGGCAGACCCCCTGTGGCTTTTGCGAGTATGGGAAGGCGGCATGTCCTTCCACGGCGGACTGTTGGGCGTTATGTTTGCCATGTGGTGGTACGGTCGCAAAATCGGTACCGGCTTCTGGCACCTTGCCGACTTCGTTGCACCTCTGGTGCCTGTGGGACTGGGAGCAGGGCGAATCGGTAACTTCATCAACGGCGAACTCTGGGGCAAACCAACGGATGTGCCCTGGGGCATGGTCTTCCGTCAGGCTCCGGATGCGCTCGCACGACACCCCTCCCAGCTTTACCAGTTCGCCCTTGAAGGTGTGCTCTTTTTCATTATTCTCTGGTGGTTCTCGGCCAAACCGCGCCCCAGAATGGCTGTGTCTGGCCTGTTCCTGGTTTGCTATGGCGTATTCCGGTTTTTAGTGGAATTTGTGCGCCAACCAGATGCCCAGCTAGGCTATCTGGCCTTCGACTGGCTCACCATGGGGCAGGTGCTGTCCTTACCCATGCTTCTGGCCGGCCTGGCCTTGATGTTCATTGCTTACCGGAGAAACGCGGAATGAAAGCCTATCTCGACCTGATGCGCGACGTAGTGGACAACGGATTCGACAAAGGTGACCGCACCGGCGTTGGCACCCGCTCGGTTTTCGGACGCCAGATCCGCTTTAATCTCCAAGACGGCTTCCCCTTGGTCACCACCAAAAAAGTCCACCTGCGCAGCATCATCTATGAGCTACTCTGGTTCCTGAAAGGCTCCACAGACAACAACTGGCTGAAAGAGCGCAAAGTCTCCATCTGGAACGAGTGGGCACTGGAAAACGGCGACCTCGGCCCGATTTACGGCAAGCAATGGCGAAGCTGGGAGTGCCCGGACGGCCGCGTGGTAGACCAGATCAGCGAAGTGATCGACCAGATCCGCAAAAAGCCAAACTCCCGCCGCCTGATCGTATCCGCCTGGAATCCGGCCGAGCTTCCGGATGAATCGATTGGCCCTCAGGAAAACGCCGAGAAAGGCCTGATGGCACTGGCACCCTGCCACTGCCTGTTCCAGTTCTACGTGCTCGATGGCAAGCTCTCTTGCCAGCTTTATCAGCGTAGTGCAGATCTTTTTTTGGGCGTACCCTTCAACATTGCGTCATACGCCTTGTTAACGCATATGATTGCGCAGCAGTGTGATCTGGAAGTTGGCGAGTTTGTGCATACCTTTGGCGATTGCCACCTGTATCAAAATCATCTCACCGATGACATCGTTTTCGAGCAGCTAAAGCGCGAGCCAAAAGCGCTCCCTAAGTTGGCCATTAAGCGTAAGCCGAGTTCAATCTTTGACTACGAACTGGAAGATTTCGAGTTTGAGGGTTACAACCCGTATCCCGGAATCAAAGCCCCTATCGCAATATAAATAAGGCAGGCTTCTCCCATAGTTTGATCGCAAGGGTGCGGGAAGGGCTGTCCAAAAATGTGCGGAGCCATGGATGGCGGAGCCAAGTGTACACGGACGTATTCACAGCGTTTTTTGGACAGCCCTTCCCGCACCCTTGCAGCCCCCCAACCTGAAGTGCGAGGCCGGCTCCGAGCCGGAATCAAAGGAACTCAAGCATGCGTAAAGCTCTGATTGTTGCTATGTCCCGAAACCGCGTTATTGGCCGGAACAACAACCTGCCATGGTATTTACCGGGCGACCTGAAATACTTCAAGCAAGCCACCATGGGCAAGCCCATCATAATGGGCCGTAAAACCTGGGATTCCATCGGCAGACCACTGCCAGGCAGAATGAACGTTGTTATTTCAAGAAACGCAGACCGGGAAGCCCCCGCAGGAACCGTCAGCGCAAAATCACTGGATGAGGCATTGATAAAAGCCGAAGCCCAGGCAGAACTGGACGGTGTCGATGAGGTAATGGTAATCGGGGGAGGGCAAATCTACACAGAAGCGCTACCCATGGTAGACCGCATCTATATCACTCAGGTGCACGCCGAAGTGGATGGCGATGCCTATTTCCCGGAAGTGAACTGGGATGAGTGGGAAGAAATCGGACGGGAGGATTTCTCCGCGTCCGATAACAATCCTTACGACTACAGCTTCGTCGTCTATCAGCGCTTGGCGTCAGATTGACGAGGAGGCCGCTTACCTGCCGGCTTGCCGCCTTTGCCGGGTGGCTTGCCACGGGCACCAGCGCCGCCAGGGCCGCCGCGTCCTTTGTAGCCACCTTTGGGTGGTCCTTTGCGGAATTCACCCGGGCGGCCGCCACCACCTTTGCGATCACGGCGAGCAGGTGCAGAAGCAGACACTACTGGCAGGGCTTCTGGCTGTTCCAGGGGTAGCAAGCCAGGCTGCATTGCCTCCATCCAGCACGCCAAAGCGCCCGCAACCATGGCAATGTCCATCTCGTTGCGCTCCGCGATCTCATCCAGCAGTGCCATGGACTTGGCGAGCTTTTTGTCTTCAGCATAGCCCAATAGCTGGGTTTCAAACTGCTCTTCGCGCATTTTCTTCAGTTCAACCGGCGAGGGCAGTTCATAAGCCATCATAGGCGAGTTGGTCGCGCGCTCAAGTGTGCGCAACCAGCTCCGCTCACGTGGGGTGACCAGAAGAATAGCCTTGCCTACGCGACCGGCGCGGCCGGTACGACCCACCCGGTGGATGTAGGCTTCGGTGTCATACGGCACATCATAGTTGATAACGTGAGTGATTCTGGGTACGTCCAGACCACGAGCGGCAACGTCCGTTGCAACGATAATATCTTTCTTGCCGCGCTTCAGATCCTCAACAGTCTGCTCGCGCTGACGCTGGTTCAGATCACCGTTCAGAGGTGCTACTGCGTGCCCACGGGCACTGAGCTTCTCGGCCAGAAGAGTGGTTTCAGCCTTGGTGCGTACAAAAATAATTGCACCTTCGGTTGGCTCCACTTCCAGAATGCGGGTCAGAGCGTCGAGCTTACGTTCTGCATAAACCGGCAGAAAATATTGAGAAATACGCTCAACGGTGCGGGTTTCGCTCTCGATTTTCACTTCTACTGCGTCGCGCAGGTAGGTTTGGGCAACCTTCTTGATCTGCGGTGGCATGGTGGCAGAGAACAATGCACGCTGACAGTCAGCTGGCGTTTTGGCCAGAATGGCTTCTACATCATCAATGAAACCCATGCGCAGCATTTCGTCGGCTTCGTCCAGCACAAGTGCCTTCAGGTTGCCCAGGCGCAAGGTGCCTTTGCGCAGGTGGTCGAGCATACGACCCGGTGTGCCGACAATAACCTGCGCACCACGCTTGAGGCCTTTGATCTGGGGATAAAAGTCCTGACCGCCGTAAATTGGCAGTACGTGGAAATTGCGAAATTTTGTAGCGTAGGAGGTAAAAGCCTCCGCCACCTGGATGGCCAGCTCCCGGGTTGGGGCCAGAACCAGAATTTGAGGTTCAGTTACAGATGCATCAACTCTGCTTAGCAGCGGTAATGCGAAGGCGGCGGTTTTACCCGTGCCGGTCTGGGCAACGCCCAGTAGATGTTTGCCAGCGAGCAGTGCAGGAATGCACTGGGCCTGGATGGGCGTTGGGGTTTCGTAGCCAATAGCAGATACAGCTTCAAGTACGGCTGGATCAAGCCCCAGTTCGGCAAAGGACAATTCAGACATTGATTTACTCGGTATTCGGGAGGTAAAGCATTGCCGGGCAATGCATATGTGGCGATATTATAACCGCTTTTGGTCTAATTTAATACGTGAAATCTTTCATGCTGTGTAGGTAGTTGCCGGGGCACTGCCATTGCATTGTTTTCGTGTTTTGTGCAGGCTTTCATTTTGACTGGTAGGTTGCTAACAGGGAAGCGCTATGACCTTTGATGAACTGATTGCTGCTGGCCGTGCCGGCAAAGAGCTGGAGATGCCTGCAACCTGGGCCCAGGGGCGTGCAACCTTTGGTGGCTTGGTGGCTGCCCTGGTTTTTGATCGCATGGACCATGCGGTGGTAGATGGCAGGCCAATGAGGTCCATGAGCGTATCATTTGTCGGGCCGGTAGAGGCAGAAGTGCCAGCCGTTTTCGATGTTCAAATTTTACGTGAGGGGAGAGCTGTTACCCAGGTCGAGGGGAGAATTGTTCAGAACGGAGAGCCTCGGGTGGTGTGTATTGGTGCATTTGCCGGCCACCGGGAATCGATTGTGCGGCTGGAGGGTGAATCGGCTCCGGACGCGAATCCGGTAGATAAATGCCAGGAACTGCCTTTCATTGAAGGTGTGACCCCCGGGTTTATTAGACACATAGAGATGCGTTGGGCATATGGGGGCATGCCGTTCAGCGGTGTGGGTGGGCGTGAAATGGGAGGGTGGATGCGCTTCCGGAAAGAGCCTGAAGAGCTTACAGATGCTCATATAGTGGCGCTGGTTGATGCCTGGCCTCCAGCGATTCTCCAACATTTTAAATCGGCCGTACCAGCCAGTTCGCTAACCTGGGCGCTGGATATTATTCATCCCAGGCCGGCGCTGAAAGCGGACGACTGGCTTTTGTACAAGGCGACGATTGATCAGTCAGGAGACGGCTATTGCCATTGCGAAGCCCGGGTATGGACACCTCGGGGCGAGTTGCTGGCACTAAGCCGTCAAACGGTCGCCGTTTTTGGCTGATGGCAGCTCAGGCCGCCATCTCTGCCTTTAATGCGTCAATAATGATTCGCGCGAAATCTTCGGGGGAGTCTTCCTGCAAAAAGTGCCCTCCGCGCAGTGTAATGTGAGGTTGCCCCAATGCGCCAGGGATGCGACGTTGCATATAGCGGTCCCCACCCCGGGTGATGGGGTCGCCGCTGCTGAAGCAGGTTATGAAAGGCTTACGCCATTTTTCCAGAACTTTCCATGCGGCCTTGTTGGCGCTGCTTGCCGGATCGCCAGGCGATACAGGTACCAGTTTTGGAAATGCCCGCGCCCCTGCTTTGTACTCTGCTGAAGGGAAGGGGGCCTCGTAGGCTGCTAACTCGTGTTTGTTCAAGGTTCGCTCGGTGCCCAGTTGTACAATTCGGCCAACGGGAAACCAGGGGCTGTGGGTAGCAAAGGCTTTCCACACGCTGAATGCTGCCGGCGCGCGGGTTTCTCCGGTTGGCAGCATGCCGTTACCTACAATAATGCGCTGGAATCGGTTTGGTAGTGCTGCAGCAAGGCGCAGGCCCAGAAGCGAACCCCAGTTTTGGCAAACCAGAGTGATATTCTGGAGATCCATAGCTTCCAGCCAGTGCGTGAGCCAAGCCAGGTGGCGTTCGTAAGTATAGTCGTCAACAGATGCTGGTTTGTCGGACTTTCCGAAACCTATCAGGTCAGGTGCCAGCACTCGGTGGCCCTCAGCCGCGACGATAGGGATCATATGGCGGTACAGATACGACCAGGATGGCTCTCCATGGAGCATAAGAACAGGCGAGGCGCCAGCTGGGCCTTCGTCAACGTAGTGCATGCGGAGGCCGGGCTCTACATCCATATAGTTGGGGGTGAACGGGTAATCCGGAAGACCTGCGAAACGGCTCTCATCGGTTCTCAGAATACGCATGCCATCGACTGTCCTGACTGATTGGTTGCGTGACCATTGCCGGCTTTGCTTATCCAGAGCCCGATCAACAATCTTCAATCACTAGGATAAATCAGTTCACAGGTTGCTGTGTTTGAGTTGCGTAACAGTGCGTTGTGGCTTTGAATCAGGAATTGTCCGGGGCCACTGCTGGGCGGCGGTTAGAGCGCTTGTCTTCCCAGCTGAGGTCTTTTGGGTCATACCAGCCGATTGCATCGAGCACTTTTTCCCGGGTTGAAGCTGATAGTGTTGGCCAGAGTTCCTGGAAATCATCCAGCCCCTGGTCCCGAAACCGCTGCTGTTTGCTTTGAAGCCGGTTGATGATGCGCGGCAATTGCAGAGCTTCGCCCAGTTGTCCTGGCACTATAACTTCCTGGCCCAGCACTTTTCTGCGATGGGTTCTGGCAGCGAGTACTCGGCGCAGTTCCGCCGCGGCGTCCAGAGCCGATTCTGTGGTAAAGGTTTCCAGATCCAACACCATAACCTGTTTAATAGTTGATCAACAACAGTCCACTATACCCTGAAGCATGCTTCAGTGGCCATGCGGTCGTGTTAGGCTATTATTCGACTGAATCTGCGAGGGATAAAACGGAATTATGTACGCAAAACTTGAGACACGAACTTTTCTTGCCATGCTGGTCGGTGTAACTCTTGCCTTCGTGTTGCTCATGAAGCCTTTTGTCGGGCCCATATTTTGGGCGATCGCCATTGCATTGATCTTTCATCCGTTTCAAATCTTTTTGGTGCGCCGGTTTGGTGACAGGCCAAATATAAATGCTTTGATAACTCTAATGGTTTGCATGCTGATCGTGGTTATACCGGTATTGTTGCTGGTGACGTCTCTGGTGAGTGAAGGGCTGGGGATCTATCAGCAAATTCAGGACGGAAATATAAAGCCTGGCGAATATATTGATCAGGTGAGTAAGTCTTTCCCGGGCATACAGACGTTCCTTGCGCAGTTTGATATCAACTTCGGCGAAATCCGGGATCGCGTGGTTAGCTTATTCGTGGGTGGTAGCCAGTTTCTCGCCAAGCAGGCTTTGGGTATTGGCCAGAACACCTTTCAATTTTTCCTCGGGTTGGCTCTGATGATGTACTTGTCGTTCTTTCTGCTGCGTGATGGAAGCAAGCTGATTGAGCTGATGATCCGCGCACTTCCTCTGGGTGATGAACGTGAGCGGTTGCTGTTTGCCAAGTTTGCTGAGGTAACGCGGGCAACCGTTAAAGGCAATCTTTTGATTGCTATTATTCAGGGCGCATTGGGCGGCATTATTTTTTGGGTTCTTGGTATTAGTGGCGCCTTGTTGTGGGGCGTGGTCATGGCCATCTTTTCACTACTTCCGGCAGTTGGCGCAGCCTTGGTATGGGTGCCTGCGGCGATTTATCTCGCTGCTGTAGGCGATATCGTTCCCGCCGTAGTGCTTACGATATTCGGTGTGGTTGTAATAGGGCTTGCGGATAATCTTTTGCGCCCGATTATGGTCGGCCGGGACACAAAATTGCCGGATTACATTGTGCTGCTCTCCACTCTGGGTGGCTTGGCCATGTTTGGTATTAATGGCTTTGTGATGGGGCCTTTGGTTGCCGCATTATTCATGGCGTTTTGGGGAATCTTTATTCGTGAGTTCAGCGAGGAGGCCCAAAAGGTCGAAACTACCGGGGACGATGTCGGTTAAGGCGACATGAGACAAAAGTATGTTAGGCTTTTACCAGTTCGCCTCAGCCTGTGGAGATTGGCACCACATAACAAGAAAGAAACGGATATCGTTGAGATATCAGGAGTAAAGCAGGTGAGTATCATGAAATACGCGACTACCCGTTTAGGCCGCTTTGTCGTTGCAGCTGGCACAACCGCAGTGCTGGGTTTCGCGCCCGCTGCGTTCGCTGATGAAACGGTTGCGCTCAAGAATGCCCTTCATGGCGCTGGGTACAATATTACCAATGTGAACCCTGGAATAGATAACAACACCCGGTCTGAGCTGTCTCGTTTCCAGAAGGAAAATGGGCTTCAGGCGAACGGTATTCTGGATGAGGCGACAAAAAAAGCGTTGGGAATGATCAGCGTTAATGTTGCCGCTAATACGACCGTAGCGGCGCCTGCGAAAGCCAAGGCAGCAGCGCCGAGCAATCCGGAGCCGGTTGAAGAAGAGGTTATTGAAGAAGAGGAAGATGGCGGCTGGTCACTGTTTTAAGACTGGCGCAACAAGCACATCAAAACGAAAAGCCCGCGCAGATAGCAAGTTCTGTGCGGGCTTTTTCGTGTAAGGCTCCAGATCAGCCGAGCTTTTCCAGATCCCTTACGGCGCCTTTATCAGCGCTGGTTGCTAGCAGTGCGTATGCTTTCAGGGCTGCGGATACAGCGCGGTCGCGGGGCTGTTCGGGTTTCCAGCCTTTGGCGTCGCGGGCTTCGCGACGGCGCTCCAGTTCCTGCTGATCCAGTTGCACATTGATGGATCGTCCTGGTATATCGATCAGGATGGTATCGCCGTCTTCGATCAGCCCTATTGCGCCACCTGCCGCAGCTTCGGGTGAGGCGTGTCCTATGGAAAGCCCGGAGGTGCCACCGGAGAACCGGCCATCGGTGAGCAGTGCGCAGTCCTTACCCAGCCCTTTGGACTTCAGGTAGCTTGTTGGGTAAAGCATTTCCTGCATGCCGGGGCCGCCCTTGGGGCCTTCGTAGCGGATAATGACCACGTCGCCAGCCTTGACCTCGTCTTCCAGAATACCCGCCACCGCAGCGTCCTGGCTTTCGAATACTTTCGCCTTGCCTTCGAATACAAAAATGCTCTCGTCCACGCCAGCGGTTTTCACCACACAACCGTCAATAGCGATGTTGCCATAAAGAACGGCCAGGCCACCCTCGGCACTGTAGGCGTGTTCAACGGAGCGGATGCAACCGGCTTCACGGTCGCCGTCCAGGCTGGGCCAGCGAGTGCTTTGGCTAAAGGCGGTCTGGGTAGGAATTCCGGCCGGCCCTGCTTTGTAGAACTCGACAACTTCGGGGGGAGGGGAGCGCATGATGTCCCAGGTTTCGAGGGCCTCTTTCATGGTTTTGCTGTGTACCGTTGGCAGATCGGTGTTGATCAGGCCGCCGCGCTCCAGTTCGCCAAGAATCCCCATAATGCCACCCGCACGGTGCACGTCTTCCATGTGGTATTTAGGTGAGTTGGGTGCCACTTTGCACAGCTGCGGAACCTTGCGGGAAAGCTGGTCAATCTCGTTCAGAGTAAACGGAACCCCACCTTCCTGAGCTGCTGCCAGCAAGTGCAGGATCGTGTTAGTGGATCCTCCCATGGCGATATCCATCACCATGGCGTTTTCGAATGCGGCCATGGACGCAATACTGCGAGGAAGAACGCTGGCGTCGTCCTGTTCGTAATAACGTTTGGTATTTTCCACAATCTGTCGACCGGCTTTCAGGAATAGCTGCTCGCGGTCGGCGTGGGTTGCAAGCATGGAGCCGTTGCCAGGTAGGGCCAGGCCAATGGCCTCTGCCAGGCAGTTCATGGAGTTGGCAGTGAACATGCCAGAACAGGAACCGCAGGTTGGGCAAGCGGAGCGCTCGTATTCTGCGACCTTTTCATCGTCGGCTGTGGGGTCGGCGGCTATCACCATTGCATCCACCAGGTCCAGCTTGTGTTCAGAAAGCTTGGTCTTGCCGGCTTCCATAGGGCCGCCAGATACGAAAATGGCGGGTATATTCAAACGCATGGCTGCCATTATCATGCCCGGGGTGATTTTGTCGCAGTTGGAGATGCACACCATTGCGTCGGCGCAGTGGGCATTCACCATGTATTCAACCGAATCGGCAATGATTTCGCGGGAGGGCAGGGAGTAAAGCATACCGTCGTGGCCCATGGCGATGCCGTCATCTACCGCGATGGTGTTGAATTCTTTGGCAACGCCACCCGCAGCCTCAATTTCGCGGCATACGAGCTGCCCCAGATCCTTGAGATGCACGTGCCCGGGCACAAACTGTGTGAAGGAGTTAACAACGGCAATAATCGGCTTGCCGAAATCATCGTCTTTCATGCCGGTGGCGCGCCAGAGCGCGCGGGCGCCGGCCATGTTACGGCCTGCGGTGGATGTCCGCGAACGATACTGAGGCATGGTGTTCTGATCTCTCTCTGTATGTAAAAGGGGTGATTGCTGGTGCAGATGCAAAGGATACCAGATTAGACCCCAGGCGCATGGCTGTTTTGCGGCGTCATGGTTACAATCGTTAACAGATGTTATAAAGCACTATTTCCCGCTTTGAGCCAACTTAGGAGATTATCTATGGCTAGCCAGGAAAGCCTGCCGCTGCGCCGCCTGAAGGAATTTCAGCCACTGAACCGGCTAACTGATGATCAGTTGGTTGTGCTGGCCAGTCGTGCGGAGCGCAGATCTCACGGCCCTGGCCAGCGCGTGTTGGAACGTGGTGTGCGCGACGGCCTTGATTATTTTCTGGTAACGGGGAAAGTTGAGCTGGAGTCAGTAGATGGGCGCAAATCGGTTATTGAAGCTGAAACCGACCAGGCGTTGAATCCCATCGCCAGACTGCAGCCAAGAATGTACGACGTGACGGCAGTTAAAAATTGCGAGTTTCTCGTGGTGGAACAGGATGTACTCAACCAGCTATTGCGTTCGGCGCCAGTGGCACAGGTAGAGATGGATTCGGGCGAAAGCCAGGATGGCGAAAGTGAGGAACACCATCTATTGATGGAGTTTTACGCGGAGCTTCGCTCCAATCAGCTTAAATTGCCCAGTGTTCCCGATGTGGCCTGGAAAGTGCGGCGCCTGGTAGACCGGGATGACTCCACAGCCGACGAAGTGGCCACCGCAGTGTCTGCCGATCCGGCCATGGCGGCCAAGCTGGTGCGGGCCTGTAACAGCCCACTTTATCGGGGCTTCAGTGATGTGCGCAACGTGCGCGAGACTGTGGTGCGTTTGGGAATGCGAACAACCCGGCAGTTAGTGACGGTGTTTTCCATGCGGGAAGTGTTCAAAAGCCGGCACCCATCATTGCAAAAGGAAATGGAGAAGCTCTGGCGCCATTCCCGAGAGGTGGCAGCGCTTTGCTGGGTGTTGGCCGATCATGCAACTCGTTTGAACCCGGAAGAGGCACTGCTGGCGGGCTTGCTGCACGACATAGGTGTGGTGCCCGTTCTGGTGCAGGCGGAACATCACGTGAACCTGTTTGCTGACGATACCAACCTGAAGAATGCCATCAGCGAACTGCGGGCTGACGTGGGTACCGCAGTGTTGGGAAGCTGGTCGTTTCCGCCGGCCTTTGTCGAAGCTGTGCGTCATGCGGAAGACTGGAGGTACGAAAGCCGTGAGGCCGAGCCGCAACTGGTTGATGTGGTTATTGTTGCGCAGCTACACGCCATGATCGGATCAAGCCAGAACGAAGGTTTGCCTGCGTTCGATGACGTGCCGGCCTATCGCAGGTTGGGCAACCTTGAGCTGAATGCATCCCGCAGCCTTGAGCTTCTCACCGAAGCGCGAGCTCGAGTTGAAGAAGTGCAACAGCTGCTGTCGATTCGATGAAGGTACCTGTCTTCCCACTCAATTCCGTTGTTTTGCCTGGCGGCAGGATTCCCTTGCAGCTGTTCGAGCCGCGCTACATCGATATGCTGAGCCGTTGCATGAAAGAGGATCAAGGGTTTGTTATCAGTTTGCTGCGCAACGGCAATGAAGCCGGCCGCACGGCATCCTTCTATGAAACAGGCACCTATGTGCGCATTGTCGATTTCAAAAAGTTAGACAACGGGTTGCTGGGAATCACCGTTGAAGGCGATTCAAAGGTGACCATCACGGATTCCTGGCAACAGGATGATGGGCTGAATCTGGGTGAGGTGGAGTTTTTGCCGGCTGAACCCGGTACGGGCATTCCCACTGCATTTCATGAGTTGCCATCCGTGCTGCGCGCCCTGTTTCGACACCCCGTGATCGATGAGCTCGGCATGAGTGTTGATTATGAGGATGCCCGCGATGTCAGCTGGCGATTGACGGAGCTGCTGCCTTTGGACAAACAGGATAAGCAGCAGCTTTTGGAAATGCAGGATCCATTGGCGCGCCTTGCTCGACTGCAGGAGCTACTGGATGCTCTTGACGAGGGCTGAAAGCGTCAAAGGGCTGGCGCGTAATGCTGTATGGCTCCAGACCACATGAACCATATGTAGCCCCCGCAAAACAACAGCCAGGCTAGTGCTGCCCCTACGCTTAATACATCCAGAGAAATAGGCACCCGGTCAAACCGGCTGAAGCTGGCCCTTGTTGCGCCAGTGATCGCCAACCCGAGTAGCAGTCCCCCTACAATATCGCTGAACCAGTGTACGCCCAAGTAAAGCCGGCTGATGGCGACAGGGATCAACGGTAGTGAAAACAGTATGTAGGTTTGCCAGCGCTTCCGGGTGTGCGTTTCTGCCGCTATGAAGCTGGCTAACATAGTGAAAAGCACTGTGATGCCTGTCGTGTGGCCGCTGGGAAAAGAGCCTGATGATGGCGGATTTACAACCTGGTCCGGACGCACTGAGCCAATGGCGTATTTAAGGCCCCATACCAGAAAAATTGTCAGAATTGCGGCTGAGAAAACATGCACAGACGCTGCATAGTGGCCCCTGAACGCCAATGCAGCGCACGCGAGGACGGCGGCAGCGATAAGAACAGGAGGGTCACCAAGCAGTGTGGCGGCAATGACGGGCGCATCCAGCAGTGGTTGGCGAAAATCACTAAACCAGTGCATCACCAGCTGATCGAACGGCGTGATCACGTCGGTCATCGTTGCGAGCTGGCCCCAGAGAATGAACAGGGCAAGAGCACCAAAAGCAAGCATAAGTGAAGCAAGGGGAAACTCGCTCTCTTTTGCTGGGCGTTCGTTGGAATAGAGACGCCAAAAACGATGCGTTGTTTCATACTGTGCCATCTTTCGCTGAAGCCACAAGTAGAGGCGACTATTATCGCCAAGGCCCAGTTGAAAGCGGAAGATAACCAGATAGATGATTGCCAGTGTTGCCAAGCTGATGCCGGTAACCAAATACACATGCGCTGGTGGCTGAAGTTCGCTGGCCAGTGCGCCGCCCACCAGAAAACCCGGCAAAATATAGGCCGGTGCCCAACCAATGGCTGAGCCAATGTTGAAGGCCAGAAAACGGCGCCAAGGCATCAGCAGAGCGCCCGCAACCAGGGGGATTATAGGGCGCAACGGCCCTACAAAACGCCCGATAATAACGCTCTTTCCGCCATGTAGAAGGAAGAAAGTCTCTGCTTTTCTGATGTGTTCCGGGTAATGGTTTAATGGCCATACACTTGCCAGACGTCCCTGAAACAGCCTGCCAATTGCAAAACTTACGGTGTCGCCGCTGACTGCGCCCAGCCAAGCCCAAACCAATACGGTCATAAGGGGCATGTCTATCTGAGCAGCCATAACCGAAAGGGTGAACAGGAAGGCAACGCCGGGCACAAGAATGCCGGCAATCGCCAGGGATTCAATAAATGCGGTGCTGAATAAAGCCAGAGATACCCAGCCGGGGTTGGCGCTAAGCCACGCAGTCAGATCTGAAAGCCAGGTGCTGCTCATGTGCGGAGCGTCTCTCCCGGGCTGAACCAGGCCGTATCAGCTCCGCGCTTGCGCGCTTCAAGCATGGCTTGATGGGCACGATTTCGGAGGGTGTCGGTGCGGGTATCGCTGCTCCCACGGGTCGTGCAGCCGAGACTCACTGTAGCCGTACCCGTTACCGGCCATTCGCTTTCGGAAATTGTGCGCCGGATGCGTTCTGCAATGACGCGTACACCTTCTTCAGGCGTGAAAGGCAAGATCAGGAAAAATTCGGAATCATTCAGTGTATACAGAGTGTCGCCAGCACGGATTACACCAAAAAGATGTTGGGTCATGTTGTAAAACAGCGCTTGCATGCCTGGCTCGCCATAGAGTTTAGAGGCCTCGTCGGCGTAATCAATGGTCAGGTTTATCACTGAGAGGTTGTGACCGGTGGCAATGGCCCGGCTGATTTCTTTCTGCAGGGTTTCGTCAAGGAAACGGGCATTGTGAGCGCCGGTAACTGGGTCAGTAATGGCAAGATCTTCTGCAGATTGCGCCATGTGGTCATACTGCCATATATAAAGTGCAGCAACCGTCAGGATGATGAATAAGCCACTGACAGCAGTAATCGCATCGGCTGCCGGCTGCTTTATAAACAGCAGAATCGACATTGGGATAAGCAGTAGCAGAGAAAGCATCAGGGCGTGGCGAAGGGGCAGTATGAGCAGATTGAGCAGCAGCAACGGCATTGCCCAGTGGGTAATGCTGGTGCTTCCGATTGTAAACATCGCTGCCAGGAGGCCGCTGTTCAGGCTTGCGAGAATAATCAGGTGGCCTGGTGCCGAGAGTTGGCGCCGGCGACTCACGAGTGTGTAGGCCATGCCGCCAAGGGTCAGGGCGGCCATGCCAGCGGCAAGGTAGAATAGCTCGTAGAAGCCGTATCGAAGGTTTTGCAGAGCCAGGGTAAATATAAACAGGGTGGCAATGCCATAGCCAATGCTGTGAGTCCAGGTTCTCAGCCGGGTTTCGGTCATGGTACAGATCCCTCCGCACGAGGCTGGGTTGGGGGTGTAGTCGGTGACCGTGTGCTATATGCCTGAGTCCGGTTGCCTCCTTGTTGCTGTGCTCTGCGTAGAGCGTTAGCGGCGCTCTGCTGGAGACTGTCGGCGTTGTCCCCAATGTTCAGCCCGGCGATGCCAGTACTGACGGTCAGATTCATACCGTGGGTTTCCAGCAGTGTTCCCAGCCCTTTGCGGATTGATTCTGCCCTGAGAGTAGCCTCCTGAGTGGCTATGCCCGGCAATATCACCAGAAACTGCAGGTCTGCGGCCCGGTAGTAGGTATCAAAATCCCGCAGTTGAGAGTGCAGAAAGCGGCCAATTCTTGGGAGAATTGAACGGATGTCTTCGTCAGGATCGTTGTCGCTGGCATGGGCGTCAAGGCCGATCATAATGACCGACATGTCTGTACCCTCGCGCTCGCTGCGCTGAATTTCTTTGTGCAGATCGGCAGAAAGATATTCCCGGCTGGCGGCTTGAGTTAGTTCATCTGTGCGCCTCAGGGGTGCTAGCTGGCGGGTTTTATACTCGCGCAAAAATATGAACACGGCAGAAAGCAGTACCGTTAGCAGGAGGGCGCTGATCATCTGATGTCGGTCAGCTATGCCTTCTGCCCAATGGGCTGCGGTCACGGCAAGAGCTACTATTACAATGGTTGTGGGAGCTGCGATGCCGCGGGGTATCAGGGCAAATACAACCAGCGGGAGTCCGTAGAGCCAGTGACTGAGTGCCCAGGGGCCTGTCCAGAAGCTGCTCATCAGCAGGAGGATAAGCGCTACAAAAAACAGCCTTTGAACCATTGGCCATGGAGTGGTGCCTCGGCTGGGATGAAAGCTACGCCCGCAGATAATAACGCCCGCCGCAGCTGCGGCGCTTGCCGCGGTAAGCGGCTCGCCCAATAAGGCGCACAAAACAGCAATTGCCACAAAAACGGCGAGGCTGGCGCGTGATAACCGGTTCAGCAAAAACTTATCGGCCGTCTGGGCCATGGTATTCGTCCTTTTTCGGGGTTCCCGTTGTACCGCAACGGTATAATATCTGTTTGGGGTGCGTACTTGAAACGGGAAAGGTAAAGTTAACCTCTATTTACTGAATTCTGGCAAAAATACATAAGGTAAAGGGATGGATATTGCAGCTTATATGACCGAAGTCGGGCAGCAAGCCCGGGCAGCGGCGACACTCGTTGCCCGGTCTACCACTGAAGTGCGAAACCGGGCGCTTCTGGCAACGGCGGAGGCGCTGGATGCGGCGCGCAGTGAGCTGGCTGAGGCAAATGCTCGTGATCTTGCCGCCGGGAAAGAAAGTGGTCTGGACGCTGCTATGTTGGACAGGCTTGAGCTCACGCCTGCGCGGGTAGATGCCATGATTGAAGGCCTGCGACAGGTTGCCTCCTTGCCAGACCCTATTGGTGCAATTACCGACATGACCTACCGCCCATCCGGCATTCAAGTAGGCAAGATGCGTGTGCCCTTGGGGGTTATCGGCATTATTTACGAATCCCGGCCCAATGTGACGGTTGAGGCTGCCAGCTTATGCTTGAAGTCTGGCAACGCCACGATTTTGCGCGGTGGTTCCGAATCTATCCATTCCAACCAGGCCATTGCCTTGTGTTTGGCCCGGGGGCTTGCCGATGCAGGTTTGCCAGAAACAGCTGTGCAGGTCATCAGAACGACGGATCGGGCGGCTGTTGGTGAGCTGATTACCATGCCGGATTATGTGGATGTGATTGTACCCAGAGGCGGTAAGGGCCTGATTGAGCGAATCAGCCGGGACGCGCGGGTGCCCGTTATCAAACACCTGGATGGCGTGTGCCATGTGTACATCGATAGCCATGCTGATCCTGAAAAAGCATTGAATGTTGCGGTTAATGCGAAAACGCACCGGTATGGCACCTGTAATACAATGGAGACTCTGTTGGTGGATAAGGAAATTGCCGCTGATATGTTACCGCTGCTGAGCTCTGCGTTTATTGAGAAGGGTGTAGAACTTAGAGGGTGCGAGCAAACCCGGGAAATTATTCCGGAGATGAACTCCGCCACCGTGGCGGATTGGGAGGAGGAATATCTGGCACCTGTGTTGGCCATTCGAGTGGTGGACGGGTTGGATGGCGCGATTGCGCACATCAACCGTTACAGCTCCCAGCATACCGACAGCATTATCACAGAGAATTACACCCGCGCCCGGCGCTTTATCACCGAGGTGGATTCAAGCTCCGTGATGGTCAACGCATCCACCCGCTTTGCGGATGGCTTTGAGTACGGCTTGGGAGCTGAGATTGGAATCTCCACCGACAAAATACATGCCCGCGGGCCGGTTGGGCTTGAGGGGCTGACCTCGCAGAAGTATGTGGTGTTCGGCGATGGGCATATTCGGGCCTGATGCTGATGCATGTGATTTATGGTGGAACCTTCGATCCGATACACCATGGGCATCTGCGCCTGGCACTGGAGGTTAGCGAGCGGCTTCGAGGTGTGCCCGTAAGTCTGATGCCCTGTCATATTCCCCCGCATAAGGGTGAGACAGGAGCGACAGCCGAGCAACGGTTGCGCTTGCTTGAGTTGGCGATTGCCGGTGAGCCTCGCTTGAGTGTTGACGATCGCGAACTGCGCCGGGGAGGCGCGTCCTTCACGGCGGATACCTTGCGCCAACTGCGCAGCGAGTTGGGTGCCAAGGTGCCGCTGGCTATGGTTTTAGGTACAGATGCCTTTGCCGGCCTTGATCGCTGGAATGAGTGGCGGGAAATTCCTGAGTTGGCTCACATTATTGTTGTGCAGCGTCCGGGCATAGCGTTGGATCCGAAAGATGAGCCAGCCAGGCTGCTTGAGGAGCGCAGTGTTGGTAACGCCGAAGATCTATACCGCAGTGCCGCCGGGAAGATTCTTAACCTGAATCCGCCCTGGCTGGATATTTCAGCAACCGGCATCCGTGACCGGATTGGCCGTGGCCTGTCACCCCGTTATCTGGCTCCGGATGCGGTCTTGGCGGAGATTCAACGTATGGGGCTTTACGGGGCATGCCCCGTAAAGAACTTTTAGTGCTACAATCGCCATCGAAAATGACTTTTCGGGTGGCCATTCCGGCCGGCACCCGGACAACAGGGTAATTATGCAGGCAGAGCAACTCAAAGATCTGATAGTGAATGCACTTGAAGATGTGAAAGCAAAAGACATCAGCGTTGTTGATGTGCGGGACCGTACCAGCGTTACCGATTTTATGGTTCTGGCATCCGGAACATCCAATCGTCACGTTAAATCCCTTGCGGATTCGGTTGTCCTTGACGCCAAAGAGAAGGGCGTTCGAGTCAATAGCGTGGAAGGTGGTGGCGGCAGCGACTGGATTCTGGTGGATATGGGCGACGTGGTTGTACACCTGATGCTCCCCGCCACCCGTGAATTTTATGATCTGGAACGCTTCTGGCGTGACGCGCCGGATGTCGAGGCTGAGGGCAGCGAGTAATCATGCGACTGCGCCTGATCTGTGTGGGGCAAAAGATGCCCGACTGGGTCAGTAAGGGCTACGACGACTACGCTCGTCGTATGCCTCCGGAAATGCCTCTTGAGTTGGTAGAAATTGCCATGCCTCATCGTGGCAAGAACCCCGATATTTCCCGGCTGATGCAGCGTGAAAGCGACGCGATACTGGCAGCAACCGGTCCTAAAGACAGAGTGGTCGCGCTGGAAGTGACAGGGCGCCCTTGGTCTACCGAAAAGCTGGCCAGCCAGTTGGAAAGCTGGCAGCAAGACGGAAGGGATGTGAGCTTTCTTGTTGGTGGGCCTGATGGTTTGGCCGACCCTTGCCGTCAGCGCGCAGATCAGCAGTGGTCTCTTTCCCCTCTTACCTTGCCTCACCCCCTGGTTCGGATTCTGTTGGCAGAACAGTTATACAGAGCCTGGTCGATTACCCGTAACCACCCGTACCACCGGGCTTAGGAAACATCCATGCCGTGGGGTGAATTCAAGGATACTGCCGCCGAGCGCAGACTGTTCCAGCGTCGTGTTACTGTTATGCTGGTGGTGGTATTCCTCCTTTTGTCAGTGCTTGTTGCCCGTATGTATCAGCTCCAGATTGTCGAGCATGATATTTACACCACCCTCTCTGATAAAAACCGCGTGCAGGTCCAGTCTGTGCCGCCCCCCCGCGGTCTTGTATACGATCGTAACCAGGTTTTGCTGGCGGAAAATCGCCCCGTCTTCAGCGTAACTGTAGTGCCGGAACGTGTTGGCGATACAGGTGCTGCGCTTGAGCAGCTTGTCAGTATTCTTGATATATCCGACGAGGATTTGGAGCGGTTTCAACGCCGCTTACGCGAGCCTCGCCGCCCGTTTCAGGAGATTCCGCTGCGCTACGACCTGACCGAAGATGAGATTGCTCGTCTGGCGGTACACCGGCACGAGCTGCCGGGCGTAGAGGTTGAGGCCGAACTGGTTCGATATTACCCCCATAGTGAACTGACGGCTCATGCGCTGGGGTTTGTCGGACGAATCAACCGTGACGAATTGCAACGGATAGACCCGGTTAATT
Source organism: Marinobacter sp. KMM 10035 (assembly GCF_046537445.1). NCBI lineage: Bacteria > Pseudomonadati > Pseudomonadota > Gammaproteobacteria > Pseudomonadales > Marinobacteraceae > Marinobacter > Marinobacter sp. KMM 10035. The sequence goes on along the minus strand of NZ_JBBVMG010000003.1, from coordinate 248,377 downwards.
ATGCTGGCACCAACTACATAGGGAAATCCGGGGTTGAGCGGTTTTACGAAGCGCTTTTGCACGGAAGGGTTGGCTACCAGCACGTAGAAACCAATGCGCGGGGCCGCACTCTGAGAGTTCTTGAGCGCGAAAATCCGGTGCCAGGTGAGGACCTGAAGCTGCATCTGGACTTGCGTTTGCAGGCGCGGGCCCATGAGCTCCTTGACGGTCGCCGGGGGGCTATCGTCGCCATCGAGCCTGCAACAGGTGGGATATTGGCATTGGCCAGCGTACCGGGCTTTGATGCCAACCAGTTTGTGACCGGTATCAGTGTGGCAGACTATCGTGAGCTGAGTGAGAGCAAAGACAAGCCCCTGTTTAATCGAGCTTTGCGAGGGCAGTACCCTCCAGGATCTACGCTTAAACCCATGCTGGCGATTGCGGCTCTGGATAGTGGGGCGGTCACAAGGGATCACACCATTTGGGATCCCGGGCACTTTCAAATCAATTCGGCAGGTCGCCGTTGGCGTGACTGGAAGCGGGGCGGCCACGGCTGGGTTGATCTGACCTATGCAATGGCGCAGTCCTGTGACGTCTATTTTTATGAAGCGGCTATCGAAATGGGTGTGGACACCATGGTCGATTATTTGGCTCGTTTCGGCTTTGGCGAGGATGCGACTCTCGATGTGTCTGGCGCTTTAAGCGGCATTTTGCCTTCCCCGGACTGGAAAAGAGGCACACGTAATGAGCCCTGGTATCCGGGAGACACGGTCAATCTAGGTATAGGGCAGGGCTTTATGTTGTCTACGCCACTGCAGTTGGCCACAGCCACTGCGCTGATTGCCAACCGTGGCGAGTGGGTAGAGCCAAGGTTGCTGAAAGATATCCAGGGTGACCGTTCCGCAGACGAGTTTTTGCCTTCCGAAACCCACGAGCCGTTACAGCTCAAAAACCCGAGTGACTGGGAATTCATAGCCGACTCCATGGCCGAAGTGATGCATGGAGTGAGGGGCACCGCCCGCGCTGCAGGCCGCGGAGCTCCTTACCGCATGGCCGGAAAAACCGGCACCGCCCAAGTATTCAGCCTTGCAGAAGATGAAGAGTACGACGCCGAGGAGGTGCGGGAACGATTGCGCGACCATGCTCTGTTTGTTGGTTTTGCGCCGGTCAAAAACCCACAGATTGCGGTTGCTGTGATTGTTGAAAACGGCGGGGGTGGCAGTAGCACCGCAGCCCCTGTGGCCCGGGCTCTGTTCGATGCCTGGATACTGGAGTTTTCTGCCGCTGCAGGTTCCCTCATCAGCAAAACCGATTCGCAAAGTGAGACACCTTGATGGCCCCCCGGGAAGTGTTCAGTTCAACCGCCAGCAATCCTCTTGGTCGCCCGAAAGGCCTGTGGTCTGCCCTGCATCTGGACCCGATTCTTCTCTTCCTGCTCATTGCCCTGATTTCCAGTGGCCTTTTCGTGCTGTATAGCGGAGCTGATCGGAACCTGGATGTTGTTAAAGCACAGGGCGTGCGCTTTGCCATCGCGTTTGTAGTGATGCTGGTTTTCGCTCAGCTTGATCCTTCTGTTTTCCGGCGCTGGGCGCCCTGGCTCTATATTCTCGGGCTCGCGGGCCTGGTTGCTGTTTTGTTCATGGGTGTGGGCGCGAAAGGTGCGCAGCGCTGGTTGGCACTACCGGGTTTGCCACGGTTTCAGCCATCTGAGTTGATGAAGCTGGTTGTCCCCATAATGGCCGCCTGGTATCTGTCTCGCCACTTCTTGCCACCGCGGCTGTCTCGAATTGGCGTCGGTCTGGTAATTGTGTTGCTCCCGATGCTTCTGATCGTGAGGCAGCCTGATCTCGGGACCTCGCTTCTTGTGGGAATGGCGGGGCTGTTCGTGGTGTTTTTTGCCGGCATGAGCTGGAAGCTCATAGGCGCATTTTTGGCCATGGTGTCTGTCGCGGCGCCGGTGATGTGGTTTTTCGGAATGCGCGATTACCAGAAGCAGCGAGTGCTGACGCTGCTGGACCCGCAGAGCGATCCGCTGGGTGCGGGCTGGAATATCATTCAATCCAAAACTGCTATTGGTTCGGGCGGTTTTGATGGCAAAGGCTGGCTTCAGGGCACCCAGTCGCATCTTGAGTTTCTTCCGGAAAGCCACACGGATTTTATAGTGGCAGTTCTGGCGGAGGAGTTCGGGTTTGTTGGGATTCTGCTGTTGCTCAGTGTGTACTTCCTGATTATTTTGCGCTGCCTTTTTATTTCCGTTACCGCTCAGGATTCGTTCAGCCGTCTTGTGGCGGGTGCGTTGACCATGACCTTCTTTATCTACGTGTTTGTCAATGTCGGCATGGTGAGTGGTCTGCTACCAGTGGTCGGGGTCCCTTTGCCGCTTGTGTCCTATGGTGGAACATCAACCGTTACCCTGATGGCGGCGTTTGGTATTCTGATGTCCATACATACCCACCGCAGGATGATCTCGGCCTGATGTCAGGCCGGTAATGGTGATAGGGGCCGCGAACCCGTTACAATGATCGCGAGAGCTGTAACTTCTATTCGGCAGCGCATATTTCAGAGGGCATCTGTACAGTGACATTTTATCGCTCAGGGTTATGGCTGTTGGGCTTGGCGGCAGTAACTCTTGCCGGCTGCGCTTCAGCCCCAACGCCTGCGCCAAACGGCACCGATCATTCATCACGCTACACGATTACTCAGGACCGGGCGCCCACAGGAAACTTTGATGCCTCGGGCTTGTCAGATGCAGTGCCCGTATATCAGGCTCCCGTCAGGGCGGGGAACAAATCCCCTTATACAGTTTGGGGCAAACACTACACAGTAATGGACAGCAATGACGGCTATGTCGCTCGCGGAACCGCAAGCTGGTATGGCGAAAAATTCCATGGCCACAAAACGTCTAACGGCGAAACGTTTGATATGTACGAAATGTCTGCCGCCCATAAATCGCTGCGGATTCCGGGTTATGCAAAAGTGACCAATCTGGATAACGGCCAATCTGTGATTGTCCGGGTTAATGATCGGGGGCCGTTCCACGGCGACCGCCTCATTGATTTGTCTTACGCGGCGGCCAAGAAATTGGGTTATCAGTCTCGTGGGACGGCACGCGTAGAAGTAGCATCCATCACAGTGAAGCCAGACGGCAGGATGTTCCTGGCTGGTCAGCCCTTTGCGCTGGACGGGCAGCAGAGGCGCAGTCCAGTGCAAACACAAACTGCTGGCACCGCATTTGACGGGCAGGGCGGCGGACTGTTTGTTCAGCTCGGCTCCTTTAGCAGTCGCGACCCGGCAGAAAAGTTACAGACCCGCGCCATGGATATGCTCGGTAGCTCTTTGGGTGGTAACTCTGTGCGAGTGCGCGCAGTGGACACAGCCTCAGGGCGCTTTCACCGGGTTCAGGTTGGGCCGTTTCAGGATGAAGGCACAGCACGAAAAACACAGAGCCTTTTGGAAGCTGAAGGATTTGCGCAATCAATTGTGCTGACCGATTCTGACTAATCGTCAGATCACACAAAAAACACACTTAACGACGAACGAATGGACCCATGGCATTAAAATCAGTTTTTCGCTCACTCTCTTTTGTTTCAGCAATCTTTGCGTTTGTGCTGATGCTGACGGTATCAGGTCAGTCAGCTTCACAGACAGTACTGATTCCCTCGCCGCCGCAAATTGCTGGCAGTTCCTACGTGCTGATGGATCCGAAAAGTGGTCGAATCATCATGGAGGAGAACAGTAACGAGCGCTTACCGCCGGCCAGCCTGACCAAAATGATGACAGCGTACATTGTTGAGCGGGAGCTGGACGAAGGCCGGATCAGCATGTCCGACATGGTTCCTATCAGCGTTAAGGCATGGAAAACCGAGGGCTCCCGTACGTTTATCAAGGAGGGCACCAGCGTATCCGTAGAGGATCTCCTCAAAGGCGTAATCATTCAGTCGGGTAACGATGCCTCTGTTGCGCTGGCGGAGTTTGTTGCAGGCAGTGAGGGTGCGTTCGTGGATATCATGAACCAGCAAGCTCAGCTCCTGGGCATGAAGGATACTCACTTCCAGAATGCCACTGGTCTGCCTGCCGCCGATCACTTTTCCACCGCTTATGATCTGGCTGTTCTGGCCCGTGCGATCATTAATGATTACCCGGAGAACTACCCGATATACGCGGAGAAGCACTTTACTTACAACAATATCCGTCAACCAAACCGCAACAGCCTGCTGTGGCGCGATGAAAGTGTCGATGGGCTCAAAACCGGCCATACTGAAGAGGCAGGGTACTGTCTAGTTGCTTCAGCCAAGCGCAACGACACACGCTTTATTGCGACAGTGATGGGAACCAGCAGTTCTGAGGCGCGGTCTCAGGAAATTCAGAAAATGCTGAACTACGGGTTTCGCTACTATGAAAGCGAGCGCTTGTTCCGCGCTGGTCAAGAGCTGATTGAAGCCAAGGTATGGGGCGGTCAGTCGGACAAGCTTTCGGTGGGCATGCTTGAAGATGCCTACGTGACCATTCCCCGCGGGTCCCGCAACAGCCTGGAATCCAGCGTGGATCTGGATTCAGTGATCAAGGCACCGATTCGTGCCGGCGATGAGCTCGGCCGTGTGAAGGTGTCCTTTAATGGCGAAGTACTGATCGACCAACCAGTGCTCGCGCTGACGGAAGTTCCTGAAGGCGGTTTGTTCAAGCGCATCTGGGACGCCGTCAAGTTGTTTTTTGTTCAGTTATTCCAGTAAGGGCGAGTTGAGCCCGGGAGAAAAGCGGCATGAGCGAGCCGAAAGCGCCAAAAATAGAGTTTCCCTGTGATTACGGCATCAAAGTGATTGGCGATGCCGCACCGGATTTCAAAGAGTTTGTGGTAGCGGTTGTTGAGCAGCACGCTCCGGGAATCAAAGAAGAAGATATCTCGGTAAAAGACAGCAGGGAAGGTCGGTTCTGCTCGGTACGGCTGAATATTCTGGCGACCGGCGAACCACAGCTAAAGGCCTTGTTTGAGGATCTCAAGGCCAGCGGCCGCGTTCACATGGTGTTGTAAATGCCATGCCTGATCTGATTGTCAGGTCTTTAGGGCAACAGCCCTATCTGGAAACCTGGGAAGCCATGAAAAGCTTCACGGCGGAAAGAGGCGACGACTCGAATGACGAGCTTTGGTGCCTGGAACATCCCCGGGTGTACACCCAGGGCCAGGCCGGCAAGGCAGAACACATTCTGGCGCCGGGTGATATTCCGGTAATCCAGGTGGACCGTGGTGGACAGGTGACCTATCACGGGCCTGGCCAGCTGGTGGTTTACCTGATGATTGGGTTAACCCGTCGCAAGATAGGCGTGAGGGGGCTGGTCGACATTATTGAGCAGGGTATAGTGCGCACGCTTGCCGAGCTTGATATTGTCGCAAAACCTCGGTCGGATGCGCCGGGTGTTTACGTGGGTGATGCAAAAATTGCCTCCCTCGGATTGCGAGTTCGTCGTGGCTGTTCGTTCCACGGCTTGGCACTGAATGTGGATATGGACATGGAGCCGTTTCGGAGGATTAACCCCTGCGGTTATTCAGGTTTAGCCATGTGCCAAACCAGTGACTTTGCAGCCTCGGCGTCAATTGATGATATTGAGCAGCGGCTGGCAGCGCAGCTCGTTGCAGGGCTGGGCGATACTGCAGTGAGTTACCGGAAGGGCTGGGAGGATCAGGCTGGTTCGTGGGACTGATGAACGCAAACACGGTTGCGCCCGAGCGCTTTTGCACGATACAGGGCTTCGTCTGAACGCTGAAGAAGCTTGTCGATAGACTCCGCCCCCTTGATACTTGCGACGCCAATGCTGGCAGTGCAGTGCACTTCTGTGTGAGCCACCATCACAGCTTTTTCAGCGATTGATTCACGAATCCTGTTGGCAATCTGCACCGCCCCATCTGCGTCGGTTTCTGGTAGTAATACCAGATATTCCTCGCCTCCCCAGCGAGCGGTAGTGTCCAGTTTTCGGGCTCCTTCATGTAATGTTCTAGCAACCAGCACAATCAGCTCATCACCTACATGGTGACCGTAAGTGTCGTTTACGCTCTTGAACAGGTCGATGTCCACCAGTAGCACGGAAAATGGCCTGCTGGTGCGAAGGTAACGCTCGTATTCCGCTTCCAGTTGCGCCAAAGCTTCTCGGCGGTTTGCCAGTCCTGTGAGCGTGTCATGTTTGGCGGCGTACTCGAACTCCTGGGCCAGCGCGAGCAAACCAAGTTTGCTGCGCCGCCGGCTCCGATCAAGGATGTAGCAAGTGATCATTTCAAAGCCGAGGGCTACAACCATGGTAATCCGGAAGCTGGTGCTATAGGGCAGATTCAGTAATTGGTCTGCAAGCGGGCTGAAGAACAGCAGCATAACCCCCGTAAATCCGAAGAGGCAGGCGCCAACACCAAACCGCGCATCGCTGATGTAAAAAATGATGGGTGGGTAGGCAAAAAGCCAGATAATCGCTGAGCCATTCTCTAACGCGCTGACTGACACATAGATAAATACGGTGGTGGTCAGACCAATAAACGCGCGTCGCTGAAAGGTTTTGTGGCGAAACGCAGTGTAAATCAGCAGATTGGTGATCATCAGAACGGCAAATACTATGAGCAGACCCGCCGACAGGTGTTCGCCCTGCTCGACAGACCGAGAGGCAAAAAAAACAAGCAATGGCACTGCTGTAATACTCAGCCAGTTAATCAGAACCGGGACTGGAATTTCACCCGACACTCGGAGCTGAGAGTGCTCATTTGCAGGAGGATCAGGCGCAATATTCGACATAGAGTGAACTGGATCTTATTGATGATTATCAGCACGTTTGATTCCGTGTCCATCCAATAGTAGACCGTATTCAGAGCCGGAGTTGTGTCAAAACGTAAAACTAGCCAGAGGCTGACAGCAAACTACTTCGGCGATGGCCAGACTGTATGGGTATCAGAGCAGGTATAAACCGACGAGCATGGATGAACAATGGCCGGCAAGCCGCAAAACATGGGTCGAATCGGAGAGGTCGGGTGGCTGAAGTATCCGTATAATGACACGAGACACCCACTGCTGTTACGTTTAGAGTGCTAATCAGAGAGCCATTCAGGGTTAGTAAATTCTCAGATCCGGACAGGTCATACATGTCATCCAGACAGTCAGGTAATTCAGTCTCCCGTATCAAGACCGGCAGCTTTGAGCGCCGGCTGAGCCTAACTCGCGCCGGGCTCTTTGCCGGAACGCGTGTCGCTTCGCATATGGCTACAAACTGGTTCAGCAGCAAGGATAAGCGGGATGAACGCCACCGCGCCATGCTGTCCAAGCAAGCCCACCTTCTGGTGGAAGAGCTGGGGAGGCTGAAAGGCAGTGTGGTCAAAATTGGCCAGGTGATGGCGCTTTATGGCGAGCATTTTTTGCCCGAAGAGGTCACGGAAGCTTTACATACGCTGGAGGATCAGACTACCTCTCTGGAGTGGCCTGCTATTGAGCGGGTACTCAAAGCTGAGTTGGGCAGCGACAAGTTTGCTGAGCTGGATATAGACCCTGAGCCTATTGGGGCAGCATCTCTGGGGCAGGTGCACCGTGCTTTGCGGCGCAGCGATGGACTGGAGTTGGTGCTCAAGGTTCAGTATCCGGGTGTTGCCGATGCGGTTGATAGCGATTTAAATGCGGTGGCTCAGCTACTCAGAGTGGCTCGGTTGGTGAGCTTCGGGCCGGAGTTTGAGGACTGGCTGGAAGAGGTGCGACAGATGATGCACCGGGAGGTGGACTACCATCTCGAGGCGCGCACCACAGAGAAGTTTCGCCAAATGCTCAAGAGCGATCCTCGGTTTGTGGTTCCCCGGGTGTTGCCGGAGTATTCCAGTGCGCAGGTGATTGCGTCTACCTATGAGCATGGCCATTCGGTGAGTGCGGATGTGGTAAAGGAGCTGTCACTGGAGCGCCGTAGTGCGCTGGGAGAAGCCGCGCTTGAGCTGTTCTTCCGGGAGTTGTTTGTATGGGGTGAGATACAGACAGACCCCAACTTCGGCAACTACCGTATTCGCATTGCTGGAGAAAGCGGGGAAGGTGTGGAGCATGATCGAATCGTGTTGCTGGACTTTGGCGCGGTGCAATCCTACACCAGCGAATTTCTCGACCCGATTATCCAGATGATTCGTGCTTCCTATGAAAATGACCTGGAATCGGTGATCGATGGAGGGGTAAAACTGCGCTTCATGAGCACAGACTGGCCCAAAGAAGTTTTGGAGAAGTTTGGCGAAGTGTGTATGTCGGTACTGGAGCCCTTATCGAGTGATCACGTAAATTGGCCGGACTACGCAGTAAACAGCAAAGGTGAGTACCGCTGGAAACAAAGTGACCTGCCATCACGGGTAGCGCGGCAAGCGGCACGTTCCGCCATAAGCCGTTACTTCCGCGTGCCGCCTAAGGAATTCGTGTTCCTCAACCGTAAGCTTATCGGGGTGTACACCTTTATTGCTGTGCTGCACTCGGAGTTCAACGGCGAGCCCTTGTTGCGCAAGTACCTCTATGGCGGCGGTGATGATATGCCCGATGCTTCAGCGACCAACCAGATCACAAAGGCGTAACGTACACCTTTACCGATACCTACAAGCACAATGAAATTGAGCCAGGGCACTCGCATAATGCCGCCAACCAGCGTCAGTGCGTCACCGCCCAGGGGCAGCCAGCCCAAGAGTAAAGACCACTGGCCATAGCGGTTAAAACTGTTTCTGGCCTTGTGCAGCTGCGTTTCACTTAGGGGGAACCAGCGCTTGTGTTTGAAACGATCCACCTGCCTGCCGATGATGCCGTTCACCACAGACCCCAATGTATTGCCCAGTGTTGCCCAGAACCACAGCCACCACATGGGATAACCCTGGACAACCAGCGTGCCTGTCAGTATCTCCGAATAGGCAGGCAACAGAGTGGCCGCTGCGAACGAGGTCAGAAATAACGTCAGGTAAACCACAGAGTTGTCCTTAAGGTGATGGGTGTTTGTGCTTTCGCCCTGTTAAACCCTACTAAGTATGACCCGTTACTATAGCGGTTATTTAGAGCTTCAATTTTTTAAATTCCCTCAATCATGTCATCATGAATTCAGGTTTATTTATACCCCTTGTAACTACCCTGGAGTCGTTCAGGGGTAACTTTTTTGGAGGCGTTTATGGAACAAGTAACAATATACGGCCGTTCAAGCTGCGGGTTTTGCGTGCGTGCAAGAAGCCTGTGTGAATCTCGCAATATGCCTTACATTTGGGTTGATATGATCGAGCATGAAATGACCAAGGAAGATATTGCCGACAAAATTGGCCGTGCCGTTCATACCGTGCCTCAAATTCTTGTGGGCGAAACCTACATTGGTGGTTATGACGAATTTTCGGCGTACGTACGTGAGTTGGAAGCGGGAAAGGTTTAGTAAATCACGCTTCTGTTAATGAAAAAGGCTCTGCAGTTACCTGCAGAGCCTTTTTTTAACGGCACAGAATGGGCCGAGCATTAATCAGAGCTGAAAGTCGGTTTTCAGCTTCTTTTCCGCGAGAGTGTTCTTAAGCTTCGCAACCCGCGGCAGGCCGTTATCAAACGGAGGGAAGTTCTCGCCGGCGATCAGAGGTAGCAGGTAGTCGCGGCACTCTTGTGTAATGCCGAAGCCATCATCCGTAATGTAGTGGATCGGCATTTTCTTTTCCTGGTTAGCGACTTCACTAAGTGGAGCTTCGCCAATCGACCATACGTATGGTTTTGCTTTCTCGCGAACAATTGTAGGCATAACCGCCTGCTTGCCAGCCAGAGCCATTTCCACAGCCGCTTTGCCAACCGCGTAAGCCTGCTCAACGTCGGTTGCAGAGGCAATGTGTCGAGCGCTGCGCTGAAGGTAATCTGCAACCGCCCAGTGGTACTTGTGCCCCAGAGCCTGCCTGACCATGTTCGCCAGTGCTGGCGCTACGCCACCGAGTTGAGTGTGGCCGAAGGCATCTTTGGCGCCGGCATCCGCAAGGAAACGACCGTCTTCATACTGAGCGCCTTCTGACGCAACGACTACGCAGTAACCGTATTCTTTCACGCAGAAATCGACCCGCTCCAAAAATGCTTCGCGGTTAAACGGGATTTCAGGGAACAGAATAATGTGGGGCGGCTCACCTTCGCCCTGGCCAGCCAAACCACCGGAAGCTGCAATCCAGCCCGCATGGCGGCCCATTACTTCAAGAATGAATACCTTGGTGGACGTCTCGCACATGGACTTGATGTCCAGGCTGGCTTCCAGCGTAGATGTGGCAATGTACTTGGCTACAGAGCCAAAGCCCGGGCAGCAATCGGTAAACGGCAGGTCGTTGTCGACCGTTTTTGGCACACCGATGCAAGTAATGGGGTAACCCATCTTCTCGCCAATTTGTGAGACCTTGTAGGCGGTATCCTGGGAGTCTCCACCGCCGTTGTAGAAGAAGTAGCCGATATCGTGTGCACGGAATACTTCGATCAGACGCTCGTATTCCCGACGGTTTTCCGAGATGTTCTTCAGCTTGTGGCGGCAAGATCCGAATGCGCCGCCCGGGGTGTGGATCAACTCTTGAATGGCTTCATCACTTTCGAGGCTGGTATCGATCAGCTCTTCGTACAGCGCGCCCAGAATGCCGTTGCGACCGGCAAACACTTTGCCGATTTTGTCCGAATGCTTACGGGCGGTCTGGATGACCCCGCAGGCACTCGCGTTGATTACAGCGGTAACACCGCCAGACTGAGCGTAAAATGCGTTCTTGATGGCCATCTCGGGGTGGAGTCTCCAGTTGATTCAACAATGGTGCAGATGATACGTCAAATGCGCGCAATTTTCATGGCAGGAAGTGCGGATAGCAATGCGCTTGACGGCACCGAATGGATACGGGAGGCTTGTCGGGTTTCAACGCAGAGGACAGACGGCGAATGCACATTCATATACTGGGGATTTGTGGCACATTTATGGGAAGCCTTGCGGTATTGGCAAGGGAGCTCGGCCACACAGTTACCGGTTCCGATCAGGGTGTCTATCCACCCATGAGTACGCAGCTAGAGGCCCAGGGCATCAGCCTGATGGAAGGTTTCAGCCCGGAACACCTTGAACCCAAGCCGGACCTTGTATTGATCGGCAATGCCATGTCCCGGGGTAACCCTGAGGTTGAGGCAGTACTTAACCGTAATATCGATTATATGTCTGGCCCGGAGTGGCTGGCGAGAGAGGTCCTGCGGCATCGTTGGGTATTGGCGGTTGCCGGCACTCACGGCAAAACTACCACCACAGCTATGTTGCTCTGGGTTCTTGATCAGGCGGGGCTTGCACCCGGGTATCTGGTGGGCGGCGTGCCAAAAGATTTTCCGGTTTCAGCCAGTCTGGGTGATAGCGACTTTTTTGTTATTGAAGCTGATGAGTACGACAGTGCTTTCTTCGACAAACGATCCAAGTTTGTTCATTACCGCCCTCATACCCTGATCCTGAACAACCTTGAGTTTGATCACGCCGATATTTTTGAAAACGTAGAGGCGATTGAACGACAGTTTCATCATCTGGTTCGCACGGTTCCTTCCCAGGGCATGATTATTCGCCCAAGCCTGGATGAGCACCTGGATAAAGCCCTTGATATGGGATGCTGGAGCCCGGTTCAGGATATGGCTATCGGTAGCGAAACAGCCGCATCGGTTGATTGGCGTGCCGAACTGTTATCCGAGGATGGTAGCCGATTTATGGTGGTTCACCATGAGCAGCCCGTTGCGGTGGTGAAGTGGAATCAAACGGGTATGCATAATGTTCGTAACGCCCTCGCAGCCATTGCTGCTGCGAAGCATGTAGGGGTAACGCCCGATCATGCAGTGGCTGCACTCTGTCGCTTCTCTGGTGTAAAGCGTCGCATGGAGTTGCTGGCGGATATTAATGGCGTGAAGGTGTACGACGATTTTGCCCACCACCCAACAGCCATAGAAACAACGCTGGATGGGCTGCGTAATCAAGTGGGCGAGGAACCGATAATCGCTCTTATTGAGCCTCGCTCCAATACGATGAAGCAGGGTGTTCATCAGCATACGTTGCTGCCGAGTGCCGCTTTGGCCGACAAGGTCTATTGGGCCAACCTGAACACTATGGACTGGTTGCCTGAGTTGGTATCAGAGTGGCAGTCCGGCAATCCTGAATCCGGAAAGCATCTTGTAGAATCCACCGTAGAGGGGTTGATTGAGCGTGTAATGGCAGATCTGCCCAGCCCTTGCCACATCGTTATCATGAGTAACGGTGGCTTTGGTGGTATTCATGGAAAGCTCGTAGCCGAAATCGAACGAGTCCATGGTTGACCCGGTGTATAAGGAGTTATTTCGTTGACCCAAAACATACCCGATAGTTTGTCGAAAGCTCGAACCATAAATCTGGCGTTCACCGGAGCCTCCGGTGCCCAGTATGGCCTGCGTTTGTTGCAATGCCTCGTGGCAGCGGGCTGCCGAGTGCATGTAATGATCAGCAAGGCAGCGCAAATTGTTATTGCGACTGAAACCGACCTGAAGCTACCGGGAAGCCCGTCCGCAATCCAAAAGGTGCTGACAGAATACGCGTCAGCAAAGCCGGGGCAAGTTTTGGTATTTGGGCGTGAAGACTGGTTTTCCCCGCCCGCTTCCGGCTCAGGAGAGAAAGCACCACTTGTGGTCTGCCCCTGTAGTACGGGAACGCTATCGGCACTTGCCACTGGAGCCAGTAACAACCTGATTGAGCGTGCTGGCGATGTGGCGCTTAAGGAGCGCCGCCAACTGATTCTGGTTACCCGCGAATCGCCATATTCGCAAGTTCATCTGGAAAACATGCTGAAGCTTACCCAAATGGGGGCAGTGATCATGCCGGCCAGCCCCGGGTTCTACCACCGTCCCGAATCTATAGAGGATCTTGTGGACTTTATCGTGGCTCGAATTCTTGATCATCTGGGGTTGCCGCAAGACTTGATGCCGCGCTGGGGGGAGGCTCGGGTGAGCGCCAAAATAAGTCGCAACGATGGTTTTGGCCAGCAGGATTGATGGTTTTAACCATTGAGCAAACCCGCCTGCAAGAAGAGACTTGGTGAACGTTAATTACAACATTGTTCACTGACCGAGGTTTACCATGATTCCACGCACGCTCTTCGACGCAGACCTTGACGGCTTCCGGGACTCTGTCCGGAAATTTCTTGAGCAAGAAGCCGCGCCCTACCACGAGCAGTGGGAAAAAGATGGCCAGGTGAGCCGCGAACTGTGGGAGAAAGCAGGCGCATTGGGCTTTTTGTGCCCCACCATGCCTGAAGAATACGGCGGTGTAGGCGCTGATTTCCGATACAGTGCGGTTATCATGGAAGAGGTCTCCCGGGCCGGGCTTTCGGGCATTGGCTGGACGCTGCACTCCGATATCGTTGCACCCTACATTTTGAATCACGGTTCCGAAGAACAAAAAAAGCACTATCTGCCCAAGATGGCAACTGGCGAGATGATCACAGCTATCGCCATGAGCGAGCCCGGTGCGGGTTCTGATCTTCAGGGGGTGAAAACCACTGCTTTGAAGGATGGTGACAACTACATACTGAATGGCTCAAAAACCTTTATCACCAACGGGCAGATGGCTGATCTGGTGATCGTTGTCGCCAAAACGGATCCAAAGGAGGGCGCCAAAGGTATCAGTCTTCTGCTGGTCGAATCCGACTCGGAAGGGTTTCAGAAAGGCCAGAACCTGAACAAGGTTGGCATGAAGGCCCAGGACACCTCTGAGCTGTTTTTCCAGGATGTGAAAGTTCCGACCAAGAATCTGCTCGGCTCGATGGAAGGGCAGGGCTTTATGCAGTTGATGATGGAGCTTCCTGCCGAGCGCTTGCAGATTGGTATTACGGCAATTGCTGCCGCAGAAGCCGCCTGGCAGTGGACTCTGGACTACGTGACCGAGCGTAAAGCTTTCGGCAAGCCGGTGATCAAGTTCCAGAACACTCGCTTCAAAATGGCTGAGATGAAAGCAGAAATCACGGCTGCCCGAGTGTTCACCGACCGTTGCCTGGAACTTCACCTGGACAAAAAGCTGGATATCCCAACAGCGGCTATGCTGAAGCAGTACACCACCGATCTGCAGTGCAGAGTAATGGATGAGTGTGTTCAGTTGCACGGTGGCTACGGTTATATGTGGGAATACCCGATTGCCCGCGCCTGGGCTGATTCACGGGTTCAGCGCATTTACGGCGGAACCAACGAAATCATGAAAGAGATTGTTGCCCGCGCGTTTTAAATCAAGCTAAGGAAAGCCTCGGGCCAGTTCCCGGGGCTTTCTTGTTACTTAACTTTACAGATTGCCAAACCTATCAAGGTCTCCAGCCTTCACATCCCCTAAAGTAACGGCACAACCTCTAACAAGGATAAATGGTTGCCGTGATGAAGCCCCTTATTTTCCTGCCTGTTTCCGTACTTTTTCTCGCCATTGCCGGTTGCGGCAATGAATCCGATGAGCTGCCTGTCGATGGCCGTAATTTCGACGGTGTGCAATACAGCGATCCTGCACCCTATACCGGAAGGGTGATAGACGGTTACCTGAAAAATGCCCGGGTATGGTTGGATATGGACGGCGATAGCCAGTATACGCCGGGGCCCATGGAATATGAGCTTGCATCCGGCCGCATAGTTACCCTGCCTTCTGGAGAGCCTACCGCCATGAGTGGCGAAGATGGGCAGTTCTCGATTGATATCTCGGAACTGATGGTTGATCCAAAGATCGGCCCCAATATAGATTCTCGGGCTTTTCCTTTGTATGCGCTGGCGCTCCCCGGCAAGACAGTGGAGCAGACACGCATCGGAGACGTACCGGTTGCTCGCGCGTTCTTGCTATCTGCCGCGCCAGGTGTGAGTAATATCTCACCTCTGACGACTCTGGCACGCTATCGCAGGCTCACAACAGCGGGCTTGCTGTCGGGTTCCGGAAATAGCGTGTTATCGGGCTTCGAAGGTATCAACTTGCTGCGGGATTATGTCCTGGCTAAAGATGATAAGGCTCACGCATACGCGCAGGCCTTGGCGCGCTTCTCTGCTAGCCAATTCCCGGATGACTATAACGATGCACTGGCTCGGCCTGAAAGCGATGGCAAGGAGCGGCTGCTCAGCCCGCAGGGGGCTTACCTTCTTGGGATTTCCCTGTTGCAGAATGCCGGTGATGTCATTGCCGTTGTAGATTCGGCTGCTCAAGGCAACTACGCAAACGTGGACGTCGACCAGCTTGAATTACCCTTGGTGCCGTTGGAGTTAAGTGACCCGGTACTGCTGACAAGTCAGCGCATCTATGCTCAGCCCAGGCAATCGAATGAGCTCCCTACGAACAGTTCGAATTTGATGGTTTCCGCAGAACTGATGTTTGAATATAGCGAGGATGGGCGACTGCAAACTATTAGTTCAGAGGGGTGTCTTACGCCTTCGATGCAAGAGATTGCCAGGCTGATCAGTGTAAATGGGTATATGGCTCATCTCGGTACCCAGTGGTTGCCTTCAGCGTCGCTGTCGCCTCAGAGTAAAATTGCCTACGACAATCCAGGTGTCGATGAACGGTTGGTGTTTGACTGGGCGGCACGCAAAGCAACGTTTGAAACCGGTACCGCCTGTCACCTGCTTGAGGGGATTCAGGCGGGATCGACTGAGCTGGGGGGCGAGCCCGAGGTAGCGTATAGCTGGAGTTATAGTGGTGGGAAGTTGGCGCAGTTGGAGGCTAGGATTCCCCAGCAAAACGGTACGATTACCCGAACACTCACGCCAGAGCGGACTAATGCTCTTGAAGGCTTTCCTGGGTACCAACTAAAGGAAGAGGGGGTGGAGGTGGAGTCGTTGGTATACAGCGATGTTTTCCAAAGCTGTGCGATCGACGACAAAGTTGACCCTGTGACGGCCGCGCATGTGGTTACGGGGTTTCAAGACTATGACTTCTATGGCCATGAGCCCCAGCCTGCCGCATTTACAGGGCTTGCCTTGGAGTTTGATACCCGGGGTGAGCAGGTTCGGCTCCTGCGATACGGCTTCCTGGCGCCGGAAATGTCCGGGCTTGGTAACGTCGATGCCGATGGTGGTTTCGAGTGGACGATGTACTACCCGCCAAGATCCAGTGAAACCCCGCTCGGAGGTACACCAAATCTTATTCAGAAGGCTTATCTCAAAAACTACAGCCCTAACCAGGCCTGTGGTCGATCGTTCGAGGAATCGCTGTCGGGTGCTTATGCATGGATAGAGTATAAGTACAAAAACCTTTCTCAATACCTCGTGGATCAGCTGTAATAACGGATAGCTCGAAAGGTCGTGAAGAGTGAATTGGCATTCTCGTGTGCCGATATTAGAGCCACTGGTTCTGCACCAGTGGCTCTCTCTTTAGTTCGTTATTCAACTTCTACTACGATATCGTGAATTTTACCGGTGAAACGGGTTTCCTCTGGTCCGTAACCAATACCCAATGCGACGGGTGTCTGGTTATCCAAACCGACATCGGCCGTTTCATCGGCAGAGAATACATTCGGCTGGGTTTTTTCGATTCTGCCCTTGGCAACCTGCTTGCCATTGACCGACAAGGTTGCATTGCCTCCTTTGCCAAGACCGCCGCCGTCATAGTCAAAATCCAATACGATAGTTGCCTTACCCTCGGACAATGGCGTTTTGCTTTCCACGACATAGCGTTCGAGCCCGAGCCAGTTGTACTCGTAAGCTGGTTTGCCGTCACGCATATGCAGCGACCAACCACCATAGCGACTGCCCTGAACCAGCAGCGCACCTGAAGCACCGCCTTCCGGCACGTCAATATTGGCGGTAATGGTCAACGATCGGTTTTTTACGTTGAGGAAGGTGTTTTCCAGCATTCCGTCCATACCTTCGTACAGTGTCAGTGACTTTCGGTCGCCCATCAGGTCTGGACGCCCCGCAATTGCAGCATTCGTTCGCGCAATGGTTCTGTCGTCGATGGGCAATACATGGTACCTCTCCGCCTCAACCATAAACTCGTTTTGTAGCTCAGCAAGCTTTTCAGGGTTCGACGAGGCAATGTCAGTTGCCAGGCTGAAATCGTCGGGCACGTAGTAGAGCTCCCAGACGTCGTCCTCCAGAGGTGTAAGGTCAGAGGTTTGCCAAGGAGCACGGTGAATTGTGCGCGCCATCCAGCCGTCTTTATAGATGCCTCGATTGCCAAACATTTCAAAATACTGAACGGTGTGACGTTCTTTTGCCCCCGCATCGTTAAAGCTATAGAGCAAGCTGGTCCCCTCGATGGGCACCTGCTTTGTGCCGTTGACGCTTTTCGGTTCAGGTAAGCTGGCGGCTTCTAATATTGTTGGCGCAACATCGATCACATGGCTGAACTGGCTGCGCATCCCGCCTTTCTGTTTGATACCTTCAGGCCAGTGGACAACCATGCCATTACGTGTGCCACCAAAGTCACCCGCTACCTGCTTGGTCCACTTGAAGGGCGAGTCGAAAGCTACAGCCCAGGCTGCGGCCATGTGTGGGAACGTTTCCGGGCTGCCCCACTTGTCGATCAGCGGCAGCATATCTTCAACTTTTTCCTGCACACCATTGAAATAGGTCATTTCGTTATACATGCCAATCATGCCGCCCTCGGCACTGGTGCCGTTGTCTCCGGCGATATAGAAAACCAGAGTGTTGTCCAATTCGCCGATGGAATCGACGGCATCGATCAGCCGGCCTATGTTGTGATCGGTGTGCGCAACAAACCCTGCAAAGGTTTCAGCCTGTCGGCGAAACAGTCTTTTATGGTCGTCGGGTAGATCTTTCCAAGCGGACAGGTCCGATGGGAGAGGGGGGAGTTTGGTGCTTTCTGGTATCACCCCGGCTGTCTTCTGGCGCTCAAAAGTCGCCTGTCGTACAGCGTCCCAGCCGTCATCAAACTGGCCATGAAACTTCTCGATCCACGGCTTTGGCACATGATGTGGTGCATGGGTGGCGCCGGTGGCGAAGTACATGAAAAAGGGCTTGTCGGGGGTCATGGATTGCTGTGCCTTGACCCAGTTGATCGCCTGGTCCGTCATGTCTTCTGTGAAGTGATACCCCTCCCTTTTTGGCGGGACAACGCGTTTAGTACCATCAAAGATCAGAGGTGACCATTGGTCAGTTTCGCCACCAATGAAGCCGTAGAACTTGTCGAAGCCCTGGCGCGTTGGCCAGCGGTCAAAGGGGCCGGAGACGCTGGTTTCCCAAGCAGCTGTTTCATGCCACTTGCCAAAGGCACCGGTACTGTAGCCGTTGAGACGCAGCATCTCGGCCAAGGGTGCAACACGGTTCGGAATGCGGCCTGTATTACCAGGGTAGGCAGTGGCCGTTTCCATTATGGAGCCAGTGTTTGCGGTGTGATGGTTGCGTCCGGATTTTAGTGCAACGCGTGTTGGTGAACACAGCGATGTTGTATGGAAGTTATTATATCGCAGGCCACTCTGGGCGAGCTTGTCCAGCGTGGGTGTAGGAACAGGACCTCCGAATGTAGAGGTTGAGCCAAAACCGAGGTCATCAATCAGGACGATCAAAACATTCGGTGCGCTTTTGGGTGGCGTTACCTCCCACCGGGGTGGTGGCTGAGTGTTGCGCACATCCAGTTCAGTGTAGTGCTTTGGGTCTGGCTCTGATATGGGCAGGATAGTCCTGTCCAGTTGCTGACTTGCATTCTGCGAGGCAAATGAAATGCCGGGCAAGATAAAGCACGCCACTATCAATAGGGACTTCCATATGTTTCTATTATTATCTTGCACGGTCCTTCTCCTTTCTCCAATTATATTTAGAGCTTGGGAAGTATAGTCCACGTTAGTATTTGACAAGTAATTATGTTGTGTTTTACAGGTTTGCTTTTGCGGATTTGCGCCGGCGCCGCAGTTCTATTCAAATATGACAATTCTGTACCAGGCGATTTCAATGAAGAAGCAAAGCCGATCAGGGATGAAAACACTGCGTGTCCTTGCAGGATTATTCTGCTTTATTGTCATGGGTGCCGCAGTTTTTGCACATGCTACAACTGCTGAAGTTCGTTCAGCCCGGGCACCCGTAGTTTATGTTGGCGAGCCCGTCTGCAGTGGCTGTCATGCAAAGCAGTCTGTCACCTGGCAGACATCGCAGCACGCCCATGCGATGGCGCATGCAACTGAAAAGGCGGTGTTGGGAAATTTCGAAAACGTCAAATTTCACAACGCGGGCGTTACGACGACCTTCTTCCGCCGGAATGATGAGTTTTGGGTCAGCACGGATGGTGCTGATGGCGAGTTGGCAGACTTCAAGGTCAGCTACACGTTTGGTGTCTATCCGTTGCAGCAGTATTTGATCGAATTCCCTGATGGGCGCATGCAAGCTTTGTCGATTGCGTGGGATGCCCGGTTAAAAAAGGAAGGCGGTCAGCGCTGGTTCCACCTTTATCCAGATCAACGCATCGAAAGCAAAGATGAATTGCACTGGACCCGTAGCCAGCAAAACTGGAACTACATGTGTGCCGATTGTCATTCCACCAATCTCCGCCGTAACTACGATACCCATTCGAATACTTATGCGACCACCTGGAGTGATATCAGCGTAGCTTGTGAGAGTTGCCACGGCCCCGGATCTGCGCATGTGGAATGGGCTAAAGCAGTTGATGGCGCGCCGTCGGTGCCGTCCATGGGGTTGACGATCCCGCTTAATGAGCGCAAGGGGGTTGTTTGGGTTGCGGATGCTGGGGCAGGCACCGCGTCACGGAGCTCGCCAATGCAGAATCACCGGGAGGTTGAGACTTGCGCTGTTTGCCATTCGCGTCGAGGCTCGATCAGTACAAACCCAGGGCCCACTGGGAAATTGCTCGATACGCATAAACCATCGTTGTTGGTAGAAGGGTTGTATTATGCAGACGGACAGCAAGAGGATGAGGTATACACCTATGGCTCATTCCTGCAATCGAAAATGTACGCCAAGGGTGTGACCTGCAGTGACTGTCACGATCCCCATACCGCCGAGTTGCGGGCACCGGGAAATACACTCTGCGCCCAGTGCCACACGCCTGCTAAATTCGACACGACAGCGCATACCCATCACGAGCCCGACAGCCCGGGTGCGCAGTGTGTAAGTTGTCACATGCCAACACGCGATTACATGGTGGTCGACCCTCGTCGTGACCATTCGTTACGCATCCCGCGGCCCGACCTCAGTGTCAAAATGGGGACTCCAAATGCCTGCAATGATTGCCACACAAAACGCGGGCCAGAGTGGGCCGCCGCCACAATAGAGAACTGGTTCGGTCCCGATCGCAAGGGCTTCCAGATTTGGGGGCCAATCTTTGATGCGGCGCGTAAAGGGCAGGCCTATACGATAGAGGGGTTGGAGAGATTGTTTTCCAATCCGGAAATGCCTGGGATAGTGCGAGCTACCGCTTTGACTGAAATGCGACGGTTCCCCGGAGGGACTCTCTTCGCCGCTATCAATGAAGGTCTATACGACGATGATTCGTTGGTTCGGGTTGCGGCACTGGATGCGCTTACTGACTATCCTCCGGCGGCTCGAATAGCAGCGTTGCGAGCATCGACAAGCGGCGTGCCGGCCGTTAGTGCAGCAGCAGGTCGGGCGCTTGCCCCGGTCGACTTTGGTTCCTTGTCGGTACAAGAGCGAGCGGCAGTTGAGCTCAGTTTCATGAACTACGAAACGACCCAGTCAGCAGTATCGGAACGGCCAGAGGCGCATTTAAACCTTGGCCTCTTTCACGCTGAGCGCGGCGATGCGGTTAGTTCCGAAGCTGAATACCGGCTGGCCATTCAGCGGGACCCCCAGTTTGCGCCAGCCTATGCGAATCTGGCCGATCTATACCGCGCTACAAATCGGGATGTGCAGGCGGAACGTATCCTCGAAGCGGGCCTGACTGCCGTACCTGACAATCCGAGCCTGTTGCACTCGTTGGGTTTAATGCGCATCCGTCAGGGTCGCCAGAGTGACGCGCTTGAGTTTCTGGCGCGCTCTCACAAGCTCGCGCCCGATCCCCGGTTTGCTTACATTTATGCAGTCGCATTACGCTCATACAACCAGCCGGAACAGGCATTGCGAATCCTCGATGCAGCGCTGGCTGTGAATCCAAATGACCCTGATTTGCTCTATGCGCGCCTTTCCTACACCTTGGAAGATGGCGACATTCCGGCCGCACGAAAATACGCAACCCGTTTTGTCGCTGTGGCCCCGGAAGACGCAAGGACATCTTTGTTACTTCAGTCTATTGAGCAGAAGTAACCGGCATTGCATCCATGGTTCGTAAATTTTTCCATGGAGTGCTTGTGCAGGGCTTTAACCGTGCGTGAAAAGGAGCTGGAAGGTATTCAGAAGATGGGCGAAACAAACAACCGTGCCATAAGAAATCTAGCGCGTTAATGCTTTTGATAGACGATAGGTGTATGAGTCTAATTTAGATATTTCCATTTCTTGGGGAAAGAAATGGTGCCGAGGAGAGGACTTGAACCTCCACGGGGTTGCCCCCACTAGCACCTGAAGCTAGCGTGTCTACCAATTTCACCACCTCGGCAGGTGATTTGCAGAATTCCCGTTAGTTTGTTGAAAACTGGGCGTTTCTGCCTAAGATGAACGTGCAGTCTCATCCGATGGCGCGTACTTTAGTAATTCCGGCTTAAGCTGTCAAACATTTTTTCAGTAAATGCTTGGCAGGTAATTATGCCTATAAAAGGTGGGTTGTTAGGCAGTTGCTGCCTCCCAACGTATACTGTGTTGCAAATGAATACGAACAGCGCCGCTGTGGCGCCGCATTGAGCAAGGATTTTAATGGGTTCCAGAAATAAAAAACGCAAAGACCCACACGCCAGTCGTGAGGCCCAAAATTATGACAACCCGATCCAAAGCCGGGAATTCATAATTGCGCACTTGAAAGAGCGGGGGGCTCCGGCAACGCACGAAACATTGTGTTCAGAGCTTGGGCAAACAGACCCGGAAGGTATCGAAGCACTTCGGCGTCGTTTGATCGCCATGTGTCGCGACGGGCAGCTTATCTGCAACCGGCGTGATGCCTATCTGCCGATTGAAGAAGCCGACTTGGTGAGTGGTCGGGTTATTGGGCACAAAGATGGCTTCGGCTTTCTGGTGCCGGATGATGGCGGGTCAGACCTGTTTCTTACTGCCCGGCAAATGCGCCAAGTGTTTCACGGCGATCGGGTAGCCGCCCGGGTAGACAGGGTCGACGACCGTGGCCGGCGTGAAGGCGTTATTGTTGATGTAATTGAACATCGTACACAGCAAACGGTAGGGCGTTTCTTTAATGAAAGCGGCATTGCCTATGTGGTGCCGGAAAACGCCCGCATCAATCACGAAGTGTTGGTGCCGAAAGAGCATGTTGGTGAGGCGGTTCATGGTCAGTATGTCGTTGTCGATATCTTGCGCCAGCCCACCGTGCGTACCCAGCCTACCGGCAAGATAGTCGAGGTTTTGGGTGAACATATGGCGCCGGGGATGGAAATCGACGTGGCTATTCGCTCCTACGATATTCCCCATGAGTGGCCCACCGCAGTAGGCGAGCAAGCTGCTTCTATTGCTGCCGAGGTTGAAGAGAAGGATAAAAAGAATCGCGTCGATATTCGCAACATGCGTTTGGTGACCATCGATGATGAAACCGCCAGGGATTTTGATGATGCGATTTATTGCGAGCCCAGAGGTCGAGGTGGTTATCGACTCGTCGTTGCGATAGCAGACGTGTCTCACTATGTGCGCACTGGGTCGCCCCTTGACGAAGAGGCGTTGCGCCGGGGTAACTCTGTGTACTTCCCGGATCACGTGGTGCCCATGCTTCCGGAGAAGTTGTCCAACGGCCTGTGCTCCCTGAACCCGGATGTTGATCGCCTATGTATGGTTGCAGATATGACCATCAGCGCCGCTGGTAACATCAGTGGATATACGTTTTATCAGGCAGTTATGCGCAGCCATGCCCGACTGACGTATAACAAGGTCAGCGACATGCTTGAGCGGCCAGATACAGAGCCGGGATACCGCCTGTCTGCCCAGTATGCCGACGTGCTGCCACATCTGCATAACCTGTACGATTTGTACAAGTTGCTGCGCAAAGCGCGCACAGAGCGTGGCGCTATCGACTTCGAAACCACGGAAACCCGGATTGTGTTCGATGCTGAGCGCAAAATCGAAGAGATTGTGCCAGTGCACCGTAATGATGCGCACAAGATTGTTGAGGAGAGCATGCTGTGCGCTAACGTAGCCGCGGCGCGCTTCCTCAAGAAGCACAAAATGCCCGCCCTTTACCGGGTGCACGATGGCCCCTCGGAAGAGCGTCTTAATTCGGTGCGTTTGTTCCTGGGTGAGCTGGGTCTGCAGCTGGGTGGTGGCGATAGTCCAACGTCAGCGGATTACCAGGAGTTGTTATCCCAGATTGTCGACAGGCCAGATGCCAATGTGATCCAGACAGTTATGCTGCGGTCGCTGAGCCAGGCGGTTTATAGCCCGGATGAAAGTGGTCACTTCGGCTTGGGCTTCCCAAGTTACGCTCACTTTACCTCTCCAATTCGCCGCTACCCTGACCTGATCGTGCACCGCGCTATCAAATCACGGATTCATAATCCTGAAGTATCCAAGGATGTGGTGTCTCCAGCTGTACACGATGCAACACTGGTAGAGTATCCCTACGATTACGCCAAGATGGAGCAGCTGGGTGAGCATGTGTCGATGACTGAGCGACGCGCAGATGATGCGACCCGCGATGTTATGGCTTGGCTCAAGTGTGAGTTTCTGAGTGATCATGTGGGTGAAGAGTTTGACGGTGTGATTGCCGCTGTTGTGCCCTTTGGTTTCTTTGTTCAGCTCGCGGATGTGTATATCGAAGGTCTTGTGCATGTGTCCACCTTGAGTGGCGACTATTTTCATCACGATGCTGCCAAGCATCGCTTGATTGGCGAGCGCACGGCCATCAGTTTCCGCCTGGGCGACGAGTTGCGTGTACGTGTAATGCGGGTTGGCATGGAAGATCGAAAGATCGACCTGGAGTTGGTCAGTGAGCCGAAACGGCGGCAAGCAGATCGGGACGGGTTGGGGGTTGCCAAGCGGGATGCCCGTGGCAAGGACGGAAAGCGCGGCGACAAAGGCCGTGGTCGTGGCGGGGCGTCTGCGGGGCCAAAATCCGGTAAGAGTGGAAGCACTGGTAGATCCGGGCGTGGCAGCAAGCCTGCGACTGCAAAAGCGCAACTGGTTGCGGAAGCTGCCCGTGATGCTGGCAAAAAGCCCAAGAAGGGTGCGGCCAAGCCAGATGGTGTGAGTAAGCCGCGCAAACCCCGTAAGACAAGCAAATAACAGGAATCCAAACCAGTGTCTCAGGAATTTGTATTCGGTTGGCATGCGGTTGAGGCAGTCCTCAAGCGCGAGCCTGAAAGGTTGCAGCGTGTTTGGATTCAGACTGGCCGGCAGGACAAGCGAGTAAAGTCCATCACAGATGCCCTTGATGAGTTAGGGGTGAAGTGGGGTGTTGTCCATCGCCGTGAGTTGGATGAGCGCGTTGGCGGGGTTCACCAGGGTGTTGTTGCGGCAGTCAGTGAAAGCCGTGAGTGGACAGAAAACGACCTTCTGGCCCAGCTTGCGGCAAGCGACAAGCCTCCGTTTCTGTTAGTGCTGGATGGTGTAACCGATCCCCATAATCTGGGTGCGTGTATGCGCACCTGTGATGCGGTGGGTGTGCAGGCGGTTATCGTTCCTAAGGATAAATCCGCTTCGCTTACTCCAGTGGCCCGTAAAGTTGCTTGCGGTGCGGCCGAGACGGTGCCATTCGTGCGCGTGACGAATCTGGCTCGCTTTCTGCGCACTCTGCAGGATCAGGGTGTTTGGTTGATCGGCACGGCCGGTGAGGCGAAGACGACTCTGTATCAGGCTGACTTTAAAGGCCCGGTTGCGCTGGTGATGGGGGCGGAAGGCAAGGGTATGCGCCGCCTTACCCGTGAGCACTGCGATCAACTTATCCACATACCCATGCTTGGCCATGTGGATAGTCTCAACGTTTCTGTCGCTACTGGCGTTTGCCTGTATGAGGCTTTGCGTCAACGCATTGGTTAGCCCTTGCACAGAAGCCCCTGTACGCCTAGAATACGTGACCCCTTTTTTTAGGGGGAGGTTTGTATTGCTTCTAATCAGGTGTACAACACTTCGCTTTTGATTAAGGTTTTTTGTAAGGCCTTATTAATAAAGCACAAAACCGGCAGCTTAGGCTGTCACCTCCTTGCTTTCATGCTTCCCGGCCAGTCCGTGAATTAGAGAAAGCTGTTTAAACCGTAGGGAGAACTCATGCGTCACTACGAAATCGTATTTATGGTACACCCGGATCAGAGCGAGCAGGTGCCCGCGATGATCGAGCGTTATACCAGCCTCATCACTGAAGATGGCGGCAAGGTAGATCGTTTGGAAGATTGGGGCCGTCGTCATATGGCATACCCGATCAACAAGATTCACAAGGCTCACTATGTGCTGATGAACGTTGAATGTTCACAGGCTGCAATGGACGAGCTGACTCACAACTTCCGGTTTAACGATGCCATCATCCGTGACTTGATTCTGCGTCGCGATGAAGCTGTTACCGATATGTCTCCGATGAAAGCCGCTGAGTCCCGTGAGGACCGTCGTTCCGGCGGAGATGATCGTCCGCGTCGTTCGGCTGAATCTTCTGATGACCGTCAAGGCGAGCGCCAAGACGAAGAGCAGTCAGCGGATTCCCAGGACGAAGAAGAGTAATTAACCGGAGTTGAGGAGATACGTTATGGCTCGTTTTTTCAGACGTCGTAAATTCTGCCGCTTCACGGCAGAAGGTGTTAAAGAGATCGATTATAAAGATCTGGACACCTTGAAAGGTTATGTCACAGAAACCGGCAAAATCGTGCCTAGCCGTATTACAGGCACAAAAGCACGTTATCAGCGTCAGCTGGCTACCGCTATCAAGCGCGCCCGCTACCTGGCACTGCTGCCGTACTCGGATAGCCACGATAACTAAGTAACAGAAAGACAGGACTTGGGACCATGCGTGCACTGGCACAATTTGTAATGCGCGGTCCCCTGCAGGCCAGCGGGGTAGCAGCAGTAACAACTGCGATACCTTTGCTGTTCTGGATTGGCGCAGCGGTTGTTGGCCTGGTTATTCTCAGGCTTGGCATCAGTCAGGGGCTTAATATTGGCCTTTGGGCACTACTTCCGGCTCTTGGTTGGAGTGTGTTCGGGGGCGATCCTACAGCTCTGGCGGTGCTGCTGCAGGTGATGCTGATGGCATCCATGCTGAGAACAACGCTGTCCTGGGAAAGAGCCCTTCTCGGAGGGAGCTTTCTGGCGATCGTCATGGGGCTTATCTTGCCCATGGTGTATCCCGGTTTGATGGACGAACTCGTTCGCACCGGGGTCAGTTTTTACGAACAGTACAATGCTGAAGTGGCCCGTGCGCTTGGGAACGATCTCGAGACGGTTATACGGGACACCATGAACGCCAGTATGGCCGGTAGTTATCTGGCAATCGGCGTGGGCATGACAATGTTGGCAAGATCGTGGCAGTCGGGGTTGTATAATCCCGGCGGATTCCGCAAGGAATTCCATGATCTCAAGCTGTCACCCGCCGTTGCAGTGGTTCTTATCGCCACCATGGTTGTTGGCCCGTTTCTCGGGTTGAATGCTATGTTGCTGGTCTGGATAGCCGGAACGCCGATGTTTTTGGCGGGCCTGGCACTGATTCATGGCATTGTTGGTCGTAAAAATCTGAGTGGCCAGTGGCTTGCAATGTTTTACGTTGCACTGGTGCTTCTGGGCCCAAGCCTGATGATTCTGTTAGTGGTTCTGGCTTTTGTGGATAGCTGGCTGGATATCCGGAGGCGAATAAAGCCTGCCGGGCCGGCTGAATAAAGCACGAAGAGGTTAACGAGATGGAAGTTATTCTGCTCGAGAAAGTTGCAAACCTTGGCACCCTGGGCGACAAGGTAAAAGTAAAGTCCGGTTACGGCCGTAATTATCTGCTTCCGTACGGCAAGGCTGCGCCTGCCACCGAAGCAAACCTGAAGGCGTTCGAAGAGCGTCGTGCCGAGCTTGAGAAAGCAGCAGCCGAGAAGCTGGCAACAGCTCAGGCCCGCGCTGAGGCTCTGGAAGGTGCATCCTTCACAGTTACCTCCAAAGCAGGCGATGAAGGCAAATTGTTTGGCTCCATCGGTGTGCGTGATATTGCTGACGTAATCACTGCTGCAGGTACTGAAGTAGAGAAGAGCGAAGTTCGCTTGCCAGAAGGCCCGCTGCGGTCAACAGGCGAGTATGAGATCGAGCTTCACTTGCACTCTGATGTTGAAGTGACTGTTAAACTGGCGGTTGTTGCCGAGTAAGCTGTCTTCTTCGGAAGCAGTGCCGGGCTTATCCCGGCTTCGGTAACACGCTGGTGGCTGGTAGAGAGCTCTTCTGCGTTTTCGCCCGGCCAACCCAACAGGCCCGAACCGTTTAATACGGCTTTCGGGCCTGTTGCTTTCTGGTATGCTGTTAACTCCGGTAACCCCCTCCATTGCTGCGACCTTCCGCGTACACTGTCGTGGCTGTGATGTTCAACTGAAGATGTGTTCATGGCGAAGCCTAATCTGAAACCCGCAATTATCGATACCGAAACCAGCCGCATCAAGGTGCCACCTCATTCCGCAGAAGCGGAACAGGCAGTGCTGGGTGGTCTTATGCTGGACAACCGGCGATTTGATGAGATTACCGAGATAATCTCCGCTGCCGATTTTTATCGCCAGGATCACCGGCTGATCTTTGGTGCGGTGGAGCGTCTGGCTAGCGAAAATGAGCCGCTGGATGTTGTTACTCTGGCTGAATTTCTGGAGCGTGCGGGCGATATTGAAGATGCCGGTGGGCTTTCTTATCTGGCGGAGCTGGCCGAGAAAACACCCGGTGCTGCCAATATTCGAGCCTATGCCGAGATCGTCCGAGAGCGCTCAATCCTCCGGCAGCTCGTGGAAGTTTCAGGCACGATCACCGATTCGGCGTTTAATCCTCAAGGGCGCAACAGCAGCGAGATTCTGGATGAGGCGGAGCGTAATGTATTCAAAATTGCTGAGTCCAGGGTTAAAGAAGGCTCGGGTCCTCAGTCGATTAATCCGATTCTGACCAAAGCCCTGAGCCGTATTGAAGAATTGTTCGAATCTGGCGAACAGACTACTGGTTTGACGACAGGGTTCAGAGACCTGGATGAGCAAACATCTGGTATGCAGCCTGCCGATCTCATCATCGTGGCTGGACGACCCTCGATGGGTAAGACCACCTTCGCCATGAATATTGTCGAGAATGCCCTGATCAGCACGGGCACACCGGTTTTGGTATTCAGTATGGAGATGCCGGCAGATGCACTGGCCATGCGTATGCTGTCGTCTCTGGGGCGCATTGACCAAAGCAAGGTTCGTGGCGGAAAGCTTGAAGAGGACGATTGGCCAAGGCTTACCTCTGCTGTCAGCCTGCTTAAAGACAAGCCTTTGTATATTGATGATACACCGGGCCTTAGCCCTACTGATCTGCGCTCTCGCGCACGCCGGATTGCCCGTGAGAACGGGGGCAAAATCGGCTTGATCATGGTCGACTACCTGCAGTTGATGCGGGTGCCAGGCAATACTGAAGGCCGGACCGCGGAGATCTCGGAGATTTCCCGGTCCCTGAAAGGCATAGCAAAAGAACTTAGCTGCCCAGTGGTGGCGCTTTCGCAGCTTAACCGGAGCCTTGAGCAGCGCCCCAACAAACGCCCGATTAACTCTGACTTGCGAGAGTCTGGTGCGATTGAGCAAGACGCAGACGTC
This sequence comes from Marinobacter sp. KMM 10035, assembly GCF_046537445.1. Taxonomy (NCBI): domain Bacteria; kingdom Pseudomonadati; phylum Pseudomonadota; class Gammaproteobacteria; order Pseudomonadales; family Marinobacteraceae; genus Marinobacter; species Marinobacter sp. KMM 10035. The sequence goes on along the minus strand of NZ_JBBVMG010000003.1, from coordinate 219,648 downwards.
ATCATGTTTGTTTATCGTGATGAAGTGTACAACGAAGATACGCCAGATAAGGGCGTTGCCGAGATTATCATCGGTAAGCAGCGTAATGGTCCTATTGGCACCATACGCCTCGCCTTCATTGGTAAATATACAAAATTTGAAGACCTCGCTAGCGGTGACTACGGGGATTATGGTGGAGAATACTAATGCCGCGCAGTACCGTCGCCCGCATTGATCTTGATGCTTTGCGCACTAACTACCTCGCAGCTTGCGAGCGTTCAGGTGGCGCCAAAGTCATGGCCGTTGTGAAGGCTGATGGCTACGGCCATGGTATTGCCCGGGTTACATCGGCACTGGCGGATATTGCGCCCAAGTTCGCCGTTGCCTGTATTGAAGAAGCTTGGGCTATTCGCGCGGCAGGCCATGCGCAGCCAGTGGTGTTGCTTCAGGGAGTGCATGCCGCGGGTGACCTGGCGGACTGCGTACACAGTAACTTTGAGCCGGTAGTGCACGGTGAGCACCAACTGGCGTGGATGGAGCACAGTGGCGTTGCGCCGACCTTCTGGTTGAAGGTTAACACTGGAATGAACCGTCTGGGCTTCCGGGGAGATGCTCTGCCTGCCGTGATGACCAAGCTCGAAAAAATGGGTGCTGCGCCCAAGCTTCAAGGGTTTGTTGGCCATTTCGCATGCGCTGATGATGCCAGTAGCACAATGACACTTGCCCAGACTGCAAACTTTGAAACAGCAACCGCGCCCTGGCCCACACTGATGAAAAGCGTGGGGAATTCTGCAGCCCACTTTATTCCAGGCCAGCCTCTGTTTGACTGGAGTCGCCCGGGCATCATGCTCTATGGGGGCTCACCGATCATTGGGAAGACGGGCCCCCAACTCGGTCTTGAACCAGTGATGAGCCTTGAAGCGCCGCTTATCACCACGCGGGTTGTGAAAGCGGGGGAAAGTGTAGGCTATGGCGCAGGCTGGGTTGCTGAGCGCGACACCCGCATGGGTATGGTCGCCATCGGCTACGGAGACGGCTACCCTCGCCATGCTGGAACGGACACGCCGGCGGCCATTGCTGGCCGCCGTATCAGGCTGATCGGTCGGGTCTCCATGGATATGCTGGCAGTGGATTTGAGTAATGTGCCAGAGGCCAGGGAAGGAGATCTTGTTGAGTTGTGGGGGCGCACGGTTGGAATCGACGAGGTGGCAAGCTGTGCCGGAACCATCTCTTATGAGCTACTCACGGGGCTTACCAGCCGGGTTCCTCGAGTCTCCCAATAGCCTGCTCAGGTAGTTTCAGGCTCCTGGATGATTTCTTCAATGAAGTCGAGAATGGATGCCAAGCTGCGGTCGTCCAGCTTTTTAAGTACTTTGTGGACAACCATCTTACTGCCTTTGAGCATGCTGCTAATGCCTACTTTGGCCATGCTTAGCATCATCTTGCTGGCCCTCAGTCGTCGCAGAGGCTCGATAAAAAAGAAATCCAGGCCTGCGTCGGTCATGTCTACAATCAGGGCGTAGAGCTTGTCGATCGCTTCTTTGTCAGCTTTGCCGCGCCCGCGTAGCTCTTCTACGGTATATAGGGCCCGCATGCGCAATTCGTCTGGAATTGGGGCAACAATATGGCTCTGTTGTTTCAGCATGGTGATCCTGTTGTTGTATGCTTCTTGAAGGGATAGCAAGTGCAGTGCCGAGCAGGCTCGCCTGACGGCATCTTGAGTTGCGAATCATTCTACGAAACGGTAGCAGGAAGCCATTGGCCAAACAGGGCCCCCTGGCGCGTCATATCAGTAATATCCGGAGGCATTGAACCCTAGTGCATGTACTTGTTGTTCACGATTACGGCCCCTTGGGGAAGGTTCTGCTCGAGCGGCTCAGGAATACCTCTCTGCGTGTTAGCCCGTTGCTGGTCAGCGATCCGGCTGGTGCTAACCTGAGTGCCCTTGAGCGCTGGATCCCGGACGATACTGATCTTATTGTTAATGCGCTCTGGATGGCAGACCCTGAAGTCGCAGAACGCGATCCCGAAGGCACCCACAAAGCCGCATTTTCACTTCCGGTGGCCATCGCGGAGTATGCCCGCGACAAAGGCATGGCGCTGTTCCAGCTATCTTCGTGCTACGTGTTTGATGGCCGTAAGCAAAGCGGCTATATAGCTTCTAACCCCGGCCAGCCGGTGAATGAACTTGGCAACTGGCAGTGGGAGTGTGAACAGGCATTGCGCACACTCTTGCCCCGGCACATTATTTTACGTACCGGATGGAGTTTGGGGCGCTTCATTCGCAAAGTTCAGGCGAGCACCGCAGCGAATGAGACTCTGACCTTACCCGGGCGTTGTGTGGGGCAACCTGTGTCAGTGCAGGATCTCGCGAGGGTAATGACCGCTGTTATTCAGCAGCTGGATTGCGGTGCTGAGGTGTGGGGAACCTATCAGTACGCGGGCGCCGAAGAGATCAGTCTGTATGAGTTAGGTCTGGCCATTGCTGGCTTGCCGGGTATTCCGGAAGATATTCACGTTGTGGATGATATGCCGTTATGGGGCGCTCTTGAGCCACCCAATACAACGCTGATCTGTACCAAAATCCGTAATACATTCGGAATCAAACAGCAGCCGTGGCGCTCCGGGTTAGCGAATGAGCTGACTATGCTGAAGGAAGGTTTGGTGCGAGCTGAAACTGGCTTGCCGACCAAGTAATGGCAGCCGGTTCCAGTAAATAGGGGTTCATTGCTCGCAGTTTTGGCGTGAAAGCTCACGGGTTACCAGTTGCAGTGCTTCAACATCCAGCAACTCGACTTCACGGCCTCGCGCGCGGATAAGGCCCTGGTTCTGGAAACGAGTGAAAACACGGCTAACCGTTTCAACCGCTAGCCCAAGAAAGTTCGCAATATCATTTCTGGCCATAGGCAGGCTGAAGTTGGTTGGCGACATGCGCCGGCGCTGGAAACGGCTGGATAGAGAAAGAAGCAGTGCTGCAATACGTTCTTCCGCCGTGTTCTTGCTAAGCAGCATGGCCAATTGATGACTGTTTTGAATTTCCTGGCTCATCAGGCGGTACATGTGGTGCTGTAGATCTGGCAACTTGCCGGTGAGCTCTTCCAGCTTTTCAATCGGGAACTCGCATACGCTTGTGCGCTCCAGCGCTTTGGCTGTGCATGCGTAGAACTCGCCGCTCATGCTGTCCAGGCCCACAAGCTCTCCTGGCATGAAAAAGCCGGTAACCTGCTCTTCACCACCTTCGGTGATAATCGACGTTTTGACCGATCCACTTTTTACAGCGAAGCAGGAGCGGAACGGTGTGCTTTGATCGAAGATATGTTCACCACGATCATACATGCGCCCTTGTTGTACAATGTCTTCCAGGCTATCCAGGTCATTATCCTGAACGGCAAGTGGTAAGCACAGGTTGCTCAAGCTGCACTGCTGACAGGATGCTTTCAGGGGCGAGGTTGCTTGGCGAAATCTGATTGCTTGAGCCATTTCTGGTGGACCGTCCGAATTGATGCAAATCAAAGGATCACTCTAATACGTGGGCACTGATTTGCCAATGAGCAAATCTAAGGATATGCATATATCGCCTAATGACGTCGGCCCGAGCGGGCTGCTTTGGCTGCAGCTTTCTTTTCGGAAAGCTTGGCTTCTCTTTCAGCTTCCGCCGCGGCGGCTATCTTTATTTCCTGCTCTACCATCTCGGGTGTCTCCAGAGAGATTCTCCCAAGCGTGCCAGCACGGAACTCATTGAGCAGCACTTCAGAAACTTTGTTCAAGTCCGGAACTCCACCGCGGCCGAGGAACCGCCGCTTTTTGGCGATGCCGTCCATGAGGGCTAAGCCATCTGCCGGCAGCTCGTTAAAGCCGTATCGGGCTTTCACAAGCTCGGGGTAGGCTTCTCGCAGGTAGTCCGCTTCAAACATCGCAATGTCTTCAAAATCCAGAACGGAGCTACGTATGGCTCCGGTAATCGCAAGCCGGTATCCACATTCCTCTGGTGAGAGCTTTGGCCACAGGAACCCGGGTGTATCGTAAAGCAAAATGTTGTCCGGCAATTTGATGGTTTGCTGGGCCTTGGTAACCGCCGGTTCATTACCGGTTTTGGCCGCCGGGCGCCCGGCAAGGGTATTGATCAGCGTGGATTTACCTACGTTGGGAATACCCAGAATCATTACCCGTAAAGCGCTTTTCTGGCGGTCATGATTGGGTGTCATTTCCCCGGCCAGCCGGAGTATATCCAGCGCCTCGCCGCGTTGGTTGTGGGTGAGGGTGATGGTTCGTACGCCTCGCTCTCTTTCCAGCCAGGTCTGCCACTGCGCCGTGATGGCAGGATCAGCGAGATCGCGCTTGTTAAGGACCCTCAGTAGTGGTGTGTCTCCGCGCAGGGCGGGCACCAGCGGGTTTTCGCTGCTAAAGGGGATGCGGGCGTCCAGTACCTCAATGATGAGATCCATTTGAGGCATGATTTGTTTGATCTCCTTGCGGGCTTTGTGCATGTGCCCTGGAAACCAGTTAATAGCCATCTGTTACGCTCCGGAAGTGTGTGAATAGGGGCATTATGAAGGGGAATGACCAAACTTTCACATTTGTTTCAATGCGCTAGTGTGGCGGGTTTTGAGCGGGCTTGGCTCACAACCTGTACAAAAAGAAGGGGTGTTGGGGTGAAAAGCAAGGGCGGGATGCTTTAGGCTGTGAAATCAGTTGATTAACCAAACCACATTGTTAACGGAGATTTCTATGAAGCTTGCAAAACTGTTCGGCACTGCTCTTGTGGCACTGAGCCTTTCCGCACCCGCATTGGCGCAGCAAGCGCCGGGTGGACAGCCCGATCAGGTAGATCAGCTGGCTCAGATGGTAGGGCTTTCCGAGGATCAGCAAAAAGAGATCCGAGGCATCCTTGATGAGATGCAAGGTGAAATTGGTACGCTGCGCGAAGAAGCTCGTGCCTTGCAGGAGCAAATGCAGGCTGAAATCAAAGCGGATTACGATGAAGGCGCCATTCGCAAGCAAGGAGAGAATCTGGGCGATGTAACCGGTGAAATTGCCACGCTTTCAGCTCTGATGCAGGCTAAGGTCGACAGCGTGTTCACGCAGGAGCAGCGTGATGAGCTGGATAAGAAGATGCAGGAAATGCGTCAGCAAATGCAGCAGCGCCAAATGATGATGCAGCAGCAAGGGCAGTAAAATGTACCCTGCTATCTCACCTGTTTATCAGGGGGGTAAGGAAAGAGGGCAGTGCGCAATCCGTGTGCGCACTGCCTGAGCTCAACCGGTAATTAGAAGTACAGGTTGAACATTACGTTGGCTGTGCCCAAATCGATCGTGGTGTCGCAAGCGTTACAGCCGCCATCAGCAATCTCAGCGCCAATCTGGCCACTGATTGAAACGCCGTCGGTGATCATGGCTTCAGCACCAAAGAATGCACCAATGCCAAAGCCTGTGTCTGCTGCGTTAACAATGCCCAAAGCTCCGCCAGCGAAGGGGCGAATACGGTTGGACATGTCACCCAGGTACATGCGTGCGCCACCGCCGACTGTGAAGATAGTGTCAGCAGAGCCGCCGGGATCTGTGATAGAGAGGTAGCCGAAGGGCAGCAGTGTCTCGCTAGCCTTGTAGCCGATCATGTAGCTAGGGGCAGTTACACTTGGAGTTCCAAATACACTTGAGCTACCAAACGGGTTAAAGCCCATCATGATTTTGCCAGACTCAGATTCCTGAGCAACAGCCATGCCAGAGGACAGGATAGCGGTAGCAGCGGTAGCAGCAACCAGTTTGGACTTGAGAGAGAAAAGCTTCATTATCAGATTTCCATTCTTTGGTGTTTTAAGCAAGAACCGGAGCAGGCCCTAGGGTGATCTAAGGCGCTACGGTGTCCGGGTCGCGCAGTGCCTGAGCGACGGTGTGGATTTTCGTTGCTTTAGCTATGAAACGCAAGACTGAAGGCAGGATGAAGCTAAGGGTAGTGTTCAGCTTATGCACTATTCAACGTGTTTAACGGGAATCTGAATAGCATTTGAGGCTGCAGGTACTTTTGGGACCGCAAGGCCCAGGTTGTTTTTGTCGAACACTTTGTCAGCCCTGTAGCTTGAACGTACCATTGGCCCCGACGGTACTTCCATGAAGCCTTTCTCCAAACCTATTTCACGGTACTGATTAAACTCTTCCGGCGTTACATAACGCTCTACCGGCAAATGGTTTGGCGTTGGCCGTAAGTACTGGCCCAGTGTCAGAATATCCACGCCTATTTCGCGTAGATCGTCCATGGTGGCCAGGATTTCTTCATGGGTCTCGCCCAAGCCCAGCATCAAGCTGGTTTTAGTGAGCACGTCTGGCCGGTATTGCTTGGCGTGAGCCAACACACTGAGCGTCTTTTCATAGCCTGCACGTGGGTCACGAACGCGACGTGTTAGCCGCTCTACAGTTTCAACGTTCTGCGCAAATACCTCGAGGCCGGAGTCCAGTACCTTCTCTACATCGCTCATTACCGCATCGAAGTCGGGCGTCAACGCCTCTACAGCGACTTCTGGTGTGCGCTTTTTGATGGCTGATACGCAGGCCGCGTAGTGGGCAGCGCCGCCATCTTCCAGGTCGTCCCTGTCTACAGAGGTAAGTACAATATAGCGTAGGCCCATGAGCTCAACAGACTTGGCGGTGTTTTCAGGCTCGTCTTTGTCCAGCCAGCCATTGGGGTTGCCTGTGTCCACAGCACAGAAGCGGCAGGCGCGGGTGCATACTGAGCCCATCACCATGATGGTTGCCGTGCCGGCGGTCCAGCATTCGCCAATATTGGGGCAATGAGATTCCTGGCACACAGTGCTTAACCGGTTTTCCGTAACGTTTTTGCGCACAGCTTCAAAGCGCTCGCCACCGGGCATCTTTGCTCTCAGCCACCGAGGCTTGCGTTCAACAGATACAGGCTCCTGATTTGCCGAGCGCTTCTGGCCATCTTTGATAGCTGAAAAACCATGCTCGTTACGGAATTTGGAACCACTGGTGACGCGGGGCTTTGTGCTTTCGCTCATTGCAACCGGACTCTCATTAAGGCTTGGGGATCCTGAGAGAATAATCCGCTGGCAGGGCAGTTACAAGGCAGGTAAGGGCAATCACGGGGTGTTATAGGGGGATACCGGGCACGACTTTCGTCGTACCCGGTGGAGGATTATTGATTAGATGCGGTTAAGCCTGAGCTTTTTCCAGTGCTTGAGACACGTCGGCAAGAATGTCATCTATGTGTTCGATGCCAATGGACAGGCGTACCAGATCTTCACTCACTCCCGCATTTTCGAGTTCTTCCGCGTTTAGCTGGCGGTGAGTGGTGGTGGCCGGGTGGCAAGCCAGTGACTTGGCATCACCAATGTTGACCAAGCGGTAGATCAGATCCAGCGCATCAATAAACTTGGCGCCAGCTTCACGTCCGCCTTTAATGCCGAAGCTCACAATGCCGGATGCTTTGCCGCCACAGATCTTGTCGCAAGTGGCTTTATACGGGCTGTTTTCCAGCGCAGCGTAGTTCACCCATTCAACTGCTGGATGATTCTGCAGGAAGTTGGCAACCTTCTCAGCGTTCTCGCAGTGGCGCTCCATACGCAAGCCCAGAGTTTCCAAACCTTGCATGATCAGGAATGAGTTGAAGGGCGAGAGGGCTGAGCCCGTGTTGCGCAGGGGCACAACGCGGCAGCGACCGATAAACGCCGCAGCGCCCAGAGCTTCGGTGTAGACCACACCGTGGTATGAGGGGTCTGGCTCGTTCATCATCGGGAACCTGTCGCCGTTGGCTTTCCAGTCAAACTTGCCAGAATCCACAATAATGCCGGCTACGGTTGTTCCGTGTCCGCCAATGTACTTGGTGAGGGAGTGCACAACGATATCTGCGCCATGCTCGAAGGGGCGGCAAATGTAGGGCGTTGCAACGGTATTATCTACGATCAATGGAATGCCATGCTTGTGAGCGATTTCAGCCCAGCGTGCAATATCTACTACGTTGCCGGCCGGGTTGCCAATGGACTCGCAGAACAGGGCGCGGGTCTGGTCATCAATCGCCTTTTCAATAGCATCAAAGTCGTCATGGCGGACCATGCGGCATTCAATGCCCTGGTTCGGCAACGAGTGTGCAAACAGGTTGTAGGTGCCGCCATACAACTGGCCGGTGCTGATGATGTTATTGCCCACCCGGCAGATGGTTTGTAGAGCGTAGGTAATGGCAGACATGCCAGAGGCAACGGCAAGGGAGCCTACACCGCCCTCAAGCGCAGTCATGCGCTCTTCTAGTACCGAGTTGGTCGGGTTCATGATTCGGGTGTAAATGTTGCCGGCAACCTTCAGGTTAAACAGATCCGCACCATGCTGGGTGTCGTCAAACGTGTAGGACGTGGTCTGGTAGATTGGCGTGGTTGCGGCTTTGGTGGTCGGATCGCCTTTGAATCCGGCGTGAAGGGCAATCGTCTCGAATTTCATAGTAACTTCCTTGCGAATGGATAGTTGGCGTTGTTGGTTTCGGGCGTCAGTATGCCATATAGATTTGGCGGGGTTTATACCGGTATGCAATCGTGACATGCCTGAACATAATATGCAGGCCTTTGAGGGCGATAAACCATTGAGAGTGAGGGGGATGGGTGATGAATAGTTGGGTATTTCTGGGGGTAGCCATAGTGGCTGAGGTGATAGCTACCTCTGCGCTTAGAGCAAGCGAAGGGTTTACCCGGCTGGTGCCGTCTCTCATTGTTGTTCTGGGCTACGGCTTGGCATTTTACCTACTTGCGTTAGCCTTGCGGACGATTCCGGTCGGAATCGCTTACGCAATTTGGGCAGGTCTTGGCATCGTACTTATCGCAGCAGTGGGCTGGGTTGTATTTGGAGAGAAGCTGGATGCCTGGGGTCTGGTTGGTATGGGGTTGATTATTTCCGGCGTATTCGTGCTGAACGTTCTCTCCCGGACCGGCGTTCATTGATTGGAGGGGGGTTCGGATATGGCTGTGTCAGAGTCGGGAAACAGGGTGTCGTAACACCAGGTAAACACAAAGGCATACACCAGATAAAACAGCGCAAATGAGACATCCACCAGAAGCGCTTCCAGCAGCCCTATATCCATCCACCAGGCAATAATCGGAAGAAAGGCTACTAATAACCCCGACTCGAAACAGATGGCATGTATGAAGCGATGTTTCAGGGATTTGCGGGTTGAGCCGGTAAATCGTTTTAGTGTGTGGTCAAAACCAAGATTGAAAATGTAGTTCCACACTGTGGCTAGCGTAGCCCCAATCAGGCCAAGCACGCCGGTCTTTTCAAGTGAGTAACCAAAGGCGAAGGCTGCCAGGGGAACGGAAATGAGCAGCCCGATAACTTCAAAGGAAACCGCTTGCCGGATTCTGTCGCCAGTGGTTCTCATGAGAAGTCTCCACAGAAGCTGGGTGCTGGGCGCTTTTTCTGCGCGAAAATAAAAAAAGGCCGCGACGTGAATCGCGGCCTTTTTCGAATACTGGTAGCAAGGGGCGGAGTTGAACCGCCGACCCCAGCATTATGAGTACAAAAGAACGCATCTCGTAAAGCTTCAAAGCCTTGCAATATATGTGTTTGCTCTAGGCTCTGATTTCATAAAGTGGCATAGATTAGCTATGCGCTGGTCAACTGGTCAACATCAGTTATCTCTTTTTAGGAAGTCGCGCTTGTCATCTATTATTTTTATATCCCGGTAGGCAAAACAAAAAAACCGTTGTGATTCGAGTACAACTCTACGCCCGTGATTTTTTTGAAACGGTTTAATTCTGGTCAGTTCTTCACATACTTTTTTGAAGTCTTCTTTTGCATTTGCCCTGCATAGAACCCTTTCATTTTTTGGAGCTGCTGAGCACAAGGAATCTAGATCCAAGTCTCCATCTTCAGTGACCTCGTACGTGTACGGGTATGATTTAGCCATGTAGCTGGGTACTGGCATTTCATCTGCTTGTATGTTTGTCGTAACTATTAACAAAAATAAAAGTAGCTTTTTCAACCCTGTTCCTTGTTTTCTGCGTTTCGGTGATACCAGCGGTTCATAACTTCCTGAGTGATGCTTATCCCTCTGCGCGTTTGCTTAAATTTTCGTTTGCCTGGTCGTATTCAGGGCTTGTCTGCCCTATGTCTGGTGCCAGCTCCCCGCTAATTAGCCAAAGCCGGTATTGAGGGTATTTTTTCTGGAGTACATCCAGCTCCTCTGTGCTCATTCTTACGTTCTTGTATGTAACGCTCGACCATCTGCTAGCCGGTATCTCACTGTTCTTTGCTAAGTGATCTACGCCTTTCAGTTTAATTAGAGTTCTAGCACGCCCTAGTATTGATTCCATAATGTTCTAAAAACCTGCTCAATCTTTCCGCTCAATAGTTGAACTCACCCTATCTATAGCCTATAATTCAATTATTGAGCTCATTTAGTGAGTTATAGCAACACACTGCAAGGTATAGAACATGTTAGAGCATTCGATAACTGAGCGCATCACCGAAAACGCCGATTGGCCACCCTTAATGGAGTGGCGGGCTTTCGCTCAGTGGTGCCGTGTCGATGAATCTGTAATGAACATGTGGGTACACCGCGCTTATGTCCCCACGGTCAAAATTGGCAAGCGTCGCCTGGTTAACCTGGTGCGCTTGGTTGAAGACTTGAAAGGGGAGAATCAGGAATGATTACTGACGAAATCCGCGCTGAAAAGAAAGAAGAAATGGACGAGCTTTTTTGGCTCACTTGTGATCTATGGTCGGCTCGCGAATACAAAGAATCTGAACGTATTGGCGCAAAGCTTCATGGTTTCAGGGACGCTTTTCTGGGGTTGGATGGTTACCTTTTCAGCTATGGTCTTCAGCTTACTTCCCTTTTCAATCTGTTTTTAGTTTCCGACGCTGAGACCTTTGAAGCGTTCGCCATGCTCAAGGCTTGCCAGGCGTTTAAGGGTCTTAATGTCGACCCAGCCCCAGCCCCAGTTCAGTCCCGTGTCGGCTCTGCTGACGTTGATTACGGCCCGCTAGATCCCTCAATAGCCGCTGAAAATAACCGCCTTGCTACGGATTACATGGCTGACCGTCCTCGCCTTCGCGGTGGCGTTGTCATTGTCTTTAAGGGCCAGTGTTCCGGCTGGATGAATGAACTACGCAATCCTGAGCGTTGGGAACCTGGCTGCTTTGCCATTGATAGTCGCGGTAATCAATACCTTGCTATAGGCGGTGATTCTCAAAATGGTGCTACTAGCTGGAACCTTGTCTATCACGCTCCACAACTAGGGGAGGCCGCATAATGCCCCGCATCCCTCCCAGGCAAGCCAACATCGAGGACAAGAACAAGCGTTTCTACGTCCAGTCCACCACATCCGTAAAGCTTGCTCTTGAGAAGGAAGCGTTCTCCAGGGGAACTGATCTTTGGACACTTTCCGGCTCCGTACTCGCGGCCTGGCTCCATGCTGGCTGTCCTGATTTCGGTTTTTCGGGTGATCAAGTTTCTAACCAAAGTATTGAAGCCCCCCCCTCGTCATCGTCGCCGCTCACGGGCTCCAAGGGAGGTTCGGCATGACCGGCGCAAGGCTGCGCAGCACGCGTAGCGCTTGGCCTTGCGCTGGTCAGGACGTGCCTCACGTTGCCCGTAACAGAGCGGAGACGTTGACGAGGGGGGAGGCCCCCCCTTTGATTCAGAGCTGTGAGCAATCGAGGCAAGCGGAGCGCGGCAGGCAACCGGGATCGTCACCCGTAAGGGCCGCGACCTTAGGCGCGGGGAGCAAAGCGACTAGAGCCCACCCCGGAGGGGTTGCACTGGAAGTTTCAGATAGTGATGCCTTGATGCTTCAGCGCCTGTTTGAGCGTCACATGATTGCTTTGAATTCGAGTGTCACCTTCTGGCGAAAAGAATTGGCCTTCGGCCATAGCCCCACGTTTGAGCTGTCACATCGTGAACGTGAGGCAGAACTGATGCAGCGCCTTTACCTGGCCCTGTTTGATGTCAACAAGCAAAACCCAAAACTCAATAAAGCAAATGCCTATAAATTGGCCAAAAACGCGGAGTAATAACCATGCAATTTGAAATGACATCCACCGTATTCAGCTGCAACAAAGTTACTGTTGAGGGTCGCACCTTTTGCAGCATCTTTACCGGCCAGCATCCTACCGGTGATAACGCAGAAAATACCCTGGGCCTTGAAGTAACCAAAATTTCTGCTGATCCCCAGGTCTTCGAGCAGCTGCGAGCCGAAAACTTTAAGCCAGGCGATAACGTCAAGCTGATCGCCATGATCAAAAAGGCAAGCGGCGGTAAGAGTCAGCCTTTTATCGTTGGCGTTGTGCCTGGTCAGAAGCCTGTTTCTGAGCCTCATAAGAAGGCTGGTTAAGGGGTAGCTGATCGTGTCCTTTTTATGGTTGCTGAACACTATCGGCGTGTATATCGCTCTAGTTGTTAGCGGGCTGCTTGGTGGTTTCACCATCTTTGCTTATACGGTCGATGAGTCGGTTTCGGACTATATCCAGGAGCACGGTTGCCCGACTGAGGAGGTTGTTAGTGAGACTCCCAAAAACCCAGTTGACTGAGCTTGGCACCGAGCGGCGCTGCACCAGGTGCAAAGAATACTGGCCTGAAGATCGCGAATTTTTCTACACCATGCAGCGTAAAGGAAGTGTGCAGGTGAAGTTTCAGCAGCCCTGCAAAGCCTGTTTTTCAGAGCTTAAACGGAATCAAAGGAGAGTAAAACAAAATGAAAACCTTCTTCGTTGTGACGTTAGCAGCCTTCACCTCAGGTTTCTTGCTCGGTGACGTTCACGGCTTCATTAGCGCACTTGAATTGTTAGGGGATCATTGATGCAAACCGTCCAGAACTACCAGTGCTCAGGCACCTTAACAAGTGAGCTTATCAACGGTAATGCCGTGATGGGCTGCTCTGGTGGTAACTGGACGGTTCAACAAATTCAGCAACAGGACATCGAAACGGTGTTCGCTGAATACCTTTCCCCTGATCCTGGGATGATTGGTTTGGTTATGGGTTCTGGCCTGGTGTTTTGGGCTGTTGGAATCGGGCTGAGTCGGGTTGTCCAGGTGATGCGGAAAGTTTCTTAAACCAGTGGAGTAATTGTTATGCCTGAATTGATCGAGATGGAAAAGAACGAAGCCAACAAGCAGTGGGCTATTGCTCGCTCTCGCGTTGGTCGTGGTGCCGCGTTGGTTGGTACCGCACTGACTGCCGGTCTTGCTGCCGGTGTGGCGTCTGCAGCTGATCACACTGTTGCTATTGGTGATGCCTTTACAGACGCGAGCGGTAACGTAACGGCTGCAGCGCTTGGTGTCATTGCGCTTGTGGCAGTGGTTGTCGGGTTGGGTCTTATTGTTTCGATTATGCGTCGTTAAATGTTTACCGGTGTTCTCATAGGGGCCCTTTGGGCCTCTATGTTTGCCCTCGGTTACAACGGCAGTTAAAGCAATACAGGGCCGGTTTCGGCCCTTTTTTGATTTAGTGGGGTCAGTTATGCGTTTATTTGTTCAAGGATGTCTGATCCTGCTGCTCTGTTTTTTTTCATCTGCTGCTAGTGCTGCCGTATTTTATTATGAAACTTATGCTGAAGCTTTAGCTGCTTGCCAAGCTATTGGTACTTACCAGTGTGATGGCCGTCCTGGTGAATTTCGTGTTTTATTAAAAAAATATGGCTCCGTTTATAATGAAAACCGCGTAGCTAGTGAGTGGGGCGGTTGTCCTTCCGGCCCTGTAGATCTTAATACGGGGTATTGTGTTGATCCTGGCCCTGTTTGCACGTCTCCTGATTTTATTCACCCTGATTCCGGCGAGTGCGTTTCTCCTAAAAGCCCGTCTGAGTGTCGTGAAGTTGGTGAGTTTTATGATCGTTCGACAAAGCTTTGCGTTACTGAGTGTTTTTGGGGTGTGTTAGGCAATATTTGTCTTCTTGAACCGGAAACGGAACCGCAAGAACCTGATCAACCAGAGTGTGGCCCTGATCATCCTGATTTTAAGGGGGTGATTGGTTTTGGTGGTGAGGCGGCAATCGTTTGTGGTGATCCTGAAAATCAATGTCCCGTCGGTTCTACTTATGGTTTCCATGAGCAGGATGATGGGAGCTACAAGCCGTCGTGCTATCCACCTGAAGCTAATGCTCCGCAATGCCCAGGTGGTCTGGCCGTCATTATGGGAAAAAAAGGTATCTCTTTTCAGTGTGGTGAGATTAGGAATCCTAATGCTACACCTGAAGATTTACTCGATGCTGTAAGTGGCGATAGTACCGGTGATGGTGCTGGTGATCTTACCGGTATCGGTAATCAGCTTTCTAAGATTCAGCAATTGATACAGAAAGGCAATAGCGATACTAGCAATATTTCAGAAAGTCTAAAGGGTATTGGTAAGCAGCTTGATTCAGGTACTAAGGCTATTGTGGATGCTATCGGCAACATTCCAGGTGGTGGCGGCGGTGGTGGTAGCAATCCAGATCCCGGAGATGGTGAGACTCCCGATCCTGTCACTTGGAGCGGTACCCCTATAGATATGGAGCTGACTGACCCTGCTAACGAATATAACCAGGTGCTTCAGGATTATGAATCGGCTATGAATACCATAAAGGCCGAAATTCAAAGTATGTTTAGCTCCGACCTTTCTGGCGGTGGTTCTGTTGATGACAACATTCAAACCATTATGGGCGTTGACGTAAATTTTTCACTTAACAGGTTCTTGCCTGGTTTAAATATTTTAGGTGCCATTATTCTTTTCTGCGCAGCATTTATATCGGCTGGTATTTTATTTACTAATAGGGGTTAGTTATGGAATTTATATCTAGTTTCTTTACCGAGTTCTGGGGTTTTCTCGATAGCATTCCCGCTTTTGTCGATGATGCATTAATAAAAGTGGGGGCTTGGGTGGTTATAGCAGCCACTAAGGCCAAGATATATTTTATCCAGTTTAGCTGGGGCGTTGCTCAGGAGGTTCTTAGTCAGCTTAATGTTTCAAGTACGATACAGGCGTATTGGGGCCAGTTAGATAGCCAGGTGTTAGGTGTTGCTACTTTTCTAAAGATACCTGAGGCGTTCAACATGATTCTTAATGCTCGTTTGACGCGTTACGTAATGGACGTAATAGGCTAGGGGGATTTATGAGTATTGTGATTCACCATGGTCACCCTGGTTCTTACAAGTCGTTCGGTGTATTACAGCGTCACGCTATACCTGCTCTGCTTGAGGGTCGAACTGTTGTAACCAATATTAGGGGTTTCGATTCAGTCGAGAAAGTTGAGCAAGCGATTGATGAAGTGCTGCCTTCTGAGGCGCGCATATTAAATGTTAATACTGAGGGTCGGGACGAAAAGCATTATATGGCGTGTTGGTTTCATTGGGCACCAAAGGGTGCTTTGGTCATTATCGATGAAGCCCAGGCTATTTACCCTGCCAAGCGAAAAGATTTCAGAATCGAGAATCTCGATTATCCGGGGGGTGAGGACAAGGCCGCTGCCGATGAACGTCCAGCAGATATGATGGTCGCTTATGATATGCACCGGCATTACAACTGGGATGTGTTTCTGTGTACTCCTCACATATCAAAGGTTCACGCTGAAATACGTCAAGCTGCTCAGGTGGCTTTTCGTCATTATTCCATGGGAGAGCTCGTGCCCTGGAAAAAAGATAAGTGGAGGGAGATAGAGCATGATCCAGAAAACAACGGCAAGTCAAAAAGCCATGCATACGGAGTCCCTAAAGAGTACAAAGCGGATGTCTCCCTCTTCGATACCTACCAAAGCACAAAAACCGGAGACCATCAGTCTAACCAAGGCCCCCAGAGCGTTTTTAAAGATAAACGTGTTGTGGGCTATCTTTCGCTTTCAGTCTTTTCTGTTCTGGCTTTTGTCGTTCTCGCGGTTAATATTTTCCAAAGGGACCGGAGCTATTCGCTACCTGATCCGACGGATATTCAGAGTATTGATCCGGTGTTCTCTGATGCTGGTTCTAATGGTCGTGATGTCCGTCGTTCTGAGGCTCGTCCTGAGGTTAGCAGTGGCATAAGTTGGCACCCCTTTACTGACGTTCGCCTTGATATAGCTGGCAGCATCAATAGGCGTTATGTGTTTCACGGTAGTGATGATCTGGGTGAGTTCTCTGTTACCCAAAAAGATATCTTTAGCTTCGGTTATCGGGTTCTGTACGTCACCGATTGCCATGGCCAGCTCTGGTGGAACGGTGAAAAAGTCCAGGATATCTATTGCCAGCGAAACCGCATTGAGCAACCTGATCTACGCCCTGATTCAAACCCTATCGGCTTGTCTAATCCCTTCCTATCCGTAAACAAAAAAGCGGAACGCGCGGACGGCCGCGACGATGGCGAGGAGCGGACGGGAGCGCGTGGAGCTTTCTAGACGTCCCTGTAACACGTCTTATAGAAAACACTGAAAGCATCCGTAACATTGCAATAGGTATCAATAATGGCCGTATCTGATTTTGAGAGAATGAATGTTTCAACTGGTGAGGTTGGCACGGGCAATTTGTTTATTGGTCCTGACGCTCAACAGTTCAATTTATCTGGTCTTAACGTCCTTTGGTCTGGCGTTGATACCATTCGCCAGCTTTTTCAGGGTCGGTTGAAGCCTGAACTTCTTTCTGAGGTTGCGTCAGCTTATGACTCTGGCCATGGTGCAACGATTTCAGTTAACGGCACGGTGTTCGCTGTTATGTCTGGTCGTCGTGGTGGTTTTCGGTACATTCTCCAGAATCGTGAGCACGGCTTAACTATTCTGATTCAGAATTTTTATGCTGAGGCAGATAACCAGGGAACCCACGTTAAGATTGAAGCCTCTCCCCGGTGGATTTATGAGCGTTCTAGCGATCAGATACAGCAAGAACTCATGTATTGGGGTCGCACTTTCCTGAGCACTATGGAGCCTTCGGGCGTGGCCATACACTTGGCCGTTGATTTTCAGGGCTGGGAGCCACCTTCAGACTTTGCGCAATCTTTTGTAACACGCGCAAAAACGGTCAGTGTCCACAACGGCATAAGCTCCCTTGAGTGGGAGAGTGGATCGACCATTAATGGCCGTGGAGAGACTTTCACGTTTGGTAAACCTAATAGCCTTCAGGTCTGTCTCTATGACAAGTCTAAAGAGGTAGATGTTTCCGACAAACGGGCTTTCATGGAGGGTATCTGGCAATGCTCGGTCAATGAACAGACGTTTCCTGACACTTGCTATGATCCTGAAAAGCCGGTCTGGCGTCTTGAAATTCGTTACCACCATCGGATTATTAATGAGCTTTGGCAGGGTACCGAAATCAAGCCGATCGTTGATTTTGCTGGGGCTGTGCCTCACCTTACCGGCCTTTGGCGTTATGGCCTTGAGCGTAATAGGTATGAGATCAAACGTGACTGGAATCATCCGGTTTGGACAAAACTCCGTGATGATGTCTTTTTCGGTTGGGATGCTCCCAGTCTCGCTTATAAACGCGTAAAAAAGGAGCCTGGTTGCGGCAACGAAAAGAACGTTATTCTCGCATTCGGCAATCTGCTTAGCGTTTATGCTCGCAACCATTTTAATCCACGGCAAGCATGGGATTGCCTTAAAACTTCCGGCCTCTGGGACGATTTAGCTGCCTATTATCGTAATAGAGGGATAGATAAAAATGACTTGTTCAAGCTCATTGAGGACGGCCTCATACGACGACGATTGCTAACTAAGGTTGCGTCGTGATTGAAAAGTATTCTAAGGGCTGGAAAGTAGATTTCTATCCTGAGGGTGAGAGTGGCCCAAGGGTACGAAAGCGAGGCTTTAAAACTCGATTGGACGCGCTTGCCTTTGTCCGCGATTACGGCAGAAAAGGAAATCAGCCAGTTATGCGGTTGCGTGATCTTGTTACCACCTGGTACGACATGCACGGTCATACACTGAAGGATAAAAAGTATCGTTTATCGAGAACGTATGCCATTGCTGATCGGCTTGGCAATCCCAGGGTAAAAGATTTCAGGGCGTCTGATTGGCTGGAGTATCGCGCTCAACGTCTTGACGTTGTTACTGCTTCAACGATTAACCATGAGCAACGCTATCTTTCGGCTGTCTTTTCAGAGTGCGTCAGGGGTGGTTTGATTTCGGAAAACCCTATTTCTACAGTTCGCCAGGTCAGAACAGCCCATCATGAAATGATGTTTCTTTCCCTGGATCAGTGTCGCCAGCTCCTGGATGAATGTTCAGCGAGCACGAATCCTTTCACCTGGTCAGTAGCGTCCATTTGTTTGGCTACCGGTTGTCGTTGGGGTGAGGCTGAAAAGTTAACTTCTTCTTCTCTTTTGCCTGGAAAGATAATTTTTCGCGATACAAAGAACGGCAATGATCGCGCTGTACCTGTCTCTACTGATCTACACCAAGCTATTAAGGAAAATTCGTTATCAGGCCCTGGTCGTCTGTTTTCTTCCTGTCGTGACGCTTTCAGGTCTGCATATGGTCGCTGTGGTTTCGTTACTCCCAATCAGCTAACTCATATCTTGCGGCATACCTTCGCCAGTCATTTCATGATGTCTGGTGGTGATCTTTTAACGCTTCAGCGGATACTCGGCCATGGCTCTATCACAATGACCATGCGCTATGCCCACCTCTCTCCTGAGCATCTGGAGTCTGCCAAGGTTTATAACCCTCTTGCTCTCCTTGCTAGTCAATAACTGGGCAAAGCAAAAAAAAAGCCTACGGTTTTCACCGTAAGCTTTTGAAATTTGGTAGCAAGGGGCGGAGTTGAACCGCCGACCCCAGCATTATGAGTGCTGTGCTCTAACCAACTGAGCTACCTTGCCATCGCTTCACCAAAGGAAGCGGCGCGTATATTATGAAGGGAGGGCTGAACTGTCAAGGGCTGACAGAAAATTCTGATCTAATAACTGTTCCTTCTCTAAGGTGATGTGGGCTTTAAGTGTTATTAAACATGAGCTTGAAGGCTTTTGTGAAAGGCAGAAAGTGTTCGGATATTACAGGCAGAGACTGGTTTCAGGTGGACCTGCATAATAACGTGTATCATTATGCAATTGTCAGACGTCCCCATATTGGAAGTGGAATCTAACTATGCAATCGAAAGAACTAGTGGCGCAATTCATCGCGGATATCCAGGCACAGCATTTTGAAGAGGCCAAGACTTTGCTCGCTACTGAAGGCTTTGAGTATGTTGGGCCGAACATGCGGTTCCTGAATCGTGATGACATGCTGTCCTATCAGTTTGGAATGGCTGCCATTCAGAAGGACTTGATTGTCCGTCAGCTCAGTGCCGATGGTGATCACGTATTTGCAATCCTGGATTATCAGACTCACTTCCAGCCAATTGGGGATGTGCGGCTTGCGGTATGGTTCCGTGTTCGCGATGACAGGATCCAGACTGTTGAAGCTTTCTATAATGCGGCAGTGGTTGAGAATATGCTGGGGGGTAACTTGCCTTCAGCGAACCCCTTGTAAAGGGTTTTTCCGTGAAGTCGAAGACTCACCGGCTGGACCGCTTTATTAGCCAGAATAGCGAGTTCTCGATTTCTGATACCCGCCTTTTAGTTGCCCAGAAGAGAATCATTCTGGATGGTCGTGCGGCTAACTCGGTTCAGCAGCGAGTGACTGAGTTCACCCATGTTGTGTTGGATGGCCAATGCTTAAATGATAGCAAGCCCGTTTACTTGATGCTCAATAAGCCCAAAGGGGTTGTTAGCGCGACCAAAGACTCTAAGCACCCTACCGTTCTGGATCTTATAGACCACCCACGCAAGAGCGAGCTGCACATTGTTGGGCGCCTGGACCTTAACACAACGGGGTTGGTGCTTCTGACCAACGATGGGGCATGGTCGCGCAAGATAAGCCTGCCTGAGACAAAACTCGAAAAAACCTATGAAGTGACTCTCTCCAGGCCGCTCAGTGAGAAGTATGTGGCTGCGTTTCGGGAGGGGATTTACTTTGCGTATGAAAACATTATAACGCGCCCGGCAAGCTTGGAGATACTTTCAGAGTACACCGCCAGGCTCTCGCTGGTTGAAGGCAAGTATCATCAGGTTAAGCGGATGTTTGGTCATTTCCGAAACCAGGTGTTGGCGCTTCACCGGGTTTCTGTCGGGAGTATTACCCTTGAGGGGGCTGAGGGGCGACTTGCGGAGGGGGGTAGTAGGCCGCTAACAGCTGAAGAGTTTGGTAATGTGGGTATCAGGGCTGTCAAACATCCGTTCGACAGCCCCGCAGGCACATCAGATAGGGTTAAACATTAAAGCGGAAGTGAATGACGTCGCCGTCCTGAACAATGTATTCCTTACCCTCAAGGCGCCATTTCCCAGCTTCTTTTGCTCCTGCTTCGCCGTTGTATTTCACGAAATCCTCATAGCCGATGATTTCAGCGCGGATAAATCCTCGCTCAAAGTCTGTATGAATCACTGCAGCGGCTTGTGGGGCCGTAGCGCCGATTCTAACGGTCCAGGCCCGTACTTCCTTTACACCGGCCGTAAAGTAGGTCTGCAGGCCTAACAGGCTGTAGCCGGCGCGGATAACCCGGTCGAGACCTGGCTCTTCCATTCCCATCTCACCCAGGAACATGCTCTTTTCGTCATCTTCCAGTTCTGAGATTTCGGCTTCAATCTTGTTGCAGATCGGCACTACAACGGCGTTTTCTTCTGCTGCGATTGCACGCACTGTATCGAGGTACGGGTTGTTCTCGAAGCCGTCTTCGCTCACGTTGGCGATATACATGGTTGGCTTGATTGTGAGAAGACACAGTTCGCGGATCAGCAGGAGTTCGTCTTTATTCAGACCCATGCCGCGCACTGGCTTGCCTTCGTTCAGCACGGGCAGCAGGCGTTCAAAGATTTCAATCTGAGCCTTGGCCTCTTTGTCGCCGCCTTTAGCAATACGCTGAACACGCTTGATGGCTTTTTCAACGGTGTCCATGTCGGCCAGGGCAAGCTCGGTATTGATGATCTCGATGTCTGCCGCCGGATCGATTTTGTTGGCGACGTGAATGACGTTGGGGTCGTCAAAGCAACGTACCACGTGTGCAATGGCTTCGGTCTGGCGAATGTTGGCAAGGAACTGGTTGCCCAGGCCTTCACCTTTGGAGGCGCCCTCAACCAGGCCGGCTATGTCCACAAACTCCATGGTTGTGGGTACGGTGCGCTGGGGCTTAACGATCTCCGCCAATTTGTCGAGCCGGGGGTCGGGCATGGCGACGACGCCAGCGTTAGGCTCAATGGTGCAAAACGGGAAGTTTTCCGCGCCAATGCCTGCTTTGGTCAGTGCGTTGAACAGGGTGGATTTGCCGACGTTAGGTAGGCCGACGATGCCGCAGTTAAAACCCATGGAATGCCTCTGCTGGTACTGGAAAGTTTGGCCGGATTATACCGGTGTACGCCAAAGGGTGCGAGTGAGGGAAATCAGGGCTGGTAGATTAGCCTGAAGTGGTCTCTGGCAGACTCAGGCGGTAGTTGGTTTGAAACTGTGTAAGCGGTTCATGGCGGCTGCGAGGTTGCCAGAAGCTGCATCGGGTAGCACCCGCATGGTTTCATTGAACACCTCGTTCAGGTCTTCCGTTTCACGCTTGCCTAAACGGCCAAGGACGTAACCGGTAACCTTGCGGCTATCGCCAGGGTGGCCGATTCCAATTCGCAGTCTTTGAAATTCGTTGGTGCCCAGATGGGCTATGGTGTCTCTCAAACCGTTGTGGCCACCGTGTCCTCCGCCTTTTTTAAGCTTGGCGGTGCCGGGAGGGAGGTCCAGCTCGTCGTGAGCAATCAGTATCTGACCGGGAGAGATTTTGAAAAAGTCTGCGAGTGCTTTTACAGAAAGGCCGCTGCGATTCATGAAAGTAGCGGGATTCAGCAGGTGGAGCTCAAGGCCTTGCCACTGAATGCGGGCGTAGTGCCCGTGGTATTTCTTTTCGGGGCGGAGCGACTGACCCGCATCGCGGGCCAGTGCTTCAACGAAGAGGGCGCCGGCATTATGGCGGGTATTCTCGTAGTCCGGACCGGGGTTACCCAGCCCAACCACCATGACAATATCCTGTGCCATCTGCCAACGCCTCCGGAGTAATTACTCCTTGTCTTCGCCTTCTTCGCCTTCTGCTGCTTCGTCTTCGGCATCGTCAGACTTGACGCCTTTCGGCTTGCTGACAGACACAACAGCCTGGTCGTGTTCTGCGTCGTGCTGCAGAGCAGGAATGCGAACGCCTTCTGGCAGCACCAGGTCACTCATGTGAATAACCTGGTCCATCTCGACATCAGCCATATCGATGGCGATGAATTCAGGCAGGTTTTGCGGCAGACAAGCTACCTCAACTTCGGTCATCAGGCGGAAAGCAACGCCACCAAAGGTCTTGATCGCAGGTGCTGTGTCTTCGTTCAGCAGGTGTAGAGGAACGTGAACAAAGATTTCCTGGTCTTTCTCTACGCGCTGGAAGTCGGCGTGAGACAGCAGCAGCTTGTACGGGTGCCGCTGAAGGTCTTTGATGATAACGCTTTCTTTCTTGCCATTCAGTTCAATGGTCAGAATGTGAGAGAAGAAGGCTTCGTTTTCCAGAGCTTTTTTCAGCTCGTTGTGCCAAATGGAAATCGGAGTCGCTTCTTTACCAGCACCGTAAATGATGGCTGGAATTTTACGCTCTTCGCGACGCAGGCGGCGGCTCGCACCTTTCCCCTTGTCGTCACGAGGAAATGCTTCAATAACAAAGTCCTGAGACATGGTTTTTACCTCAATCGTCATCTGAACTGCCCGCGACCAGGCGTTTGGACAGATGATATTTTCGAAAAGCCGGATTTTTCCGGCTGACTAAAAGAGTCGGGAGCCTTGTGGGGCTCCCGACTCGGTATCTTGATGAAAGTTGCCAGTAACTTGCTGTTTATCAGCGCATTACGGCGAGCAATCTACTCAGGCGTTCTCAAACAGCGCGCTGATAGACTCTTCGTTGCTTACGCGACGAATGGACTCTGCGAGCAGTCCGGCCATGCTGAGGGGGCGAATTTTAGCACAGTTCTTCGCTTTGTCACCCAGCGGGATGGTGTCGCACACAACAACTTCGTCAATTACTGACCCGTTGATGTTTTCGATTGCGGGGCCAGAGAGAACCGGGTGGGTAATATAAGCCACCACACGGGTTGCTCCACGCTCTTTCAAGGCATTAGCGGCCTTGCACAGGGTGCCTGCGGTATCGACAATGTCGTCCACAAGGATGCAGGTCTTATCTGCAACGTCACCGATAATGTGCATAACCTGAGATACGTTGGCCTTGGGGCGGCGCTTGTCAATAATGGCCAGGTCGGCGTCATCCAGTAGTTTGGCAATGGCGCGGGCCCGTACAACGCCGCCTACGTCTGGTGATACCACAACAAAATTCTCAAACCGCTGCTTTTCGATGTCATCAAGCAGAACAGGTGTGGCGTAGATGTTATCTACCGGTACATCGAAAAAGCCCTGAATCTGGTCAGCGTGCAGGTCTACCGTCAATACGCGATCGACGCCGATGCTGGAGATCATGTCGGCAACAACTTTGGCGCTGATGGCAACGCGGCTGGAGCGTACCCGGCGATCCTGGCGTGCATACCCGTAATAAGGGATAACTGCCGTGATGCGTGATGCAGAGGCGCGGCGCAGGGCGTCGGCCATCATGATCAGTTCCATCAGGTTGTCATTGGTTGGGTAGCACGTGGGCTGAATAATGAATACATCGTGACCACGAACGTTTTCGTTGATCTCGACGGTAGTTTCGCCATCGCTGAAACAGCCTACAGTGGCTTCTCCCATGGGGATGTGGAGTTTTTTTGCGATAGCGTGAGAAAGCTCGGGGTTGGCATTGCCAGTGAAAATCATCAATTTGGACACGACGGCATCCTTCTCGTTTTCGGAGGTTGAGTCAGAAGAAGCGGGAGAAAAATGGCTGGGGTGGCAGGATTCGAACCTGCGCATGACGGGATCAAAACCCGTTGCCTTACCACTTGGCGACACCCCAGTATCGTGCTTTTTCGGCATCATTCTAGCTCTGTCAGCTTTTGGTGAAGTGGTGATATGTTCACCCCTTTAGCTACGAACCCGGTGATGCCGGAAGGTTTGCTTTCCCAGATGATCCGGGCTGCGGATTCTGTAGGGAAACGTCCAAATATGCAAGCCCCGGTTCCGGTTAATCTTGCAGGTCCGAATTGTTTGAGCCAGTCCATGCTCTGCTTGACTTCAGGATATAGTTTTTTAACCACATCTTCACAGTCATTTCGGTACCTCGAGGCGTCTCCCTCAAAAGCGGGCGCTATTGTCATCTTCGGGGTGTTTCTTGTCAACCCTTGTTCTGAAAATATCTTTCCGGTGTTGATGTTGCATGTTGGTTTCAGAACCAAAAACCAGTCTTCTGGCGGGAAGGCAGGGGTTAGTCTTTCGCCAACGCCTTCGCCGAAGGCTGCATGGCCATGCACGAAAACGGGCACATCTGCGCCGAGGGCCAGGCCTATTTCTGCAAGCTCGTCTAAGCCCATTTGCAGTTTCCAGACGTGGTTTAGCCCCAAGAGGGTAGTGGCTGCGTTTGAGCTCCCCCCGCCGAGTCCGCCGCCCATCGGCAGACGTTTGTTGATACTGATACTGACGCCAGGAAGCTCGCCAGCCGCCTTGTGCGCTAGGGCGCGAGCTGCTTTGATGATCAGGTTGTCTTCATCCGGAACGCCGGTAAGGGGGCTCTCAAGGCGAACTCCAGGGTGTTCAGGTGTTACGCGGAGCGTTATATCGTCGCCGTAGTTGAGGAATTGAAACAGAGTCTCAAGCTCATGGTAGCCATCTGCGCGCCGGCCAACTATGTGGAGAAAGAGGTTCAGCTTGGCTGGGGAGGGCAGGGTTATGGTGTCGGTCACGGCGCCAGATCCTGCCAGTCGCTGACAACAACGCGCACTCGTTTGTTGTCCTTCAGTGCGGTGATTCTGGCAGGCAGGGCGGGGGTGCTGTCTTGCAGTTCGTGCCAACGATCGTAACGGATTTCCCAGCCGCCTTGGCGAATGATCGCTAGCTCACCACGGGTATCAAACAGCAGCCGAAAATCACCCGCCGGTGCCGGCAGGCCGCGTATCCACCAAACCAGGCTTTCCAGAGGCAGTTGCCAGCCCGTGGCGGCCTCCATAAGCGCATCTGGATCTCCAGAGCGATAGGTTTCACCGTTGGAGAGGGTAAGTTCAATAAACCCCGGAGTGCCATTCAGCTTGGTGCTGCCCATTCCCAGAAATGAGGACGACAAGGCTAGATCATAGGCCTCGCCCTCCTGTATCCAGTGGTTAATGATGGCTGTGCCGCTGTCTGTTGGTTGGCGCACCGCCAATTTGCCTGATAACTGCCAGTGATCAAACTGCCTTAGTTTCGCAGAGCGGTCTTGCCAGTCGGCGGGAGGCTGATCTGTCATCCCCTCCGGTAATGGCTCTAGTTGAATGGTGGTGCAGGCGTTCAGGCTCACCATAAGCAGTACGGCTGCCCATAAGCGCATAGCCTTTAGCATCACTGTTCACCAGTGTTGGTCAGCCGGTCAATGGTTTCTCGCAGCACGTCGTGTTCCATGTCCAGCTCAAGCGCTTCTTTCCAGATTACTTGCGCCTGCTCTTCGGCACCGCTCATCCATAAGGCTTCTCCATAGTGGGCGGCCACTTCCGGGTCAGGAAATGCTTCCCAGGCCCGGGACAGATAATCGAGTGCGGGTTCAATCTGACCTTCCTGAAGCAGAACCCATCCCATGCTGTCGAGAATGGCCGGGTTTTCCGGATCCAGCTCCAGGGCCTGCTCAATGTAGCCCCGGGCTTCGCTCAGGCGATCAGTGCGGGTGGCCAGTATGTAACCAAGGGCGTTAAGCGCGACGGCGTTTTTTGAGTCGTTTTCAATGATCAGCTTAAGGTCCGCCTCGGCCTTCTCGGGCTGGCCCAGTGCGTCGAACAGCATGGCTCGTGCATAGCGGATCTGAAGGTTTTCTGGATAGTCCTCAAGTGCGCTTGTAGCAACTTCTAACGCTTCTTGCTGGAGCTTTTGGTCAAGTAGCAGGTTGACCTCAAGCAGCCAGAAATTTTCAGCTTGTGCGGGGTTGGCGTTGCGCATGGAGTGAATATCTTCCAATGCTTCGTTGAGCCTCCCTTCTGCAGTTAGCAGGGCGCTGGCACGTGCAATAGCAGGGAAAAAGTAATTGCCTTCGTCCACGCTCTGGTAGTAACCGATAGCCTGCTCTGCATTACCTGCCTCGTCTTCTATCCTGCCCAGGTAATAGTTGGCTTCGCTGGTGTGGAGCCCCTGCTCGTTTAGTCGGTTAAGCTCTTTTTTTGCCAGCTCCAATTGCCCGTTTTCCAATGCAACAAGGGCGTGCGAAAGGCGTAGGCCGGGGTTGTCCGGATAGCGTTTTACCAGTCGGTTGAACTCGTCCTGGGCGGCTTGCAGCTCGCCTTCGCTGATCAGCATGCGTGCATATAGGGTGCCCATTTGCCGACTGGCGGGGAAGCGGCGGGTGTTGACCATCAAGTGCTCAAGCGCTTCGATTTCTCTGTCGCTCTGATAGAGGAGGTCACCCTTCAAGATAATGGCCGGCTGAAAGTTGGGCTCTTCCTTTAATAAGGGTTCTAGACGACCAAGTGCTGCTTGCGGGTTGCCGGCAATTTTCAACAGCAGGGCGATGCTGTATTCCAGCTCAGGTATGCCGGGATGGCGGTTTGCCATCTCATTGTATAAGGTCATCAGCTCTTGCTGTTGTTCGGGTGACAGGTTGCCCGCCATGGCCGCAAGGCTGTCGAAGTCTGCATCTTCCCCCTGGTTCAGGATTTGCTCCATGTACCCCAGAGCAGATTCGAGTTCATTGCGTTTTACTGCCTGAATGGCAGAGACCCTAAGTGCTTGAAGGTTGTTGGGGTCTACCTCAAGCCAGAGTTCAGCCAGCTGTTTCTGGGCGTTGTCACCATTGAGGGACTGGGCAATACGCATGGCCCGCTCAATTACGTTGGTGTCTCTGGACTGCTTGGCTGCCCGAAGGTAATTAACCAGGGTAACGTCATACCGGCCGCGCTGTGCTGCGATTTCAGCTGAAAGCAGTAAGTACAGTGTTTCCGGCTCAAAGTCCGCATACTCTATAGGCGGTTCGCTGTTGGCTTTTCTGGAATCTTCCTGCGTGTGCGTGGGGGCTTTTTCATCAACAACGGATGAATGGCCGGAACCGGTTATACTGGCGCAACCTGCCAGTGAGAGGCCAAGCAGGCAGGTAATCAAAAGCGGTGCGGATTTGTACATGCAACTTCCCGTGATTTTTTGACTACGCACCCTGAATAGCTCGGAACTCTCTCTTTTTTTGAGTTGAGCCGGGCCCGGCGTGCGCCGATTCCCTATAATGGCATAAGCTCCTGTTCTTGCCCAACCTGTCCGCACTTCCCGAAGCATGAACGGTTATGGGTGGCAGCTGAAGGCCCGGGCCGCTAAAATGCACGCACAATGGCGATCATGCACACCGTTTATTGCTAGAGGATTGTAGAACCAAGAAATGGCACTGCTAACGCTGGGAATCAATCATCGCACCGCCCCCATTGAATTAAGGGAGCGAGTTGCGTTTACGCCTGAGCGTATGTCAGAGGCGTTTGCAGAGTTGCGGGCGGCATCAGGTGCCAGCGAGGCTGCCATTCTTTCGACCTGCAATCGCACCGAGCTATATCTTGCGGGCGACGACGACTGCGCGTCGCTGGTATTGCGTTGGTTGGCGGGCTTTCACAATCTGGATGCTGCGGAGCTCGAAGAAGTGTTGTACATCCACCGCGATGCAGATGCTGTGCGACACATGATGCGCGTCGCTGCCGGATTGGATTCCATGGTATTGGGTGAGCCGCAGATTTTCGGCCAGTTGAAGGATGCCTATGCGCTGGCCCGGGAGCACGGCGGGAGTGGCTCTTTCCTCTCTCGCATGTTTGAGCAAACGTTCACCGTAGCAAAGCGTGTTCGTACACAAACTGCGATTGGCGAAAATCCTGTTTCTGTTGCTTATGCGGCAGTAAGCATGGCGAGTCGCATTTTTGCTGATATGTCGAAAAACACGGCACTGCTGATAGGTGCAGGCCAAACCATTGAGCTGGTTGCGCGTCATCTTGCAGATGCGGGCGTTAAAAACTTTATAGTAGCCAACCGCACCCTGGAGCGGGCTCAGGCACTGGCGGATTCCAGAGGTGGTCGGGGCATTCTGCTTTCAGAGATTCCGGATTATCTGGCAGATGTGGATATTATTATTTCATCTACAGCCAGCCCCCTGCCTATTCTTGGTAAGGGTGCGGTGGAGCGCTCGTTGAAGAAACGTAAGCACCGGCCATTTTTCATGGTAGACATCGCCGTACCCCGGGATATAGAGCCGGAAGTGGCATCCTTGGCGGATGTGTATCTGTACACCGTTGATGACCTGCGCCAGGTAATTGAAGAAAACATCCGTACCCGAGAGGGTGCTGCCCGTGAAGCAGAAAATCTCATAGCCGATGGCGTACAGGAATTTCTCAGCCAGCTCAGAGCGTTGGATGCTGTGTCCACGCTAAAACAGTTCCGCCAACGTGCGGAAGTGTTGAGAGACATAGAAACGGAAAAAGCCCTGCGCGCCCTGCGCAATGGCGGTGATCCCGAAACAGCATTGCGCAGTCTCGCGCGAGGCCTCACAAACAAACTCCTGCACGAACCTTCGATACAGGTTCGCAAGGCCACCACCGAAGGGCGAACCGAGGTGACCGAATGGCTGAGAGAGCTGCATCAGCTTGATGTGTTGGAAGTAGACGCGACCACCACCCCGGAAAAAATATGAAATCATCCATACAGTCCCGCCTCGAGCAGCTTGTTGAACGCTACGAGGAGGTGAGTGCTTTGCTCAGCGACCCTGCTACCATCGCCAAACAGGACAAGTTCCGGGAATTGTCGCGGGAGTATTCCGAGATTGAGCCGGTAGTGCAGTGCTTTCAAGCATGGAAGCGCTCACTGGGCGATATCGATGAGGCAAAAGAGCTGGCGAAAGACGGCGATGCCGAGATGCGCGATATGGCCGCAGAAGAGCTTGAGATTGCCGAGCAGAAAACCGAAGAGCTGGATGAAGAACTGCAGCGCCTGATGCTGCCAAAAGATCCGAACGACGGAAAAAACGTGTTCCTGGAAATCCGTGCAGGAACCGGTGGTGACGAAGCCGCCATTTTTGCCGGAGATTTGTTCCGCATGTACAGCCGCTATGCTGAGGGTCGCCGTTGGCAGATTGAAGTGCTGAGCCAGAACGAAGGCGAGCATGGAGGTTATAAGGAAATAATTGCCCGGGTTGCCGGCGACGCTGTCTACGGTGCACTGAAATTTGAATCCGGAGCTCACCGGGTTCAGCGGGTGCCGGAAACTGAATCCCAGGGCCGCATTCATACCTCTGCCTGTACCGTTGCGATCATGCCGGAAGCAGATGAGGCGGAAGCGGTTGAGATTAACAAGGGTGACCTGCGCGTGGACACTTTCCGCGCCTCGGGCGCTGGTGGCCAGCACGTAAACAAAACCGACTCGGCCATCCGGATTACTCACTTGCCCAGCGGCATAGTAGTGGAGTGCCAGGAAGAGCGATCGCAGCATAAAAACCGTGCCAAGGCCATGAGTCTGCTGGCCTCAAGGCTGCAGAATGTTGAAACTGAACGCCATCAGCAATCCATGGCGGAAACCCGCAAAAGCCTGGTGGGCAGCGGGGATCGTTCCGAGCGAATTCGAACCTATAACTTCCCTCAGGGCCGGGTAACCGACCATCGAATCAACCTCACACTGTACAAGCTTGATGATGTGATTGCGGGTGACCTGGATTCCGTAGTTGTGCCTCTTCAGCAAGAGCATCAGGCGGAGCTTCTGGCCTCGCTTTCCGATGACGAGTAAGCCTTCACTAACCTGCGAGGCGCTGCTGGGTGACGCAGCGCGCCGCATCGCCGGAGACACCTCCCGGCTTGATGCCGAATTGCTTCTTGACTATGTGACGGGTATTGGGCGTTCCGGCTTTCGTGCTTTTCCTGAGCGCGAAGTCGAGCCCCGGCTGGCAGCTCAATTCGAAGATCTTGTGGTGCAGCGTGTGCAGGGAATGCCCGTGGCCTACCTGTTGGGACATCAAGAATTCTGGTCACTCCCGCTAAACGTCAGCAAGAGCACTCTTATTCCACGCCCGGATACCGAATGTTTGGTGGAGCAAGCGCTGGAATTGCACTTGCCGGATGATGCCCGGGTTGTTGATCTTGGTACCGGCACTGGTGCCATCGCTCTGGCGCTTGCCAGCGAACGGCCGGGCTGGGTCGTTAGCGCCTGCGACCTGATGGACGATGCGGTGGCATTGGCGCAGGCAAATGCCAGCTCTTTGAAGTTACCTGTAGAGGTTTTTCAGAGCCGGTGGTTTGCGGGGTTGCCCGCTGGCAGTTTTGATCTGATTGTTTCCAATCCACCTTACATTGCTTCGGGCGACCATCACTTGGGCGAAGGCGATGTTCGTTTTGAGCCGGCCTCTGCGCTGGTATCCGGAGCGGACGGCCTTGATGATATTCGCCTGATCGTGAGTGAGGCGCCTTTTTGGCTGAACCCTGAAGGCTGGCTACTTCTGGAGCACGGGTTTGATCAGGCTGAGGCTGTTCAAGGGCTGCTCGCTACTCGGGGGTTTGCTAAGGTGGAAAGCCGGAAAGACTACGGCGGCAACGATCGCATGACCCTGGGGCAATGGCCCCGACAAGGAGCCCTCCATGCTCAGTGATGCAGAACTCCTGCGCTTCAGTCGCCAGATTTTGATGCCCCGTTTTGATATTGCAGGGCAGCAGGCTCTGAAGTCCGCCCACATTGTGATTGTCGGATCTGGTGGCCTCGGCTGCCCGGTTGCACTTTACCTGGGTGCTGCCGGTGTTGGTCACATAACGCTGGTGGATGATGACGTTATCGAACTGGCCAATCTGCAGCGTCAGATAGCGTTCGAAACTGCACAGATTGGCGAACCCAAAGCGGAAACTCTGGCTGCACGCGTGCGCAGTATCAATCCAGGGGTGTCTATTTCTGTGGTTGACCGCCGCCTTGATCTGGATGGCTTTGCGCAGGAAGTGGCGGGAACCAACTTGGCTTTGGACTGCTCGGATAATTTTGCTACGAGGTTCGCACTTAATCGTGCTTGTGTGGCTGCGGGTGTTCCGCTGATTTCCGGTGCGGCGATCCGGGGCGAAGGTCAGGTTGGTGTGTACGACAGCCGGAATTCGGAATCTCCCTGTTACCACTGTTTATACCCTGAGCAGGGCAATGAAGACTTGACCTGTTCTGAAGCTGGTGTGATCGCGCCGTTGGTTGGGATGATTGGTTCGGTTCAGGCTATGGAGGCCATTAAGGTGCTTTCCGGCGTAGGCACTTCGCTTGTTGGCCGATTATTGATTCTGGATGCTTGGGAAATGCAGTGGCGGGAAATGAAGCTTGCAAGGGATCCTGATTGTCCGGTTTGTGGGGCTGTGTAAGTCTTGAACTTGCTTGCCCGCTTCTACAATGGCTTTCTGGTCTAGTCTTTCAGCGCCTGAAACTTCGCTATTGCCTCTTTTCTACTCTCTTTCAGATCAACAATTGGCCTTGGGTATCCGCCCGGTATTACTCCACCTTTTGAAGGATCGTGGATGCGTTTGTTATCCAGCTTTGCCAACTCAGGCACCCACTCGCGGATGAACTCACCTTTCGGATCAAAACGCTCACTCTGCGTAACTGGATTGAACACCCGGAAGTAAGGTGCTGAGTCTGTGCCAGTGGATGCACTCCATTGCCAGCCGCCGTTGTTGGAGGCGAGGAAGCCATCAACTAGTTTCGACATGAAGTAGGCCTCGCCCAGTCGCCAGTCGATAAACAAATTTTTGGTCAGAAACATTGCCGTAACCATACGCAACCGGTTGTGCATCCATCCGGTCTGATTGAGTTGGCGCATGGCGGCGTCAACCAGGGGAATGCCGGTGTTGCCGGATTTCCATGCTTCGAAGTGTTCGCCTGGGTCGTTCCATTTTAGCGCTTCGGTTTCTGGTTTAAAGGCGCGATGCATGCTCACTCGGGGGCAGTGGTACAAAGTATGGATATAGAAATCCCGCCAGGCGATTTCGTTTATCCAGGTCAGGAACCCTTCCTGATTGCCTCCCATACCTTGTGCTTGTTTTGCTGCGAACAGGCACTGGCGGCCGGAGAGTACGCCGTTAGCCAGGTAAGGGGAGAGCTGGCTGGTGCCGTCAAGAGCGGGGAAGTCTCGTTGCTCTTTGTAGGCACCGCCGTTTTCGTTGAGGAAACCTTCCAGTTGTGAGTGGGCAGCATCCTCTCCGGTTTCCACCAGTGCTGGCGGAGCGTTTTCAAAACCATCAGGAATGCGTGAGATGCGTTCCGGCTCAATAGCTTCGCCCAGAGCTGCAGGAATCGGGTATAGCCCTGGCTGGTTGTCATCAATCCAGGTGCGCCAGCGGCGGGAGAAGGGGGTGAAGACGGAATAAGGCTCACCCTGGCCGGTTAGTATTTCGCCCACCGGCGCCACGGTCTGGTCGCGGTACTTGCGGGTTATGATGCCCAATTCGTCAAAACGGTGCTTCACTGCTTTGTCGCGCTTGCGCTCGTTGATGCCATACTCTTCATTGAAGTGGAGTTGGCGTACGCCATGTTCACGGCAATGATTCTCCAGCGCGGTAATACTGTCAGTGAACTGATCGGCATGAATAAAGCAAAGCGGTATACCCAGCTTTCCCAGTTCCTCAGCCAGAGCATTGGCATGGGCGACAACAAACTGTACCCGTGCCGGTGACCAGTCGTGTTCCTGCCATTGCGCGGGTGTCAGGATGTAGCAGGCGCGAACGTTTGGATGACCTTCCGCTTTACAAGCAGAGGTAAGGGCGGGGTTGTCTGCGATTCGGAGGTCATTCCTGAACCATACCAGTTGTGTCATTGGCTATTCCGTGTCGTGTTCCAGCATTTAGTGTAGGGGTAATTACATCGCACGGAGGCAATAAAATCACCTGGTTAGATATTCGCCCAAGACCCCTGATTGGATTATAGTCGTCACAACTTTAGTGGCCGTATTCGTGGGAGATTAGCAGCGATTATGGAGAATGAAACCGAAAGCTGGCGCGATGGCATTTGGGCGCAGCCGTATGAACTTTTGTCTGGCCAAACCCAGTACCACAAGCTTGGGCATGTGCGGCTGTGGGTAACCCTGCTGGATAATGAATGGCAGGTTCGCTCCGTAACGCGGGAGCCTGAAACAGACCCCGTGAGCTGGACGGAATCTATAGGGCATAAGCTACCACTGACAAGTGTTTCCCTGGAACGCTTTATCCGGGATGGGGATTCGCCAACGGTAACCTTTATACCGGCGGTGGCTAACCTTCCCACGGTAATCCGCCCGTTCCAGCCGTTGACCATTCCGGCAGGTGGTCGTTGCACAATTTATGTGGGAACGGTTGTGTGGATGAAGGTGTGTGCCGGGGCCAAACAGACCGTTCTGACCGAGGTTCCGCTGGCAGCCCCTTCTCTTACCTGGGTGGGCCGCAATACCATGGAAGGTGAGTTGTGCTATTCATCTTCCAGTTTTGCACGTTTGGTATTGGAGGCGGTTCCCAAGCGACCCTGGCGCGCAGTAACGCCGGTCACCATTATCAATCGACGGGCGGAACCATTGCTATTGGATCGCTTCAGCCTGCCCACGCCGTTGTTGTCACTGCACCAGAATGAGCGCGGACAGCTTTGGACACCGGGTGTGGTTGTTGAGGTCGAAACCGATATGAATTCAGCCAGCTTGCACGTGGATCAGAGCTTGCTCGTTGCGGCGGGCCCCTGTGAGCAGGTGGCTCCGGCCCGTGTGAAAGCGGCCAAGGGGCGCTTTGTACGAGCGTTCGACCGGGTGTTTGGCTGATGCCTTTTTTGCAGGTTAATTATTGTGGCTGAAGAGCTGAAGGCGGGTGCAATGCAGATGTTTACCGACATAGCATGGGGGCAGTGGATTAGTTCCGGCTTTATATTGGTGTTAGGTATTGTTCTGGCATCATTGGCGGCGCGGAGTGTGTCTCGCGTGATGTCCAAGCGCAGTTCCAGACACCACACGGTTATGATTCGACGGTTGGTATTTTACGTCATCTTTCTATTGTTTGGTGTGGCTGCGCTCCGGGAAGCCGGGTTTTCGCTGGACGTGGTGTTGGGTGCGGCCGGTATTCTGACGGTGGCCATTGGTTTTGCGTCACAGACGTCCGCATCAAACATGATCAGCGGGTTATTCCTGCTTGTGGAAAAGCCCTTTGAAATTGGCGATGTCATTGAAGTGGAGAAAACTACGGGTGAAGTGGTGGGTATCGACATGCTCAGTGTGAAGCTGCGCACCAGGGATAACCTCTATGTACGCATTCCCAACGAAACCCTGATCAAGACCCCGGTTGTTAACCGCTCGCGCTTTCCTATTCGCAGAATCGACCTTCAGGTGGGTATTGCCTATGCTGAAGATGCAGAGAAGGTGGAAAAACTACTGTTGGAACTGGCTGAAAAGAACCCTGCCTGCCTGGAAGAGCCCAAAGCATTTGTGCTGGTTACAGCATTTGGCCCTTCATCGGTGGATTTGCAGTTCTCCTTCTGGGTACCGAAAGACAAGGTGTTGGAAGGCAAAAGCGGTATGCTCGTTGCTGTAAAGAAAGCTCTGGATAAGGCGGACATTGAGATACCGTTCCCCCATACCAGTATTTATGCTGGCAGCCACTCCGAGCCGTTCCGGGTGCAATTGATGGCGCCTGAAAAAGTCACTGAAAAGGAAGAGTTGGATGTCCAAAAAGACAGTTGAAGCCCTCAAGACCGTGGAGCCGATACCTGCTGAAAATAAAATCAGCCTGGGCTGGCGAGAATGGGCGGCGCTACCTGATCTGGATATTAACCGCATCAAAGCAAAAGTGGATTCCGGGGCGCGCACCTCGTGCTTGCATACTTTTCGGACGGAGCCCTACACACAGGATGGTGAGCGCCGAGTTCGGTTCTGGGTTCACCCGGTTCAGAACGATATGCACCAGGTTGTGGAGTGCGATGCTCGTGTGCTTGATGAGCGTGAAGTAACGGATTCCGGCGGCCACACAGAGTTGCGACTGGTGATTGAAACCACATTGGTGATTGGCGGCCAAAGTTGGCCCGTTGAGATGACGCTCACGAACCGCGATAGCATGCGGTTTCGTATGCTGATTGGGCGCACCGCGATGGAGGGTCGATCCATAATATATCCCGAAGCTTCCTATCTTGCCGGGGAACCGGCTTTAAGGCCTAAAAAATGAAAATTGCAGTTCTGTCCCGTAACCGGCATTTGTATTCAACCCGTCGTTTGGTGGAAGAAGGGGTCAATCGTGGTCATGAAGTGAAGGTGATTGATTGCCTGCACTGCTCCATGAACATCACATCCGCCAACCCGAAAATTCATTATCACGAGGAAGTTCTGGAAAATTTCGACGTGATCATTCCCCGTATTGGGGCGTCCGTTACTTTCTACGGCACAGCGGTTCTACGCCAGTTTGAAATGATGGGAACCTTCCCGGTAAACGAGTCTGTTGCCATCACTCGTTCAAGGGATAAGCTGCGCTCCCTGCAGCTACTTGCTCGTAAAGGCGTGGGCATGCCGGTAACCGGCTTTGCCAACAAGCCGGATAACGTGCCTGAGTTGCTTAAAATGGTGGGCGGTGCGCCCGTGGTGATCAAGCTTTTGCAAGGCACCCAGGGTATTGGTGTTGTGCTGGCGGAAACCCGCACAGCGGCAGAAAGCGTGATTGAAGCATTCATGGGCCTCAAAGCCGACATTCTTGTGCAAGAATTCATCAAAGAAGCCGGCGGTGCAGATATTCGCTGCTTCGTGATTGGCGATAAAGTCATCGCTGCTATGAAGCGACAGGGTGCCGAGGGCGAGTTCCGTTCCAATTTGCACCGTGGCGGTAGCGCCTCACTGGTTCGTATCACGCCGGAAGAGCGCAAAACGGCCATTACGGCAGCAAAAGCCATGGGTCTGAACGTGGCGGGGGTGGATTTGTTGCGCTCGAGCCGTGGGCCGCTGGTGATGGAAGTTAACTCCTCGCCGGGATTGGAAGGCATAGAGAACGCCACCGGCAAGAACGTCGCGGGTATGATTTTGAACTGGATTGAAAAAAATCACGCGCCCTGGCGCACCAAAACCAAAGGCAGAGGATAATCGATGGCGCGCGCGCCCTTTGAGATGGCTGGAGTGCAAGTAAAACCTGGTACCCGGCAACAAGTAGAAATTCCAATTGCGAAGCTGTATACCCACACGCCGCTGCATATACCGGTGGAAATCGTGCACGGGCGCCGCGATGGCCCTGTGCTGATGGTGTGTGGCGCCATACACGGTGATGAAATCGCGGGTGTGGAAATTGTGCGCCGAGTGCTCACCAATTCAGCGCTTCGTAATCTGAGGGGTACCTTGATAGCGGTGCCCATCGTGAATATTTTTGGATTTGTGCACCGCACGCGCTATCTGCCTGACAGGCGCGACCTGAACCGCTGTTTTCCCGGCAACGAAAGAGGCTCTCTGGGTGGCCGTATTGCTTACCTTCTGCGCACCCAGATTATGGAGCATGTAACGCACATCATCGATTTGCACACGGGCGCTATTCACCGGTTCAACCTGCCGCAGGTGCGGGCCGAGCTGAAAAACCCTGAAACTGCACGCATGGCCGAAGCCTTTGCAGCGCCGGTGATTATTAATGCAGGCCTGCGGGAAGGCAGTCTGCGTGCCTACGCTGATTCGCTGGACATACCTGTCATCACCTACGAAGGTGGTGAGGCGTTGCGCTTTGACGACGTGGTTATCGGCAGTGGCGTAAAAGGCGTAATGCGAGTGATGCGCGAGCTGGAAATGGTTCCGCCACGGAAGGGACGCGCAACATCGAAAAAGCGTTCTGAAATTGCAGCTAACTCCCAGTGGGTGAGGGCAGAGATTGATGGCATCATGCGGCCGGTTGCCAAACTTGGGCAGAAGGTACGCAAAGGCCAAAAGCTGGCCATGGTGGCAGATCCTTTCGGCGAATCCGAAACGGCGATTATGTCACCTTGCTCGGGAATTGTTATCTGCGTGAATAATCTGCCGCTGGTTAACGAAGGCGAAGCCATCTACCACATAGCTCGATTCGAT
This sequence comes from Marinobacter sp. KMM 10035, assembly GCF_046537445.1. Taxonomy (NCBI): domain Bacteria; kingdom Pseudomonadati; phylum Pseudomonadota; class Gammaproteobacteria; order Pseudomonadales; family Marinobacteraceae; genus Marinobacter; species Marinobacter sp. KMM 10035. The sequence continues at coordinate 182,600 of NZ_JBBVMG010000003.1, read as the reverse complement.
GAGCTTAACGAAGCAGAAAAAGCCATGGATTACTTTCGCAGCTCCTTTGAAACAGAGGTGAGCGAAGCCGTTGTGCCCATGCATCCTTGGGATGAACTTCAAAAATAAGCCACAGGAGCCGCCATGATCTGGGATCAGACATTCGTTGACCTTGCACCCTTGCCAAGGGGTTTTCATCTGGTAACCAATGAACTTCTCGCTCAGGCGCCGGAAATGACCAATTGCGAAGTGGGGCTGCTGCACCTGTTTATTCAGCACACCTCGGCGTCGCTGGCGGTAAATGAGAATGCTGACCCAGACGTACGCGGTGATCTCGAACGCCATTTCAACGTGATGGTGCCCGAGAGAGCGCCACACTACGAGCACGTACTAGAAGGGCCGGACGACATGCCGGCCCACATCAAGAATATCCTTATTGGCCCATCACTCACCCTGCCAGTAAACCATGGCCGGCTTGCGCTAGGCACTTGGCAGGGCTTGTACCTCTGTGAACATAGAGACAATGCCGATGGTCGGCGGATTGTGGCTACGTTGCAGGGGAGGTGGTAGCCGCGCCCGCTATAATCACCGGAACGGCGGCTCATCAAAGCTACGCAGTTTGCGCGAGTGTAAGGTGTAGCGCTCACTTCGCATCAGTTCCAGCGCGCGGATGCCGATATGCAAATGCTGGGTAACCGCGCTTTCGTAAAACGCCCCTGCCGCCCCGGGTAACTTGATCTCGCTGTGCAGGGGTTTGTCACTGACACATAGCAAGGTGCCATAAGGTACGCGAAACCGATACCCCTGCGCGGCGATGGTGCCACTCTCCATATCTACTGCGATGGCGCGGGCCAGATTAATTTGCGAGCGTTCCTGTGCCCAGCGTAGTTCCCAATTGCGATCATCGTAGGTCAATACAGTGCCGGTACGCAGTCGCCGCCGGAGCGTATCGCCCTCGTCGCCGGTAATCTCCGCAGCAGCCTGCTGCAGCACCTGTTGTACCTCGGCCAGTGCCGGCAGTGGGATATTTGGCGGCAACACCTTGTCCAGAATACCGTCGCGGCGCATGTAAGCATGGGCAAGCACATAATCGCCGATTACCTGGGATTGCCGCAGCCCGCCGCAGTGACCGATCATCAGCCAGCAGTGGGGCCGCAATACTGCAAGGTGGTCGGTGATGTTTTTGGCGTTGGAAGGCCCCACGCCGATGTTGACCAGTGTAATACCCTGGCCTTGCTCCTTGGCCTTCAGGTGGTAGGCTGGCATCTGGAATCTGTGCCAGACCACAGAGTCCACCAGTGTTTGCATTTCCTCTTCGCACATCCCTCGCTCAATCACCACATCGCCGGGTAAAACCATGCTCTGAAAACGGGAGCTGCCTTGCAACATATCCAGGCCGTGGCGAATAAACTGATCCACATACCGGTGGTAGTTCGTCAGCAATATCCATGGCTGTACATGTTTCCAATCACTACCGGTGTAATGCACCAGCCTGCGCAGTGAGAAATCGGTGCGCGATGCATCGAATAGAGACAGCGGCATCTCTTCAAGTTCTTGCCAGTCGTAAAGGCCATCGGCGGTGCCATCATCGGTGGCAGAAAGGTCCGTGCTGGGGAATACCTGTGAAAGCTCGCGGGCCGTAACGCCGGAAGCACCGAGTTCGTCGCCCTGCTCAACCACATAGGGGTATGGAATGTTGACCTGGCTTGTGCCTACTTCCACGGCAACCGTGAAATCCCTCATGAGGAGTTTTAGCTGGCTTTCCAGATAGCGTCGGAAGGATGCTGGCTGGGTGACGGTAATGCTGTAAACGCCCGGGTCCTGAAGGCGCGCATAGGCGCGTATACTACTTGGTATTTCCCCCAGGACCCGATAAGTCAGGCGCAGCTCGGGGTAGCGAAATGCGGAGTGGGCGTTCGTTGGTAATTGGCGATCAACAAGGTACTGCTTTAGCGCTGCACGCAGTGAGCTGGTAGCTTCTTCGTAAAGGACGGCTAGCCGGTCAACGGCCGCTTCAGGCGTGGTTACTACAATATAATTATCATCACTGGATAGTGTCACGACATGCCTCAGAGTTGTTTTGCTGTTGTTATGGCAGCTTTCTGCGTACGTCGGGCCCGCAGGTCTTTAAAGGCCATGAATAATGCTAACAGAATGACCAGCATGATCGTCAGGAACCCAAGGCTCACTGCTGTGTGCCAGGAGCTCTGAGCTGTTACGGCGAACACAACGGCTGTGATCATGGCAATGCCAACAGATGTGCCAATGCGCTGGCCGGTTTGCATAATGGCACCGGAGCTACCTGCGTAGGTCAGTGGCACCTCAGCCAGTGTAAGTGCCTGGTTGGGGCTGATCACTGACCCATGGCCAAGGCCAAAAAAGGCCAGAGATAACAGCAACCACCATAGACTCAAGCCTGTGTGCTGGTGCAACTGCACCACGGCAATGCTGGACAGCAAACCGAATACCGCCAACATCAAGCCCCCGATGACAACCTTGCGGCCGTGCTGATTGACGCGCTTACCAGCCCAGTTGGCGGACCAGGCAGACAGCAATGCTGAAGGGACGCCGATCATCGCCGCTTCAAAAGCCGAAAACCCAACGCCTTGCTGAGCGTACACGGGCACCAGAACCCAAACACTGGTCATCCCAAGAAAATATAGAAACATGATGACACTGCCATTACGGTAGCTGGATATGGCGAAAATGGTCAGATCCACCATAGGGCTATAGCCACGCCGGGTATACCACCGCTCCCATTGAACCCAGAGGTAAAACAGCAACAGGCCTGTTGGAAGCAACAGCCAAACCATATCAGACGAGCCAGATTCAACAAAAGGATAGAGCACGGCTAACACCCCCAGGCCCAACAATAAAGCGCCCACTGGGTCAAGAGAACCGAGACCCTTGTCGGCTTGTTGTTTGGGTTTGTGTATTAACGGGCGGGGAAACCAGAGGAACGCCAACACCAGGGTTAGCAAGCCGATGGGCACATTAATAAGAAACGTGAGCCGCCAGCCTATATCTGCGCCACCCAATTGAATCAACAGCCCACCCAAAACAGGCCCGATTGCGACAGAAACCCCCACTGTGGTGCCGAAAAAGCCAAAGGCGCGGGCGCGATCCGGGCCCTGAAAATACTGCTGGATCATGCCCATGCCCTGGGGGTTCAATAATCCAGAACCGACCCCCTGAACAAAGCGAGCCGTATTCAGCCAGTCCGCATCCGGTGTGAGCCCGGCGGCAACAGAGGCGAGGGTGAAAATGGTAACGCCCAGAATAAAAAAGCCGCCGCGCCCCATGAGATCCCCGGCACGCCCGGCGCTGACCAGCACCACGCCGAAAGTGAGCGCATAACCAGAGAGCACCCACTGGATATCAGACTGACTGGCAGCCAAAGCGTGCTGGATTGAGGGCAAGGCTACGTTGATCACACTCACGCCCATGAGCGACATAAAAATCGCCATGAGCAGCACGATAAGAATGCGCCAGCGGAGAGGGTCTTTGCTGGTGTCGGGGGTGGTGTTTTGCAGCGAACTTGTGATCCTGAAGGGCTCCCTGGTTACTGAAATGATGGTTGGCTGTATAGCCGGAAGCAGTTTTTCCCGCTCTTTTTGGCCGCATACATGGCTTTGTCTGCCTTGCTGATCAAGGTGTCTACATTTGCTCCATCTTTGGGATAGATAGCAATGCCAATGCTCGCCCCTATGGTGGCTGCGCCGTTATCGAACTGAAAGGGTTTAGACATATTTTTGATGATACTTGAGGCAACTGCCCCTGCGTCTTTTTCGGAGATTCCACCATTCAACTGGATGATGAATTCATCACCGCCATAGCGCGCCACAAAATCCGCATCCCTAAGGCTGTTCTTCAATAGTTCACCAATCTTCTCAAGCGCTTGATCGCCGGCTCTATGGCCAAATGTGTCGTTAATAGCTTTGAATCCATCAATATCGACAAACAACAGCGCGATTGTTTCTGTATTTCTTTCTGCATTGGCGATCATGGAGGCACTTAATTTTTTGAACAGTCTCATGTTTGCGAGCCCTGTTAGCTCATCATAAATGGACTCTTCATAAAAAATATCCTTTTGCTCGTGTACCAGCCCAATCAGCACAGTAGAAATTATCGACATGGCGAAGATCAACTGAACTTCTAGCATTCCATAGAATGAGTAGCCAAATAGAACGTAAAAGGAAAGTGTTAACAGGTTTCCAATAAACGCATACATCAATCCAATGCCTAATCCCCATTTAACAGAGGTCCAGATAATGGGGATCAGAATCACGTAGTAGTAGCTTGAGTAGTTCTCGCTGAACTTGCCAAGAGATAAAACCAAAAATGATAGTAATATTATGATGAGGAACGCAACTAACTTGTCGGGCTTCAGAATATCTCGATGAATGGTGAGCTTTACATTGTTCCATCCGCAGGATCTAACATGAAGGAAAAATATAAATATCGGAAGTGCGGTCAGTGCGCCGGTTAGATTCCCGATAAAAAACAGGGGAACCTGCTCGCGCCATGACGAACTGAACGTACTACCTATAGTACTGGAGCCCATAACAAAAACGGCAGAAGCTAGAAGCGCAGTGATTATGAATATCAGTGTATAGTAGAATTTTGCGCTAACTGTATGTTTTTCAGGGTTTAGTTTTTTTAGTATTAGACCGGCGACGCCGTAAATAAGAAACATTCTCAGGTCGGGAGCTAGCATTTCCAGGTTGTAGTTAAAAACATCCCGCTGTGGAAGACCGCCCAATATTATCGCAACAAGAAAAACAGGTAGGTATTTTGCTCCGAAAAGATAAATCAGCAGCATCGCAAACCCGGAGGGCGGGTAAAAGACGCTAATGCCTTCGGCAACCTCGAAGAGGTAAGCGATCTGGTTCAGGAACCAAAAAGAAAAAATAAAAAACAGTGCGTTTCGGAAGTGCAGCCTCGCCCCTGTCGGCCTAAAGGGAATGTTTGTTCTGTCCGACGAAACATCCATGAACGCTCCGGATCACACCGATTTTCAGGATTTTTATTTTCTGCCTGCACTTGCGAAAGCTGAAAACATCCAAGGCCTCAATTTCAATGCTTTTGAGAAGCATAAGTTAACCCGGTATAAAACGGTACCCCAAGGCTGAACCTTTGGTGCAATGTCCACTGCGGACGAGGTAGGTAGAGGGTTTTTCAGTAGGATACCGACCCAGCACGATTGCGGGGTCGGCGTTTTGGATTCGCCAGCTAGTCCTCCATCGCCTCCATGGCAAACTGACCAATATCCGTATGGTGCAGAATCTTGCCAAAAGGCCCCGCCACTTTAGCTGGCCCCTGGGTGAAGACCAGCACCGGAGTGTTGGTGTGAGTACCTGTAGACCAGACTACATTCTGCTGTTCAGCAACTTCGCGGGCCAGCAGGTTCTGGCGGTTGTCGTCTGTCTGGTACACGAAGAAGGCACCGTTTACGTCCATTTTTGGTACGGTTTTGGTGCTCAGGTACGAGTGGCCTTCGGTGTAGAAGGGGTTGTCTTCTGTGGCCAGTACCCGTGCTGCCTGCTCTTCGGTGATGTCAAAGCTGGTTTCAGCGTTAACAATGCGCGCCAGGTTAACGGGGGTTTGCTCGTCTTCGCTCAGGCTGTCGAACTGGCTGTAGAAGATGTCACCGTAGGAAGACTTCTGCTCATAGAGTTTGTCCAGAGTAGAAACATCACCAAAGTTGAAGCCAGGCTTGAACTGCTGTTCCTTGAACACATCGCCCGGCAGGTCACGGCCGTGGGGCAGGTCGTTGGCGGAGTAGCTGAAGCCGAAGCCGCCGGTTTCGTGGTCAGCGGTGACAACAACCAGCGTGTCATCCCGGCCTTCTGCCCAGTCCAGTACGTAGTTCAGGGTTTCGTTCATGCGCAGCATTTCATGCAGCATGGTACCTGTGTCGTTGTAATGGCCTGCCCAGTCAATCTGGCCGGCTTCAATCATCAGGAAGAAGCCCTTTTCGTTCTGTGACAGCGAGCCGATGGCTTTTTCCGACATTTCTTTCAATGTGGGAATGGTGCGGTTCGGGTCGTTTTTGGTCTGGTTCTCAACAATGGCGTTAGGCAATGAGGAATAGGCAAATAAACCGAGCATTTTGCCATCTGCCTGGTTCATCTGATCAAGATTGAACGCCAGGTCGTAGTTTTGTTGCTGCGCTTCGGCAATCAGATTGCGGTCGTCCTTGCGCTTGGATTTGATGCGCACGGAGCCTTCCGTCAATGCTTCCAGTTCCAGGCGCGCAGCGGATTGCTCATCATTGGCGGACGCTGGAATCCAGTAGCGCAGGCCACCAGACAACATCACGTCTACGTTGTTATTCAGCAGGTCCACGGCAATGTCATTTTCCAGGCTGCGGTGGCTCTGGTGGGCCGCAAAACCGGCGGGTGTGGCGTGGGTGATGCGGGTGTCAGACACCAGGCCGGTGGATTTGCCCAGCTTTTTCGCTTTCTCCAGAATGCTTTCCGCTGTGTTGCCGTCTTTGTCTGCGCCAATCATTTCGGCGCCAGCGAGTTTGCCGGTGGCCAGTTGGGTGGCAGAGGCCGCGGAGTCAACAACCAGGTTGTCATTGGCGTGGGTCATGGAGATGCCCATGGGGCCGTTTTCGGCAATACGGTCAAAGGCAGTGATGCCGCCGGTGATGACCGAGTTGGGCGCTTGCTTGGCATAAGCTAGCAGCAGGCCAATTTGTTGCGGGCCCATGCCGTCGCCAATAATCATGATGACGTTTTTGGCTTTTTCAGGCTCAGCCAATGCGGCTTGAGAGTCTGTTTGCAAGGGGGCACAGGCTGCCAGCAGGAGGGATGAAGCAAGCAGCCCCGCACCCGCCGTGATGTTTCGGATATTCATAGATGTCCTTTTTTAAAAAGGTTAGTCGTTTTATGATTATTGACCGGCGATAAAGCTCGCCTAGCTGTCGTCCAGATGCTTGCCCAGCATGGCGTGGTAAAGCTCCCGGTCGCCTATGGCGCCGGTAATCTGGCCGCTTTCTTCCACCAGCAGGCTATGGCCGGTGAAATATCGAATCTCTACGGCATCCCGCAGAGGTGTATTCGGGGCGATGCGGGTGGGTTGTTTGGCCAGGCTTTCGATGGCTTGGCCTTCCTGCCAGGCTTGGGTCTGGAAGGTTTGGCCGCCACTGGTGACTACGGCTTTTTCTGCCACATCCGGTGTGTGTAGCCAGGTGTCGTAGCGCTTGTTGAGGCAGCGGTTGCCTCTGGAGTCTTCCTGTATCTGGCCAATGGGCAGTGCCAGGGAGCGTGCCGCCAGAACGTTCAGCGGGTTGGTGCTGGCAACGAAGCTTTTCACGTAATCGTTCGCAGGTTCCAGCACGATGGATTCCGGCTTGCCGTGCTGCACTATCTGGCCGTCTTTCATGATGGCGATGTGGGAGCCCAGCTTCAGGGCTTCGTCCAGGTCGTGGCTCACGAAAACGATGGTCTTTTGCAGCTCTTCCTGCAGGGTCAGCAGTTCGTCCTGAAGCTGATGGCGGATTAGCGGGTCAAGGGCAGAGAACGGCTCGTCCATCAGCAGTATTTCAGATTCTGTGGCCAGTGCCCGTGCCAGGCCCACTCGCTGGCGCATGCCGCCGGAGAGTTCATCAGGCCGGCGATTGGCCCAGCCTGAAAGGCCAACCAGTTCCAGTTGGCGGGCCACTTTCTTGCGGCGCTCGGCTTTGCCAAGGCCTTGCAACTCAAGGCCGAAAGCCACGTTGTCTTCCACGGTCAGCCAGGGCATAAGGGCGAAGCTCTGGAATACCATGGAAATGTGGCGCGTGCGTATGTCTCGCTGTAGCTTTTCGCTGGCCTGGGTGAAGTCCACCATGTCGTTGTCGTGCTTGATGCGAATGGCACCGCTGGTGACCTCGTTTAAGCCGTTTATACAGCGCAGCAGGCTCGACTTTCCGGAACCCGAGAGCCCCATCAGCACGCAGATTTCGCCTTTTTTCACACTCAGGTTGGCATTCTGTACGCCCACCACCAAACCGGTCTGATCACGAATCTCGGCGCGTTCCAGGCCCTGTTCAATCAGTGGCAAGGCTCGTTGGGGTTGCTTGCCGAACACAACGTTAACGTTATCGATTTCAATCATGCTGAGGTCTCCGCAGCGCCTTTCTGGCGGAAAAAACGGTCCATCCAGATGGCCAGTAATACAATGGCGAGGCCGGCTTCAAAGCCCTTGCCTATGTCGACGGTGTTCAGGGCGCGTACAACCGGGACACCCAAGCCATCAGCACCGACCAGCGCGGCAATAACAACCATGGAGAGCGATAACATGATGCACTGGGTGATACCGGCACCAATGGAGCTCATGGCCGCGGGCAGTTCTACTTTGAATAGCAGTTGGCGGTTGGTGCAGCCGAAGGATTTACCGGCTTCAACCAGCTCGGTAGGTACCTGGGAAACGCCCAGATAGGTCAGCCTTACGGGGGCGGCGATGGCAAAAATCACGGTGGAGATAACACCGGGTACCACGCCCAGGCCAAACAGTGTGAGGGTGGGGATCAGGTACACAAACGGTGGAATGGTTTGCATAAGATCCAGCACCGGCTGCAGAAACCGGTAAAGCCAGGTGCTGTGGGCCGCGTATATGCCCAGGGGAATGCCAATCAGAATGCACAGCACAGTTGCGTAAAGCACCAGTGACAATGTGGCCATGGTGTCTTCCCAATAGCCGATATTCAGAATTAACAGAAAGCTGACAGCGGTGAAGGCCGTGAGCCCCCAGCGGCGGTGACGAATGTGGGCGGCCGCAGTAAACAGGGCTACCAATGCAAGAGGTGGAACCCAGAGAAGCGCGTCGGTCAGGCCATGAATCATGCTTCTGAGAGTTTCGGAAACGGCATCGAAAAAGCCGCTGAAATTGATCACCAGAAAATCAACAATGGCTTCCATGAAGTCGCCGAAGGGTAGTTGATGCTCAGTTATCCAGTTCATGGTTTTATGTCTTTTTGGGTGCGGGCCAGGGCCGGCACGGAAAATGAGTGAATCAGGCAGTGCATGGCAGGTGCCCGGGGTTGCCCCCGGGCACTAGAGGTTATTTAAGGGATGCTTTAACGGCGGGCAGAGCTTCTTTGCCGTCAAGGGTGGTCACGCCTTCAAGCCAGGCGTTGAGTACCTCGGGGTTGCTGGCCAGCCATGCCTTTGCAGCATCGTTTGGCTCTTCGCCGTCATTCAGGATGGCGCCCATCACTTCGTTCTCCATGGTCAGGGAGAAGGTGAGGTTGTTCAGCAGCTTGCCAACGTTCGGGCACTCGCTGGTGTAGTTCTTGCGAACGTTGGTGTGCACGGTTGCGCCACCGTAGTTGGGGCCGAAGAAGTCGTCGCCACCTTCAAGATACGCCAGCTCATGGTTAGCGTTCATCGGGTGCGGTTCCCAAGCCAGAAAAACAACCCAGTTGTTGCGACGGGTTGCGCGGCTTACCTGTGACAGCATGCCCGCTTCACTGGACTCGACCACACGGAAATCGCCCAGGCCGAAGGCATCTTCGTCTACCATCTGTTGGATCAGACGGTTGCCGTCGTTGCCCGGCTCGATGCCGTAGATGCGGCCATCAAACTCGTCGGAGTGCTTGGCGATGTCGGCAAAGCTGGTAACGCCTGCATCGTAAACATACTGGGGAACCGCCAGTGTGTATTTGGCGCCTTCCAGGTTGGTGATCACGGTTTCTACATCACCGCTTTCCAGGTAAGGGCGGACATCGCCTTCCATGGTGGGCATCCAGTTGCCCAGGAACACATCGATGTCCTTGTTTTTGAGTGAGCGGTAGGTCACTGGCACAGACAGGACTTTTGCCGTAGGGGTGTACCCCATGCCTTTCAGTACTTCGGATGCCAGCGCGGTAGTGGCGGTTATGTCGGTCCAGCCTACATCTGCAAAACGCACGGTTTCACATGCGGCGTTCGGGGCAGCGGTGGCAGCGCCACTGATCGCAAGGCCTGCACAGGCCATCATGAGTTTCTTCATTGGTTCTCTCCTTTCTTGGTTTTGTGTCACAGCGTTAGCGTTGTGCGTTTTTCCAGTCAGGGTGTTCCCATACCGGTGCGGGTGAGGGAGCGAGTGGCTCAAGGCCACGTATGTGGTCGGCACATTTTTCGGCCAGCATGATGGTGGGTGCATTCAGGTTGCCGCTTACCATGCTGGGCATGATGGAGGCATCCACCACACGAAGGTTGTTCACGCCATAAACCCGTGCCTGCTCGTCAACTACCGCCATGGGGTCATCGGCTGCGCCCATTTTGCAGGTGCATGAGGGGTGGTAGGCGCTGTCCGCGTATTTGCGGACGAACGCATCAATATCGTCGTCGGTAGTGGCGCTGGCACCCGGGCGCAGTTCTTCGCCCCGGAAAGGGTCAAACGCAGATTGGGCAAAGATTTCCCGGGTCAGTTTTATGCTTTGGCGCATTTCCCAGCGGTCACGTTCGGTGCTGAGCAGTTTGGGATCAATAATCGGGTGGTCGCTCGGATTGGCGGATTTCAGTTTAATGAATCCGCGACTGGTGGGGCGCATGGGGCCAACGTGGGCCTGATAGCCATGGCACTCAGCGTCTTTCCGGCCGTGATCAATTACCTGGGACGGCAGGAAGTGATATTGGATATCCGGGTGCTGAACGCCCGCTTCCGAACGAATAAAGCCGCCAGCTTCCAGGTGGGCGGTGCGGCAGGCGCCCCAATCGTTGTTGATAAACCACTTCATGCCGGCCAGGGTTTTGCCCGGCTGGGTGGTGTACTTGTACAAAGTGACCGGCTGGGTGGATTTGTGCTGAACGTAGATTTCCAGGTGGTCTTGAAGGTTTTTGCCGACACCAGGGCGGTCGGCCACTACAGGAATGTTGTGTTCTTTCAGCTCGTCTTCCGCGCCTATGCCTGACAACATCAATAGTTGCGGCGAGTTGATGGCACCGCCGCTTACGATGACTTCTTTGCGGGCCTTCACACGAAGGGCTTTCCCTTTCTGAATGTATTCCACGCCCACGGCGGTATCGCCTTCAAACAGAATGCGGGTGGTCATGGCGCCGGTTTCAGCGGTCAGGTTCGGGCGGTTCAGGGCGGGGCGCAGGTAGGCTTGAGCTGCGCTCCAGCGCCGACCTTTTTTGATAGTCATGTCCATCTCGCCAACGCCTTCCTGCTGGTAGCCGTTCATGTCTTTTGTATAGGGGTAGCCTGCCTGCTGGGAAGCCTCAAGAAAGGCGCCAAACAGGGGGTTGGGCTCGTCGCCGGTGTGAACGTTCAGCGGGCCATTGCCACCGCGGTAGTCGTCAGCGCCTTTTTCCCGGCTTTCGGCTTTGCGGAAGTAGGGCAGCACGTCCTGATAGCGCCAGCCTTTGGCACCTTCATCGTGCCAGCGGTCGTAGTCGTAGGCGTGGCCACGGATATACACCATGGCATTCAGGGTGGAACCGCCGCCCCAAACCTTGCCCCTGGGCCAATACAGCTTCCGGTTGTTCATGTATTCCTGGGGCTCGGTGTGGTAGTACCAGTTGTGCTTGTCGTCCATGAGGTTGAACATGAGCGCCGCGGGCATGTGAATTTTCCAGCCGTTGTCACGGCGCCCGGCTTCCAGAACCAGAACCTGGTCATTTCCACTTTCACTCAAGCGGTTCGCCAATACGCAGCCGGCGGAGCCGGTGCCGACAATCACATAGTCAAATTCATTATCAAACTGCAAAACGGTCTCCTTAATGCGAAGGCGGATAGGTCATCCGCAGAGGCTCTGGTTTGAAGGCGCGGGTTAAAATGGCGACTCAAGCGGGGCCATTCCAACGTAAACGGATTTGATCTGGGTGTAATGGGCGAGTGTTTCGCGACCATTCTCGCGGCCCAGTCCCGAGAGTTTGTAACCGCCCACAGGCATTTCCGCCGGCGAGGCACCAAAGCTGTTGATCCAGCAAATGCCTGCTTCAATTTGATGGATAACGCGGTGCGCGCGAATAATGTCTGCGGTGAACACTGCCGCTGCCAGGCCGTAGTCTGTGTTGTTGGCGCGCTGGATCACTTCTTCTTCAGTATCGAACGGCAGTACCGACATCACCGGGCCGAAAATTTCTTCCCGCACAATGGTCATGTCATCGGTGCAGTCGGCGAAGATTGTGGGCGCCACAAAATAGCCGCCTTCAAAACCAGTCGGTTGCAGGGTCTTGCCGCCGGTGAGCAAGCGCGCCCCTTCAGCTTTGGCACTGACGATGTACTTCATCACCAGGTCGCGATGCTTGGCGCTGATCAGGGAGCCAAAATTGGTGTCTGGGTGTTCCGGGTCGCCAGCGATGATGTTGTTCTCGGTTCTTCTTACCAGTTCCTCAAGGAAGGCGTTGTAGATGGAGCGTTGAACAAACACGCGGGTACCGTTGGTGCACACTTCGCCCTGGGTGTAGAAGTTGCCCAGCATGGCGGCGGACACCGCCTGTTCCAGATTGGTATCTTCAAAAACCATCAGCGGGGATTTGCCGCCCAGTTCCATGGTCACGGATTTGAGAGACGAGGCAGAATCGGCCATCACTGTGCGGCCGGTTTTCGCTTCGCCGGTAAACGAGACTTTTGCAATGGCCGGTTCGGCGGTCAGCATCTGACCCACCCGGTAATCGCCTTGCACTACGTTGAATACACCAGCAGGCACGCCGGCTTCGATGTAAATCTCGGCAAGCTTGATGGCGCCCAGCGGGGTTTCTTCGGATGGCTTGAAGATCATGCTGTTGCCGCACGCCAGAGCGGGGGCAGACTTCCAGCAGGCAATCTGCAGAGGGTAGTTCCACGCGCCAATGCCAGCGCATACGCCCAGAGGTTCGCGGCGGGTATAGAAGAAATCCGGCCCCAGGTGCTGGCTTTCGCCGGTAATACTGGAAGCCTGACCGGCGAAATACTCTACAGAATCGGCGCCGGTGACCACATCGACCACGCTGGCTTCCTGCCAGGGTTTGCCGGTATCCAGCACCTCGACCTTTGCCAGCTCATCATTCCGCTCACGCAGAATGTTGGCGGCCCGGTTGAGAATACGCCCGCGCTCAAGCCCGCTCATGGCAGACCAGGCTTCGAAGCCTTCCCGGGCACTCTTGACCGCTGCTTGCATAACGAATTCATCAGCCTGTTCAACCTGATAAATCAGCTTGCCAGTGGCAGGGTTCACCACGTCGAAGCGTTCGCCACTCTGGTTTGCCAGTGGCTGGCCGTTAATAAAAGACTGGTACACGGGCAATGTCATTTGCTGGCTCCGTTATTCGCCTGGATGGCTTGGTCGATGTAGGTTTTGCAAAGGGCAACGGCCTGGTCGGGTTCAATTCGGCCCTCACTCATGGCGGCGCGCAGCCAGAAACCGTCGATCATGGCAGCGACTGTTTGCGCGGTTGCTTGCGCCGGCCCAGGGGGCATCAACTGGCGCAAATGGAAAATCAGGTTCGAAAGCAGGCGGCGCTCGTTCACCCGCTGAAGTCTCATCAACTCCGGGCTGTGCATGGCCTGGGTCCAGAACGCCAGCCAGGTTTTAGCCGACTGAGCGTGGGTCTGAACGCCGGAGAAGTTGGCGTCGACTATGGCCATCAAGCTCTCACGAGGGTTGCTGGGCCGGCTGGCCATCAATCTTGAGGCGTCCTGTTGCAGGCACGAGAGCAGGTATCGCATGGTGGCTTCCAGCAGGCCCTGCTTGCCGCCGAAATAATGGCTCACAATGCCCACCGACAACTCCGAAGCCGCTGCAATTTTCCCTATGGTTGCACCTTGGAAACCGTGGGTTTCAATAACGCTCAATGTTGCGTCGATCAGCTGTTGCCGCCTGATTGACTCAATTCCCGGTCGTGCCATGCGCCCTGTGACCTGCTGCGGATTGAATGAATGTTCAATTTGTTGAATGACTGTTCAATCGGTGCAGAATAATGGTTTGAATACTAAATATCAAACAGGTTAAAGCGGAGAGGTGCCCGTGAGTGGCCTGATATGGGCAGGAGATTTGGCGGATAGTACCTATAAAAAAGTATTTAGAAGGCGAATGATTGCGCCTGGGGTTGCAGCTGCTTTTGTGCTGGCGGAAGTTCACCCAATGCGGCGCGGTAATGGGTGGAAAGGTACCCAATTTCCTGGTCTTTTAAGCGTGGCATTTTTGGATGTTTATGTTTTATATGGGTTTCTTTCTAATGGCCCGCTATTTGCTATCTTTAAAGAGTTATCGCAGCCCCTTCGGGCTCCGTCGAGCACCCAATTAACAAAACGAATCAGGGAGCAGTCTCTATGAAGAACCAAGCCATTTTCGCGGCGGCATTCGCCTCTACTCTTGTTGTTGCAAGTCCCGTTGTTGCCCAGGATCGGGCCGGTTGGCCGGATAACTTTACCGTTGGTACAGCCAGTCAGGGCGGCACCTATTTCGCCTACGGCTCAGGTTGGGCTAACTTTGTTGCAGAAAATCTGGGCGTTTCGGGCGGTGCTGAAATTACTGGTGGGCCAATGCAGAATATGGCGTTAGTGCATACTGGCGATCTCAAGTTTGGCCTCACTACCATGGGCCCGGCTCGCGAATCCATGGATGGCAACAGCCCGCTGGCGCCAGGCATGAAGATGGACAACGTATGTGCCATGTTCCCCATGTACGAAACGCCTTTTTCGGTCACGGCGCTGACCAGCTCCGGAATCAAGTCTATTTCTGATATTCCAGATGGTGCCACCATTGGCTTCGGCCCGGCTGGCTCAACCTCCGACACCTATTTCCCGCGCATGATGGAAACCCTGGGTGTGAACTTCAAGCGTCGTAACGGCAGCTGGTCGGATCTTGGCGGACAGCTTCAGGATGGCCTGATTGATGTTGTCGCGTTTGCCGCAGGCATCCCCATTCCAGCCGTTAGCCAGCTGGAAGTTCAAACCGATGTGAACATCATTGGTATGACCGATGCCGAAGCCAAAAAGGTTACAGATAACTTCCCGGTGTCTGAGTTCATTATTCCAGCGGCCACCTACCAGTCCCTGGATGAGCCATCGCGCGTTGTATCCATGTGGAACTTTGCCATGGTGAATTGCGATATGCCGGAAAGCTTTGTGTATGAAATCACCAAGCTGACCATGGAGCAGAACGAACGGATGGTTTCTATTCACAAAGCTGCCCGCAACTCCATTCCAGAGAACTACAGCAAGAACAACGTGCTGCCTTGGCACAAAGGCGCCGCTCGCTGGTTCAACGAGAACGGCTATACCATTGAAGAAAGCAAGATCAAGTAAGACTGCTGATTTGAATGGTTGAAAGAAAGGGGTCGCAAGGCCCCTGAATAATAGCCGGCAGTTTTCCGGCTCCGATTTGCCTGCAGGCAGGACCCCCAATGACACTCGAACGACACCCCAAAGACTTTTCTGATATAGAGGTGGGCGAAGACCACGTGCTTGCCCACGACGTGGACAAAGAGCCAGTAGAAGCAAACCGCAGGCTGTTTGAAGGCAGGATGCTGAAGTTTGTAACATTACTGGCCATTGTTTACTCCTCTTTCCATCTCTATTCGCTGAATATTGCGCCTTTGGAAACCTGGTCGTTCCGGATTGTGCATATTGCCGGCGCGCTCGTTTTAGGTTTTGTTCTGTTCGCGGGTGCGCGCTTTGTCTCTGCTGAAGAAGGCTCCGCTCGCCACCGGTGGACAACATGGATCGGTGCTGTAGCGCTTTTACCTGCCTTTTATGTGTTGTATCAGACTTACTCGTTTTGGCAGATGGTTCAGAACGGAGCCATGCGGATTCCGGTCGATCTGGAAACCTGGCATTTTGGCTGGCCGTTGCTGGCGGCAACGGGTGTGGGCATTGTGCTGAGCTGGTTCCACCAGCGTGAACGCTCGCGCTTCAGCCTGCCGGATCTGGTGTTGATTGTGTGTTCGATCGCGGTTGCGGCCTATTTTCTTGTGGCTTTTAACACCTCCATGCGCATGTCCACGGGCACATCTTTCGCGCCGGTGGGCATTTCTTTTGCTGCGGTGGCGGGTACTGCGCTGATAATGGAACTTACGCGCCGGGTGGCCGGCTTGGCTCTGGTGATTATCGGGCTGGTGTTTTTGGTGTACGTATTTGCCGGGCCGTACCTGCCAGGTTTTCTGGGCTACCCCGGGCTTTCAGTGCAGCGTTTCTTCAGCCAAGTGTATACCGATGCAGGTATTCTTGGGCCCACCACAGCGGTGTCGTCCACCTACATTATTCTATTCATTATTTTTGCGGCATTTTTGCAGTCGTCCAAAGTGGGCGATTACTTCGTGAATTTTGCGTTCGCGGCGGCTGGCCGTTCAAGGGGCGGCCCTGCGAAGGTCTCTATTTTTGCCTCTGGTCTGATGGGCATGATCAACGGCACCAGTGCCGGTAACGTTGTGTCTACCGGCTCGCTAACTATCCCGCTGATGAAAAAAGTGGGTTACAGCAAAAAATCCGCCGGCGCGGTAGAAGCAGCTGCGTCTACGGGTGGCCAGATCATGCCGCCGATTATGGGGGCAGGTGCCTTCATTATGGCCGAGATTACCGGTATCCCATATACCGAAATCGCCATTGCGGCCATTATTCCAGCGATTCTTTACTTCGCGTCTGTGTATTTTATGGTGGATTTTGAAGCGGCGAAAACCGGTATGCGTGGCATGCGGGAAGATGAGCTGCCCAAGCTGCGCACCATGGTTAAGCAGTGCTATCTGTTCCTGCCCATTATTATTTTGGTGGTAGCCCTGTTTATGGGCTATTCGGTGATACGAGCCGGTACGTTGGCGATGGTGTCTGCGGCGGTAGTTAGTTGGTTTTCACCCAACAAAATGGGCATTCGGCAGATTTTACACGCGCTGGAAACGGCCTCCTACATGGCCATACAGATTATTGTGGTGTGTGCGGCAGCGGGCGTTATTGTCGGTGTTATTTCCTTGACCGGGGTTGGAGCACGCTTCTCTGTGCTGTTACTTGATGTGGCCGAGGCAAGCCAATTGCTGGCGCTGATTTTCGCCATGTTTATCTCCATCTTGCTGGGCATGGGGATGCCCACGACGGCGGCCTATGCGGTGGCGGCTTCGGTAGTTGCGCCGGGCCTGGTGCAGCTGGGTATCGAACCTCTGACGGCGCACTTCTTCGTGTTCTACTTTGCGGTGGTTTCCGCCATTACTCCGCCGGTTGCCCTGGCTTCTTATGCGGCGGCAGGTATCTCCGGCGCCAACGCTATGGAAACCTCTGTGGCCTCTTTCAGAATTGGTATCGCGGCGTTTATCGTACCTTTCATGTTCTTCTACAACGGCGCTCTTTTGATGGAGGCTGGCTGGTTCGATATAGCTCGGGCACTGGTTACGGCGCTCTTTGGCGTATACCTGCTCTCGGGCGGTGTACTGGGCTGGTTTGGAAACATCACAGCGTCCTGGATCGTCCGTATATTGCTGATTGGCGCCGCACTGATGATGATTGAAGGGGGGCTGGTATCTGATCTGGCTGGCATCGGGCTTGCCGCAATAGCGTTTGTGATGCAGCGTCAGCGCAAGGGTCGCCTGGCTGCTGCCTGAACTATGCCCTCGTCGCCCGGTCCTTGTCCTTCACGGGGCCGGGCGATACTCTGGCGTCCTTTAACGGTATTTCGGGAACCGGGTTATGTCCTACCGGATAGGCGCTTTTGTTATATTCGCGATCACCCTTGCGGTGTCCTGGATCCTGGGTGGTTGGGTTGGTTACCAGCAGGTTGAACAGGATAGCCTCGAAGAATCTTTCCGCTACCGCCAACTCGTGGGGAACGAGCTTAACCGCTATCTGCCCATTCCGGAGCTGATGGCTGAACACCCATTGCTTGCGGCAGCCCTTAATGCTCCTGGCAATCCCGCCATTATTCACCAAGCCAACGAAGAAATGCAGCGTATGGCAACCATCGTTGGCAGTTCGGATGTGTATCTGATGGACACAGCCGGGCTGACGATTGCGGCCAATAACTACCAGCAGGCAGGCAGTTTTGTGGGGCGCAATTTCAGTTTTCGTCCCTATTTTTTTGAAGCTATAAAATCCGGCAGGTCTGCCATCTATTTCGCATTGGGTTCCACCTCCCGGGTCCGTGGGTTGTACTTCTCTCATCCGGTGCGTGGAGAGCAGGGCCAGCTACTGGGTGTGGTGGTTGTGAAAGTATTGGTGCACGAACTGGAATCCCAATGGCACAGGCCGGCTTCCGTGCGTGAGGCGGAAATGGTGGTATTGGATGAGGCTGGTGTCAGTTTTTTGGCCAGCAAGCCGTCGTGGTTGTACCGGGATTTCACAGGCAGTGCTGAAAAGGCGCCTGGTGAAGCATCTCGTCAACGGTATCCTGATCGGGATCTCAAACCTGTGTCACTGCAGTATCAGGGCAAGCCTTTTGGCTTGTCTGGCGCATCCGAGACGTTGCGCATCAGGGAGGATGGCAGTGCTCAGGAGTACCTGAGCGTGCGAACACCGCTGCCGAGACTCGACTGGACGTTGAGGGTAATGGTCAGTACATATTCGGTAGTGTGGACTCGCCTCGGGTTTGTAATGGGCGGTATCGCGATCTATTTTGGTGTTCTTCTGGCGTGGCTGTATCTGCGTGAGCGCTATCGTCGAGAGGCGGAGTTAGCTCTTAGGGGTGAACAGTTGGAGCTCAGTGTCACTGAACGAACGGCCGATCTGGAGCAATCCAACCGCAAACTCATTGATGAGATTCGGGAACGTGAACGCACTCAAAGCGAGTTACGGGAAACCCAGCAGGAGTTAATTCAGGCAGCCAAGCTGGCGGTGCTCGGGCAAATGTCCGCTGGGCTTAACCACGAAATGAGCCAACCGCTTACTGCAATCCAGACCTACGCCAGAAACAGCCGCCGCTTTCTGGAAAAGGGCGCCGCCGATATGGTGGATGAGAACCTCAGTGAAATTGTACTTCTGTGTGACAAAATGGCCGAACTGACTCGCCAGTTCAAGGTGTTTGCCCGGAAGTCCGAGGGGCCACCCACCATCGTGGATTTTCGCTTGTCTGTGGACGCCTCTTTGAAAATTATCGCAGCACAGAAAAGCAGCGCGGGCATTGATATTCGTTGGAGTCGCCCTGAGCAGCCAGTGCTATGTCACGGTGATCTGATCCGCATTGAGCAGGTTATGGTCAACTTGCTTGCCAATGCAGTGCAGGCTGTAGAAAGTCAGCAGCAGCCGATAGTCACTATTGATGTCGAGGAGAGGGGAGAATGCTGGCGCTGTTTTGTCCGGGATAACGGGACCGGACTGCCGGCGAACACCGAGCAGATTTTTGAGCCCTTTTTCACGACTAAATCGGTGAAACAGGGGCTTGGGCTGGGGTTGTCTATTTCAAGGCAGATTGCTGATGCTTTGGGTGGCCGGCTTACGGGGCGCAATCGCAGTGACGCGCCGGGTGCGGAATTTGAATTTACCCTGCAAAAAAGGGAGGCCACGGAATGACAGAACCCTCGGTTATTTTTGTTGATGATGACCCGCACATACGCAAGTCCATTGCCCAGGCATTGACTCTGGAAGACTTGCCTGTTCAGTGCTATGAAAGCGCCGAGGCAGGGCTGCAAGCTATTACACCTGAGTACAGTGGCGTAGTGCTGTGTGACTACAACATGCCGGGAATGGATGGGCTGGAAATGCTGGGCGCTGTTCAGACGCTGGATAAATCCATTCCGGTTATTATTCTGACCGGCCAGGGTGACATCAGCACAGCGGTTTCAGCCATGCAGCAGGGCGCCTATGATTTTATTGAAAAGCCCTTCAATCACGATGAGCTGATTGAGCTCCTGCGCCATGCCCTGGAGAAGCGTCACCTCGCCCTGGAAAACCGCCGGCTCAAGGCCCAGTTACGCCATTTGGCCCGGCCCGGCCCCAGGATACTGGGGGATACGCCTAGCATGCAGAAAGTGATGGATACCATCACACCGATTCTGGATATTTCCGCCAACACACTCTTGTTTGGCGAGACAGGCTCCGGTAAGGATGCGCTCGCCCGCTACATTCATGAAAACAGCCCACGGGGAGCCCATAATTTTGTGGCGATCAACTGCGGAGCTGTGCCGGAAAACCTCATTGAAAGCGAGCTGTTCGGGCACGAGGCGGGAGCATTTACCGGAGCTGACAAGCTACGAATTGGCAAAATAGAGCATGCTCACAGGGGTACCTTGTTTCTGGACGAGGTTGAGAGCATGCCAATGCCGCTGCAGATCAAGCTGCTGCGAGTTCTCGAAGAGCAAAAAGTGGAACGCCTTGGGAGTAATCAGGTACAGGATGTAGACGTTCGCATTATTGCGGCCACGAAAGCCGACCTGAAGGCGCTCAGCGATGAAGGGAGCTTCCGTGCGGATCTGTATTACCGGTTGAACGTGGTGAAAGTGGATATACCTCCTTTGCGAGAGCGCAAAGAAGATATCCCTATGCTGTTCCATCACTTCGTCCTGATTGCAGCTGCCCGTTATGATCGGGAGAGCATTCCTCTGGATGCCAGCCAGGCGGCACGGCTAATGCACCACAGTTGGCCAGGAAATGTGCGTGAGTTGCGTAATCTGGCGGAGCGGTATGTGTTGCTGGGGCCGGCAGCCCTTGATGACAGTGAGCCGGTAGCCAAAGCCGATGTGAGCGGGCGGCGAACCCTTGCCGAAATGATGGACAGCTTCGAACACTCGGTGCTGACCAGTGCCTTGAATGCGTGCCATGGCAGCATCAAAGACACCATGGTGCAGTTGGGCGTTGCCCGCAAAACCCTTTACGACAAGATGAAAAAGCACGGTTTGGATAAGGCTCAGTTCAAAGACTGAGCCGGGCATTTGATACGCAGACGCACGAACGTTTACACGCTGGATACAAAATACGCAGTACCCTCAATGATAATATCCGCGCCTATTCTGTAGCATCTCGCCTCCTTGCAATGGGTTAGACCTTCTGCCCACTCCTTCCAGCAGATACAAGATAAATTCGATATGAAAAATCTTACCATTCAGATGCGCGTGCTGTTGCTGGCACTTATCCCAGTGATCGTGCTTACCGCGTTCCTGACCACATACAATCTCAAACAAGCTCAAGGCATAGGCACTGAAGCAGTGGCGGGTTTCTCCTCAGATATGGAATCCAGCAAACGCCAGGAGCTCAAAAACTATATTGAGTTGGCGCGCACATCCATTGCCCATCTATACAACCAGCCCGGTTCGGCGAACGACCCTGAAGTTCGGGAGAAAGCTTGGGACATACTGCGCCAACTGAGGTTTGATGATTCCGGCAGTCCGGGTTATGTGTTCGCCTATGACACCAGCGGTGTCAGTGTTATGCATGGCGTCAACCCGGCATTGGAGGGTAAGAACCTCTGGGGCTTTAAAGATCCTAACGGTAAATATTTGATTCGCGAGCTTGTAAAAGTAGCCCGCAACGGCGGAGGTTATGTTCCCTATCACTGGGAAAATGGCGATACCGGTGAGGCTGCTCCAAAGCTTGGTTACGCCGTGATGTTGCCGAAGTGGAATATCATGATCGGTACAGGGTTTTGGGTCGATGGTCTGGAAGACCAAGTCGCCGCCATGGACAGCAAAGTCGGCGGGGCATTGGGCAAAGCGGTCGTTGGCTCAGTAACTACCTCTCTAATTGCGTTAGCTATCATTGTGTTTTTTGCCCTGATCGTAGTCCGCAGCATCATTCGGCCTCTGAAATCGGCGGTGTCTGCAATGAGTGATATTGCCAATGGAGATGGTGACCTGACACGTCGATTGGAGGTGGGAAGCAAGGATGAATTAGGTCAGTTGGCGACGGCCTTCAACAGCTTTGCAGAACAAGTGCACGGGTTGGTTGAAGGGGTTCTTTCGTCCACCCGCACGCTGAATGAAGCGTCTGCGGAACTGAATCAGATTATGGATGAGGCGGGGCAAGGTGTAGAGCGTCAAAAATCCGAGAGTGATCAAGTCGCAACTGCCATGAATGAGATGACGGCCGCGGCTCAGGAAGTGGCAGGTAATGCCAGTGAAGCCTCCAACGCTGCAGATCATGCCACGGTTCAGGTATCCGATGCTCAGGGCTTGGTACATCAGACTATCGAAGTGATTGGTGGCTTGTCCGAGCAGGTCGAAGAGGGCGTTAAAGTTATTGAAAAGCTGGGCTCTGATTCCCACAAGATCGACAGCGTTCTGGAGGTTATCCGTGAGATAGCTGATCAGACAAACCTGCTTGCCCTGAACGCGGCCATCGAAGCGGCACGAGCCGGCGAAGCTGGTCGAGGCTTCGCCGTTGTGGCAGATGAAGTTCGTACGCTGGCGAGCAGGACTCAAAAGAGCACTCAGGAAATCCAGGAAACCATTGAGCGGCTGCAAACCGGTGCCGGCAATGCCGTGAAATTGATTGGCTCGATCAGTGAACGCAGTGAGGCCACTGTTACGGAAACGCGCAAGGTGAATGACGCGTTGCAGAGAATCAATCAGGCGGTTGGAACTATCAATGATATGAACAGCCAGATTGCCAGTGCCGCTGAAGAGCAGACCAGCGTTTCCGAGACCATCAATCAGAATGTTCATGAGATTGTTGCAATCACGGAGCAGACTGCTAAAGGGGCATCCCAGGCGGGCTTGGCAGCGCAGCGTCTCAAGGCACTGGCGGCAGATATGTCAGACCAGGTCAGTCGATACCGAGTGTAAGCTAAGCGCTGAAGCATCAAAAGCCGGGCCGTGACCCGGCTTTTGTAACTGTGTCAGAGGTTGGCTTCGGCAAACTCCGCCAGCAGTGAGCGAGGTACACCTTGCAGGTGTATATGGCCACCGTGGCTGAAGGTTTTGAAACGTTCGGTCATGTAAGTCAGGCCCGAGCTTAGGGCGCTCAGATACGGCGTATCAATCTGTGCCAGGTTGCCCAGGCAGATCACTTTGGACCCGTTACCGGCACGGGTGATGATGGTCTTGATCTGGTGCGGCGTCAGGTTCTGGGATTCATCAATAATAATCAGGCTATGCTGAAAGCTGCGGCCTCGAATGTAGTTCATGGATTTGAAGTGCAGGGGCACCTTGCTGAGGATGTAGTCCACACTGGCGGTCATGTTCTCGTCGTCTTCGTGCAGTGCTTCCAGGTTATCTACAATGGCCCCTAGCCACGGCTCCATTTTTTCCGCCTCGGTGCCAGGCAGGAAGCCAATATCTTCATCCAGGCCCTGGGTTGAACGCGTGGCGATAATCCGCTTGTAGAGCTTGCTGGCCACAGTCATTTCGATGCAAGCGGCCAGCGCAAGAATGGTTTTACCTGAGCCTGCTGACCCGGTCAGGTTCACCAAATGAATGTCTGGGTCCAGCAGCAGGTGCAGCGCCATGGCCTGATAGATATCCCGCGGCACCAAACCCCAGACTTCTTCGTTCATCAGATCGTGCTGATGCAGATCCCGGATGACTACCTGGGAGTCGTTAATGTTAACCACCCGGCCGATAAACCCCTGCTCATCAAGAACAAACTCGTTGATGTTCAGTTTGGCCAGCTCGCCTTCGCGTTTGAGAATGTGTTCTGTTATCCCGTCTCGCTGCAGAGTTTCTACTTTGGCAATGGTGTCCCAAAAAGAGTTCGGGAACTCGATATAGCCCTTGGGAAGCAGGTCAATGTCATCAACCAACTGGTCGTTCTGGTAGTCCTGAGCCTCAACACCAAACCCACGGGCTTTCAGCCGCATATTGATGTCTTTGCTTACAAGAATGATGTCCCGGGATGTGTGCCGCTCCTGAAGCGAAGCAAGGGTATTGATAATCTTGTTATCGTTCAGGTGCTCAGGTAATGAGTGGCCACTGGCGTGTTCGGTGCTCATCAGTATTGAGAGCGTTCCCAGAGGCTTTGCCATTTTGGCCCTTACTATGGGCACACCTTGTTCTATCTCTTTGGGGCTGGCATCACCGAGCAGTCTGTCGATGGTGCGGATTGCCTGGCGACAGTCGGCTGCGACACTTTGTTTGCCGGATTTAAGGCCGTCGAGTTCTTCAAGAACGGTCATCGGGATGATGACATCGTGTTCTTCAAAGTTGAGAAGGGCGTTGGGATCGTGGATCAGAACGTTGGTGTCGAGGACGTACATGGTTCTACGGGCTTGCGATGCACTTTCCGGTGTTCTGGGCATAGGGGGCGCTACCTCTGTGGTGGGTCTCAGCTGTTACTGGCGCAGCGTTTCGTAAGCTCCTCATTCGAGACGATTTTCAGCATATCATATGTAGTTACGATGCCGGTTATCCTGGTGTCTTTGGTGACAAAAATCCGGTGTAGATGTTCTTTCATCATGATGTTGGCTATGTCGCGCACCGGTGTGGTTTCGTCAACCGATAATACAATGGGGGTCATGATATCCCGTACTTCTACCGGTACTTTGCCCATCTCCTCGAAAAGTACCATGCGTAAGCGCCGGGCTTCCTGCTGCTCTTCTGCCGTGAGTTCATCCGCGGTGTTCGTATTGGAACGCTTGGCATTCCAGCGGAACTCGGTGATATCCTTTAGGGTGGCGATGCCAATAATTTCACCGGATTCATCCGTAACAGGGCTGCCCGTGATTTCATTGTCAGTCAGAAATCTGGCGAGACGATCCATTGTCCAGGATTGTGGCACCGCCTTAATGCTAGGCGTCATTATTTCGTGTGCGAGCACTGTCATCAGGTGATCCCTGCTTTGCGAAGTCCTTTGCCAGAGCTTAGCGTTTCACACCTGGCTCGTCACCCCTCAGATGTCGCTGGTTTGCCTTACATCAATCAGGCGGCCGCTCTCGTCATAGATCAGGCTGAAGCCCTGATAGCGCTCTTTGCTTGCTACCCGCTCTAACTCTTCCAGAGATCTCACCGGTATATCAACCAGAAGCGTGTTAACCAGCCAGCCGGGCAGGGCGCCATTGGGGTCTGTGTGCTGAAGCCAGATCATTCGGGTTTTGTCATTTTCAGGAATAAAACGATATTGGGTGTTTGATAACCCAACCCGTACGCGGTTGCTGACTTCTGCACGCATTTCAGGCACAGCGCTCATTTCCATAATGACTTCGCCGGAGGCTTGATTGCCCTTTGTGCTAATGCTGATTACGTAGTCCCGATCAGATACGGGCCAAGGCAGGTCATTGACGGAGTAGGCGTAGCGCTGATGAAAATTGCCTTTTCCGATCGCGTAAGATTCGGTGCAGTTGAGCAACCATTCCATGCAAGACGCGGGGTTCTGCATCACGGCCATAACAGATTCGATGGGGGCATCAATCAGGGCTTCGGCTTTAAATGCCTGAAAGCTGGAGTTGCTCTGGCTCATGGTGTAGATGCGTATGTCGCCGGATTCTTTGCGCAAGCTCCATACCTCGCTGTCTTCGCCTGGTAAACCGGCGCTAACAGTGGTGGTCGCCATTGCAGAAGCCAGCAGGGCGAACATTACACCACTGATGACTGAGGCCCAGTCTTTAAGGCTGTGGGCTTC
The DNA here is from genome assembly GCF_046537445.1 of Marinobacter sp. KMM 10035. Taxonomy (NCBI): domain Bacteria; kingdom Pseudomonadati; phylum Pseudomonadota; class Gammaproteobacteria; order Pseudomonadales; family Marinobacteraceae; genus Marinobacter; species Marinobacter sp. KMM 10035. Next base: position 157,259 of record NZ_JBBVMG010000003.1, on the reverse strand, counting down.
GGTCTTGTTCATAAGCTACACTTCCTTGAAAAAATTGCGCAGAGTCTATCACGGGGTGACGGGCAGTATGAGCCCGAAGCAGGGGATTGTGAACCAGGTTGTTGCCCGGTGAAACAGTTCGATAAATTGGCCTGATTTGACGATTATTATGACGATAAAGAAACTGATTGATGGCAAGGGACGCTTTGCTCCCGGCGTACTGAGCCAGCCGGTCGAAGAAATAAACTATCTGGATTACGACCTGCGTACGGTAATGGATAAACCTCGCACCAGGTTCGCCCGGCGCTGGCGGTTTAACCAGTTCCAGTTTGTGAGTGCCACTGGCCCCGGGTGGGTGTTTGGTATGGCGCTGGTGGATTTAAAACTCGTGGGGAGTGGTTTTTTCTACCTCTACGATTTTGCATCCGGGCAGATGCTTGAGCAAAGCTTTATGAGCCCTTTGGCAATGGGAACCCAAATAGAACCTTTCCCTGAGCGTGGCCAGGCCTCGTTCAGAAAGGGCAAGGTTTCCATGCGCATACTGCCCTTCGCAGGCGGCAGGGCAATTTCGGTATCCGCCCCCGGTGGAATCCGTGTGGAGCTTGCGCTGAAAGAGGATAACGACCCACTCCGGCTGGTGTGCCGTGCGGGCTACAATGGCTGGGTGTTCACCCGGAAGTCGGCGGGCCTGCCGGTTGAGGGTGAGATTCGTTGGGGCAATCAAATTTGGCGCTGTGATGAAGGCACTCGCGGTGCTATTGATTGGAGTTGCGGCTTTATGCGCCGCGAAACGGCCTGGAACTGGGCGAGTCTGGCGGGGCAACTGCCAGGCGGCCGATCACTCGGGCTTAATTTAGCCGCGGGCGTTAACGAAACCGGCATGACAGAAAATGCTCTGTGGTTGGATGGGCAGTGCCAGACACTTGCAGCTGCCCGGTTTAGCTTTGATCGCTACAGTGCTGAAAGTGACTGGCATGTAACCACGGTAGATGGCCGGGTAGACCTGCGTTTTGTGCCGGCCACGGCTCGTAAGGAAAAGCTGAATGCAGGGGTACTGGCGTCCAACTTCCGGCAGTATGTAGGCACCTTCAATGGAACCGTCACCGATGAAAGCGGTAACAAGATTGAGGTTGAGGGTTTGCAGGGGTTTATGGAAGACCACTTCGCGCGGTGGTAACGGCAAAGAGCGCCAGCCTACAGAAAGCTGGCTGGCGCTCGCTCACATCACCGGGACTGAACTGGCTCAGCGTTCGGGCAGTGTGACATTCAGCTCCAGAACGGAGCAACTGCCATTACGGTCTACTTCTACCTGAACCATGTCATCGCTGATCTGCACGTATTTACGAATGACCGCCAGTATTTCTTGCTGCATTTCCGGCAAATAATCCGGCTGGTCGCGCTGCCCGCGTTCGTGGGCCACAATGATCTGCAAACGCTCTTTTGCCACATTGGCAGAGCCTGATTTCTTGCCTCTGAAATAGTCGAGGAAACTCATCCGTTAGCCTCCCTTGAACATCCGTGAAAAGAAACCCTTTTTCTGGTTAGTCATGAAGCGCTGTTTGCGCTCCTCACCCAGAAGGCGTGCAACTGCGTCGTCGTAAGCCTGGCCAGCGTCGCTCTCGGTTTCGAGTATAACGGGCAACCCCTGGTTTGAGGCGTTGAGCACAACCTGGCTTTCGGGTATTACGCCGAGTAACGGAATGGCGAGAATCTCTTCGACATCTGCCACCGACAGCATCTCCCCTCGCTCGACCCGATCCGGGTTGTAGCGGGTTAGCAGCAGGTGCTCCTTAACCGGGTCTTCACCCATTTCGGCGCGCCGCGATTTGCTTTGCAGAATGCCAAGAATGCGGTCGGAATCTCGAACGGAGGAAACTTCCGGGTTGGTTACTACAACGGCCTCATCCGCATAGTACAGGGCCATAAGCGCCCCATGCTCAATCCCTGCGGGTGAGTCGCAAATGATGTAGTCGAAGGTCTCAGCAAGTTCGTTGATAACTTTTTCAACACCCTCTTTGGTAAGCGCCTCTTTTTCCCGGGTTTGTGAGGTCGGGAGTATGTAGAGGGTATCAACCCGCTTGTCACGGATCAGCGCCTGATTGAGCGTTGCATCACCCTGTATAACGTTTACAAAGTCATACACCACGCGGCGCTCGCAGTTCATGATCAGATCGAGGTTACGCAGGCCTACATCAAAATCTACCACTACAGTTTTGTGGCCGCGTTTGGCAAGACCGGTGCTTATGGAGGCGCTGGTGGTGGTTTTACCAACGCCGCCCTTTCCTGAGGTTACGACAATAATTCTAGCCAAGGTTTATTTCCTGTATCTCGTGGATTCGTCGTGTCAGCCGGATGTGTCGCCCGGTCAAATTATTTTGCTCGATTCCAGTATCAGGCCTTGTCCAGTGGTGCTACCACCAGCAGGTCGTCCCTGAGCTGAATCTGCACAGCGCTTTTCCAGCCGTTATTTTGAAGATCTTCGGAGATTTTATAGTGTCCGGCGATGGACACAAGCTCTGCCTCAAGGGATTGGCAGAAAATTCTGGCAGATTCCGAGCCATGAATGCCCGCCAGAGCCCGGCCGCGCAATGGACCGTAAACATGAATGCTGCCCGCTGCCAGTACTTCTGCACCGGCTTGAACCGGTGCGAGAATAACCAGATCGCCCTCGGGTGCGTGAACCTGTTGGCCTGAACGCACCGGTTGGCTGATGATTTTTGCCGGAGCAGCTTCTTTTGCTGTCTGAGGTGCAGGCGCTGCAGGGGCGTCAGCTACCTCTGCTGTGGTTTCGTGGTCCTTGTCTCTTTGTCCGCTCCCGGGCATTAGTGCCAGAGAGGCTCCGCGAGCAAGACGGCGCTGATCGTCATTCCCGCCACGAACGCCAATCACATGAATGCTGTTGCGGCGGCAGGCGCCGATGATCTTGAAAAAATCCAGTTCGCTGTCGAGGCCTTCGTACTTTTCCAGGCTTATGATCAGAGGGATATCCCGAAAGAAGCCGGGAGCCTGGCTGATTTTGTTCCTCAGCGTTTCCTCAAACTCGTCGTTGTCGAAGTAATACAGTTCCAACGCTGTCATGGAAACGCTGGCGCTTTTCAGCTGGAATACCTGCTGTACCCCGGGTGCAGTGATGTTGCTCATGAATGGGTGTCGTCCTTGATGGATGGCTCGGTCGGGCGGCGCAGGCGCAGCGGCGTATCTTCAAAGCGAATGCCAGACCAGCCGGTGCCAATGAATTGGCGAATGTTGCTGTGGCTTTCACTGGCAGGGTTGTCTAATACCTGCTGATAATGTTGAGCAAACAGTTTCAGCGTGTCTGCTTCATTCAGTGTGCAGTAAAGGCCGAGCCCAAACACTTTGCACGAACCTGCATTTTCACCGGCCGAATTAAATAAAGGTCCGTTCTGGAAACTGGCGGGTGTGTAATCAAAGTGCCGCTCTATCAAAGCGAGAGTGTCATCAAAATTGGCATGGCCACCCCCTATCGAAGCCAGGTGAATACGTACTGCTTCATTTACATTCATCACTTGTGATCCTGTTTAGGACCTGTTTGATGTAGGGCTTTCCACTCTTCGTACGGCATGCCGTAAATCTTTTCCCTGGCAGCAGGGTCAGAAATCTCAACGCCGCGCTCACTGGCTTCTGCCCGGTACCATTTGGAAAGGCAGTTGCGACAGAATCCGGCCAGATTCATCAGATCAATGTTCTGAACCTCGGGGTTGTCTCCCAGGTGCTTAACCAGGCGGCGAAAAGCTGCAGCTTCGATTTCAGTGCGCTTGGAATCTGGAATAGGGTTCGACATGGTGCCTCGTTATGAGATTCTGTGGTTGTCTTGGAGATTCCTGACATTCTCAGCATCTTACTTTAAGATACAAGACTGTATAAATGTACAGAAACCCGACGCGAGCCCAATGATTATGCCTCAACGCAAGATCATCCACGTGGATTGTGACTGTTTTTATGCGGCAGTTGAGATGCGTGATGACCCAACGCTGCGTGAGGTGCCGCTGGCGGTAGGCGGCGAGGGTGGCCGTGGCGTGGTGACTACCTGTAATTATAAAGCCCGGGCTTTTGGTGTGCGCTCGGCGATGCCTGGCGGCGAAGCTCGGTGGCTATGCCCCGGCCTGGTTACCGTGCCGCCTGATATGGCCCGCTACAGAGTGGCATCACAAAAGGTGATGGGCATTCTGCGAGAGTTGACCGATCTGGTTGAGCCCCTGTCACTGGATGAAGCCTTTCTGGATGTTACTGATGTGACCGAGCATAAAGGGAGCGCCACATTAATGGCTCGCTACCTGCGGGAGCGTGTGGAAAAGGAAGTGGGGATTACGATTTCTGCCGGGGTCGCCCCCAATAAGTTTCTCGCCAAGATTGCCAGCGATTGGCGAAAACCAGACGGTTTGTTTGTGGTAAAGCCTGATGAGGTCGACGGTTTTGTGCGCGAGCTCAAGGTTGAGAAATTGTTTGGCGTTGGGCAGGTGACGGCGGCTAAATTACATGCGTTTGGTGTGAAAACATGTGGTGATTTGCAGGCACTGGGCGTTGATGTGTTGATCGAACGCTTTGGTAAACAGGGGTATCGGTTGCATGAAATGGCCCATGGCCGGGATGAGCGGCCGGTGGTGGTATCCAGAATTGCCAAATCTGTGAGCGTTGAGCGTACTTTTTCTCAGGATTTACCAGATATTGCCGCCTGTGAAACGGTTTTGGCATCACTGGCGACAGATCTTAATCTCCGCCTTACCCGTAAGGGTCGTGATAAGCCCATCCATAAGCTGTTTATAAAAATACGCTACAGCGATTTTTCCACCCACACATTGGAGCGGGTGCGGGAAAACATAAAAGAGCCAGGATATGAAGACTACCTCCCACTGCTTACCGAGTTGGTGAGTAATCGAGAGCGGCCGGTTCGGCTGCTGGGCCTAGGGGTGCGCTTTCGCAATGATGATGCACCGGTGACTCAGCTCAGATTGTTTGATTGATGTCAGTCTGAGAAAAGGCACGCTAGGGGCTGAAAAAGCATGTCACCGATAGATACCCCATCAGGCCACCAATAAATGCGCCCGCGAGAACGTCAGAGGGATAGTGCAAACCCAGTACCACTCGGGATGCGGCCACGCTCAGTGTAAAGGGAGCGGTTGCCAGTGCCAGCTTTGGCATTGTCATGAACAAAATGGTCTGAAAACAGGCAGCGTGCAGGGTGTGGCCTGAAGGAAAGCTGTAGCGGTCCAATGGTGGGGTGCCGCAACTAATGGAGGGGAATGATATGAAGGGCCGTTCGCGGATTAGCCAACGCTTAAGTAATTTGTAGGTCAGGGTGCAGGTCAGCCCAGTCAGAGTCATTAGCAGTGCCAGGCCTTGGCCAGTCTCTCGCTTCAGGAAGGGGATGGCCAATATCAGTGCGTACCAGAACCAACCATCCCCCAGCCGACTTGCCAGTTGGAAATAGCGCATGATCGGCCGAAATTTGGCAATTTTGTTTATGTGCTGGCAAAAAGCGTATTCACGCTGATCTGCGAGCTCAAAGAAGCGGATCGCCTTGCTGCTTTCTGACATGGGTTAGATCCTTATCGTTCTCCACCCCGCGGCAACAATCGCCCTTGAGTGGCTATATAGATTGTATCCGGGTAGCTAGCTTGCCAGACTGGCTTGGATCATGACGTTCCCTCTGGTTTTTATTACTATGGCTCCACTATGGGAGCTTTGGGTGACGGGCACATGACACCCCTGTGACACTTTTATTACGCATTCAACAATCTTGAGCGGAGGCGCAATGCAAACCCGAAAGCTAGGCCGTACGGATCTTGAAGTCAGTCTTATCTGTCTGGGCACCATGACATGGGGGGAGCAAAACACAGAGCAGGAAGCTTTCGAGCAGCTGGACCATGCCACTTCTGAAGGTGTGAATTTTATTGATGCTGCGGAGATGTACCCTGTTCCTCCGCGGGCTGAGACTCAAGGTCTAACAGAGACTTATCTCGGGAACTGGCTGGCGCGGCGCGGCCGCCGAGACGATCTGGTGATCGCCTCTAAAGTCGCCGGTCCCGGGAATGGGCTCAGTTACTTGCGAAATGGGCCCCGCCTTACCCGCGACCACATTATTGAAGCCTGTGATGCCAGCCTGAAGCGTCTGCAGACGGATTATATCGATCTCTATCAGGTGCACTGGCCGGATCGCAGCACCAATTTTTTCGGGGAGCTCGGCTATCGGCCAGACCCGAAAGAAAAGTCGACGCCAATTGAGGAAACCCTCGGCGCACTCAGTGAGCTGGTGGCGGTAGGGAAGGTTCGGCATATCGGGATTTCGAACGAGACGCCTTGGGGCACGATGGAGTATCTCCGCCTGGCAGGGGAGAATGGGTGGCCGCGCATTGCCAGTATTCAAAACCCTTACAACCTGCTGAACCGTTCTTTTGAAGTGGGGTTGGCGGAAATAGCTCATCGTGAGCAAACAGGCTTGCTGGCGTACTCCCCGCTGGCGTTTGGCATGCTGTCTGGCAAGTATATGGGTGGTAAGTGGCCGGAAAAGGCTCGCCTCACGCTTTATGAGAGGTTCAGCCGCTATACCAGTGAAAGAGGGGTTGATGCGACTCGAGCCTATGCAGAGCTTGCGAGGCACATAGGGCTATCTCCGGCTCAAATGGCGCTGGCGTATGTTAATAGCCGCAGTTTTGTAACCAGTAACATCATTGGTGCCACCAACATGGAGCAGCTCCGTGAAAATCTGGGCTCGTGCAGTGTGAAGCTTAGTCAGGATACGTTGGAGGCTATTGACGCGATTCATAACGAATTTACCTACCCTTGCCCCTGAAGACTGTCGAAAATCTATGGTTTCTCTTAAGCTGTTGATGCTAAAAGGAATTGGCTGGCTTTAGAGAAGTGGGTGTTACATTCTGAAATATTGGCGATCATATATTGACAAAATGTCTGCGAAAGCGTGACAAAAAAGAGGCATGACTGCGCGCGATTTCACATCTTTTTGCCGCTAAGGGGTTAGACTTTAGTCAATGGGGTGAGTAAACTTCTAATCCGTTTAAAAGGTCGCTGTAAGTATCATGATTATCCGCATATTTGTCACACTGCTTGTTCTCAACGTCGCCGCGTTTGTGGTTCGCGCCGAGGCGTCTGAGCGCGCGTTTGAGGCGACCAGCGAAACCATGACAGTAGAATATGTATATGAGCTTCAGCAGCGGATGTCCCGTGATTTTGAAGAAGATGATGCTGATGCGGTTGCCGTTGCCGAAATTGGCTCTCGTTTGTTAAGTCTTTCTTTGGTGCGCGCGAACGATAACGGCAAGCACTACGCCTCGCAGCCGGCGCAGGCTGATCATGGAATCGCGCTGCTGAATGAAGGTGCATGCCTCAACCTGAAATGGAATTTCTGAATCTGTAGTCGCCCGGTTCTGGTTGCCTCCTTTGCTTCATATCGTTTTCCCGCTCATCTGATTCATCCTTTCGCTGTACTGGCTTTTTCCTGCAATACATTGGTTTAACGCCAGATTAATGATCTGGTGCATTGTCTGTCTGCATGTCTCATGTGATGATTCTCTGATAGTAGCCATATGTTGAATAATCAGTGGGGATCTCTTTATGGCGGTAAATAGCAGACAGCGCTCGAATAACGCGGAGCGTTGCGTGGATGATGTGATCCGCCGGGTGGGCAAGAATATTACCCTGGGGTTGCCACTAGGTCTTGGGAAGCCTGTCCGCTTCGTAAATGCGCTGTACCAGAGGGCGAAAGACGATCCTGAAATAAACCTGCATATTTTCACTGCGCTTTCGTTACTTGCGCCTTCCGGCAGTTCATCCCTGGAAAAGCGCTTTATGGCGCCGTTTGCGGAGCGCCTCTATGGCGGCATTCCGACTCTCCAATATGCGCAGGATGTTAATAAGAACAGCCTCCCTTCCAATGTTCAGGTGTCGGAGTTTTTCTTCAAAGCAGGGAGTTACCTCAATAACCGCAGTCAGCAGCGTCATTACGTGTCGACCAACTATACCCACGCCGTTCGTGACCTGATGGACCTGGGCGTTAATGTCGTGGCGCAAATGGTCGCTCCAGGCGAACTGTATGATGCGCCAGGAATGGTAAGCCTGAGTTGTAATCCCGATCTGAGCCTCGACTTGCTGCCTCTGCTGAGGGAGCGGGAAGCGTCTGGGACCCCGGTGGCTATTGTGGGTGAAATCAATCGCCAGATGCCTTGGTTCGGTCGCGATGCTGCTATTGCGGAAGACGAGTTTGATCTGGTGTTCGAGCACCAGGCTACCGAGTACCCATTGTTTTCGGCGCCTCAGATGGCTATTAGTCCCGCAGACCACTTGATCGGCTTTTACGCCAGCACCTTGCTTAAAGATGGTGGCACACTTCAGGTGGGTATTGGTTCGCTTGGGGCGGCGCTTGTGCACAGTGCCATATTGCGCCACAGGAATAACGCGGCCTGGCGGGCTGTTTACGACAACTTGAATGTTGCGGAGCGATTCCCGCTGGCGGAAAAGGACGGTGGAACCGGCCCCTTTGAAAAAGGACTCTATGGTTGCAGTGAGATGATGGTTGATGGCTTCCTGTACCTTATGGAAGCAGGAGTGTTGCGGCGTGAAGTATATGATCACGCGGACCTGCAAATACTGATCAACAACGGTGAAATTGAAGAGCAGATTTCCCTGGAAACCCTTGATGTACTAAGGCAGGAAGGGCTGATTGACTCACCCATGCGGGCCCGGGACGTCACCTGGCTGAGACGGTACGGTATTCTCCGTGATGCGGTTGAGTTTAAAGGTGGCCGGTTGCGGATTGGAGATCATTCACTCAATGCCGATCTGGATGATCCAGAGGCGAGAGAGGCAATGAAGGCGCTGGCGATCGGTGAGCGGCTTACTGGCGGGGTTGCGATGCACGGGGGGTTCTATGTGGGTCCCCAGCAGTTCTACCAGTCCCTGCGCGAGCTTTCCGATGAGGATCGCGATCGCATTTGCATGACCAGCGTGAGCTTTATTAATCATCTTTATGATCATCGTTTCGGTAACCAGCGGCTCAAGGCGGCTCAGCGAATCCACAGCCGGTTTATCAACACGGCAATGATGTATACCCTTAGTGGCGCTGCGGTTTCCGACGGGCTTGAGGATGGCAGGGTGATCAGTGGTGTGGGTGGTCAGTACAATTTTGTCTCTATGGCGCACGAATTACCGGGGGCCCGCTCTATCATAGCCTTGCGCAGCACCCGTAATGCCAAGGGCTCAGTGGCGTCGAATATCGTGTTTAATTACGGCCACTGCACCATTCCCCGGCATTTGCGGGATGTAGTGATCACTGAGTACGGTATTGCAGATCTTCGTGGTCAATCGGATGAGCAGGTCTATCTGCGCTTGATCCGCATTGCGGATTCCCGCTTTCAGCAAGGCCTGCTCGATCAGGCGCAGAAGGCGGGTAAGGTGGATGCGAAGTTCCGATTGCCAACAAATTGGTTGAACAATACGCCAACTGCCGCCGCCAGTGCGTTCACTGGCACCGGCGATAAAGATTGGTTCCCGGCATTTCCATTTGGGCGGGATTTTACCGACCAGGAGCTGGTGCTGGGCAAAGCGCTGAAGCGGCTCAAGGCTGAAACGGCGACCCGTCGTGGTAAACTGTCGACCCTGCTACAGGCCTTGCGGGCGAAAGATGAGAAGGGCCGTTATGCAGAATTGTTGCAGCGAATGGACCTGAACCAGCCTTCAGGGCTGCGTGAAAAACTGGATCAGCGCCTTGTGATTCATGGTCTTACATTGATAGAACATTCATCGAATACGGGAAACTCGAAAGTCTGATGCAAGCTCCTCAAGAAAAGCCTGATGTTTTTACAGTTCACTATGTACTCAAGAACAAAATTGGCGAGTTGGTTGATACCTCGGAGGGTGGTGAGCCCCTACACTTCCTGTACGGCAGCCCTGATGTGATAGAGGGTATCCAGAAAGCGGTAAAGGAGCGCAATGCCGGAGACTGTCTGGAGGTTACGGTGCCTCCCTCGATGGCATATGGAGAGCACCGTGATGACCTGGTTCGGAAGGTGCCCCGGTCAATGTTTGAGGGGGTAGAAAAACTGCAGATTGGCATGAAGTTTCAAACCAACACTGGTGAAAATGCCCAGATTGTCCAGGTTATGGGATTTGACGGTAATCTTGTTCGAATTGATGCAAATCATCCACTTGCGGGTTTTACTCTGTATTTTGATCTGGAAATTATCGGGCGCCGCGAAGCGACTGATGATGAAGTCGCTCAAGGTCGACCGCTGTTCGAGTGAATTGGGTGGTTGCACGCCGAATTCGCTAGAGCTTAGAGGGTGTAACCGGGTGTAACCGCATGGCAGTTCCATGTATATTTCTGAATAGCATGTATAATTGCTGTTACATCAGGTTGTCTGTATCGTGAGATGCAGACGAAATAATGGACCCGGAAAAATAAAATAAGAGATGGACGCCTGTGGAACAGACGAATGAAAGTTGGCGAATTCTTATTGTCGAAGATGATGAGCGACTGGCTGAGTTAACCCGTGAATACCTCGAGAGTAACGGTTTGTCCGTGTCCCTCGAAACCCATGGTAGCCCAGCCGTTGAGCGAATCCGAAATGAACAGCCAGATCTTGTTGTGCTGGATCTGATGTTGCCCGGGGAAGATGGTCTGTCCATCTGTCGCCGCGTGCGGCCATTATATTCCGGCCCCATCATTATGCTCACCGCGCGCACTGACGATCTTGATCAGGTGTTGGGCCTTGAGATGGGTGCGGATGATTACATCAGCAAGCCTGTCAAACCTCGAGTGCTTCTTGCCAGGATCCGCGCGTTGCTGCGCCGCGTAACGGAAAATGCGCAAAACACCGCAGATGAAGCAAGCGCGGAAGAGCCTTCGCGCCTGCAGTTCAACAACCTGGTTGTTGATCGCTCCATGCGCGAAGCCTGGCTTAGCGAAGAAAGCATCGATCTGACCAGTGCCGAGTTTGATCTGCTGTGGCTACTGGCGAGTAATGCCGGCCGTGTCTTGAGCCGGGAAGAGATTTTTACTGCCTTGCGGGGCATAGAATACGATGGACAGGACAGGTCTATTGATGTCCGGGTCTCCCGGATCCGCCCGAAAATCGGCGATGACCCAGTCCACCCCCGCAGGATCAAGACCGTTCGAAGCAAAGGCTACCTGTTTGTGAAGGAAGTCTGACGATTCAGTCTTTGGCGTCGGCACGGGTATTCCGGCCGGCGTTTCCCTGCCAGGGTTCGTTGACATGCCCCTGAAGTTTTTCCTGAAACTCTATGCCCGCCTAGCCGGCCTCACAGCGCTGGTGATACTGCTCTGTAGTGTTTTGTTTGTCGGTATGAATTCCGTACGTTCACAATTCTGGCATGAGCGTTTTTCCGATCCGTTAATGCGTTGGCTTGCGTCTTCGCCTGCTCCCGAACAGCAGTACCACTGGCTGGTTTCCAGATACGATTTTCGGGTGGTTGGCACCGAGGAACTGTCGGGCTACCCCGTCGTGCGCGAGCGTCTGGGCTATGGCCAGGTGGTGGCGATTGAAGGTAGCTTGGGTTATCGCTTTTTGGTTACCGGGCTCCATGGTGAAGCGCTGCAATTCAGAGCGTCTCAGCCATATCGTGATATTGCTGAAGCATCCGCACAAATTCTGCGGATTCACCTTGATGTGGTGGACCCGGAAGAGCGCGAAGAAGCGGTCAGGCAGTTGGCAGACGGCTTGAACCTGAGCGTTCTGAGGATTCAAGGATCTTCGGCGCTGCCAGATGATGAGGTTCTGGAGCGCGTGGCCAGTCAAGGCTCTGCGTTTTATAGCCGCAATGGGGTAGGGCGAGTGCTTGTTCAGTTATCTGATGGCGAGCTGATTCAGGCTAGCGTTCCCGCTCCCTTTAATCCGTGGGCATGGCCTGTCATCTTGTTGATGTTGGTAATTTCTGGAAGTGTATTGGCTTTGGCGTTGCTGTTTGTAGTTCGGAATCTGGATAACAATCTGCGCAAAGTCGAATCTGTGGCTGTGCGCATTGCGCGGGGTGAAATGGGGGCCCGTGTAGAGGCAGGGGAAAGCACCATCGTCGCCCGTTTATTTGCAGCGTTTAATGGCATGGCGGAGCACATCCAGCGTCTTGTGAACGTTCAACGTGAGATGATCCATGCGGTCTCCCATGAATTGAGAACCCCTGTCGCCCGTATACGCTTCGGTGTGCAGATGATTGAAGACTGCGAAAGCCAAGAGGCCCGGCAGAAGCAGTTGGATGGGATTGATGGTGACATTCAGGAGTTGGATGAGCTAATTGACGAAATCCTCACCTACGCGCGGCTCGAACAGGGCGGACCGGTTTTTTCCCTTGAAGAGGCCTCGGTAACCGACATTGTCAGGCAGGTTGTCGCCGAGCAGAAAATTGTGCGCCCAGCTCTCTGTATTGAAGGCGAGATTGATGAATCTACAGAGCTGCTTGCGATGGCAGACGTTGAGCCACGTTATATCCATCGTGCTGTCCAGAATCTGGTAGGCAACGCAGGGCGCTACGCATCGGGGAAGGTACTTGTTCGCTGTCAGATTGATGAGGAGCATTGTCGGGTCGATGTAGAAGACGACGGACCTGGCATTCCGGAAGATGAATGGGAAAAGGTATTTACAGCCTTCGCACGGCTTGATGACAGCCGTACCCGAACCTCTGGTGGGTACGGGCTTGGCCTCTCTATCGTGCGGCGAATTCTTTATTGGCACAACGGGCAGGCATTCGTGAGCCGGAGTGACAGCCTTGGTGGCGCGCGCTTCAGCTTGGTTTGGCCCCGAAGAAAACCACTGGAACAGAACGAGTGAAGAAGGTCGAGAGCCAGCTCCCGGGCTCTCACCAGATGTTACAAAGCGACTACACAAGTACTACTGAATACCGGGGTGGCTGAAGTAATAATTTAAAGCGTAAGGGATGACTTTTGAGGTTGTGGTTCTTACGAACTTTCCTTGTTTCATTCGTCATTTGAGGGTCGGTTTTCCGGCCCTTTTTTTTGCATTTTTTTTGATGAATTCAGTACTTTTCTCTGCGGTTCCTGTTGGTCAGACTCCACGCTCAAATGCTATCAGGTGGTCAGCTTCTACCCGGACAGGTACGGTTTCGCCCAGGTGGAAATCCAGATGGCTGCGGAACAGCGCCTCAAATTCCGTATCTTCAGAGCATCGGAAGCGATAAAGCGTGGAGGTGCCTGCGAAAGTTTTCTCCACAACTTTCGGGCGCAGATCGGACTCCGCATCGTAGACAATGTCATCAGGGCGGATAAGCACATCTACCAGAGTACCGGCAGGCCATTTGTAGGCCCGATTGCCGTGAATAATGCCCAGTTCGGACTCTATGATGTCTGGCCCCACGGCCTTTCCCGGTATAAACCCGCCTTGTCCCACAAAACTCGCCACAAAGCGGTTTACTGGCTCGTGGTAGAGATTGTACGGTACGTCCCACTGCTGGATTTTCCCGCTTTGCAGAACAGCTACCTGGTCGCACATGGCGAAGGCTTCTTGCTGATCGTGAGTGACCAGAATAGCGCTGATTCCAAGGGTCTTCAGAATCTCACGAACATCGAGACTCAGTCTTCGGCGGAGATCGGTATCCAGGTTGGAGAAAGGCTCGTCGAGCAGAATAAGTGTTGGTTCAGGCGCGAGCGCCCGAGCCAGAGCAACCCGCTGTTGTTGGCCGCCTGACAGCTCGTGAGGATAGTTGTCTGCCAGGTCCTGCAGGTGAACCACGTGCAGCAGTTCCATCACTCTGTTGCGCTTCTCGGTCTTATCCAGCCCACGCAAACCGAATCCTACGTTGTCGGCAATGCTTAAGTGCGGAAACAGGGCGTAGTCCTGAAACACCATGCCAATGCGGCGTTTCTCAGGCGCGAGCGTGCGGCCAGGGAGGCTGATAGGGTGAGACTGCAACCGTATCTCGCCGCTGGTCAGTGGAAGAAAACCGGCCAGAGCGCGCAAAATTGTGCTTTTCCCGCAACCGCTAGGCCCGAGCAGGCAGCCGATGTCCCCATGGCTGAGCGCGAAATTGACGTCTTTTACAACGGCATCCCCTCCATAGCCACAGGTCAAATTGTCTACTTCAAGCAACCAGGTGTCCGCAGTCGTTATCGGCGCGCTCATAAATCTTAGTCCAGGCGGTTCAGAATCAGGAATTCCAGCAGGGCTTTCTGAGCGTGAAGCCGGTTTTCAGCTTCGTCCCAGATGACGGAACCCGGGTGCTCTATCATATCAGCTGCGATTTCTTCACCGCGATGAGCGGGCAGGCAGTGCATGAGGAGCGCGTCCTTTGCTGCCATGTCCATCAATGCCTTGTTGATCTGGTATTTGCTGAACGCCTTCTCACGGGCTTTCTGTTCGTCCTCCTGACCCATGGATGCCCACACATCGGTGACCAGGAGGTTTGCGTTGCGTGCCGCCTCCTCTGGTTCACGCATTAACGTGATGCGTGAACTGTGGGCCTTTACCAGTTCCGGATCCGGCTCGTAACCCTCGGGGGTTGCCACGTTCAGGTGAAAATCGAACTGGGTGGCAGCATTGATGTAAGAGTGGCACATGTTGTTGCCATCCCCGATCCAGGCCACTGTAGCGCCCCGGATGCTGCCGCGATGCTCGCGATAGGTTTGCATGTCGGCCAGCAGTTGGCACGGGTGAAAGTCATCAGTGAGCGCGTTGATAACCGGTGCCCGCGAAGCACGGGCAAACGTTTCAACGGTTTCGTGGGCGAACGTGCGAATCATCACCGCATCAACCATGCTGGAGATGACAATGGCAGAGTCCTCTATGGGTTCGCCGCGGCCAAGTTGCGTGTCTCGCGGGGAAAGGAACATCGCTGAGCCCCCCAGCTGAGCCATGCCTGCCTCAAAGGAAACCCGGGTACGGGTTGAGGACTTTTCAAAAATCATCGCCAAAACACGGTTTTTGAGTGAATCCCTGACCTTGCCTTGGCGCCATTCGTTCCGGAGCCTGGTGCCATGATCCACCAGATTTTCCAGTTCGGTTGTGGACATGTCATTCAGTGTCAGAAAATGCCTTACTGCCATGGGGTGGCCCTTACTAGATGAAGCCCTGGATGAGTATAAGTACTGGTGAAAAAAAGGGGGGGTCAAGTCTAGCCCTTCGCGCGTTTGATGACAACGCTGCGGGTATCAGGCTTGCTCTGTATCAAATTACACGGTTTGTTGAGTAGCCTGCCCGACGTGTACAATAGGCGCCAGTCAAGGCAGGTGCAATAGCGCAAACCGGCGCGGCAGACTGTTCTGTTTTCAACCAGAGGTGAATGTTCATGGATATTAACGAAACCATTAAAAATCAGCTCGCAGAAAATCCGATTATTCTTTACATGAAAGGGTCTCCTCAAGCTCCGCAGTGTGGCTTTTCTGCTAAAACATCGCAGGCTTTGATGGCGTGTGGCGAGCGCTTTGCGTTTGTGAATATTCTTGATAACCAGGAACTGCGCGAAGGCCTGAAAGTCTACTCAAGCTGGCCTACATACCCGCAGCTGTATGTTAACGGCGAGCTGGTTGGCGGTTGTGACATCATTATGGAGATGTCAGAAAATGGCGAACTGGCTACTTTGGTAAAAGGTGCTGCAAAACAGGCTGAGGCCTGATCTCACCTGCCCCTGCCTGAAGCGCGGGCCTTCAATCAGAGCCGCGACGGAGAAAACACCAGTTTTACTTCGAAGCGGCTTTTGCTTCTCTGGTCAGGCGGCGGCTCCGGGTAAGGGCTCGCTGAAAGCGCGGCTTGGTAGGCTGCAAGATCTATTTGTTCAATGCCTGTCGATTTGACCACTCTCGCCCGTGTTAACGCCCCATTGCTCAGTAGCTGAAGCTCTAATGCCATGGTGCTTGTATTCGTCAGCTTCTTGATGGCGGGTATCCTCAATGTTTCAAGTTTCGTTGCCAGATGCGTTGCCAGCTTTATCAGGTAAGGATCCTGTTCGCTGGGCGACAGAGTGATTTTGGTGTCATCTTCTGTTGTTTCCTTGTTCGAAACCTGAGTGCGGACACCGGATTTGGACGGTGTCCCTGAAGGAGATGGAACAGAAGCGACTTGGGTCGGGCCAGCTTCATTCTTTGTGGCAGCAGCTTGCTTGTTGTCACTGGCAGCCGTTTTTTGTTGAGAGGTGGTTGTTGTGAGCGCAGGTGTTGCCAGCCCGGGGTTGTTGTCGGGCGGCACCTCAAAAGGCGGGTTGCGGATGATGGGCGCTTCGTTTGACCGCTGTGTGTCTGCAGATGCAGGTGCTCCCTGAGCGCTGTCGGCTGCCACCAATTCCAGATTCATTTGCTGTCGATGCCGGGCGGGGGGATCAGGAAGGATAGCTGGAAATCCAGATAATAGCAGCGTATGAATCAGGAAGGCGGTTGATAAGGCCAGGGCGATCCGATGCTTCGCCGGAAGGCTGTTGTTGCTGCCATGCTCCAGCATTGAACTCAGGTATCTCCTTTACTGCCAGATGAACACTGCGCTAGAGGCGCTGGACCCGCATGGTAATTGCGGGCCCAGGCCAGGTCAGGCAGTTTTACTACGAAGGGATCCGACGACGGCGTCCAGTGCCCGATCGATGAGGGCCCCTTGTTCAAGCCGTGTCATTCTTCCGCGTCGCATTTCATGGGCAAGGTCAGTGCGGGTTTTTTCGATGACCTTTAGCCCCATACGATTTACAAAGACAAAGCAGTCCGCTTCGTCAATGATGGCGGAAAGCTTGCAGCGGAAGCTTGCACCATTAACCAGTCTGAACTCAACCCAATGACCAATTTCCAGCATATCAATCTGGGCCATGAACTCGGCAATCACCGCATCTTCAGGCTGGGGCTCAGTTTGGTTCTTTGTTTCACTCAGGGTCTCTTCATGAGCAGGTGGCGCTTCGGCTGCTTCCATGTTGGAGCTTGCGCGGAAAGCTTCTGCCAGCTCATGCTTGAGTAAACTCATTGTGTCGTCAAGCTTGGTGGCGTTATAGGAAACTTCTTCCAGCCCCGCCCTAAGCGATTTGAGAAGGCCGGGTACCACGCGAACCCACTGATCTCTTTCAATGTCTTCCTGGTGCGGATGGAGGCACCAGATAAGATCATCAACAACTTTGACGCTTTCTTGCCAGCGATGTTCTACATCGTCCCGCAGATAAGCGAGGAACATGAATCGGCTCCAGCCATTGATAAGAATGGTATGGACAGATTCCGGGAGACGGTAACGCGCTACGCGTTCTTTTATGACCCGGTCGACCATTTCCTGGGCTTTCTGGGACTTGATGCGGCCACGCTCCGATTCACGGGTACGTTGCTCTACCAGAGACGATTTCCGGTTTTCTCTGGCAAGGAACTCCTCAAACTCTTCGTTCAGAGTTTCGAAAAGTGCAATATCGCCATCAAATTCACACAGGATTCGCTGCACAATGCTGTGAATCTTTTCGTACAGCTTGTCCCGCGCCTTTTCGTCGCTGTTGCTCCAGCCGATGCCTGCGCGGGCCAAACCATTGAGCAGTTTGCGCGCAGGGTGTGTTGTCTTGCTGAAAAAGCTCTTGTCTTTGATAACAACTTTCAGAATCGGAATCTGCAGCCGGCTGATCAGAACCTGAACCGGTGCTGACAAGTTGTAATCGTCAAGAATGAACTCAAATAACATGGATACGAGGTTGATCAGATCCTCATCCATTTCCTCCAGCGCAGGCTTTTTGCCGTCGTTTGTTTTGGCTTGGGCCAGGATCTGTTGCACGACACTAAGGAGATCGATGGTAAGCGGATCGCCCTCGCTGAGGTTGAGCTGAGAGTCTGCCTGGGTATTTAGGGGTAGTGCGGCCAGCAGACTGATCAGTTCATTGCCACCGACAACGCGTATGTCTGAGCTGTACTGGCGTGATGGTATGCCGGCATTGGCCCTCTGGCGAGCCAGTAACTGATGGATTTGCTCGAAGACGGCGTTGCTGCCTTGGTCGTCACTCGACTGGCTATCATGGGAAGCGCCGTTATCCGCGCTCTCGGAAGACGCTTGGCTCTCCGTAGGGCTGCTGTGCTGCTGCCCGGTTTTCCCGTGATAGCGGAAATTGGGAATAATCCCTGCTTGAACGAGAATTCTGTTGGCTTCATCCAGAAGCATGCCCAGATTGGAAACAACGTAGCGGTCAAACTGCTTAAGCAGAATCAATCGCTCCCGGATTTGAATTTCCAGAGCCTGAATCGCTTCAGTAAATGCGCTGCAAAGATGTTCCGGGGCCATGGGGTTGACCGGTGACTCGTCAGAAGCGCCGTCATAGACATGACTAAAGCGAGTCTGAAGCTGGATGAGCGGTCCCTGGAAGTGCGCTTTAGCTTTGGTGATCATGGCATTCAGAGCTACTTGCTCTTCAAGGTCGTCGTTGCCCACCAGTGCCAGATTGTCCGCGTTTGCTTGTCGTCCCAGAGTGTCTTCGTGCAGTTGAATGGTATGGGGGGGATTTGCAAAAAACTGCGCAACAGTATTCTGGAAGTGGCGCTCCACGCCTTTACGCTTGATGCGTATTTCCCGCATGGCTTCAAAATAGCGGTTTTGCTCGTTGTTGCTGCGGGCATTGTTTGCCAGTTCGAACAGCGAATCATCAACGGCATCAAACGCGCCCTGCAATAGATCTCCGAGCCCGGCGACAACTGTGTCGCGGATGCGGGTGACCTCCACAGGAACCGGCTCGCTGCTTCCCGCTTCCCTGTGCTCGCGGAGGTAATGTATGCCGGACTGCTTGTTCATGGCCGACTCCTGTTTGCGGCTCAACCGGGTACATGACCGAGTTATACTATCTGTTTTTTAGTTATAGGCTAAATTTACCGCATTTTCCGCCTGGTTAACATGAATAAAATCTAACCAGTGCGCTTATCTGCAAAAAAAAGGGTGTCCCAATGGAGCACCCTTGGTTGTTTCATGGACATGTAGATATGGAGTAAGCCTGACCCTCAGCTTACATACACCGGACCAATGCCGACGCTCCAGATTACGACACTGATGGCAAGAAGGGCGACAAACATGACCAGCCCAACCGTCAGCACCGCTGTGGCAAACATGAATCCACGGTCTTCGGGGATTTTCATGAGTATGGGGAGCCCTTCATAAAGAAGGTACACCGCATACGCAATGGCAACGAGTCCTGCCAGCATGTTTACCCAGATATTAGGGTAGGCTGCTATAACGCCGATCAGGAACATGGGGGTGGCGGTGTAAGCCGCCATCGCCACGCCTCTCGGCACTCTATCTACCGCATCGTAAGTTGCTGCAAAGAAATCAATGAATTTTCCGAGAATGAATATGCCTGCCAGCATGGCGGCATAGAACAGTACGGACAGGCTTAGCGCGCTGTTTACGGACAGGCGTGTAACCTGTCCGTCACCAATCTGCCAGCCTACCTGGGTGGTTCCAAAGAACCCGGCCAAGGCAGGAATAAGAGCGAGAAGTAGTACGTGCCCTAGATAAAGTTGGGAAATGGACTCGGAATCGTTCCGAATGGCTTTCCATTGCTGATCGGGGTGGGTCAGAAGACCAAAAGTGTTCGACAAGCTCATGGACAAACTCCTTAGCATTATTATTGTTCGGTGTTCCTAATGAGTGTTGGCGGTAGATTGATATGCGTCAAGGGGCTGGTTACATTTTGATCTTTCAAGAAAGGGCTCCGCTATAACTGGAACGTCTATAGCGAAGTGAGGGCAAACTGGGTTAAACGATGGAAAGTGCGCGTTTTTTGCGCTTCTTGGGGTGCACAATTGCGGCCTTCACAACGTTGTCCTTGATCTGGAGGACCTCTACCCGGTGGCCGTCGACCTTTAGGCAAACGTTGGTGTCCGGGATGTTTTCAAGGGTTTCGGTGATCAGGCCGTTGAGGGTTTTCGGGCCGTCGGTGGGTAGTTTCCAGCCCAGGGATTTGTTGATTGTGCGCACGGATGCGGTGCCGTCAATAATAAACGTGCCATCTTCCTGGGGGATGATATCCGGGCTAGCTGCAGCGTAATCCGTTGTGAATTCGCCAACGATCTCTTCCAGAATGTCCTCAAGGGTAGCGAGTCCAAGTACATCACCATACTCATCGACCACAATGCCAAACCGGCGCTTTCCTTTCTGGAAGTTGATGAGCTGTGTATTCAGAGGTGTGCTTTCGGGAACGAAGTAGGGCTCTTGGCAAAGCTGCATGATCATGGGCTTGCTGATCTCGTCTTGCTGGAGCAGTTTCGTTGCGCTGCGCAGGTGCAGGATGCCCTGAATGTTATTAATGTCGCCTTTGAACACCGGCAGGCGAGTGTGCTGGCTATTTCTTAACTGGCGCAAAATGGTGTCGGTGTCATCATCCAGATCGATGCCGGAAACTTCGTTGCGGGGCACCATGATGTCGTTCACAGTGACCTTTTCTAGATCAAGGATGCTGACCAGCATATCCTTGTGTTTGGTTGGAATGAGGGCGCCAGCTTCGTTTACCAGGGTCCTGAGTTCTTCGCGACTCAGGTGATCGCTGGCGGAGTCGCTGGGAGAGATTCTGAGGATCCAGAGTATCGCACCGGTAAACAGGTTTACTGCCCATACGATCGGATAAAGTACTTTCAGTAGAGGCCCGAGAATATAGCTCGCGGGGAAGGCTATTTTTTCCGGAAAAAGGGAGGCCAGAGTCTTAGGGGTGACCTCGGCAAAAATCAGGATGACGATGGTCAGTAGTAGCGTGGCGATGGCGATGCCGGCATCGCCCCAGATGCGTATAGCTATAACTGTGGCTATAGACGACGCCAGAATGTTGACGAAATTATTGCCTATCAGAATGATGCCGATAAGCTGGTCGGTGCGCTTCAACAATCCTTGTGCCCGTTTAGCGCCTTTGTGGCCGGTTTTGGCCATATGTTTGAGGCGATACCGGTTAAGAGACATCATTCCGGTTTCAGAGCTGGAAAAGAATGCCGACAGCATGATCAGCCCGACGAGAATAATCGACAGCGCAGTAAGCGATGTACCGTCCAAACCAGAGGTGTCCTTATATTGCTGACAAGTAGCGAAAATAGGTTGTGATTGTGCTCGGTGTCAAGAGGTTGTGGCGCAGATGTCAGCCGCCCCTCTGGAATACCAGCTCAAGGGCGAATTTGCTGCCGTAAAAGGCCACCATAAGGAGGGCGCAACCGGCCAGTGTCCAGCGACTTGCTGTCATTCCGCGCCAGCCTTTGGTATAGCGGCCCACGAGCAGAGCTATAAAGACCAGCAATGAAAGTATGGAGAATAGAGTTTTATGGGCCAGGTTTTGGGCAAAAAGATTTTCTATGAATACGGCCCCGGTGACGATGGCCAGGGTTAGCATGACAACGCCTGCCCAGACCATTTCGAAAAGTAGCGATTCCATGGTTTGGAGGGGGGGCAAATTACGGATCAGCGGGCTGTTATAGTTTTGTTTGAGCTGCCGGTTCTGAAAGTAAAGTAAGATTGCTTGTATAGCCGCGAGAGAAAACAGGCTGTAGGCTGTGACGGACAGTGCGATGTGAGACAGTACGCCGTAGCTTTCATCAGATACCAGTCGTGACGGCGTATGCGTAATCAGGGTCATTATGATGGTGAGTGCTGCCAGTGGGTAAACGCCGAGAAACAGGCTTTGAACAGGCTTCCTCAGGTTCAGGCCCAGCAGTAAAAATACGATTAGCCAAGAGATCAGCACCGAGCTTTTAAAGAAACCCAGGTCGACACCGCCATCATGGTAGAGGGTCTGCGAGATCAAAAGCCCGTGAGACGTTAGCGCCAGCATGCCGATAAGGGTGGTTATCGCTATGTTGCTTTGCACGCGACCACGGAAGTGGAGCGCCTGCAAAGCGGTGCCGACGCTGTACAGAAAAAGAGAGGTGACCGCGAGAATCAGCGTTCCCATAACTTCCTTTATTAACCACTGTGCTGGCTGGGGATCAACAGATGTGTCTGTCGATTTGACCGGGTTGGTCGTTTCAGAGCGATAGTCTGGTTATAATGTCGCGATTATGCAACAGGAATCAAGGAGCCGAAGCTGGCTCTGAGGTTTGTGCACTCAATTTATCCGGGGAACGGAAGAGCAACATGTTTGAGAACCTCCAAGACCGACTTTCCGGTAGCCTGCGCAAGATTTCCGGTCAGGCGCGGCTCACCGAAGACAATATAAAGGACACTCTCCGGGAAGTGCGTATGGCACTGCTGGAGGCAGACGTCGCCCTGCCGGTGGTGAAGGACTTTGTTGAGGGTGTCCGTCAGCGCGCTATCGGGCAGGAAGTTCAGCGCAGCCTTTCCCCGGGCCAGGTCTTCATCAAGGTTGTTCAGCAGGAGCTGGAGCGAGTTATGGGCGAGGGGAATGAAACCCTCAATCTTGCCGTTCAGCCTCCCGCCGTGATCATGATGGCTGGCCTTCAGGGTGCTGGTAAAACCACCACAGTTGCCAAGTTGTCGCGTTTCCTTAAAGAGCGCCACAAAAAGACCGTCATGGTGGTGAGTGCTGACGTCTACCGGCCGGCTGCGATCAAGCAGTTGGAGACGTTAGCGGGTGAAGTGGGTGTTGAGTTTTTCCCCAGTACCGCCGATCAAGACCCCGTTGCCATTGCGGAAGGTGCGGTAGCAGCTGCCCGCAAGAAGCATATCGATGTGGTTATTCTCGACACTGCGGGCCGCCTGCACGTTGATGAGCAGATGATGGGCGAGATTGGCCGGCTACATAAGTCTGTTAAGCCGGTAGAGACCCTTTTCGTGGTTGACGCCATGACGGGGCAGGATGCCGCTAATACGGCCAAGGCGTTTAACGATGCCTTGCCATTGACTGGTGTGGTGCTAACCAAAACCGACGGCGACGCTCGCGGTGGTGCGGCGCTTTCGGTCAGGCATATCACGGGCAAACCAATCAAGTTTCTGGGTGTTGGTGAAAAGTCGGATGCCCTGGAACCGTTCTATCCGGATCGGGTCGCCTCCCGGATTTTGGGTATGGGCGATGTGCTCTCTCTTATAGAGGAAGCCGAGCGCAAGCTCGATCAGAAGAAAGCAGAGAAGCTCACCAAAAAGATCAAGAAAGGCAAAAGTTTTGATCTGGAAGATTTCCGCGACCAGCTGCAGCAAATGAAGAATATGGGTGGTATCGGTGGCTTGATGGATAAGTTGCCGGGCATGGGGCAGATGGCTCAAGCGGCGCAACAACAGGTTAACGATAAGTCGATGGGGCAGTTGGAAGCGATCATTTGTTCGATGACTCCGAAAGAGCGTCGCTACCCGGACGTAATCAACAACTCCCGCAAGCGTCGCATTGCCGCCGGCTCGGGAACGCAGATACAGGATGTGAATCGTTTGCTTAAGCAGCACAAGCAGATGCAAAAAATGATGAAAAAGTTTAGCAAAAAGGGCGGGATGGCGAATATGATGCGCGGTCTTGGTGGTATGATGCCGCCGGGCGGCGGTGGCGGTGGAATGCCTCCGTTTGGTCGTATGTAAAAAGCCTTACATCGAAAACATGCAAACAGTCAGTTTGCCTGTTTTCTTTGGCGCTTATTTAGCATAGAATAGCGCCCCTTTCGAGTATGGGTCTCCGCGTCAGCCACTCTAGTGGTCGACGTGAAACGTACAAAGTTCGTATAACAGAACAGGATATTGGTTAAATGGTAACAATCCGTTTGGCTCGCGGCGGCTCCAAGAAGCGCCCGTTCTATCATCTGACAGTCACTGACAGCCGTAATTCACGTGACGGCGCTTTCATTGAACGCGTTGGTTTTTTCAACCCGATCGCACGCGGTCAGGAAGAGCGTCTGCGTGTTGATCGCGACCGTGTAAACTACTGGGTTGGCCAGGGTGCACAGACCAGCGATCGCGTTGCGCAGCTGCTTAAGACTGCTGAGTAAGCTTTTACTGACTACCGAGGTTGTTGTATGACGCAGAATTCGCAGGAAACTGTGATCGGTCGGATTACCTCGGTATTTGGGGTTAAAGGGTGGCTCAAGGTTTATTCCTTCACCGACCCCATTGACGGAATACTTGGCTATACCAACTGGGTTCTTGATCTGGACGGTAAGCGCATTCCGGCAAAGCTTGAAGAGGGTCGCCGGCAAGGCAAGGCGATTGTTGTCAGGCTTAAAGGTATTAATGACCGTGATCTGGCGCGCACATACTGTGGTGCCGAGGTTAAAGTTCCCACTGCTGAGTTGCCTGAGCTTCCCGAAGGGGATTTTTATTGGCGCCAGCTGCAGGGGCTTGACGTGTTTACGGTTGAGGGTGAATGCCTCGGACGAGTGGATCATCTCATAGAAACCGGCTCCAATGATGTTCTGGTGGTGCATGCAACTGCGGGCTCCATCGATCAGCGCGAGCGCCTGATTCCTTACCTTCCTGGCCAAGTGGTCCGGGAAGTTAATCTGGCAGAGCACAAGCTGATCGCAGACTGGGATCCGGAGTTCTGACGGGTGTGGATTGGCGCAGTCAGTCTGTTTCCTGAGATGTTCCAGGCGGTAACGGATTACGGGATAACGAGCAGGGCAGTACGCGATGGTCTTTTGACCTTCGAGAGCTGGAACCCTCGCGACTTTACCCAGGATCGACACCGCACCGTTGATGACCGTCCCTACGGTGGCGGCCCTGGTATGCTGATGAAAATTCAGCCGCTAAGGGATGCCATTCACGCAGCGCGGAAATCGGCGCCAGGCAAAGCCTGTGTGGTTTATCTTTCACCTCAGGGTGAAACGCTGAGCCAGGCTGTTGTTGAGTCACTTGCTGCAGAAGAACGTTTGATTCTGGTAGCAGGGCGTTATGAAGGTGTTGATGAACGCCTGATAGCAACAGAAGTCGACCGGGAAATATCACTGGGCGATTTTGTACTGTCTGGTGGTGAACTGGCAGCGATGACTGTTATTGATGCGGTTACACGCCTCATCCCCGGAGCGCTGGGTCATGCGCAGTCGGCAGAGCAGGATTCTTTTGCTGACGGTTTGCTGGATTGTCCGCACTACACCCGGCCCGAAGTTTATGAAGGTCAGGCGGTGCCGGATATTTTGTTGGGCGGTCACCATGATCAGATCCGGCGTTGGCGGCTTAAACAGTCGCTGAGGCGAACCCGGGAACGACGCCCCGATCTGCTTGAAAAGCGGGTGCTTACGGATGAAGAGCGTGAGTTGCTGGGTGAGATTTTAAACGAACCGTGTGCCTCTGAATAATCAGGGCATTAAAAGATTGGGTATCAGGAGCATTACGATGAGCGGCAAGAACAACATCATCAATCAACTTGAAACAGAGCAGATGACCAAGGAAGTCCCCGCGTTTGCGCCGGGTGATACCGTGGTTGTTCAGGTTCGTGTAACTGAAGGCAACCGTGAGCGTCTGCAGGCGTTCGAAGGCGTTGTTATCGGTAAGCGTAACCGTGGCATGAACTCGGCATTCACCGTACGGAAGATTTCCTACGGCGTAGGCGTTGAGCGTACTTTCCAGACCTTCTCCAAGCTGGTCGACAGCGTTGCTGTGAAGCGTCGCGGTGAAGTGCGTCAGGCCAAGCTTTACTACCTGCGCGAGCTCTCGGGCAAGGCAGCTCGTATCAAAGAAAAGCTGGGCTGATCAGCTATTTGCTGAGCAACCTTGCAGTGAAAAAGGCAGCCTGACGGCTGCCTTTTTCGTTTCTGGCGAGTCAGAATGCCTTCTTGTGCATGGCGGGGCTGTTAGAGGGTTAGGGTGTGAGAGCCGAAGATGAAACAATAGTTGTCCAGTTTGTTGATGCAGTCTGGCTTGAAGACGGGTTGGGAGAGCAAACCCGCCAAGCTTACCGCAACGATTTGCAGCGCCTGGCTGCATGGCTGGAAGCCCAGCCGGGGCAGCTATTGCTAACGGAGGTGCGGCGAACAGATTTGCTTGCCTGGATGGCCAATGGATTCGCTCAGGGGCTGAAAACGTCTACTGCGGCTCGTCGTCTTTCGGGTATTCGTCGGTTTTATCGCTATCTCCTTCGCGAGCGGCTGATTTCTGAAGATCCTACCTTGCGTATCGATAGCCCCCGCCTGCCCCGTCGCCTACCGGACTCGTTAACAGAAGGTGAAGTGGATGCACTTTTGGCTGAGCCGGATCCGGGTTTGCCCATTGAGCAGCGAGACAAGGCTATGCTGGAAATTCTGTATGGCTGTGGCTTACGTGTATCTGAGCTCACCAGTTTGCGTGTGGATCAGGTAAACCTGCGGCAGGGGGTTGTTCGTGTGACCGGCAAAGGCGACAAAGAACGCCTGGTTCCGCTGGGCGAGGAGGCCATAGACTGGCTTGTCCTGTATATGAAAGAAGGTCGCCCGGAGCTTCTGAAAGGGCGTGCCTGTGATGCGCTTTTTCCAGGAAATCGCGCTGCGCCCATGACGCGCCAGACGTTTTGGCACAGAGTTCGCCATTACGCCACGCGCACAGGCATTCGCAAGCACCTGTCGCCCCATACGCTCCGTCATGCCTTTGCAACACATCTGCTTAATCATGGTGCGGATTTGCGTGTGGTTCAGATGCTGCTGGGCCACTCTGATCTTTCCACGACCCAGATATACACTCACGTCGCGCGCCAGCGCTTACAAACCTTGCATAAGACCCATCATCCTCGTGGCTGACATTGCGATTTTTAGGTAAGGTGGCGTTTTGAACTTTATTGGCAAGCCGGTGTCGCACGGTTTTGATTAAAAGAACTTTTTCATGGCTTGTGAGCTCAGTTTCGCAAGCATCATAAGTACCCTGCTATATAGGTGTGTTTTCCAGAATGAATGTAAAACAGTGGTTTATGTTGGTGTTAATGGCGGTTGGGATTCTGGGATCACCCTTCAGTGTTGCAGGTGATGTTGAAGACAAAATTAGCGAGCGCCTATCCAGTGCGGTACCCGGGCTGGAAATATTGTCGATTCGCGAATCCGAAGCCAAGGGGCTTTATGAGATTCAGGCTGCTAGCGGTGAGACCGTTTATACAACCCAGGATGGTCAGTATCTGCTCACCGGTGATCTGTTGAAGGTTACGAGCACGGGCATCGCCAATGTTACGACAGAGGCCAAGGCAGCTGCTCGGCACAAGGCATTAACAGGCTTCGGGAAGAGCGGTGTTATCAGCTACAAGGCTGACGATGAGCGGGCGGTGGTTAGCGTATTTACCGACATTGATTGCCCCTATTGCCGTAAGCTCCATGGCGAGGTGCCAAAGCTCAACGACTACGGCATTACCGTCAATTATTACGCTTTCCCACGGTCTCAGCCGGGTTCCCCATCTTTTGTAAAATACGTTTCAGTTTGGTGTGCCGAGGATCAGCAGTCCGCAATGAATGCTGCCAAGGCTGGTAAAACAGTTCCTGCGGCTACCTGTGATAATCCCGTGCTGAAGCAGTATGAGCTTGGGCAGCGTGTTGGTGTGACAGGCACTCCGGCCATTGTTCTGGAGGACGGCAATATCGTGCCTGGCTACGTGCCGGCCAATAAGCTTGCCGAGGGGTTGGGGCTGCTTTAATCCACTACAGGCCGCGGCTTCCTTCGGGTGGGCGTCGTTATGTGACGGGCTTTTGGTTCAGGGCTTATTCAGCAGGTCCTGAACCGGTATACTATGCGGCACTTTCAGTGTCGCAGAATCAATATGCTGCACTATTACAATACATCAGGACCCCTTCGGGATCAGAGGTGAGAGCTTGAAAGACGTCAGTGTCGGAATCTGCGGACTGGGAACCGTTGGCGGCGGTACATTCAATGTATTGACTCGCAACGCCGCACTTATTGCGGGCCGTGCGGGCTGCAATATCCGGATTACCCGGGTAGCCAGTCGGCGAAACCGTGATGATATAGATCTTGGTGGCGTTGCCTTCAGTACCGAGATCTTTGACGTGGTGAATGATCCCGCGGTTGATGTGGTGGTTGAGCTTATCGGCGGGTACGACACGGCGCGTGAGCTTGTAATGACAGCCATCGCTAATGGCAAACATGTAGTCACTGCCAACAAAGCTCTGATTGCAGTACATGGAAATGAGATATTTGCTGCAGCGGAAAAGGCCGGCGTTGTCGTTGCCTACGAAGCCGGTGTCGCCGGTGGTATTCCCGTAATGAAGGCCATTCGCGAAGGTTTGGCAGGGAACCGTATTGACTGGATCGCGGGCATCATCAATGGCACGGGCAACTATATTCTTACCGAAATGCGTGCTGGCCGCGCGTTTGCTGATGTGCTCAAAGAGGCGCAGGATCTGGGTTATGCAGAAGCCGACCCCACGTTTGATGTGGAAGGTATTGATGCGGCCCATAAATTGACCATTCTGGCTTCTGCCGGCTTTGGTGTTCCGCTTCAGTTCGAAAAAGCCTTCACCGAAGGCATTTCTTCGATCACACCTTACGATATCGCTCACGCCGAGCAGCTTGGCTATCGCATCAAGCATCTGGGCATTGCTCGTCGCCGGGATGACGGCATTGAGCTTCGCGTGCATCCGACACTGGTTCCTCAAAGTCACCTGATTGCTCAGGTAGATGGTGTGCTGAACGCCGTTCTTGTGGAAGGTGATGCAGTGGGTCAGACCATGTATTACGGGCCAGGCGCCGGTGACGAAGCAACGGCTTCCGCTGTAATTGCCGATATTGTCGATGTTGCCCGTATTGTGGCGAGCGGAAGTTCGCTGCGAGTGCCGCATCTCGGGTTTGCTCCGGAAGCTCTGGAAAATCTCGACGTACTGTCGATGGAAGACATCCAGTCAGCTTATTACCTGCGCATAACCGCTCTTGATCGCCCGGGTGTTCTGGCCAAAATCGCCTCGATTCTGAGCGAGCATGGCATCAACATCGAGTCGATCATGCAGAAAGAGTCTGAGGTACAGGATGGCCGCATACCGGTCATTATCCTGACTCACACAGTGCAGGAACGACAGGTAAACCGTGCTATCGAAGAGCTGGAGGCCCTGGCTGATACAGATGGTCCGGTTGTGCGTATTCGCGCCGAAAATTTTAACTGAGAACACCCTAACTAACAGGTACTCACGTGAGATACATCAGTACGCGGGGAGAAGCACCCGCACTGGGCTTTGAAGACGTTCTATTAACAGGGCTGGCTCCCGATGGTGGGCTTTATGTGCCCGAGGCGCTCCCACACTTCAGCCTGGAAGAAATTCGCAGTTGGCGTGGACTTCCTTACACCCAGCTCGCATTCAATATCATGTACCCGTTTGTGGAAGAAGCCATCCCCGAGGCTGAATTCCGGCGGATGCTGGATGAGACATACGCAGCGTTTGCCCATAAGGCGGTCGCCCCATTGGTTCAGCTTGATGCCAATGAGTGGGTGATGGAACTGTTCCGCGGACCAACCTTGGCATTCAAGGATTTCGCACTTCAATTGCTGGGCCGCTTGCTGGACTACGTACTGGAAAAACGTCAGGAGCACGCTGTAATTATGGGCGCGACTTCTGGCGATACGGGGTCTGCCGCTATTGAAGGCTGCCGCCACTGCGAGCACGTGGATATCTTCATCCTGCACCCATACCAGCGTGTGTCGGAAGTGCAGCGCCGTCAGATGACAACGGTCCTGGGGGACAACGTTCACAATATTGCCATCAAGGGCAATTTTGATGACTGTCAGCGCATGGTGAAAGAGAGCTTCGGCGACCAGTCTTTCCTTGGTGGCAAGGCCAGGTTGGCCGCGGTTAACTCTATTAACTGGGCCCGGATCATGGCTCAGATTGTTTATTACTTCCATGCATCCCTGGCCCTTGGTGGCCCGGATCGCAGCATGGCATTTTCTGTGCCTACCGGAAACTTCGGAGATATCTTTGCGGGTTATCTTGCGAAGAAGATGGGCCTACCGATTTCGCAGTTGGTTATCGCCACCAACAAAAACGATATCCTCCATCGCTTTATGAGTGGCAATAAATACGAGCAGCACCAGCTCGAGCATACGCTGTCGCCAAGCATGGACATTATGGTTTCGAGCAACTTTGAGCGCTTGCTGTTTGATCTCCATGGTCGCGATGGGCTGGCTGTGAAAGAATTGCTGGAAAACGCAGCCAAAGGTCCGGTCAGCATTGAAGATTACCGCTGGAAGCAGGCTCGCAAGCTGTTCGATAGCGCCGCGGTTGATGATAAGGCTACGTGCGCCACCATTCGTGAAGTGTACGAACAGAATGAATACCTTCTGGACCCACACACCGCCATTGGCGTACGCGCAGCCAGAACCTGTCGCCGGGATGTTGAGATACCAATGATTACCCTTGGTACTGCCCACCCGGCCAAGTTCCCGGATGCCATTACTGAATCCGGTCTGACGGTTAAGCCTGAACTGCCTGCCCATATGGCCGATCTGTTTGAGCGGGAAGAGCGCTACACAGTGCTTGATAATGACCGCGCCGGCGTGCAGGATTTCATAGCTAAACACTGGAAGAATGCCTGATACGGTATGACACCAAAAAAGATCCTGCGTCGCCCCCAGCCGGACAATACTCCAGGCTGGGGGCAAGATCTCCCTCCCATACTCCGCCGTTTGTACTCTGCGCGGGGTGTAACCTCCGATGCACAGCTAAGCTATACCCTTAAACATCTGGCCTCGCCATTTGAGTTACGCGGTATTGATCGAGCGGTAGAACTGCTGGCAGACGCCATCGCGCAGAATCAGCGAGTACTGGTACTCGGGGATTTTGATGCCGATGGAGCTACCAGCACCGCTGTCGCGATGCTTGGTCTCTCCATGCTCGGGCTTAAAAGTATAGATTTTCGGGTGCCAAGCCGCTTTGCAGATGGCTACGGTTTGACTCCGGGAATCATTGAACGTCTGCAAGATGAGGGCGAGTTGCCCGATCTTTTGGTGACGGTAGACAACGGTATTTCTGCGATCGAAGGGGTAAGCGCAGCGAAGAAACTGGGCATTAAGGTGGTGGTTACGGACCATCACCTTGCGGGTGAAATGCTGCCGGATGCCGACGCCATCGTGAATCCCAATCAGCCCGGCTGTGCCTTCCTGAGCAAAAATGCCGCCGGTGTAGGTGTGATGTTTTATGTGCTCACGGCTCTGCGCAAAAAGCTGAGAGACGCTGGCCGGCTGCCGAAGCCAGAGCCCAATCTGGGCAACCTTCTGGATTTGGTGGCCTTGGGTACAGTGGCTGATGTTGTGCCGCTGGATCACAACAATCGCATCTTTGTCGAGCAGGGTCTGCGCCGCATCCGACAGGGCGAAGCTCGTCCGGGAATACTCGCGTTGCTGGAAGTGGCTGGCCGCGAACACGGTAACATCAGCTCAACCGATTTGGGCTTCGTGGTTGGCCCGCGCCTCAATGCCGCAGGCCGGCTGGATGATATGAGCGTTGGCATAGCCTGTCTGTTGGCTGACAGCCCGGATGAAGCGCGGCGCCTTGCCCGTGAACTGGATACGTTCAACCGTGAGCGGCGCACCATTGAAAAAGACATGAAAACCCAGGCTCAGGATTTGCTGGCCTCCATGTCGCTGGATCTGGAAGGGTTACCCTGGGGTTTAGCGTTGTTTGATAAGGATTGGCACCAGGGCGTAATCGGGATTCTTGCGGCCCGAATCCGTGAGCAGACCCATCGGCCTACCATAGCTTTTGCCCCAGACGAAAATGGCGTGGATATAAAGGGCTCCGCCCGTTCAATTCCGGGCTTGCATATCCGTGATGTTCTGGCGGTTGTGGATGCCCGTCATCCTGGTGTGATGCACAAATACGGTGGCCACGCTATGGCGGCTGGTATGACACTGGCACAGAGCGATCTTGATACTTTCTCCGATGCTTTTGATCAGGCTGTGCGGGATACTTTGACTGCAGCAGACCTTGAGGCAGCCATCACTACTGATGGGCCATTGAGTGCTGATGAGTTGTCGCTGGAAACCGCAGCCTTGTTGAAGCGCGCCGGCCCTTGGGGGCAGCATTTCCCGGAGCCGCTTTTTGATGGCGAGTTCCGGGTGGTAAGCCAGCGTATTGTTGGCGAAAATCATTTGAAGTTGGTTTTGCAGCCGGTGGATGGTAGCGGCATCATTGACGGTATTGCGTTTAATACCGGGCCGGAGGTGCCTGATTACACGCGCACCGGGGCTCGGGTGGTTTATAAGCCAGATTCGAATACGTTTCGTGGGCGGACTAATTTGCAGCTTTTGGTGGATTATCTGGAGCCGCTTTCTTAGCTTTGCCTGCCTGCTTGCACCCATGCCGAAGTTCGGTTTCCCACGGCTGATTTACAGCTGGAATTCCGGTAGAATCCCGCGTCTGTTTTACGCATCATTTTCCAACATTGAGTATTGGTCTTATGGAAGTTAATCCCATTGTGACGAAGATTAAAGAGCTTCGTGAGCGTACTGAGACGCTCAGGGGGTATCTTTGACTACGATCAGCGTAGTGAGCGGCTGGTCGAAGTAGAACGTGAATTGGAAATGCCCACCGTGTGGGATGATCCTGAGCGCGCCCAAGCGTTGGGCAAGGAGCGTTCTGATCTTGATTCGATTGTTAGCACCATCGATAACCTCACATCCGGCCTTTCTGATGCAGAAGGCCTGCTGGAAATGGCTGTTGAGGAAGATGATGCCGACACAGTTGATGAGATTGTGTCGGATCTTGAAGCTCTGGAAGCCGAGCTTGAAAAGCTTGAATTCCGCCGGATGTTTTCCGGTGAGATGGACCCCAACAACGCCTATCTGGAAATTCAGGCAGGGTCGGGCGGAACTGAGGCTCAGGACTGGGCTAATATGCTTCTGCGCATGTACCTGCGCTGGGCCGAGAGCCGGGGTTTCAAGACTGAGATTGTAGAGCTTCAGGAAGGTGAAGTGGCAGGCGTGAAAAGTGCCACCGTTCACATTCAGGGCGAGTATGCGTTCGGCTGGGCGCGCACGGAGACCGGTGTTCATCGTCTGGTTCGCAAGTCGCCTTTTGACTCAGGTAACCGTCGTCATACGTCTTTCTCGTCGGTGGTTGTTACTCCGGAAGTGGATGACAGTTTCGAGATTGAGATCAACCCGGCAGATTTGCGGGTGGATGTTTACCGTGCCTCTGGTGCGGGGGGGCAGCACGTTAACCGAACAGAATCTGCGGTACGTTTGACCCACAACCCGACCGGCATTGTTGTTGCCTGTCAGGCCGGCCGAAGCCAGCATCAGAACAAAGATCAGGCGATGAAGCAGCTGAAGGCCAAGCTGTATGAGCATGAGATGCAGGCACGCAACGCCGAGAAACAGAAAGCAGAAGACGCAAAGTCCGATATTGGATGGGGCAGTCAGATTCGCTCCTACGTGCTGGACGATGGTCGTATTAAGGATTTGCGTACCAAAATTGAAACCAGCAACACTCAATCGGTGTTGGATGGTGATATTGATAAGTTCATTGAAGCCAGCCTGAAGATGGCGCTGTAATCAGCGCCATTGCCAAGCCAACTCCGGACACCCCTGATTTTTAGTGAGCCAACATGACTGAACACGCCAAGAATGCCCCCCCAGAGGACAACAAGCTGATTGCCGAGCGTCGCGCCAAGCTGGCCGAGCTTCGTGAAAATGGCAATCCGTTCCCTAACGACTTCCGTCGTGACGCAACCGCCGCCGAACTGCAGGCAAAATACGGCGATCATGGTAAGGAAGAGCTTGAGACTCTAGGTATACAGGTGGCTATTGCAGGCCGCATGATGCTGGATCGCAAGGCATTCAAGGTGGTTCAGGACATGACGGGCCGCATTCAGATTTATGCCACCAAAGATGTGCAAAAAGATACCAAGCACTGGGATCTGGGAGACATTGTTGGTGTGCGCGGTACCTTGTGCAAATCAGGTAAAGGCGATCTCTATGTGGCTATGGATGAGTATGTGTTGCTCACCAAGTCTCTGCGACCGTTGCCCGAGAAGCATAAAGGCCTGACCGATACTGAATCACGCTACCGCCACCGTTATGTGGATTTGATGGTTAACGAAGACAGCCGCCGGGTGTTCCTTGCGCGCTCGAAAATCATCACCTCCATGCGCCAGTTTTTCGCGGATCGGGATTTCATCGAGGTGGAAACGCCCATGCTGCAGGTGATTCCAGGTGGCGCCACTGCGCGGCCGTTCGTTACCCATCACAACGCACTGGGTATGGATATGTACCTGCGCATTGCTCCGGAACTGTACCTCAAGCGGCTGGTTGTGGGTGGCTTTGAGCGGGTGTTCGAGATTAACCGGAACTTTCGGAACGAAGGTCTTTCAACCCGCCATAACCCCGAATTTACCATGGTCGAGTTCTATCAGGCCTATGCCGATTACAACGACCTGATGGACCTTACCGAGGACATGCTGCGCACCATCGCGCAGAATGTTCTGGGCAGCACCACTGTAGTGAACACACGTATGCTGGCCGACGGCACTGAAGAGCGCATCGAATACGACTTCGGCAAGTCCTTCGAGCGCTTGACCGTTGTGGATGCCATCCTGCGTTACGCTCCGGATGTAACCGCCGAGCAGTTGGCGGATGAGGCGTCTGCGCGTCAGGTAGCAAAAGACCTGGGCATTCATGTGAAATCCGGTTGGGGCCTGGGCAGGGTTCAAATCGAAATTTTCGAAGCAACGGCAGAACACCGCCTGATGCAGCCAACGTTTATTACTGAATACCCGAAAGAAGTATCACCGCTGGCGCGCAGCAAGGACAGCAACCCGTTTGTGACCGAACGTTTTGAGTTCTTTGTGGGTGGCCGTGAAATTGCCAACGGCTTTTCCGAGCTTAACGACGCGGAAGATCAAGCCGAGCGCTTTCGGGCGCAGGTTGCCGAGAAAGATGCCGGCGACGACGAAGCCATGTTCTACGACGAAGACTACGTGATGGCACTGGAATACGGCTTGCCGCCGACGGCGGGTGAGGGCATCGGCATTGACCGGCTGGCCATGTTGCTGACCAACTCGCCGTCCATTCGCGACGTAATCCTGTTCCCGGCCATGCGCCCTGAGCACAAAGCTGAGAGTTCAAAAGACGAGGAATAACCATGCACCCGGTTGAGGCACTGGCAAACACACTCAGGCCCGACCGGGGCTGGAAAGAACATCTTACAGGCGAATTCCGTCAGCCCTACATGCAGGCGCTGGCGGAATTTCTCGCCGAAGAAGAAAGCGCCGGCAAGGTTCTCTTCCCGGACAGAAAACACTGCTTTAATGCCCTTAACAACACGCCTCTGGACCAGGTGCGTGTTGTCATTCTGGGGCAAGATCCCTATCACGGCCCCGGCCAGGCCAACGGTTTATCGTTTTCTGTGAGGCCGGGGGTTCGTACACCACCTTCTCTGGTGAATATATTCAAGGAAATGCAGACGGATCTCGGCATTGAGCCACCAGATCACGGTTGCCTTCAGCCTTGGGCGGAGCAGGGTGTATTATTGCTCAACAGCGTACTTACGGTTGCTCAGGGGCAGGCTGGCGCCCATCAGGGGAAAGGTTGGGAGACGTTTACCGACCGGGTGATTGAAACGGTAAATCGTGAATGCGAAGGTGTGGTATTTCTGCTTTGGGGCAGTTATGCCCGAAAGAAGGGTCAACACATTGATCGCAGTCGGCATCTTGTGCTCGAAGGGCCGCACCCGTCACCGCTCAGTTCTTACCGTGGGTTCTTTGGTTGCAAGCATTTCTCCCGGGCCAATGACTGGCTCCGGGAGCAAGGGCGTTCGCCAGTAAGTTGGGCGCTACCTTCGGAAGAAGATTTGGATGCGGGTTATTGAAGCAACGCCATCGCCGCTTCCATCTGAGCGTTAAGGTCTTCTTCTTCGCTCATGTCGATGTTCGGGTCCAGGCCCAGGCGGTCAAACGCTGAAATGGCAGTCCAGTCCATCTGTGCCCAAGGATGCTCCGACCCTGAAATAAGCTGCAAGTTAGCGATCATAACCAGGTCGGCGTAGTCGGCTGAAGGTACTTCTCTCTGGAATTTGGCGAATTCCAGAGGAACATTCACCAGATCCTTCGGGAAGTCCCACTTTTTCAGAATGGCTGCGCCGATTCTAGGGTGCAATTCTTCAATAACGCCGTCGAGCATGGCGCCACTGATTTGTATGTCCTCATCTTCCACATAGCGCAAAATGGGTAGCACACCAATCAGGTGAACCAGCCCGGCCAAGGTAGCCTGGTCCGGTTTCAGTTTCGTGTAGTGCTGGGCAAGTACATGACAAATGCCGGCTACTTCGGTGCTCGCTTGCCAGGTAGCGCGCAAGCGCTTGTCGATCATGTCGGAGGTCGCCTGGAACATCTGCTGCATCGCCAGGCCCATGGCCAGGCTGCTTGTGTAAGCCATGCCGAGGCGGCTCACAGCCATGTTCAGGTTCTCTATCGCACGATTGCCTCTGAAGAGAGGGCTGTTACATACGCGAATGATGCGGGCAGAGAGGGCGGTGTCATTGCTGATGACCTTTACCAGATCTGCGATGGCAGAGTCTTCGGACTCGGCAATTTCCCTCACCTGAAGCGCAGCTTCCGGCAGTGTTGGGAGTAAGAGCTTGTCTTCTTCGATCGCGGTAATAAGATCCGCTTTGATGGTTTCAGCAATGTTTGACATGGTTTCGTATGGATCCGCTTGTCAGTTCAGATCGCCCGTTACCTTGTGGGGTGGGCAATCTGAAGGCCAGAAGTTTAAACCCTATTTATAGCAAATTCTGACAGTCTTGCCTGTCAACTTATGTATCCTTTGGTTCACTTCCCTCGCGCTCGGTAACGGAGTAAGGCAGCGGTCTTTGCTCCAGCACCGCATGTGGCAGGCCTTTTGCCAAGAGTTCGCCGCTGGCTGCGTCGTGCCGAATCACGGCAAGCAGTTCGCAAGAGCCGTCAGTAAAGCCCACTGCGTTGACGATTTCTCCTACTGATCGCTCGCCCGCCATGATTGAGGTTCCCGGTACAGGTAGCGAGCTGGCCTCCGCAATACGGAAGCGAAACAGGCTTTTTTTAAGTTGTCCGAGAAAATGCATTCTGGCGATAATTTCCTGACCGGTGTAGCAGCCTTTCTTGAAATGCACACCGCCCAGATGCTGCCAATTCAGCATTTGCGGCACATAGGCGTCGCTGGAAGCTGTGCTGAGCATGGGCACGCCCGCAGCAATTTCCGAGGCTTGCCAGTCGGAAAGGGTCTTCTCAGGAATGTTGCCCACATCTACATCACTTGCGCTGGCTTGCCACAGTTCATAACGAGATACGCCGTCTGCTGTGTTTTCTGTGCGAATCAGCAACCCGCAATCCAGCGCAAGGGTGTCCCCTGCAGCTTCCAGGCTGTTCAGTTGCTCGCCTGCAAGGCGTGAGGCGGCATCAGTACCCAGCAACCCGGTGATTCTTCCGCCGGTGTGCTCGGTCATGGTGGTTCCACGGAACAGCATCATGTATTTGCGCAGGTGTGCCATGGTTGCTTCTGCCAGCTCGGAAGGCAGGTCCATGAGCACGTCGTCACCATCGCGTACCAGTCGAGTCAGGCAGTATGCCCGGCCTTTTGGAGTAGCGCCTGCTGCGCGAGGCGAGAAGCCCGTTTTGACGTCACCCAGGTCCTGGCTCAACTGCCCCTGCAGGAATTTGTCGGTGCCTGGTCCGGATATACGAACCAACACACGATTGGACAGCAGGATGCGGCCTGAGGTTGGCAGAGGTACTTCGGCAGATGCGTAAACAGGCGTGGCTGAAACAGGTGTTTCTGTACCAGTCATGGAAAAACTCCGGGCAGAATGCTAGTCAAAGGAATGTTGAGTGCGGCCCAGTCTGAGCCACAATCTCAGGCGACGAAATTGCTCTTCGGGCAGGTTACCGGTAATCCGTTGGCCCGAGAGTATCACAACCGGATATGAAGAAGATTTGGAGGCGACAGGCTGTAGTTTCAAGAGCGCCAGCTTGGAGCTTAGACGGCTCGAGCGGCACGCACTCACAGCTTCGGCTTGCCCGCTGCCGAGTCGCGCGTAGAGCGTGTTGTTTTCCAGGTACAGTCCAAGAACCGCAGAAGGCCCTATCAGCAGGCCATTGAGGCGGTACTGGAATACAGCGCCCGCGAGGGTTAGTGGCGCTAGCGCGTACAACCAACTTTTGCCGGCAGTAGCGGCAATCAGTACGAAGGCGCTGGCTACCAGCCAAGGCGTGGCGGCCAGGCAACCAGTCGCAACGCTGGGTGACAGCGTCAGGTCAATCCGGCTGGACACGGGAGAGAATGATGTCAACGATGCGCTGCAGATCTGCGTCGTCTGGGCGGCTGCGCTGCATGAACCACTCGAACATATCGGTGTCTTCACACGTCAGGAGCTTCTCGTAGCGCTTCTGATCCTCTTCATCAAGGTCCAGATAAGCCTCTTCCAGAAAGGGAAGCAGCAGGACATCCAACTCCAGCATACCGCGGCGACTGTGCCACCATAGGCGTTTGAACTTGGGGCTGTCAGAAGTGCTTCGGGTGTCTTGCATAATTAATCTCTTGGTCATCCCCCTTACGGCGAAGGGGTTCTGTAAGTGGTTGGTATGAGCACGGTATCACGGGCTTCTGGCAGTAGTCCTGGGTAATCCAGCGTGTAGTGCAGGCCTCGGCTTTCTTTGCGCTGCAGGGCTGAGCAGATGATCAGATCCGATATGGTTACCAGGTTGCGCAATTCCAGAAGATCGTTGGTTACCCGATAGTTGCTGTAAAACTCGCTGATCTCTGCGGACAAAAGATCAGCCCGATGTTTGGCTCTTTGCAGGCGTTTGGTTGTTCTCACTATGCCCACGTAGTCCCACATAAAATGTCGTAGCTCATCCCAGTTGTGGGAGATTACAACATCTTCGTCGGAATCCCGCACCTGGCTTTCGTCCCATGCCGGAGCTTCTGGCGGGGGCGGAATGTCTGCTTCCCGGCGTGCAATGTCGGCCGCAGCAGCCCGGCCATACACCAAGCATTCAAGTAGTGAGTTGCTGGCCATGCGATTGGCGCCATGAAGCCCGGTAAACCCGGCTTCACCCACCACATACAGTTGGTTGATATCGGTTCTTGCCCGCTGATCACTGACAATGCCGCCACAGGTGTAGTGCGCTGCTGGCACCACCGGGATTGGGTCGCGCGTAATGTCGATGCCAAATTCCAGACATTTCTCGTAGATAGTAGGAAAGTGGTGCCGAATGAAATCGTCAGATTTGTGGCTAATATCCAGGTACAGGTGGTCGGCACCCAGTCGCTTCATTTCATGGTCGATGGCGCGGGCCACTATGTCCCGGGGCGCCAGCTCTCCGCGTTTGTCGAAGCGATCCATAAAACGGGAGCCATCAGGCAATTTCAGCAATCCACCTTCGCCTCTTACCGCTTCAGTAATCAGGAATGATTTGGCGTGAGGATGGTACAGGCAGGTCGGGTGGAACTGATTAAATTCCATATTAGCCACGCGGCAGCCTGCCCGCCAGGCCATGGCAATGCCATCTCCGGACGCACCGTCAGGGTTGGTGGTGTATCGGTACGCCTTCGATGCGCCGCCGGTTGCAATTACGGTGAAGCGGGCCCGGAACAGTTCCACGTGGTTGTCTTCAAGATTCAGTATGTAGGCACCAACGCAGCGGTTGCCGGGCAGGGCCAGCTTGCGATTGGTAATCAGATCAACCGCAACACGCCCTGATTTTAGCTCGATGTTGGGCCGGGCCTGTGCTTGCGCGGTCAAGGTTGTGGATACGGCGTGCCCGGTGGCATCAGCGGCGTGGATAATACGCCGGTGGCTATGCCCGCCTTCCCGGGTGAGGTGAAGCTGGGCGTCTGTATCCCGGGTAAAATCAACGCCGGTGCCGATAAGCCAGTCTATGCTTTCTTTACTGTTTTCAACGGTGAAGCGCACGGCGTCTTCGTTACAAAGACCACCGCCTGCGACGAGAGTGTCCTGCACGTGATTTTCGGTACAGTCCTGGTCATCCAAAACGGCCGCTATGCCGCCCTGGGCCCAGAGTGTTGCGCCGCTGCTGATGTCGGCTTTGCTCACAACACAGACCTTCAAGTGTTCCGGCAGATTTAAAGCAACGGTCAGGCCGGCAGCGCCGCTGCCAATAATAAGTACATCGTATTCGTGGGACTGTGGCATCGGGTCGTTGTCGCGGGCCATAATGTAGACGTGTATTGAACTAAACTTTACGCTTGCTGTCTATTTGGCCTAACGGATAACAGACCTTACAGGCAGGGTTGTCCATTCTTGAAACGGGCGCCGGATAGAGCGTATGAATCACCAGAAACTCGTATCGGCCGAAATACTGGCCATGAAACCGGAGAGTACCGGCACGTCTACCATGGCCCCAAATGATCAAAAACAGGCTGAGCAGTCAGACCGCCAGACCGATCTGCAACTTGTTCGCAAAGTCCGGGGCGGGGATCGTGGAGCCTTTGACTTGCTGGTAGTTAAATACCAGTCAAGGGTGGCATCTATTATCAGCCGATATGTATATGACAGCCAGGAAGTCATGGATCTTACCCAGGAAGCGTTCATCAAGGCATATCGTGCTATTGATCGCTTCCGCGGGGACAGCGCCTTTTATACCTGGCTGTACCGTATTGCGGTGAACACCGCGAAAAACCATCTTGAATCCCGTAGTCGAAGGCCCCAGGGCAGTGCTGATTCAGGGGAGGCCGAGAACTTTGATGATGGGCGGCGGCTACGAGACATTGCCTCGCCCGAACGCCTGCTTCAGCGAGAGCAGTTACAGAAAGAGCTGAGTAATGCCATAGCCAATCTTCCAGAGGAACTGCGTTCAGCATTCTTGTTGCGGGAGTATGACGGTCTTAGTTATGAAGATATAGCACGGATTCTGGAATGTCCTATCGGAACTGTGCGCTCGCGTATTTTTCGGGCCAGGGATGCTGTTGACAAGCATTTGGGGCCTTTGCTTAATCATTCGGTGACGTAATTGAAGGTGCATCCTATGGATGATCGTCTCAGAGAAACGCTGTCGGCCATGATGGACGATGAAGCCGATGAACTGTCGGTTCGGCGTCTGTTGTCCCATGAAAATCAAGCCGATGTTTGCGCCCAGTGGCAGCGGTGGCAAGGTGTGCATGATTTGATGCACCGGGGCAGCTCACCGGCGGAAGGCGTTGATGTCAGTACCGCCGTACGTGAGGTGCTCGATGGGCGAGCCAGGCCGCAAAGGCTTGCCGAAGTGCGGCAACGCGAGTCACAGAGAGTCTGGCAATGGCCGGCAGCAGTGGCCATGGTTGCGGCAGCTTTGCTGGTTGGCTTTGGTGCGGGCACAGGCTGGGAGTCCGATGCGGTTGCTCCCGGTACGTTGGCGTCTGCAGCCGCAACGGCAGCGCCTGAAAATGAATCGTCTACCAATGCCGGGCCGGTTCAGGAGGTTGCTTTACAGGGGCTCGATGAGAAGCAGTGGGAGCACATGAGCCGCTATCTGTTGGAACATGCGCAACACAATAGTGTGGGTGCAGGGCAAGGCTCGGTGGGCTATGCCCGACTTGTCAGCGCAAGCGGCGGCTATTGATAGCAAGTGATGAAGGTATCCATGAGCAAAGCCCGTTATTTTGGCCTGAGTTTGAATGATCTGACCGTGCGAAGCGTCCTCGCGTTTATATTTGCGATCATGCCGGTGCACACATTTGCAGGTGATAAAACGGCAGCAGGCTGGCTTGAGCAGCTAGGGCCTGCCCTTAATATGACCTCTTACCGGGGTGTGTTTGTATATGCCAGAGGCGCCAACGTCCACTCAATGCAAATTGCCCACCGCTATCACAACGGCATAGTTGAAGAGCGGCTGGTGTTGCAGGACGGCGGTACTGGTGAGATTGTGCGCCGGGATATGAAAGTCGTCTGCGTGCTTCCGGAACAGGGTAAGGTACAGCTGGATCAAATCATACCCTCCGGCCCCTTTGCTGAAGCCTTTACAAACCAACTGATCCCCGTAAATCGCTGGTACACTGCCGAGCTGAAAGGCGAGGATCGCGTAGCGGGTTATGAGGTGGTTACTGTCGCGTTGACGGCAAACGATCAGCACAGGTACAGCCACAGCCTTTGGCTGGAAAAATCGACGGGACTTCTGGTAAAAAGCCACGTGCGCACGTCTAAAGGGGAGGTGTTGGAGCACTTCCAATTTACCAGCCTGGAGATTACTGAGGATATCTCGGACAGTGAGTTTGAGATCCGCTCCAAAGGTCGAGAGATCTCCCGCACGCTCGGTGGCCCAAACCCGGAGGGAAGA
The DNA here is from genome assembly GCF_046537445.1 of Marinobacter sp. KMM 10035. NCBI lineage: Bacteria > Pseudomonadati > Pseudomonadota > Gammaproteobacteria > Pseudomonadales > Marinobacteraceae > Marinobacter > Marinobacter sp. KMM 10035. The sequence continues at coordinate 115,242 of NZ_JBBVMG010000003.1, read as the reverse complement.
GCCTCAAAAGCACCCCGTATGCTTGGGTGGCATTTGGGCTGGCGGCCGGAAGGATTTGAGCCGGCTGCTGCACCAGGGTCCGGCAAGGGGCAGGCAGTTGCATTTTCGGATGGGTTGGCAGCATTCTCGGTCTTTGTTGAACCTGCCGGCAGGATCAGCATGCCTACAGGGGCCTCTCGTATCGGAGCAACAACCGTCTATATGCGTCAGTTGGAAAGTGGGAACAAAATGTTTTTAGTGACTGTGGTCGGTGAGTTGCCACCGGCCTCTGCACGTCAGGTTGCAGAGTCAGTGCGGATTGATGAGACGTTTGTGCTGGGTGTGAAAGAGCCGTGATTACCGAGACAGGCAAAGTGGTTGCTCTTTCAGGTGAGTATGCCTGGGTTCAAACCATTCGTACCCGTGCCTGTCAGAGCTGCTCGGCTCGCAACGGTTGCGGGCAGAAGCTGCTGGCTACCGCGACTGGTGGGCGTGCCAACCAGGTTCGGGTTGTGAATTCCGTGAATGCTTGTGTTGGTCAGGACGTGACGCTCGGTATTGATGAAGATGCGCTCCTGGGAGCCTCGATGCTGGTTTATGCGCTTCCGCTACTGCTTATGGTGGTTCTCAGTGTGGCCGGTCATCAGGTGTCCGGTGGCAATGATTTTGTTTCCATGGTCGGTGCGGCGGCCGGCCTGGCATCCGGCTTTTATGCAAGCCGTAAATTACAGCACCGGAGCGCCGGTCGCTATGAACCCAGGCTGCTCCGGATCAACCGTATCCCGGCCGGAGTAGTTTCACATACAGACTCGCTAACATGACTTACAGGGGATCCTGATATGCTGAGAAATGCACCAGCAGTTACCCGGTTTTCCCCGGCATCACTCACTCAGAGGGTGCCGGCTTCTGTGCTGATGATACTACTGGCCTTTGTGTTGGTGGTCTGGAGTGTGCCTGGCGCAGCACGAAGCTTGCCAGATTTTACTGAGCTGGTTGAAGAAAATGCAGACGCAGTAGTCAATATAAGTACTACCAGTGCTCCAGCAGCGGGCAATGCACGTTTTCACGGTATGCCTTTTGATGAGCGCCAGCTCGATCAGCTGCCCGAGTTTTTCCAGGAGTTCTTCCGTAGCCCGCAATCTCCGTTTGGTGGTGCACCGGGCAGCTCGCAACCACGTCGCTCTATGGGATCCGGGTTTATTGTGTCTGCTGATGGATACGTGCTGACCAATAATCACGTGGTTGAAGGGGCTGATGAGATCATTGTGCGACTCAATGATCGTCGTGAGCTGCCAGCAACACTGGTTGGCACCGACCCCCGCTCGGATATGGCCGTGTTGAAGATCGAGAATGGGGATGACTTGCCCGTCGTAAAAACAGGGCGATCCAAAGATCTCAAAGTGGGTGAGTGGGTGTTTGCAATAGGCTCACCGTTTGGCTTTGACTACACCGTCACGGCTGGAATTGTCAGTGCTCTGGGCCGTTCACTGCCGTCAGAAAACTATGTGCCATTTATCCAGACGGACGTGGCCATTAACCCGGGTAACTCTGGTGGCCCGCTGTTCAACATGGACGGTGAGGTTATCGGTATCAACTCACAAATCTACACTCGCTCGGGTGGCTTTATGGGGGTTTCGTTTGCTATCCCTATTGATGATGCCATGAGTGTGTTTCGCCAGATTCGCGATAAAGGCGTGGTTTCCCGGGGCTGGCTGGGTGTGTTGATTCAGGAAGTGAATCGCGATTTGGCCGAGTCGTTTGGTCTCAAGCGCCCAAGGGGTGCGCTGATTGCTGAGGTGATGGCTGGTTCGCCGGCCGAGGCTGGCGGTTTGCAGTCTGGTGATATTGTTCTTGAATACGATGGTGAGGACATTCATTTGTCGTCTGACCTCCCGCCTATGGTAGGCCGTACCCCGGTAGGAGAGTCGGCACGCCTGACGGTTCTTCGCGGTGGGAAGGAAATTACTCTGGATGTGGAAATCGGTCAGTTGCCCGATGAGCGTGGCGCTCAGCAGGCGGCGCCTTCCGACAGCAATCCGACGACTGCGCCACTGGGGTTGACGGTTGAGCCGTTGCCAACGGATCTGGCGGACTCTATAGGTGTGTCAGGCGGCGTTATTGTAACGGACGTTGGCAGAGGCCCGGCTTACAATGCAGGTATTCGCGCCCGGGACGTGATCACTGAAATCAACAGGAAAGCGGTGTCGTCGGTTGAGGATTTCCGCAAGGTGGTCAGAGCATTGCCGGAAGGACGTGCGGTTTCTGTTCGTGTGGTACGCCAAGGGCGGGCAATTTATCTGGTTATGAAACCCTGACTGATCTGACCGGTCGCATACTGTGACTGAAAGCCTCCAGACCTGATGTAAAAAACGACAGGCCTGGGGGCTTTTGTTATACTGCCGAGCATTAATAATAAGTGCGGCCACGGAATGGACCAGGTCAGATTATGATGAACAGAAAGGCTCTCCCTCTCCTGCAGCTTCTGAAACTCCGTAACGCTTGGCTTGCCTGGTTGCTTCTAGTCGTGGCGATTGCTGTCACCCTTGTATCCTGGCAGTTTTCTATCCGCTTGGTTGAAGATCGCACAGAGGCCAGGTTCCGAACTCAATCACTGCAATTAAAAACGGCTATTGAAGAGCGTCTGATCAATTACGAGCAGGTTCTGGCTGGCAGTGCTGGGCTCTTTGCTGTTGCGGGTGATGTGTCCCGCGATCAGTGGCAAGAGTACGTGCACAATGTAGATATAAATCGTTATTACCCCGGCATCCAGGGCATAGGCTTTGTTGAACGCATTGAAGTGCGTGACATGGCGGACCACATTGCGTCGGTGCGTGCAGAAGGTGTGCACAACTATTTGGTGAAGCCGCTAGGGGTGGGGCCTTTTTACTATCCCATGGTGTATCTGGAGCCAGGAACGGTAAGCAACCGGCGAGCCCTTGGCTACGATGCCTTCAGCGACCCGGTTCACCGCAAGGCCATGGAGCAGTCCCGCGACAATGCCATTCCGACGGTAACAGGCAAGGTGGTATTGATACAGGAAGAATTGGAAGAGGGCCAGGCCAGCTTCCTTATGTATTACCCGGTATATCAGGGTGGGGAAGTGCCTGAAATACGGGCTGAGCGGCGCATGATGCTCGCGGGCTTTGTGTTCAGCGCCTTCCGAATGAATAACCTTCTTGATGGCATTGTTGGTCTTATCTCGCCATTTCTTGATGTTCGTATTTACGATAATGCTGTGGCGGTCCGCGAAAACCTCATGTACGGCTCGAACCTCGGCTCTCTGGATGATCAATTCAGTTTCGAAATGAGCCAGACCGTAAGCCATGGTGGGCGGGAGTGGCTTCTGCAAACGCGCTCAACTCCTGCATTCGATTACCTGGCGTCTGATCCGCGTCCAGGCATCGTGCTAGGCAGTGGCATTGCGATAAGCCTGCTGCTGTTCATCGTGGGTTTGGTATTGATCCGTTCCCGCCTTATGGCACAAATCAGCGAAGGGCGTTATCGCGCCATTACCGAGGGAGCAGCCAACGTAACCCTGGTTATGGACGAAACGGGCAAGCCTCTTTATGCCAGCCCCTCGAGCTTCGATATTCTCGGGTTTAACCCCGGTGAAATAGAGGCGCTGGCACTGGAGAATCTTGTTCATGCAGACGACTGGCCGCTGTTGAAACAGGGGTTTGAGGACGCAGTTCAGGCGCCGGGCAAGCAGATGCCGGTTGTCCGGGCACGTATCTACGATGCAGAACACAACTGGCGCGATATGGAAGGCACTTACACTGCCATGCTGACCGTGCCTGGCGTGGATGGTGTGGTTCTCAGCCTCCGTGACCTCACTCAGTTGAAAGCCGCCCAGACCGAGCTGCACCGGTTGGCGTTCTACGACCCGCTAACCGGATTGGCCAACCGGCAGTTATTTCGTGACCGCTTGAATAGCGTGGTGAATCGGAGCCGCCGTAGTGGCGAGCCTGCTGCCCTGATGTTCCTTGATCTCGATGGTTTCAAACGCATCAATGACACTCTTGGACATGATGCGGGTGATGAGTTATTGAGCCAGGTGGCAACCTGGCTTGAGGGCTGTGTGCGAGAAGAGGACTCTGTAGCAAGGCTCGGTGGTGATGAATTTGTGGTGTTGTTGTCGCAGATCAGTGGCGCCGAGGCAGCCGGCAAGGTTGCTGAAACCATTCTACGCAGGCTGTGCCAGCGGATTCGCCTGAACGACCATGAGGTGGGGATTACTGTCAGCATTGGTGTCACCATGATCCCCCACGACAGCGAAGACCCCGGAACTTTGATGAAATTTGCCGATCTGGCAATGTATCGCGCCAAAGAAATGGGCCGGAACACTTACCAGTTCTTCACTCCTGCAATGAATATCAAAGCTGCCCGTCGCTTGCTGCAGCAGGAAGAGCTGGCGAGTGCGTTGGAAGAAGAGCGGTTTGTTCTGCACTACCAGCCCAAGATAGACCTGGCTACGGAGCGGGTAATCGGTGTTGAGGCCTTCCTGCGCTGGCATCATCCGGAAAAAGGTCTGGTATCGGCGCAGCAGTTTATAGGGCTGGCTGAGGAAACCGGCCTGATTGTGAGGTTGGGTGAGATGGCCCTGCGTCAGGCCTGTATTCAGGTTCAGGCCCTGGAGCGTGCGGGCTTCGAAGACCTGAAAATGGCGGTTAACCTTTCTGTGAGGCAAGTAACGGATTCGCGCTTCCTCGATATGGTTCGTCAGGTGATTACAGAAACAGGCGTCTCCCCCGAGAAGCTTGAGCTCGAAATGCCGGTGGAGCTGTTGAATGAGGACTCGCGGACGGTGCGTGAGCTTCTTGTATCGCTCAATGATCTTGGCGTGTGCCTGATTCTGGACGATTTTGGGGCGGGTTCCTGCTCTCTGGTTGCGCTGCAGCAGTTGCCGCTTGACGTTATCAAAATAGATCACCGTTTTATTCGCGATATTCCGTACAATGTGAGCGCAACCGACGTGGCCTCTGCGGTCATTGCGCTTGCGCACAAGCTTCACCTGACTGTGGTTGCCGAAGGAGTGGAAACGCCGCAGCAGCTGAGTTTCCTGAAATCTGCCGGGTGTACTCAGTGTCAGGGTAATCTGTTCAGTTATCCGCTGGACGAGGATGCGTTGATTGGCTTCCTTGTTCGGCAGTATGAACGGCCGGTTATTTCCTGATCATGGCAATGCCGGCCGGTTACCGGTAAAATCACGCCGGTCCCGGATCCTGTTACTGGCCTCTCCGGGCTCAATCCTTCGTCTTTTTATGAGTATTCATTGTCTGTGACTGAACTGAGCCGAATCCGTAACTTCTCCATTATTGCCCACATTGACCATGGCAAATCTACCCTTGCTGACCGTTTTATCCAGATATGCGGCGGTTTGACCCAAAGGGAAATGGCCGAACAAGTACTGGACTCCATGGATCTGGAACGGGAGCGGGGCATCACCATCAAGGCCCAGAGCGTTACGCTGCACTACACGGCCCGGGATGGCGAAACCTACAAGCTGAACCTTATTGACACGCCGGGGCACGTGGATTTTTCCTACGAAGTGTCGCGCTCACTATATGCCTGTGAAGGCGCGCTGCTGGTTGTAGATGCTGGACAGGGCGTTGAAGCCCAGTCGGTCGCTAACTGCTATACGGCCATCGAGCAGGGCCTGGAAGTCGTCCCGGTTCTGAACAAGATGGACTTGCCTCAGGCTGAGCCGGAGCGGGTTGCGGCGGAAATAGAAGACATTATCGGTATTGATGCAACCGATGCCGTGCGCTGCTCAGCCAAGAGTGGAATGGGTGTTGAAGATGTTCTTGAAGACCTTATCAAGAAAATACCACCACCCCAGGGTGATCGTTCCGCGCCCTTGCAGGCGCTGATTATTGATTCCTGGTTCGATAACTATCTGGGCGTTGTTTCTCTTGTTCGGGTTACTCAGGGCGTGCTGAAAAAAGGCGACAAGATTGTTCTCAAGTCGACGGGCAAAGCCTGGAATGCCGACAAAGTAGGGATTTTCAAACCCAAACCCCACGACACCAACATACTGGAAGCAGGTGAAGTTGGCTTTGTAGTTGCCGGTATCAAGGATATTCACGGCGCGCCGGTCGGCGACACCATCGTGCACCATAAATTCGCTGAAGAAACGCCAATGCTGCCGGGGTTCAAGAAGGTTCAGCCTCAGGTATATGCTGGCCTGTTCCCGGTGAGTGCGGATGACTACAACGATTTCCGTGATGCTCTGGAAAAGCTCACCCTGAATGACGCTTCACTATTCTATGAGCCTGAAAGCTCTGATGCTTTGGGCTTCGGCTTCCGCTGTGGTTTCCTTGGCATGCTGCACATGGAAATCATTCAGGAACGGCTGGAACGTGAATACGACATTAACCTGATCACCACCGCGCCGACAGTTATATACGAAGTGCTGACCAAGCAGGGTGAGACCCTGACTGTGGATAGCCCTTCAAAGTTGCCGGATACAGGCTCGATCGAGGAAATGCGCGAGCCTATTGTTGAAGCCAACATTCTGGTGCCGCAAGAGCATTTGGGTAACGTTATTGCCCTGTGTGAAGAGAAGCGGGGCGTTCAGAAGAATATGCACTTTACGACCAATCAGGTGCAGCTGACCTATGAGCTGCCGATGGCAGAAGTGGTGCTCGATTTCTTTGATCGAATCAAATCTGCGAGCCGGGGCTTCGCCTCCCTGGATTATCACTTTGTTCGCTTCCAGCAGGCGAACCTTGTACGTCTTGATGTGCTGATAAACGGAGAGCGCGTAGATGCTCTGGCGTTGATCGTCCATAAAGATCAGTCACATTATAAAGGGCGGCAACTCATTGAAAAAATGAAAGAGCTGATTCCCCGGCAGATGTTCGATATAGCCATTCAGGCAGCCATCGGCAATCAGGTGGTGTCCAGGGTCAGCGTGAAAGCACTGCGCAAAAACGTAACGGCAAAATGCTACGGCGGTGATGTCAGTCGAAAGAAAAAGCTGCTCCAGAAGCAGAAAGAAGGCAAGAAGCGCATGAAGCAGGTAGGTAATGTTGAAGTGCCTCAAGAAGCGTTTCTTGCCGTGTTGAAAGTCGATAATTAGAAGGCATCTTGATGGATATTGATTTTCCTCTGGTTCTGGTTGTTTTGACCCTGGTGTCAGGGTTGATCTGGCTGGCAGACATACTGTTTTTGCGTAAGCGTCGTCTTGCGGAATCCCCGGTGGGCCATGGTGACGGTGAAGACCTTCCTAAAGAGCCATACCTGGTTGATCTCAGTCGCTCGTTTTTCCCGGTGCTGGCGGTCGTGCTCATCCTCAGGTCATTTTTGGTAGAGCCCTTTCAAATACCCTCGGGTTCCATGTTGCCAACCCTGGAGGTGGGCGACTTTATTCTGGTTAACAAGTACGCCTATGGCCTGCGCTTGCCCGTAGCCGGAACCAAGATACTGAGCATAGGAGAGCCCGAAAGAGGCGATGTGATGGTGTTCCGCTATCCGGAAGACGGGAAAACCAACTACATCAAGCGGGTGATTGGCTTGCCTGGCGATACGGTGCGTTATAGCAACAAGCAGTTGTTTATCAACGGCGAAAAAGTAGAAAGTGAGTTTGTTGTGCGCCTACCGCCGGTAGAAGTGCGCCGTGAGGACCTGGGTACTGTAGAGCATGACATTTTCTTGACCATGGGGCGCACGGGTGCTGCCGGAGAGGGTGAGTGGAAAATCCCCGAGGGTGAGTACTTCATGATGGGTGACAATCGCGACAACAGTAACGATAGCCGATACTGGGGCACGGTTCCCGATGAGTTGATTGTAGGCAAAGCTTTCGCGATCTGGATGCACTGGAAATCCCTCACCAGTCTGCCATCCTTCAAGCGTGTGGGTGGAATTGAGTAATTTTGACTATTCTGGAGTCCAGTTTTAATGAAACAAAATAATTTGTCCGCCATGGGTCGCCAAGGCGGCGCGTCAGCGCTTGTCATTCTAATTATGGTCCTGTTTTTTGGTAGTTTGCTCACGTTGGTGATTAAGGTTGGGCCAGCATACATGGACGATTACACCATCCAGGAAGCGCTTCAAGGCCTGGATGGCACAGAAGGGTTGTCGCAGATGGGGCCCGCTCAGATACTTACGCTGATCAATAAGCGCCTGAGCGTGAATAGTATCCGGGGTTTTGATACCAAAAATATTTCGGTTGAGAAAGACGGCGAGCTTGTTGTGATCGCTGTGGATTACGAAGTCCGTAATAACATTTTCCGCAACATTGATACCGTTGTTCATTTTCAGCACAGTTACGAGATGAAGGGTAAGTGAGTTCGCAACCAGACCTCGATCAGCTACAGCGACGGATTGGTTACCAGTTCAAGTCGCCAGAGCGTCTTATGCTGGCGCTTACGCACCGGAGTTACGGGAATCAGAACAATGAGCGACTTGAGTTTCTTGGCGACTCCATTGTGAATATGGTGATTGCCGAGTACCTGTTTCAGAGTTTTGATAAAGCCCGGGAAGGCCACTTGAGCCGGCTTCGGGCTCGCATGGTTAAAGGCGTAACCCTGGCGGAGATTGGGCGAGAGTTTGATCTTGGAAGCTACATGCGGCTAGGTTCCGGTGAGCTGAAAAGCGGGGGCTTTCGTCGAGAATCCATTCTTGCAGATGCAGTAGAATCGGTAATCGGTGCCATTTACCTCGATAGCGATTTTTACACCTGTCGCGAGCAGGTGCTGCGCTGGTTTGAGGCGCGCCTGCAAAAGCTGGATCTTCAGGACACTCAGAAAGATCCGAAAACCCGTTTGCAGGAATATTTGCAGTCCCGACAGTTCCCCTTGCCGAGATACGATGTTATTTCGGTTGATGGAGAAGCTCATAACCAGACATTTCATGTGTCCTGTGTGCTGCCATCGCTGGATCGAAAAACCAGCGGAGTTGGCAGTAGTCGCCGTGTGGCGGAGCAGGAAGCGGCCCGTAGCGCGCTGAAACAACTTGGCGTGGAGACACCCTGATGAATGATATTACTCGTCCTGAAAACCCCGACAGCCGTTGTGGTTTTGTTGCTATTGTCGGCCGCCCGAACGTGGGCAAATCAACGCTGCTAAACCATATTCTGGGGCAGAAACTAAGCATTACCTCCCGTAAGCCGCAAACCACGCGCCATAAGGTGCTGGGGATTAAAACCGAGGGGCCGGTGCAGGCGATTTATGTGGATACGCCCGGGATGCATGTGGAAGAGCCCCGTGCACTCAACCGTTATATGAACAAGGCCGCTACCTCTGCACTTTCAGGCGTAGATGTGGTGGTGTTTGTGGTGGATCAACTCGCCTGGACCACTGCGGATGAAATGGTGCTCGAAAAACTGAGTAAGCTCGATTGCCCTGTTATTCTGGCGGTAAATAAGGTTGACCGGATAGAAAAGCGGGAAAGCCTTTTGCCGCACCTGGATATGCTTTCCAGAAAGCGGGACTTTGCCGAGATTATTCCCATGTCGGCATTGAAGGAAACCAACCTGGCGCCATTGGAAGAAGCGGTGAGCCGCTTCCTGCCTGAGAGCGTTCACTTCTATCCCGATGATCAGATTACCGATCGCAGCGAACGTTTTATGGCGTCGGAAATGGTGCGCGAGAAAATCACTCGCCAACTGGGCGCCGAACTGCCGTACTCCGTTGCCGTGGAAATTGAAGAGTTCAAGCATGATGGCAAGACCCTCCATATATCCGCGTTGATCCTTGTGGAGCGTGAAGGTCAGAAAAAAATCATGATTGGTGATAAAGGCGACCGGCTGCGTAGCATTGGTCAGGATGCCCGAGCGGATATGGAACGCATGTTCGACTGCAAGGTTATGCTCAAGTTGTGGGTTAAGGTAAAGCGCGGCTGGGCCGACAGTGACCGTGCGCTAAAAAGCCTGGGCATGAACGACCTCTGAGGCTGTCACGCCCCCCCTGAGGCACTATGAGAAAAGACGCGCAACAACAGGAGCCCGCTTATGTAATCCATAGGCGGCCCTGGCGGGAAACCAGCCTCATGGTTGACCTTTTCACTCTGAATCACGGCCGTTTGAGTGTGGTCGCTCGGGGTGCTAGCGGTAATAAAAGCCCACTGAAAGCTCAGCTTCAGCCTTTTCAGCCACTGATGTTGAGCTGGGTAGGGCGCGGCGACCTGAAAACCCTGACTGATGTGGATGTACGTGATGGCCAAGCCTTACACCGCACAGTTTCCCTCTATAGTGGTCTCTATCTGAACGAGCTGATACAACGGGTACTGCCCGAGGCCGATCCTCACCCCACACTCTTTGCGGCTTACATTGAAGCGTTGGATCAGCTTGCACAGACATCGGATGTAGAGCCGGTATTGCGGAAGTTTGAGCAGGCGTTTGCCGCTGCCTTGGGGTACGATTTTCGCTGGGATGAGGTGATGGACACGGGCCAGCCTGTCCATGCCGCACAGGTTTATTGCTACGATCCGGAACAGGGTATTGTTGCTGCAGTGTCTGCCGGTGTGCGTTTGCAAAATCTGCCCGGGGAAACCCTGTTGGCGCTTGCCAGTGGGGATTACGAATCTACCGCGAGCCGCCGAGTGTCAAAGCGGGTTATGCGCGTTTTGACGGATTATCTGCTTCAGGGTCGCCCGCTGAACAGCCGCAGTCTTTTTAACCACCTTTCTATTCGCTCATCATAAGGGAGAACGACATGAATCCTAGAGTATTGCTTGGTGTGAATATCGATCACATTGCCACCTTGCGTGAGGCCCGGGGAACACGTTATCCCGATCCTGTCCAAGCGGCACTGATAGCAGAAGAAGCCGGTGCAGATGGCATTACCATCCACCCCAGAGAAGATCGGCGTCACATTCAGGATCGCGATGTGTTGCTGCTTAAAGAAGTGCTGCAAACCAAAATGAACCTCGAGATGGCAGTGACCGATGCCATGCTGGAATTCGCCGAGAAAGTCCGCCCTGAGTGTGTTTGCCTGGTTCCCGAGAAGCGGGAAGAGCTGACAACCGAGGGTGGGCTGGATGTGGTTGGCCAAGAGAAGCGCGTGGCGAATGCTTGTGCGCGCCTTGCCAGACTCGGTGCGGAAGTCTCTCTCTTTATTGATCCAGACCCTGCACAGATTGATGCAGCGGTGCGTTGCGGTGCACCGGTTATTGAGTTGCACACCGGGGAGTATGCGGAAGCGGTTGGTGCTGAAGCTCAAGATGCGACGTTCAGAGCGTTGTCAGACGCCGTCAGTTACGCCCGCAAAAAAGGGCTGATTGTGAATGCGGGGCATGGCTTGCATTATCATAACACTGAACGGATTGCGGCTATCCCCGGTATCAATGAGCTGAACATTGGCCACGCGATTATAGCCAGAGCCTTATTCACTGGCCTCAAAGAGGCTGTTAAGGATATGAAAGCCATTCTTGATCGGGTGAGCAGGCAAGCCTGAGCCGTTCTTACTGGTGTGCTGACACATCATCAGTTGGTTTCGGCCTGCTGATGATGTGCCCGGAACATTTGCTGCCAGTCTGTTTGCTCGCTCCAGATCTGCAGGCGCTCAATTGCTGACATAAGCTGGCTTTTCTGTAATTCCATGTCGGGTGCTGAGCATTTGAGAGCGGTTTCAAAGTGGTTTGCGGCAGAGCGCAGCTCCGGAACGCCGCAGTATCGTGTGGCTCCGTGCAACTTGTGCACGCACTCCAGAAGGCCTTCCAGATCGCCAGTGTTCCAGAGCTGGTCGATGTTCGTGAAATCGGCTGGCAACTGTTCCAGCAACATGCTGAACAACTCTTCCGCCAAATCTGTTTTCCCGGCAGCCAGCTGGATCCCCTCATCCACGCTTACGCACTCCCGTTGCATTTTCCGGGTAGAAGGTCTCAGAGCGCGTCTGGTGTCTCGCACTTCGGGTACAGGAATCCGGCCTGCTTCGCCGAGGCTTTGATACCGGTAACCGGTACACTCGAAGATGGTATCTGCAAGCTGTCCGCTGCTAATAGGCTTGGGCATATAGCCATCAAACCCCTGCCGGGTAAGGCGTTCCTGCTCGTCTGCCAAGGCGTGTGCGGTGAGGGCAATAATGGCTGTTCTGTGATTGCTGTTGTCCATATCACGGATTCGGGCGGTTGTTTCTACGCCGTCCATACCGGGCATCTGAAGATCCATGAATACCAGGTCAAACGACTTTTGTCGGGCTTTGCTTAAGGCCTCAAAGCCACTTGAAGCGCCTTCCGCATCAATCTGATAGTCCTGCAGCAGGGTCATGACAAGCTTCAGATTGGCATCGTTGTCGTCCACTGCCAGCACTCGCGGCACGTTCACCGGAGCCGGCAGTCGAGCGGTGTAGTCCTGGCGTGAAATGCCTTGCCCGGATGTATTAATGCCGTGTACCAGGAGCAATAACTCATCGTACAGGGCGTCTCTGCAGATGGGCTTTGTCAGGTGGCCGCTGGCCAGACCTGCCAGCGGGGTGTCGTGGACGTCCAGAGTGGGTGTAAGGAGCAGTGTGCGGCAATCCCGCTCGATCTCCACGGTCCGCACCAGCCCGCAGTACTGGCTGGAGTTGAGTAGGTGCCGGGTAATGCCGATGATGGCCACCGCATACCCCGACTGGCTCTTCTGGGCCTCTTCAATCTTCTCCTGCATGGCGCTTGGGCAGGTAACCCGATCAACTGTCATGCCCCACTCACGTAATAGATGTTCAACCGCAAGGCCACAGGTTTTCTGGTGCTCCAGATAAATAGCCCTCTCTCCCCGCAGTGCATCTCGGGGGGCGACGGCCTCACCGCTTGAGGACAGTTCAGGCGTCAGGGTAAACCAGAAGGTGGAGCCTTTGCCCAGTTCACTTTGCAAGCCAATCTGGCCGCCCATTTCTTCCACCAGGCGCTTGGAAATAGCCAGCCCAAGGCCCGTGCCGCCATATTGCCTTGCGGTAGATGCATCGGCCTGGCTGAATGCATTGAACAGCGACTGTTGCTGGGCCCGCGATAGGCCTACTCCGGAATCGGTAATGCTCAGACGCAGGGTGACCCGGTTACCTTCTTTGTCTTCCTCTTCCAGGCTCGCCCGCAGGACGACTTCACCGGTCTGGGTGAACTTGATGGCGTTGTTGACCAGATTGGTAATTACCTGTTTTACCCGCAAAGGGTCGCCCATGATGTTATCGGGCACATCGTTGTATACCAGCGGGACTAAATCGAGATTTTTGTTATGGGCCGCGGGGGCCAGCATTACCATCACTTCTTCCACAATGTCCCTGAGCTGGAAGGGGACGCGGTCAAGGATCAGCTTGCCGGCTTCAATCTTGGAGAAGTCCAGAATGTCGTTAATTATGGTGAGCAAAATTTCCGACGATTTTCGAATGGTGCTCAAATGGTCCCGTTGCTGGCGGGGCAGTGGGCTTTTGAGTAGCAGCTCCGTAAAGCCGATAATCCCGTTGAGTGGTGTGCGGATTTCGTGGGACATATTTGCCAGGAATTCAGATTTTATGCGGCTGGCCTCCAAGGCTTCTTTGCGCGCGAAATCCAGCTCAATATTTTGAATTTCAATGGTTTCCAGAGTCTCGCGCAGGTCCTCGGTGGCCTGATCAATATTTTGCTGCATTTCAGCCTGGGCTTTGCTCAGCTCCTCCGCCATGGCATTGAGGCCAGATTCCAGTTGCTCAAATTCCGGGCCAGCTTTGGTATGAATGCGGGTGTCCAGCTTGCCTTCCTTCAGCTTTGCTACAGCCTCGTTAAGTTCGAACACTGGCCCGGTGAAGGCGCGGCTCAGGCGCAGCGCGATCAGCAAACTGAAAATAACCCCGCCAAGAACCAGCAGAAGGGAAATCAGTAGGGCTTTGTAGGTCTCTTTTTCGGTGCGGATATGAGACATCTCCACAGCCACCCAGCCGAGAGGTTGCCTTTGCTCGGAAGAGGGTTGCTGTGAGCCCTGATCGTGGATGGACTGAATGATCAGATCCTGGAGAAAAACAGGGTTTACAAAACGGGTACTGGTCTTGCGGGTAATCCGGCTTGCCTCTTCGCTGACCAGTTCTTTGCTGTCGAGGTTGTCTGAACTGCCGGGCCCGGAGTGAAGCAAACGACGCCGGTTGCTGTCGAAAAAGGTGATTGAGCGAACATCCTGCTCTTCCAGCAGGGCGTTGGAAAGGTTGCTTAACAGGCTTCGGTTAGCCGTAAACAGCCCGTATTCCGAGCCGGCCGCGAGCTGGCGTGAAAGTGACTCGCCACGATCCCTCAGAAGGCTTTCAATATTGTTAACCCAGCTATAGGTAAAAAACATCCCAAGCATAAGGGTGGTGATAAGGGTGGGAACCAGAGTAACCACCAGCACCTTTTTGCGAATGCCCCAACGTCGCATACGATATTCCTGAAAAATAACTTAACGCCGCCTGTCTGGGCGGGTTACGTCCTTGTAATAGTAGGCCATCCGGGCGCGGATGATTTGATTGTCCAAGCCGGCGGAGCCGAAAAATACGTTGCTTATATAGCCTTCAGTCATGGTTTTAGCGAGAAGCTGTATTGGGCGACTGGGGCCATAAGGCGTATCATGCCACGCAAAAGTGTACCACAGGGTTCTCATATGCATTTTCCAACAGTAGAAGATTATGTCGGGCATACGCCTCTGGTTCGATTACAGCGTCTTCCTGGCGAGACCAGTAATGTAATTCTGGCAAAGCTCGAAGGCAATAACCCGGCGGGTTCTGTAAAAGATCGGCCAGCCCTGGGGATGATTCAGGAAGCGGAGCGCCGTGGCGAGATTCAGCCCGGGGATACGCTGATTGAGGCGACCAGCGGTAATACCGGTATTGCTCTGGCAATGGCAGCCGCCATAAAGGGTTACCGATTGGTGCTTATTATGCCTGCCAATATGAGCGAAGAGCGCCGTGCATCCATGAGAGCCTACGGTGCCCAGATCATTACCGTGAGCCAGAAAGAAGGCATGGAAGTGGCCCGAGACATGGCGTTGAAAATGCAGGTGGAAGGCAAGGGTAAGGTGCTGGATCAGTTCAGCAACCAGGACAACCCGCTGTCGCATTATCGCACCACAGGCCCTGAAATCTGGGAACAGACAGCGGGGCGGGTAACGCACTTTGTCAGTTCCATGGGTACCACCGGCACTATTATGGGCGTGTCCCGTTATCTGAAAGAGCGCAATCCCGATATCAACATTATTGGCTTGCAGCCTAAAGAGGGCGCCTCCATACCAGGCATCCGCCGTTGGCCGGAAGCCTACCTGCCCAGCATATACGATGCGGCCCGGGTGGATCAGGTGCTCGATATTGGCCAGCAAGAAGCCGAGGACACCATGCGCGCCATGGCTGAACGAGAAGGGATTTTCTGTGGCGTATCATCTGGCGGATCCATCGCCGCTGCACTTCGACTGTCTGCCCAGGTTGAAAACGCCATTATCGTAGCCATTATCTGTGACCGCGGCGACCGCTACTTATCCACGGGTGTGTTCCCAAACACCTGAACCTGACTGACGACACCAAGAGAACAGATTATGAGCAGACGACGCAGGAAGGTACTTCCTACGGAACCCGTGCGCTGTGAAGTGGAAAAGCTTAGCCATGATGGCCGTGGCATAGCGCGTCAGGATGGCAAAATCCTGTTTGTCGATGGCGCCTTGCCAGGCGAAACAGTGATGGCCAAAGTGGTATCTAGCCGAAGCAAATTTGATGAGCTGCGCACCCTAGAAGTGTTGGAGTCAGCTCCTGACCGTCAAACACCTCCATGCGAGTTCGCAGACCTGTGCGGTGGTTGCAGTCTTCAGCATATGAGCAGCGACGCCCAGATCCGCTTCAAGGAAGACACGCTGCGCGAGCAGTTCGCGCACTTTGGCGGTATAGAGCCTGAGGAGTGGATCGAGCCATTACGCCCGGACAGCACGTTGGCCTATCGGCGCAAGGCGCGCATGGGTGTGCGCTACGTGAAAGCCCGAGAATCGGTATTGGTTGGTTTCCGGGAGAAGCGCAACAGCTTTCTTACGGATATTGATCGGTGCGTGGTGCTGGATCCGCGCATTGGTGAGCGCGTTGTTCCGCTGCGCGAGTTACTGCACAGCATGGATGCCTATGCCCGCATTCCTCAGGTAGAGATTGCCTGTGGCGACGACACAGCGGCCATGGTTTTCCGCAATATGGATGAGCTGAGCACCGGCGACCGGGAAAAGCTGATTGCGTTCGGGCAGGCCCACGAGCTGCATATTTATCTGCAGCCGAAAGGGCCGGATACCGTTCACCGCATCTGGCCGGAATCGACTGGCCGGCAGGATGAACGGCTCAGCTACCGGCTTGACGCGTTCGACCTGACCATGAAGTTCCATCCCATGGACTTTACGCAAGTCAATGCGGATATCAATAAAGCCATGGTACACAGGGCCGTGGATTGGTTGGATGTACAGCCCGGCGAACGGATTCTGGATCTGTTCTGTGGGCTGGGGAACTTTACGCTTCCCCTTGCGCGCAAGGGTGGCCAAGTGATTGGCGTTGAAGGCGACGATGCGATGGTTGTGCGGGGCCGGGAGAATGCGGAACTGAACGGGCTTACGAACGTTGCGTTCCACGGCGCGGATCTGCACGGTGACTTCACAGGCCAGAGTTGGGCGCAGGAGGGGTTTGATAAAATCCTGATCGACCCGCCAAGGTCGGGGGCAGAAGAGATCTGCAAGTACCTGACTGCGTTTGGTGCCAAGACTATTGTGTATGTGTCCTGCAACCCCGCCACCTTGGCTCGTGATGCGGGCGTAATGGCCCGAAATGGATACAGGTTGGTACGTGCGGGAGTGATGGATATGTTTCCTCATACCACGCATGTGGAGTCGATTGCGCTGTTTGAGCGCGGCTGACAATGAATGTCGTTGTGCGCAGCAAAGGATGGCTGTGTGAACCACCAGGAATAACAAAACAGATATGGTAAAAGTTCGCGAAGACTATGCAGTGGATGGCGATGGCCAGATTGATATCGATGGCTGGGTACAGCAGATATCCTCGCAGACCCATCTGGATGATGTGGCGCAATTCCGCAGGGCTTGTGAAAAAGCTGCTGAAATAGATCTACAGGCCTACCGTGAAGATCGTCTGTGGGCGGCTGGTTCCAGCAGTTTTCGCATCGGCATAGAAATGGCTCAGGTGCTCGCAGAGCTGCGTTTGGATCAAACCAGCCTGGTTGCCGCCATTCTCTACCGGGCGGTGCGGGAGGAGCGGGTCGCGCTGGAGGTTATCCGCAAGGAATTCGGCGACGAAGTGGCCATGCTGATCAACGGTGTTCAGCAGATGGCGGCCATTTCCTCCATACACCACCCTCTCAAAGGCAATGTGCTTGGGCAAAGTGAGGGCCAGCTGGACAACGTTCGCAAAATGCTGGTCACCATGATTGATGATGTCCGGGTGGCGTTGATCAAGCTTGCGGAACGCACCTGTGCTATTCGCGGCGTCAAGAATGCGCCTGAAGAAAAACGCATGCGGGTGGCCCGTGAAGTATTTGATATATACGCGCCCCTGGCCCATCGCCTGGGTATCGGGCATATCAAGTGGGAACTGGAAGATCTTTCCTTTCGCTACCTCCATGAGACTGCGTACAAGAAAATCGCAAAGCTTCTGGATGAAAAGCGCCTTGATCGCGAGGGGTATATTCGCCGTGTTATCAGCACGCTTCAGGGGGAATTGAAAGCGTCTGGTATCGACGCCGAGCTTTCCGGTCGTGCCAAGCATATCTACAGCATCTGGCGGAAAATGCGCATTAAGGGCATCGACTTCTCTCAGGTGTATGACATCAGAGCTGTGCGCATTTTGGTGCCGGAGGTCAAAGACTGCTACGCGGCGCTTGGGATTGTGCATGCACTTTGGCGTCACATTCCTAATGAATTTGATGACTACGTGGCCAACCCCAAGGAAAATGGTTACCAGTCTCTGCACACGGCGGTTATCGGGCCTGATGGCAAGGTAATGGAAGTTCAGATTCGCACCCACGACATGCACGAAGATGCCGAGCTGGGTGTGTGTGCGCACTGGTTGTACAAGGGCACGGATAAAAACCAGAAAGCCTCCGGCTATGAAGCCAAGATCAACTGGCTTCGTCAGGTGCTGGAGTGGCAGGAAGAATTGGGCGATCTCTCCGGCCTGGCTGATCACCTTAAAACGGACGTTGTATCAGACCGGATATACGTCTTCACGCCCGATGGGCACGTGGTTGATTTGCCACAGGGCGCTACCCCTGTGGACTTTGCTTACCGGGTGCATACCGAGATCGGCCATGCTTGTCGGGGCGCAAGGGTAGACAGCCGGATAGTGCCGCTGACCTATCCCCTGAAAACCGGGGAGCAGGTATTCGTGCTCACGTCCAAGAACAATCCCTCTCCCAGCCGGGACTGGTTGAACCCCAGCCTGGGCTATCTTCAGACCTCCCGCGCAAGGGCCAAGGTAACGCATTGGTTCAAACAGCAGAACCGCGAACGCAACGTTACTGATGGGCGCGCCATTATTGAAGACGAGCTCAGGCGCTTGTCGTTGCACGACGTGGATTTCAGCCAGGTGGCGGTAAAAGTAAATTATCACAACGCCGAAGATATGTTTGCGGCGGTGGGAGCGGGTGACCTGCGCCCTGCGCATGTGGCTAATGTTGCCCAGCAAATGCTGGAGCCGAAATCCGAACAGCTTGATCTGAAGCTGACGGCCCAGCGCCGCAAGCCATACGATACTGAGTCGGATATTCACATACTGGGTGTGGGCAAGCTGAAGACCCAGGTGGCGAAATGCTGCAAACCACTGCCGGGAGATGCCATAGGTGGCTATATCACCGTCGGGCGGGGTGTGACGGTGCATCGGCAGGATTGCCTTACATTCCTGAACTTGCGGGAATTCGAGCCAAACCGGATTATTGAGGTGAGTTGGGGTGGTCAGCAGGCGTCTGTTTACCCGGTGGATATCGAAATTGAAGCCTACGACCGGTCGGGTCTGCTGCGCGATATTACCCAGGTGTTGTCGCTTTCAAAGAGTGATGTTCTATCGCTCCACACCATGACCAACCGGGATGACAACACTGCAACCATGATAGTGACGGTGGAAATCTCCAGTCTGGACCAGTTGGCGCGGTTGCTGGCCCAGATCCGCAACCTGCCCAACATTATCGACGTAAGGCGTAAGCGCTCATGACTTACTCCATTGACGATCTGAAAGTGTTGATGGCCCGGCTGCGCGATCCTGAAACCGGCTGCCCCTGGGATGCGAAGCAAACCTTCAGAAGCATTGTTCCGCATACGCTGGAAGAGGCCCACGAAGTGGCAGATGCCATAGAGCGGGAGGATTTTCGAAACCTTGAGGATGAGTTGGGCGATCTGCTGTTTCAGGTAATTTTCTACTCGCAGATCGGGGCCGAAGAAAGCCGTTTCAGTTTTGATTCCGTGGTCGATAATCTGGTGCGCAAGCTTATTCGGCGCCACCCTCACGTGTTCCCCGAAGGTACGCTGGAAAGCCGTATTGACCCGGATAACCGGCCTGGCGAAGCCTGGATCAAAGAGAGCTGGGAACGCATCAAAGCGGAAGAGCGGGCGCAGGAGCAAGAAACAGCTTCAACGGATGCGCCATCGCCAAGCCGGCTTGATGGAATTGCACGGGCACTGCCTGCAATGGTCCGTGCGGAGAAATTGCAAAAGCGGGCGGCAAGGCACGGGTTTGATTGGCCGAATATAGACCCGGTTTTTGACAAACTCCATGAAGAGATTGATGAGCTGAAAGAAGCCTGGCAGGCCGCCGGGTTGGGTGAAGGCGATCGCGAAGCGGTTGAGGATGAGCTGGGCGACGTGCTCTTTGTGTGTGTGAACCTTGCGCGTTTTATGAAGGTTAATCCTGAGCAGGCGATTGGGCGCACCAACCACAAGTTCGAGGCACGGTTCAGGGCGATTGAGCAGGCGTTGGTTCGGGAAGGCCGCGACTTCGACGAGCAAACACTTGAAGCGCTCGATGACATCTGGCAGTCAGTCAAGGGTGTGGAAAAGAAGAGTTGATCCATAGCTTCGTCTACACTGAGTGAAGCAGGAGCTCAGTTGGGGCTCTGGATGTCACCAACAGGATGCGGGAGTCAGGTTCGATGAAAATCAAAGATCTGGTCAGTTACTGGGATAAGCACGCAAGCCGAAAGCTTACCCGTGATGCCCATGCTGTGGCTTTGTCTGATTTGCACCATCAGCAACTAGAAGCTTTGTCTGCACTTTATCCTTTGAAATCGCCTCAGGATCTGTTGCGCGACCTGATAACGGTGACGCTGGATGAGGTTGAAGCCGAATTCCCCTATGTGCAGGGAGATCAGGTAGTCGCCTTTGATGAAGAGGGCTTTGAAATGTATGAGGATAAGGGGCTTACACCGGAGTTTGTGCGCCTTAGCCAAAAGCATATCAAGCGACTTAAGGCTCGCCAGCTCGAATCAGTTGCCTGATTACGAGTCTTCCGGCAATTGTCTGGAATCGATGAGTTATTCTTTACGTTTGCCCAGCTTTTCGTCCAGCGGGCTACGGCTGGTCAGCTCGTCCAGTGCGGCGGCCACCATATCATTGAGAATGTCGCTTTCGCTGCGGTCCGGGTAAAGCTCAGCCAGAGCTGAAACCCTTGCAGCGTCTCCAAGAGGAAGCCTCAGGTTGTACTCGTGAGTGCGCTCTGCAAGCTCTTTCTTTTGCTCCCATTGCTTGGGCAGATCTGTGACTTTCATGGTCGCTCCTTAGGCACCTAAACGCCAATAGACTTTTCCAGTCGTTCCTTAGTATCGTTAGTTTACTTTGTCTCCGTCAATCCATAAGGACGCCAATGTGACCGAGCTACACCCTGATCTCCGAGAAAATGTCCGTATGCTGGGCGAACTGTTGGGCCAGAGCATACAGCGCCACCCTGGCCAGGAATGCTATGAGCTTATTGAGGAAATCCGGGCTGCCGCCAAAGCTGATCGCCGGCAGGAAAGCGGCTCTGGCCAGCGTCTGGTCAGCCTTCTTGGCAAATTGAGCGATGATGAGCTGCTGCCGGTCACGAGAGCCTTTAACCAGTTCCTCAACCTTGCGAACCTGGCGGAGCAGTACCACGGAATTCGCCGCAAGCGTGGGCATCAGTCGGATCTCATGGTTGAACCATTGGCGGGTGTGTTTGATCGACTGAAAGCTAGCGGAGTGAGTGCTGATGCACTGCATAAATGCGTGTCGGATATGCGCGTGGAGTTTGTGCTAACGGCGCACCCCACAGAAGTCGCCCGCCGCACATTGATCATGAAATACGATGAAATGTCGGATTGCTTGGCTAGTCTGGATCACGATGACTTGTTGCCGGCGGAGCGAGATGCCATCACCGAGCGCTTGTCCCGGCTTGTGGCAGAAGCCTGGCATACCGATGAGATACGCCATGAGCGACCCACGGCAGTTGATGAAGCCAAGTGGGGGTTTGCGGTTATCGAAAATAGCCTTTGGCAAGCGTTGCCCCGGTTTCTTGCCGATCTTGATGCGTCACTTCAGGATGCAACGGGCAAAGGGCTACCATTGCAGGCAACGCCCGTGCGCATTGCGTCCTGGATGGGTGGCGACCGCGATGGCAACCCAAACGTTACGCACCAGGTAACCCAAAAGGTATTCCTGCTCGGGCGCTGGATGGCCGCAGATCTGTTTCTCCGCGACATCAAATCGCTGCGGGCTGAGCTTTCCATGTGGCAGGCGAATGATGAGCTGCGTGGCTTTGCCGGCGATTCCCGGGAACCCTACCGACATGTGCTGGCGGAACTACGTGACCGGCTGATTAAAACCCGTGATTGGGCAGAGGCCTGCATTAATGGCGAACCTGCTAACGGCAATGGCATTCTGTTTGAAAATGAAGATCTCACGGCCCCGCTAGAGCTTTGTTATCGATCAATGGCGGAGTGCGGGCTTGAACACATAGCCAAAGGTGCCTTGCTGGATACCATTCGCCGCGCCCATACGTTTGGCCTGCCTTTGATTCGTCTCGATATCCGTCAGGAAGCCACCCGACACGCGGAAGCGGTTGCCGAAATGGTGGAGTATCTTGGTTTGGGTGATTATCTTTCCTGGCCCGAAGAAGACCGGCAAGCCTTTCTGGTTCGGGAGCTGCAAGGGCGCCGCCCGCTGGTTCCCCGGAACTGGGAACCTTCCGAACCAGTGCGCGAAGTTTTGGACACCTGTGAGGTGGTGGCGCAGCAAACGCCGGAAGCGTTAGGCTCTTACGTAATCTCTATGGCAAGCAAGCCATCTGACGTATTGAGCGTTATTTTACTGCTGCGTGAATCCGGCATGAAATTCCCCATGCGTGTTGTGCCGTTGTTTGAAACACTGGACGACCTGCGCGGCGCGCCTGAAAGCATGGCCGCCTTATACGAAGTGGAGTGGTACCGGGACTATTGTCAGGGGCGCCAGGAGGTCATGATTGGCTACTCGGATTCGTCCAAGGATGCCGGCCAGCTAATGGCTGCTTGGGCGCAGTATCAGGCCCAGGAGAAGCTTACTCAGGTGGCCGGCCGTTATGGTGTGCACCTGACCCTGTTCCATGGCCGTGGCGGTACCGTTGGCCGTGGCGGCGGCCCAGCCAACCGGGCGATTCTTTCCCAGCCTCCTGGGTCAGTAAATGGCAGCTTCCGCATAACGGAACAGGGCGAAATGATCCGGTTCAAGTTTGGCTTGCCCCAGCTTGCGGTGCAAAGTTTGACGCTATACACCACGGCGGTGATCGAGGCGACTCTGGCACCACCGCCTGAGCCTGAAGATGCATGGCGAGACACCATGGATTGGCTGACGGAGCGCTCGCTCAGGGCTTACCGGGAAGTAGTTCGGGAAAATCCGGATTTTGTGCCTTACTTTCGCCAGGTAACCCCGGAACAGGCGCTGGGTAAATTGGCGCTGGGCAGCCGCCCTGCGCGGCGTAAAGCCAGTGGCGGAGTGGAAAGCTTGCGGGCCATTCCCTGGATTTTTGCCTGGACTCAAATGCGGTTGATGTTGCCCAGTTGGCTGGGTAGTGATGTGGCGCTGGAAGATGCAGCTAAAGAGGGGCGCTTGCCTGCCTTGCGTGAGATGATGCAGGGCTGGCCGTTCTTCCGTACCTATGTCGACATGCTTGAAATGGTGCTGGCCAAGGCGGACCTACGCATTGCCAGTTACTATGAGAAAACCCTGCTGGACGACGATAAGCTCCGAACACTCGGCGTAAGCTTGGGTGCACGGCTTGAGGGTTGCGTTCAGCGCCTGCTGGAGCTCAAGGAACAGGATGAGCTGTTGGAAGACGAGCCTGTATTTGCCCACTCGATGCGGGTGCGCAACCCCTACACAGATCCGTTGCATTATCTTCAGGCAGAGTTACTGAGGCGTGACCGGGAGAGTGAAGGTAAGGGTGAGGTTCCTGAGCTGGTAGAACGCGCGCTTAAGGTTACAATGGCGGGGATTTCCGCCGGAATGCGCAACACCGGCTAAATCGACCGGGAACGGATATGGGGCCTGAGTGGCCCTGCCATAGATAACAGGAGTAGTGTTTTTGGCTCTCGCAGCGCGACTGGAGCGTTTTTTTAATCAGCAAGGTATAGCTTATCAGGAGCTGCCCATCGACCGGGCTACCAGCCTGGATGAGGCGGTATCTGCGTTGGGCGAATCCCGGGTGAACGTCATTAAAGCAACACTGCTGATTGATATCAGTGGCATTGTTATGGCTGTGCATAAATACGACAGTGCGCTTGATACAGAAGCTCTGCGCCAATTAACGGGGCGCTATTTGCAACCCCTGACGGCGCAGCAGACCATACGACTGTTTGGTGATTGTGATCCCGGGTTTACCCCACCAATTGGCAGTGCCTACGAGTTACCGGTGTTGCTGGATGAGAGTATTGCTCGGGCTGAGCGGGTGGTGTTTTCCAGTGGTACAGATCACTCCTTGGTAGAGTTGGATGGACCCTCGTTGCGTTTGGCTATGGCTGGTAGCCGGGAAGGGAATTTGGCTATTCGCGGGCCAGGCAATAACGGTGGCCGGGATGCGCTGACGCTGGCAGAAGTGGCCAGTAAGCTGAAAAAGCTGTACCGCCTGCCGCCAATGCCGGCACTGGCATTGCGTATTCTGCGCCTGACCTCCAACACCGAGGCCACGGCCCGGGAGCTGGCGGAGCTGATTGAGTTTGACCCTAGCTTGACCGCACAAGTAATGCGCTATGCCCGGTCGGCCCTGTTTCATTACCCCGGCCAGATTAACTCTGTTCAGGATGCTGTAACACGCGTGCTGGGTTTTGACCGGGTTGCCCACATAGCACTGGGCATTGCTTCAGTGCGGGCGTTCGATGTGCCCAAGGCGGGCATTCTGGGCATGGACAATTTCTGGCGCCACTCGCTGTATTGCGCATTTGTGGCCCAGCGCATGGCGCCCCACTGTGGTGCAGACAAAGGTTTGGCCTATTTGTGTGGTTTGTTGCATAACTTTGGCTTGCTACTGGTGGGGCACCTGTTTCCAGCGGAATTCAAAGAACTTAACAAGCTGCGAGAGGCCAATCCAGAAACCAGCATGCAGTCTTTGGAGCAACAGGTTTTCGGGCAGGGCAGTGAACAGGAAATTATATCGGTAGGCCATGGTGCCATTGGTGGCATTCTGCACCGGCTTTGGGAGCTGCCTGATCCGGTCATCAAAGCCGCAGGTGTGCACCAGCAGCCAGGCTACCAAGGCGAGCACCAAAACTACGTGATGATGGTTCAGCTGGCCAACGCGTTGCTGAAAGAGCGGGGTATTGGCGACGAGTTTAATTCAGATGATCTTCCCTCCTTGTTGCATGGCTTGGGACTGGAGCCTGGATTCGTGGATGAGTTGAATGCCGAAATCGATCAGGTTGCCCCTGAACTGGATGCTCTGGCATCGTCACTCAACACCTGATAATGGTCTTCTGCGCCTCCGTTATACGTCAGTTTTCTGAAGATGATACGGAGGTCGACTTTCTCTGAAGTGCCTGACTTCGTATAATGCGCGATCATCGAACTTGATCAACATCGGTTTCGACGGGAGAGGTTGTCGCAAAGGCTCAGGTTTTTGCCACAGTTTTTCAAACTTTAATAACGAAAATGGGAGCACAGCTGTATGCGAATCATCATGTTAGGCGCACCAGGCGCTGGGAAGGGGACGCAAGCCCAATTCATTACTGAGCGTTTTAGTATTCCCCAGATTTCCACTGGCGATATGCTGCGGGCAGCTGTAAAAGCGGAATCCGAACTTGGGCTACAGGTCAAAGAAGTAATGGCGACCGGTGGTTTGGTATCTGACGACATCATTATTGCGCTGATTGAAGAGCGGATTAAGCAGCCAGATTGCAAAAACGGTTATCTGCTGGATGGTTTTCCCCGCACAATTCCCCAGGCCGAGGCCTTGAAAGACCAGGGTATTGTGATCGACTACGTTGTCGAAATCGCTGTGGACGATGAAGAGATTGTTAGCCGTTTGTCTGGCCGCCGCGTGCATGAGGGCAGTGGCCGCATTTATCACGTCAAGTACGATCCACCCAAAGTGGAAGGTAAAGACGATGAGACAGGTGAGCCGCTGATGCAGCGTGCAGACGACAAGGAAGAAACCGTTCGCAAGCGCTTGAAGATCTACCACGATCAGACCGCGCCGTTGATCGGCTACTACCAGGATCTGGCCAAGACACAGCCGGAAGCGGCGCCAGAGTATGTGAGTGTTAAAGGCGTAGGCAGCCTGGACAGTATTCGCGAACAGATTAGTGCTCGCCTCAAATAATCCACTGATGTTCTACCGAGGCCATTCACGCCTGTGAAACTTTTGGCACTGGACACCTCCTCAGAGGGCTGCTCTGCAGCCCTTTTTGTTGATGGTGAGGTTATCGAGAAGTTTGAGATTGCACCCAGAGGCCATACACGCCTTCTGATGCCAATGCTGCGAGAGTTATTGGCGGAACAAGGGCTCAAACCAGCCAATCTCGATGCCTTGGCATTTGCCCGTGGCCCAGGATCCTTTACCGGCGTTCGTATCGCCACGGGTGTGATTCAAGGATTGGCATGGGGACTAGACCTCCCTGTTGTGCCTGTATCTTCGCTCGAAACGGTTGCTCTTGGTGCCATTGAAACCCTGCAGTTAACTGAAGGCAATGGCGTAGCTGTGGCCTTTGATGCCCGCATGAGCGAAGTCTATTGGGGCTGCTTCCTGAATCGTTCGGGCCTACCAGAGTTGGTGGGCGAGGAGCGAGTTTGTTCACCTTCGAAGATTGCTCTGGAGCCCGGCGTTGTGGAGTGGGCTGGCGCAGGTCAGGGTTGGGCTTTTCGCGACAAGATGCCCCCCGTGGTTTCAAACCTGATCACTGCGGTGGATGAATCTCTCATTCCCCGAGCCGCCTGGGTAGCACGCCTGGCCGCTTTGAAGTTTGGTCAGGGCTTGGCTGTGCCGGCAGAACAGGCGCAACCGGTGTACATCCGCGATGAAATCACCTGGAAGAAATTACCGGGTCGTGATTAAGGTTTTTATCTGATGTCACGCCCTAAGGCTTCAAGCGCCCCCTCTGAAAACGCGATTATTCCTCTGGCAGTTGCCCGAAGCCCGCTAGGTGATGAGCACAAAGCCAAGCTGCTCAGTTCTGAATTGTCCCTGCCATACCTCGGCGCCGTGCGGCCCAAAGACGTGCGGCATGCCAGCGCCTTGCTGTTTCTGGATGAGAACGGCTTGTGTCTCCAAGTGGCCGGGAAGGGTGCGCCAGGCCCTGTGAGGGCAGAGTTTGTAACCGGTAAGATGGGCTATCGTCGCGAGCATGGTGGTGGTTCAGGCCAGCTTGTTGCTCGCGCTGTCGGCTTGCAGAAAGCCAAAGCAGGCCTGCATGTTCTGGATGCGACAGCAGGTTTGGGTCAGGACGCGTTTGTGCTGGCCAGCCTCGGTTGTCGGGTCAGCCTGTTTGAGCGTAACCCCGTGATTCATGCGTTGCTGGCGGATGGTTTGGCCCGGGCAGCTCTTAATATGGATTGCGCACCTATCATCGCCCGAATGACGCTCAGGGCTGGTAGCAGCATTGACTGGCTGACGAGCGCCGAAGAGGCCTCAGACACGCCTGATGTGGCCGACGTTATCTACCTCGACCCCATGTTTCCCCACAGGGACAAATCTGCGCTGGTGAAGAAAGAAATGCAGGTGTTCCGAACGGTAGTGGGCGATGACGACGACTCAGAAGCTTTGTTGAACACTGCACTGGCCACCGCAACCTATCGTGTGGTGGTTAAACGCCCGCGGAAGGCACCGGCGATCCCCGGGCCTGAGCCCAGCACCCGGGTAGAGGGTAAGAGTAGCCGTTACGATATCTACCCAATCCGCGCGTTACCCTCACGCTAGCCCGCTAGGCGATCCTTTGCCCACTGACGCTCCGCGTTACGAGGCCATTACAAGCCCTGCCTGACCTCCTTAGACACATTTGGGCCTAACCTGGCCGCCAGGTTTGGAGCTGGTGGGGTTGTAGTTCCCGCGATATTCGAAGATCCGAATCTAACCAGCGCAGGCGCGCATGCTGCAGGAGTTATACGAACGCGTTCGCAAAACGCCAAAACTCTCCAGAGAAAAGAAGGTAACTATCTGATAGGGTTGGAAAGTTGAAGCAGGAAGGGTGGAGTTACACGCCCGTGGTGGGAGCAGGAGTGGCTCGAAATAGGGCGTATAACTCCGGCGGTAGCCGTGGTAGTTGGTGCTCAAGAATTTGTTTTTATTTGGAAAATCGTGTTTTCTTGAGTGTGTTTGAATGGAGTTTTACGAATGAGTGATATACGAGCTCGTTCGTATAATTAGCTGTTATAGGGCCTTTGGGAACCATGATTGATAAGCACGAAATGTTTGAATTGGCTCTCAAAGCTTGCCCTAGCTTTGAGCCTGCGTGGAAAGAATTTATCGCTGAATGGGATGGTGAAAAGGATCTGCCGTTGTATCTGGCTCTAGGCGACCTTTCTAGACATATTTCTAAACTGGTAGAAGAGAAGCAAGACTCTGAGCTTGACGCGTTATTTGCTGTAATAGAGCGCTGGCACACCGAGGGCAGTCCCTATGTTAGAGAAGCTGCAACCATCGGTTTGCTTGAGGGACTTCAAGGCGAGAGCAATGCCAGGTCAATTGAACTCTATCTACTGCCAGAATCAAAAATATGGTGGGATAGAGTAAACGAATTCTGGGAAAATGGTAAATTAATCAGTGAGTAACCGGCCCTATAACCAGTCGGTCAACCGGACGCCAAAAGCGTGGCGCTTTTGGTTCCCTCCGCTGACGCTCCGGCGCCGGTTACCTCAGCGTTGAGGCTGTAGAAAAACCCCAAAACAGGTCGTTTTTGGTAGCATTGAGCAAACAGACAAGGAGTCGTCGGAATGCCCCGCTTCAAGCATTACAACTACGACCAGGATGCGATGGTCGTCATCAATTATCAGGAACAGCTTCAGCCTGGCACCTTTGAACACGCCGTTCATTACCTGATTGAACACAAGCTGGATCTGTCGGTGTTTCACCCCAAGTATCGCAACGACGACACAGGCCGCACGGCTTATGATCCCGCGATTCTCCTGAAGATCATTCTGTTTGCTTACTCCAAGGGCATCACCTCCAGCCGCGAGATCCAATGGTGCTGCGAGACCAACATCATCTTTAAAGCGCTGTCCTGCGACACGGTTCCCCACTTCACCACCTTGGCCAAGTTCGTCAGCCTTCACGCCGATGAAATTGAAGAACTGTTCGAGCAGGTATTGTTGGTGTGCCATGAACAAGGGTTGCTGGGTAATGAGCTGTTTGCCATCGACGGCTGCAAAATGTCCTCCGATGCGGCTAAAGAATGGTCGGGCACCTTTAAAGAGTTGGGCGAAAAGCGGGACAAGCTGAAACGGCTGATTCGCCACCACCTGACTGAACACCACGCTCGGGATGAGGCGGAAACCGAAGTGGAATTGGATCGAGACATTCGCCGCGCCAACACCATACTGTCGCTGGATGAAGCGATGTCCAAAGTAGACCGTTTCCTAAAGACGAGCAGCCCAAGGATGGGTCAGGGGAAACGACGCAAGGAAGTGAAGAGCAACATCACCGATAACGAAAGCGGCAAGATGACCACCAGCAAGGGCACGATCCAGGGTTATAACGGCGTGGCCACGGTGGACAAGAAACACCAGATCATCATCGATGCCCAGGCCTTCGGCGAAGGGCAAGAACACCACACTTTAACGCCGGTGCTGGAGACGGTTCAGCAGCGCTATAAAAAGCTGGGCATTGCCGACAACATCTACCAAACCGGCGCGATTGTCACCGCCGATACTGGCTTCGCCAACGAAGCCAACATGCGGTACCTGCACGAACACGAGATCAACGGCTACATCCCGGACAACCGCTTCCGCAGCCGCGACCCGAAGTTCGCGGAGCAGAAAGATAAATACGGTAAACGGCACCAGAACCTCCCGGATAAGGGTTGGAAAGACACCCTTGCAACCAGTGAATTCCAGTTCGATCCCGTGAACCTTAGCTGTATCTGCCCGGCTGGTGAAACACTGACCTACCGGGGCCAAAGGGAAGCTGAGAATGGCAAGATCCGGGTGCACTTCGAGGGTCGGTTGCTTCAGTGCCGCCACTGCCCGAAGAAGCACAAGTGCATGCAGAATCCAGCATCAGCGGATCACCGCAATGGGTCTGGCCGACAGGTGTCGTTCACGATCGAAAACAAACGACTCCCCAACTACACAGACTGGATGAAACATCGGGTGGATAGCCCACAAGGCAAAGAGATATACGGCCATCGAATGTCGGTGGTGGAACCGGTGTTCGGCAACATCGGCAGCAACAAGGGCCTGAACCGCTTCAGCCTGCGAGGCAAAAAGAAGGTGCAGGGCCAGTGGCAGTTGTATTGCCTGGTTCACAATATTGAGAAACTGGCGAATTACGGACAAATAGCGGCATGATCGGGACTATGATACTGCCAATAAATCGCTCTTATAGGGCCATATTGGCGGTGTTTGGAGCTGAATATGGATAATATTGCGATGCTGCCGAAATTTAAAAAACTCGCGGCATTCAATTGCAGGTGATGAAAAAACAACAAAGCGGCTGTGGATTAGGCTCTGTGAAGGGTTTTTCTACAGGCTCGTTAGCGTTTACAAAGGATGAAGAATGAGCCTTGAAGATAAGCTATCTGGATGGACGGGCCCTTCTAGTGACACAGAGAAGGACAAACAGGATAGAACCGAGCGGATGATTCGTGAAGCGATAAACTCGCATGCGCCGTTCAATAATTGTTCGTTGAAGGTATTTGCAAAAGGCTCTTATGCTAACAATACAAATGTGCGTACAGATAGCGATGTGGATATAGCTGTTGAATGCACAGAAGTCCAATATTGGGGCGAGTCAGAAAAAGGTAATCATCCTCCCGGTCAGCCATACGAAGGAATTTGGACTCCTTCAAAACTTAGAGCTGAACTTATTGCCGCAATGACAGCTAAGTTTCCTGGACAAGTGGATTCGTCGGGTTCTACAGCGATACAGATAAATTCGAGCTCTTCGCGAGTGGATGCTGACGTAGTTCCTTGTTTTAGCTACCGCTATTACATGAAGTATGCAACGAGGGATGGAACTAAAATATTCAAAAAGGATGGTGGCAGTATCGTCAACTATCCAGTCCAGCAAATGGAAAAAGGAACGGCCAAGAATAATGCAACCGGATATGCCTATAAAAAGGGAGCCCGCCTGCTAAAGCGAATTGAAAATGCAATGGCAGCGGATGGAACATTTCGTGAATTATCATCATTTTTCATGGAATGTTTAGCATATAACTGTCCAGATGAAGTGTTTTCACGTTCAACATGGACGGAGCGCCTAAAAGGTATGCTTTTTCATGTTTGGGATAATCTTCAGGGCGACGAACCAGATGAGGGTCGTTGGCTCGAAGTAAATGAATGCTTTTTCCTATTTCATCCAGGCCAAAAATGGACTCGTGCAGATGGGCGTGAGTTTGCTAAAGCGGCTTGGAACTATTTTGGTTTTAAATGATGCGCAACGTGACGATTAAAAGCTCTTTATATTTGCTGGTCGGCATATCAGCAGTTGCTTGGTTTTCCCTTGCGTACTTTAGTGGCTTGGACTTGTCGAAGGTTAAGGGCTTTTTTGGGCTTGTCCCTAAAGTCGTGAGTATTGATCTTTTAATAGTTGCAGTTTTCGTGAAGTGGGGGTGGAAGCTTAAACTATTTAGAGGGTGGCTTGTTCCTTTCCCAAACTTGAATGGAAGCTGGTTGGGTTTTATACACTCTGACTGGAAAAATCCAGATACAGGAGAAAAACCGCCTCCAATACCTGTAATGCTTACTATAAATCAATCTTTCTTCCACATTAGTTGCATGATGCGAACAAGTGAAATGGAAAGTTCTTCCTACTCAGAAGGCTTTCTAATTGACCCAGATCGTCAAATTAAAAACATAGCATACTCTTATACTAGCAAGCCCAGGTTAAGCTTAAGTGAAAGAAGTATTCCGCATGATGGAACAGCGGTATTTAAAATAGTGGAGAGACCAAAGCTAAAGCTTATAGGGAGATACTGGACTGAAAGACTAACAAAAGGGGAAATAGTTTTGGAGTATCATTCAAATGAACTTCTCGAAGAACTTCCAGATGATCTTGGTGAACACCCCGTCACGGAAGTTGAGAATCGACGCTAACAAGGTGCTGCTAGGGACAAACCTACGCTGCGCTTCGGTTTGCCCCAGAGCACGGCGTTATAACTTTTGGGGACATTCTACATAATATGAAAGTGGTTCAAGGATGAGTAATCCAAGAAAGAAGTATTCTGATGCGCAAAATGTAGCCTTTCTTTCACAGGTTAGTCGAGTGTGCCCCTTATGTGCTGAGCCTCTTTTCTATAAGAAGAGCGGCAAGAGCTTCAAAAACTATGAACTGGCACATATATACCCATTAAATCCCACTAATGAAGAAAAGCATCTACTTCAAGATGAAGAACATCTAAGTGATGATGTAAATGACGAAGATAACATCATACCTTTGTGCGAGATATGTCATGGAAAGTTTGATAAGCCTAGAACTGTCGAGGAGTATCGAACCTTACTTTTACTAAAGAAGAAGCTCATTGATCGTAGTGGCCAAGAAGCAATTTGGAAAAGATATACGATTGAAGATGAAATCAGTCAGATCATAGAAGCTATATACGATGATCCGGAACTAGAAAATGACGCTGAAATTGATTTTACACCCAGAGAGGTGGATGAGAAGCTAGACTCTACTATTTCAAGGCCAACCAAATTAAAAATTAAAGGCAACGTTAGAGAGTATTACATATTTATCAGAAGAAAGTTCTCAGAGTTAGATGGCGTAAATTATGATTTTTCCGAAATTATTTCCCTGCAGATCAAGACATACTATTTAAAGCAAAAGAGTATGGGGATTGATCAGCAAGCCATATTTGAAAATATAGTTGCCTGGATTTACGCAAAAACAAAGCCAAAAACCAATGATGCGGCAGAAATTATGGCCTCGTTCTTTATCCAAAATTGCGAGGTTTTTTAATGTCTTTTCCTAGTAAGTTTACAAGTTTTGATAATTCGATCTTAGCTAAGATTAGCTTTTTGATTCTGGAAAAAGTTGAGGTAATTTCTTTGTCAGAGCTGATACACGCTCGGTTAGACAAATTTGAAGATATTAGTGAGTTTATGCTGGCGCTTGATGTGCTTTATGTCTTAGGAAAGATCGAATTGGAAGAGGGTGAAGGAGTTATTAGATATGTTAATTGAAATTCGTTGTGATAAGTTCAGAGAAAAGACTATAGGCTTTCACTCCGGTCTTAATGTTGTGTTAGGCGACAGTGTAGCCACGAATTCGATTGGCAAATCAACGCTACTAATGGTTCTCGACTTCGTATATGGAGGAGAGTCTTTTCTTGATCATAATAAAGATGTTGTCGATGAGCTCGGTCACCATGATTACTTTTTCACTTTTCAGTTTGGAAAAGAATTAGTTTACTTTAGAAGAGGAACACACACGCCAGACTTAGTATATAAGTGTGATGATAAGTATTCCGAAGTGGACCCCATTAGTATCGAGGAATACACCGCTTTTCTAAAGGCGTCTTATTCACTGGGAGATATCGAGCTTTCATTTCGGTCAATTGTGTCTCTTTTCTCTAGAGTCTGGGGAAAAGAAAATCTTGATGTAAAGCGCCCCCTCCATAGTTTTAAAAGTCAGAAACCCTCTGACTGCGTTACAAATGCAATTAAGCTCTTTGAAAAATATGAGCCGATAAAAATTCTATCGGAAAATGTAAAAAATAAAAATGACGAAAAGAGTACGATTAATAAGGCAGCTAAAACTGGGTTAATTTCCAAGACAACCAAGACGAAGTACAAAGAAAATATTACAAAAATTAATACTATAGATTCCGAGATTGAAGAAATTAAAAACAACCTAAAGAAATATGCTGTCAATATATCAGAGATAGCTAATAGAGAGGTTATGGAGCTAAAAGTAGAGAAAGATCGGCTTTTAGAAGAGAAGCTTAGATTAGATAGTCGGCTGCTTCGTGTGAGAAATGATCTAAACCAAAATAAGTCCATAAAAAGCAAGCACTTAGAGCCCCTGGTAAAATACTTCCCCGATGTAAATACTTCGAAACTCGAAGAAGTTGAATCATTTCACTCAAGTATAACCAAAATACTTAGAAAGGAGTTGAAGAGTAGCGAAGCTGAATTAGCATCATTGTTATCTTCAATATGTGAAGAAATCGATTTGATCGATACGAAAATATCTACTTCATTGGCAGAGTTAGATAATCCAACTATCGTTATTGATAGGGTTTATGAGTTGTCGCAAGACCACTCCGTGGCCAGCAAAGAAATAGAGTATTTCGAGATGGACACACAGATCAAATCGGATTTAAAGGAAGCAAAAGAACTGCTTGCTGCCGAGAAGGCTCGGATCTTGGAGTTGATCGAAAATATACTCAATGACAAGAATAGAAGAAATGTCACGGCGATATATAGCGAGGAAAAGAGGAGCCCAACACTTAATCTCGGTCAAAATAGCTACACTTTCGACCTGGTAGAAGACACTGGTACAGGCAAGGCTTATTCAAATTTAATACTACTTGACTTGGCATTTTTAGAGGTTACAGCATTACCTTTCTTGGTACATGATTCAGTGTTGTTTAAAAACATCCAGAATGATGCTGTTGCTAAACTGATTGATCTGTATGAGTCCACAGGAAAGCAAACGTTTATCGCGATTGATGAAATCGAAAAATATGGTGATGTACCGGAAAAGAAATTGAAAGCTAAAAAAGTCGTTCAGCTTGATAATAAGAATGTCTTGTATATCAAGGACTGGAGAAAGTGATAGGCGGTTATAACAAGTTGCTGCACGCGGACAAATTACTCGCTGCGCTCCTGATTTACCGGTGAGCAAGGCGTTATGCAGGTAAAGAAATTGAGTCTATCTATCTCCTATATCGTTGAAGATGCTGGGTGGGCCCAAATCACCATTTCTGGTGGTGAGGGGGAGATAGTGAACGACGTTTCTTATTTGCATGACAGCCTTCGGGATCTGGCAGAACTTGCAATAGAAATGAGATCTGGGGCTAAGACTGCGAAAGCAATCTTTATGGATGA
Source organism: Marinobacter sp. KMM 10035 (assembly GCF_046537445.1). Taxonomy (NCBI): domain Bacteria; kingdom Pseudomonadati; phylum Pseudomonadota; class Gammaproteobacteria; order Pseudomonadales; family Marinobacteraceae; genus Marinobacter; species Marinobacter sp. KMM 10035. Next base: position 80,705 of record NZ_JBBVMG010000003.1, on the reverse strand, counting down.
GCCTGGAGAACTACAGTTGGTAGTGAGTAAAAATCAAAACCAAATAGCCTTTGAGGCTCGCTGGTTCAAAGATTGGCAGAGTTGGGGGCTCACCTCCTCATCAGATTACGATGTTTTGCTTAAGGGCGAGGCCACGGTGCAGCACCTTGTCGATCAGGTAACCGATGTTCTGACAAAAATCCATAAGAACATCGGCCCGAAAAAATACAAAGAAATGTGGGTTGAACACGAGTTTCCCTCGGAACAGTACCGGGAGCTCATCAATGCATAACCAGTGGGTGAAGCTGACCGGTACTACGCTGCGCTCCGCACCGGTAGCTTACCCAAGGCGTTATATTTCAAGGAGTGAACTTTGGAGCTCGTAATAGGGAATAAAAATTACTCGTCATGGTCGTTAAGGCCTTGGCTGCTTTTGTCAGTCCACGAGTTACCTTTTAAGGAAGTGCGGATTCGGCTGAATCAAGACGATACATACACTGCGCTTGCCCAGCATACCGACGCAGGGAAAGTACCGGTGCTCAAAGACAAGGGCTTGGTCATCTGGGATTCGCTGGCAATTTGCGAGTATATTTCAGAGCAGTATCTGGGCGGCCGCGGATGGCCAAGTTCCGTTCGTGCACGAGCGGAAGCAAGATCTTGCTGCGCAGAAATGCACTCGGGTTTCACAGAAATTCGAGGCCAATTGCCAATGAATTGCCGCGCAATCAGACGCAAAGTCCCTTTTAATGCAACCCTTGAACGAGAGATAGCTCGGATAGACCGAATCTGGTCGCAGTACCGAGAAACCTATTCGGCTACCGGCCCGTGGTTGTTCGGTGAGTTCTCTATTGCAGATTGCATGTTTGCACCAGTTGCGTCGCGATTCAAAACCTACGGGATCAAGGTCTCGGCGGTATCGTCAGAATATATGCAGTTCGTCCTCGATCATGAACAAATGAGGGAGTGGGTTAGCCAAGCTCACTGTGAGCCCGAAACCATAGGCGTGTCCGAGGTAGGAATATAATTAGCTGTTACGTGTTCCCATATGGAGGAGCTATCGCATGGATCTGGAATTTCAGCCAGGCAAGAACATAGCCATGAAAATCCCGGCTCACGAGTATCAGAGCACGGTACGATTCTATAGAGATGTGCTCCGCTTCACTGAGATACAATCCAATGGCCCGAACGACACACCAAGATTTGAATTTGGGGACAAAGTTCTGTGGCTCGACTGCATGCCTGGTTTAAGCCAGTCTGAGATTTGGTTGGAAGTCGTCACCAGCGATATTGGTGAAGCCTCTGAATATCTCAAGGCGCAAGGTTGTCATCGTAGAGACGAGATCGAGCCACTTCCAAGTGGGTTTAAGGCGTTCTGGGTATCAAGTCCATCCAACATTATTCATTTGGTGTCCTCGAGCAGTGACACGTAACAAGGCCACTAAATTCGCTCCCTGCGGTCGCCGGACGCTCGTTCCTCACGCTGTTTATGGCGGGCGTTAAATGCCGGTGATAGCCATGTCCAAGGCTCCAACAATTTGGTCTCTAAAGTGCGATAGAGAGCCAACCGGGTTTTTGAGATGCTTTTCTGAAACAGAGGAAATTTGAGGCGTTAACAGCAGAAGCTCTTGGTCTTCAAAGCTGATTTCAGGTGTGACTCCTTGCATGGCTTCACCACTAAATGCGGAGAGTTTCCCCAAGGGGATGACGATGCGCGTTGCCAGCTCGCTCAGCAGGCTGCTCTGAATATCGACAAGGTAAGGGTAGTGCGCTTTGCTGGTCTTGCTTGGGTTGGGGTATACATCGAACTGTGCCATCAAAATTCCCTGAATTCGTCGCCAAAGCATCCATGTTGTTCGACAAAGTCGTTGTAACTTTTTATCGCGGCGCGATTTTCTTCAACCCATTGTTCTGACTGACGTTTTGAGAGCTCTTCTTTCAGCGCTCGCTCGAGGGTAGCAGACAGGTTAATGTTTAGTTCACGGGTCTTACGCAGCAGATCGCTATTGATTGAGAGGTTTGCCGCTTTTTTGGGTGCAGCTACGTTGTAGAGTTCTGCCATTCGAGCCTCCAAGTGGCTATTTAATGGATGGTCTAAGTTTATGCGCATGCGGATGCGCATGCAAGCATTTAGCCAATAGCCGTTGTCGGACGCACCTACGCCGGCGCTCCGGTGCGCCGAAAAGCCAAGGCGTTAGGCAGAAAACATGATCGAGCATGAAGACCTCAAAACTAGAAAAGTTCTCGCTGAGATATCACTATTTCCAATGGCGTTATCAGGTAGGTCGACAGGCATCACATCTGGATACCGCCCGAACCATAATTTCGGGGGGGGGGGCGACTCGTTGATATCAAGAAAGCGAGAATGCCGTTTATAGCGTTAAATGGTCTTCTAGTTTTAATTCCATGCGCCATTTTCCCAAACAAGTGGGCATCTGAAGGCGCTTTAGCTATTAGATGCTCATAGGAAAACGTTTAATGTCGAATGCCCGCATCATTGTTCTTACGTCATTAGCCATGGTTGCTTTTGCAGGTAATTCATTGCTGTGCCGGGCTGCGCTCAGGGATACCAGTATCGACGCAGCCAGTTTTACGACTATTCGATTGGTTTCCGGTGCCGTGGTGCTTTGGCTAATCGTACGAATGAGGCACAGCTCACCTGCCGGCGCTGGCAACTGGACATCTGCTCTTGCGTTGTTTGTTTATGCCGCCGGCTTTTCATTTGCCTATACAGGCTTGTCTGCAGCAACTGGTGCGTTGATACTCTTTGGCGCCGTCCAAGCGACCATGATCGGCTATGGTATTTGGGGTGGGGAACGATTGCATAAACCGCAACTCATTGGCCTTTCCCTCGCTTTCGGGGGGTTAATTGGCCTCATGCTGCCGGGGCTCTCAGCACCGCCACTATATAGTTCCTTGTTAATGTTGGTTTCCGGCATTGCATGGGGCATCTACTCCCTGCGCGGGAAGGGAGGGGGGGATCCGACCAGGGTTACAGCGGGGAATTTTCTACGCGCTGTTCCGATCACAATAGCAATGAGCATATTCATGTTGAGCGGTGCGTCGCTCGATACTGATGGGTTCTGGTATGCAGTTTCGTCGGGGGCACTGGCGTCCGGGGTCGGTTACGCCATTTGGTACACAGCCGTACCTGGGTTGAAGGCCACTAATGCCGCGACAATTCAACTGAGTGTTCCGATTATTGCGGCTCTGGGTGGCGTCATTATTTTGGGTGAACCCGTAACCCTGCGTTTGGTATTGGCGTCTGTAGCTATTCTCGGTGGAATCGCGCTGGTTATTATGAAGAAGCAAAATGCGACAAGCGCCCAACAAATAACTGCAGGTGACGTTTGAGTTCAGGCGTCATACGCCAAGCATAGTAACTTGCTGAATAGCCTGTCGCTTCTCCACGCTCAGCACCAGTCGGGCATCATCCGCCACTTCATCGAGGCCTTCGCCATAGCAGAGCAGTCCGTTCTCGTCGGTGGTTAAAACGTCATTGCTCTGCATGTTAGCGATGAAATTCCGGAACAGGCTCTTGTCGAAAAACTCAGGTGCATTCAGCCCGAACAATATGGACATACGTTCTGCCAGCAAGGTGCACTGTTCTTCCAGTTCTGCTGCGGTAATCGTCCCTGAACCATTTTTGCGCAGTATGCCCAGTGCGATATGGTACCGCTCTACCGTCTGAATGATGAATCGGGACAGTACTCTGAGGCGCAGCATGGCTTCAGTGCCTTCTTCAGGGCGCGCGATTCTGTCGTCATCCTGGGCAACCAGTAGACCCTGCTCTACCAGAACGTCAATCCACTGGTTAATCACCGCTTCCGCTTCTTCAGGCTGGTACTTCAGGAACAGTTCAGACTGAATGTAGGGGTAGGCTACGCTGGCAAGATGGACGATTCTTTCCCGTGCAAGTGAGCTTTTGTTCTCGAACAGGCTAGCCACCAGGGCGGGCAGTGCAAACAGGTGCTGGATGTTGTTGCGGTAGTAAGTCATCAGTATGGCATTGCTGCCTTCCAGCCCAATGATGTCACCCAGCTTCTGGGGTTGGCGCGAGATCAGCCCCATGGATTCGCAGTAGGTAACCCAGTCTTTGCCTGAGCCCTCAGGCAAGGTGACGGTATCGGCGTAGGGGAAGGTTTTGAGCAGGTGTGCGTACTGATCTGCCAAGCGAATAAGCTGGCCCTCATCCATGGCCAGCCTTTCAGCGCCAAGCAATACGGTTGCGATCATGCCAATGGGGTTTACTGCTACCGATGCGTTGATGTTGGAGGCAACGCGCTGTGATAGTTCGCCAACCGCCTCATTGAGCCAGGCAGGACGATACTCTGAGCTGTAAGCCTCATCGCGCCAGCTGTCGCGGACATCGTCCAACACCTCAGACAAATGTATGGCCTCGCCAAAATTGAGTGCAACTTTGCCGAAGGAGCTGCCAAGGTTGCGGGCAGATTTTGCCAGCCCGAACACGCTTTCTTTCTGCTTTTTCTTACCCCGGAGTTCGCCCAGGTAAGATCGCCCTTCCATAACCTTTTCATACCCGATGTACACAGGAACAAAAACAATCGGCTTGCGGTGATCGCGCAGAAAGCTGCGCACTGTCATGGCGAGCATGCCCGGGCGGGGTTGCAGCATACGGCCGGTGCGGCTGCGACCGCCTTCTACAAAATATTCAACCGAATAGCCACGGGTGAACATTACGTGCATGTATTCGTTGAAAACGGTGCTGTAAAGCGGGTTGTCCCGGAAGCTTCTGCGCATGAAGAAGGCCCCACCTCGGCGCAGGATTGGCCCCAATATCGGCATGTTCAGGTTGATGCCTGCTGCGATGTGCGGCGGCATCAGGCCGTTTTTGTAGAGCACATAAGACAGCAACAGGTAGTCGATGTGGGAGCGGTGGCAGGGCACGTATATCACCGTGTTGTTCTGAGCCGTCTCCTTGGCCACGCGAATGTTGTTAACGGCAATGCCTTTGTAGATACGGTTCCAGAGCCAGGCAAGTAGTACCTCAAAAATACGGATGGTGACGATGGACATGCTGGCGGCAATTTCATCAGCGTATTTGTAGGCCCGGGCACGCACCTTTTCTGGCGCCAGGTCCTCTTTGGCTGCGGTTTCCCGGATAGCCTCTTTAACAGCCTGAGTTCTTACCAGGCCCTCTACAAGTGTTCTCCGGTGCGACAAATCCGGGCCCAGCACCGCTTGTCGAACCTTGCGGAAGTGGGTTCGCAAAATACGGGCAAGCTTACGGTTGGCGCGCTCTTCGCTGTGGCGATACTCTTCAACAATCTGCTTCAGGGGGAAGGGCTTATTGAATTGCACATAGGTGTTGCGGCCATGCACCAGAATAATCAGGAATTTCTGTAGTCGGCCAGCAACAGACCAGGTGTCTGATAAAAGCAATTTCACCAAGGACTTTTCTTTGTCTGGAGAGCGCCCCCAGAACAGGGATACAGGAACAATCTGTACATCCTTCTCCGGGTTTTCCAGGCCGTAGCGCACCAACGCCTGGAAATCAGGGGTTGGAACGGGCGCCTGGCGTTTTCGGAATGCCCCGCCCGCTCGGCGGTAGAGAAAAAAGAATGAGTGCGAGGGACCATTTTTAACCGGAAGCGAGGTGGTTGCACCGGGCAGTTTTGCTCGTATCACTTCCTGCTCAAGCACAAGGCGACTGGATAACGAGCTGTATTGCAGCACATAGCAAACGGGTTTTTCAGGCGACAACCCCAGTGCTTCAGCGCTGTTCCCGCTGACATCTGTCCGAACCCATAAAAACAGGATTTTCCGGAAAAGTGTCAGGATCAGGCTTCGAATACCCTGGTAAAGACGCATAAAATGTCGCTCCGATGAAAAAACAGCCGCCAAGTTTACTTGGTTGAGTGAGAGCCGGAAAGCCAATGCTTCATTCTTGCAGCTCTCTTGTGTGTGATACATTCCTGTTTGGCCCGTTTAACACTACAAGGTGCGATGCTAGATGGCGACATCAACAATTCAGTGGAGCCCCGGATGGACAACCAGACAGCCCGAGCGGGGAGACCTTGTGTTGGCACTGTCAGGATCTGGTGTGCTCAAGCCGGGTGACGGATGGTTGCAGCCACTGGAAAGTCTGCCTGCGCAGGCAGGTAATGCTCGCTTTGTCTCTTTGGGAAGTGTTGATGGTCGCCGGGTTTTCGTGACTGAGGTGCCTGAATCCATGGGTGTCGCCGGTGATGTTGTTTCTCTTCGCGACGCCTTACTGATGATCAGTGATGTGCCTGCGGCCATGCTTAGCACCGGTTTTCAGGTTTGGCAGTGGTTTCAGGATCATCAATACTGTGGCCGTTGTGGTGGTAGCACGGGATTTCATCGGCGGGAACGAGCAAAGTGGTGTAGTAACTGCAATATTCCTTGGTATCCGCGGCTTGCACCCTGTGTAATCGTGGTGATTCGCAAAGAGGATCACTACCTTTTGGCCAAGTCTTCTCGGGTTAAGCGCCATTTTTACAGTTTGATTGCGGGTTTTGTGGAGCCGGGTGAGAGCCTCGAAGCTGCAGTTGTCCGTGAAGTAAAAGAAGAGACCGGCCTGGATGTGACCAATATTCAATACCAGGCGTCTGAGCCATGGCCATTTCCCCACCAGTTGATGGCGGGTTTTTTTGCTGATTATGCCGGTGGGGAACTGGTTCTGCAGGAAGATGAGCTGGCCGATGCAGGTTGGTTTTTGCCCGGTAGCAGGCCGCCAGTACCACCGGATACTACGATTTCCGGGCGGCTGATACGGGATATGGAAAGAATGATTACTGGTGGAGTGACCGGCTTTGAGTGAGCATGGCTTACCGCGGGTTCTGGTTTTTGATTCAGGCGTTGGCGGGTTAAGTGTTGCAGCCTGCGTCCATAAAAAACTTCCGCATGCTTCTATTATCTATCTGGCTGATAACGCGGCCTTTCCCTACGGAAACCAGACAGAATCAGTCGTAGTTGAGCGTTGTAGTTCGCTCATTGCGAAGGCGCTGGAACACTATCCGTGTGATGCGATTGTTGTGGCCTGCAACACGGCCAGCACGGTTGCTCTGCCGCACGTGCGTGCCATAACAGCTGTGCCGGTAGTGGGTGTTGTACCTGCGGTGAAGCCGGCAGCCGCTCAAACCCTCAATCAGCGGATTGGGCTTCTGGCCACGCCTGCAACGGTGCGCCGGCCCTATCTCGATGAGTTGGTGCGGGAGTTTGCCCCTCACTGCGAGGTTGAGCGTGTTGGGCACCCGGCGCTGGTTCAGTGGGCGGAGGATTTGGTCAGAGGGGTAGCTGTGCCTCAGGCTGAACTCGATAGCGCAGTTGCTAGCCTGCGAAATGCTGGAGTGGATACCGTTGTTCTCGGGTGTACTCACTATCCACTGTTGTTGGATAATCTTCGGTTAAGTCTGCCGGAGGTGAAGTTCTGGGTGGATTCCGGGGAGGCAATTGCGCGCCGTGTTGCCTGGCTTCTGGCGCAAGCCGCAAAGCCTTATACCGCGGCGGCGCCCAGTGACGTTAAAGGCGAGCCTGTGGCGGCAGCCCTGTTCACCGGTAAGGCTCCGGAAGGTGTTGCCAATTATATGGCAATCGTGGGCCTGCAGCCTGCCAGGGTTGTCGGGAATTGGCCTTCAGGGTCATAGCACCTGGGTCAGTTTGAACATGGCAATAAACTCAAGCGCCGGTATGCTCCGCTTGTGGCAGCAGTAGGTCTTGAAGTTGTCGCCGCGGAACCGTGATTTAGTGAACTCCAGTCCCTTAAAGTTATAGATAAAATTACCCCGGTTGTAGATGCCGTGCAGAATGCGCTTTAAAAGCCGCCCTTCCTGATGTTCCGTGGTTGAGTCAAGGGATAGCGGGATAAGCCCCAGATCCAGATAGGGCACGCCTTCGGCTTTAAATGCCTCCATCGCATGTGCCATCAGGGTATAGAAAATGCCCTGTTTGAAATCCGCGTTGGCACGGGAAATATTAGGGACGTAGCTGATAATCTCGTTATCGCGATAAATCGGATCAAAGTAGATAAATCCGACCGCTTTGCCATCCTGATACGCATAAAATCGGCGTTCATTTTCCCGGTATTCCATGTCCATGGGGCGAATCAGAAAACGGATTTCATTACTTTTGCATTTGCGTGTACGAATCCAGGCTTCCGAAATTTCGCGGGTGTGGTCGTCGCTGAAGCGTTCCTGCACGGTAATGGCACTTTTTTCAGCCTGATTCAGTGCCGTGCGCAGAATTTGCTTTTTTTTGCCGCTGAGAGACCACTTGCCCAAGTCGATCCGGGACTCACTGCCAAACTGTGTACCGTACAAACCAAAGCGCTGGTGCAAGAAGTCCACAACCGGCTTGGAAACCTGCACATAGGAAGCGTTAGGGAAGCGTTTTTGGAACAGTTCCAGAACCGCACCAAAGTTTTCGGGGGCGCAGACGGGGTCTGAGAGAACGATGGTTGTGCCCCACTGGCGCATGTAGGCCACATAACCCATGCCCGGTACGTCAAAATACTGCATCCCGGGCTGCAGGGTAGAGAAAGATTGGGAATGGCCGCCAAACCTCTTCAGGTAACCCACCCGCTCACTGAAGGTAAAAGCGTTGCTTTCAAGCTCGGAGGCCTGGTCGAGAGCAAGGATTTGATCTGACATGTGAATCTCCCCGGTTTTTATTATTTGGCAGATGATCGGTTATGCCTGCTTGCGGCCGAGAATTGACCAGTAACAATCCATGTTCAGCAGTTTGAAGTGCTTTTTCTCCGTTACCTTAAGGCCCAGGCTACGCATGTGCTCCGGGTAGTTGTATATCTTGTGAAAGGCATTGTTGGCGAACAGCCAGAAGGTAAACACGGCCATGTACCAGTACAGCTTTTTGAAGGTGCGCGAGAACACATTGCCGGTTGGGTAACAGAAATCGCCTACAACAATGTGAGCCTCTTCCTTGCCCAGTTGAATCAGGTGTTCCAGAACCTTCACCATCATGGTTTCGTCAAATACGTTGAGGAAAAAGTTGGCGACAACCATGTCGTATTGACCTACTTCATCCACTTTCATGATGTCACTGTGAATGCGGCGGATGTTGAGGTGGGGGGCTTCGCTTTCCTGGGCTTCTCCGAACTTGCGAAGCATGGTTTCTGACAGGTCAACAACTGTAACGTCTGCGCCCAGTTCCGCTGCACGTATGGCATCTCTGCCATGGCCAACACCAGCAAACAGAATGCGGTCTCCGGGTTTAACTGTTTCTACGTCCAGCATGGCTGTTTTACAGCGGTGGATGTTTTTTCCGCTGTAAAGGTTGCTGAGGAAATCGTATACGGGGCCTATGTAGCGGTACTTGTCACGCATGATAACTGCTGCCTGTTCTTGTTAGCTTGAATGCTGCCATCGTTATTGTGTTTTTTTGCCATCCTGACTTGTCAGGATGTTTCGATGGCCAATGTCTTTGTGATTCAAGTCTATTGAGCGGAGCAGAGAAAGTATGTGCCGTAATCCCCATTTCGAGATACACAAAGTAACCTGAGGCAACACTTTGATAACAGATTCAAGATTTGGGCTAGGATTGTAAGACAGTATTTTGGGGCGCTGATCAGCGTGAAACGGCTACCGCCATTTTGGTTTCGGGCTGCGCCAACAGTTTGCTGATTTCTGCAGCAGGTTGTGCGGGGCCGTAGAAGAATCCTTGTACCTGATGGCAGCCGAGTGCGCGTAGGTAATCGAGCTGCTTTTCCGTCTCTACGCCCTCCGCAACAATTTCCAGCTTGAGCCCGTGGGCCATGGCCACAATCGCGTTAACGATACAGGCATCGTCGATGCCACTTCGGATGGCTTTCACGAAGGACTGATCAACTTTCAGGGTGTGGATAGGCAGTCTGTGCAAGTAGTTCAGTGATGAATAACCAGTGCCAAAGTCATCGATTGCGATGCGCACGCCGATATCTGCCAGCTCCCGGAGCTTGTGACTGATTTGCTCCAGGTCGTTCATGATCACGTTTTCGGTAATTTCGATTTCCAGATTTTCAGGAGGAAACTGGTTGACGTTGACCCGTTCTATCAAGGTTTCCACAAACCGGGGATGCTCCACCTCAATAGGGGACAGGTTGACGGCCAGGCGCAAGTTTTTATGGCCGGCGCGGATCCACTGGCCAACATCCCGGCAGGCCTGATCCAGAACCTGCTCGCTCAGCAGACCAATGAGCTTGGTTTCTTCAGCCAGGCTGAGAAAATCCCGGGGGTAGAGCAGGCCACGTTCAGGGTGCTGCCAGCGCACCAAAGCTTCGAGCCCGACGATTTGATCCGTGTGGGCACAAACCTGAGGCTGATAAAATACTCGCAGCTCTTTCTTCTCAAATGCCATGCGCAGATCCCGCTCCAGCAGCAAGCGGTGAGTGCTGTCGATGCTCATGCTCTCGGAGTAAAAGCGATAGCTGTCCTTGCCTCGGGCTTTAACGTGGTACATGGCAATGTCAGCATTCTGGATCAGCTGATCCATGCTGCAGCCTGCTTCCGGGTAGATAGCGATACCAATACTGACACCCACATACACTTCATGCTCGCCCAGCAGGAACGGTGCTTTCAGCGTCTTGATGAGCTTTCTGGCGATCTGGCTTGCATCCTCCTGGCCATGAACCGACGGCAGTAACAGAGTGAATTCATCGCCGCCGAAGCGTGACAAGGTGTCGCCCTTGCGCAGGCAGCCTTCCAGTCGCTGGGTGACGGCTTGCAACAGTCGATCCCCCATAGCGTGGCCAAGGGTATCGTTGATGATTTTGAAACGGTCCAGATCAAGAAACATCACCGCAAGCTTTTGGTTGCTGCGGCGCGCGTGGGTGATGGCTAATTCCAGACGATCTTTGAACAGCGCACGGTTAGGCAGGCGCGTGAGCAGGTCGTGATAAGCCTGGAAATTTATAAAGGCTTCGGCTTCTTTGCGCTCTGTGACATCGCGGGCTGTGCCGTAGTAGCTGGCGTTTTGACCACTTCCGCCGCCGTTGGTGCTGCTATTGTGTGTCCACGCCTGGGATGAAATGGGAAACGCGGTTATCTCGAAATGCCGCGTCGCTTGGCGACTACCCCGTGTTTTGAGGCGTATCTCAAGAGTGCGGGGGTTGTCTGCGCTGATGTCCGGCGCATTGAGGGCGTACACACCCCTCGCAAGATCACGATCATCAAGAATGTTCCGGAAGTGCTTGCCGCAGAGCTCAGCTGGCTTGTAGCCCAGCAGGCTTTCAATCTTGCTGTTGATAAAACAGAAGTGCCCCTTGGCATCCAGCATAAAAACGATATCGGGAGAGCTGTTTACGATGTAACGATGCAGTGCTTCAGACTTTTCAAGGCGTAGTTGTATGTCTTCGTGGGCTTTGAGGAGTGATTGTTTGCCAACGACGCCTTTGACTGTGGCAACGAGTTCTTCCGGATCAAACGGCTTGCGAACGTAGTCCAGAGCGCCACGCCTGAGTGCGCGGCTAACGGCTGCAAACGAGCTCTCTCCGCTGATAACGATAATTGCGCATTCGGGCTGCCGACTGTCGAGGTGATTCATTACCGCAAAGCCATCTACCTCTGGCATGCGCAAATCGAGAAGAGCGAGATCAAAACGAAGGGTGTCGGCCAGTTCACAGGCTTGTTTCCCGCCATGGGCTTCGGAAACGTTGTAGCCGCAACTGCGTAGCAGGGTAGCCAAAGCGCTTGCCAGACGTGGTTCGTCATCAACCACTAAAATACGCGCTGCATTTTGCGAGATATGCCTGTTGGGCTGATCAGGTGCCATTGCTCTGCATCCGCTATCGTTTATCAGTCGGTCTTGGTGTGTTCGAGGCTCGCCGCAGGTAGCAGTAATCGGAAGGTGGTGCCTTCCTGCCCTGTGTGACAAGCAATGATGCCCTCCATGTCATCAACAAGCTGTTTTACAATGCTCAGGCCTAAACCGCTGTGGCCTTTTCCTTTTGTGGTTTTTCCCGGTGTAAACAGGGTTTCCCGTAAGCTCTCGGGAATGCCGGTGCCTGTGTCGGTCACTATCATCTCAACCCAGTTCCGGTGCCCTTGCCATACCGGAGCCAAGGTTTTGATTGTTACGGTGCCGCCTGTCTCGAACATGCTTTCAGCGGCATTCCTGACCAGATTGATCAGGATCTGGCGGGTAGTAGGCGGGCCGGCATCAACGAATGTTGGTGTGTTGCACAGTAGCAGGTTCAAATTCAGGTTGCCGTTGCTGAAAAGACTGTCTTCCAGTACACGGGCGAGGCTCGATACTTCAGTATTCAGGTCGGCGGTACCGTCGCTGATGTCGCCAGCATTGGTGTGGTTGAGTTGCAGTAGTAAATTACTTGCTCTGTCCAGTTCGTCCCGCACCACATCCAGCTCTTTCTGCATTTCCGGATCGCTAAGCCGGCTCTTGAGCTGGTGAATGTACTGGCGAATGATGGTCAGAGGATTGCTGATTTCATGCACCTGCCTGTGCAGCTTTTCCAGCGCAATCTGGCGATCCAGGTCCGCGTCGTCGGTGCTGATCTCCAAGGTAGGGTTCTTGTCCTGAAGAACGGCTGAAAGCTGTTGGATAAAAAGCCGGACCAGATCTGCAGTTCTGTCGGGAATTTTGCCATCGGTGCCCATTACAAATACGCCGAGGCAGCAATCACCTGTGATTACTGGAACAGCGGTCAACGACGGTGTTCTGAGTAGCGATAAAAGCTGGTTGTCGAGCACGTTGGGCACGCGCCCACCCAGGCTGGTGAGCCTTCCCGATGTGAAGGCCTCAGTCAGGGCGCTGCCGCCGGCTTGTGCGCATACGGCCAGGCGGGGGTTGTCCCCTGCAGTACCAGACAACAAAACAAGGCTGTCATCTTCAAGCCCAAAGCACAGTGCCGGTAACCCGGTAATCAACGTAAGACTACCGACAGTTTCCGCAAGAATGGCGCCGCCGGTGCCGGCTAAATCTGCAAAACCAAGGGCTTGCTGCGCGATGGCTTGCTGCAATACGGTTTCGCGCAGCTGTTTTGATCCTGGCTCGGCGCTGTAACTATTGATCAGCGGAATCCCCATAGATTCTGCCATTCGGGAAACGTCGTGGTTGATCCGCCGGTTGATCTCCCGGATCAAGTCTTCGCTAAGGCCGAACATGGTGCCCGCTGCTGCAATACCGGCAGAATCAGACAAGGCGAGGCGGGTGGCAAGGCCGATAACCTTTACGAGATGCCCTGCGTCCCGCAACTCTGAGGGCAACGCCTGTTGGTAGCGCATGGCATCTGCTGCCATTGATCCTAGCCCCCAGGAGGTAACCAGATCTGCTGCGATCTCGGACTGTCGATTCATGAATTCTTGCCGCGCCTCGATATCAGGCGTCTTGATTGCGATCAGCTCACCGATGTTGTGGAGCATCCCGAGCATGAAGGCTTCATCGGCTTCCGGGTAGCGGGTCAGGGTCGCCAATGCCCGTGCTGTAAGTGCGGTTGTCAGGGCATGGCGCCAGAAATCCCGTAATTGCTGCCAGGCGCCACCACCCAGGTCGAAGAGTATCTGGCGCAAAGCGACGGTCAGTATCAGTGTTTTGAAGCGCTGGGTTCCAAGGCGCATTAACGCCTGATCAATGGATCGTATTCCGGGTGTGGGGCCATACAGGGCGGAGTTGGCCAGAGCCAGGATCCGAACCACCAAGGCCGTGTCTGAGGATACGATTTCGCTGATTGCGCGGTAGTTATCATCCCGATGGCAAGCTTCAAGCGCGCGCAGAGTGACTTCCGGAAGGCTCGGGAGCTGAAGATCGGGAACTGTATTCATGGGCTTGCCTATAAGTAAGCGCGCTAAAATCAGACTATGAAACTATGTTCATTTTTATTGTGCACTGGAGCTTAGTCAAAAACACAGGAAGATTAAACAACAACTGTTCTTTTTTTGATCGGCGTATGCATCGTAACGTGATGTGTGTACAATTTTTACAGACTAAAGCGCCGTTTGTTGTTTTTGCAAGGATGTAAGGTCGCCCGCCATGAGTGCTCAACATTCCCAGGTACACAAAGCGAACTCACCCAGAACCATCGCCATCACTGGCGGAAAGGGCGGTGTGGGAAAAACATCCGTGGCACTGAATTTGGCGCTCACGCTGGCGCGCCACGATAAACGCGTACTGCTTTTGGACGGCGACACAGATCTTGCAAATGTCAGCATCATGCTGGGCCTTTACCCCGAGCGCACACTGGCCAATGTGGTTGCTGGTGAATGCCGCTTGGAGGATATTCTTCTGGAGGTGAATTACGGCCTGCACATCCTGCCTGGAGCTTCTGGTGTTCAGGAATGCATGGATATGGCACCGGAGGACAGTTTTCGTATCCTGCGTGCGCTTTCAATGCTGGAGCGGCGCTACGATTACGTAATAACGGATACGGCTGCCGGTCTTCAGCCCACCGGTTTGCACATGATTGCAGCGGCGGAGCTGGCATGCGTTGTGGTAACGCCGGACCCAGCTTCGCTGACGGATGCTTTTTCCCTGATCAAAGTGTTAAGGCGCCGTGGCTATAAACGAACACCCAGTGTATTGATCAATATGGCACAAGGTGCCAGTCAAACCCGCTCAGTGTTTCAGCGCCTCGACGCCGCCGCACGACGTCACCTTAAGTGCTCTCTGCATTACATGGGAGGGATATGGCGCGATGAGACTCTGCGCCAGTCCGTGCTGAATCAAAAGCCTGTTGCACTCTTGCCTCAGTCAGATCCGTCATGCCGGCAGTTCGGTACACTGGCGGATATGCTTGAGGTGCGCCTTACGCAACTTCCTGCCCGAAAAGCCGGCATAGCGGCTTATTGGCATTCCGTTTCGAAGCGCCAGCAGACCCGCGAGCGGAAGATGGAGGCATCCAGCCCCTCGGCGAGCCCTCGTGAGCGTTGTTTGACGGCTATCAGCGAACTGGAAGCAGTGCTCGGGCCTGCAAATGAGTGCGCCATGCTGCGCTACGATGTTTTTATGCAGTTGTTTGCGTTGCTGGGGCGCAAGCCAGATAACGACGCCATTGAAATTATCCAAACCGGGCTCGGTGCTATTGCCTGGGAAAGTCTGAACCGAGAGCAGCGTGATCATCTCGCAGCCCACCTCAGGCATTTAGCGGAAGAAATCTCGCCCCCTGCTACGGATGATACCCGTGACGTTGTGCAGAGCTTGCCGCAACCTGTACTCCCTGAACCATTTTACGACCGCATCAGCTTTGGTGATCAGGAAAACCTGGTCAGGGTGTTGAAAGAGCAGCCTTCCGGTATTGCCCTGAGCCAGCTACTGCGGTCGTTGGTAGATGAGGAAGACAGTGGTGCTTAAGAAGGTTCGCCTTGGTGCATGAACATGCCGGTTAATTCGCCATTTCATCGGGGGAGTTTGTAGAGTAGCGTTTTGTGCTGGCGCTGTTGCGTGAGTTTTGGTGATAACCTTGCAGTTTGTCACCGTACAGCCATAGATGTTGTGCAAGGATTGGGTACCTCAAGCATCCATGGAAAAGGAGTGTTCGTCATCACAAATATAATAAAGGAGGCGGTAATGTCTTCGTCAAAGGTACTTGAACAGCTGCGAGGCAAGCAGGTCTTGATTACCGGCACCACGGGTTTTCTGGGCAAGGTTATTCTCGAAAAGCTGATTCGTACGGTGCCGGATATTGGCGGTATACACCTGCTGATACGGGGCAATAAACAGCATCCTGACGCCCGTGGGCGCTTTCTCCAGGAAATTTCCACCTCCTCTGTATTTGATCGTTTACGCCAGGAGAACAGCGAAGCGTTTGAGTCATTTCTGGAAGATCGCCTGCACTGTGTCACTGGGGAAGTCACTCAGCATGGTTTTGGACTGAAGCCTGAGGCGCTTCAAAAGCTGGCGGGCAGTGTTGATGCTGTTATTAACTCCGCTGCCAGCGTTAACTTCCGGGAAGAGTTGGACAAGGCGCTATCTATCAATACGTTGTGTCTGCAAAATATTGCGGAACTAGCACAGCTGAACCCCTCCCTTGCGGTGATTCAGGTTTCAACCTGTTATGTGAACGGAATGAATTCTGGTCAGGTTACTGAATCAGTGATCAAGCCTGCGGGTGCGGATATCCCTCGCAGCTCCTCAGGTTATTACGAAATTGAAGAACTGATCCGGGTACTTAATGACAGCATTGCAGATGTGCGCTCGCGCTACACCGGCAAATTGCTGGAGCGCAAACTTGTAGACTTGGGTATCCGTGAGGCAAACCGATACGGCTGGAGTGACACTTACACTTTTACCAAATGGCTAGGCGAGCAACTGCTGATGAAAGCGCTGGAGGGGCGTGCCCTTACTATTGTGCGCCCGTCCATAATTGAAAGTGCTTTAGAAGAGCCGGCACCGGGCTGGATTGAAGGCGTAAAAGTAGCAGATGCCATCATTCTTGCTTATGCGCGAGAAAAGGTAACTTTATTCCCCGGCAAACGCTCCGGTATCGTTGATGTTATTCCCGTTGATCTGGTCGCGAACACCATTATTCTTGCGGTTGCGGAAGCATTGGGTGAGCGCCCGGAAGCCAGGATTTATCAGTGCTGCAGTGGCAGCTCCAACCCGGTGTCAGTCGGTGAGTTCATCGATCACCTGATGGCGGAAGCTAAGAGCAACTATGCTTCCTACGAAAACCTGTTTTATCGTCGACCCGTCAAACCCTTCATTGCAGTGAACCGTGCTCTGTTTGACGCGTTAGTGGGTGGTGCTCGCATTCCATTGAGCCTTGCCAGCCGCATGAAGGGCCTGCTGGGGCAGGGTCGTGAGCTTAAAGCCTTGCAAAACCTTGATACCACACGCTCGTTGGCTACTATTTTTGGTTTCTATACCGCTCCGGATTATATCTTCTGCAATAACGACCTGCTGGCTCTGGCTGCGCGAATGGGTGAGGTAGACAAGGCGTTGTTTCCTGTGGATGCCCGCGAAATTGACTGGGCGGTGTATTTGCGCAAGATTCACTTGGCTGGCCTGAACCGGTACGCCCTTAGTGCGAAAAAAGCCCGACGTCCGCGAAGTTCCCGTGGGCGAAAGAAAGCTGCCTGATTCCACTTGGCCCCGTTCAATCGGGCTGGTTTATCTCTCGGAGACGCAGAACTGCCTTTAATTTGAAGTTCATGCTGTTTGGAAATTACCCTTGAATTCTTGCAGGTTACTGTGCCTTTCAGGCTAAAAGTTCAAGTAGGTTAGGACGTTAGTCTAATTCATTGTGTGGTAGTTCACATGTTGAACTACGGCTATGAATCCGCGGGGTCTGTATACCCCACCGCTCTGGATTGACCAAATCTACAATGACAACAAACTCTGTTCAAAGGGGAGCACTATGACTGATAAAAACCTTTATCCGGTAAGCCCGGAGGTGGCCAAGCGGGCCTTGATAAACCGGGAGCAGTATGACGAAATGTATCGTCAGTCCATTACAGATCCAGATGCTTTCTGGGGAGAGCATGGAAAGCGAATTGACTGGATCAAGCCCTACACCAAAGTTAAGAACACCACATTCGATCCTAAAAACGTTTCCATCAAGTGGTTTGAAGATGGCGAGTTGAATGCGTCTGCAAACTGCCTGGATCGACATCTTGAAACCCGCGGCGATCAGACGGCCATTATTTTTGAAGGCGACGACCCAGCCGAATCCCGTCATGTCAGTTATCGCGAGTTGCACGAAGAGACCAGCAAGTTTGCTAACGTACTGAAAAGCCTTGGCGTAAAAAAAGGTGATGTTGTCACGATTTATATGCCAATGATTGTTGAAACCGCCGTGGCCATGCTGGCATGTACCCGTATTGGTGCTATCCATTCGGTTGTTTTTGGCGGCTTCTCGCCTGAAGCATTGGGTGCCCGAATCGTGAACGGTAAGTCGCGCTTTGTTGTTACCGCCGATGAAGGGCTTCGCGGTGGCCGTAAGGTGCCACTCAAAAAGAACGTGGACGCCGCCCTGAAAGACCGGGAAGGCGTGGCCGTTGAGAAGGTTGTGGTTGTCAGCCGCACCGGAAACAAAGACTTGCCCTTCCAGGAAGGTCGGGATGTGCGCTACGAAGATTTGATGGCAACCGCATCCGCTGACTGCCCGCCAGAGCCAATGAATGCTGAAGATCCTTTGTTCATGCTCTACACATCAGGTTCTACTGGTGCACCCAAGGGCGTTTTGCATACTACCGGCGGTTATCTGGTGTATGCCTCCATGACCCATGAGTATGTGTTTGATTATAAAGAGGGTGATGTTTACTGGTGTACCGCAGACTTTGGCTGGGTAACAGGCCATAGTTACATTCTTTATGGCCCTCTGTGCAACGGCGCTACATCGCTACTGTTTGAAGGTGTTCCCAATTATCCGGATAGCTCTCGCATGGGCCAGATTGTTGACAAGCATCAGGTCAACATTCTGTACACCGCCCCAACTGCTATTCGGGCGCTGATGGCTGAAGGCGAAGCCTGCATGGCAGGCACAACACGCAAGAGCCTGAAGTTGCTGGGTTCCGTAGGCGAACCCATAAATCCGGAAGCCTGGGAGTGGTACCACCGTGTAATCGGCAACAGCCAGTGCCCGATTGTGGATACCTGGTGGCAGACGGAAACCGGGGGCATTCTGATTGCACCGCTGCCCGGCGCCGTTGATTTAAAGCCGGGCTCCGCGACTGTGCCTTTCTTTGGTGTAAAGCCTGGCCTGATGGACAATGAAGGGAATCTGCTGGAAGGCAAAGCGGATGGCAATCTCGTTATTCTGGATAGTTGGCCCGGGCAGATGCGCACGATCTACGGTGATCATGAGCGTTTTATCCGAACCTATTTCAGCGCCTACCCCGGGATGTACTTTTCCGAAGATGGCGCGCGCAGAGATGAAGACGGAGATTACTGGATTACCGGGCGCGTGGATGATGTGCTTAACATTTCCGGGCACCGCTTGGGCACTGCTGAGGTAGAAAGCGCGCTTGTGGCTCATGATAAGGTGGCAGAAGCTGCGGTTGTTGGCTTCCCCCATGACATAAAAGGCCAGGGGCTTTATGTTTACGTTACTCTGATGCAGGGTGAAGAGCCTTCAGATGAGCTCAAAAAAGAGCTGGTACAATGGGTTCGCAAGGAAATCGGCCCCATAGCCTCTCCGGATGTCATCCAGTGGGCACAGGGCATGCCAAAAACGCGGTCAGGCAAAATTATGCGCCGGATTCTGCGTAAAATTGCTGCTAACGAGCACGATCAGTTGGGAGACACATCCACACTTGCAGATCCAAGCGTAGTGGATGATCTCATCAGCAATCGTGAGTTTAAATAAGGTCTGAAAACAGGCCGAAAACCTGTGAGGAATCGGTTTAATGACACAAACAATTATCGTCGCTGATGATCATCCGCTGTTTCGGGCCGCCCTGAAACAGGCGGTCAGTCAGGCGGTACCTGATGCGGAAACCGTAGAAGTTGATAGCATCAAGGCACTCCAGGCGTCGGTAGATTCGCACCCGGATGCAGATCTGGTCCTGCTTGATCTGAATATGCCGGGTGCCCACGGTTTCTCGGGGCTGGTGTTCATGCGTGGACAATACCCCGGGCTACCCGTGGTGGTTGTGTCAGGGTCGGAGCAATTGCAGGTAATGCGCCGCTCGATCGACTATGGGGCGTCTGGCTTTATTCCAAAGTCGGCGCCACTGCCCACCATCACCGAGGCTATTCGAGCTGTTCTTGAGGGTGATGTGTGGCTGCCGGAAGGCGTAGCTGACAAGCTGGAGCGCATGCACGCCGACACCACGGACTTCTCTGAGAAGCTGGCATCACTGACCCCGCAACAATTCCGGGTTCTGGGTATGCTGGCGGAAGGCCTTCTGAACAAGCAGATTGCTTATGATTTGGAAGTTTCGGAGGCTACGATCAAGGCGCACATCACTGCCGTGTTCCGCAAGCTTGGGGTTCGCAATCGCACCCAGGCGGTAATCGCGATACAGCAGATGGAGATAGACCCTTCGGATCAGTCGTTGTCTGGTAGCTGAGGCTCAGTAAGTCAGGAGGCCGGACGGGGGGAGGTGTTCCCGTCCGACATTTGTGGGAACTCGGCTACTTGCTCCCAGCGTACCCCAACTCCTTATCCACCAGATTGAACAGCTCCTCACCACCGTGCCAGCGGTCAAAATTCTCCAGAAACTGATCGGTAAGTGCCCGGTGCCAGCCGATAAAGTCACCGGCCATGTGTGCTGTCATGATGACGTTTTCCATATCCCAAAGCGGGTGGTCTTCCGGTAACGGCTCTTCTTCGAATACGTCGAGCCCGGCACCGGCAATTTCGCCACTCTCCAGCGCAGCAATAAGATCGGCTGTTTTGACAATTGGGCCGCGGCCAACGTTGATCAGGCGTGCAGTGTTTTTCATCGCCTTGAATGCCTTCTCGTCAAACAAACCCTCTGTCTGCGGTGTCAGCGGTGCAGCAATCACCACGTAATCTGCCAGTTCCAGCTGGTGATATAACTCATCATTGCCATGAACCGCCACAAAATCCGGGTCTTCCGTGCGGGCTGTTCTGGCAATGCCGTGGGGCTTCATGCCGGCGGCAGCAACAAGACGTCCAATCTGCCGACCGATAGAGCCTGCGCCCACGACAAGAACCTGCTTGCCTGTCGCTCTTTCCGTATCCCGGTGCTTCCACTGGTGTTTCATTTGCAGGCGGATTGAGCCGGGAAAATCCTTGGCAAACATCAGGATGGTACAAAGCACATATTCAGCGATGGTGCGGTCAAATATGCCTCTGGCGTTGGTGACAATCACACTGCTTTTTGTGAGGGCAGGGAACATCAGGGCATCTACCCCGGCGCTGGTGGCATGTATCCACCTCAGTTTATCCGCACAGCCCCAAGCCGCCTCAAGTGCCTCGGTTCTGAAATCTGTCACCATCATCACATCGGTGCCCGGCAAGGTACTTCGCAAGGTTGCCTCGTCGCTGGCGAAACGCACTTCGGCGCGAGCCCGAAGCGCATCCATTCCCGGTGGCTCCTGCTCTCCGGGAGCAGTAAGGACAGTTACAACAGGCTTGCTGAGATGGGACATTGAACCTCCGCGGCTTCGATTGCTGATTATCGAGAGTTGTTTTACGGGCCAAGCATTTTCCTCTACAAAACCCTTGAAGCCAGTCTGGTAGGCGGATGCCGTCTGGTCAACCTCAGCTCGCACCTAAGGTAGTGATCATCGTTGATCCTGGTGGGTACTTGTACCTATCAAGCCCGTCCCTGCATTACCTTGTATGCCCGGATTTTCCTGACTAACCTGCAAGAGGGTCTGTTTTGGCCCTCCCGTTCCCGTTGTAGGAGGTTGTTATGGCAAATGGCGCCAATAAAGATACCGGCGAGGATAAAGTGCGGAGAGTGAAATACCGGAAGGCGAAGGCCAGTTGGAACCCTGCGATGCAGGCGATTCCGGTACCGGGGATTCGGCGCATGGTCAATATGGCAGCCACTATGAAGGATGTAATTCATCTTTCGATTGGCCAGCCTGACCTCCCTACACCCAAGCATGTTATTGATGCTTATATTGACGCCCTCAATGCAGGACAAACTGGCTACACCATGGATGCCGGTTTGCCTGAACTGCTTGTGGCCTTGAGGGATTACTACGGCAAGCGATACAACCGAAAACTCACCAGGGATAATATTCTGGTGACCAGCGGAGCAACCGAGGCCATGTATCTGGCTATCTCGGCGACATCTGCACCGGGCCGCCAATTTATCGTTACAGACCCTTCTTTCTTGCTGTACGCGCCACTCATCCGCATGAACGGGGGGGAAGTGAAGTTTGTACCGACCCGTGTGGAAAACGATCATCAGCTTGATCCCGACGAAGTGATCGCAGCCATGGGGCCGCGTACGTTTGCCTTGATACTGAATAATCCGAATAACCCTACCGGAGCGGTGTATCCTCGCAGTACCGTAGAAACCATTCTGGAAGAGTGTGCCTACCGGGGAATACAAGTTTATGCCGATGAGGTGTATGACCACATGGTTTTCGACGATGAAGACTTTGCCAGCGTTCTCAGCTGCTCTGTGGATCTGGACAACATCATGTGCATAAGCAGCTTCTCGAAAACCTACAGTATGGCGGGGTTGCGTGTGGGCTGGGTTATTGCTAGCCAGGCGACAATCAAATACCTGCGGCGCTATCATATGTTTACAACATCAGTTGCTAATACGCCCTCCCAGTTTGCGGGTGTGGCAGCGCTGACCGCTGACCAGCAATGCGTAAGGGATATGGTCAATATATACCGGGAACGCAGAGATAAGGTGGTGGAGTTGGTGGGCCAGACACCTTACCTGACTGGCTACAAACCGGGAGGAGCCTTCTTTGCTTTTCCGGACCTGCCTCCACATGTGGATGGGTCGGATCTGGCGTTGCGGATGCTGAAAGAAACCGGTGTGTGTGTGGTGCCGGGGGACGCATTTGGCGAAGCCTGCACCAATGCCGTTAGAATCAGCTTCTCTACTACTTGCGAGAAACTTGATGCGGCGTTTGATCGTATCATCCCGTGGATGGCCAAACAGAAGTTCTGAGGAGGACTTATGTCGGCTCTGGATTCGGTTCTTATCCAGTGCCCCTATTGTTGGGAGACGCTGGATATCAGCGTCGACCCTTCAGTGGCGGAACAGGAATATGTTGAAGATTGTCAGGTATGCTGTCAGCCCATTCTATTGCGTGTGGTTTTCGATGATAATCTTACCCCGCACGTAGAGGCCCGGGCCGAAAACGAGTAGTAAACCCCGGATTCTGACCGATCATTAATCTGCCAATCTTGTCTCGCCTCCCATGCTGCCGCAGGATAGGGGGTCAATCCACGGAGATTAAACGATGAAATATACACGCCTTAATGGCCTTTGGGGCTTAATGTTGCTGGCTTTTGCTCTGACGAGTGGCTGTGCCAGCATGTCCCCTTATGCAATATCGGAAGGTGAGCTGGAGCGGCACCTGCAGGATGTTGTGAGCGATTTTGACCGCACGCAGTTAAAGAACGGCTCTCCGCTTAGCATGAGCCTTAGTGATGCCGACATTACTCTGGGGCCAGATGGTCGCGATGTGGCAGTGATTGATCTGAAAGGGCAGGTGGCGCTGAATGCTTTTCTGGCCAAACTTCCGGTTGATATCGCGCTGAAAGTGGAAGGTGCTCCAGTTTATGACAGCAAGGAAAAAGCCATCTATATTCGCAGGATCAAGTTGCTTGAAAGCAGCATTGATTCCGGCTTTTTCAAGGGTGATCTTGCGCCCGTTACAGACACCGTGATGGGCGTTGTGGCCCAAATGCTGGAAACCATGCCGGTATATCGTCTGGACGACACCAACATGGCCCAGCGTATGTTTGGAATGGTGCCTATGGATGTTCGGGTAGCGCCCGGGCGCCTTGAATTTGTAATGGCTGACTAGTAAGCAATATTTAGTGGACCAGAGCCAGGTGCTGTTTTCTGGCTCTGGTTCAGCGGTCGATCAGGCTGACAGGCGTTGGCAGATTGCCTCTCCGATCTCCTTTGTTCCCCTCCGTGCACCCGCATTTTCTGCCAGATCCGCCGCTACCGCGTCAAAAAGTTCCTTACCAGCTACTGCCATCACCGGATCTTTCCTGCCAAACCATTCCAGCATTCGTGCTGCGGTAAACAGCATGGCGGTTGGATCTGCCAAGCCCTTGCCTGCGATGTCCGGAGCGCTGCCATGGGTTGGCTCGAACATGGATGGCATGTCCGGGTCGGTGGGGTTCAGGTTGCAGGAAGGGGCAACGCCCATACCGCCGGATAGCACGGCCGCAAGGTCTGTCAGAATGTCCCCCTGAAGATTGCTCGCAACTACTACATCGAATGCCCAGGGGGCCTGCACAAACTTCATGCAGGCTGCATCTACCAGTTCATGGTGGGTGGCCACATCCGGGTATTCTTTGCTGATTTCTTCGAAGGCTTCAGTGTACATATCGCCCCAGTAACGCAGCGCATTACGTTTGGTGATCAAACACACCTGGCTTTCGCAGGTGCTGCCATCAAGGGTGCGAAACTCTCTGGTGCGGCCTTCTTTTGCGCGTTCGGCTGCTTGGGTGCGGGCTTGCTCGAACCCGTAGCGAATGATTCGGTTGGTAGCTTTGCGGGTAAACACCTCCATCTGGGTCGCAATTTCATCCTCAGTGCCCTGACGCAAACGCCCACCCTGGCTAACGTACTCACCCTCGGAGTTCTCGCGGATTACCAGCATGTCTATGTCTTTTGCACGCTCATCAGCGAGATATTGGCGGGCACCGGGCAGCAGTCGGGCTGGGCGCTCACATACCCACTGATCAAAGCCTTTGCGCATTTCCAGCAGAGGTGCCAGTGAAACGCTGTCGGTCAAAAGGTAGCGATTCGGGTCCTCCAGAGGCCCTGGATCACCCAGGGCTCCAAGCAGAATGGCGTCGTAAGCTTTGAGCTGGGCTAAAGCATCCGCTGGCATGGATTCGCCATGTGCTTGATGCCAAGCGTGAGAAGGCCATGGGAACTCATTCCATTCAAGGCTGAGGTTGTGCTTGGTGCGCAGGGTTTCCAGGCAGCGTATGGCTTCCCCCACAACCTCCGGGCCAATGCCGTCGCCCGGTGTCACTGCAATGCGGGTAGTTTGGGCCATTTTGGAGACTCCTTTTCAAATTGACTCGTATGGATAACCAACCCAGTTTAGTCAGGGAAACCGGGGTTGCCACCAGTGAAGGAAATAAACCCCTTTTACCCGCCCGCAGCCCGACGCTATAGTGTGTTCGCAATTGGCGCATTCGCGCTTTTTATTGGTTCCATTTACGACAGGACGGCAACTTTGCTTTACCGACTTCTTACCATAATTGGCGGCTTGGTATTTGTGGCGGCGCTTTTCGCGCTGGTATGGTTTTTCTGCAAGAAGTTTCTGCAGCGTCAGGGCGTTACTGAGAACCTGTCAGATCGCACTACCGAACTCGCCACATGGACCTTTGCGGGCATCAGTATTGGGATGGTATTTGCGGTGGTTGGGGCATTTGTACTCGGCCCCTGGGCGTTCTATCGCACCCTGCGAGGGCATGGCGTGGCTATTTCCGATGGCGCGGCCATTTGGTGGGGGTTCGGCATAGTGTTGGCCTCCCTGGGTATTACTGCCGTTGGCTTCTTCGGCTTTCTGATGGCCGTAGGGGCTTACTGAATCGCTTTGAGTTGTTCCCTGAGCCAGATAAGCGCCGGCTCCTGACCGTAGGCTGTGTGCCAGTACAGGTGTACATCGACTGATGGCAGGTCGGCTGGCGGGTTCATGATGGTGATATTTGCCCGCTCTGAAATGATCTGGGCGTAGGTTTCAGGCATGGTTAGTAACAAGTCTGTTTGTTCCACTACACGGCAAGCGGCGTAATAGTGCTGACAGCGCAGTCGGATACTGCGTTGAACTCCGAGCCTTGAGAGCTCAAAGTCCTCAATTCCCGGCCCTTCTGCGCGTGACGAAACCAGTACGTGGCGCGCAGAAAGGTAACCGCCCATATCCAGCGTGTTGGCCGTCAGCGGGTGGCCCTCCCGAGCCAGAACTACAAGCCTGTCCTGCCTGAGAAGCTCGTGGGAGGTTTGGTTGCTGACTGGCAACAAAACATCCACAGCAAAGTCCAGCTTGCCTGCAGCCAGTTGCGTTTCCATATCCCGCCGGGGAATGCGCTTGCTAGCTATTTCCAACTCCGGATAGGCGTTTAACCGCTGCATCAGCGGCGGTAGAAACGTTGATTCCAGAACATCCCTCAGCCCCAAAGAATAGGTTTTACGCTGATTTGCCGGGTCAAAGGCGTGGAACTGATTCACCGCACCCTGAATTTGGGTAAGCCCAGGCTTCATGGATTCCAGAAAGCGCCTGGCCAAAGGCGTGGGTACCATCTGGTTGCCCTGGCGGGTGAACAGAGGGTCGTCAAAATGGTCTCTCAGTCGAGACAGGGAATGACTAACAGCAGGCTGGGTAAGGTGCAACGCCTTCGCAGCCCGGGTAAGGCTGCCTTCTCGGTAAATCGTGTCAAATACATGCAGTAGGTTGAGATCCAGACGATTCCCGGCCATAGTTATTAATCTCTATGCGGATTAGTTTTGTTGATAGTAAACGATAAGAATAATTCAGTCGCGTAATAGTTTGAGCAACCCTAGACTGGTTTCATAGTGCTTATATTCATCGCACCGTTTGCTAGTCTATCTAATAGATGTTGTTCAATTTCTGAGAGGGTTCGGCAATGGATTTCAGTATCTCCGAGAAGGGTCAGGATTATCTCGAGCGTGTAAAAGCGTTTATGGCGGAAGAAATTTTCCCGATTGAAGCCCAGTACCAGAAGGAGCTGGCGTCTCTGGAAAATCGCTGGGTTGTACTGCCAATCATCAAAGAATTGAAAGAAAAGGCAAAGGCACAGGGCCTATGGAATATGTTTTTCCCGGATGAGAAGCATGGTTGTGGCCTGCTTAACTCTGATTACGCCCTGATTGCTGAAGAAACGGGTCGCAGCTTTATTGCCCCCGAAATTTTCAACTGCAACGCGCCCGACACCGGCAACATGGAAGTGCTCATTCACTACGGCTCCGAGGAGCAAAAAGCGGAATGGCTGCCACGCTTGCTTAGCGGCGAAATCCGCTCCGCGTTCTGCATGACCGAGCCAGCTGTTGCTTCCTCCGATGCCACTACTATGGAAGCAACAGCCGTAGTGGAAGGCGATGAGGTTGTACTGAACGGTCGCAAGTGGTGGAGCACAGGTGTTGGCCACCCGGACTGCAAGGTTGCTATTTTCATGGGCTTGTCAGACCCAGACGCCCACAAGCACCGCCGTCACTCCATGGTTCTTGTACCTATGGATGCACCGGGTGTAACCGTTGAGCGCATGCTCCCAGTATTCGGTGAATACGACGAGCCCTACGGCCACGGCCAAGTGCTGTTCGAAAACGTGCGCCTGCCCAAAAGCGCCTTTATTGCAGGCCCTGGCCGCGGTTTCGAAATCGCCCAGGGCCGCCTCGGGCCAGGCCGAGTACACCACTGCATGCGCGCTATCGGCGCCGCAGAGCGCACGCTGGAGTTGTTGGTGAAGCGTTCATTGAGCCGCGAAGCCTTTGGGCGCCCACTGGCCAAGCTCGGTGGCAACCCGGACATCATTGCCAACGCCCGTATGTCGATTGAACAGGCACGTTTGCTGACCCTGAAATGCGCTTGGGCCCTGGATACCAAAGGTATTGCCGGCGCCATTCAGGAAGTCGCCATGATCAAGGCGCTGATTCCCAATATGCTGCAAACCATTGTGGATCAGGCCATTCAGATTCACGGTGGTGCGGGTGTGAGTGATGACGACTTCCCACTTACCCAGTTGTTTGCCTATGCTCGTGTACTACGCTTGGCTGATGGCCCCGATGAAGTTCATCGCGCCACAGTTGCACGCCTCGAATTACGCAAATATAAAAATTGATGGTTTAGCGCCAATGATGAGAGGAGCCGGCGGGGTGGGAGCTTCGGAAACTGTGCGGAGCCATGGATGGCGGAGCCAAGCCTACATGGACGTATTCACGGCGTGTTTCAGAAGCTCCCACCCCGCTGGCTCCGTCGTACTCTATAATTGACGTTTTTTTAAACAACAAACAACGGACAACCCCATGACACAAAGAGTATTCGTAACAGGCGGCGCAAGCGGCCTTGGCCGAGCCATTGCACTGCGTTATGCCAGAGAAGGCGCCAAAGTCTGCATCGGTGACATCAATCCCGAACAGGGCGTAGGTGTTGAGCAGGAAATTAACAATGCCGGCGGCGAAGGCTACTTTGTTGAGTGCGACGTTCGGCGCCTGACAGATCTCGAAAAAATCTGCGCCGATCTCACCGAAAAGTGGGGCGGAGTAGACGTAGTGGTGAACAACGCTGGCGTGGCCTCCGCCGGCTCCATTGAAGACACCACCATGGCCGACTGGGAATGGATCATAGATATCAACGTGCTGGGTGTCGTGCGGGGCTGTAAGGCATTCGCGCCCCAGTTCAAGAAGCAAGGCTCCGGCACCTTCGTAAACATAGCCTCCATGGCAGGCCTTATGCTCGCGCCCCTCATGGACAGCTACAATGTGTCTAAAGCAGGCGTCATTGCGCTGTCCGAAACCCTGCGCCAGGAACTACGGGGTGATGGCATCCACGTGAGCTGCGTGTGCCCGGCATTTTTCCAGACCAACCTCACGCAAAGCATGCGCTCGGACATTCCCGGCATTCAGCAGAACGTGAACAAGCTGATGAAGCGCTCGACCATTACGGCAGATCAGGTTGCCGACGACATAGTGCGTTCAGTGAAGAAAAAAGATTTCTGGGTGCTTCCCCACGTGAAAGAGCGCCGCTTGTGGATACTTAAGCGTTACGCTCCAGCGGTGTTCGACAAACTGATGTACGAAGAGAGCAAGCGCTGGATGAAGAAGATGGGCAACAAGGCCAAAGCCTGATTAGCGCACGGGAAAAAAGGAGAGTGATGAATGACCCAGATTGACCAGGCAGCAGATATCCGCGAAGGCGAAGAGCTGGATCTATCCGCAGTAGACCGCTTCATGAAAGGTGCCATCCCGGACCTGACCGGCGAGCCGGCGATCCGCCAATACCCGGGTGGTGCTTCCAACCTGACGTATCAGGTGGACTACGGCGACCGTTCATTTGTTTTGCGCCGCCCACCCTTCGGCAAAATTGCGAAATCCGCCCACGACATGCTGCGTGAAGCCAGAGTGATGCAGGCGCTGAAGCCTGTGTACCCTTATGTGCCCAACATCATTGCCATTTGCGACGACCACGATGTGCTGGGTTGCGATTTCTACGTGATGGAACGCCTGAAAGGCATCATTCTGCGCCAGGACTTCCCTAAAGACCTTGAAATGGACGAAGCCGATACCCGCAAGCTGTGCCTGAGCGTCATCGACAAGATGGTGGACTTGCACCGGGTTGACGCCAAGGCCGCTGGCCTGGATTCCCTGGGCAAAGGCGAAGGCTATGTTCAGCGCCAGATAGGCGGCTGGAGCGATCGTTTCCGCAAAGCTCGCACGGACGACGTTGGCGATTTTGAGGAGGTGATGGCCTGGCTCAACGAAAAAATGCCAAACGATGTGGCCCAGGTTGTGATTCACAACGACTACCGCTTCGACAACGTTGTGTTAAACCCCGAAAACCCCTTTGAAGTGATCGGGGTGCTGGATTGGGAAATGGCCACCATTGGTGACCCGCTGATGGATCTGGGCAATACGCTCGCATACTGGATAGAGGCGGATGACGATGAATCCTTCAAGATGCTTCGTCGCCAACCTACGCATCGCCCCGGAATGCTTACTCGTAAGGAAGTGGTTGAGTACTACATGGAGAAGTCCGGTTTTCACGCAGATAACTTCGACTTTTACGAGATTTACGGGCTGTTCCGTTTGGCGGTGATCGTGCAACAGATCTATTACCGTTTCTATCATGGCCAGACCAGTGACAAACGCTTTGCCATATTCGGCCACGCAGCCAATAGCCTTGAAAAACGGTGTAAACGTTTGATCGCGGAGAGCTCTTTGTAATGGCTACGGTGTACCTTGTGCGCCATGGCCAGGCCAGTTTTGGTAAAGAAAATTACGACCAGCTTTCCAAAAAGGGTTGGGAGCAGGGCAAGGTGCTTGGCCGGTGGATGGCCGATAAAATTGAACCGGCTGCGATTTTTGGCGGCGACTTGCAGCGCCACCGGGAAACCGTAGAAGCCATTGCAACCGGGTATGGTGCAGAGCTGCCGGATATGCAGGTTGCTCTGGGCTTTAACGAGTTTGATCACGAGTTCATCGTAAACGCATACCGGCCCCAATGGCGTGATCGGCAGGTGATGGCGAGGGATCTGGCAGCTTTCCCGAAACCGGCAGCAGCCTTTCAGAAGGCATTTGTAGAAGCAGTACGCCGCTGGGCATCTGGTATACACGATGCAGAATACGATGAGACCTGGACGGAGTTCAAAACCCGGGTTCTCTCGGCCTTTGATGAAATGATCGAGTACGCAGGCGGCGGTGATGTTCTGGTGTCCACATCCGGCGGCCCTATCGCCGTTATGTGCCAGCACCTTTTGAGCCTGAGCGATGAACGGACATTAGGGCTGAACGAAGTCATCGCTAACACCAGCGTTACCCGTGTGCTCTACTCCACGGGTCGTCGCAGCCTGTCTGTTTTCAATAATTACAGTCATCTGGAAGCGGAAGATCCCGCCCTGGTGACCTTCCGATAACGAATTGAGGTGAACGAATGAGCAAGAAAGACCTGTTTGATCTGACTGGAAAGATTGCCCTGATTACTGGTGCCAGCCGTGGCATTGGCGAGAGCATTGCCCGCACGCTGGCGGATTACGGCGCTCACGTGATTGTGACCAGTCGCAAGATTGACGGCTGTGAAGCCGTCGCCAGCAGCATTCGCGAAGCGGGCGGTAGCGCTGAAGCCTATGCTTGCCATATTGGCGAGATGGATCAGATAGAAGCGATCTGGGCCCACATCGAAAAAGAGCACGGCAAGCTGGATATTCTGGTAAACAACGCCGCAGCCAACCCGTACTTCGGCCCGGTTGAGGATACAGATCTGGGTGCCTTCCAGAAAACCGTCGATGTAAACATCCGCGGTTACTTCTTCATGTGTGCCCGTGGTGCGCAATTGATGAAGAAGCACGGCGGTGGCTCGATTGTTAACGTGGCGTCGATTAATGGTGTGAACCCTGGCCATTACCAAGGCATCTATTCGATTACCAAAGCGGCGGTAATCTCCATGACCAAATCCTTCGCGACCGAGTTGGGGCAGCAGAATGTTCGCGTCAATGCGCTCTTGCCAGGGCTCACAGATACAAAATTTGCCAGTGCACTGACCACCAATGAAGCGATTAAAAAGCAGGCGATGGCGCACATTCCTGTGAAGCGCATTGCCGACCCGGATGAGATGGCCGGCACTGTGTTGTACCTGGCCTCAGGTGCATCCAGCTATACGACGGGTGCCTGCATTAATGTGGATGGTGGTTACTTAACGGTCTGATCATTTGTAAATGTGCGATGCGACCTCAGAGCCAGAGACACAGGTAAGGGCTTTGAAGTCGCCGCGCAATTCCGATACCTGGCGTGCCAGATGGTCGAGATGTGAAGCGTCGGTTGCCTGTAACAGTTGCTGAATCAATGAGCGCATGGCCGCCATGCTTTCGTCGATCCTCTGTGCATAGGCATCGCCGCGACCTGCTTCCGGGTTGCTGATCAGTTCGGTGACTGTTGCGTCAAAACCAGGATCATTGCGATTCTCAAGGGCATTCAGCAGGGCTTTTTGCCAATTGCGACGGCCCGCCAACCAGATTTCTGTCTGTCCTTTCCGGCTTTCCGACCAGTCTTTTATGAGGCTCTTCTGAGTGGCGTTCAGGCTGCCCAGCCAACGCTCGGCTCGCTCTTCTGTGCGCTCCGCTCGCGCTTGTGCAATTGTTTCGGCATCACCCTCCAGAAATTCCCCTTCCAGTTCTCGATGATTTTCTTCCATGTTGCCCGCCAATTCGCGGACCTGCTCATCACTTAAACTGGAGAGCAGGTTAATGGCAACGGGTGTGATTTTTTGCATCAAAGGCGGGAAGAAGCCTGCAATCTGGTTTTGAAGGCGGCTGACTGCCTCAGGGGTTGGTTTACCTGACGCAAGGTCGCTCTCGATACTGCTCAGCCAAGCTCTGTAACGCGGCAACTCGGAGCTACAGTGCCATCGTTTCAAACTCTCAATATCGTCATCTAGCTGCTGCTCCTGAGTCTGAGAGAGCGAAATGAAATCCTCAACCCACCATACAATGCCCCAATCGGCGTAACGGTATGCAAGCCGGGTTGAGCTGCATCCTGAAATAAACAGCATGATAACAAGCAGGAGTGCTGCCGATCGTATGCTGTGTACTTTGGATAAATACCCATACTGATCCATTAGGCGCCTTGCTCGGTAAAAAAGCCTATCGAAAAATGATCGCAAGCTCACTACTATGGCTTGCTTTCGTATACACAGTCTACGACATTCCGGGGTTTTCAGATGTGACTATCAGAAGGCCTGTGCCCACACTAGGAGATTTCATGAGCCGAATTAAACCCGCCCGTTTGCGACAGCTAGTGTTCGGATTTTATATGTCTGGAATGATGTCACTATTGATGTCTGGCGTAATCACCTTCATCAACACAGGGATGGATAGCGCTTTTATGTATCGCTGGATCCCGGCCTTTTTGGTGGCATGGGCGGTTGCCTTTCCGTTGGTAACCTTTATTGCACCCATTGCGGTGAAACTCACAGAGCTGACTCTGGGATCGCGCCTTAAGGATAACAAGAGCGCGTGAGGGAATTGCCCCGGTTGCCCGAGGCCTATAGCGCTACTGTATGGACGAACTTGAGTTTCCTGAACTGGCTCGTGAGAGGGCTGTGCCCGTAGGGGGGCGAAAATGCAGGGAATAGAGAATCCGGTCAAGAACCGCCTGGCCATTCCAGGCAGGGTCACTGTTCACCATGCCCACAACCGCCCAGGTTGTATTGTTCTCATCCCGTGTAAAGCCCGCAATTGAACGAACGTTTTCCAGGTAGCCGGTTTTAATACGTCCCTCGCCATCCATACCTGTATTGCGTAAGCGACGAGCCATGGTTCCATCCATGGCGATGATGGGCATGGAGGCCATGAGGTCTGAAGCGTAGGGACTGTTCCAAGCGTGTTGCAGAATTTTCGTGCCTTGCCGGGCAGTGATTTTGCCATGGCGAGTCAGACCCGCACCGTTGTCGATAACCATACCAGCGGTATCGACACCTTTGCGCTCCAGCCAGTCATAAATAACGCGGATACCGGCAACCCGGTCGTCTTTTTCGTTATCCAGACGATTCTGAGCGCCAATGGTCAATAGCAGTTGCCGCGCCATTACGTTACTGCTCCACTTATTGATATCCCGCACCATAGTGACGAGATCTGGCGATGTGGTTTTCATCACCAGTCGCGCAGTTTCGGGGGTTAGCCCGGTCTGGTTTCCACCAGACACTATGATGCCCATCTCTGAAAGAAGGGTGCGGATCATCGAAGCGCTGTATTGCTCGTGGGGCAGGAGCGACAGGTAGGTTGTTGTGCGGCAACCCTGTGGCAGTTCGCCTGTTACCCGCACAGTTACCTTGCCGCCTGCCTGCGCTACCGGTTCCCAGTCAAAGCTGCGGCGTGATGGGCAGGGCCCTTCGGCTACCGCGGTTACCCTGTTGTCGATAACAACCTCACCAAGAGCGGGCGTGCTCCAGGCTTGGGTGCCGCGCTCATCAGCTCGAATCTGGAAGTGTATGAGGTTTAGATTGGTCAGGTAGGCAGACGGCTCAACCAGAAACGGCGCGTGTGGGTTGTCACCATTGTCTGTAAAGGTAGGGAAGCCACCATCAATTTTGAAATAGCTGCCATCCAGCACCAGATCGCCATCAATGTGGTTGATCCCCATGTCACGGAGTTCCCGCAGGGTTGTCCAAAGTCGTTCGAAGGTGAGTTTCGGATCGCCACCGAAGCGCACATAAAGATTGCCTTTAAGAGTATCGCCAACCATTTGCCCATCAGTCAGAAAATCGGTATCCCAGTGATGCGTGGGACCAAGGATTTCTAAAGCTGCGTAAGTTGTGACGACCTTCATGATGGAGCCAGGGCTCATGGGAATGTCGGCGTTGATGTTTTGATCAAGTCCGGGGCCATTCAACGGAACTGCGGCCATGCTCAAAGCATCGTCACTGTTGAGGGACTTCATGGCGAAATCCCTCATCTGGCTGGCCCAGAGGCGGTTGTCGCTGTAGCTGGTGTCGTCACTGTCAGCAGCCAGTGCTGATGGCGGGTTTGCCAAAGCTGAAGTCAAGGTAAGCGCCGCGGCCAGAACCAAGGCAGGACGCTTTGGCCGACGAGTGACTATTCCTGCGTTGTTTGTATGCGGCATACCTGAAATCATCCTAATGGCCACGCGATAAAATGTGCGGAGAGGTTCGCTGATTAAACAATAGCCCATCTTTGGTAAATGTACTATGCAGAAAACCTCTACATGACGTTAATAAATGCCAGTAGACTGGTTGTTTGTATTGGGGTTTGTATTGGGGTTTGTATTGGGGTTTGTATTGGGGTTTGTCACGGGGTGTAAGTTGCGTTGCGGTCAGTATCTGGTGGTAGTGTTGGCCAATGTAATAGTGGCATGTTTGGTGATAATGACGGTGTTTTCAACAAAAGGATGGATCTATGGCTAATGTGCTGGCTCACCATGCAAAGGTACTGGGGTCTGTGGCTACCTCATCGTTCACAGCCTGGCGTGGGTGTCTCGTGGTAAAGGCCGTACCCCAGCCGGAGCAAGCTCTGGTGCTTTACGATATGGAGGGGTGTCCATACTGTCGGCGCGTTCGCGAAGCATTGACAGCCCTCAACCTTGATGCGGACATTCGGCCTTGCCCCAAGGGTGGCCGCGTATTCCGCAAGCATGCAGAAGCGATCGGTGGAAAACAGCAGTTCCCCCTGTTGGTTGACCAGAACACCGATACCGTAATGTACGAGTCGGAAGCCATCATCGAGTACCTGTTTCGCCAATATGCTGGTCGTTCGGTACCCGGATACTACCGTGAACGGGTCTGGCAGCCGGTTCTTGGTTCCATGGCTTCCGTTGCAAGCGCCATGAGAGGCCTGCGAGCCAACGCCGGAAAACAGCCGGAGCAACCGCTGCATTTATGGAGCTTTGAAGGCAGTCCATTCTCCCGCCTGGTGCGAGAGAAATTGTGTGAGCTGGAAATTCCCTACACTCTGCACAATCTGGGCAAGGAGCACTGGACTGAAATTGGTCCGGCTGCACAGCGAATCAAGCCTGGGCCCTATACGCCAATTCCGGGTGGCAAAAGAGATGCGTTTTTCAAGGCTCACGGCCGGGTACAGGTGCCTTACCTTGAAGATCCGAATACCGGCGAAGGGCTGTTTGAATCTGCTCGCATACTGGACTACCTGAATGCGCAGTATGGACAGCGATAAAAGATAGATGGCTATTCCAGTTGGCCACCCTGGGCGGCAACTCTGTTTCATGGGCAGCAAGGCAGGTATCATAGCAAGCCATTAATGCGCTCATTAAACGATTGTCAGGATGCCTATGTATACCGGCCAGTGCCTGTGCGGCGATGTTACGTTTGAATACGACGGCCCTTTGGGGCCGCTGTCCCTGTGCCATTGCAGTCAATGCAGGCGGGCCCATGGCAGTGCATTTTCGGCCAGTTCGCCGGTGCAAAAGGTGCGTTTCCGGTTTTTGTCCGGAGAGCCTCAACTTACGGAATATGAGTCGCGTCCCGGAAAATACCGGGCTTTTTGCAGCCGCTGTGGCGGCCAATTATACAGCCGCGTAGATGCGATTCCCGGCATTCTTCGCCTGCGTGTGGGCACTATCAACGAACCCATAGAAAAGGGGCGGGTGCAGCATGTCTACACTGGCTCAAAGTCGGGCTGGTTTGAAATTACTGATGATCTGCCTCAGTATGAAAAAACCGAACGTACCGGCGATCCTCACTGAGCGGGCACAACCCGGTAGACTTTCCCTTGGGACGAATCCGTCAGCAACCAAAGGCTGCCATCTGGCCCTGAACGAACGTCACGAATACGTTCGTTCAGGCTGGTGAGCAAATCTTCCTCCTCGACTACCTGTCCATTTTCGATTTCCAGCCGAACCAGTTTGCGTAGCTTGAGCGCCCCTACGAACAGGCTGCCTTGCCACTGAGGGAAGTCGGTGCCGGTGTAAAACGCCATGCCTGAGGGGGCGATGGATGGGTCCCAATAGTGCAAGGGCTGAGCCATGCCCTCTTTTTCGGTATTAAAGGTTATTGGAAGTCCGGAGTAGCCAATACCGTAAGTGATTTCAGGCCATCCGTAATTGGTGCCGGCTTTCAGGATGTTTATCTCATCGCCCCCACGCGGGCCATGCTCGTGAGTCCAGAGTTCTCCGGTTTCAGGATGCAGGGTCATGCCCTGGATATTGCGGTTTCCCCAGGTGAAAAAGGTGTTATTAATGTTTGGGTCATCAAGCCCTGGGTTGCCGGGAGCCGGTTCGCCATTCACCGAAATGCGATGGACGCCGCCGGCGTCGTCCCGGGTATCTTGGGCCCGATCCATCTCGCCGCGGTCACCAACGGATACGTAAAGGTGGCCGGATGCATCGAATACCATGCGCCCACCAAAGTGACGGGACGTATTGGAGCGAGGGAGCGCTTCGAAGATGGTTGTGACATCTTTCAGACGCTCTCCTTCAAAAATCCCGCGGGCTACGCGAGTCGTCATTCCCTGGCTGGAGCGATGCGCATAGCTGAGGAAGAGTGTTTTATTGTCGACAAACTCCGGGTGCAGAACGACATCGAGTAGTCCGCCCTGGCCGGACACTACAAGTGATGGAAGCCCAGGAATGGCTTGGGGCCTTAGCGTTCCGTTCTCGATGAGCCTCAGGCGGCCCGCTCTTTCCGTAACGAGCATGGATCCATCGGGGAGAAAGGCCAGGCTCCACGGGTGTTCGAGGCCATCAGCAACGGTTTTCAGGCTGAATTGAGCGTCATTACTTGCAAATGACTGGGCTGCCACGGCGAAGGGGAGGAAAAGCAGTAGCAAGCCGCCCATCGGTATCAGGGGTTGTATAAGGCGCATGAGTTGCCCTCCGAGAGTTGCAAATGATAATCAATATCATTAATATGTTTTTGTGCTTGTACATGCAGCACAAATAATCCTCACAGGATCTGTTTACAC
Organism: Marinobacter sp. KMM 10035; assembly: GCF_046537445.1. Lineage (NCBI taxonomy): Bacteria > Pseudomonadati > Pseudomonadota > Gammaproteobacteria > Pseudomonadales > Marinobacteraceae > Marinobacter > Marinobacter sp. KMM 10035. The sequence goes on along the minus strand of NZ_JBBVMG010000003.1, from coordinate 44,059 downwards.
CATAAGCACAGGGATATACAGCCATGACGGCAGAGCAGGAAATGATGGAAGGGCTAAAAATTGCGGCCGGTGCTGGCCTGTTTGCTGCGCTAGTTGTTATCGGCCTTGCGGTTGCGCTGTAACCAGCTGTCCAGTTTGTCTGCGAACTCTTTTCGGTCGGTCTGACTGAATGGTGCTGCGCCCCCGGTAACCTGCCCGGCATTACGCATCTCTTCCATGAAGTTCCGCATAGCCAGGCGCTGGCGGATGTTTTCCTTTGTGAAAGCCTGGCCCCTTGGATTAAACACATCTGCCCCTTTCTCAATGGCTTCAGCTGCTAACGGTATGTCCTGGGTGATCACCAGATCACCTGCACTGAGCTGATCCATAATCTCGTTATCCGCCACATCGAAACCCTGCATTACCTGCCTCGCTTTGATATATGGGCTGGGCGGCAGCTTGATCACGTGGTTGGCAATAAACGTTGTCTGCACTTGCCAGCGGGTGGCTGCGCGGCAGAGAATTTCCCGGATGGGCACGGGGCAGGCGTCGGCGTCGACCCAGATTGCCATGGCGTATTCCTTATAAGCGGATTTTTATAGCGGTTGAATGATGCAGGGGAGTTTACCTGTTGTAGCATCAGGCGTGGAAGAGGGTGCCAAACCACACCGCCAGAATAGAAATATTCCAGGTGGTATAATCCCTGTAAATTCAACCAACAGGAAACTCCAATGTCTCAACTTCCCCCTTGTCCCAAATGTGCTTCTGAATTCACCTATGAAGATGGTATTCAGTTCGTTTGCCCTGAGTGTGCCCACGAGTGGACCGAGGCCGAGTCGGCCGCTGCTGCAGAGGGTAAGGTTGTACGTGATGCTCACGGTAATGAACTTCAGGATGGTGATGCGGTGACCGTCATCAAGGATCTGAAGGTTAAGGGTTCCAGCTCAGTCGTAAAAGTGGGTACCAAGGTGAAGAGTATTCGCCTTGTTGAGGGCGATCACGATATCGATTGCAAGATTGATGGCATTGGCGCCATGAAGCTGAAATCCGAGTTCGTCAAGAAAGCTTGATGCCCAAAGTCTCGGGCTCAGTCTCGCTCGCTGCGACCATTCGCCGCACCGTATTTCTTGCGCTTGGCTGAGCGGAAAGCAACACTGTGAACGTTATTACCTTCACTCCTGACATTAGTCACTTTCAGTTCAACAGTAGCGACGCGAGACATCATGAGAAAACTAATTACATTGTTGTATGTCAGTAGCGCATTGATCGCATCGGTCTTTGTCAATGCTGTCATGGCTCACGAGTATTCTGTGGGAGATATTGAAATAGGGCACCCATGGAGTCGACCAACGCCGCCGGGCACCTCTATGGGTGTGGGCTATTTGGTCATCAGCAACCATGGCGACAACGATATCAAATTGGTGAGCGCTAATACGCCTCGAGCGAATCATGTGTCAATTCATGAAACCCTTATGAAAGACGGTGTGATGCGCATGCAATCGCTTGAGAGCGGGCTGACCATACCGGCTGGGAAGCATGTTGAACTCAAGCCTCTCAGCTATCATCTGATGCTGGAAAAGCTGACGGCGCCGCTGAAAGAGGGAGAGAGCATTCCTCTTACGCTGCAGTTTGAAGGCGCAGAAGTGATTGAGGTCGAGCTAAGCGTGCAGTCGCTGGACGCTGACACGAAAGATACGGAAATGGACCATTCAGGACACGGAATGGAGCATTGAACCAGGTTTAGGGAGAAACCCGGTGGCGTTTCGGGCAAGCCGCGCATGCATCAGAAACGTCACCGGTGATTACGCTATTTGCTGCTAGCTTACGAGCAGCCACCACAGCAAACGCCCGGGTCCCCGTGCTTGCCTTTCTTTTCAGTATTTTTTTCTGTGCTTTCGACTGCGTTAGCAGTTTGCGCAACAGCACCGTCTTTGAGTTGATTTGCGTTCGTGTTAGCGCCGTTGTTCGGGCTGGTCACTTCTTCGAATAGCTGTGTCATTTGATATTTCCTGTTTGGTGCACTTTAAGATTCATTTTAAATGGATGTTATGACGAGTTTGCGGGAGTGTCAATGCATGTTTTACGTAATCTGTCTGCTGATATGGACAGCACACGCCGCTATCCAAAAAGTGAGTGCGGATTCATTTGTGTGCTAAAGTCATGTGTTAATAAGAGTAAGTCCAAGCTCAAAGCGTTAAGAGTGTTTGCCAGAGGTTTCACGGGGAAAACTGAGGCCGAACTGATCATTCAATAGTTAGGGATTTTGCAGCTTATGTCTGACCACAGTGATGCTGTGAAGTCCGCATCGCGGCGCGAGCGAGGCATGAAGTTCTGGAAAGTTGTCCGCCGGGTGTGTCAGCTTGCGGCGACGATTGATATTTCTTTTTTCTTCCTGTTTCTTTTCCTCGGATCGCCGGTTCTGGCGTGGATAAACGTTGCCAGTGTGGCTGTGTATACGGCTGCGTACTATGCAATCAAACGCAGGCAGAATCGCCTTGCGATTGCGCTCATCTGGCTAGAAGTCATTGTCCACTCGGCGTTAGGATCCCTGATGATCGGATGGGAAAGTGGCTTTCACTACTACCTGCTGATGTTCATTCCGGCTGTATGTATCAGTTCGGTGCGCTTGGGCACCATTATTTCTTTGATAGTCGTAATCTGGGCCTACTACGTAGGGCTCGATATTCTTATGTGGTTCATGGAGCCTCTCCAGCCAATACCATCGGGCGCCCTGCTCGGCGTTCACCTGTTCAATCTTAGTGTTGTGTTGGCGATGCTTGCTTACCTGTCATTCTTTTATATGAAGATGGTGGTGTCGGCGCAGCGCAAACTCCAGAAGCTCGCTACGGTAGATTCGCTGACCGGGCTGTTTAATCGTCGCCACGGAAGTGATCTGGCTGAAAATGAAATTGCCCGTTTCCGCAGGGTGGGGCACCCTGTTGCGTTTATGTTGCTCGACGTGGATCACTTCAAGTTATTCAACGACCGGTACGGCCATGAAACAGGTGACACAATTCTGGCTGAGATCGGGCAGGTCATTCCGGCACAGCTGAGGTCCCAGGACATTGCAGCACGCTGGGGAGGCGAGGAGTTTCTGGTCATTCTTCCGGATACCAAAATTGAAAGTGCACTGGCAAGCGCCGACAGGATCAGGGTTGCACTTCGCAGTCATGACTGGAAACAGGCTACAGGTGAGTCGATTGATGTAACAGTCAGTGTTGGTGTGAGCGAGGTCTGTGAAAACGACGATCTGGCATCTGCTATCAGTCGTGCGGATCGAGGGTTATATCGCGGTAAGGCTGGCGGACGCAACCGTGTAGAGCATGAGGAAGAGTTGTCGTGATAAAGCGGGATAGCGAGGTGGAGGCAGAGGAATTTCAGGCAACAAAAAAGGCAGCCGAAGCCGCCTTTTTTAAACGCTGACTGTTAATTAAACAGCAACAACGTTCTCAGCCTGAGGACCTTTCTGGCCCTGAGTCACGGTGAAGTCAACTTGCTGGCCTTCAGCCAGAGTCTTAAAACCGCCGCCCTGAATAGCGCTGTAGTGAACAAATACGTCGGGGCCGCCTTCACGAGTGATAAAGCCAAAACCTTTTGCTTCGTTGAAAAACTTAACAGTACCGGTAACAGTAGACATAATATAATCCTGATTTCAATCATTTAATGTGCCGCCAGATCATCGTGTTGATGGCTGGTCAGCGGTATGCGGAAACAAACAACGGGCGTGATCAAAAACAGGACGTACAACTACTGGAATGCGTCATATTGATGAAGTGCTTTGCTAAATCTTTCCAACGAGGGCCACTGTACCTGCTGGCCGATGAAAAGCAAAGGACTTTCTTGTACGCATAAACCCGACATCTTCAGCAACATGAGGTATGTTTGCGTCAGCAATTTGAATTAATAATCAATTAACAAAGGAGTTTCTGCTTTGTCTGAGCTATCCACCTACGAAAGTTTTGCTGTCAGTGTTGAGAACAATATTGCTCATGTGCAATTCAAACGCCCGGAAGCACTGAACTCCATGAACAAGGCCTTTTGGCTTGAACTGCCCAAGTGCATGCAGGACATCGAAGCAAACACCGATGCCCGAGTCATTGTAGTGTCATCCACGGGCAAGCACTTTTCAGCCGGAATGGACCTTGGCGTTTTTACAGATTCCAAAGCCGTGCCGATGAGTGGCGATCCCGGCAGAATGGCGGAGAATCTGCGCCGGGTTGTGATGCAGCTTCAGGACACTCTGACCTCTCTCGAGAATGTTCGCTTGCCAGTGCTTGCCGCCATTCATGGAGGTTGTATAGGTGGCGCACTGGATTTGGTGTGTGCGGCGGATAGTCGTTACTGCACCGAAGATGCGTATTTCACGATCAAGGAAACCGAACTGGGCATGACTGCCGATGTAGGCACTCTGCAGCGTTTGCCCAAGCTGATGCCGGAAGGCGTTGTGCGTGAATTGGCCTATACCGGCCGCAAGTTCACTGCGCAGGAGGCCAAAGGGCTGGGCTTTGTGAATGCGCTTTATCCTGACCAGGAATCGTTGCTTGCCGGAGTTATGGATATTGCCGCGCAGATTGCCGCCAACTCACCGCTGGCGGTTACGGGGTGCAAGGAAATGTTGAACTACAGCCGTGATCACACAGTGGCTGACAGCCTGAAATACATGGCAACCTGGCAAGCCGGCATGTTCCGCCCCACCGACATGATGAAAACCTTCCAGGCGAAAGCCCAGAAGCAGGCACCACAGTATGATGACCTGTTCCCCGTGAAGAGCCTCTTTGAAAAGTAACTGGCGGTGACGAAACGGCACAGGGCAAGCCTGTCCTCCTATGCTGCCCTGGCGTTCCAGGGTGGCATAGGGGTAGTGGGATTGCTGGTAATCCTGGTTGCAGAAATTCCGGTGCAGTTATTCGGCGCCGGCATTCTGCAAAGCGTGTTGTTCGGTGTTCTGGGTGCCTTATGCACGTACGGAGCGTTGTTGTTTCTTACACAGATTCCAGGCCTGTTTCCGGACAACCTGGGCCAGCAAATGCGCGGGCTGCACCGGTTTGCCTCAGGCTATTCCTGGTTTGTTCTTTTTCTGCTCTCGGTTTTTGCCGGTGTGGGGGAGGAGTTGCTGTTCCGGGGAGCGGTACAGGGTTGGCTTGTGGAACACACCAATACTGCAACTGGCGTACTGCTGGCCTCTGTATTGTTTGGCTTGGTGCATTATGCCTCTTTCACCTACTTTATAGTGGCTACCTGCCTGGGATTGGTGCTGGGTGTAGCTTACTCAGTGACCGATAGCCTGCTTCTGGTGATGGTCTGGCACGGAGTTTACGACATGCTGGCGCTGTTCTTCCTGCTCCGGTTTCCTGGGTGGTTTGGTGTAAGTGTGAATCGGAAAGGCTAGGCAGATGCCGCTTGCAATGCTGCGGTTAGCCGGTCCATGACACGACCGCTGTGGCGCCAGAAATGCCAGTAAAGTTTCACCTCAAGAGATAGCCCGGGAGCAATGCTCACCAGCTGCCCGGCCTCAATTTCCCGCCGGGCCTGAATCTCCGGAATCATACCGTACCCCATGCCAGCCAGCGCCAGCCTTACAAAACCTTCGGAGGAAGGGCAGAGATGATAGGGAAAAGCGCCGTGATAGCCGCTCTGGGCCAAAAAACGGTGCTGTAATTGATCGTTGGGCCCGAATATGATCGCGGGTGCAGATTGCAGGCTTTGTTCGTTGAAACCCTGGTTGAAGTGTTGCGCCCTATAGGCGGGTGTGGCCAAAGGCAGATAGATCATGGTGCCCAGGGGAACGCAGCGGGCTCCGGCGGCGGGCTGAGGATTGCTGCACAGGCAGGCGGCGACATCCCCTTCCCGCATCCTGCGCAGAGCGATATCCTGATCTTCCACGACCATATCCAGCAACAGGTCTTCTCTGGTGCAGAACTGGCCTATTGCGTCGGCCCACCAGGTTGCCAGGCTATCTGCATTCAAGGCGATGCGCAGCCGCGCGGTTGGCTCTGAAAGAGTGGGAAGCGACTTTGCCAGGTCCCTTTCAAGAAGCTGAACCTGTTGAACATGGTTGAGTAACTGTTGCCCGGCAGGTGTGGCCCTCAGAACCGGGCTGCGCAACAGAACCGGTTGGCCAATGCGAATTTCAAGGGTGCGGATCCGCTGGGAAACAGCGGATTGGCTTAGCCCCAGCGTAGCCCCGGCGCGCTCAAATCCGCCTGTCTCGATAACCGTGGCAAGCGCTTCAAGTAATTTGTAATCAATCATAAGGTCAGCTTATGCACTATTACGAGTATGAATTTTAAGTATAGCGTTATGTGAGTATTCTTGCGGCATCTGAAACTGCGGAGTTCGTAACTGTGTTTGAAAGCTACCTTACGGGGTTAATTGTTTGCGGCGGCCTTATCATCGCTATCGGAGCACAAAATGCTTATGTGCTGAGCCAGGCAATACGGCGGGAGCACCACTGGTTGGCAGCGGGCTTGTGTATGGTTTCAGATATAACGCTCTTTGCCCTGGGTATGTTCGGCGTAAGTGCTGCTTTGATGGCAATGCCGGAAGCCCTGGAGATTTTGCGCTGGCTTGGGGTGGCTTTCCTTGGCTGGCTTGCCGTTCAGGCATTTGTGAGAGCGGGCAAGGGAAGGGGAGCGCTGGAAGTTGGAGAGGCAAAGCGAAATAGCTTGAAAGGCGTTTTGTTTACGACGCTGGCGGTGACCTTGCTGAACCCCCAAGTGTATCTGGATACGCTTTTGTTGATTCCAGCGGTAGGTGCTCAGCAGGAGAATGCAACGACCTTTGTAGCGGGGGCCAGCAGCGCTTCAGTTATGTGGTTTGGGCTGTTGGCCTGGAGCGGATCCGCCATGGCACCGATACTGTCACGTCCAATGGCTTGGCGAATCATTGATGGTGCCATTGGTGTGATGATGGCGACTATTGCTATTCATCTTGCTGCGAATGGCAGTTTGCAGGGCTAAGTGCCCCGTTTAATCGAAACGGCGGGCCTGGGAAAGGCGGTCGCGCCAATAATAGCCATCCAGATCTGACATGATGACCCCAGACGATGTTGAGGCATGTATGAAGCGATTGTCTCCCATGTAAATGCCGGCGTGTTGGTCCTTGCCGGCTATCCGGAAAAAGACAATGTCACCCGGTTCAATGTCCTCAGTGGAAACCGCCTTGCCATGGCGCAGCATGAGTGAGGTGGAGCGTGGCAATTGCTGGCCTAGGCTTTCATGATAGGCAGTGGTTATAAAACCTGAGCAGTCAAACCCTCTACCTGTGGTTCCGCCGTAGTGATAGGGCGCACCTTGATAGCGTTCGAATACCTGCCATAGTTTATCGGCTTTCACCGAGCCGGGCGCAGCTTCTTCCGGATGATATTGTGAGTGTGGGGCGGTAGATGGCAGTTGTTGGTTGCTGGCACACCCGCCCAATATAAACGACACGAAAGCCACCACCATGGCATGTTTGGCAAAGTAGGCCATTGGAAGTCCTGAGCAAAGATTCTGTTTGGTCACTGTATTACCTTAACCCGGCTATGTCAGGTTACGGTTTGCGCGATTTGGTATCCTAGCGAAATGTTGAAAATATCGAATGCTGTTGAAATTGCGGAATGGGAAATCGAGATTACCCAGATTCGCTCTCAAGGCCCAGGTGGCCAGAATGTGAATAAAGTGGCTTCTGCCGTACACCTTCGCTTTGATGTGCCAAACTCTGCGCTGCCGTCGTTTTATAAGGAGCGCCTTATGGCGCTGCAGGACCAGCGCATCAGCAAGGAAGGTGTAGTTGTCATCAAGGCCCAATCGTTTCGTACACTGGAGCAGAATAAGGACGATGCGCTTGAGCGCTTGAAAGAACTGATACTCGAAGCGGTCAAGGTACAGAAAGTGCGCCGTGCTACCCGGCCTTCAAAATCCGCCCGGCGTAAACGGGTGGATAAGAAGACGCAAAAAGGCAGAACCAAGGCGCTGCGCGGCAAGGTTCAGATGTGAGTTGTCTCTGATGCACGTTCTGGGGCTTCGATCTGTTTGATAAAAGCTTGCACGTCAAGAAACGCCTCTTCAGCTTCCGGTAGCATGGGTGTAAAAATCTGCCATACGTGAACCATGTCCGACCAGGTGTGCAACTTCACTTGTGAGCCTGCGGCTTTGGCCTTGGCGGCGTATCGCCGAGCATTATCCAGCAGCATCTCTGAAGTACTGGCCTGGATCAGTGTCGGGGGCAAATCTGCAAGGTTTCCCAGCAGTGGCGATGCAACAGGACTGGTAGGCGAAATTCGGAAAGCCGCCAGTGTTGCCCACCAGATAACCGGCTTTGGAATCTTCGACAGACCGCCGAAAACAGGCCCAAGCATAGGGTCCGTAGAGATATTGTTGCGGTTGCTCGGCGCTGAAAGTGTGAGGTCTGTGGACGGTGAAAAGGCCACCGCAGCGTTCGCTTGGCGCAGGCCACTGTCACGAATCCAGGCCAACAGGCCAAGTGTATGGCTGCCACCCGCGGAATCTCCCGCCACCAGAATGAACGATGCCTCTCTGGCACCCTCCGGGCCGTTATCAACCAGCCAGGTGTAGGCTTCACGACAATCGCGCACACCATCCATAAATCGGTGCTCCGGCATCAGTCGATAGTCCACGGCAAAGACGGCTGCATTGGCTATGTTGGACAGCCGATCCGTAATGGCTCTGTGGCTGCGGGGGCTGCCAGCTGCCCAGGCGCCACCGTGAATGTAGAGAATGCGCCTCCGGGTATCAGCACCCGGCGCGATCACCCACTCACCGCGGGGGCTGTCGCACCGCCGGAATTCGGACAGGAGTTGGAGGCCATCACTTAACCCGTCCATGTGTTTGCGCAGTGCCATGAGTCTTGCTTTACCGCGAAGCCCGTACCCAGCTTTGCGCATCTCCTTTAGCCGCTCGAGCACATTCTGGTTCTCTGCACTGGGGCTTGTTGTCTTTACTGAATAGGTTTCCTTATCCAGGTGGGAGAGGTCCTCTATGCGAAAAAGAAGGAGGGTCATTGCAACGATAAACAGAACGACAGTGGCGATAATCCAGAACATGAGTGGCCCGTATCCTGAGAGTTGGCCCGGATGCTCCGGGCACACTATGCTTTGTATCAAAGCATCGCAGATTTTTGCGATTGATGCCTTCAAATGTCACAGAAGGAGAAGGGCGATGCAAATAGCCTATCGGGCCAAGGACATCACAGAAGCGCATATCGTTGCCGGACTACTGAACGCCCGCGGCATTGAAACCCATGTGGGTGGCCTTTATCTGCAGGGTGCAATGGGCGAGATTGGTGCTGCGGGCTTTAGCAATGTTCATGTGGGCGATGAGGATCTCTACCCGGCCCGGCAGGTGATTGCAGAATATGAGGCAAATGGGCAGGCCGTTCCAGCCACGGAAACCGATGACGGTAAGCCAGACTCTTATGCCCGCTGGTTTTTGCTGACAATGGCAGTCTTGGCACTGATTTGGTTAAACGTTCGTTGATGCACCTGCCATTTAGTGCTTACCGGTCATCGCTTAACACTGCGCTGCCGTGGTTTTCCGGCTTTGGAACGCTTTGACGACACAGGTTTTTTTCCTGCTGGGGGCCTTGTGTTTGATGGCCCAGTTTTTTTTCTGCCTTTATTACCATCCCGCTGGCCGGTTTTTGGCCCAGGTGCGGGCGGGCGCGAAGAGCCCTTGGGTTTACCAGTCGCCTTTTTCCTGGCGGTGGCAGGCTTATCTGGCGCGCCATCTGATGATGAATCACGTATGGCATCAAACAGACCCGCCAGTTCTTTCTCCGTAAGATCCCGCCATTGGCCTACCGCCAACCCTTTCAGATTGACGTTCATAATACGGACGCGCTCAAGCCGGGTGACCTCAAATCCGAAGTGCTCGCTCATTCTACGAATCTGTCGATTCAGCCCTTGCACCAATATTATGCGAAATACAAAGCGGCTCTCTTGTACTACTTTGCATTTTTTGGTCATGGTGCCGAGGATGGGCACGCCCCCTGCCATGCCTTGGATAAAAGACTTGGTGATGGGCTTGTCGACCGTTACCACATACTCTTTTTCGTGATTGTTCCCGGCACGAAGGATTTTGTTGACCAGATCGCCGTTGCTGGTCATGAAGATCAGGCCTTGCGAGTCTTTGTCGAGACGGCCGATTGGGAAAATACGCGTACTGTGACCAACAAAACGCTGTATGTTGTACCTTTCAGCGTCATCGGTCGTGCTGACAATACCCACGGGTTTGTTGAGAGCAATAAACACCAGATCTTCTTCTGCCCGCGGCTCAATCACCTGGCCGTTAACTCTGACCGTATCGCCGGGTAATACCTGATCGCCCACGCTGGCACGCTTGCCATTGATGTAGACATTGCCCTGCTCAATGTAACGATCCGCTTCCCGGCGGGAACACATGCCGCTTTCGCTGATGTATTTGTTAAGGCGGGTGGAATGATTGCTGGCCATTTATTGTCCGGTTGTGAAGCTGAGAGCGGGCATCATAGCAGGCAGCTGATTCTCTCGCAGCCCATCGGTTGGTGCTTTATTGCTCAGTCTGTCATTATTTTCCAGTGTATTTCTCAGCCCTGAGGGCGCAGATATCAATGAATAATACCTATTATTTTTTCCCAGTGTGGCGGGTGTGTTTTTGCAAAGTCTTCGCTGGTCTGGCTCTGCTGCTTGCCCTGCCAGCTTCCGCGCAGACGCTTCACCTGGTAACGGAGGAGTGGCCGGGCCTGATTAACGATACACCGCAAGGGCCTAGTGGTGTGCTATGGGAAATATCAAGAGACGTGCTTGCAAGCATGGGATATCAGATAAAACTGGATTTTGTTCCTTGGAAGAGGGCTCAGCGCCTGGTGGCAGAGAGTGCGCGTGACGGTATTATTGGCATGGGCATAACCGACGAGCGAGAGAAAGTTTATCAGTTCCCGGAGGAGGCACTTCTGGTTAGTGAAACCGCGGTCTACACGCTGAAGGACAAAAGCTTCGAATATGACGGCCTGGATTCCCTGACAGGAATGAACGTTGGCGTTTCCCCCGGCTATACGTACTCGCCTGAGGTCAGGGCTGCCACCCATTTCGAGCAAGTGAGTATGCCAACTATAGAATCTGGATTGAAGATGCTGCTGCTAGGGCGGATTGATGCGATGTTGGCAAACCGCAATGTTGTCTGGAAACAGGGCGAGCAGCTGGGTATTGAAAATCAGATCAAGGCTTCCGGGAAATCTGTCAGTGGGGGCCCAGTTTACCTGGCTTTCAGTTCGGACATTTCTGGTGAGTTTTTGGAGGCATTTTCTCACGCTTTGAAGCGCTACAAGGATACTGAGGCGTATGTGGTTGATGGCCTCCGGTAAACCGGAGGCCATTTTTTTAGTGCCCGTAAATCCGCATGCTTGTGTTCTGGATTGCGAGGTTATCCAAAGCAACAGAGCCAATCGAGGTGCCGCCTACGAGCACTTGCCCGATGGTAATGTCAGCCTCAAAGGTGTTCAGATCAATTGCCAGAGCTGAACTGCCGTTGGCCCGTGTACCGTTGTAGATATCCAAATCCACTTTCGCGCCAAGGCGCGTGATCAGTGGGTTGTTTGGATCGAAGTCGGCGCCAGTCACGCGCATGTCACGAATGCCAAGAGCAAGGAACGGGATATCGACATCCAGGTCATCTATGGCAAACATGGTTTGCACATTCATCTTGTCGGTTGCTGTGTCGATGCGAATTTTCAGCTCCGTCAGGATGCCATCCATGGCGAAATTATTGGCCAACAGGGTGGAGTCGGTGTGTCCCTGTAGTGACCATTCGCCAGTCGTCACAGAAAAATCGATTGGTGCTGCAACCAATGGGAATACGTTTATCAGCGCATCACCATCATCTGCAATATCAATTTCCACCTTGATGTTATCGATCAACGTGCTCGACTGGCCAAATAGCAGATTCCGGATTCCGGGATCTGTAAATTCGGCAAACATGTCGGTGCGATTGGCACCGCCAATGAAAATGTCTTTTACGGACAGTGAACCTTCATCCGTGTAGCGGAATTCTCCAATATTGACTTGGGTTTCCAGCTCAATAGTGACACCGGCCTGGCCGGTGATATTACCCATGTGGGTGTCTTCAAGTGGCTTTAACTCCGCGTGTGCCGCGAACGACAGACTTGAAATTGCCAGCACCAGTACTGATTTCTTCAGGCTTTTCATAACGATTCCTTTTTTTGCTTTTGTTATGTAGGTCAGCCGGCTTTTATACCGGCTGACCTGTTGGGGCTATATTTAATTAGCCCTCTTTTCCTTACAGTTCCGGAGTCAACGTCAGGTCGATGGTGTTGCCGGAACCAGTCAGGAACTGGTTAAGAACGCTTGTCAGAAGACCACAGTTTTCCAGTGGTGGCAGGTCGTACACGCCGCTCACGTCGCCGCCGGTTGCAGGCGAGAAGTTAGAGCCATCTTTGGAGGTCAAAGTAATGTCCACAGGCTGGATTGACTGGCACTGATCGCCGCCGCCAACTTTGATGGGCAGGCCGAACAGCTTGAGTTGAACCTTTGGTACTTTGATGAACAGGTGAGAGTTGGCGGTCAACTTGCCATTTACCAGGCTGCCAGTGGTCATTTCAGACTGCTGGAACTCAACATTTGCTGTTGCTTTCAGACGGCTGAACAGAACTTTGATTGAGAAATGACCAACGGTAGGGTCAACGTTCAGATCGGCTTCGAAAGTGCCGCTTGCCAGTTCCAGAAGCGTTGCGATGCTGCCGGTCAGAGGCAGGCTGCTGTCCGAGGACTTGATGTAGGTGGAGCCTGAAAGGCCCAGCAACAGCTCAATTTCATTTGTAGGTGCTTCAAAGCCTTCTGCGCTCAGGGATACGGAAACTTCTGCGTTCTCAGCGTCGTTAGAAGAAATCACCAACTGTGCATTGCGCACACCGGCTGAAGCGGCTGTGAAGCCAACATCGATAGCACAGGTCTGTGAAGGAGCAACGGTGGTGCAGTTGTTGGTCTGCAGGAACTCGCTAGCGTCTGGGCCCACAACGTTGATGCTGTTGATAAGCAGAGTGTCAGTGCCGTTGTTGGAAATGGTGACCTGAGCAGATTTGCTCTGGCCTAGCTGAATCCGGCCAAGGTCCACAGACCCGGGTGTTACAGCAATTTCAGGCACTGGTGCCAGAACGCTGCGGCCAGTCAGCGCAACGTCTACAGAACTGTTGTCTGCGTCGGTTGAGTTGATGGTCAGAGTTGCACTCTGTGGGCCTTCGCCATCTGGAATGTAGGTAAGGTTTACGTCACAGCTTGCGCCGGCTGCGATGGTGTTGCAGCTGTTGCTTTGCATGAATGCACTGGCGTTTGTGCCAGCAATCGAGATGCTGTTGATGCCCAGCGCAGCATTGCCAGTGTTGCTCAGAGTAACGGTTTCATCTTTGGTAAGACCAGCCTGCACATTACCAAAGGCCACGTCGGTGCGGTTTACTGCTATACGTGGCGTTTCGACAACGTCACCTTCTACGGTAACGTTTTGCAGCAAGTTATCCTGACCCGCGAGCAGGGTACAGTTGGTCGTGATTTCGCCAATCGGTGCAGGTGCAATGTCACCATTGGCTGTGCGAGCCACCAGATTCAATGTCAGGCCGCCAACGCGTATTTCTGCATTGCCGATATCCTGCTCGGTAAAGGTGAATTCCGGGGCTTGGCCATTTGCAGGAACCGTGAACGGGCCAGATGTTGATGGGATGGGGCTTGGGGGAATTGTCAGAGTAACGGTTTGCTCGACCGTACGACCCGCAGTAATAATCTGGTTGGTGTTTACTGCTGTGCCTTCCACAGTTTCTGAGCCGACCAGTTTAAGACCAGTACGGGAGTCCTCGTTTACCAGTGTCATCGCTGTTACCGAAAACGCGGGTAAAGGAGTGCCAACGACGGCGCTTGTTGGAATATCGGCGCTGATTTCAGCACTGATGGGCTGCTCGCCGATCAATGGGAATGGGCAGCTGAATTGGAGGTTGGTGGAAACCGGGGCTGCGATAGCGCTCCCGGCGCCGGACATTAATGCCGCCGCTGCCAGGGCGGGCGCAATTACACGACCACGGGGGGTGGAGTTCCTGAGTTTCATGAGTTCGTCCTCTGTAAAGCATCGTTGTTATAGGAGGGCGCGCAGACTGCACCGACTAAGGACTGCTCGATCGGACATGCAAAAGACCCTATTGCCACGCGTTTAAACGCAAGTGTGCCCGAGTATTAGGCCTTTGAAGGTGGTTGTGGGTCATTGCCGTTCCCGGCATGGTCTTTGTTCAAAGCGGAGATATAGCGCAGAGAATGTCGAAACCGTGACCGGATTCAAATTGCTCCGGTCACGCCTCGTTAGTCAGGGATCAGGTTGTTTTGCGGGATTGCTTTCGAACATCGCCGGGTGTTTTGCCGGTCCATCCACGGTAGGCTTTGGTAAAGCTTGCCTGATCGCTGAACCCGAGCTTTTCGGCAATGGATTCCAGTGGAACGTTGGTGTCGTTCAGATAGAGAGTTGCGAAGTTTTCGCGAATTTCATTTCTGACCTCACGAAACGATGTGCCAGCACTGGCCAGGTGCTGGCGCAACGTGCGAGTGCTGATGTCGAGGCGCCGAGCAATATTGGTGGTAGTGCACGGCCGGCCGGGCTGGGTCATAATCATGTCTCGAACCTGCATCAGTGTTTCATCAGCCAGACCGGTTTTTTCTTCCTTGCTTTTCCGGCTGCGTGCCAGCAGAAATCGCAGGCTGGCTGTATCCTTTTGAGTAGGCTGTCCCTTCAGTGCCATGGAAATCTGATTGAATGGTGCATCGAAACGGAATTCGCAATCCGGCGCCAATGATTGCCATGAATGGGTGTCGCGATTGGAGGGAAAGGCAAATTGAATATCGAAATGCTCGCATACCTCCGCGGATACGCGATGAATACTGCCCAGGTACATTTTTGTTACACAGGGTGCCAGCTCACCAAGCCCCCACGTATCGAGCAGTCGGATGTGGAAGGTTGATCCGGTAGAGTGCAGCTCCATGTCCATCAGCGGAAGTCCTACCCGGAGGTATTGCACGATCATGCTGATGAGTTGTCGGGGGTTGTCTTGGCCGAGTACGGCAAATCCCAGAAGCCCATGGCTTGGGAGATCCAGCTGTTGCCCGAACTGAAATGCTGCCCGTTCGTCATTCATCAGCCAGTCGGCTTTTTGCAGCGCTGTCGTTATTTGCTGCATGCTGACGCTTGCGTCCGGATCGTCCAACATGGCCTCGGTTATGTCGGTGTCGTTGAGAAGGGCTGCCCGCTTCACGCCTCTTCGCTCCATGAATTCGATGAAACGACGAACATAGCGAGCAGAAATCAGCGGTACTTCAAGCGCCATACTATTCGAAATATCCATATTCCTGTCCCTGGGGCGAGAATAGCCCTTAACATCGTCATGAATTACGATTGCTAGTGTTTGCGAAAATCCGTTACTGCAGGCTTTCTTCGGCGGGCAGTATAGGCACGTTGGGTTGAAGATATTTTTGGGGCCCGTCACGAAATAGTTGTCATGGCCGGAAATGACAATGAAACATTTGTCAGGTTTGAGGGTGCGGAACAGACATGCATTTGCAAAAATCTACTGGGATATCAGAGAAAAAGCCGGATGCCAGTGCGGGCGCAATATGCAGTGTGTGCGGGCAGGGCGAGTTAATGGGATTTCAGACGCTGGGTGATAAAGAGTACCTGCGATGCCCACGCTGCAGCGCAACCATCATGGCCCGGAAAAGCTGGCTTGGGCCTGATGAGGAGCGTGCGGTTTATGAGCTGCACGATAATGATCCGGGTGACACGGGCTACCGGTCTTTTCTTGAGAAACTCGCCTTGCCCATGCTTGAACGCATTCAGCCAGGGGCTTCCGGGTTGGATTTCGGCTGTGGTCCTGGCCCCGCGCTTGCAGAAATGATGCGAGAGGCAGGTATGGAAGTGGCGCTTTTCGATCCGTTTTTCCACCCGGCCGAGTCTGCGTTGAGCCGCGAGTACGATTTCATTACCTGCACTGAGGTTGTGGAGCATTTACATCACCCAGCCAAGGTGTTCCGCCAACTGGATGGTTTGTTAAAGCCCGGGGGGTGGCTAGGTGTGATGACCTGCTTTCAGACCTGCGATGATCGATTTGATAAGTGGCACTATCGGCGGGATCCCACTCACGTTGTGTT
The DNA here is from genome assembly GCF_046537445.1 of Marinobacter sp. KMM 10035. Taxonomy (NCBI): domain Bacteria; kingdom Pseudomonadati; phylum Pseudomonadota; class Gammaproteobacteria; order Pseudomonadales; family Marinobacteraceae; genus Marinobacter; species Marinobacter sp. KMM 10035. The sequence goes on along the minus strand of NZ_JBBVMG010000003.1, from coordinate 27,912 downwards.
CTATCGGGAGGCAACATTGAAGGTTGTTGCTCAACGTATGGGGTGGACTATGACTGTGCCATGCAAGGATGTGGCAATGTTTTATAAGCCGTTATAGAAACCGGGGGCAATGCGCCCCCGGTCTGTTCTAAGCCCTTAAAGCCAGGTAAGACCTACACTGATGATCGCGCCTGTGATGATCAGCAGCATCAGGCAGTATCCCATGATGTCTTTCGCTTTGAGCCCTGCAATAGCCAGTACCGGCAATGCCCAGAAGGGTTGCAGGAGGTTGGTCCAGGCATCGCCCCAGGCAACAGCCATGGCCACTCGTGGAATGCTTGCGCCAAGCTCCTGAGCTGCCGGTAGCATGACCGGTGCCTGCACGGCCCACTGGCCGCCACCAGAGGGAACAAAAATGTTCACCAGGCCTGCACTGATGAAGCTCCAGAACGGTAGGCTCTCGGCTGTGGCCATGGATACAAAACCTGAGGAAATGCTGGCAGCCAGCCCAGACGCCGTCATTACTCCCATGATTCCGGCATAGAATGGAAACTGGATAACAATGCCTGAGCCGCCTTTAACGGCTTCATTCAAGCTATCAAGCAGCCGTTTAGGCGTTTGGTGAAGAATGATCGCCAGGAACAGGAACATGAAGTTGACGATGTTCAGGTTCAGGCCGCCACCGTCCATAAAATACTGGAAAATGAATGCCAATCCACTGAAGCCAATCAGCCAAGCCAGTATTCTGCTGTTTTCGAGATGGTCCGCAGGGCGGAGGATGGAAACGCGGGTGTCTGGCTCGTCATCAAGTACCGCAGGATCAACGTAAACGCTCTCTTCTTCTGAGGGTAGCATCAGCCGGTTTACCGTAGGCACAACAATAAACAGCGCCACAATGATTGCCAGGTTGAAGAAAGCAAAGATGGTTTCGCTGGTGCCAATTACGCCAATGACGTCAGCGGTAAAATGCCCATCGGTTGCGATGACCAGCGGAATTGAACCTGCTAGGCCGCCGTGCCAAACAATAAAGCCCGAGTAGGCACTGGCTATCAATAATGGATAGTGAACCCTTACTTGCCGTGCAAGTGCTTTGGCAAAAAGGGCACCCACTACCAGGCCGAAGCCCCAGTTGATCCAACTTGCGACCAGTGCCACGAAGGTAACCAGAACAATTGCCTGGCCGGGTGTGCTTGCAAGAGATGCAATCCGATTCAGAATTCCGCGAACAAGTGGCGTGCTGGCCAACATGAACCCGGTAACCAGAACGAGCAGCATCTGCATCGAGAAAGTGAGCAGGCTCCAGAACCCATTCCCCCACATTTCGACCACAGCCATTGGGCTGTGGCCTTCAAACGCCATAGCGGCGATGAAAGCAAAAAGAGAGAGGATCAGAACAAAAATATAGGGATCAGGCAGGTACTTATCTACCAGGCTGACCATTGGCCGAGCGGCTCTATTGAGCATTGGGTATCTCCTTGTTCTTGTTGATTTTGACCTATAGCAGCTTAGATGGTCGCGAGATAAAAACCAAACCAAAAGGCATAAGCGAAAGGTATAGGGAGACTTTTGCGAACGAAGGTGCTTGGGGTGTGAAGGGAGAGAGAGTGTGAAGTGAGGAGTGCTCTAATTCAGAACGTGGATAGCCCGGTGGCTTCCATCACGCGATAACGCCAGTAGCGTAGCCGCGATTCATCGGCCCAGCGTTCGTAGGGCAGGCTTAGTACGGGATCGCTGCCCGGGCCCGATTGCCACTGTGTTTCAAAGAAGCTAACGGATTTGGTGGCCACTTCAGAACCTGCTGGTACGGCTAACCAAGCGTTGGTTTCCAGGTTCAGATCATCAAGGTTGCGCCGGGTAAAGTTGGCGGAACCCAGCAGAACTTCAGTCGGACCCACCAATGGGCGGAGCATCAACAGTTTACTGTGACACTGTTCGCCAAAGGTGTTGCACCAGCGAACAGGGATTCCAGCTGTGTGAAGTTCCAGGGCAACTTGGCGGTTGGGTATGCCACTTTTTTGATGACCGAACGCTTCGTTATTGGCATCGAGAAGCACCCGTAACCGAACGCCACGATCGTGGGCATCGAGAAGGGCGGCCACAATCTCCCGATGTGAGAGATAGAAGAAGGCGAGATCCAGGTGGCTGCCGCTCTCGGCCTTGATGATCATCTCTAATGCGGTATCCCGAATTGCAGATTCTGTTTTAATTGCAACGGTGCCGGCGGCACTCTCATCAGGTGGTCGATGCGAAGCCGTCTGGTTAATCAGTTCGTCCAGTATCGGGCTGGGCTGGCCAGACATTGCCAGAACCGCTTGCTCGGTTTTCAGAACATCGGTAACCGCAGAGCCAGTAAAACTGATGGCAATGTTGCTGTGTCGGCTGCTGCCATCGTGAGGGTTCGCAGACGTTATAAGGGCGCGCAGTTTGTCTCCTTCATCTGTTACCAGAATCTTGCGATGGTTTGCTTTGAAGTTGGGCAGGGCAAGGTAGCTGCGAACGGTGACAGGCGCTGTTCCCAGAGCATTTGGTAGCCAACCACCTTCAGAATTATTTCCAAACCATTGGCAGCAAACGCGCCAGATTGCAGACCATGTGGGGTTGCTGTCACGAAGTGGCCGCAAATTTGTCTCTGTTACCGCAATGCCAGCTTGGCGTAGCGCTTGAAACCAGGGCGACACTGAGCCTCCGTAAAGGGTGTTCAGCGGGTCTGAGATAACAATAATTTCCAGCTTCGGCCGCTCTGCCTTCCGGTTGATCAGTGCCTGGGTAAGCTGCTCGGAAAGACGACGATGCTCCACGCCCTCTGGGCTGCTGCCATTGAAGAGAAACATGTCGACCAGAATGAGGGATTGAGCCTGGCTGATGAGGCGCAGGATTTCGTCGAATATTTCATGGTCGCGGGTTTCTGAGCCATCGCTGTGATGGTAGGTCGAATCCGTCAGTAGCGTTGCGTCGTTGAGGGGATAGGTGTCGCCGTTGTGGCTGATCCCGGGAGGCAAGGGCTTGTAGGAGTGATACAAGCCCACACCAACCAGTGTCAGAATTATTAATGCGAGCAATACCTTCAATGACATAAGCGGCCCGGTGCAGTCTTAACCAGCGTGGTTTTCTTTTACAAGAGTAGAAAAGCGCTCTAGCAACCCTGAAGCTTCCGGTGCATCGGTAACGGAATCGATCATGGCGCTTGGATCAAATCCCTCGCGCTCCAAATCAGGTGTCTGCACACCGAGATACGCTCTCATAACAGTGCTGGAGAACTCCGGATGGAATTGCACGCCCCAGGCGCACTTGCCAACACGAAACGCCTGGTGTGGCTCAAACTCGTTGCGGCCAAGCAAAACGGCACCCGGTGGCAGGCTTAAAACTGACTGCATATGGGTGAGTTGTGCGCTGAACGTGTTTGGCATGCTGCCAAACAGCAGGTCATCTTTGGCACCGGCGAGTAGCTCGACATTTCTGGTACCGCTTTCGCGACCCTGCGGGTGATAGCCTACCTCACCACCCAGGGCGTGCGCCAAAAGTTGGTGTCCGTAGCATACGCCAAGCAGTGGGATCTCTTTCTCAACGACGCGGATCAGCCATTGAGCAGCCCTTTCACTCCAGGCTTCCCGATTGCTGACCATAGCGGGAGAACCGGTTACGACAACGCCGTCCCAGTCGTCCGGGTTGTCAGGAAGTTCGCCGGCTACAGTGTTGAATACTGTAACGTCGAGACCGGGTGACAAACCGCGCAGAAACCATTGGTCGAAATCACCGAATTGCTCTTCGATAGCCGGGTAGGTGCTGCCAGTTTTCAGGATCGCCACTCTTGGTTTTTGCGGGATCACTTTTCTGGCTACTCTTCAGGCAGTTCGGCGTTGTGGAAAATGTTCTGCACGTCATCCAGTTCGTTCAGCATGTCGCAGAATTTCTCGAACATGGGAATGTCATCGCCTTCCACTGGAGTACTGGTTTTCGGCAGGAACTGAATTTCGTCTACTTCGAAGTCGATATCGGCAAAGGCTTCTGTCAGTGCCTGGCGAGCCTTGGCGTATTCCGTGTTCGGTGTAAATACTGTGATTTGGCCTTCTTCGTTTTCAATGTCGGTAACGTCGACATCTGCTTCCATTAAGGCTTCGAGAACGGCTTCGTCGTCTTCACCTTTGAAAACGAAAATCGCACTGTGGTCGAACATGTGTGCCACGGTGCCGGGCGTGCCGATTTTGCACTTGGTTTTTGTAAAGGCGAGGCGAACATCGCCGAACGTGCGGTTAGGGTTGTCGGTCAGGCAGTCGACAATCACCATGCAGTTGCCTGGGCCGTAGCCTTCGTAACGGGCGGGAGAGTAGTCTTCGCCGGCACCGCCACGGGCTTTGTCTATAGCTTTTTCAATAACGTGAGAGGGCACCTGATCTTTCTTGGCGCGCTCAATAAGGCCGCGCAACGACAAGTTGCCATCCGGGTCTGTACCGCCGGATTTGGCGCTCATATAAATCTCGCGCCCGTACTTGCTGTATACCTTGGTTTTGGCCTCCGCTGTCTTGGCCATGGATTGCTTGCGGTTCTGGTAGGCTCTGCCCATTTTTTGCGCTGCCTCATACTTGCTGGGGAAAAGGTGGGATTTTACGCAAGAATAGCAGTTTGGGACAGGCCTATTTGGCTGGCCTGCCCCTTAAACGCTTATACGTAGTCCACAGGAGCGCGATAGTTGTCCTGTACCATCAGGTCGATTCCGCACTCAACACTGCTGACCCAGCTCAGGAAACGATCAATCATTGCGGCGCCTTCGAAGCGCTTTCCGTGCTGAGGCACAATCATTTCAACGTCCATATCGCGGATCATATTGGCCCAAAGCCGGCACACTTTGTTTGACGCGATATAGCGCCGGTGAAATCCCATCATATGTGGAATGTGCTGGTCAAAATCCTTTACCGGCAGGTGGTCATCTTCTGCGCCTATAGAGGCGCCGAGATCCCCTGAGAACAGAATTTTCGAGACCGGATCATAAAACTGCAGGTTGCCGACTGAGTGCATGAAGTGGGCAGGCAGGCACTGTAGATAGGAATCACCAAGCCGTACGTTAGCGCCTGCATCCGGAATGCTGACGATGCGGTCGTAAACACTGCCGCTCAACTGATTGGTAACGTAACTGGACACCAGGTGAGGCAGGAATCTGGCCCACAGTTTCGATGTCACGATTTTAGCATTGGTATGGACGATCCAGCGGTCAATGGCGCCGATGATATCCGGGTCCTGATGCGACGCAAATACAAAGTCCATGTCTTTGATATTCATGTATTTCGAGGCTGCGACAGCAAGAGGTGTGTAGGTAAGGTCACCGCCCGGATCAATCAGGGCTTCGTGTTTGCCATCGACTAGCAGGAACTGGTTGGACTGGACACCTTCTCCGGTGACCAGAGAATCAAACATCAGGCACTTATGATGCCCGTTATCGAAAAGGATAATCGGCTCGTTTGCCATCTTGATCTCCGCAGTAAAGGAAGGCCGGCGGTTGCACCGGATATTGCAAGTTGCGCGGAGAGTACAAAATTGATGGATAGCAACAATTGCTTCAGGTCAATTATCTGATATCCATCAAGTAACAATTTGTTTCACTTGAATAAAACCGCTTAGGCCAGCCTTGGAACCTTTTTCATGCCTCGGCGTATGGCTCGCTCAAGACTTGTACTAACCAGTTTGCCTGTGTAGGGAACGCGGTCTTCAAAGGTAATCCGATAACGCACGCGGGTGTGGCCTTCTGGCGTATCTTCAAAACGAATCCGGCCCAGGTGGTTGCGAATCGGGCTCATACTGGTGATGGTGTATTCAATCAGTATGTCCGGTTCGAAACTGGTGACGGTTTCTTCCAGGCCAAGAGGGCCAATGCCAACCTTGCGCACCGAACCAAGGCCGTTAGGGTCGGCCTGATCGCTGTTTTTGATTCGCTTTACGGGTGCTCCCAATAGTTTCCCGAAGCTTTGGTGATCGGCAAACAGTGCAAACACTCTGTTGCGGGGTACATTGAAGGTTTCATCAATTTCAAACGTATGCGTAGCCATTTTGAGTGCTCTTTATTGTGTCTTTATCCCGAAGACTAGCGGTTTCGTTACTTCAACAAAAGTCGTAGATGGCGGCAGAGCAGTTACTGGCCTGTTGTGCCTGGCCGGTATGCGTCTAATTCAACGTTAGTGTCTTGATGTATGACGGTAGTCCCTTGGCGACTGCCCCATAACTTTTTTAAATAATCGGGAGAAATAGTAGGCATCGTCATAACCCAGGCGATGGCTTATATCAGTAAAGCTGAGGCTTGTTGTGTCGAGCATTTGGCAGGCGCGCTCTACCTTCAGATGCAGGAAGTGCTGAATGGGAGAGGTTCCGGTTTGCTCTTTGTAGCGAGTAGCAAAGTGCGCGGGAGATAGGCCGGCAAGATCTGCTAGTTGCTCCAGAGTGATGCGTTCATCCAGGTGCTCATGCATATAGTTATTGATGGTATCCAGCTCGTTTTTTCGTTCATGGCTGGTTTCATCAATACTTATCGGAATGGCTGTAAACAATTGCCTTAGACGATTGGCTGCATGAATCAGACCGCGTGCACGGAAGCCTGTCTGGCGAACCGATAAAAGGCCATTGAAGTCCACCAGAAGTCTGGGTTGCCGCCCAAGGTGGCGGACCGGTGTAGAGTCATCAAATCCCATGTATTGGTGAAACTCGCTAGCCAGCGGCCCTGTGTAGTGAACCCAGTGAATTGTCCAGGGGTTATCCGGGTCTGCTGTGTAGCGATGGGTGGCGCCAGCGGGTAGTAACAGAAGATCTCCCGCCTCCAGTGTGTAGGGTACACCTTTCACATTCAGGAATGCCCGGCCTTCAGTACAGTAAATCAAAAGATTGTCGCGATGATTCTCTCGATGCATATGGTGCCCCGTCGCCCGGCGGTAATGGCCGAATGCCAGCGGGTAGAGGTCCCGGGTAAGAGGGTGTTGCGACAGGAGGTTAATAATAGGGGCGGGCACCACATAGCGAATGCTGTCTTTGGGTACTGGCCACTGGGAGGTTTGAATCATGATTGTTACTGTTACCTTCAGTTTGGCTAATCGAAAGATAGTCCATCAAGGTCGAAATTTAGTCAATCACCAAGTGCTGGTGGGCGTGCTAAGGTCTATCCATGCATAGCCAAAGTGATCTAGCTTTTGGCCACCCTCTCGCACAACAACAAACAGGGATACCGACATGAAAAATGTTCCACTGTACCTCGCTGGTGAATTTGTTCAGAGCCAGACCAACGAATGGATTGATGTGACCAATCCGGCCAATAACGAAGTGATCGCCCGAGTGCCATGCGCAACCAATGCAGAAATGCGTAAGGCGATCGATACGGCCGGCGAGGTGTTTAAAACCTGGAAAGAGGTTCCGGTTTCTGAGCGCGCCCGTGTGATGATGCGTTATCAGGCCCTGCTGAAAGAGCATCACGACGAAATTGCTGAAATTCTTTCTCAAGAAACTGGCAAAACCTTTGATGATGCGAAGGGTGATGTGTGGCGCGGTATTGAGGTTGTTGAGCATGCGGCCAACGTTCCCTCCATGATGATGGGCGAAACGGTTGGCAACGTAGCACGTTCAGTCGACACCCATTCCTGGATTCAGCCGTTGGGTGTATGTGCAGGCATTACTCCGTTCAACTTCCCGGCGATGATCCCACTTTGGATGTTCCCCCTTGCTATCGCCTGCGGTAACACATTCATTCTCAAGCCTTCCGAGCAGGATCCGCTGACTCCGATGCGCTTAGCTGAGCTGTTTGAAGAAGCCGGCGCGCCAAAGGGTGTTCTACAAGTTGTTCACGGTGGTAAGGAACAGGTAGATGTTCTGCTGACCGACCCTGCCATCAAGGCCATATCGTTTGTGGGTTCTGTGCCGGTTGGCCGTTATATCTACGAAACCGGCACCCGCAATATGAAGCGCGTTCAAAGCTTTGCCGGCGCCAAGAACCATATGGTGATCATGCCCGATGCTGATAAACAGCAGGTGCTCAATGCCTTGGTTGGCGCCTCTGTAGGTGCGGCTGGCCAGCGTTGCATGGCGATCTCTGTGGCAGTATTCGTAGGTGAGGCTCAGGCCTGGATTCCTGAATTGAAAGAAGCCATGGCGAAAGTGCGCCCAGGCGCCTGGAACGACTCAGGTGCCAGCTATGGCCCGGTAATTTCTCCCAAAGCCAAGGAGCGTGTTGAGGCGCTGATAGCCACGGGTGAAGCCCAAGGCGCGAACCTGCTTCTGGACGGCCGTGGCTGCACAGTGGATGGTTTGCCTGATGGTAACTGGGTTGGCCCAACCCTGTTCACCGGTGTGACCACCGAGATGGACATTTACAACGAAGAAATCTTCGGCCCTGTACTGGCCTGTATGGAAGAGAGCAGTCTGGAGGATGCCATCGACCTGATTAACAAGAGTCCTTATGGTAACGGCGTATCGATCTTTACCGGCTCCGGTGGTGCAGCACGCAAGTTCCAGCATGAAATTGAAGTGGGGCAGGTGGGTGTGAACATCCCTATTCCTGTGCCCCTGCCGTTCTTCTCATTCACCGGCTGGAAAGGCTCTTTCTACGGTGATCAGCATGCATACGGTAAGCAGGCCGTTCGCTTCTATACCGAGACCAAAACCGTTACATCCCGCTGGTTCTCCAGTGAGGCAACATCATCGGAAGCAAACTTCTCTATCCAGCTGCGTTAATTGTTTGAAGGTGGGTTGGTTTGGGTCGGAACTTGTTTCCGACCCCTTTTTCATCCCTCCTGAACAAGGGCTCCTGAGCCTGGTGAAAGTGGAGAACGTGGAGAGAAACGATGAATTTTAACCTCACTGAAGATCAGTTAGCGTTCCGCGAGGCGGCTCGAGCCTTTGCTGAAAAAACCATGGCACCCTACGCAGCCCAGTGGGATGACGAGCATATTTTTCCGGTAAGCGTTCTGAAAGAAGCCGGCGAAATGGGCTTCATGGGAATTTATACTCCGGAGGCGCTTGGCGGCATGGGCCTTTCCCGGCTGGATACCTCCGTAATCGTTGAAGAGCTGGCGGCTGCCTGCCCTTCAACAGCCGCATTTATCACGATTCATAATATGGCGACCTGGATGGTTGCGAGCTTCGCGCCCGATGACCTTAAACAGGAATTGGTGCCGAAACTGGCCAGCGGGGAGCTGCTTGCATCCTACTGCCTGACGGAACCCGGTGCGGGTTCTGACGCGGCCAGTTTGCGCACTAAAGCTGTGCGGGATGGCGATGATTATGTGATCAATGGTAGCAAGATGTTTATCTCCGGTGCCGGTGAAACAGACATTCTGGTGTTGATGGCGCGCACGGGCGCGGCGGATTCAGGCGCCAAGGGTATTTCCACCTTTGTGATTCCTGCCAGTGCGGAAGGCATTACTTACGGCAAGAACGAAGAAAAAATGGGTTGGCACAGTCAGCCTACTCGCACCGTTAACCTTGAAAATGTGCGTGTTCCGGCAACCAATCGTGTGGGTGAAGAAGGCGACGGGTTCGCCATTGCCATGAAGGGCCTTGATGGCGGCCGCCTGAATATTGCCACGTGTTCTTTGGGTGGTGCACAGGCTGCTCTATTAAGAGCCCGCAACTATATGCACGAACGACAACAGTTTGGAAAGCCTCTGGCTGCGTTTCAGGCGCTTCAATTCAAGCTGGCGGATATGGCAACCAACCTGGTAGCCGCCCGGCAGATGGTTCGTCTTGGTGCCTATAAGCTGGATGCCGGCGATTCTGAAGCTACATTGCACTGCGCCATGGCGAAGCGTTTCGCAACCGATGCCTGCTTTGAAGTGGTAAATGATGCACTCCAGTTGCACGGGGGCTACGGTTATATACGGGAATACCCTCTGGAGCGCTTTTTGCGCGACCTGCGTGTGCACCAGATTCTGGAAGGCACCAACGAAATCATGCGTCTGATTATTGCCCGTCGCTTGTTGGATGACGGTGTGGCCGAGGCCATTCAATAAATCGCAAAAATAACAGGAGAAGGATGATGAGCGATCTGATTCAGCTCGAGAAACGCGAACACATTGCAATACTGACCATCCACAACCCACCGGCCAATACCTGGACAGTGGATTCTTTGGCTGCACTGACTAACATCGTCCGTGAGCTTGATGAAGACAAGAATATTTTCGCATTGGTTCTGACCGGGCAGGGCGAGAAGTTTTTCTCCGCCGGTGCTGACCTGAAAACCTTTGCCGATGGCGATAAGGCCCGTGCCAATGAAATGGCTCAGCTCTTTGGTCAGGCCTTTGCTGCGTTGACCAAGTTCCGTGGCGTATCCATTGCCGCGATTAACGGTTACGCCATGGGTGGTGGCCTGGAATGCGCCTTGGCCTGTGATATCCGCATTGCCGAAGAGCACGCTCAAATGGCTTTGCCGGAAGCGACAGTGGGTTTGCTGCCCTGTGCTGGCGGCACCCAGAACCTGCCCTGGATTGTGGGTGAAGGTTGGGCCAAGCGCATGATTCTCTGTGGTGAGCGTGTAAAGGCCGACAAGGCTTTGCAGATTGGCTTGGTCGAAGAAGTTGTACCTAGTGGGAAAGGCTTAGAAAAAGCTCTGGAATTGGCTGAAATGGCCTGCAAGCAGAGCCCGTCTTCCGTTGCCCGCTGCAAAACACTGGTGATGAGTTCCCGCGATGGCCGCAGCCATTCAGACAGCTGGCGCATGGAGCGTGAACTGTTTGTTGATCTGTTTTCTACCGAAGACCAGAAAGAAGGCGTCAATGCCTTCCTTGAAAAGCGCAAACCAGAATGGAAAAACCGTTAAAAGCTTCTCAACTCCTGAGGCATATCGGTCTAAGGAATTTTTTATGAGTCATCAACCTGTTAAAAGCCATCAACCTGTTGTTTTCGAAGAGTGGAAGACCGCTGACGGTGCCGTTATCGCGGTGGCGAGGCTGAATACGCCCAAAGCGCTGAACGCACTCTCCCTTGAGATGATTCGGATGCTGGCGCCACAACTCAAGAGTTGGGCTGAGGATGATCGCGTTCGTGCCGTCTGGATTGAAGCTGAAGGCGACAAGGCGTTTTGTGCCGGCGGCGATATTGTCGCGCTATACCGGAGCATGACCGAGCCTCAGAGTGGCGGTGGTGCCAGCGCGGGAGAGACCTTCTTTACAGAAGAATATGAACTGGACTATTTGATCCACACCTACCCCAAACCGATTATCTGCTGGGTGCACGGCATTGCTATGGGCGGTGGTATCGGCATTCTGGCCGGCGCATCCCATCGGGTCGTAACAGAAACGTCCATGATGGCAATGCCTGAAACCAGTATCGGGCTTTACCCGGATGTGGCGGCAGGCTGGTTTCTGAATCGCGCTCCCGGTCGTACCGGGCTATTTCTGGGATTGACTGGCGGGCGCATGAACGCAGCCGATGCCATCTTCGTGGGCTTGGCCGATCGCTTTATCAAGCACGAAGAAAAAACTGCGGTAGTCGCTGATCTGGCCGCGCACAACTGGCAAGGGGAGGATGCTTTTGCGGTAGTGGGCGATGTGCTCAGGCAGCATGAAAATCAAAGCGCTGATGCCTTGCCGGAATCCCAGGTGCGGGCTCATCTCGATGAAATCAATCGGGTAACCGATGCCGACAGTCTGGCCAAGATGGTTGCCCAGATGAAAGAACTGGCTGGCGGTGACGGCTGGCTGGCGAAATCAACCAAACCCTTGGCATTCGCCTCGCCAACCTCACTAGCGTTGTGTTGGCAGCACTTGCAAAACTGTCGTCTGGACAGTCTCCGCGAGGTGCTCGACAAAGAACTCGTGCTCTCCAAAAACTGCCTGATAAATGGCGAGTTTGCCGAAGGTGTTCGTGCTCTCCTGATCGACAAGGACAAACAGCCCCGCTGGCGTTACGCGTCGCTGGAAGAAATGAACAGCGAGTGGATCGACAGCTTTTTCGAACAATAGCCTAACAGGCCGCTCGAGCAAGGGCGGCCCACTCAACCGAATACAAAAACAAGGGGATGATTATGGCAACGATTACCTTTATTGGCCTGGGCAACATGGGTGGCCCCATGGCCAGCAATCTTGTGCGAGCCGGGCACGATGTAACCGTTTTTGATCTGTCAAAAGATGCGGTAGCTGCGCTGGTATCAGAAGGTGCTAAAACGGCAGACACAGCCCACGATGCGGCGAAAGGCGCTGAGTGTGTGATCACCATGCTGCCGGCAGGCAAACACGTAGAGGCTGTGTATCTGGGTGAAGATGGTTTATTGGCGGCTCTGCCCGAGGGAACGTTGGTTATTGACTCATCCACCATCTCGCCAGAAACGGCTCGCGGTGTAGCCGAGCAGGCCGAACGCAAGCGTATACCATTCCTCGATGCACCCGTTTCTGGTGGTGTAGGCGGCGCGACAGCGGGTACTCTAACCTTCATCTGCGGTGGTGATGAAGAGACCTTTAGTAAAGCAAAGCCGATTCTGGAAGCCATGGGCAAGAATATCTTCCATGCTGGCGATCATGGTGCTGGCCAGGTCGCGAAAATCTGCAATAACATGCTGCTGGCTATTTTGATGGCAGGCACCAGTGAAGCATTGGCGCTAGGTGTGAAAAACGGATTGGATCCTGCGGTTCTCTCTGAAGTCATGAAGCAGAGCTCCGGCGGAAACTGGGCGTTGAATGTATACAACCCTTGGCCAGGGGTGATGGACGGCGTACCCGCATCCCGTGACTACCAAGGTGGATTTTTGGTTAACCTGATGAACAAGGATCTTGGTTTGGCCTTCGATAACGCCGTAAAGAATCAGGCGGCGATTCCCATGGGTTCACTCGCCCGTAACCTGTTTACACTCCATGCCGAACATGGCAATGGAACACTCGATTTCTCAAGTATCCAGCGCTTTTACAAGCCTGAATAACGCCTGCCGGGGCACGATCTTCCGTGCCCCAAAACCTCACCTGAGTTGATTCGCTCTCGAGTTTTGCCTCTATACATTGGTATTAAAGTGTTGAGCAAGGTAACTATAAGTAGGACAATGAATCCGCTTAATGGTGGATCGGTAGCGAGCAATGCGTAGCCGGTTTGTGATCACGGCTGCAGGCTGAATTCCCTATGCTGACGAACACTTTTGTACTCTATTTGTCGACCGTGTTGATCTGGGGTTCGACGTTTATAGCGATCCCTCTGCAACTGGGTGAAGTGCCTGGCGATGTGTCCATTGCCTATCGGTTTGGGCTGTCTGCACTGGTGCTGATGCTATGGTGCAGCCTGACCCGACGGAATATGCGATTTGGTTTTCAGCAGCACCTCTGGATGGCGGGTCAGGGGCTGATGCTGTTTGGCTTCAATTACATGCTGGTTTATCAGGCCGCTGCAGATATCACCAGTGGATTGATTGCCGTGGTGTTCTCCACAATTATTGTGATGAATATCATCAACGGCGCTCTGTTTTTCGGCAATCGAGTGCCCCGCGCAGTGATTGGGGGCGCGGCGCTTGGGCTTGTGGGAATTATCCTGGTGTTTTTGCCGGAAGTTCGCGCGCTGGACGCCGATAGCGCCACCTTGCGAGCCATCATTCTGAGCTTGGCGGGCACCTTCATCACATCCTTCGGCAACATGATTTCGGCTCGCAATCAGTCATCGAAACTGCCTGTCATGCAAACCAACGCCTATAGCATGGCTTACGGCGCTCTTTTGCTGGCGCTCATTGCGTGGGGTAGGGGAGAGGCCTTCGTTTTCGAAGCAACCTGGAGCTACACTGGCTCGTTGGTCTACCTGGCTTTGATTGGCTCAGTCCTCGGTTTTGGCAGTTTCCTTACATTGCTCGGGCGGATAGGGCCTGAACGTGCAGCCTACTGTATGGTGCTTTTCCCAATCGTCGCGCTTGCGCTCTCTACGGTATTCGAGAGTTACATCTGGACAATTGAGGCCGTTGCTGGTGTATCACTGGTGCTTGCAGGTAACTTGTTGGTCATTCTGCCCAAAGAAAAACTGCAGCGGTTGTGGCGGGTATTCCGGCCCGCAGCTGCCAGCTCTGCCGAGTAGGTGTGTTGCTGAGGTAGTGATTGGTACTAGGTATGAGTGGAGTAGCGTTACGTCTATAATGGCCGCCCTGAATGGCGCGCACTCTATGGTCAAGGCGCGCCGAAATCTCTAAACCGAGTACCCTCGCAATGGAAATCAATGTCAATTATCTCGACAACCTCCGAGTTGAAGCCAAGTTTGATGACTTCTCGGTGATTGCCGACCAGCCCGTTCGCTACAAAGGCGACGGCTCGGCACCTGGCCCTTTTGACTACTTTCTGGCTTCATCAGCCCTGTGCGCCGCCTATTTTGTGAAGGTGTACTGCCTGGCGAGGGATATTCCAACCGATAACATTCGCCTTTCCCAGAACAACATTGTTGATCCGGAAAACCGCTACAAACAAATCTTCAAGATTCAGGTTGAGCTGCCCGACGATCTGCCCGAGAAGCATCGCCAGGGCATTGTGCGGTCCATTGACCGCTGCACGGTCAAAAAAGTGGTGCAAACCGGTCCTGACTTTCAGATTGAAATCGTTGATAACCTCGATGAAGACGCCCAGGCGCTGCTGACGATCAAGCCAGAAGGGGGTGAGGACACCTACATCGAAGGTAAAGACCTGCCGCTGGAGCAAACCATTGCCAACATGAGCGGCATACTGGCCGACCTGGGCATGAAGATAGAAATTGCCTCCTGGCGCAATATTGTTCCTCACGTTTGGTCGTTGCACATGCGCGATGCGGCTTCGCCAATGTGCTTTACCAACGGCAAGGGCTCTACTAAAGAAAGTGCATTGTGCTCGGCTCTGGGGGAGTTTGTTGAGCGCTTGAACTGCAACTTCTTCTACAACGATCAATTCTTTGGTGAGGAAATCGCCAACAGCGAATTTGTACATTACCCGAGAGAGCGCTGGTTCAAGCCTGGTCCCAATGACGAATTGCCGGAAGGCATTCTGGACGATCATTGCCTGGCCATTTATAACCCGGATGGCGAGCTGCATGGCTCCAACCTGATCGACACAAATTCTGGCCGTGTGGACCGCGGTATATGCGCGCTCCCTTACGTGCGCCACTCTGATGGCGTGCCGGTTTACTTCCCGACCAACCTCATTGAAAACCTGTTTTTGAGCAACGGCATGAGTGCGGGAAATACTCTGGCAGAGGCACAGGTGCAGTGCTTGTCGGAAATTCTTGAGAGAGCTGTAAAAAAGCAGATCATTCAGGAAGAAATTGCCCTGCCGGATGTTCCTTTACATGTTCTGGAAAAGTACCCGAATATTCTTGAGGGTGTTCGGGCTCTGGAAGCTCAGGGCTTCCCTATACTGGTAAAAGACGCCTCACTTGGCGGCCAGTTTCCGGTAGCGAACGTTACCCTGATGAACCCGAAAACCGGCGGTGTGTTTGCCTCTTTCGGGGCGCACCCAAACATGGAAGTTGCTCTGGAGCGCAGCCTTACCGAGCTGATGCAAGGTCGTAGCTTTGAGGGTCTCAATGATTTTCTTCCGCCAACCTTTAACAGCCTGGCCATCACCGAGCCCAACAATTACGTCGAACACTTTATTGATTCCAGCGGGGTGATGTCCTGGCGCTTCTTCAGTGCCAAGGCAGATATAGATTTTCAGGAGTGGGACTTCACTGGCACCACCGAAGAAGAGGCGGCGGCTCTGTTCGGCATTATTGAAGACATGGGCCACGAAGTGTACACCGCGATTTATGACGACCTTGGTGCCCCGGTATGCAGGATGCTGGTGCCGGGCTATTCCGAGGTGTACCAGGTAGAGGATCTGATCTGGGATAACACCAACCGGGCACTGGATTACCGCGAAGATATTCTCAACCTACACATCCTGAGCGATGAACAGCTAGCTGCTTTGGTGGAGCGCCTGGACGACAGCCAGATTGATGATTACACAGACATCATCACCCTGATCGGCATCGAGTTTGATGAAAACACCGTGTGGGGCCAGCTCACCATTCTGGAATTGAAACTGCTGATCAATCTGGCACTCAAGCAATACGAAGATGCCCTGGAAAGGGTGGAAATGTTCTTGCAGTTCAATGACAACACAGTAGAGCGCGGCCTGTTCTATCAGGCCATGTGCGCGGTACTGGAGGTCACTCTGGATGACGAGCTTGAGCTGAGTGATTACGTGTTTAACTTCCGGCGCATGTTTGGTGATGAGGTCATGGATGCCGTGGTCGGCTCAGTGGATGGCAGCGTTCGTTTCTATGGTTTGACCCCGACCAATATGCAGTTGGAAGGACTGGACAGGCATCTGCGCCTGATTGACAGCTACAAGAAGCTGCACGCAGCACGTGCGGCTAAAGCCGGGATTGAGTTGACGCCGCAAATTTTTAACGTTACAGGATAATCATCATGGCAGACAAAATTAGAGTAGCCATTGCCGGGTACGGCAATCTGGGCAGGGGTGTGGAATCTGCGTTGGCGCAGAATCCCGATATGCAGTTGGTGGGTGTGTTCAGCCGCCGCGACCCCGCCAGTGTGGCGCTTCTGGACAGCACAGTGCCGGTTTATGCCATGGCAGATATTGAGCAGTACCAGAACGACGTTGATGTAATGATCCTTTGCGGAGGCTCAAAGACCGACCTGCCGGAACAAGGGCCTTACCTGGCACAGTTCTTCAATACCGTCGACAGCTTCGACACCCATGCCAAAGTGAATGAATACCACGCGGCATTGGATGAACCTGCACGCAAAGCCGGTAAGGTTGCATTGATGTCTGTGGGTTGGGATCCCGGCCTGTTCTCACTGAATCGTTTGTTCGGTGAAACAATTTTGCCGGAAGGTGAAACTTACACATTCTGGGGCAAAGGCCTGAGCCAGGGTCACTCGGATGCAGTGCGCCGCGTGGAGGGCGTCAGGAAAGGCGTGCAGTACACCTTGCCCTCTCAGGAGGCTATTGCCCGAGTACGCAACGGCGAGCAGCCGGAATTGAGCACCCGTGAAAAGCATGTACGGGAATGCTTCATTGTTCTGGAAGAGGGTGCCAATGCAGACGCAGTGCGAAACAGCATTGTGACCATGCCGGACTACTTCGAGCCCTTCGACACCACGGTTAACTTCATTGATGAAGCTACCTTCGCTGCAGAGCACAGTGCCATGCCCCATGGCGGCTTCGTTATTCGCAGTGGCGAAACCGGCACCCATAGCAAGCAGACTATCGAATATTCACTGGCGCTTGGAAGTAACCCTGAGTTCACCGCCAGTGTGTTGGTAGCCTACACTCGCGCAGTCCATAAAATGGCCCGCGCCGGCGAAACCGGTGCCAGATCTGTATTTGATGTGGCTCCAGGTTTGTTGTCCCCCAAGAGCCCGTCACAACTGCGCAAAGAGCTGCTCTGATAGAGTACCGCCAACGCCTTATGGAAATAACTGCCATGTCTGATCCCGGTATTAGCTGCTCAAACTGCCAGGCCTGCTGTTGCCGCCTGGAAGTTATGCTGATTACCGAGACAGGCGTGCCAGAGCGGTTTATTGAAACCGATCAGTGGGGCGGCAGAACGATGGCGCGTTTGGATGACGGCTGGTGTGCGGCGTTGGATCGCCGCACCATGTCGTGTTCGATTTACGACAAGCGACCGTTTATTTGCCGGGAATTTGAGATGGGCGGCTACGAGTGCATAGAAGAACGCGCAGCCAATGAGCCTGCAGCGTAAGGGTTAGCTATTGGTATCTGCTTGCTGTTCCTTATCCTGAGCGACCTTCACCCGTATTTTGTTTGACCCTACACGAGCGTCGTTCAGGTGGGCCTTGGCCATTTTTGCTTCCTTCGCGTGTGGCATTTCCACAAATCCAAAGCCTTTGGATTTTCCGGTTTCTTTATCTAAAACCAGTGTGCACTCGGTGACAGTGCCATGAGCAGAAAACAGCTCCATGATTTCCTGTTCTGTTGTCGTGCGTGCGAGGTTACGGACTAAAAGTTTCATGACGGGCCATTTTTAAAAGTAAGTATGATCACATTGCTTATGGATACGGTGCAGCGTGGCTTGGCAAGGTTCTGCATGCGTTTATATCCAAGCTGCGAGCCGTAGAACCCAGTATAGCCTTTAATAGGTACAAGCGGATAATGGCGTTCCGGTTTAATCACTCGTTTTCTGAGGTTTGTGACTATGTATTATGCGTTTCCGCTACTGGCAGTCATTTTCTGGGCGGGAAATACCGTAGTTAACAAACTGGCCGTGGGCGTTATTTTTCCGGCAGAAATTGGGTTTTATCGGTGGCTGTTCGCTGCCGTCATCCTCACGCCCCTGCTATTGCGTCCAACGCTGAGGTCGTGGCCAGTGGTGAAGGAAAACCTGGGCAAAATTTTTGTGTTAGGTGTGCTGGGCATGGCGATATATCAAAGCCTGGCCTATTTTGCCGCGCCTAAAACCTCTGCGACCAACATGGGTATTGTTTTAGCGCTCATGCCTGTGATGTCGCTGATTCTGGCCATATTGGCATTGGGCCACCGCCTTACAGTTGGAGCCATAGTCGGATCGCTGTTTTCGTTTTTTGGCGTATTGATTGTAATCACCTCCGGGGATTTGACTGCTATTGCCCAGCAGGGGATCAATGGCGGCGACGGCATGATGCTGGTAGCTGTAGCTGCCTACGCTATATACAGCACATTGTTGAAAAAATGGCAGATACCCCTGCCTGCAATGCAGTTACTTTACGCGCAAGTGCTTGTGGCCGTCGTGGTTTTGTTCCCGCTGTTTGCGCTACTTCCACAAACCGGGCTGAACAGTGATAACTTGCCACTGGTCTTGTTCGCCTGTGTGTTTGCATCTATTGGTGCACCCTTGGCATGGATGACGGGCATCAAGCACCTTGGGCCCAGTCGGACTTCTGTATTCTTTAATCTGATTCCGATTTTAACGGCGCTGATCGCATCCGTGATGTTGAGCGAAACATTGGGGCTGCATCATTTTATTGGCGGTGGTCTCACCCTGTTCGGTGTGCTCTTGTCTGAGTGGTGGACGCGACCCTTCCGGGTTAAGGCGCAGGCGCAGGGTTCGGCCTGAGATTTTGTTTACATAGAACGGGTGCTCGTTTGGGGCAGGGAGCATTTGATTAAACGCCGCAATTGCGACAGAATCTCCGCCCGGACTCATACAGAACCATACCTTCAAGGACTGAAGATATGCCCCAGGCAAGCGGACTGCAGTTTACCGCCCGTGTTGGCGAACTCCCCACTGATCTATTCTCTGTTGTCGGCTTTACGCTGACCGAGCGGCTATCCGAGCTATTTCATGGCTGCCTTGAACTGGCCAGCACCGACCCGGACATAGATGCATCCGAAGTTTTGGAGCAACCCGTGGATCTGGTGGTCTGGGAAGGCGGCATGCCCCTTCGCCGCTTCACCGGCGTGGTCAACGAATTCGCCCGAGGCGATTCCGGCCATCGCCGCACCCGCTATGAGATTGTTATCGAGCCGCCGGTGTGGCGTTTGGGGCTGATGCACAACAGCCGCATCTTCCAGACCCAAGCCACAGACACCATTGTGCGCACCCTGTTGGAAGAGCGGGGCATTGTGGACTCCGTATTTGATCTGAAACGCGCACCTCAGGAACGGGAATACTGCGTACAGCACCGGGAAAGCGATTTGGCCTTTATCGGGCGATTGGCTGCCGAAGAAGGCTGGCACTATCGTTACCAGCACGGCAGCGTGGATGGCGATGAACAACCCGGCCTGATTATTGCCGACCACCACGGCGATGCACCAAAACTTGAAGCCGCCGAATACAACGGCAAAGCTGGCGGAAGTACCAAACAATCTGTGGTATTCCGCTTTCGCTACGAAGAACGGGTTCGCGCCGCGTCCGTAGCCGCCAAAGACTACACCTTCAAAAACCCTGCCTATGCGCTGATGCACGAACACAGTGCCGCCAGTGCCAGCCAGCGGCAGGATTACCAGCACTTTGACTACCCCGGCCGTTTCAAAGCCGACGCCAGCGGCCAACCGTTTACCGAAGCCAGGCTGGACGCTCTCAGAAACGACGCCAGCACCGCCACCGGCGCGAGCAACCGCGCAGACTTCACCTGCGGTGCCAAAACCGAACTCACCGAACACGACAACCCCAAACTGAATCGGGACTGGCTACTGACAGCGGTTAACCACACTGGCAAACAGCCTCAGGCCATGGAAGAAGAGGGCGGTTCTGGCCGGACTTCATACCACAACACGTTCAGCGCCGTACCCGCCGACAAAACCTGGCGGCCGAACAATGCTCATCGCCCTCTGATGGACGGCCCACAAATCGCCATAGTGACAGGCCCGGAAGGGGAAGAAATCCACTGCGACGAATTTGGCCGGGTAAAAGTCCGCTTCCCCTGGGACAGATACAGCAAGAACGACGAACACAGTAGCGCCTGGTTGCGCGTAAGCCAGGGTTGGGCTGGCGGCCAATATGGCTTCATGGCCCTGCCCCGAATCGGCAACGAAGTCATCGTCTCCTTCCTTGATGGCGACCCGGACCAGCCCATCATCACCGGTCGAACCTATCACGCTACCAACACACCGCCTTATCCGCTGCCGGAACACAAAACTCGCACCACCCTGAAAACCCAGACCCATAAAGGCGAGGGCAGCAACGAACTGCGGTTTGAAGATGAGGCAGACAAAGAACAAATCTACATCCACGCCCAGAAAGACCTGGACCTGCTCACGGAAAACAACCGCACTGAAGTCATCAAAAACGACAGTCACCTGACCGTTGAGAATGACCGTTTCAGCCACGTAAAAGGCAGCAGTCACCAAACCATCGACGGCGAAAAACGCGAACAAACCGGCAAAGACCACAGCTTCAGCGTAACCGGCTCCTTGCACCTGAAAGCGGGCACCGCCTGGCTCAGTGACTCCGGCACAGAACTGCACATCAAGGCCGGGCAGAAAGCGGTTATCGAAGCGGGTGCCGAGATCACTCTCAAAGCGGGTGGCAGCTTTTTGAAGATCGATCCCAGTGGCGTTGCTATTGGCGGGGCGTCTATAAAAATGAACGCTGGGGGTGCTGCCGGTAAGGGGAGTGGGCAGAAGGTGCAGGTGGCGGGGCTGCCGGGGGTGGTGACGGCTGAAGGTGCGATTGTTGCCCCCGTAGCTTTGGCAGAAATGAATCAACGAGTGGACGCTGAGCCCAAGGCCATAGTGGCTCACCGGCTGAAGCAGGCGCGGATGCAAAGAACCGGTATTGTTGAGCAGTGCCAACAGCAGCCTGATGGTAGCTGCCCACTGGGAAATTGTCCTTGTGGTAGGAGTCAGACTGTATGAGCGCAAACGAGGACAGCGTGGCTTTGGGTGAACCAACGAGTAACACGATTAGGTACCTGGTTTTGGAATCTGGCCAGAAAACGCGAATCACAAGGATGCTGTATCAGCACGCAGAGAATCCGGAGTGGGTTTACCTGTTTGCAGATACAGAGTGGCAACTCTATTTGGATGAAAGCCCGATTATTCTGAAGGCTGCTCAGAAAAGCTCCGAATATCAGTGGGCTTTGACAGGTTTGAAGAATGGTCAGTTAAACGGCCTTATTCTGGAGCCGGAGGGTAGCTTCGAGTCGATAACCAAGTGGTTAAGAGCGCGACTGAAGGTGCGTTTCGATGGCCAACGCCAAGGGCTTTTGCGATTTTATGATCCACAGATCTGGCACCAGCTGGCCCCCACCTCAAAACCCGGGGCGGACGTGGTTGAGCGAGTAATCTACTGGTTTGGAGAGCCTGGGAGTGAACGATGGCACACCACGGAATGGCCTGACCCGCTTACCATGCTCCCAATGCCGACCCTGAGTGAGACTCAGTGGCAGGCATTGAACTCCGCCAATCTTTAAATGTGAATTTACCGGTATAAAAAGCAAGGAATGACAGGGATGTCTGACAACAGTTCAAAACAGGTGCCCGCAAGTTGTGGCCCTGCGTGTGAAGGTGAATCGCTGATTGTTGAGGTGATTGGTAAGGAGCACCCGGAGGGGCATGCGTTCCGAATCTTTGACGAGCCAAATGCAGTGCAGCTAGAAGACTTGGAAAACCGAGTAGCAGTGGAAGAACTGGAAGAGTCAGTTCTCCATATCTGGCCCTGGCATAAAGAGCCCAGCTGTAATCTGTGGCTTGAGGTCGATGCGGAGGAAGGCGGTCCCATTCGCGTACCTTTTTTGCGAAGTGCCATGAAGGTAAAGCGTCAAATCGAACGGCAACGCCATGTGATACTTCCTATCATTCCGACCACTTTGATATCGGGTGTGTCCCTGAAAGGCTCCAACCCAGCGCACCATGTAATGTCCCGGCCTGGGTTTATCTATCTGTTCCATGAGGGGGAGCTTTGGCGTGAACTTGAAGTTCGAATGGACGAGCATGGCGTTGCTTGGTACCACGATGTGGCGCTCCAGAACTATCGTCACGCAAATGGTAACTTCGAGCCTGGTTACCGGTCGGTAACCGGTGTGGCTCTGAGTGAGATATGGGTGCCTGCGCGAGTTGATGACAAGTGGGTCAACATTCACGCAGCTTATAGTGAGTCTCAGTGGCCGGGTGCGCGGGTCAATTATCTACAGGGAAAACCTCTTGCGAGGGTGGATCGTTGTAGCACTATTAGCATGGAGCTAGCAGAGCCAGCACATAAAGAAGGTAATAGTCAGACGGTTAATACAGGCTTTACCAATGCTTTTCTGGCAAACAGCCTCGCGCCACAAAGGAGCAGAAGCCCCTCAGTTGAGTGGCTGTTTGATCGTCCGGAAAAGTACCTCCTTGATCTCAAGGGTGAGTATGCAGAGTCGTCTGACCACTTGGCTGTTCAAGTGCACCAGCGGCAGGAAGACCCGGATCCAGATGATCCAGTACATGAGGACGAACGCCCGGAGATGACGGCGTTAGCAAAATGCCTTAGTAAAACTCTGAAAGAATTAGAAACTGCCTCTAAGGAAACGAAGGATAGTGGAGGGAGCGGTACCTTTGATTGGCCGGACAATACGCCAGCCGTTGAAGACTGTGTTAAGGATGCTCGTGATCGTTTAATTGGGGCTATCCAGCTGGATGATCCGATTGGAAGGCTTCGCTACCTGCAGCAGCGTCGTTTAGTGGCGACTTGGTTTACCAATGCTGCGGTGAGACGGGCAAAGGCACGTCCCTATTTTGAGTCCGCTTTGCTAATAAATGCTGCGGTTGTTCCGAGCAGTATTGGTGGTCAACGAAATCCACTGCATCAGCATATATCGGAGATAAGTGGTGAGGGCCGAAAGGAGTTGGAACGCTCCATTGCGGTTTCCGAGAGAAAGCTGGCAGTGGAGTATGGGAATAACCTGCAGGAGGATCTTTTGGGTCTGTTGCAGCGTAGTTGGGTGCAGCACAGTCTGGTGGACCTTTTCACCCACAGTGGGTATGACTACGCAGGTGCTTTCCATTTTGTTGGTTCGCTGATTAAGGAAGTGATAAGTGAGCCAGAAGAATGTGATGTATTGGCCGCTAGAGTGGAAGACACAAAGGTGGGAAAGGGTAAAAGTTGGCTCCTTGACTTTTGTAGCGCAGGGCACAGTCAATTGTTGTACTCATTACTTTTCCCTAAATTCCGCATCGAGGAACTGGCACGTCCCTATGAGCCTCCAGCCGAGCCGGATGAAAACTCTGGCGATGGTAGCTTCCGGGCCAGTGAACTAGCCTCTCTCGAAAACGAAGACCTTCCGGAGTTGGATCTTGTCGTGACGCGGGACGGTCTGGAACTTGCCGCAGCTGCCGAGGCCGGCGTCTTCTCAACGGCATTTGCTTCAAGCTTGAGGACAGGTGCCCAGTCGTTATTGAGTATTCATGGCAATTTATGGGGCGCGATTCAGAGTGCTAGCCAGTCCTTGGTCAGCGGCAATCAAAAGCTCAAAGATATCGATGCCCAACTCAAAGCGATGGAAGCGGACATGGATCGCTTGAGTCGTGAAAGAGCTAATGCCGAGAGGGCAAAAGTGGATGCTCAAGCCAAGGTTTTTGATGAATCTCGCTCACAGCGGCAGCAGGCTGAGTTGGCAGGCCGGAAGGCGGAAGAGAGCCTTAAGCACATAGCGGCAAAGGAATCGGAAATTAATCTGCGTGCAGAGAAACTGGTTCAACAGAAGCAGCAGCTATTTGCAAAGGCAACTACTGCTCAAATGAAGCTGTACGCAGGTTCGGTTCAGCAGCTTCGGGCTTCAATGCCGTTCTTGACAGGCAATGTCCGGCTGGAGCGTCTTTCAAAGGCTAAGCAAAAAGGTTACTACGTGATTGGCATATCTGGCATCGAGGAGCTTCCCGAAGAGGGCCGAGCCATCCGGATGTTTGGCGATATCACTGAGCTAAAAGAAGCGAACCTCCAGCCCCGGGCTTCCACCAGCCGAGCGCGGGCCACGGAACAGGGGTTGCCCTCCGGTAAAGCGTCGGAGGCGCTGGTACTGACCGTGCCAGAAAACGAGAAAATGGCAAAAATACTTAGACACTTGGGCGCGGCAGAAAAGCAGTACACAAATGCTCTGAAGGAATTGGGCATCTGGGAGCGCTATGCTGCACAATCCTCGAATCTGTCGGCAGCAGCAACAGCCTTGGCAGTCCAAAGGATAGCGGATGCCGAGTTGAAACTGGAAAAGGCTTTAGCGAACTTCGAGAGGGTGGATGGCAGCTTGCAAGCTGCCAATGACGCCTTCGATGACCTGGAAACAAATAGAGCGTCCCTGGGTGCCGAAGTACGCGGATTTGAGGACGCAGCTAAGAAGACGGAAAACAGGCATCTTTACCGGGTGCTCAACTCGCCACTCTTGCCTGCGGCAGTTATGTTGATGGAGCTGCATAACGTGTCGAGTGTAGCAGCGTCCGTTAAGAGAGAGTGGCGAGCTAAAGGACAACTCACTGCTGTAAGCGGCGGGTTAAGCGCAGCGTTTGATATCGGTATTGCAACGGTCACAGTTATAGAGCGGTTTCTTCAGAATGTCGCACTTGTGGAAAGGATCTCCAGGCAGTTTTTGTCGCGGGAATGGGTCGGACCATTTGCGATGAGGCTAGGTGAGCGCCTTGGAGGTCCCCTTACTTGGGTCAAAGTATTTGGTGCAGTGGGCGGAATCCTGATGGCTGTAGACTATTCTCTGGATGCCAATTACTTGTATCGCATGGGAAATACTGGTGGATCGATTGGCGCGGGAATAGTGGCCGCGGGGGGGGTGGCATTAACGTTTTCCAGTTTGGCTGGGTCGGCGGGTTTATTGTTTCTGGGGCCTGCGGGCTGGCTTGCCCTTGGTGTGGTACTAGCGATCTCGGGCACGGCTATGATGGCATGGTTCAACGAAGAGTCTATAGAAATCTGGATGCGCCATGGTCCCTTTGGTTCAATGGCCGAGAAACCCTTCCTTAAGGAACCGCGGGAGGCCTACTACCGTCTTGTTAGTTTGCTAATGGGTATCAGTGTTTTGGTCGAGCCCAACCCACTGCGCGGCCAGGTACTGCGGGGTGAGTTGAACGAGAAGGACGAAGATAGACTGGCAGTGCTTCGCGAAGCAAACACCCGTCTACGAGTAGAAAGCGCCATCCCTGGCTTATTTAAGGATGCCGAGATGGTAGATGTGAAGCCATATCTGCGATTGGTAGAGACAAAATCCGAGCGGGGGTATTTGCTGGGATTGAGTGATATGTCCAACTCTAAAGTTACACTAGTCGAAGAAGAAAAGCTGAAAAGCTACGTATTGCGAGAGGAAGAATTTTATGGTGGAACCTACGTGTACCTGAAAACACCGCTTACACGCAGTACCAAATCACAGCGCTGGCTAGGTGCGGTCGAATTGAGTGAGACCTGGTCTTACCACTGGAATGTCCGGGTTCAGTTGCAGGTTAAGATGAAAGAAGATGAGGAGCCCCTGGTGTTTCCAGCCCCTGATCCGGAGGATCCTTTGGTATTTAACAAAGCCAATCAGGAGCATTCCCAGCCGGATTTCGGTGAAAAAGGGCGCCCTTTCTGGTATGACGAACAAGTCCGCTTTTATGGAAAGCTCAATGACTGAGGCATGTAGCTATTATGGCACCGAAGCATATAGATCTGATTCGTTTCCAGACCAACCTGTCCAGAAACAGGATTTCAACCACTCGAAACTGAGACGCTCAGCCGGTTATCGACTGCCTTGGGGTGGCACTAAGCATGTAATCCCGCCCATAGTAATGGAGCGCACGCCACCGAAAGCACTTCGCTACATCGAAAAAAATGGAGATCTGCTCGAGGGTAAAGGGTTTCAAGGTGAGTTCAGTCATGAATGCATTCGTTTTGCACGGCTTGCCTTACGGTCAAGGGTTGTCAATTTTCTCGAGGTAGGTGGAAAAATGACAGCCGTTTTGTTGACACCTTTTGTTTTGATTACCTATTTCATGTTTGTGTATTTACTTGGTCCAACCGAAACATGGCTTTCGGTATTTCAGGGGTTTTTACCAGCGATTTTTGGGGCCATCGTTTTGCCAGCTTTTGTGTGGCTGATTGCAAGGCTATCTTTCAAACTCTTCCCTCGATGGTTTGTGAAGAACGGCAGGGGGCCTGAGTGGGAACTTAATCGACGAACCGGGATGGTCACTTTGTGGCTGTATCCGCGCAAGTGGGCGTTCAGGAAACAAGGATCGCCTCAGATCATACAAGCTCCCTTTTATGAGTTTGACGGTTGGGTCATGGGCGGGGCTGATCGTTTTGGGACACGGTTCGACTTTGTATTGTGTCATCGTTACCAAAAGTTGAGTGTGCATATTGGTAACGACTTACTAAGCTGGCATCGCTTTCCCGACATGTGTTACGCATTTTGGGATTTTATCCAGAACTACATGGATGTGACGCGACCTTTACCTGACATGCCGGCCTTGGAGGCCTATCGCCATCTTGATCCAGTTACTGCTGAGCATGATCGAAGAAATAGAAGGGTCGCGCGTTACTGGAGGGACATGGACGACCGGTCTTTTGATCAGAAGGTGCGTCAAATGTTTGATGAGGTTAAACGAATCAACCCTGAGCAACGCCCAAACCTGATGGCAAAGAAGGTGCGCTATGCACACATGACGCCAGAGGACATGCTCGCCTACGGTCGTGGCTCAAGGAAGCCTCGCCAAGGCCGCTCTGGAACCAGAATAACCAGGCAGTCAGTTGAAAATACTTGAAGATATTAAAGGGAGCTTCTTTCCTGACAGGCTGTGGCGGGTACTTGGGCATGCGCTGGGTTCATGGCTTTTATATTTTTCCTCATGTTCCTCTACGGAATGTGAGTCAGCAACAAGTTCATGAAAATGTTGAGTAGTCAGTTTGGCGGCGTCAACGCCATTGAATACTATGGGCCCTTTGCCTACCGTCCCGAATCCATTCCACCGCAGAAAAATCAAACGGAAGAACTAAACCGCACTGGCTTGGATCGATCTGCCAGTCTCCGGTTGCCCTGGAGTAATACCCGGGAGGTTATGCCACCTCCTTTTATGTCCAGAAATCCCCCCAAGAAACTGCGTAGGCTGGAGAAGAAGGAAGACCTGGCAGACAAGCACGGCCTTTACGTTGAGAACAGTCACGAATGTTTTCGGCATGCGCCTTTGGCGTTTCAGGCACGCTTTTTCGACATGATGAGTGTATTGGGAAAGCTTTGGGCATACCTCGTTTCACCAATGTATGTGATAGTTTTGATATTGACGTCTCCGCTGGTTGGAAGCAGAAACGAGAGCTGGCCCGAATACATTCAAGGCTTGATGGTGCTGCCAAACTTAGTACTTCTCGGGGGGGGATGGCTCGCGCTTTTAGTATCCACATTGGCCTTCCGCCTCTTCCCCAAATGGCTCCATCAAAACGGCCGGGGCCCCGAGTGGGAGTTCAACCGGCGTACCGGAATGATCAAGGTCTGGCAATATTCCCGGAAGCTCCCCTTCCTGCCCAGAAAACCCCCAGTTGTCATCGAAAAACCTTTCTATGAGTTCGACGCCTGGTGCTGTGCGCGGGTAGACC
>NZ_JBBVMG010000002.1:0-772268 GCF_046537445.1 Marinobacter sp. KMM 10035 | reverse complement strand
GCTGCGCTGGAAACCGCCATAACTGACAATATTTCAGGCATATATGCCAGCATCAACCAACAACGCTCGGAAGCGGAAATCCGCCTGAAAGAGCAGGGCAGTGCCGAAGCTCGCGCCCAGTTTGCAGCTCGCATCCGATTGTTTGAACAAAGCCTGGCCAACGGTGTCAGCGCGCTTTCCGATGTGCGGGAATGCGATGGCCTGATGACCCGCATGCTCGACCAGTTACAGGAACTGGAAAGTCAGTTTGGCGAGTACGATGAGTTCCTGGCTGCGATTCTGGAACAGCGTGAAAACGCCCACGAAAGCATTGAAGCCCGGCGCCAGCAGCTTCAGGACCAACGGCAGCGCCGTGTAACCACACTCGCGGACGCCGCTGAGCGCATACTGAAAAACGTCAACCGCCGTACCGAACGCTTTACCACAGTGGAAGAACTGCATGCCTTCTTTGCGTCCGATGCCATGGTGGCGCGCCTGCGCAGCATGGCAAAGGAGTTGCGGGATCTGGGCTCGGCCATGGAAGCTGATGACTGCCTGGGACAGTTGAAAGCCGTCCAGGACACGGCCCTGAGAAGTGTGCGTGACAAAGCCGATATCTTTGAGGATGGCGGCGCCATTATCCGCCTGGGCAAACACAAATTCAGCGTGAACCAGCAGGAGCTGGAGCTTACCCTGATCCCCCGCGATGACCATGTACTGCTGCACCTGACCGGTACCCAGTATTACGAGCGGCTGGACGAACCGGAACTTGATCGCCTTCGGGGCTACTGGAGCATGAGCCAGCCGTCGGAATCCGGCAAGGTTTTCCGGGGGGAGTATCTGGCGGCTCTGGTGATTGAAGAATTCCGGAAATCACCGAATTTGCCGGTTAACGTCGCCGATATTGAAGAGCTTACTGGCTATATCCGCACATTTGCATCGCCCCGTTACCGCGAAGGCTATGAAAAAGGCATCCACGATCACGATGCCGCGCTGATTGTCAGCACCCTCTGGCCCGCCATTCAGAATGCCGGGCTGCTGCGATTCAGCCCCAATGCCCGGGCACTGGCCATGCTGTTCTGGGTGGATCTGGGCCAACAGCAGGTTCATGCCCAGCAATTGCGTTCCCGCTGTTTGTCGGCGGGTATACTCAGCCGCATGATGCAGTCCGGTGAGTTGCTGCAGGCTCTGGAGCAGGAGGTTGGGCCGAAGCTGTCAGAGTTTGTTGAAACTAATGGTCTCACCTTGACCGGAAAAGGCAGTGCCGAACGCACCTTGTTGAAATCAGCCGCCGAGTATCTGGTTTTGCAACTGGCCGAAGAATCGGAAACCTTCGAGGTCACCCGCTATGCCGGTGAACTGGCGGAAGGGTTTACCGAAGCCCTGAAACGGGATAACCAGTTTACCCAGTACCAGAACGCCTTGAATGTTGTTGCCGACCAGCCGGCTGCACGCTGGAGCATCACCAGCCACTGGCTGAAAGCCTGGATGGGTAAAACAGACAGGCAACATCTGTTGCATTACCTGCCGGAAGTGGTGGCAGTGCTGAATGCCGGAGAGGCTATCACCACGGCGGTACGCAGTGTGGAGCTGGCGTTTCAGGTGGAGGGATTGCTGGGCCAGCACGGCAATATCAATGAGCGCACCCTGAGCCTGCAACTGGATGAGTACGAGGAGCGCCTGCGTTATCACCGGCAGGAAATCATTCCCGGCTGGGAGCAGTTGCAATCCGTTCGCCACAAGGTACTGGAGAAGTGGCGGGATCAACTGCGCCTTGAAGAATACCGGCCCCGGCCGCTGTCATCGTTTGTGCGCAACAAACTGATCAGCGAAAGCTACCTGCCGATCATTGGTGACAACCTGGCCAAGCAGATGGGTACCGCTGGCGAAGATCGGCGCACCGATCAGTCCGGCCTGTTAATGATGATCTCGCCGCCGGGTTACGGTAAAACCACCTTGATGGAATACGTGGCCAACCGGCTGGGTCTGATCTTTATGAAGATCAACTGCCCAAGTCTGGGCCACGAAGTCACCTCTCTGGATCCGGAGAAGGCACCGCACTCCACAGCGAAGGCAGAGCTGATCAAGCTCAACCTGGCTCTGGAAATGGGTAATAACGTGATGCTGTATCTGGATGACATCCAGCATACGCACCCGGAGTTCCTGCAGAAATTCATCTCCCTGTGTGACGGCACACGACGTATCGAAGGCGTATGGCGTGGCCGCACCAGCACTTATGACATGCGGGGCAAGCGCTTCTGCGTAGTCATGGCCGGTAACCCCTACACGGAAAGCGGCGAAGTGTTCAAAGTGCCGGACATGCTGGCAAACCGTGCGGACATCTACAACCTGGGCGATGTGCTGTCGGGTATGGAGTACGCCTTCGAATTGTCCTATATCGAGAACAGCCTCAGTGCCAACCGGGTGCTGGCACCCCTGGCCACCCGCGGCATGGCAGACTTCTACCGGTTTGCGGATCTGGCGGAAGGCAAGGCTGTGGCAGATTCAGACTTCGAGCACGATTACAGCGCCGCCGAACGGGATGAAATCGTATCCCTACTGCAGAAAATGATGCGCGTGCGGGAAACCGTGCTGCGGGTGAACCAGGCATACATTGCTTCCAGCGCCCAAGCCGAGGCCTATCGCACAGAGCCCACGTTCAAGTTGCAGGGCAGCTATCGGAACATGAACAAGCTGGCGGAAAAACTGTCGCCGGTGATGAGTGATAAAGAGCTGGAAGCCCTGATAGATGATCATTACCAGGGTGAATCCCAACTGCTGACCCAGGGCGCAGAAGAAAATCTGCTTAAGCTCAAGCAAATGCGCGGCACCATGACCGAAGCAGAAACCGCCCGCTGGCAGGCCATCTGTGAAGAATATCGCCGTCGCCAACAAGCGGGAGGCGATGAGGAAACCGGCGTTAAAGTTGTACGCCAACTCGGCCTCATAGCGGAACAAATGCAGCAGTTGGGGCAACAACTGGTCGCGGGTATGGCGAGCTGGAAAGACTCGGAGCCAGACCTGAATAAGGCCCTCGGCGAACTGTCCCGCTCTCTCGAAACCGGTCTGGCCGAAGGTTTACAGTCCGTGCAACTGAACCCGGCAGTAACAGTAAATCTGGATAGCCCGCCTCAGGTAGGCGAAGCCCTCACAGCCTTCGCCCGAATCTTTGAGGAATCCATTGTTCCACTGGTAAAACTCATGGACGGCAAGCTGGGCCTGGATCTGAAAACCCAACGGGAAATGAGCCGGGTTTTGCGGGTGATTGGTGAGCTGCAAGAATCCGTAATGGGGCGAGAGTCCGGGAAATGAGTGTTGATACTTGAGATTTATATGGGGCCCTACAGGTTAGGGCCCCGGAATCTCAACAAGCGATCAACAACGAGAATCGTACCAACCGCAAGAGCTGACTTTATAACGCCCCCAAGTAAGAACGGCAGAACACCTTTCAGGAATGCTTTTTCTGGCCCGATGGTAAATGACAGCCATGCCCCGCCAAACCCAAGGCAAACGGTATGGCCCAATAGCATCGCCAGGAAGGCCAGAACAATATTTTTCGTGTTCCAGCCACGCTCAAAAAGCAAACCAACCACGGCAACGGCCAGTGGGAATGCAAACAGGTAGCCAGCGGTTGGGCCAAAGAAGTAATCCATCCCGCTGGAGCCCCCGGCAAGAACCGGAAGCCCCAGAGCTCCGAGGCTCAGCCACAGGATTGTTGAGGCGGCACCAAGTTTCCAGCCGAGAAGTCCTGCAGCAGTGAGGAGTGCATAGGTTTGCGCGGTGATAGGTACCGGCACCATAGGTATCTCGATGTAGGATGCTACAGATAAGCACAGAGCTGTGATTACGATGGCAACCAGTTTCCAGCTTACTGACTGGCTATTTGGATCAAGAGGGCTGAAGCTTTGGCTTGGTACAGGTGTCATCATTTTTCCTTGTTTAGAATGTTGTTTCTCAATGAGTCATACATCTCACCGACGCACCACAGCCTCTGGTTGGTTCAGCATTGCAATTAGTGGGTTCTTTCTTAGCACATAATCTTTGAGCAAGTAGCCTAGCAACAATCCAAGGCCAAACCCGCCCAAATGTGCGACCCAAGCCACACCGCCTTGGCCGGAGACCATACCCGCAATATTGATCAGGCTCCAGATCAGGAAGTACCAATGGGGTGCGAGCTTCTTCTGGTAAATAATAATCATGAAAGTCAGGCTGGCATGGCGGAACCACACCAGATAGAGGCCGAACAGGGCGGCAATCGCACCACTGGCGCCAACCAATAACAAAGGACCTTGGCTGGTATTGAACAGCAGCAATTCAGCCAAGGCTGCCATTATGCCGGCAAACAAGTAGATCACCAGAAACGCGCCGTGTCCCAGCGCGTCTTCAAGGTTGTCGCCAATAATCCACAGGAAGTACATGTTGCCAACCAGATGCATCAACCCGCCGTGCACAAACTGATAGGTCAGCAGCTGCAGTACAAAGTATGCGGGGTTTTGGGTATCCGAGTTCAGGGCCAGATTCATGAATATCCATTCATCGGCCTCCGGCGACAACACACCAATACCAAAAATCAGGCTGCACAGAACCACCAGTGAGCGAGTGACCCAGGGCGTGCGCTGCGGCGTTACGTTGTATTCCGCTGGCATGGCCGTCAGGAATTGGAACAACCAGGATTTCCACGACACTTTCTGGTTCAGGTCCGTAAGCGCCTGCTTCAGTTTGGGTGAATGCATTACCTGATCAATTTCATGCTTGTCGAGCCAAACGCCATCGCAAGCCGGGCAGCAATCAATCTCGGTGGTGTAGTGCACCAACAACTGATAGTTGGTCATGGAAACGCGGCAACTGATACATAGGCGTTCGCTCACACGAAGCGCGGGCCCCAGGTGAAGCTCGTGATCGTATTGGTCTATGCAATCGTGTTCTTGCGCAATAGCCTGGTTTAGCGAGCCATCTTCAAACCACAATCCTTGGCATTGACTGCAGCCAAGTATGGCGGGGTTGCTGGTGGGTTTCAGGGTTTTGGTTGCACATGAAGGGCAGTGACGGGCGCGGGGTTGCGGCATGAAATCCTTTTCCTGGTTTAACGGTGTTTCTGTAGTAGCTCCGGAGCCTTCCGGAGCGAGCTGCTCCAAATCCTAATTTTCATTGTAATGGTCTGCGTATGCGTGGCCCAGTACTTTTAGTAAAGCGGATGAGGTTGATTTTCTGTTGACCAAAATAATGCGCGTGCGGGAAACTGCATTGAAGATAAACACAGGTTTATGTGGCTCTCGTAAAATCAGGACCAAACTAAATGAAAGGACTCGTAATACCGCTATTATTCGCGGCCTCTATTTCCCACGCAGGGACCTATCGCTGGGTAGATGAGAACGGTCAGACTCACTTCGGTGATCGGCCTCCAACTAACGCAGTCACCAACGAAGTGCGGCTCGAATCGGCTCAGCCACCTATTGACACCAAAGCTCATGAGCGGAAGCAGCGAGTAAATGAGTTCCTTCAGCAAACGGAAAAGGAACGAGCAGCCCGAAAAGATGCCGAGGCTCGACAGGAGGCGCAAGCTGCAAAGCTTCGGGATCATTGCGCACGCATGGAGGCGCGACTGAAACATCTGAATAATGTTTCGGGGATTTATCGGCTGAATAAAGATGGTGAGCGGGTCTTTGTAAACGATGAAGAAAACGAGCGTATCCGTGAAGAATTTCGAGCCCGTGTGCACAGCGAATGTAATAGTTGAACCGGAATGGTTGCAGTCTCGTGGCTCGGTTCCAAATAGATCAGTAATGCGACAAGGCGCTACCATAGGTACACTATCAGGCCCGTACGCCGGTCGAAGCGTTCGGTGGCACCTCCAATCAAACTGGCAGATTCCGTGATTACTGCCGGCTGACAGGTTACGGATATCCTATGGAAAACGAAAAGAGCCTGATCGCGCAGAGTAAGAGTAAGCCGGAAAAAACGCTGGCCGATCTTTCTACGCCTATCTACGGGCTGTTTACTCTGGGTGTGCTTTACACCCTGTACCTTGCTCATCAAATTATCCTGCCGATTGTTTTGGCATTTCTCACAAGCTTGCTTCTGTCTCCGCTGGCCACTCGCATGTGTTCAGGGCTGCGTATTCCCAGGGTGGTCAGCTCGCTGATTCTCGTATTGCTGGTGCTTGCAGGTATTGCTGGCGTCTCCCTGGCTGTCGCCACGCCGGCGCTGGAGTGGGCG
The DNA here is from genome assembly GCF_046537445.1 of Marinobacter sp. KMM 10035. Classification (NCBI taxonomy): domain Bacteria; kingdom Pseudomonadati; phylum Pseudomonadota; class Gammaproteobacteria; order Pseudomonadales; family Marinobacteraceae; genus Marinobacter; species Marinobacter sp. KMM 10035. Next base: position 766,073 of record NZ_JBBVMG010000002.1, on the reverse strand, counting down.
GGCAAAGCTCCCGAGGGTATTTCGCGTTTGCTAGTGGGCGAAAGCGAACTTAAACGGCAAATCAGCAAGGTGACTGAGTCGGCACAAAAAGTGGAAGACTCCGTAAGCGAACTCTCGGATAGCGGTGATAAAAAGACAACGGTAGAGCCAACAACCGTGGTTCTGCAGACGGAATCCTGGCGCGCCCAACTTATGAGTAAAGCCCGCGATGGCATTGCGGGTCTTGCGCTTGCCATGGCGCTTACGTATTTCTTGTTGGTTAGCGGCGACAGATTGGTGCTCAATTTTGTGCGTCAGTTGCCGAGACACCACCGCAGAACGGTGTTGCGCATTAGCCGGGACTCCCAGCATCAGATTGCCCAGTACCTCGCGGTATTGGGCATAAGCAATACATCGGTCGGCGTGGCAACCGGGCTTATGGCCTGGGCTGTTGGCCTGCCAGACCCAGCGGTTTGGGGCCTGGTAGCTGCTCTTGCGCGTTTTATTCCTTATTTGGGCGTTATTCTGACCATCTTGTTGCTGGCGGTTGTTTCCGCGGTAAGCCTGGATACCTTGTGGATGATGGCGATTGCTCCAGTTGGCTATCTTGCCTTGACCACTATGGTGGGTTTCTTCATCGAGCCGTGGATACACGGTTTTCGTATGTCGATCAACCCGGTGATTATTTTTGTTTCGATCTTCTTCTGGGGCTGGCTCTGGGGTCCTGTGGGCGTATTACTTGCAGTGCCACTGATGACCGTAATTCAGGTGGTTCTGAAGCAGATTCCCAAGTTGCGGCCCCTCTATAAGGTGATTGCTCGATAGTGGCGAGCCTGAGAAGAGTGGGTGTCCTCGTCACTCCCTGACACATGAGTGAATGTCTCCTATCCTGAAGGGATACTTTACATTTCTCAGGCAGGGACGAGGGTTCACTTATGATCCCGAATACAATGAAAGCCATGGTCCTTGTCGGTCATGGCGGCATCGACAAGCTTGAGTATACAAGCGTGTCCACGCCATCCCCCTCGCCGGGAGAGGTGCTGGTTCAGGTAACCGCGACCGCCAAAAACAACACCGACCGCAAAGCCCGGGAAGGGCTGTATCCCACTAAAAAGGGTGAAACCACGTCGTTTCAGATGGGTGGCAAGCCCACGCTGATTTTTCCCCGTATTCAAGGTGCTGACATTGTTGGTCATGTTGTGGCCGTAGGCGAGGGTGTCGACCGCAGTCGTATTGGCGAGCGCGGGCTGCTGGATTTTAATATTTATGCAGACAGCCGTCGGGATATCAACCTTACTCCGGATTACTACGGTCATGGCGCAGACGGTGGCTACGCAGAGTATGTTGCTGTTCCTTCAGCACAGTTCCACTGCATCCCGAATGAAAACCTTGGTGATGCGCAGATCGCTGCAATGGGAATGTGCTCGTATCAGACGGCTCTGCATATGCTCACCTCTGCTCATGTGGCATCCGGAGAGCGAGTTCTGGTCACCGGAGCCAGTGGTGGTGTTGGTACCGCCCTGATACAGCTTTGCCGGGTCATGGGGGCCATACCCTATGCCTTGAGTACTGTGAATAAAACCGCGGCGCTCTTGGAATTGGGGGCGGAATCCGTGCTCGATCGATCCGATATGGATAGTTTTGTAGAGCGGGTAAAAGCGCAAACCGGTGGCAAGCCTTTTGATGCGGTTATGGATCTGGTGGGTGGCACTATGACCGACTGCTTCATAGACGCCATGATTTTTAACATGAACGCCCGCGGAACCTATCCGCGCCTGAGCATTGCGGGCGCCAGCGGCGGAAACATCAGTGAAATCCTGTGGACGCGAATTTACCTGTATCAGGTTCAGATTCTTGGCGTTTCCCACGGCACTCGAGAGGAAGCTGGGCAGTTAGTAGAGTGGATTCGCAGCGAGCAGCTCAAGCCGGTTCTCCACGGTGCTTTCAGGCTTTCAAGGTTGCATGATGCGGAGCGCTACTTCATGAATCGCGACAGCAATTATCTCGGCAAGATTGTCATAGTTCCGGATTGTCAGTGGGAAGCACATGGCAAGCCCTGGTCTCTGGAGAGCGGTGTATGAAACCGGAACTGACAATTCAGCTTATGGATACCCATGCAGGCGGCGATGTCAGTCGTATTGTGACCGGTGGTATTGATGCCTTGCCAGGTAACAGTGTACGAGCACAAATGGAGTATCTTCGTGATCACGCCGATGGCTTGAGAAAACTGTTACTGGAAGAGCCTTATGGCATTCCTGAAATGTCTGTGGACTTGCTGGTTCCACCTTCCGACCCGCATGCAGCGGCCGGCTACATCATAATGGAAGTGATGGGATACCCGATTTACTCCGGATCCAACACGATCTGCACCGCAACGGCCGTGCTTGAAGCAGGGATCGTGCCCAAGAAAGAGGGTAAACAGAGCTTTTTGCTGGAATCTCCTGCTGGCTTGGTTCGCATCGATGCACTGGTTGAAAACGGCGTTGTTGAAGCGATCACCTGTGAAGGTTTGCCAAGCTATATCCATACCTATCGCGCGACTATTGAGGTGCCTTCACTCGGCTCTGTCACATACAGCGTGGCATACAGTGGCGGGTTTTACGCTCTGGTGGATGCCGAATCTCTGGGCTTTGAACTTCTCCTGAGTGAAGAGCGCAAGCTTGCTGACACGGCTTATGCGATTGTTGAGGCAATTCAGGCGGAAAGGGGTTTTTCCCACTATACCTTGGGTGATGTTGGGCCTTTGCCGTTTTTGCATTTTATGGGGCCAGTTCACCAAATCGCAGAGGGCTATTATCGCTCCCGTTCCGCGACCTATGTGCATCCGGGTGTTATCTGCAGAAGTACGACCGGAACAGGCACTTCGGCTCGGTTAGCCCTAATGAATTATGAAGGGCGCATCCGCTCCGGGGATAAGCTTGAAACCATTTCATTACGAGAGACTGGCTTCATTGGCGAGTTTTCTGGCTTAGGGCAGGTTGGTGGGTACCAGGTTGTGAAAAACAACATTATCGGTAGAGGTTATGTTTTAGCGCGTTCAGACATTGTGGTGAACTGTGACGACTTAATGGTGGACTGCGATGGGTTACGCCATATTCTCACCAGCCGTTGGTAGCTCTTAACTCTAATGACCGCCGTAGTGAATCTTGCATTTCGCAGGTGTGTATATTGCCGGTATCTTAACTAATCATAATCAATGAGGTTATTATATATTTATCAGTATCTTATAACTCGTCTTTGCGGTCGGGGTCAGGGATTGTCGAGAGAGAAGGTTGTCTGAATTTATACCATGTGGCAAGTTAATTGTAGATGTAGCGCAGTAGTAGTTGAGCCTAGCTGCCTTATATCTGGAAAATGTCAGTCTCAATTCACTAAACGTCAGGCGAGGAGTTCGTTACTTAATAAGTCGAATTTGGCCTGTAAAGGGAGAAGGAGTTACTGATGCTTTATTGGACTATAGTGTGTTTGATTATAGCGATCGTGGCGGGTGTGCTTGGTTTCGGTGGAATTGCGGGCACCGCTGCCGGGATAGCTAAGATACTGTTCTTTGTTTTCATAGTATTGCTCGTTGTCTCACTGGTGATGAATGCTATGAAAGGTCGCGGACCATAATTGTGTATTCATATTAGCATTTATGAAGTTGTCGATTATGTAGAGCTATTATAATTTCCTTATTGAAAGGAGAACGATATGAATAACGATATTCTGGAAGGTAACTGGAAGCAGCTTAAAGGTAAGGTGCGCGAGAATTGGGGTAAGTTGACGAATGATGATGTCGATGAAATCGGAGGCAAACGAGAGAACTTCATTGGCAAGATTCAGGAAAAATACGGCATGAAGAAAGATGAGGCAGAGAAGGAGTGGGATAAGCTCACTAAATAATTATCATTTCTCCACGCACCAAACGCTTCAGTATTGTTACTGAAGCGTCATTTGGGCTGGGTCGTGGCCTTTGCTAAGTTTTAAATCGTGACATGGTTCGCCGAACCGGTGGGTATAGCCATTGATCACATTTACTTGGAGAAACGTCCGAAAAGTATCGTCGATTCGGGCGTACGCATGAGTAACTTGATCATGAGTAACTTGATAAAGGAGTACGAGACAATGCGGAAACTTATTACTCACACAATGAGCGCTTCCCTGTTGGCAGGTGGTTTAGCTATGAGCCTTTCAGCAGCTGCTGCAGGCGGTCTTTACAGCATGGATGAGCTTAAGGATGCAGATGTTTTTGACAGTGCCGGCCAAGAGATCGGTGAGGTCGAGGATGTTCTGATGAGTAACGATATGTCGGTACATTCTTTGGTTATCGAAACCGGGGAGATACTTGGTCTCGGTGGTAATGAAGTTGTTGTGGAACGCGGCACGTTTACTGTCGTGAGGGCGTCGGGTAACCGCGGCTTCGATGACATTGAGTATGAAGTCCACGTTGAAATGACTCAGGAAGAATTTAAAAAATTGCCGACGTACGATGAGGATTGGTGGAACCAAACGAGCCAGAGTTTGCAGCAGGCGTGGGAAAACACAAAGGAAATCAGTCAGAGCGCCTGGGAGAGTACTAAGCAGGCTACCTCTTCAGCTTGGTACAACGTCAAACAAGGCGCTGAAGAGATGGGTGATGAAGCCGAGCAGGCGACTGAGTAAGGCACTGCTCTGGGAATCGTCCATTCGGGCGCCTACGGCGCCGTTTAAGTCAAGGAGAATGATATGGCCAATGTCAGCTCTGATGGTACTTATCAGTGTGCCCAAGAGGGGTGCAACTGCAGAGTCGCGGATGATGAGACACACTTCAAAACAGCAACTGGAATATTCTGCTCAAAAGAATGTTCGGAAGGCAAAGGGTGCCAACATCCCGGATGCAATTGCGCGTCTAGGAATTAGTTGAATCAGGATCGAGAGGTCGCGATATGTATGTGACCTCTCGGTCAGGCTAATAATATAAAAATATATTATTAGTAAAGTGAACAGGCTTACTAAATTATAAAAGTCAGTATGTTTACCGCTGTCGTTTGATAATCGTCCGTTATATGAACTTTTCGTAGTGCATCGTGCATTGCCTGAACTTGCGTTTCGAGCTTCCGCATGTCTATTCTTATTTATAGTGCAACCTGACCTATACAGGAGACAAGATTATGTCTGAGCACGATGGAGCTGTGTCAGGGGAAAGCTATCCCCATAAGATAAGCGCGGAGTTCGACAGTCAGGTCGCTGCCGAGCGAGGCGCAGAATCTTTGGAAGGTTTAGGGATTCCCCTTGCCCAGATTCGTATCATTCAGCCCGATGACCCCAATATGGCGAAAAAGATTGAGCCGGAGACTCAGGGAATTGCGCGGTCTTTAGTTAAAGCGCATGTGCGGTTTGGAGTGGTGGGACTAGTAGTTGGTCTTGCTGTCGCAGGACTTTTGGTGACGGTTGGCCCGGCTCTGACTCGTACAAGCCCGGTAATGACGCTCATTGCGGTGAGCTTCTTGTTTGCCGTGTTGGCTCTTATGCTAGCCGGTGCGGTTGCACTGCGTCCAGATCATGATGTCTTGATAGAAAAGGCGCGTATGGCAAAAAACGAAGGGCGTTGGACAGTGGTGGTGCATTGCGACAGCGTGGAGCAGCAAAAGTTAGCGCAAACGACAATGGGCGACAGTACCCATACCTTATAGCTAAATATAAAGCTGCGAGAATCTTTCGACCGGAGTTCTCGGTTGAGTGCTTGCCAAAGCGATACTATCGTTTAATTCTGTAATAAAAACCCAAAACAATAGCTGACCAGGAATGTAGGTAAGGGGCGTCAGTGTGTATAAGTGGATAGCTGAGCATCACCAGGTACTTTCAATCGTTGCCAGTTTTGGCTCCTTACTTATATGGCTGGTATATGCGCAGCTCCTTTACCTTGGGTTCAGGAGGCAGAGAAGCCCGCGCTTGATCATTAACCGCGGTTGCAACAAAGACATCAATGCTCTCTGTATCATCAGTAATATGAGCGCAGAATCTGTGTTTATTGAATACATCATAGCGAAGCTCGAAACTTCTGAAGGCGAGATCACGATGGATGTCACTGACTTCGAGCGTGAATACAGCGAAGGTGATGAAGACGGCGATGAGCAGGGGCCGTTGGACGTAAGGGATAACACTAGGCAGGGGCCAATTGAGTCTGGCGGGTTCATACACATTGGTACTTTCTGCGAACTAATCCAGCGACTTACGCGTTATGAAAATATCGAGGTTCTCCATGGTCAGCCTCAAGGAGAGCTTGAATTCACCCGCTTGACGCTGAGTCTGATAGGAATATATGGCCCGGAAAACATGCCCGTAGGTGCTGAGCGAAGTTTCGATATAAGCGTTAGCGGGAGCCGTTTGGGGCTCAAACCTGCATCGTGGGATACTAAGCAATTAGCGTCTATCCGTCAGCGTCGCAAGCTTCGGAGAACGGTCGAAGAACTGAATGCTACAGACTTTTCATCGTCATCCTCTCTTCGCCGTGTACCCGCTATTCAGGAGTGATCCAGTCGACTAATGGGGCGGATGTACGCATAGACTGAATTGCTACTCCGATAACCCACGTGATGAATCGCTATGGTTGGGGTATTGCTCGGCTGATTTTCCCGATCAGGAAAGTCGCCCACTGCGGCGCCTTTTTTCGTTTCTGCGCATCACGTACCAGGCGATAAACGCCACCAGCGATACGGTGAGAATAATCAGCGTGGCCAGCGCGTTGATCTTTGGGGATACACCCATGCGTACCGACGAGAACACCACCATGGGCAAGGTGGTGGAGCCGGGGCCGGATACAAAGCTGGCAATCACCAGGTCGTCCAGCGACAGAGTGAACGCCAGCAACCACCCGGACACCAATGCCGGGGCAATCACCGGCAGAGTGACCACAAAAAATGTCTTCAAGGGTGTGCAGCCCAGATCCATGGCGGCTTCCTCAATGGAACGGTCCACCTCTTGCAATCGTGCGCTCACAACCACCGCCACATAGGCACTGCAGAATGTGGTGTGTGCAATCCAGATGGTCACCATTCCACGATCGGCCGGCCAGCCGGTGAGTTCTGCCAACTGAACAAACAGCAGCAGCAAAGACAAACCGGTGATCACTTCTGGCATAACCAGAGGTGCGGTAATCATGCCAGACAGCAGTGTTCGCCCCCGCATGCGTTTGAATCGGGTGATCACAAACGCACAGAGGGTGCCCAGGCACATGGCCATGCTGGCTGAGTAGAAGGCGATTTTAAGGCTCATCCACACGGCCGACAGTATTTGCTGGTCCTGAAATAGGGCGCTGTACCAATGGGTCGAAAAACCGGCCCACACAGATACCAGCCGGGATGCGTTGAACGAATACACGATCAGCACAAACATGGGCAGGTACAAAAACAGCAGGCCCAGAATCAGCATGACTTTTGAGAAGCTGATACCGCGAGCATTAACCATTCTTCGACATCTCCCGACTCTGGAAGCGGTGGAACAATACAATCGGCACCAACAGCAGTGCCAGCATCACAATGGCCAACGCAGAAGCCACAGGCCAGTCGCGGTTGTTGAAGAACTCTTCCCACAACACCTTGCCGATCATCAGCGTATCCGGGCCACCCAGCAGTTCAGGAATCACAAACTCACCGACAGCGGGAATGAATACCAGCATGCACCCCGCCAAAATGCCGGCCTTGGATAAAGGCAGGGTAATGGCCCAGAAGGTTGTGATGCTGCGGCAGCCCAGGTCAGACGCTGCTTCCAGCAGGCGCAGATCCAGCTTCACCAGGTTGGTAAAAATGGGCAGCACCATAAACGGCAGGTAGGCATAGGTAATGCCGAGGATTACCGCAAAGTTGGTGTTCAGCATTTTCAGCGGTTCGTCGATCAACCCCAGCCAGAGCAAGAAGCTGTTCAGCAAACCCTGATTGCCGAGAATGCCCATCCAGGCGTAAACCCGAATCAGGAACGAGGTCCATGACGGCAGCATCACCAGCAACAGCAACACCAGTTGCCAGTGCTTGGGCGCGCGGGCCATAGCGTAAGCCATTGGGTAGCCGATCAGCAGGCAGGCGATGGTGGAGATGAGTGCGGTTTTCACCGAGCCCCAATAAGCGGCAATGTACAGGCTGTCGGACAGCAGGAATAAATAGTTGCCGAAGTTCACCACCACCGACAGGGTGTTTTCTGCCAGCCGGAACACCGGCTCGTAAGGCGGTATGGCCATCACGGCCGACGTCAGGCTGATTTTCAGGATCAGCGCGAACGGCAGCAGGAAAAACAGCAACAGCCACGCGAATGGAATGCCAAACAGCACCCGGCGGTGGAACAGCAATGTACGCACCCGCGCCGTCAAGGGCGCGGGAGTTGGGTTCACGTTCATGGCATTAATTCCAAAGCAGGATGGGGCTGGAGGCTTCCCAGGAAACGAACACGGTGTCGCCCCAGGTTGGCCGTTCACCGCGGCGTTCCACGTTCGCCATGGTGGCCTGCACACGCTTGCCGCTGGCCAGCTTCACGTAATAGGAGGTGATGTCGCCCAGGTACGCGATGTTCTCCACCGTGCCCTTGCTCCAGTTGAATTCACCTTCAGGCTTGTCTGGCGTCAGGTAGATTTTTTCCGGGCGCAGGGCAATCAGCGTGTTGGTGTTTTCTGCCGATGTGGTCACACCTCGGTCAATGTATACCTGTGCGTCCAGCAAGCCGCTGGACAGCAGAATACTGTCGGAGTTGTCTTCCTCGATGCTGGCCTCAAAGATATTCACCGAGCCAATAAACTCCGCCGTCATGCGGCTGTTCGGGCTTTCGTAAATATCGATGGGTGAGCCCACCTGGGCAATCTGTCCAAAGGACATAATGGCAATGCGGCTGGCCATGGTCATGGCTTCTTCCTGATCGTGGGTCACCATCAGGCAAGTGGCGCCCACTTTTTCCAGAATATCCACAAGTTCAAGCTGCATTTCTGTGCGCAGCTTTTTATCGAGCGCACCCATAGGCTCATCCAGAAGCAACAGCTTCGGGCGTTTTGCCAGTGAGCGAGCCAGCGCAACCCGCTGCTGTTGGCCACCGGAAAGCTGTTGGGGCCGACGCTTGGCGTAGGGCTCCATTTTTACCAGCTTGAGCATGGCCGCCACGCGGTCGCGAATCTCGTCCTTTGGCAGTTTGTCCTGTTTCAGACCCATGGCGATGTTCTGCTCCACGGTCATGTGCGGGAACAGTGCGTAGGACTGAAACATCATGTTCGTTGGGCGCAGGTAGGGAGGCAGGGCAGTTATGTCCTGTCCATCCAGCACAATACGACCGCTATCTGGTGTCTCAAAGCCAGCCAGTATGCGTAGCAGTGTGGATTTACCAGAGCCCGAACCGCCCAGAAGTGCGAATATCTCGCCCTTGTGGATGTCCAGGCTTACGTCGTCCACCGCCAGTGTGCTGTCAAAGCTTTTTGATACGCCACGAATGCTGAGTAACACCTCCGCTTTCGCGGAGGTGTTGATTCCGTTAACCACGCCCTTAACGCCCGGACTTAACGCTGGTCCAGGTGCGGGTCATCAGGCGCTGTGTGTCCTGAGGCCGACCTTCCATGATGTAGAGCTTTTTCATCACATCATCCGTAGGGTAAATGCTGGTGTCGTTAAGGATTTCTGCATCAACAAATTCATCGGCTGCCTTGTTGGGGTTGGCGTACCACACATAGTTGGTCACCTCAGCGATGATCTCTGGCTTCATCAAAAAGTTGACCAGCTTGTGGGCATTTTCAACGTTCGGTGCGCCAGCCGGGATGGTCATCATATCGAACCACAACACCGCGCCCTCTTTGGGAATGGTGTAGCGGATTTCGTTGCCGTTTTTGGCTTCCTCGGCACGAGCAGCTGCCTGCAGGATGTCGCCGGAATAGCCGGCAGCCACGCACAGGTCGCCATTAGCCAGGTCGCCAATGTAGCGGGATGAGTGGAAGTAGGTGATGTTCGGCCGCACGGCCTTGATCACGTCGCCACCCTTTTTGATGTCTTCGGTGTTGTTGCTGTTCGGGTTTAAGCCAGCGTAGGCCATAGCAGCCCGCACCATTTCTTCGCCGGAATCCAGCATGGCAATGCCGCAGCCGCCTTTGGCCAGCTTGGCCGTTATGTCCGGGTCAAACACCAGCGCCCAGGAATCGGTAGGTGCAGTATCGCCCAGGATTTTCTGGATGCGGCCAGCGTTGTAGCCATAGCCGTTGGTTCCCCAAAGATAGGGAATGGAGAACTGGCTGCCCGGGTCCACTTTTTCCAGTTGAGCCATCAGATCCGGATTCAGATTGGCCATGTTCGGCAGTTTGTCGTGATCCAGAGCCACAAAAGCCTTGGCAGAGATCTGCTTGGCAACGTAGTGGTTTGACGGTACGACCAGGTCGTAGCCAGAGCGGCCAGACAGTAGCGCGGCTTCAAGAACCTCGTTACTGTCGTAAACGTCGTAAACGACCTTTATGCCGGTTTCTTTGGTGAACTTCGCCAGTGTGTTCTCGGCAATGTAGTCAGACCAGTTATACACACGCACTTCTTCTGCGGCGATTGCAGAAGAGGCACACAGAGACAACGCAACGGAGGCGGCCAGCGCCTGTGGCTTACACAACTTGAACATTGGATAACGTCCCTCACTGAAAAGGGATGGATACAAAGCGTGCAGGACGCACGCGGTGTTGTGCAGGTCTGCTGAGGGAAGGCCGCGGGTGCGACTCCTTTGAGGCTTGTCCTGGAAAACGGTGGTGGGGCTATAGTTTATGGAACCGACCGAATTCGGGCGATATTTAACACGAGAATGCGTGGCGCGCTACAAATATCTTGTAGGAGTGTGCAGGGGTTGTACCTATGAGGACTCATCGGCATCAAGAACTACTTCCACGGTGCGGGAGTTTACGGCTCTCGGGCACCGTGAAAGAGAGTTTGAATGGCAGATGTCATTCACGCCAATAGTTGTTGGCTGCTGCTACCGTCTGAAAGTTTACAGCGATAACGTGGGAGGCAGCAGTCAAACCGTCGGCAGAGTTCGCGTATTCCGGCCTTAGCTTTTTCAGTGTATCCATATCCGGCTGAGTGTATTTCACGCCGCGACGGCTAAGGGTGATTGCAAGCTCATAGCCTTGCTGGGGAGTATCGGTAATCAACGAGGTTAGCCAAGTATCAGTCATTTTAAATACCTTTTTGTTTGGGTTCGCCGCAAGCATAGCAGACGATTCCAGACTTTGGGCATTCCCTGCATCTGAAATAGTTGCGGTCTTTCGACTATATTATTAAGACTAAACAACAGGCGAGGTGGCTATGGAATATGTTGATGGTTGTGTAGTGGCGGTGCCCACTAAAAACAAGGCAGCTTATATTGCGCACGCCACTGAGGCAGCGAAATTGTTCAAGAAGCACGGTGCGACCCGTCTTGTTGAATGCTGGGGCGACGATGTTCCTGAGGGTAAATTGACGTCGTTTCCCATGGCTGTTCAATGTAAAGATGATGAAACCGTTGTTTTCTCGTGGATAACCTGGCCCTCACGCGATGCGCGGGATTCGGGTATGAAGAACGTGATGGAGGAGTGGCAATCTAGCGGTGATGACAATCCTATGCCCTTTGACGGGGCGCGTATGATTTTTGGTGGTTTCCGGGTGGTGGTAGACGAGTAAAGTCGGTGCCACTCACGTGACAGTGGCACCGACTTTATTGATAGTGATTAGCCAACAAACATCTTCTTCGCAAGCGGGATGCCTTTCAAACCGCTTACGGCAACGGTTGTCAGCAAACCACCTAGCATGGCGCCCACTACTCCGGCAGTCATGATGTCCTGGCCGGTGAGGTACAGGCCGGGTATGCGGGTCTTGGGCTTTAGCCAGTCCTGCTCGAAGCGGTCGGGAGTATGGTCCAGGCCATAGATTTCACCTTCGCTGTAGCGGCAGAAATAGTCTGTGGACAGGGGCGTGGATAGCTCGTAGTAATCCACTTTGCCTTCCAGATGCGGGAACTTCTCATAGAGCTTCGCAAGCAGGCGCTGGGCGTACTCTTCCTTCTTGGCTTCATAGTCGTCACCGCGCTTGCCCCAGGGCTTGTCGGCCCACTCCTCGTACCATTTGAAGGGGCCGGGCGCCACAATCTCAATGGTGGCGCGGCCAGGGTAGCGCTCCAGAAAGCTGGGGTCTTTCGCCGAGGGGAAGGAAATATAGGTCAGCGAAATATCGCTGTTATCCGGGTCTTCCTCGAAGTCTTTCACATGCTTTTCGTAGTCCGTGCCGGGGTAAATCCAGTAGTTGGTTTTCGGCAGCCCCAGGTTCTCTGCAGTATCTTCCAGGCCGATGTACAAGCAGTTGCTGGCCATGGAACGCTTAACGGTTTTGAGTTTGTCCTGATAGTAGTCCCATTCAGGCGCGTCTTTTGGCAGCAGCTTGTTGAAGGTGTTGAATACGCCTGCGTTGCTGATGACCAGTGGCGAGCGAATCTCTGCACCGTCGGCCATGCGAACGCCCACGGCTTTGCCTTTCTCGATGAGAATCCCGGTCACATCAGCGTAGGTAAAGACTTCACCGCCGCTTTGCTGAACTACCGGGATAATGGTCTTGGCCATTTCAGATGCGCCACCAATCGGGTAGTAGCCGCCGTGCAGGTAATGGCGGGCGATGAGTGAGTGGACAATGAAACTGGATTGGGCTGGTGGCAGGCCGTTGTCGCCCCACTGGCCGGTAAGCACGGCAATCAGCTCCTGGTTGCTGGTGATGCCTTCAAGTACTTCGCGGGTAGGCTTGTTAAGGAACTCTGGCGCCTTACGTTTCGCAAGCATGCTTAGTGGTCCAAGAGCCAGGCTTGGCAATACCTTGCTCAGAACAACCGCCGGCATGGCCTTGGATACCTGGCGTAGATAACCCAGGTAGGTATCGATGGCCTTTTCTTCTTCCGGGAAAGCTTTCACCAGCTCGGCACGGAATTCCTCGGGGCCGGCAACCAGGTCCACATACTTTTCGCCGATGTAGATACGGTCGTAGTTGGCGTCCATTGGCGCCCACTTCAACTGACTGTCAGTGATATGGTCAAACAACCGCTTGCCCAGTGTGTGGTCTGCGCCCATGTCACCAATGTAGTGCACGCCCACATCCCATTCGTACCCGTTACGGTCGTAGCTGTGGGTGAATCCGCCGGCAGTGTAGTGCTGTTCAAGAACGAGCACCTTTTTGCCCATCTTGCTCATGCAAGCAGCTGCGGTCAGGCCGCCGATGCCGGAGCCAATGATGATGGCATCGTAGGGGCCGTCCAGGCGCTTTTCACGATAACGTTTGCCGACTCGGAGGGTACTGGGTTTTGGGCTGCTCATTGAGTTAATCCTGTTGTGATTGTTGTTGGTCAGACCGGGTGCCGTCCAGCAGTAAGCTGAGAACGCCTTTGGTCAACATGGGCTCGGCCTTTGCGCTGGGCAAATGACCATCGATTGTGAGTTGTGACAGGCCATGCACCAGAGACCAGGCGGCGGCTGTCATTAGTGAAACGGGGGAAGGTTTGAGGTAACCCAGATCGCGGGCACGGGCTACGGTGTTTTCCAGAACCTGAAACGCCCCTTTGCCAGCAGCATCCAGGCGTGGGTGCGCCCCCATGGGTAATACGCGACCGCCAAACATAAGACGATATAGATTGGGCTCCTCCTGGGCGAAAGCTACGTACACCAGCCCGATTTCGATCAAAGCCTTGCGCGGCAGCTCCTGGTCTACTGCTTGCAGCCGATCACGCAAGGCCTCGAACCCTTCAATAGCGAGCTCTGCCAACAGCGTTTCGCGGTCTGAGAAGTGCCGGTACAGCGCTGGAGCACTCACGCCGAGCTGCTTGGCCAGGGCGCGCAAGCTGATGGCGGCATCCCCCTGGGTTCTGAGTATGTCCAGCGCCAGCGACTGCGCCTGGGGCTGCAGGTCACCGTGGTGGTAGGCAGGTTTCGCCATGGGTATTCATGCTCGCTAATGTTATCGGTGGTAACAATGTTACTGGTGATAACATCATGAAATTGAGCAGCAGTCAAACAGATTTTGGCGGGTCCAAAAAAGCCCCGGTGCTCAGCTAAGGAGAACCGGGGCTTGCGATTGCCTGGGGCTTTTACTTCAGCGCTAATTCCTCAATGGAAATCTCGCGCATTTTAAACTTCTGAATCTTACCGGTGACGGTCATCGGGAATTCTTCCACGAACTTGTAGTTCCGGGGGATTTTGAAGTGGGCGATCTTGCCTTTGCAGAATGCAATCAAGTCGTCTGCACTTACCGGCTCTGCCTCAGGGCGCAGCTTTACCCAGGCGATCAAATCTTCGCCATAGGTGTCGTGCGGAATACCCGTGACCTGGACCTCCTCAATGGATGGGTGGCTGTACAGAAATTCCTCAACCTCTTTCGGGTAGATGTTTTCACCACCACGAATCACCATATCCTTGATACGACCAACGATTTGCACATAGCCTTCATCGTCCATGGTGGCCAGATCACCGGTGTGCATCCAGCCGGAGTCGTCGATGGCTTCGCGGGTCTTCTCTTCATTATTCCAGTACTTCAGCATCACGCTGTAACCGCGAGTGCAGAGTTCCCCGATCTCGCCCCGGGGCAAGACGTTTCCGGTTCCCGGGTCGACAATCTTGGTTTCCAGATGGGGCTGGGTACGGCCAACGGTGGTTACCTGCTTCTCGAAGGGATCGAGAGAGCTGGTCTGGGTAGACACAGGGCTGGTTTCGGTCATGCCGTAGGCAATCTGCACCTCCTTCATGTGCATCTTGGTATTGACCTTCTTCATCACCTCCGCGGGGCAGATGGAGCCGGCCATTATGCCCGTGCGCAGGGTGGACAGGTCGTAGGAATCAAATTCCGGCTCGGCCAGTTCTGCTATGAACATGGTGGGTACGCCGTAGAGTGCCGTGGCCTTCTCCTGATGCACCGCTTGCAGCACGGCTTTTGGGTCAAAGCCTTCGCCCGGGTAAATCATGGTGGAGCCGTGGGTAATGCAGCCAAGGTTGCCCATGACCATGCCAAAGCAGTGATATAGGGGGACTGGAATAACCAGTCGATCCTTCTCTGTCAGGTGCTGGCTTTCACCCACAAAAAACCCATTGTTCAGGATGTTGTGGTGGGTGAGGGTCGCGCCTTTGGGGTTGCCGGTGGTGCCTGAAGTGAACTGGATATTGATGGGGTCGTCGAACTGAAGCTGGCTTTGCGCCTTGTCTACTTCATCCTGACTAACTTCACTGGCAAGGCTCACAAACTCTGCCCAGCTCCACATGCCGGCGTGTTCTTCCGCATCCAGATTGATCACTGCACGAAGATCAGAAACTCGCTGGGCTTTGATTTTGCCAGGGGTGCTCGCTTTCAACTCCGGTGCCAGTTCATACAGTGTTTGGCGGTAGTTTGAGGCTTTAAAACTGTCTGCTGTGACCAATACGCTGATGCCCGCCAGATTCATGGCGTATTCCAGTTCGTGTAGGCCGTAGGCGGGGTTGATGTTGACCAGAATGGCGCCCACCTTGGCGGTGGCGAATTGGGTCACCGTCCACTCGTAGCGGTTGGGTGACCAAATGCCTACGCGGTCACCGCGTTCTACGCCGATGGCGAGAAAGGCACATGCTGCTTCATTAACCTGTGCGACGAACTCCTTGTAAGTCCAGCGGATGTCCTGGTGCAGGCATACCAAGGCTTCGGTATTTGGGAATTTAGCGGCGGTGCGGTCAAGCATCTCGCCGATGGTCATGCCCAGCAGCGGCGTGTTGGAGGTACCGCTGCTGTAGCTTGGTAGAGTCTGTTTCATTGGGCCGCCTCCGGTTGTTTTTGTGGTCGAGGTCCGGGATTGTTCAAGCCGGTTATCGGCTTTGGCTGTGGTATTCAGGGTTTGGGCGCATATCACTGGCAATGGCGACGCGGTTGGTCATGTTGTAAAAGCCCACAAGCTGGCTCAGGTCCCAGATGCCACGATCGCTAAATCCTGCGTCTCTTAAGGCTTGTACGTCCTCTTCGGTAACAGTCGCCGGAGTGCGGGTAAGCAGCGATGCAAAATCGAGCATGGCGCGCTGGCGTTTATCCAGCCTTGCTGTGCGGTAATTCATTACCAGATGTTCTCCCAGAGTCGGGTCGCCGCTCATAACCCGCACGGCTGCGCCGTGGGCGACCAGGCAGTAAAAACACTTGTTCTCTGAGGAAACCACAACGGCAATCATTTCCCGCTCAAGCTTGCTGAGTTCGCTTTCACCCATCATCAGTTCGTTGTAGAGGCGTGAAAAACCGTCAAGCTGCTTCAGGTTGTGGGTAAAGACCGTCAGTACGTTAGGAACCATGCCGAGCTTTTCAATACAGACATTGAAGTAATTTCTAACATCCTCCGGCAGGTCCTGCATGTCAGGAATATCGAGATCCAGAGCGATCAGATCTTTTTTGTTGTTCATGTCAGACCCTTATGGTTGAAGAGCTTGGCCCACTTTTGAGCCGTTTTTTCGGTTTAGCTGATTGCTGATCCATGTGCCTGTAGCCACCAGTTTATCCAGATCCACACCGGTGCTGATGCCCAGGCCGTTGAGCATATAGAGAACGTCTTCGGTAGCGACGTTACCTGAGGCGCCCTTGGCGTAAGGGCAGCCGCCGAGGCCGGCGACTGAAGCGTCAAATACTGCGACACCCTCTTCCAGCACTGCGTAGAGATTTGCCAACGCTTGCCCGTAGGTGTCGTGGAAATGTGCCGCCAGGCGCTCCACGGGTACGTGTTTGACTACTGCCTCAAGCATTTGTTTCGCTTTTAGTGGCGTACCCGTGCCAATGGTGTCGCCGAGGGAAATTTCATAACAACCCATGTCGGCCAGATCTTTGGCAACCTTTGCTACCTGCTCCGGCGCAATCTCGCCCTCGTAGGGGCAACCCAGGACTGTGGAGACGTAACCGCGCACGGGGATGTTGTGCTTCTGAGCGGCTTCCATCACGGGTAGAAAGCGCTCCAGGCTTTCTGCGATGGAACAGTTGATGTTCTTCTGACTGAACGACTCAGAAGCCGCCGCAAACACCGCCACCTCATCTACGCCCGCAGCCAGAGCATTTTCAAAGCCTCTGAGGTTGGGGGTAAGCACCGAATAGCGAACGCCAGCCTTGCGCTTGATGCCGGCCATAACCTCAGCGGCGTCGCCCATTTGTGGCACCCATCTGGGTGACACAAAACTGGCGGATTCAATGTGGGTGAGGCCGCACTCTGCAAGCCGCTCGATCAGCCCGGTTTTTATGTCTGTGGAGATTACCGGGCCGGACTCGTTTTGCAGACCGTCCCGGGGGCTCATTTCAACCAGTCGCACCTGTTTGGGAAAGGCCATTAGCTCGCCTCCTCGCCGTCTGATTCGTTGATCTCAATAGCAATCAGCTCTGCGCCTTCTGAAACCTGCTCACCTTCGGCGAAGAAGATTTCGCTGACCACACCATCGGCCGGTGCCTTGATGGCATGCTCCATCTTCATCGCTTCCATGATGACCAGAGTTTGGCCGGCTGTAACGGCGTCGCCCACTTTGGTCTGTACCGCCACAATTGCGCCGTTCATGGGGGCCGTCAGTCCGCCTTCAGGGGCCATGTCTTCCAGCGCGTGGTTCTCATGGTAGAGGGTGCACTGGAAGGTGTCGCCTTCAAAGAAGAGCACGAGTTGGTCATTGTGCAAGTTGCCGTGAATGCTGATCCTGTAGCCATCGACCACCGCCTGAAGCGCGTCGACTTCAAGTTTGGCCGTAAGGTTGTACACGCTGTCATCCACGGATACCTGGTAGTGATCATCCTTTTCCAGAATTTTCAGCTCGTGTATCTCGTCGCCTACCTGCAACTGCAGGGGCTGAGCGTATTCTGAGTTCAGGCGCCAGCTGTTGCGGCGACCGAACGGCGACCAGGGATCTGTGCTTACAGACTCAACGGATTTGCGCTCTTCCAATACAAAACCAGCGGCCAGAACCAGCGCTTTATGGGCATCGAGTTTCGATTTCGGGAACAGCAATTCCCGGTGGCTGTCGATAAACCCGGTTGTAAGGTCCGCTTCCCGGAAGGGCTGCGAGTCGGCCAGCGCGTGCAGGAAGCGGATGTTGGTTTTCACCCCTGCAATCCGATAGTGCTCCAGAGCCTGGACCATGCGATTGATGGCCTGCTCACGGGTTTCGTCCCACACGATCAGTTTGGCGATCATTGGGTCGTAATGAATGCTGATTTCATCACCTTCGATCACACCGGTATCGACACGCACATGGGCGCTTTCATCAGGTGTGCTCAGGTAACGCAGGTTACCGGTAGCAGGCAGGAAATCCTGATCCGGGTCTTCGGCATAAATACGGGCTTCCAGAGCATGGCCACGGGTTTTCACCTGTGACTGTTCCAGCGGCAGGGGCTCACCCCAGGCTACTTTCAACTGCCATTCCACCAAGTCCTGGCCGGTCACCATTTCGGTCACCGGGTGCTCTACCTGCAGGCGGGTGTTCATTTCCATGAAGAAGAAGGAACCGTCCACATCGTAGAGAAACTCTACGGTGCCGGCGCCTACGTAGTTGATCGTCTGGGCCGCTTTTACAGCGGCGTCGCCCATGGCCTTGCGGGTTTCTTCGCTCAGGCCCGGTGCCGGGGCTTCTTCCAGAACTTTCTGGTGACGACGCTGGACTGAGCAGTCACGCTCTGCCAGATACACGCCGTTGCCGCTTTGGTCACAGAACACCTGGATTTCAACGTGGCGTGGCTGGGTCAGATAGCGCTCTATCAGCATGTCCGGGTTGCCGAAGGCGTTCTTTGCTTCGCGCTTGGCAGCGGCCAGAGCATCATCAAACTCATCGATGTTCTCTACTACCCGCATACCTTTACCACCGCCACCGGCGACGGCTTTCAGTAGCAGCGGGAAGCCGCATTTTTCAGCTTCGGCGCGCAGGGTGTCCGGGCTTTGGTCGTCGCCGTGATAGCCGGGCACCAGTGGTACGCCGGCTTTTTCCATGATGGCTTTAGCGGCGGATTTGGAGCCCATGGCAGCAATCGCTGAAGAAGGTGGGCCGATGAAGACAATGCCGTTGGCCTCACAGGCTTCGGCAAATCCTGTGTTTTCGGAAAGAAAGCCGTAGCCTGGGTGGATTGCTTGCGCACCGCTCTGCTTGGCAATCTCAATGATTTTGTTACTACGCAGATAGCTTTCTGAGCTCGGCGCCGGGCCAATATGGAAGGCTTCGTCTGCCATGGCGACGTGGAGGGCGTTGGCATCTGCATCGGAATAAACAGCGACGCAGCGGATACCCATGCGGTGTGCGGTCTGGATAATCCGGCAGGCGATTTCGCCCCGGTTGGCAATGAGGATTTTGCTGAACATGTTAGTTGCTCTCCGGAATCCAGTTGGCGCGGCGTTTATTCAGGAAGGCGTTAAGCCCCTCCTGACCTTCTTCGCCTACGCGAATATCAGCAATGCGGTGTGCAGTGTCGTCTATCACAGTGCTATCGATGGGCTTTTGGCTGACCGCAAACACCAGGTCCTTTGCAGCTTTCATGGCTTCCGGGCCATTCTGGGCAAGTTGCTTCAGCATCTCGTCACAGCGGGCGTTCATGGCGTCAATGTCGTCGCAGACACTATGCACAAGGCCGAACTGCTCAGCCTCCCGGGCACTGAATACTTCCGCTGAAATGAAGTAGCGGCGGGCCTGTCGTTCGCCAATAGCGCGCACTACATAAGGGCTTATCACTGCGGGAATCAGGCCCAGCTTGACCTCACTCAGGCAAAAGCTGGATGTTTCTGTAGCAATAACAATGTCGCAGCAGGCGGCCAGGCCGACGGCGCCACCGTAGGCTGCACCCTGAACAAGGCCGATGACGGGCTTGCTGAGGTGATTCAGGCAGTCCATCAGGCGCGCGAGCTGGCGGGAATCATCCAGGTTTTCCTGCTGGCTGTTGTCTGCCATGCGGCGCATCCAGCCAAGATCTGCCCCGGCGGAGAAGTGTTTACCTTCTGAGCGCAGGATGACCACGTTGGTTGCGGTGTCGGCATCCACTTCTGTGAATGCACTGATCAGTTGCTGGATGACCACGTCATCAAAGGCGTTGCGTTTGTCAGGCCGGTTCAGCACGACTTCGGTTACGCCCTGGGCGCGGCGATTGAGTAGAACGGCCGATTCCTGTTCTGTATGAACATTGGTGTTTGTCATGGTTCTTCTCCCCGATTACATCCGGAACACGCCGAAGCGTGTAGGCTTCGCCGGCCGGTTGAGGGTGGCAGAGAGGCTGAGGGCAACCACTTCCCGGGTTTGTGCCGGGTCGATTACACCGTCATCCCACAGGCGTGCGCTCGCGAAGTAGGGGTGGCCCTGTTCTTCGTAGGTATCGGTAATCGGCTTTTTGAACGCGGCTTCTTCTTCAGCGCTCCACTCCTGGCCTTTGCGCTCCATACCATCACGACGAACTTGGGCCAGTACGCCCGCGGCCTGTTCGCCGCCCATTACCGAGATTCGGGCATTTGGCCACATCCAAAGGAAGTCGGGGCTGTAGGCACGGCCACACATGCCGTAGTTGCCGGCACCGTAGCTGCCGCCGATCAGTACGGTAATCTTGGGTACGTTGGCGCAGGCCACGGCCATGACCATTTTGGCGCCGTGCTTGGCGATGCCTTCGGCTTCGTACTTCTGGCCCACCATGAAGCCGGTGATGTTCTGCAGGAACAGCAGCGGGATATTGCGCTGGCAGCACAATTCAATGAAGTGCGCGCCTTTCTGGGCGGACTCACTGAACAAAATGCCGTTGTTGGCGATGATGCCTACGGGGTAGCCGTGTATGTGGGCAAAGCCGGTGACCAGGGTTTGGCCGTAGTAGCGTTTGAATTCGTCGAATTCGGAGCCGTCTACGGTGCGGGCAATTACATCGCGCACGTCGAAGGGTTTACGCAGGTCGGTGCCGACGATGCCGTAGATTTCGCTGGGATCGTACAGAGGCGCTTTGGGTTTACGGATCTCTACCGGAACCGGCTTTTTGCGGTTGAGGTTGGAGACGCAGCGGCGAGCAATTTCCAGCGCGTGGGCGTCATTTTCGGCGTAGTGATCGGCAACCCCGGATATTTTGCAGTGTACGTCGGCACCGCCGAGTTCTTCTGCAGTAACGACTTCACCTGTCGCAGCTTTTACCAGCGGAGGGCCGGCCAGGAAGATGGTGCCTTGGTTGCGTACGATGATGGATTCATCGGCCATGGCAGGCACGTACGCGCCACCGGCGGTGCACAGGCCCATGACGACGGCAATCTGGGGGATGTCGTCGGCAGACATGCGGGCCTGGTTGTAGAAGATGCGGCCAAAGTGGTCACGATCGGGGAATACTTCGTCCTGTCTTGGCAGGTTGGCGCCGCCGGAGTCTACCAGGTAGATGCAGGGCAGGCGGTTTTCCAGGGCGATTTCCTGGGCGCGCAGGTGTTTTTTCACCGTGAGCGGGTAGTAGCTGCCGCCTTTTACGGTGGCATCGTTGGCGATGATCATGCATTCGGTGCCGGAGACGCGGCCTACGCCGGCGATTACGCCGGCTGCGGGGACTTCTTCACCGTATACGTTGTAGGCGGCGAACTGGCCGATTTCGAGAAAGGGCGAGCCGTCGTCCAGCAGGCGGTTGATGCGGTCTCTTGGCAGGAGTTTTCCGCGGGCGATGTGGCGTTCCTGGTAGGAGGGGCCGCCGCCTTGCTGGATGGTAGAGACTTTTTCCCGCAGGTCTGCAACGGCTTCTGCCATGGCGGCCTGTTTGGCCTGAAACTCTTCAGAGCGGGGGTTTATTTTGCTTTGCAGTATCGTCATTTTTCCTGGCCTCGATTTTCGGGGCGGCGGGCCTGGCGGGGCGTCTTTCCGGGAAACGCTACGAGCACCCCTTGCGGGGTCCGGCCAGCAATCACAGATTGCTGTCGTTCGGCTGCGCATGAAGCTCCGCTTCATAAACGCTTGCCTTACCCATGTGCGCTTGTCTTCGGCCGTCCTTGGCCTACGACATTCCCGGAAAGACGCCCCGCCAGGCCCTCGTCGAACTTGGGTGCTGGCCGTCCAAAACTATTTCGCTTTGGCGGGTGTCTGGATCGAAGCTACAGCTTAGTTGTTCAGGAACAGTTCCCGCCCAATCAGCATACGGCGGATTTCGGATGTACCTGCGCCGATTTCATACAGCTTGGCATCCCGCAGCAATCGGCCTGTGGGGTAGTCGTTGATGTAGCCGTTACCGCCGAGAAGCTGGATGGCATCCAAGGCCAGTTTTGTGGCCATTTCGGCGGAGTAGAGAATCGCGCCGGCGGAGTCTTTGCGGGTGGTTTCGCCTCGGTCTGCTGACATGGCCACCATGTAAACGTAGGACTTGGCGGTGTTCATCCAGGTGTACATGTCCGCTACTTTGCCCTGAACCAGCTGGAATTCACCAATAGCTTTCTCGAACTGTTTGCGTTCGCGGATGTAGGGGATTACAACGTCCATAGCTGCTTGCATGAGGCCCAATGGGCCGCCAGAGAGGACGAGGCGTTCGTAGTCGAGTCCGCTCATGAGTACGCGGGCGCCGCGGCCTACTTCACCGAGTACGTTTTCTTTGGGCACTTTGCAGTCCTGGAAGACCAGTTCGCAGGTGTTGGAGCCGCGCATGCCGAGTTTGTCGAGTTTCTGGTGGCGGCTGAAGCCTTCGAAGTCGCGCTCTACGATAAATGCGGTAACGCCTTTGGAACCTGCTTTCGGGTCGGTTTTGGCGTAGATAACGTAAACGTGAGCGTCTGGGCCGTTGGTGATCCACATTTTGTTGCCGTTCAGCACGTAGTGGTCGCCAGCATCTTGTGCATTGAGTTTCATGGAGATGACGTCGGAGCCTGCGTTGGGTTCCGACATGGCCAGGGCACCGATGTGGTCGCCGCTGACGAGTTTGGGCAGGTATTTCTGCTTTTGTTCTTCGGTTCCGTTCTTGTGTATCTGGTTTACGCACAAGTTGGAGTGAGCGCCGTAGGACAGGCCAACGGAGGCAGATGCGCGGCTGATTTCTTCCATGGCAACCACGTGGGCGAGGTAGCCCATGTCAGAACCGCCGTAGGCTTCATCTACGGTGATACCCAGCAACCCCATGTCGCCGAATTTTTTCCAGAGGTCCATGGGGAACTCGTTGGTGCGGTCGATTTCTTCAGCGCGGGGCGCGATCTCGGCGGCGGCGAAGCGGTTTACTTGTTCACGCAGGCTGTCGAGGGTTTCACCAAGGCCGAAGTTGAGTTCTGAGTATTGTGATTTCATGTGTTTGCCTTTTTGTTCTGTCAGATTCGAATTTGGGTGCAGGGCACTGCGCCAGCTGTTGGTTGATATCAGCTTTGTTCGGCGGGGTGTCCAGGTTGCTCGATTGTAGATTCGTGTTGTTGCTTCTTTTTCTGTAGTTCTGCAAGAGCTTCCCTGCAGTGGGCTTCTCTTGTATTGATTTCCAGTTCTGCCATAGCAATATCGGCTTTCTGCTGTTCGATGTGCGCTCGTTTTTCGTCCAGTATTGACAGCATTTTCAGGAGCTGCTTTTCGTTACCGGAGAGGGTCTCATCCCAGAGGTCGAATGTTTCTTTGGTTTCAGCAAGTGAAAAGCCCATGCGTTTGCCACGGAGGATCAGCTTCAGGCGAACTCTGTCTGTGGTGCTGAAAATGCGTGTTTGCCCCCGCCGTGTAGGCTTCAGCAGGCCCTGGTCTTCATAAAACCGGATGCTGCGGGTGGTCACATCGAACTCGCTGGCAAGCTCGCTGATGCTGAACGTTTGCTTTTCGGTCATGGTGGTATCCTCTTTTAAACTAGATTAGAGGAAGTTTACGTTAACGTAAAGTGGTTTGGATGATGAAACCAGGTGCATGGATGGTTGCATTGAAAACTGGGCGGGTTTGTTCGGAGGGTGGCCTGGCTCACCCTGAAGAGAAGGAGTGAGCCAAGCTAGCGTGTAACGCCTTAGGAGAGGTCTTCTCTGAGCTTTCTCTTCAGCAGTTTCCCCGCCGTATTTTTCGGCAGCTGATCTACAAAGTGGATGTGTTTCGGCACTTTGAAGCTGGCGAGTTTGGCGCGGGCATGGCTCATCAAGGCGTCTGAATCTTCGGTGTATCCGTCTCTGAGTACTACAACCGCGCAGATGGCTTCTATCCACTTTTCATCGGGTACGCCAATCACAGCCACTTCTGCAACGGATTCATGTTGATAGAGAGCTTCTTCCACATCACGGCTGGCAACCAGAACACCGCCGGTATTCACCACGTCTTTAATGCGGTCAACGATGTAGATATAGCCTTCTTCATCCTGGTAACCCAGGTCGCCAGAATGGAACCAGCCATCTTTGAAGGCTTCTTCGGTTGCTTCGGGTTTGGCCCAGTAACCGACCATCAATTGAGGTGACTGGTGCACCAGTTCGCCTTGTTCTCCAGGCTGGCAATCTTTACCGGTTACCGGGTCCACAATGCGGGTCATCACAGTTTGCATAGGGCGGCCGGCAGAGGAAGGCCGTTCCGCATGTTCCTCAGGTAGCAGTACCGTTGCCAGAGGTGCGATTTCACTTTGGCCGTAGCAGTTGTAGAGGCCTGCACCCGGGAGCTTTTCACCCAGCTCTTTGACCACCTGGCCGGGCATGATGGAGGCGCCGTAGTAGAGCTTGTCCATATGCTGGAGTTTGTCCGGGTTGAACTGCGGGTTCTGCAGCAGTGCAATCCAGACGGTGGGTGGCGCGAAAAAGGCATTGAGTTGTTCGCGGGCCAACAGCCCGAGAATGGCATCCGGTGTTGGCGTGTTGATCAGTCGGCTGTAGCCGCCACTTAGCAGCATGGGCATTGAAAATACATGCATTTGCGCAGAGTGGTACAGAGGCAAGGCCGCGAGAGAGCGATCGCTGGCGCGGATGTTCAGATGGTACTGGCAGGCGCTGTAGTGGCTCATCAGCGAGCGGTGGGTGTGCATGGCACCTTTGGGATCGGAGGTTGTGCCTGAGGTATAAAGAATCTGCACAACGTCTGTATCTGAAATCTTAACGTCCGGTGCGGTGTCATCACCGGCTGCAAACGCGAGTTTCAGGGCATCCGGGGCCTTGTCGTTTTGCCCGTTGTGAAGGGTTCCGTAAGTGCCAACCTCCACAGTGTTTTTAACGGCATCTACCTGAGCTTGCAGGTCCGTATCGAAAAACAGGGCCTTGCAACCGGACTGATTCACTACATAGGTCAGCTCTTTCCCAATCAGCGCGTAGTTAACCGGTACGTGAATGAGCCCGGCTTTTGTGCAGGCAAGCCAAAGTAACAGGTAGGCGTCGGAGTTTTTACCATAAGCGCCAACACGATCACCTTTAGTCAGCCCAAGTTCGATAAGGCGGTGGGCCAGGCGGTTTGAGGCTGTGTGAATGTCGGTATAGGTCCAGGTTCTCTCGTCGAATGCCAAGGCTGTGCGCTTGCCGTGAGTGCGCGCGGCGCGGGCGAGGGCATCACCTATGGTGTTGCGCAGTGCCCGGGCAATGCCCGCCGGCAGAGCGCTGGAGGCAGTTGTGCTGTGGTTGTTCATGCAAGTACCTCTGTTGGTGTTTTTATATTGGTATGACTGGCATTAACTCAAAGAAGCGCTGGTTTGGGGAATGACCTGTCAGGTCGAAAAAATTGACCCAATCAGCCAAGTAGATGTGTTTGTTACATGGTTGCTAGTCAGCCCATTGAGAGGGGGACTTGCCCGTCCAGCGCTTGAAGGCACGGCAGAATGAGGCGGTTTCCGAGAAACCGACCCGTTCACTGATGTCCGCCACACTCAGGTTTTCTGTGCTCATGAGTTTTATGGCGTACTCTCTCCGCAGGCTGTTTTTGATCAGGCGCAGCGAGGTGCCTTCTTCCTGTAACTTACGGCCTATGCTTCTGGGTGTCATGTGCAATAGCTCTGCAATTTCACCCAGGCTGGGCATGTTGTTCAGGCTCTGGTTTGCGAGCAAGGCGCGTACACGGTTTCGCAGGCTGTCGTCGTTGTCGGGTCTGTGCAAAATGTAGGCTGGAGCTTCCTTCAAAAAGGTTTCCAGCTCTGCTTCGCTCCGGGTGATCGGCAGTTGCAGGTATTTTTCATGTAAAGAAAAGCCGCACACCGATTCTTCAAACTGTAATTCAGTCGGGAACATGGCGCGATACTCGTTAACATGTTTCGGCGCGGGATAACTGAAGCAGGTTGTAGCAAATGGGATCTGTTGATCCACCAACCAGCATGTGAATCTTTGCCACATAAGAAGCAGGAATTCCTGCAGCATGTGGTCTGTATCCTGGCTGGCATCTTCGAGGCTAAGGCGGAAAAACACCAGTTTGTTGCTGTCGCTTTCTCTCAAACCTATGTCGACATTATTGCAGGCGATGCTGTAAACCCGGGCACTTTTGCGAAGCACTGCCCCGAGGGAAGCGGAATCAAGGCAGTAGTCGGCCATCAATGCGAAGGTGCCGTTTTTGCAGGGGCTGGTGGATAACCCCAGGAACTCATCGCGGGTTGCCCGCCACACGCTCTTAATAAGCTGGGTGAGCTGTTGTTCCGTAATCAGCTTCTCGGGTTTATTCAGCCATCCATTAGGAATCCCGGCGCTAGCCAGCAGTGTACCTTTGCTCAACCCCTGCCTTTCGGCGCCGCGGATTGAGGCCTGGAGGTAGTGGTTCGCGATGTGGGCTACAGATTGCGATTTGGGCATGTCTACCGTTGATCAAGTGCGCATTGTGTCAATTTTTTCGGCTTGTACAGCCATTCCCGAAGAGCAGGATAACCCTTTAAATGGTTGGCTGCCTGAATAATCAGACGACTAACCGGTTTGCTAGCATGGCTACTTGAGAGGTTACCTATGTCCGGACACCAAGACGATACCGCGCTGTTTCATGAAATGATCAACCGGGTTCTTGATAAGGAAATTGCACCGCATTATGACGAGTGGGAGGAGCAATCTGCTATTCCACGCCCGGTTTGGAATACGCTGGGGCAAGCCGGCATGCTTGGTATTGATATGCCGGAAGAGTACGGAGGCGCAGCTGCCAGTTTCGAAATCTCACAGCTGGCGATCTCTGAAATAGCTCGTAAGGGTTTTGGTGGCCTGGCCGGTGGCTATAACATCCACGCCAATATAGTCATGCCGTATATTTTGCATCTTGGTACGGACGCCCAGAAAGAACGCTATCTCCCGGGAATGATCCAGGGTGACATTCTCAGTGCAATTGCCATGACAGAACCGGGTGCAGGCAGTGATCTGGCGGCTATGCGCACCACCGCGCAGCGCACAGATGATGGCTATGTCATCAATGGTGCCAAGGTGTTTATCACTAACGGTTTGCAGGCGGAGCTGGTGATAGTGTGTGCCAAAACCGACCCTCAAGCCGGCGCCAAGGGCGTCTCTCTCTTCCTTGTGGATGCCAGCCTGCCCGGGTTCTCCCGTGGTAAAGGCATCCGTAAAATAGGCCAGCATGCCAGCGATACGGCAGAGCTGTTTTTCTCTGATCTGGTGGTGCCCCACGACGCACTGCTTGGCGAGGAAGGCAAGGGCTTTGCCTATCTGATGCAAGAGTTGCCCCGCGAACGTCTGGGTGTGGCTGCCCAAGCGGTGGGCGCAACTGAGGGTGTACTGGCGTTGACTCTGGACTATGTGCAAGAGCGGCATGCGTTTGGTCAACGGGTTGCGGATTTTCAGAACACTCGGTTCAAGCTGGCCGAAGCGAAAGCGCGGCTTGAAGTAGGAAAAGCCTATCTGAACCAGTGCATCGGGAACTACCTGAACGGTGAAATGGGGCCAACGGAAGCTGCCATTCTCAAACTGATGCTCACGGAAATGCAGTGCGATATCGCCAATGAGTGCTTGCAGCTATTTGGTGGCTACGGGTATACCGTGGAGTACCCTGTGTCGCGATTTTTTGTGGATGCCCGCGTGCAGACAATCTACGCCGGCACCTCGGAAATTATGAAAGAAGTGATTGCCCGCTCCATGCTGGGCAAATAGATTATGCGCTCTGTGGAATTCCAGTCATCCAAATCTTGAGGAACGATCAATGAAACTTACTGATGTTGTCATTCTCGACGGTGCTCGCACCGCGATTGGCGGTTTTGGCGGTAGCCTGAGCTCTTTGACCCCGGCTGAGCTTGGAACTTGCGCAGCCAAAGAAGCTATTAGCCGTTCAGGCGTGCCTGCAGAAGATATCGACCATTCGGTATTCGGCCATATTATCCCCACTGGCCCCGCGGATGCTTATGTAGCTCGCCACATAGGCCTGAACTCTGGCCTGCAGAAAGGATCTGCTGCATTCAACGTAAACCGCCTCTGTGGTTCTGGCGTTCAGTCGGTTATCAGTGCCGCTCAGATGATCATGATGGGCGATAGCCAGATTACACTGGCTGGTGGTGCGGAAAGCATGAGCCAGGGTGCCTATGTGCTGCCCAACGTTCGCAAAGGCCTGCGCATGGGTGACGGGAAAGCGGTTGATATGACCCTGGGAACCCTCACCGACCCGTTTAGCAGCGGCCACATGGGCATGACGGCTGAGCGTATTGCCGAAAAGTACGGTTTAACCCGTGAAGATCTGGATGCCTTCTCAGCAGAAAGCCACCGTCGTGCGAGCCAGGCCATTGAGAACGGTTACTTCAAAGAGCAGATTGTGCCGGTAACTGTCAAACAGGGTCGCAAGGAAGTCGTTTTTGAGCAGGATGAGCACGTGCGTGCAGGCACTACAGCTGAAAGCCTTTCAGGCTTGAAACCGGCCTTTGCCAAAGACGGCATAGTTACGCCGGGCAATGCGTCGGGCATTAACGATGGTGCGGCAGCCATGGTGCTGACCAGCGCAGCTGAAGCCGAAAAGCGCGGCCTGAAAGCCCGTGCACGTATTGTGGGATATGCCTTTGCCGGGGTAGACCCCAGCGTAATGGGCCTTGGCCCGATCCCGGCGGTACGAACTGTGTTGGAGAAAACAGGTCTCAGCGTGGCAGATCTGGATGTGATCGAGTCCAACGAAGCTTTTGCAGCCCAGGCACTGGCGGTTAGCAAGGAGCTTGGCTTGCCCGCAGATAAAGTGAACCCGAATGGTGGTGCGGTTGCTCTGGGTCACCCTGTGGGTGCTACCGGTTCCATCCTTATCGTTAAAACCATGGCCGAGCTTGAGCGCACCGGTGGCCGCTACGGCCTGATCACCATGTGCATTGGTGGTGGCCAAGGTATTGCGTTGATTATTGAGCGCATTAATTGATCAATCAGTCGGATTTCTTTTTAAGGCTGAATTGGGTACAGTTTACGTTAACGTAAAGCGTGAGCTGGCCCAATTTAGCCAATAGCTGCCGATTAAAACCCCGAAACGAAGGGAGAAGTTGATGGAATTCAATAATGTACCGGCCATTGTGACAGGTGGAGCCTCAGGACTTGGCGAGGGCGCAGCCCGCGCATTGGCGGCTGCTGGCTGCAAAGTAGCAGTCTTCGACCTGCAAAAAGAGCAGGGCGAGAAAGTGGCTGCAGACATTGGCGGAATCTTTGTGCACTGCGATGTGAGTTCAGCTGAAAGTGCAGAAGCTGCGTTGGCAACAGCCCGTGAAGCCCACGGCTTGTGTGGCATTGCTGTCAACTGCGCGGGTGTTGGCTGGGCGGGTAAAATCCTCGGTCGTGACGGTGTTATGCCGCTGGAGAACTTCAGTAAGGTTATTCAGATCAACCTGATCGGCACCTTCAATATTTTGAGGCTGGCGGCTGCCGATATGGCCCAACGCGAACCTAACGCAGACGGTGAGCGCGGAGTGATTATTAACACGGCCTCGGTCGCCGCTTACGAAGGGCAGATCGGGCAGGCAGCATATAGCGCCTCCAAGGGTGGTGTTGTTGCCTTGACCATACAGTCGGCCCGTGAGCTGGCGCGCGAAGGCATTCGTGTGAACACCATTGCACCAGGCTTGTTCATGACACCCATGATGGCTGGCATGCCGCAAGAAGTGCAGGACAGCCTGGCGGCAACTTTGCCGTTCCCCCAGCGCCTGGGTAAGCCCGAAGAGTTCGGCATGATGGTGGATCAGATGGTGCGTAACCCTATTCTGAATGGCGAAACCATCCGGCTGGACAGCGCACTGCGCATGGCACCCAGATAAATCCGATTAAATACAGGAGAGCGCAATGACCAACTCAGTGGATCAGGAAGAGCTCGATCTGTTCAGAGCGTCTGTCATCAAGGCTCTGGAAACAGAAGTTGCGCCCCATTACGAGGCCTGGGAGAAATCCGGCCTTGTGCCCCGTGAACTCTGGAATACCCTCGGCAATGCCGGCATGTTGTGTGTGGATATTCCTGAAGATTGCGGCGGCTGCGGGGCGCCTTTCCAATACTCCGTGGTGGTGGGCGAAGAGCTGGCCCGCATGGGGTTTGGTGCGCTCTCCACCAATGTAATGGTGCATTCGGATATCGTCGCCCCCTACATCAGCCATTTGGGCAGCGAAGCGCAAAAGCAGCAGTGGCTGCCCAAAATGGTGTCGGGCGAAGTGGTTGGCGCCATTGCCATGACCGAGCCGGGTGCCGGCAGTGATCTGCAGGCCATGCGCACAAGCGCGGTGCGAGACGGCGACGACTATATCCTCAATGGTTCGAAAACCTTCATCACCAATGGCCAGCATGCGGACATGGTGATTGTTGCGGCGAAGACTGACCCGGCTGCCGGCGCCAAAGGCATCAGCCTGTTTCTGGTAGACACCAGCCTGCCGGGATACAGCAAAGGCCGTAACATCGGCAAGATCGGCCAGCACAGTGGCGACACCTCCGAACTGTTCTTTTCAGATATGCGCGTTCCTGCCACCGCACTGGTAGGGCAGGAGGGCAAAGGTTTTGCCTACCTGATGCAGGAGCTGCCACGGGAGCGCCTGGTTATCGGCGCGCTGGGCGTAGCAGCAGCCAGAGGCGCTTTGGATTTGACCATTGCCTACTCCCAGGAGCGAGAGCTGTTCGGCCAGAAACTGGCGCAACTACAGAACACCCGTTTTGAAATAGCCCGCATGGAAACCGATTATCAGGTTAACAAGGCATTCGTGAGCCAGTGCATCAGCCAATACGAAGCGGGTGAGTTGGATGCTGCTACAGCTTCCATGGCCAAGTACAGCGCCACGGAAATGCAATGCCGTGTGGCGGATGGCTGTTTGCAGCTGTTCGGCGGTTATGGCTATACCACGGAATATCCGATTTCCCGCGCATTCATGGATGCCCGGGTACAGCGTATTTACGGCGGTACTTCAGAAGTCATGAAAGAAATCATTGCCCGCTCCGTTCTGGGTAGAGGCTGAAATCAGTGAGGTTTGAATATGAGCAATAACAGCGTTGTGATTGCCGGGTCTGCCCGAACACCTATGGGCGGCATGATGGGCTCGCTGAGCTCTGTACGCTCTCCGGAGTTGGGGGCTACTGCCATCAAAGCAGCCATTGAGCGCAGTGGGCTGAAGCCTGTGGATGTTCAGGAAGTGGTCATGGGTTGCGTATTGCCTGCCGGTTTGGGGCAGGCGCCAGCTCGCCAGGCTTCCCGTGGTGCAGGTATTCCAGACAGCTCCGGTTGCACTACTGTGAACAAGATGTGCGGCTCCGGTATGCAAGCCGTGATCATGGCTCATGATCAGATTAAAGCAGGCACCAACAATATTATGGTTGCTGGCGGCATGGAGAATATGAGCCAGGCGCCATACCTGTTACCGAAAGCGCGCGGCGGTATGCGGATGGGCCACGGACAGGTGATGGACAGCATGTTCCTCGACGGCCTTGAAGATGCCTACGAAGGCGGCCTGATGGGTGTGTTCGCACAAAAGAGCGCAGACGATTACAAGATCACCCGCGAGCAGATGGACGACTTTGCCATTCGGTCTCTGGAGCGCGCCAACGCGGCCATCAGCAATGGCTGGTTCGAACCGGAAATCTGCGCGGTTACCGTATCCGGCCGTGGTGGCGATACCCAAGTGAGCGTTGATGAACAGCCTGGAAATGCTCGCCCCGAGAAAATCCCCACACTGAAACCGGCCTTTAAAAAAGACGGCACAGTCACGGCTGCCAACGCCAGTTCCATCAGTGATGGTGCATCGGCTCTGGTACTGGCGTCCGCGGAAGAAGCAAAAGCCCGTGGTTTGACTGCTCAGGCCAGGATTGTTGCCCACGCGACTCACGCCCAGTTACCAGCGGAGTTCACGCTTGCACCCATCGGTGCGGTTGAAAAGGTTTTGAAAAAGGCCGGCTGGAGCAAAGACGATGTGGATCTCTACGAGATCAACGAAGCCTTTGCAGTGGTTTCTTTGCTGGCGATTAATGAGTTGGGACTCGATGCTGAGAAGGTGAACGTGTACGGGGGCGCTTGTGCACTTGGGCACCCCATTGGCTCATCAGGTTCACGTATTATAATTACGCTCATCAACGCCCTGAAACAGAAAGGGTTGAAGCGTGGAGTGGCGTCTCTGTGCATCGGCGGTGGTGAAGCCACGGCCGTTGCTGTAGAGCTTCTCTGATAGAAAGCCGGTGTAGCGCAAGTGTGGCGCTACACCGGCTTTCTATGTCAGGCGATACGACTGGCGGCCGCCACCACCGGCGCAGCAAGCTTTACCTCCGCTACCGTATGCAGCTTTTCCAGCTGAGACTGAAGCATGGCAACTGGGCGTGTGCCCTGAATTGTCAGGGCGATGTTCAGCGCTCCGTCTGCTGAATCTACTGCCATTTGTGCAATCCTGAAACCACGAACGCGAACCACCTGGCACAGGCGCTCGAGCGCAGCCGCTTCGTGGCTCATCCTGCAAGTAATGTTGTAGCTGGGCGTTGTACAGCTGCTCTCAGTGGTCATGCGATTTTCTCCTTTTTGTCCGCTGCGGTGCGGCGGGTTTCATCAATCATTTCCTTGTTGCTTCCACCTGGCTTTACGATCGGCCAAACGTTTTCTTCCCGGGCAATGGCTACGTGCAGCAGCATGGGGCCGCTATAGGCCAAAATGGTTTCGATGCCGCGTCGAACCTGATCGGTGCGATCAATCTTCAGGGCAGGGATGTCGAAGGCTCGAGCCATGGCCACAAAATCCGGGTTGTCGTCCAGGTTGATATGGCTTTCCCGGTTGTTATAGAACAGCTCCTGTTGTTGGCGAACCATGCCCAGACACTGGTTATCCATAATGATCAACTTAACGGGCAGATCGTACCGGCGAATGGTGGCCAACTCCTGAGCGTTCATCATGAAGGAACCATCGCCGGTTACATTGATGACGGTGCTGTTGCGGTTCGCAAATTGAGCGCCAATCGCTGCGGGCAAACCAAAGCCCATAGTGCCAAGGCCACCGCTGGTCAGGTGATGTCGGGGGCGGTCAAACTGATAGTGCTGGGCAACCCACATCTGGTGCTGGCCAACGTCACAGGCAATGACCGTGTCGTCCGGTGCCGTGCGGGAAAGCTGGCTGATGAAGGCCGGGCCGGTAATGGGTGCCAATGGTTCTTCGTTGTCCGCCGCCTGAAACCCACCCGTGGTGCGCCAGGTCTGGCACTGTTTACGCCAGTCGCTGATCGCTAAGGGTGCGTCTGTGAGGCTTTTGGTTAGCTCGTTCAGAATGCTGTTCAGGTCGCCACGAACCGCGATATCCACATTGCGGAGCTTGTTGAATTCCGCCGCATCGGCGTCAATGTGAATCGTGCGGGCATTCGGGGCGAATCCGTCCAGTTTGCCGGTGGCGCGGTCGTCCAGGCGGGCGCCGATAACCAGAAGCAGATCACATTCATCCACGGCCCGGTTGGCAGCGCGAGAACCATGCATCCCCAGCATGCCCAGATTGTAAGCGCTGTGTTTGCCGGCGTTTCCAATTCCCTTCAGCGTTACTACGGCTGGCAACTCTGAGCACTTGGTAAATTCCCGGAAGCGGTCTTCTGCATGGGCCAGGCTGATGCCACCGCCACTGTATAGCAGTGGTTTGCGAGCATCGCGCAACAGAGCGATTGCGCTGCTGAGATCAGGGCTGGTTGCTTGTGGCTGCGCAGTTGCTCTGGTGGGCGCAGCCGTTGTCTCCGTCAGCAATACATCTTTCGGAATATCAATCCACACCGGCCCGGGTCGTCCGTTTTGCGCCAACTCTATGGCTTCTTCAAGAATGCCGGGCAACTCGTCTGCAGTTTCAATCAGGTAGCTGTGCTTGACGATGCCAAGGGTCATTCCCAACACATCGGTTTCCTGAAAGGCATCGGTTCCGATCAGCGCCGAGGGAACCTGGCCGGTGATAACCAACATGGGGATTGAATCCTGGTATGCGTTGGCAACGCCGGTTATCAGGTTGGTAGCACCGGGGCCGGATGTGGCAATGCACACCCCCAGCTTCCCGCTGGCCCGAGCATAGCCGTCGGCAGCCAAAGCGCAGCCTTGTTCATGGCGGCAAAGCACATGCTCAACGCTCACATCATCCACCAGTGCATCGTATAGCGGCATGATGCAGCCACCGGGGTAACCAAAAACGGTTTCGATGTTGTGGTGGTGGAACGCTTGAAGAATATGCTGTGCGCCGTTCATCGTTATATTTCCTGTTTTTTCTTCCGTAAAAAAGAAACCCCCGGGACCTTGCGGTGCCGGGGGTTTCTGGTGTTTTTGTCAGGTTTGTCGCTATCTCACCCGCTTATCCACGCAAAATCCCCCGGAAGGTATCACTACCACCAGGACGAGCATTGCGAGAATAATTACTGAGTTGATGTTCATAAAAACGACATTCTGGCCTGAATTAGCAAAAGGAATCTGTGTAGAATCTACCCCACGATTTGATCAGGTTGCAACCGTTTCGACCTTTTATTTTCTCGTTAGCGTCGTTTTCGGGCCATGGTTCACCAAATGCAGGCTATGTAGGTATTTAATGAGCAAAGTAAAATGGAGTTCGCTGGGACTGTCTGTGATCGTTGTAATTGCCCTGATTATCTGGATGGCGACAGGCGAGGTGAAAGTCGCAAGTACCGAAGCCCCCCTAGAGCCCGAAGCTGCACAACAAGAGCGCACGCGAGTTCAGGTTACAACACTCAATGCTCAGTTATATGAGCCAGGGCTTTTGCTTCAGGGTCAATTGGAACCCTGGAGTTCCGTAATGGTGAGTGCGCGGGTCACCGGCACAGTTGAAACGATTGCGGCGGAGCTTGGCGACTCGGTAAAGACCGGAGACGTACTTTTAACCTTATCCGAAGATGGCCGGGGTGCGGGAGTGCAACGTTGGCAGGCACGGGTTAAAAAACTGGAAGGTGATCTGGCTGCAGTACGAAGACTGGGTTCCAAAAATCTTGCATCGCAGTCTGAAACCCTTGGTGTGGAAAGTGACCTTGCGGCTGCCCGAGCGGAGTTGGAGGGTGCACAGCTTGCGGTTGCCCATCTAAGACCCAGAGCACCGTTTGATGGAGTGGTAAACCGCAAGGAAGTTGAGACCGGCAGCCTGGTCCAGGTTAGTTCGCCCTTGTATGAATTGGTTCGAATCGACAGGCTCAAAGCCAAGGGACAGATACCCCAGCAATCCGTTGCTCAGGTGGCGCCGGGCCAGAAGGTAAGGGTGCGCCCTTTGGATGGAGAAACTCTGGATGGTGTAGTTACATTTGTCGCGAGTGCTGCAAACCCTGAGACACGAAGCTTTGCCATAGAGATCGCTGTGGAAAATCCCGATCAAAAACGTATAGCTGGCGGTAGCGCCAACCTTCGTGTTGCATTGGAGGAGGTCCAGGCCACGTTTATTTCCCCGGCTTACCTCACCCTTGGGGATGATGGGCGCCCGGGGGTGAAGTACGTTGATGACCAAAACAGGGTCGTTTTTCGTACGGTGAAATTGCTCAGTGTGTCCACTGACGGCGCCTGGGTTACGGGCTTGCCGGATGAGACTCGCCTGATTACCCGTGGTGCGGGTTTTGTTAATGAGGGCGAGCAAGTCGAGCCTGTAGACGCTTCCGAAGAGCGGGGCTGAGCCGTATGCGCGCACTTATTTTTGCGGCCATAGATCGCAGCCGCACCACTCTGCTTACGCTTTTTTTCCTGACACTTGGCGGCATTGCGGCGTTCCAGATTATTCCCCGGGAGGCCAATCCCGACGTTACCATTCCCATGATTTACGTTTCCATGGCCCTGGAGGGTATAAGCCCGGAAGATGCAGAACGACTGCTGGTTCGCCCTATGGAGCAGGAACTGCGTTCTTTGGAAGGCGTAAAGGAAATGCGCGGTACCGCCTCTGAAGGGCACGCTTCGGTAATGCTGGAATTCGATGCCGGGTTCGACCCGGACACAGCCCTGCAGGACGTTCGCGAGGCCGTGGATACTGCCCGTAGCAAGCTCCCCCGGGAGGCCGACGAGCCAAGCGTAAATGAAATCAACGTGTCTCTGTTCCCTGTGCTTTCCATTGGCCTGTCGGGGCCGCTGTCTGAGCGAGAGCTGATTACGGTTGCCCGTGGGCTGCAGGATGCCATCGAGGCAATTCCCGAGGTGCTGGAAGTTGATATTGGCGGCGACCGGGAAGATTTGCTTGAAATTGTAGTGGACCCCCAGGTGCTGGAGGGCTATGGCGTAGATTTCGACCAGCTTGGCAGCTTGGTCACTCGAAACAACCAGTTGGTAGCGGCAGGGTCGCTGGATACCGGCAATGGTCGTATGACCCTGAAAGTGCCGGGTGTTATCGAGAATATTGAAGATGTTATGTCCATGCCCCTTAAGGTTGATGGCGATACGGTGGTGACTTTTGGA
This sequence comes from Marinobacter sp. KMM 10035, assembly GCF_046537445.1. Classification (NCBI taxonomy): domain Bacteria; kingdom Pseudomonadati; phylum Pseudomonadota; class Gammaproteobacteria; order Pseudomonadales; family Marinobacteraceae; genus Marinobacter; species Marinobacter sp. KMM 10035. The sequence continues at coordinate 729,496 of NZ_JBBVMG010000002.1, read as the reverse complement.
GACGTCGCTATGTTACAGCGCACCTTCAAAGACCCGACCGGGTTTGCGCGCATCAATGGGGAGCCGGCACTTGTGCTGGAAGTATCCAAGCGCAGTGGCGCTAATATTATTGAAACCGTGGCTCAGGTACGTGATCTGATTGCCCGGGCACAACCGCTCCTGCCGGAAGCCCTGGAAGTGCGCTACATCATGGATCAGTCTGATGAGGTGCGCGACCTGCTGAGCGATCTGCTCAACAACGTACTGACTGCCATTGTGCTGGTTATTATTGTGATCATTGCTGCCATGGGGCCGCGTTCAGCCTTGTTGGTAGGGCTGACCATTCCTGGTGCCTTCCTGACAGGCATCCTGGTTATCTGGTCCATGGGTCTCACCCTCAATATCGTGGTGCTGTTCAGTCTTATTCTGGTCGCGGGCATGCTGGTGGACGGGGCGATCGTAGTATCTGAGCTGGCAGACCGAAACCTGTCTGAAGGACACACTGTAAAAAGCGCTTGGGCAGAGGCGGCAAGCCGCATGGCCTGGCCAATTATTGCTTCGACGGCAACAACGCTGGCGGTGTTTGTCCCGCTCCTGTTTTGGCCTGGGGTAGTAGGCGAGTTCATGAAATTCCTGCCTATTACCGTGATTATCTGCCTGATTGCATCTCTCGCCATGGCGCTGGTGTTTTTGCCGGTATTGGGTGGCGTGAGTGGTGGCCGTCGCGCCCGCACGGTCAGTGAAAGCGGTCGAATGATGCATGGCTACCGCACATTGCTTTCCAAACTCCTGTCTCATCCCGGCCTCACTTTGTTAGGTGTGCTGGGCGTGGTTGTGGTGATCTATATCGCCTATGGCAAGTTCAATTACGGCATTGAGTTTTTCCCCAGCGTGGAGCCGGATTCGGCTCAGGTCCAGGTTCGTGCCCGGGGTGACCTGTCTGTTCTGGAAAGGGATGCCATAGTGCGACAGGTTGAAGGCCGGTTGCAGGGCATGCCGGAAGTAAAAGCGGTGTATGCGCGATCAATGCTGAACGCCAGCACTCAGATGGCGCCGGATGTAATCGGGGTGCTTCAGTTTCAGTTTACGGACTGGTTCACCCGCCGCCCCGCCAGCGCCATTCTGGATGATTTCCTCGCCCGCACCGAGGATATTCCAGGTATCGAGCTGGAATTTCGCAAGCAGGAAAATGGCCCGGCTGGCGGCAAGCCGATAGAGCTTTTGATCAGTAGCCGCGATAGCAGCAAACTCAATGGGTATGTGGATCAGATTGAGAATCAGATGCGCGCTATAGGCGGGTTTGTAGACATTGAAGATGACCGCAGCCTACCTGGCATTGAATGGCGTCTTGAGGTGGATCGTGAAGCCGCTGCCCGTTTTGGAACCGATGTGTTGAGTATTGGAAGTGCTGTGCGCCTGGTTACCAATGGTTTGGTGCTGGCTACCTATCGGCCTGAAGATGTGCGAGACGAAGTGGACATTGTTGTGCGGGTTCCCAGCAACTGGCGCGAACTGGATCACTTGCAGCGCCAGACCATCAACACAGCGCGGGGGCAGGTGCCTCTTTCGCAGTTTCTTGATCTGCAACCCGGAAACAAGACCGGCAGCATTGCCCGAGTAGATGGCCAGCGTACGGTCACCATCAAGTCGGATATTGGGCCAGGAGAGCAAGTAGACAGCTTGTTGAAAGCCTTGCAAGCCAAACTTCCTGAAACGCCAGATGGCGTATCGGTCAAGTTTGCCGGTGAAAACGAAGACCAACAGCAGGCATCTAACTTTCTTGTAAGTGCATTTTTGATTGCGATTGCCATGATGCTGCTTATTCTGGTTACCCAGTTCAACTCGCTGTATCAGAGTTTCCTGATTCTTTCTGCGATTGTCCTTTCTACCGCGGGGGTGCTTCTGGGCTTGCTGCTGAACGGCCAGTCCTTTGGCATCGTAATGGTGGGCATGGGTATTATCGCGCTCGCGGGCATTGTGGTGAACAACAACATCATTCTGATCGACACCTACAATCAGATGAAGAAAGACGGAATGGCCGCGTACGAAGCGGCATTGGAAACCAGTTGCCTGCGTTTACGCCCGGTACTCCTCACCGCTGTTACGACTGTACTCGGGTTGATGCCCATGGTTCTGAGCGTCAACGTTGATCTGCTGACGCCGTCGCTCGGGCTGGGGGCACCGTCAACGCAGTGGTGGGCGCAGCTTTCCAGTGCCATTGCCGGAGGCCTGGCATTTGCTACCATTCTGACGTTGCTGCTGACTCCGGCGATGCTGGTGCTGGGTGATCGGGTAGGGGAGGCCTTGCGCCGAAAAATCCAACGTTTTCGGACTTCAGAATAGGGTGCCCGGCACGATTTGATCGTAAAGTTGTGCAAAGCTGTAGGGATTTGTATCCATTTTTGTTGATTTGCTCCATTTGGTAGTAAATGCAGGTAAATGCCCGATTCTGCGACCATACTACTTCAGTAGCGTTTAGCGACGCACAAGCCAGCGTAGGATTGGAGCCAGCTTTGAAACGAGACTTCAGATTATTTTGCCTGCTACTCATGTTTTTGACGTCCGTGACGGCTTTTTCTGCGGAGCAGGCCGCTATATGGAGTGAATATTCCAAGCGGGTGGAGCTGTCTCGTTTCGTTGATTATTGGCAAGAACCAGAAGACGCTATCGACATTGGTCACGTTGTCCGCTTAAGCGAGGACGCCTGGACGCGTAATGGCAGCGACAGCGTTAATCTGGGATATGGCAAACAGATCTACTGGTTTCGCGTGGCCCTTGAAAACGCCACCAGCAGTGAAGCTAACACTTTTCTTGAAATTGGCTATCCGGTTCTCGACTACATCGAGGTGTATATCAGCCCGGGCGATGGGAGCCAGACGGCCCTGGTATTGGGCGACAAACAACCGTTTTACGATCGCCCCATCCTGCACCGCAATTTCGTTCTGCCCATTACACTTGCACCACCCTGTTGTTGCTGAGTATTGTCCGCTGGGTCAAAAAAGATCCGGCCGCACGTTACTATACCTTCGCCTGGGTGTTCTTGTTGTTCGGTGGCATTGTGCTGGCGATGAACAAGTTCACCATGTTGCCGCGTAACTTGCTGACCGAGAATGCCACACAGGTTGGCTCAGCTCTTGGGGTTATTTTACTGTCAATCGCTTTGGCAGACCGCCTCAACAAAGACAAGAAACGGGTTTTCGAAGCCCAGCAGGGTGCTTTGCTTGAGGAGCGTAAAGCCAGGCTCGCCCAAGCTAAAACTCTGGATATTCAGCGTGAAGCGAACGTGTTACTTGAGGAAAGAGTGCGGGAGCGTACGCGCGATCTTGAACGCCTGAACGAGCAGCTACTTGAGTTAAGTTCTACGGATGCGCTGACTGAGCTCAAAAACCGTGGTCACTTTGATCGGGTGTTTCAATCTGCGGTTGTGCATGCCTATCGTTACCAGGAACCCCTCTCGCTGTTGGTGCTGGATATTGATCACTTCAAGCAATTCAACGATAACCACGGCCATCTGGTAGGTGATGATTGCCTGCAGATGGTTGCCCAGTGTGTACGCGAGTTGGTTACCCGGCCACAGGATTTGGCCGCCCGTTATGGTGGTGAGGAATTTGTTGTGCTACTGCCAAACACACCACACAAAGGCGCTCTCGATGTTGCCGAGCGCATCCGAAAAGCGGTAGCAGCTATGGCATTTCAGCTATCCGGCCAAACACTCCATCTCACCGTCAGTGTGGGAGTGTGTACTGAGCTACCAGCCAGTGCAGATGCCACAGAGACGCTTTTCAGCAGGGCGGATGAAGCTCTGTATCAGGCCAAGGCCAATGGCCGTAATTGTGTTGTGGCCTGGGCCGCGCCCAGCGAGGACGCGACGCTAGCCATCAATACTCAGGCGTGACTGTATTCCGCAGTGTTCACCGGAAAAGTCCAGGGTGAGAACTTGGACTCCAGGGCGAATGCAAGCTCCAACAGCGTGCGCTCATCCCCGAATTTACTCATAAGCTGTACCGAAACCGGCAGATTCTCTGATGTCATTGCCATGGGGACTGATATGGCCGGCGTGCCGGTAACGTTTGCCAGTGGGGAGAAGTTGGCATATTGAGTCAGGCGTTCAAACAGTATGTCAAAAGGCACTTTTGAGCTCAGGTGGCCCAGTTTTGGAGTAGTGTGTCCCAGAACCGGTGTCAGCACCGCATCGTAGGTAGACATGGCCTCCGCAAACTCGAACCTGGCGCGGCGTAACCGCCACAGCACTGCCGGCATCTTCCAGAAGCCTCGCTTGAACATTTTGTCCAGGCCCTGAGTCAAACCGTCTACCTGCCGTTTGTCAAAACCCGGGTGCGTTATTTTGCGCCCGTTGAGCTTCATGCCAAAGGCCAGCAGCCCCCAGTACATCGCAAAGTCATCGGGAAAGCTCGAGTTTACAGGCGTGTCCACCGGCTCAACATGGTGGCCCTGGGCTTCCAGTCTTCGCGCAGTGGCTTCAACAACCTGCCGTGTTGTGTCGTCGGTTTTGTGACCGTTAATGGAGTCTATAACGAAGCCAATCCGCATTGGCTTGCCAGATGGGCCTTCTACTTTGCCAATGACTGGCAATTTCGGGTTGCGGTAATAGCGCTCCGCTTCATAGATGAAGTTGGCCGTATCCCGAACGGTGCGCGTGACTACACCATCACTGAGAATATCAATGGGAAGCGATTTTGAGGCATCGTTTTCGATCACACGCCCGCGGGACGGCTTGAGTCCAATGAGGCCACAAACGGCCGCAGGAATTCGAATGGAACCGCCGCCGTCGTTGGCGTGGGCAATGGGAACGGCACCGCTTGCCACGAGTGCTGCCGCGCCACCTGACGAGGCTCCGCTGGAATAAGCCAGATTCCAGGGGTTTCGAGTGGGGGCATCATGAACCGGCTCTGTTGAAGCGTTAAATCCGAACTCTGGCATGGTGGTTTTTCCCATGCAGAGATAGCCTTGGGCCAACATCTGTTCCGCGAAGGGGCTCGTGTGCTTTACGAGGTATCCAGCAGGCACCGCGGCTGAGCCCTGACGAGTTGGTAGTCCCGCTACATTGGTGTTGTCTTTGATAAAGGTGGGTACACCACTAAAAAACGGTGCATTCGCCAGATCAGGTTGCCTATCCAGTTTGGCAGCGGCTTCCAGCATCTGTTGATAGCGTTCTGCAACAACGCCGTGAACCAGTGGTTCAGCCTTGTGCAATCTATCGATGGCGGCCTGGGTTACTTCAGTTACCGATACCTCCCGGCGGCGGATTCGCTCTGCCAGGGCAGTCGCATCACTGTTCCCGAGGGCATCGTTGGTAAATGTATTGGCGGTCTGAGGGGAGTCAGAAGCTGGCATCCGAGGCATCTCCGCCTTAATGTCTGGCAGCTCGCTGCATGCTGCTGTTCGGGAGCCATACTTTACTCGAAGGTAAAACCTGAGGACATGTCATTTCAGGTATGAGTTTACAAGCCCGCCAGATTCGACGGGCCTGTATGAACGTGGTGAGCGGTCAGGAATTTTCCCGGGACTGCTTGATAACATCGTAGGCGTTGGCAATTTCCTGTGTGCGCTCTTCTGCCATTTCGCGCATGCTCTCTGGAAGACCCCTTCCTGCAAGCTTGTCTGGGTGGTTCTCGCTCATTAGTTTGCGGTACACCTTTTTCAGTTCTGCATCACTAATTGATGGCGTTACACCCAGAACCTTGTAGGCATCATCGGTTTGCTGGGCCGTAGAGCGTTGGCCGCCGGCCTGACCCGCGTGCGCGCCGCGCAGCATGGCTTCCAGTTGGTCTACCTGGCTCTCAGGCAGGCCGAGTCCGCGGGCTATACGAACCAACATTTCGTGCTCTGCCGGATGCACTACGCCATCTGCGGCTACTGCCGAAACCTGTACCTGGAGAAACATTTGCAGAAAAGCCGGTTGCCGCCCGCTGATGCTCAAAAAGTGGTTCAGCTCCGCATCCAGATCAAAATCTGCGGCCTTACCCCGACTGAACGCGGCTTTTGCGGTTTCTCTCTGGGCTTCGTTCAAACGAAAGCGCACAAACATGGCTTCGGCCATCTGAATTTCGTCTTTCGAGACAATGCCATCGGCCTTGCATAGAGCACCCATAACGGCAAACACAGATTCAATAAAACCGGATTGAATACCTTGAAGTTTGCCAATCAGGCGGCTTTTAGCGCGGTTAAGCAGAAAAGCGCCCAGAGCAGCACCCACTAAAAATCCGGGAAACTTGCCAAAGCTGTAACCAATCAAACCACCAATGATCATCGCAAACAGCATTAAAACGTCCTTAGGGGATAATGGATCAGACCACAGAATATACGTGTTTTTTAGAGGATATTCATGAACAGGCTTTCATCCAGCCGTTCGATTTCTTCTGGAAAGCGGACTGGCGGTAGTACGGTTATTGCAACCAGGCTACCAAAAGTCCCGCGCCCAGCGAGAGCAGCATGGGACCCGCCACGTAGAGCCCTATCTGTCGGTTACCGATCACCCATGCCATACCGGATTTGACCAGATTGTTGGTGGCCGCAGCAATCACGATACCGAGCACCGCAGCATCCATCGCCAAGCCATTGTTGGACATGCGGGTGAGGGACAGGGTGATAGCATCAACATCCGCAACGCCGGAGGTGGCAGCCAGCATATAAATACCGGTATCGCCCAGCCAGTCTTTCAGAAAGTCCCCCAGTAGCAGAATAGCCGTCAGCAGCATGCCGAAAACCACCGCGGATTTCAGATCGAGCGGGTTTTGGCTAAGCGTTGGCTGGCTGATCTTGCCGGTTTCGTAATTCTTGCGCCAGATGATGAGTGCCGGCACATAAAGCAGCACTGTCATAATGGCCACGGGCCAGACCAGACTCGGCAGCAAGTCTCTATTGATGACGAAGCAGTAAACAAGGATGCGCGGGAACATGGTGCCGCAGGCAATCAGAATACCGGTGGCAAATTGCGCATTCAGGGCAGGGTGTTTGCCGGCCTGGCGGGCAAAGTGCAGGGTCAGGGCGGTGGATGAACTCAAGCCGGCAAACAGGCTGGTAAACAGAATCCCTTTGCTGGTACCGACCATCCGCATGGCGAAATAACCCACGAAGGATATGGACGCAATCATCACCACCATCCACCAGATTTCCCGGGGATTGAGCACGCCACCAGGCCCCATAGGCTCGTTCGGTAGCAGTGGCAGCATAACCACTGAAATAACCAGCAGTTTGAGTGCAGCATCCAGCTCGTGGGCTTTCAGCTTGTGCACCCAGCCGTGAATTTCGTCCTTGTTATCCAGGATAATGGCAGTAATCACAGCAGCGGTTGTCGCTATCACCGGGTCGACGGCCACGGCTATGGCACCGAAGCAGAAGGTAAGCACCATGCTGACCATGCCGGTAATGCTGAAGTTGCGGATGTGATCAAGCCGCTCGCTGTAGGCCACAATGGCCATCGCTACAACGCTCAGAAGAAGCACAGGAAACGCCCAGACAGTGATTTCCTCTGCCAGAACCGCAGATATGCCGCCCAAAAGACCGATAAGAGAAAAGGTTCGAATGCCGGCTATGCGTTCGCCGGGTTTCTGTTCGCGGGAGCCCCAGCCCCGCTCCAGGCCAATGATGGCCCCCAAAAGAAGTGCCACCGCAAGGTTAAGCGTGGTCTCATTTGAAGCCAGAAACTGGGATGCAACGTCATCCATGAACGAAGGTAGCTCATTTTTTGGTGGGTGTTGCCGTGATCATAGCAGTCAGCAAGACTGAGAGAACAGGCGCCCTTACGCCGGAAGCGGTATTTTGGTAGAATTCGCGCCCTTTATTTTGCCGTAATTCGCAATTCATGTAACGGCAATCCCTTGGTCATTAATCTGCGCAAATTTCCGGGTACCTAAAGCTATGGTAAATACAATGAAAGCCGAATGGTTTTCCAATATTAAGGGCGATTTGCTCGCCGGGATCGTAGTTGCCCTTGCGCTGATTCCGGAAGCGATTGCCTTCTCGATCATCGCCGGAGTCGATCCTAAAGTCGGGCTCTACGCTTCCTTCTGTATTGCCGTGATCATTGCGTTTGTAGGCGGCCGCCCGGGCATGATCTCGGCAGCAACCGGTGCCATGGCGCTGCTGATGGTCACCTTGGTCAGGGAGCACGGTCTGGAGTACCTGATGGCCGCCACGCTGCTCACAGGTGTGATTCAAATAGTGGCTGGCTGGCTGAAACTGGGCGGCTTGATGAGGTTTGTGTCCCGTTCAGTGGTAACTGGTTTTGTGAATGCCTTGGCTATCCTGATCTTTATGGCTCAGCTACCGGAGCTCACGAACGTAACCTGGCATGTATACGCCATGACTGCAGCTGGGCTGGGTATTATTTATCTGTTCCCCTATGTGCCCAAGTTGGGAAAACTCGTGCCCTCGCCGTTGGTATGCATCGTGTCGCTCACGATTGTGGCGGTAATGTTCAATATCGACGTACGCACAGTGGGCGACATGGGTGAATTGCCCGACACGCTGCCAATTTTTCTCTGGCCAGATGTTCCCCTTACTCTTGAAACCTTGATGATCATCCTTCCGTATTCCATTCCGCTGGCTGTTGTGGGTTTGCTGGAATCCATGATGACCGCCACCATTGTTGACGATCTGACGGATACGGAAAGTGATCGTAACCGCGAGTGTCGGGGGCAGGGCATCGCCAACATCGGATCTGGCCTGTTTGGTGGTATGGCTGGCTGCGCGATGATTGGGCAATCCGTTATCAACGTAAAATCCGGGGGGCGCGGGCGGCTTTCCACGTTCACAGCGGGCGTGTTCCTTATGGTGATGATCGTAGTGCTGGACGACATACTGGTGCAGATCCCAATGGCTGCACTGGTGGCAGTAATGATCATGGTGTCTATCGGTACCTTCTCCTGGGACTCCATTCGCAACCTGAAAACCCACCCTGTTTCTACCAATATAGTGATGCTGGTCACTGTGTGCGTTGTGGTTGTGACCCACAATCTGGCATTGGGCGTGTTCGCCGGCGTGCTGCTTGCGGCGCTGTTTTTTGCCAACAAAATTGGTCACTTTATGGAGGTTAAGTCCTCTCTTGATGAAGAAGCAGGCACCCGTACCTACAAGGTAACTGGCCAGGTGTTTTTCAGTTCTTCGGAAAAGTTCGTTGCATCGTTTGATTTCCGTGAAGTGGTCGATAAAGTGGTCATAGATGTTAGCCGTGCGCATTTTTGGGACATTACCGCTGTGGGTGCGCTCGATAAGGTGGTTATCAAGTTCCGCCGCGACGGCGCAGAGGTGGAAGTGATTGGTATGAACCAGGCCAGTGCCACCATCGTTGACCGTTTTGGCGTGCACGATAAGCCGGAAGGCATAGATCAGCTGATGAGCCATTAATATGCAAAATACAACTGAGAGCATCCAGGACAGCCTGCAGGTAGTGGCCTGCATTGACGGCTCACCCGCGGCGCCGGCAGTCTGCGACTATGCGGCCTGGGCCAGCAAACATATGGGTTCACCCCTGACCCTCCTGCATGTGTTGGATCAGGAGCGTTATCCTTCAGAGCCGGATCTGGCCGGGAATATTGGGCTGGGTAGTCGTGAGCAACTGCTGGGTGAGCTTGCGCAGCTGGATCGTAGGCGAGCCAAGCTGGCTCTTGAGCACGGTGAACACATGCTGGATGAAGCCGCTCACCGGTTGCAGAGTGCAGGCATCAGTGACATTAAAAAACGCCAGCGGCACGGTGATTTGACCGAATCCCTGATGGCGCTTGAAGATGAAACCCGGCTGGTAGTGATGGGCTTGCAAGGTGACAGCAGCTCCAACAGTGGCGCAGGCATCGGCAGCCAGCTCGAAACGGTGATCCGTAGTGTGCACCGGCCAATCCTGCTCGTGCCAGATTCCTTCTCAATGCCTCGCACTGCCATGCTTGCATTTGATGGTAGCCCTACGGCGTTCAGAGGTGTTGAGTTGTTGGCGGGGAGCCCGGTATTGAAGGGTATGCCTTTGCACCTGGTGATGGTCGGGACTGACAACGCCGAGCGCAGAAGCCAGCTGGAAAAAGCAAAGCAGATGCTGGAAGTACTCGAAGCAGATATCACTCTCACCATCCTATCTGGTGATGTAGAGCAGGCGCTGCACAAGTATCAGGAAGAGCAGAATATCGACATCTTGGTAATGGGTGCTTACGGCCACTCCCGCATACGCCAGTTCTTTGTGGGCAGTACGACAACCACTATGCTGAGAACCGCAAAGAAGCCCTTGGTTGTTCTACGCTAAAGGTTCATAGCGCCCCCCTTAAGCGGGTCCGGCTGAATTGACGGCCCCGCATACATTTTGTTGGCTCTAACTCCTGTTTTCTATCCCGTCTCCTGCTTGCTGAAGGCAAGCTTTTATCGACTGGCTCGTATGAACTGTGAATACCGGGCGCGGCATGGGTAATACCTTAGTACTCATGCCGCGCAGAGGCCGTTAGCAGGATATGCAGAAGTGCCAGCTCATACCTTTGAACTTCTTGCCGTCAACATCCTGGATCTCATCTTCTTCCAGAGTAACCGTCACCTCACCCACAAGGTCACGGCCGGGTTCAAGCTCGACGGTCATGTTGCCCAGGCCGGATTGAATGCTGTTGATATTAACAACTCCATTACTATCCCGGATTACATAGCTGCTGCTATTGATTGTTGTTGTCTCATCCATTTCCCGATCAAAGCGAACCGTCAGCTTTGTGCTTTTATCAACCTGCCGCTCGCCTCTTCCCGGAAGGATGTGGGTTACCTGAGGTGCTAATGTGCTCAGCTTGCGTACAAACATTTTATTGGATTGCCCGCTGGTAGAGACAGCATAGGCGATGAGCGGGGTGTCGTCCGGTAGCAACGCCAGCCTGACAAAAGACACTCGGTCTGATGAAAAGCCTGGTTCACCCAGATTGTTCCAGTCGGTGCCGTCATACAGCATTACCCGGGCTTTAAAGTCAACGTTTGCAGATCCATCGCTGAACGCGACCATGGGACGCCCGTCCTGTGTCACGGCCAGAGCGAGTTCGCGCGTGATACGGCTGTTTGGCAGGTAACCGCCACCGACCCGTGACCAGCTAGTACCCTGGTAACGGGCTACCACGCCTTTTTGCTCATTCGCATCAACGTAGGCGAGATAGGGTGTATCGTCTACCGGGGATATAGCCAATGAAAGATGCTCCGCCTCGCTCGGAGAGAAACCGGCAATACCAATATTCACCCAGTTGGAACCATCATACTTTTTGACTGTCGCTTTGTTAGCATTGGAACTGTCGCTGAAAGCAATGTAGGGGGTGCCATCGGAAGCGACGGCCAGGGAGGCGAATCCCGCATCTCTGCCACTGGCGGCGGAGCCGCCAACCTTGCTCCATGCAGTGCCGTCAAACATCTGGACAACAACTTTGTTGTCATCTGACGTATCAAGATACGCAAGATAAAGTGTTCCATCCGGCGCGATGTCCAAGGAAATACGGGCCGCGTCGTCAGCGGCCAGGGTAGCTGAACCAACCAACACCCAGCTGTTACCATCAAATTTTTGCACAGCGCCTTTAGTCGCGATGTCAGAGTACGCTCGGTAAGGGGTTCCGTCGGGGTGAATGGCAAGAGATAAGTCCAGGTGAGCATAGTTGTCGCTGCCAACGTTTTGCCAGCTAATGCCGTCAAAGTTCAGGGTTGTAAGGCCGTTATTAACGCCACCGACTCTTCCAAGATGGCCAACATAAGGCTCGCCACTGGGAGCAGTAGCGAGCGACAAACCATAAGAAACTGCGCCATCCGGCAGGTCATCGACGGCTAACGGGCGCCAGATGTTGTCAGCTTCCAGGGTAACCGTATCGCTGACATTCCCGTTAACAGTTACCTTTAATTCGTAGCTACCAACAGCATCTGTAGTGAAGCTGGCTGCTGCCTTGTCGCGATTCGAAATACCACTGTTGTGCAGGTAGCTGCCTTCCGGACGGGATTCGACAGTCCAGGCGTAGGTCGGATTTGTGGCATTGGTTGTCGCTTTTACAGTTGCTTCATGCTTGCCGTTCAGGAACGGTGTAACGGTACTGGCCGATACGGTTATATCCGGTGAGCTGTTATCGCCTCCGCCACTGCCTCCGCCTCCGCCGCAGGCCACCAAGCCTGGTATTGCGAGGCATGTGATAAGCACAGTGCGAAAGTAACCAAGTTCAGATGCCGGTTTTCGAACGTAAACTGATTGCGCCGATGAGATCATGTGTCCTTCCTCTTGTGTGTTTTCCTTAGCTTTCGGTGCCTGAAAATTGACCCTATTGCTTATCGGATGTTAGCAAGCCAATTCATAGGTAGGTATCACCCAAACGAGGGAAGGGTAGATCGAAATTTTAATGGCAAATTGGCGAGGGTAGAGTTAATCGCGGTCAGAATTGCAAGTGGCTAGTCAGCCCTTAACGTTCTGGTTGTCGAGGAATTAATAAAGGTATGGAAGGCATCATGCTGACAACCCGGCCGCCACCCCTGAAGCCCACGCCCATTGAAAATTATGCCCGCCCAAATGCCCCGTTACGTCCACGACCTCGCCGATGAAAAACAAGTTTGGATGCTCTAGCGCTGCCATGGTTTTTGAAGAAAGTTGGCGCGTATCTAGGCCGCCCAGTGTCACTTCAGCGGTTCGATAGCCTTCTGTTCCAGCCGGTTTGACTGTCCAATGCCCAAGCGTGTCTGACACCTGTTCAAGGTCACTGTTTCTGTAGCCCTGAAGCGGGCCATGCCAGCCATAAATCTCGTTGAATACCTGCGCAAAGCGCTTGGGTAGGTGCTGAGCCAGGTAGTTGGCAATCGTGGATTGCGGCTTCTGTTTGCGCAGGGCCAGAAGATCTTCGTGGATGTTGCGATCTGGTAGCAGGTTGATGGTCAGAGGGTCGCCAGGCTGCCAGAAGCTGGAGATCTGCAGCATCGATGGCCCGCTCAGGCCTCGATGTGTGACCAGCATGGGCTCCCGGAAGTTCTGGTTATTGCAGGCTGCATCAACAGGGCAGCTTACGCCGGATAGAGGCGCCAACTGTTGCTTCAGTTCCGGGTGCAGGGTGAAAGGCACCAGCCCGGCTCGGGTGGGTAAAATCGTGAGCCCGAACTGCCGGGCAATGTCGTAACCGAATCCCGTAGCGCCCATGGTAGGGATGGACAAGCCTCCGCAGGCAATGACCAGAGATTCACAGGTCAGGGAGCCTGAACTGGTATTAACGCGGTAGCTGTCATCGCCTTGCACTATGTTTTGCACGCTGGTTTTCATGCGGATTTCAGCTCCGGCCCAGTCGCATTCAGTGAGCAGCATGGTGACTATATCTTTCGCACTGTCTTTGCAGAATAGTTGGCCGGCAGCTTTCTCTTCGTGCTCAATGCCATGGCGCTCAACAAGATCCAGAAAGTGCTGGGGGGTGTAGCGCTTGAGGGCGGAAATACAGAAGCGTGGGTTGTCCGACAGGAAGTTTGCGGGCGTGCTGTTGAGATTGGTGAAGTTGCAGCGCCCGCCGCCGGACATGAGGATTTTTTTCCCCGGCTTATTGGCGTGATCGATTACCAGCACTTTGCGCCCACGATAGCCGGCAGTGGCGGCGCACATCAGGCCGGCGGCGCCGGCACCGATAATAATCACATCGTACTGGTTACTGGAACTTGCCGTCATTACTGCCCGCCGATTGGTTTGTGTGGCGCGCAGTATACCAGCCTAAGGGCGGCTGTATGGCTCATTCCAGATGAACTGTGCCTTCCATATAAAAAGCCGCTTGCCCGGCAATCGCAACGCGATCGCCTTTCAGTTCACAGCGTAATAGACCGCCCCGTGCAGACAGTTGCCGCGCCTCCAGCTTTGTTTTGCCGAGCTTTTCGGCCCAGTAGGGCACCAGAACACTGTGAATGGAGCCGGTAACCGGGTCCTCATCAATTCCGGAGCCAGGCGCGAAGTACCGGCTGACAAAGTCGGCAGTATCACCGGGTGCGGTGATGATCACGCCTTGATTGCCCAGTTGTTTGAGCTTTCGCATATCCGGCTGCGCCGCTTTCACAGCTGCCTCGTTTTCCAGAACAACCATGTAATTGGTGTCATTCGGCACGTAAAAGGCCGTTTCCGGCGCGCTATCCAGTGCTTGGATAATGATTGGTGGTGTGTTCTGTTCTTCAATTTTCAGGTTCGGGAAGTCCAGAATCAGCCAGTTATCCGGGGTTTGGTGAACGCCTAAAATACCGCTGCGAGAACCAAAGCGTATTTCATCTGATTGCCACCCCAGTTTATTGAAAATTACCCAGGCGCTGGCGAGAGTAGCGTGGCCGCAAAGAGGTACTTCAACACTGGGAGTGAACCAGCGAATATGAAAGTCTGCACCATTGGTTCCGGATTCCCGCACGAAGAATGCGGTTTCTGCCAGATTGTTCTCGGCGGCCAGTGCCTGCATGGTGTCGTCGGGAAGCCACGTCTCCAACGGCATGACCGCGGCAGGGTTCCCTTTGAATATCTCGCTGGTAAAGGCGTCTACCTGATAAATGGGGTAATTCATGTTCTGTTCTCTGGGAGCAAGTGTTTAGCGTAGTGGTGGCCTTTGTAACTGGCAAACTGCGCCAGCTCAGTCTCACTGTAAAAGTGCAGCTCGGGCAATGGATTGCTGTGTGTTACTACCCAGTGCCTATGGCCTGACTGGCGTACAGAAAACCCGAGGTCTTCCAGCCATTGGCGGTTGGTGTTCAGGTCTTCACCGTACAGTGCGGGAGCGCCCGGGTTGAGGCCAAAAAGATTGCCTCGGGTAGCGGTCAGAGCCTGACTGTTTGCGATGCCCATGATGAAACTCCTTCTTCTGATTTTCGATGTTGTTATTGTCTTCCTGAACTGACAGCCATAACAGATTCAGATAATCTGTTTTTGAACCGGTACAGAGCTAAAAGTTGCCGGTCTGTACCGGTCGATTTTCCGGGTATCTGTACCGTTCCGGTTTGGTGCGGATCTGTTGCAATGGGCGTGCTGGCTGTCCGAATGGGCAAATGATTTCTTGATTGGGTGAGGTGAGCAGTATGGGGGCTCTATACAACCAGGTGGCAGACAGGCTTCAGTCGTTGATTCAGGACGGTGTCTATCGGGATGGAGACCGCCTGCCGGGCGTGCGGGTGTTGAGCAAACAGTACGAAGTGAGTATTTCAACTGTGTTGCAAGCGCACCAAACACTTGAAGCTCGGGGTTACCTTCAGGCCCGGGAGCGCAGTGGCTTTTTTGTTCGCTTGCCTGTTGTGGATGCCCCTGAGCCAGTGATGGGCAGGCTCAGGATTCGTCCGGCGCCGGTAACAGCCCGTGAGATGACTCTGGAGCTGTGTGCAGATGAACAAAATCGCATGGTGCCGCTCGCTACTGCCATTCCCCATCCGGATTTTTTGCCGTTGCGACAGATTCAGCAGAGTACGATTTGGGCGGCTCGGCGGGGCCTTGAAACTCTGGATTACGCTTTTCCCGGAAAAACATCATTCCGCAGGCAGATTGCGCAGCGCATGGCGACGATTGGTGTTCCGATTACGCCGGATGATGTGCTTGTTACCAACGGCGCTCAGGAAGCCATCATTCTGGGTTTGCGCGCCGTTACTAAGTCGGGGGATATAGTGGCAGTTGAGTCACCATCGTTCCCCGGTATTCTTCAGGCCTTGGAAGTTGTTGGGCTGCGGGCGATGGAGATACCGACTCACCCATCCGATGGGTTAAGTCTTGAGGGTTTACAGTTGGCTCTGGAGCAGTGGCCGGTAAAAGCCTGCGTAGTGGTATGCAATCACAGCAACCCCATGGGCGCACGTATGCCGGATGAGCGCAAAAAACAGTTGGTGTCTATGCTTGCTGCCGCTGGAGTGCCGTTGATAGAAGATGATATTTACGGGGATCTTTATCATGCCGGCGAACGCCCAAAGCCTGCGAAAGCATTTGATCGCACGGATAATGTTATCTACTGCAACTCGTTTTCTAAAACCATTTCGCCGGGGTTAAGGTTGGGCTGGATGTTGCCTGGGCGATACATGGCAGGTGCTCGGCAACAGAAGTATTTTTCGAATCTGGCAACGTCTTCGATCCCGCAATTGGCGGTGGCGCATTTTCTGGAGCAGGGTGGGTACGATCGTTATCTGCGTTCGGCGCGGCAGAATTATCGGGAAACCACGGAGCGTATGAGAGCGGCGGTTGCGCGGTCTTTCCCTGTGGGTACTGCGGTCAGCAGGCCACAGGGCGGCTTTGTACTCTGGGTGCAGTTGCCGGAAGGCATTTCAGGCACACGGCTTTATCACCGGGCCCGGGCAGAGAATATTAATGTGGCTCCGGGCCTGATGTTTTCCATATCAGACAAGTTTGAATCCTGCCTGCGGCTGAACGGCGGCAATCCCTGGAACGAGCGTATCGACCAGGCAATCGCCAGGCTGGGCGCGCTGGCCCATGAGGAGCTAGCGCAGGTTTGATGGGTCGAGCAGACCAGCGGTAATGGCTAAGCCCGTAACATCGGGCAGCCGCTCCGCACCCAGTCGCTTCATTACACGGGCCCGGTAGAGATCGATGGTCTTCACACTTACGCCCAGTTGATCGGCAATTTCACGGCTGGTGTAGCCTTGGGCCATAGGCAGGAATACATCCCGCTCCCGGCGTGTAAGCGTCGAAATGAGCGCATCAGTCCGTTCGTCGCCCAGCTGCAGATGATTGGATTGATGGTGAGCTTCCAGTGCCTGCTGCACGCTGTCGAGAAGTAGCTGCTCATTGAATGGTTTCTCAATGAAATCAAAGGCACCGGATTTGAACGCGCGCACCACAATTGGCACATCCGCATGGCCGGATACGAAAATGATTGGCAACTCAATGCTTCGCTTTTGCAGCTCTTCCTGAACGTTCAGCCCACCGAGTCCCGGCATCCGCACATCCAACACCACGCAGCCGCCCCGGCTATCGCCGAGGGCATCCAGAAACTTGCGCCCGTCGCTGTATGCTTGAACGTTCAGGCCAACGGACTCCAGTAACCACTGAGTGGACTCCAGCATGCCGGCGTCGTCATCAACAACGTAAACGGTGGATGTGTCCGGGGTGCGTTCGTTACTCATCGGGTGCAGTCTCTGTGCTGGATATGCGTTTGTTTGCGGATGCCGCCGGGAAGCGGCAGGTCAGGGTAAGGCCGCCGGTTGAAGCGGGGCGGGCATCCAGAAAACCACCAAAACCTTCGATAATGGAGCGGCTCATGGAAAGCCCCAGCCCGAGCCCTTGGGGCTTGTTTGTGTAAAAAGGCTGAAACATCTTCCGGATTTCCTGGTCATCAAGGCCAGGCCCTTCATCCGTGACGTCAATCAGCGTTTCACCTTCGCTGTTTATGGATGCTGAGAGCATCAGGCGGGAACCTGTAGTGGCTGCTTGGGCGGCGAGCGCTTCCACATTCGCCTCCATGCCATTACGAATCAGATTAATCAGTACCTGCTCCAGCAATACCTGGTCTGCAATGATTGTCGGCTTGCTGTCGGCCGGGGTGCAGACTATCTCTACATTGTATTTATCAGCCTCCCATTGGCAGAGCTGGGCAACCTTTGTGAGGGTCTCGTTTAGCAGAACTTCTGTTGTGCGCTTCCGACCTTTACGAAGGAAGGTTCGGAGGTGCTTGATCACTTCCGAAGCGCGATTGGCATGGTGGATGATCTTCTCAAGGCCATCGTCGACACGCTCAAGATGTTCAGGGTGAGTGCTGGCGCTTTTCAGGTAACGCTGGCTGGCACTGGCAAAGTTAACGATGGTCGCCAAAGGCTGATTCATTTCGTGGGCAATGCTGGAGGCCAACTCGCCAAGCGCCGCGAGTCTTGCTGTACGCGCAAGTTCATCGGCCAGCCTGCGGTTGTTGTCCTCTGAGGCTACTCTGGCGGTAATGTCTCTGGATACGCTGACCACCTCAACAACCGCACCTGTATAGGTTTCTCTGATGGCCCGGCTTGCGATCTCGAACCACCGCTTGCTGCCGTCTCGGTGGGTCAGGTCCAGAGTCATGGTGGCATAGCCGTCATCTCGCAGGCGGTTGCGGGTCTCGGTCAGTTGCCGCATAGAACTATCACTCTGGAATAGGTCCTCCAGCAGCCGGCCTCGAAGCTCTTCCGGCCAATAGCCGAGGAGGCGCCATGAAGCCTGGGTCGCATCAATGAAGCGCCCGTCGGGAGCGTGCCGCGAGATAAGATCGGTGGTGTTTTCTGTGATCACCCGATAAAGGCGGTTCGATCGAATGGCCTGATCCCGGTTAAGGATATCGGTCGTGGCATCGCGGCCACGGGCCAGTACCTCGGCGGTTTTCAGGCAGGGGATAAACGTCCATAGAAGAACGGTGTTGTTGATGTGGGATTCTACATCTTCGATTGCCCGAGCTTGCGTCAGCGCGGCGGTAACCAGTGCCTGAACATTCGTTGGGAGGATGCCAGATGGGTCTGTCAGGTCATTCTTCACCCACAATGATTCTGCGGCGAGATTGCTGCGCAAAGTATTTGCAGCGCTATCGAGTATCAGGCCGGGTTGCGGGTCTGCATCGGGCAAGCTAAAACTCATAGTAGTAATCGGCTCTATCGTTTTGGGGTGTTGTATAGTAATTACACTATAATACCTTGGTGTAATTTCTAGTATTACCTCTATAAAATAAGATTATTTCTATAATAAGTCATAGCTACTCTTAGTCACTCTAGCGGCTTTTCTAAATACGACACAAGAACAATAGGCTCACAAAGAGGAACACCCCATGACCTCGATCTTCGATCAGGGCCTTGCGCCCCTTGATGCCAATTACGCTGTTCAATCCCCGATTGATTTTATCGAACGCACTGCCAGCGTCTACCCCGACTACCCCTCCATTATCCACGGAGCTGTTCGCTATAACTGGGCGCAGACATACGACCGTTCACGGCGCCTCGCATCTGCACTAGCAGGGCGAGGCATCAAGCGGGGAGACACTGTGGCTGCCATGTTGCCGAATATTCCCGCCATGGTGGAGTGTCATTTTGGGGTGCCCATGATGGGCGCAGTTTTGAATACGCTGAATGTGCGCCTGGATGCAGAAGCCATTGCCTTCATGCTTGAGCACGGCGAAGCCAAGGTGGTGATTGCCGATCGCGAGTTTGGTGAGGTGGTGCGCGACGCTGTGAGCCGTCTGGAAAACAAGCCGCTTATTGTTGATGTTGACGACCCGGAATACGGCGAGGGTGTTCAGGTTAGTGATCTGGACTACGAAGCCTTTCTGCAAGAGGGCGACCCACAGTTTCAGTGGAGCTTCCCGGACAACGAATGGGACGCTATTTCACTGAACTACACTTCCGGCACCACCGGCAACCCCAAAGGTGTGGTCTATCACCATCGCGGCGCATACATCAACGCGCTGGGTAACCAGGCGGTTTGGTCCATGGGGATGCACCCTGTGTATCTGTGGACGCTGCCGATGTTTCACTGTAACGGCTGGTGTTTCCCCTGGACAATTACTGCCATGGCAGGCACGCACGTTTGCTTGCGCCGGGTAGATCCGGAAAAGATCCTGCAGCTGATTAAAGAACACCAGGTTACCCACATGTGCGGCGCGCCCATCGTGCTGAACGCCTTGTTGAATGTGCCACCTGAGTCGAAGGCGGGCATTGATCATGAAGTTCGCTCCATGATTGCAGGCGCTGCGCCACCGGCCCAGGTGATTGGTGCCGTTGAAGAGATGGGCATCAAGGTGACCCACGTGTATGGCCTGACAGAAGTGTATGGTCCGGTCACCGTGTGTGCGTGGAAATCTGACTGGGATGAGCTGCCATTGCACGATCGGGCCAAAATCAAAGCACGTCAGGGTGTGCGCTATCACACCCTCGCCGGCACCATGGTAGGCGATCCGAACACCATGAAAGCCGTGCCGAAAGATGGCAAAACCGTGGGTGAGATATTCCTGCGCGGTAATACTGTTATGAAAGGTTATCTGAAGAACCCCAAGGCTACCGAGGAAGCATTCCGCGGCGGTTGGTTCCATACCGGGGATCTGGCTGTTTGGCACGAAGACGGCTACATGGAAATCAAGGATCGCCTGAAGGACATCATCATCTCTGGTGGTGAAAACATATCCACCATTGAAGTTGAAGATACGCTGTACCGGCACCCGGATGTTCTCGAAGCAGCTGTGGTGGCGCGTCCGGATGAAAAGTGGGGGGAGACTCCCTGTGCTTTTGTGACCCTCAAACCAGAAGCAGGTGATGTGAGCGAGGAAGACATTATCAATTTCTGTCGCGAACACCTGGCTCGCTTCAAGGTACCCAAAACCGTCATTTTCTCGGAATTGCCCAAGACATCCACGGGCAAGATCCAGAAGTTCCTGTTAAGGGATCAAGCCAAAGAGTTGAACTGACCTCCTGATCGGCAGTGCCACTCCTGATGCTGCCGGATATTTCTACAAAAACAATACAAAGCATGCATGCGTAAATAACGTGTGCGGGAGACCTAGCTATGCAAATGTTTCACCGTAAAACCGGGGAAGAACAGCCCTATTGGCCTGCCGGTCCTTTCAAGATCCGGCTACCTTTTGTCCATTACCGCTGGGAGTTTGCGGAGATGGTTCAGGCTCTGATCATGTTTGTGGTCAGCTTGGCTATGATTCCTCTGCTGCAGAAATACTTGGGCGTACCCTACGATGTCGCCTTGGCGTATGCCGTGATCTGCGGTATCGGTTTTATGCTTCCTGCATTGCTGGGCGTGCCTTTGGTACCTGGCTGGATAACACCGGGCATTCCCGTAGTACTACTGTTTTTGAGCGACTATGAGCCCGGCCCCGAGGCCATTCAGGCAATGTTCGCCCTGCAGTTCCTCGTGTTTATCATCTTCCTTTTCCTTGGCATTACTCGCCTGGGAAGCAAGCTGGTGGATCTGATTCCACGCTCAATGAAAGGCGGTATTATTATTGGTGCCGGTATTGCGGCTCTGATGGGAGAAATTGAAGTTGGCGGCCGAGTGGCCAACACGCCAATCTCATTGATTGTTGGTGGCCTTGTTTGTTTGTATTTGATGTTCTCTGTGTCGTTCAAAGGCTTTGTTGAAACCAACTCCTTCGCACGTAAAATTGCTAACTACGGCATGGTACCGGGCATGATTGTAGCCATCCTCGTGGGCTTCGCCACTGGCGAATACGATGTGCCGAATGTTGAGTGGGGCATTACCAAGCCGGCTTTTGATGAGCTGTGGAACTACCTGCCGTTTACGGTTGGATTCCCCGACCCAAAAATCTTCCTGTATGCCGTTCCAACGGCGGTCATCGCCTACATTATTGCCTTCGGGGATATCGTAGTGGGGCAGTCATTGATGAACCGCGTAGATCATCTTCGTAAAGATGAGGATATCGATAACAGCATCGACCGAGTGCACCTGGTAACCGCCATTCGTAACGGTGGTCATGCGTTCTTTGCGCCATACCCCGGCCTGGCAGGCCCTATCTGGACAGCTGTAACGGCGACTATGGCTGAGCGTTACAAGTATGGCCGCAACGCGATGGATTCAATCTACAGTGGCGGTGGCACCTTCTGGATCACTGGGTTTATTGCCCTGTTTATTCTGCCGCTGGTGAGCTTTTTTCAACCCGTACTACCCATTGCGTTGTCCCTGACTCTTTTGCTGACTGGCTATATCTGTTTGATGGTTGGTCTGGAGCAATTGGAGAACAACACCGAGCGCGGCATTGCGGGCACTATGGGTGTGGTATTGGCGGTCTATGGTGCGGGTTGGGGCCTTGGCACCGGTGTGGTTCTTTACTTGTTGATTGAGCGAACCAAGCTTCTTGGCTTTACCTCAGACCCGGAAGCTCCGGGCGCCACGCAAACCGATAAACCCTGAGTATTTAGTCCCTGATTTTTACCAGGGACCACCAAAAAATGATCTGCAAGACTTTGGGAGGCGAAATGCCTCCCTTTTTTGTGTCAGCTTTCTAATAATCCCTGCTTCCGGTCCACTGACGATGTGTCATTTTGTGACAATGTGTCCTTTTTGCTGGCACCGCCCTTCCTTCTAGCTCATTCTGGGCATTAGACTGATGCTACTGGTGTTTTTTTGTTCAACAGTCAAAAATTATAATAAATAGAAGCAGGAGGCAGTCATGTCCATCAGTTCCACTCCCGAGGGTGTGTCCGTTAAACCACGGCACCTGCACTTTGATGTCAGTGAAGATTTAAAAACACTTTGGCACGGCGATGACGCATTTCGCACGGCATTCTTCAATGCGCTGTCGCTTCAGTTTCCGGATGGTGAGCAGCAGTTCATCAATGCGGTTCGGTTATATCAAGGCAAGATTGAAGATCCGAAACTGAAAGCGGAAATCCGTGGATTTATTGGCCAGGAAGCCCTGCACAGCCGCGAGCACAAAGCGTACAACGAGGACTTGAAAGCACGGGGCTATGACATTGACCGCCTGGATAGCCGTTTTCGCAAACACATGGAGTGGGTTGGAAAGCTTTCTCCCAGCAGGCAACTGGCAGGCACCTGCGGCGCCGAGCATTATACGGCGGTGCTGGCGAATGCCATTCTCAGCCAACCTGAATGGCTGGAAGGCGCAACGCCTGTTATGACGCAGCTTTGGCGCTGGCATGCCATCGAAGAGACCGAGCACAAATCGGTTGCGTTTGATGTTTACCGGGAGTGTGTTGGAAATGAGAATCTGAGACGGTTCATTTTTCTGTTTGTGACCTGGAACTTCTTCAAGTACACCTTTTTGAATACTTGCAGCTTGTTGAAAACCGACGGCAAGCTCTGGAGCCTTCGCACCTGGATGGGTGGGCTCAATTTCTTGTGGGGAAAGCCTGGAATTTTGCGCCAGTGTATGCCGGAATTTCTGGCCTATTTCCGCAAAGGTTTCCACCCCTGGCAGCAAGATAACAGGGCACTTTTGGAGAAAAACCTCGGGGAACTGAAAGCAGGAGATTTGGTGTGAAAGTTGGGTTAATCGTCGATTCGGCGTGTGATTTACCATTCGAATTCAGTCGCAAGCACGACGTGTTCATTCTCCCCGTAACTGCGGTGATTGATGGCGAAACCTACATTGACCGGCACGACCCTGTCAGAACCCAGGAGTTCTATCAGAGTGGGCTCCTGCAAAAAGGTCGCCATGCTGAAACTCAGGCGTTTAGCGCCGAACAGATCCATGAGCTGTTCATGGAGAAGATCGTGCCCGAGTACGATGTGGCAATTTGTGAAACGGTCACCCGCAGCCGAAGCCTGATTTTTCAGAACGCATCTGAAGCTATGAACAGCGTGATGGCTAACTACGAGCAGGCCCGAGCTGCGTCGGGTCGAGAAGGCAAGTTCTCCATGCGGGTGATTGATAGCAAGCAGATCTTTGCAGGGCAAGGCTTGCTGGCGGCTCATACGCTCAGGCTGATTGACCAGAAGCTCTCCAAGAACGCGCTGCGGAATGAGGTGGAGCGTTTTTCTGACAAAATCTACACCTGCGTTATTCCCCGCGATCTTCACTACATTCGCGAGCGCGCCAGGCGCCGCGGCGATAAGAGCATATCAGGTGTCGTGGCGTTTCTTGGCAAAGCCCTGAACATCACCCCGGTAATTTTTGGCCAGGGTGTTGAGGGACAGCCTGTTGCCAAAACCCGTAGTTTTGATGCGGCGGTGGAAAAGGTAGTGAACTATGCCGTGGCGAGAGTTGAGGCTGGCCTGCTAACACCCTATGTGAGCTTGTCTTGCGGCCTTACTTGGGCAGAAATCGAAGCGTTGCCTGGACTGAACACGCTCAGAAGTGCCTGTGAGAAAAATGGTGTTGAGCTATTACTGTCGCAGATGGGCATTACCAGCAGCATCTATATTGGCCCTGGCAGTCTTTGTCTGGCGCTGGCGGCAGACCCCCACAGTTTCAGCGATTATCAGTAACTGGCCACTCATCTGGAGGCCGCTTCAACCTACGGTGTAGTGCTGGGCTGCTACTGGCCCAGCCACTGCTGGCCAAACGTATCTATGGCGAACTCGTCTGCCTTGTCTTCGTGTTAGCCTTTCGGTATTCAGTGCAATTATAACTGTGTTTCTTCATATCAATAGGACCACGAACATCATGACCAAGGACAAAAACGATCCAGCCAGTCAGTTGCTGGAATTGCATGTGAAGCACGAGGTTGCCTCGTTGAAAGGCACAAAGCTGCGCAAGTTTCTCACGCAAGAGGTTAACGAACTTCTTGATCATGCAGATACGATCACGCTGAATCGCATAGCCTCGGAAAAGCAGGTCATGGAGACCATTCAGCGAGTGGTTGTGGACATGGAACTGGATGCCGGAATTCCTGAACTGGCGGGTGAGATGGCCACAGAGGTGCTCAACGCATCCGTTCAGGCAAATACTGTATTAAGTGACATTATCACCCGTGAACAAGCCACGGGCTTTGTGGAAGAAATGCTTGAATTGCGCCAGCAGCGCGAACGTATAATCAGCGAAATTATGGCGCACCCGGTTTATCAGGAACTGGTTTCGAATGTGGTGTATCAGGGAATTGTTAATTACCTCTATGAAGACAACCTGATCACCAAATCGGTACCCGGTGTGGGTTCCATGATGAAATTTGGCAAGCGCATGGCCAACAAAGCGGTACCCGGATTGGATGAAACCTTTGAGCGCAGGCTCAAAGCCTGGCTTTCAGATAGCTTGCCGGGGCTGATCAGTCGCAGTGAGCAGTTCCTGCAGCGGGCACTCTCTGATGATGAAGTGCGGGATACGGTTATGGCGGCCTGGGTTGCCGTAGAAGACCGCACGGTTGATGAGCTTCGCGAAGGGCTTGGCGACGTTGAGCTGCAGGCATTTGTGGTGCTTGGGTATGAGTTCTGGTTGCAGTTCCGGAAAACCGACTACTTTGCCGGTTGCGCCCGGGCCGTGGTTGCCCATCTTTTTGTGAAGTATGGGGACCGACCACTTACCGACCTGCTCGGTGACCTGGGTGTTACTCGTGACGTGATCGTGGCAGAGGTAGACGCTTGGGCTATCCCGGTAATAGGTTTACTTCAAGAAGAGGGCTACGTTGAGGCGCTTGTGCGCAGGCGGCTATCGGCTTTCTATAAAACCGCTGCGGCCCGGAAAATACTCGAGCCATCATGATCGGTGGTATAGAGTTGTCAGTGCGGTATAGATAAAAAAAAGGGAAGCCGATATGGGCTTCCCTTTTTTGGTTCAGGTCTTGGCAATGTTGCCAGGCTTACCTGTAATTATTTTTCCAGATATTGAAGTTTGTCGGGCTTGCCATCCCACTCTGCCGCATCTGGGAGTGGGTCTTTCTTTTCGGTGATGTTGGGCCACTTGCCCGCCAGATCGGCGTTAAGCTCTACAAACTGCTCTTGGTCTTTGGGCAGCTCGTCTTCTGAGAAGATCGCTTCGGCTGGGCACTCGGGTTCACACAAAGCGCAATCAATACACTCGTCCGGGTCGATTACCAGAAAGTTCGGCCCCTCATAGAAGCAGTCTACCGGGCACACTTCTACACAGTCTGTGTATTTGCACTTGATGCAGTTATCGGTAACGATAAACGCCATAATCAGATCCCTGGTCCAGTGGTCAATCTCATCCGGAGCTTGTTGTCATGCTCCGTGGTTATATTTTAATGGGCGATATTGTAGGGAGCAGCCCGCACTGCCGCAAGCGTTTGACCGCTATAACCTTATTACCCAGATCAATTTGTTATCAGCTTTTCAGTAATTTCTTCAGTTCATACAGCCTGTTCATGGCTTCTCTGGGCGATAAATCATCCAAATCAATGCCCTGAAGAGCCTCTTCTACAGCGCTGGGTTCTGCGCTGGCAAACATATCACTCTGATAAACAACCTGTGTGGGCATGGCCGGTTGCCTGCTACGGTCTTCAACAGCCGGGGATGGCAGAGCCGTGGCGGGTACTGCGCTATTCTCAAGTAGCTCTAACTGGGCTTTGGCGTTGAGTATAACGTTCTGAGGTACGCCGGCGAGTTTGGCCACCTGCAGGCCATAGCTCTGGCTGGCTGGGCCCTCGTGTACGTTATGCAAAAACACAATGCTGTCGTCGTGCTCTGTTGCTGTCAGGTGCACGTTTACAGCGAGTTCCAGGTCGTCTGCCAACTGTGTAAGTTCGAAATAGTGAGTGGCAAACAGGGTGTAGCAACGGATTTCTTTTGCCAGATGCTCGGCTGTAGCCCAGGCCAGAGATAAGCCATCGAACGTGCTGGTACCCCGGCCGACTTCGTCCATCAACACAAGGCTGAACTCGGTAGCGTTGTGCAGGATGTTTGCGGTTTCTGTCATTTCCACCATAAAGGTGGAACGCCCGCCGGCAATGTCATCTGAAGAACCCATGCGAGTGAATATGCGATCCACCGGCCCCATCACTGCCCGGTTGGCGGGCACGAAACTCCCCGTGTAGGCCAGTAGTGCAATCAGAGCGGCCTGGCGCATGTAGGTCGATTTACCGCCCATGTTGGGACCGGTAATGACCAGCATTCGGCGTTGGGCATCCATCAGTAAGTTGTTGGGCACAAACGGTTCATCCAGAAGCTGCTCGACGACGGGATGGCGGCCATCCTCGACATCGAACCCCGGAGCGTCGCGAAATTCCGGTGCAACAAAGCGTAAGGTGGTGGCGCGTTCAGCAAAGTTGCTGATGACATCCAGCTCAGCCAAGGCCTGAGCTGCATCCTGTAAAGGTGCGAGCTGCTCAGCAACTGCTTCCAGCACTTCATCATAGAGTGCTTTTTCTCTGGCAAGAGCACGGCTCTTCGCGCTCAAAGCCTTGTCTTCGAATTCTTTTAGCTCGGGTGTAATGAAACGCTCGGCGTTTTTCAGGGTTTGGCGGCGAATGTAATCCACCGGTGCCTGTGCAGACTGGGCCCGGCTGATTTCGATGTAATAGCCGTGCACCCGGTTGTACCCCACTTTCAAGGTGCTTATGCCGGTGCGCTGCCGCTCCCGGGTTTCCACATCCAGCAGGTACTGACCGGCGTTTTCGCTTATGTTTCGCAGTTCGTCCAGCTCTTCGTCAAAACCTTCTCGGATTACGCCACCTTCCCGAATCACTACAGGCGGGTTGTCGATAACCGCGCGCTCCAGCATGTCGGCAAGCTCGGGGTATTCGCCAATGGTGGTGGCCAGCTTGACGATATGATGGGAGTTAACCGGTTTCAGGGTTTCCTGCAGATCGGGCAGTGCCTGAAATGCGTCCCTTAGTCGGGCAAGGTCCCTCGGGCGTGCAGAGCGGAGCGCCACGCGGGCCAAAACACGTTCAATATCGCCCACGGCTTTGAGTAGAGTGTGTACTGGCTCGTAATGAAAGCCTTCTAGCAGGGCCGATACTGCTTGCTGGCGCTGCTTTACTACGTCGATATCCCGCAAGGGACGGTTTAGCCAGCGCCTTAACTCACGGCCGCCCATGGAGGTGGCAGTTTTATCCATCACCCAGGCCAAGGTGTGTTGGTGCCCGCCCATGAGGTTAATATCAATCTCAAGGTTGCGGCGGCTGGTGGCGTCGAGAATCACGGCTTCGTCCCGGCGTTCCCGGGTGAGCTTGCGAATGTGGGGCAGGGCTGTGCGCTGGGTTTCCTTTGCATACTGCAGCAGGCAACCGGCGGCACAAATGGCCAGGCTCAGGTCCTCACAGCCAAACCCGGTCAGGTCGCGAACTTGCAGTTGCTGGGTTAGTACCCGGAATGCAGTGTCTGATTCAAACAGCCAGGGGCCCTGACGCCGAACACCGGTCAGCCCGGCGACGACTTCCTGGTAGGGGAAATCCTCGCTGATAAGAATCTCCGCTGGGCGTAACCGCTGCAACTCTCCCTGCAGGGCTTCCAGAGTGTCCAGTTCTGAAACCACAAAGCGGCCGCTGGAGATGTCCAGTGATGCAAAGCCAAACTGCTCACGGTGGTGATAGATGGCCGCAAGCAGGTTGTCGCGGCGGTCTTCCAGATAGGCGTCGTCGCTGAGCGTGCCGGGGGTGACGATTCTGACCACCTGGCGCTCAACCGGCCCCTTGCTGGTTGCCGGGTCACCTATCTGCTCAACAATGGCAATGGATTGACCAGCACGCACCAGGCGGGCAATGTAACCCTCAGAAGAGTGAAAAGGGATGCCCGCCATAGGAATCGGGTTGCCACCGGATTGTCCCCTTGCAGTGAGGGTAATATCCATAAGCTCTGCAGCTTTTTTTGCATCGTCATAGAACAGTTCGTAAAAATCACCCATGCGATAGAACACTAGCTCATCCGGGTGTTGACCCTTGATCTTCAGGTATTGCTGCATCATGGGTGTGTGCTGGGGTTTGGTGTTCTGAGCTGCTGACATGGACAAGTCCGGATAATCTTACTTTGGATGAAGCCACGGATTGTAAGAAAATTATGCCCGTGATGAAACGAGGGAGCACATTATGCCTGCCAGTGACCACGAACTCGAACATGCTGGGGATCAATTAGCCACAAAGTTGATACAACTTGGCTACGCGGTAGTGACTGCCGAGAGCTGTACCGGTGGTTGGGTTGCCAAGGTGCTGACAGACAAACCAGGCTCATCCGCCTATGTGGTGGGTGGTTTGGTCACCTACAGTAATGAAGCCAAGCAATCGTTGTTAGGCGTTACCGATGCCTCTTTGGGCAATCATGGTGCTGTTAGCGAACCGGTGGTGCGTGAGATGGTTGCAGGCGCACTTGCAGCGACCGGTGCGAATGTTGCGGTTGCCATTAGCGGGGTAGCCGGGCCAGGTGGGGGCAGTGAAGAAAAGCCGGTAGGCACGGTTTGGTTTGCCTGGGGCGCCAGCATTGAGAGCACCGAAGCGGTTGTGCAGCACTTCAAAGGCGATCGCGATCAGGTGCGACGGCAGGCGGTTCTCTTTGCCCTGCAGGGAGTTAGCGGGTTTTTGAAGCAAACCTGAATGCTTTCACAATAACAGGGGTTGGCCTCTCCCTCGGGGTATGTTTTAATACTGTTCAAATATACAGGGAATTCGCTGTTACTACTGTACGAGCTCCCGCTTAACTATACCTCCAGCGACAAGCATGTAATGCCGCTGGCCAAGGCAACAGAGGGTTTGAACTGATGGAAGATAACCGCAAAAAAGCATTGAGCGCAGCGCTGGGTCAGATTGAGCGCCAGTTTGGTAAGGGCGCCGTAATGAAAATGGGCGATCAGCCCCGCGAAGCCATACCTGCGGTTTCTACTGGTTCCCTCGGGTTGGACGTTGCTCTGGGTATAGGCGGACTGCCTTACGGCCGAATTGTTGAGATCTACGGCCCTGAAAGCTCTGGTAAAACAACTCTGACCCTCCAGGTTATTGCCGAAGCTCAGAAAGCCGGTAAAACCTGTGCCTTCATCGATGCTGAGCACGCGCTGGATCCCATCTACGCTGAGAAGTTGGGCGTTAACGTAGACGACCTTCTGGTTTCCCAGCCAGATACCGGTGAGCAGGCTCTTGAAATTGCCGACATGTTAGTACGCTCCAATGCGGTAGACGTCATCATCGTTGACTCTGTGGCGGCGCTGACTCCAAAGGCAGAAATTGAAGGCGAGATGGGCGATAGCCACGTCGGCTTGCAGGCCCGCCTGATGTCACAGGCTCTGCGTAAGCTCACGGGCAATGTGAAGCACGCCAACTGCTTGCTGGTTTTCATTAACCAGATCCGTATGAAGATCGGCGTAATGTTCGGCAGCCCTGAAACCACCACCGGTGGTAATGCGCTTAAATTCTACTCATCAGTACGTTTGGATATTCGTCGCATCGGTGCAGTAAAAGACGGAGATGAAGTTGTGGGTAACGAGACCCGCGTTAAAGTTGTCAAGAACAAGGTTGCACCGCCATTCCGCCAGGCCGAGTTCCAGATTCTTTATGGCAAGGGCATTTATCACATGGCCGAAGTGCTCGATATGGGTGTTAAAGAGGGCTTTGTGGATAAGTCCGGCGCTTGGTATGCCTATAACGGCGATAAGATTGGCCAAGGTAAGGCCAATGCTTGCAAGTTCCTTGAAGAGAATCTGGAAATTGCCAAGGAAATCGAAGCCAAGGTACGTGAAAGCTTGATGCCAAAGCCGGTTGATAAGAAAAGCGCTGCAGAGGCAGAGGCTGCTGTCGACGAACTGCTCTAAAGCAATCATGGGAGTGTGATGTGGATCGTAAAAAGAGACTGCTTATTGTTTCCCATGCGCCCTCTCCGAACACCCTCACCCTGCGCGATGCGGTCGCGCAGGGTGCTCGCCACGAAGATATTGAGAACGTAGAAGTAACCGTGCTGGCGCCCCTGGATGCCGGCCCGGATGATGTTCTTGCCTGCGATGCCATTATCCTTGGCACCACTGAAAACCTTGGCTACATGAGTGGCGCTTTGAAGGATTTTTTCGATCGCAGCTACTATCCCTGCCTGGAGAAAACCCAGGGTCTTCCATTTGCCTTTTACATACGCGCAGGCCACGACGGCACCGGGACGCGGCGCGCTATCGAAAGCATCACCACCGGATTACGCTGGAAGCTTGTTCAGGAGCCGCTGATGTGCCGTGGTGAGTATCAGGATGAGTTCGAAGAGCAGTGCCGGGAGTTAGGGATGTACGTTGCAGCAAGCCTGGATGCCGGGTTGGTCTGAGGAGCGTTCTAGCTGGCGAGGCGGTTGTAAAAACCTTCGATGCGTGACAAGGCGTTGTCCACCGTTCTGGAGTAGCCTTTCTTGTTAAGGTAGTAGCTGAATTGAACGCTTACCCGATAGCCGGCTTGGAAAGGGCGGCACTCGACAACACGAGCGCACACCTTCGATTCACTGATGTACTTCCCCTCAAAATCCATAAACAGCCGTGTGCCAGGCTCCAGTGGGCGCGGGCTTAGCAAAGCCATGCCGTAACGGTTTAGATCGAGGCAGGTCGCCTGGAAAGAAGGCTTATTCTTCTTGAAAAAACCGCGCTGACGAACCTGTACCTTAAGGCACGAAGCAGAATAGCGATCCTTGAGCCGGCGATCTTCGGAATCACTCATCGTAGATTGGCACCCATTGCTTATTATGTTGTTGTTATAGCCGACTATAAGACTAAAGGCTTAGAGTCGGAAGATGAAGTGTAGTGTTCGATGAAAGACGAGGGCAATGAGGAGATTGTGAAGCGTGAGCTGCGTCACAAAACGTCCCGCCTTTGAGAGTTTGTCACAATTCTTGTCCCCAGGCGCGACAGACTGGTCCACAGAACCTACAATGACCGGCCAATGAGTCAACCGTTACAGGACCCAACCTTGAAGTCACTGTCTCTGCATCAGCTTTACAAAGCCTGTGTTCTGAAAGATCTACCGTTCAAGTCGACCAGACAACTGGAGCCGCTCGCGGAAATTGTGGGCCAGAACCGGGCTCAGGAAGCTGTGCGGTTTGCGCTTGCTATGCCACATGGTGGTTACAACGTGTATGCCGTAGGGCGGAATGGCTTGGGCAAGCGCACGATGATGTTGCGCTACCTTGAACACCACCTGGATACCGAGCAGCAAAGTCACGACTGGTGCTATGTCGCAGATTTTGAAGAGCCGCGCATTCCTAAGCTGTTGCAATTGCCTGCGGGCAAAGGTGTGGTGCTCAAGCAGGACATGGAGAAACTCATGAGCCGGCTGGTGAAGGTCATTCCGCAGACCTTCGATAGCGACAGCTTTCTGGAACGGTCAGAGCAGCTTAAAGAAGAGTATGGAAAAAAGCAGGAAGACGAACTTGAGAAAGTTGCAGCTCAGGCGCGCCGCAAGAAAGTCAGCCTGACCATCACGACGCCAGGCGGGTATCGCTTGGTCGCAATGAAAGGTGATAAACCGCATACCGCAGAGACCTTCAAGGCGCTGACAGATGCACAGCGCGACAAGTTCGAAGATTCGATCAACAAACTCGAGAAAAAGCTCCGACAGGCACTCCGGAAATTGGCGGACTGGGAACAGGAGTACGCAGATGAGCAGCAGGCCCTGAATAAGGAAACGCTTGAAGGCATCTCTGGCCACCAAATTGACGCATTGATTGAGAGTTACAAGAACCTTCCGGATGTGGTGGCTTACTTCGAGGCAGTACGCAAAGACCTGGTTGAAAATCTTGAGATTTTTCTCGACGACAACGAAGAGCAGGCAGCCATTGCCTATGCGTCGCTGGACAAAAAGATGCCCCGGCGCTATCTCGTTAACGTGGTGGTGCATCAGAAGACCAATGAGGTGCCGATGGTGGTGGAAGATAACCCCACCTACCACAACCTCTTCGGATACGTTGAGAATGTTACCTACAAGGGCACTGTGTTTACTGATTTCTCACTGATTCGGGCAGGCAGTCTGCACCGCGCCAATGGTGGTTATCTGTTGATGGACGCCATAAAGGTGCTCGAGCAGCCCTTCGTATGGGATGGAATCAAACGGGCGTTGCGTTCGAAGTGCATCCAGATCAACTCCCTTGAAAGAGAGCTGACACTCTCAGGCACTATCTCCATTGAGCCTGAAGCTGTGCCGCTGGATGTGAAACTTGTGCTGTTCGGG
Source organism: Marinobacter sp. KMM 10035 (assembly GCF_046537445.1). Taxonomy (NCBI): domain Bacteria; kingdom Pseudomonadati; phylum Pseudomonadota; class Gammaproteobacteria; order Pseudomonadales; family Marinobacteraceae; genus Marinobacter; species Marinobacter sp. KMM 10035. The sequence goes on along the minus strand of NZ_JBBVMG010000002.1, from coordinate 697,081 downwards.
GATCGTGAAACCTGGATGCTGCTGCAGGATTACGATCCCGAGTTTGCAGAATTGTTCCGGGTGACTGCGGACTTCGAGAACGAAATGTATCGCTCCGAAGACAGCCAGGTTATGTATGCGAAGTTTATTGCCAGCGTTGTCAAAGAAAAAAACCTGTTACATTGCACCAATAAGGCCGTGGCGCGGGTCATCGAACACAGTGCCCGTATGGCAGAACATCAAGACAGGCTTTCATTGCATGCCGCCAATATTGCCAACCTGCTCCGGGAATCGGATTTTTGGGCTCGGCAGGCGAATGCCAAGATGATCCAGGATGTTCACGTGGAAAGAGCGCTTGAGAGTGCTAAATACCGCAGTAGCCGTATCCGTGACCAACTCTACGACTCAATCCGTGACGGCTCCACTTTTGTTTCAACTCAAGGCTCGGTCGTGGGCCAGGTCAACGCGCTGTCTGTGCTCTCCACTGGCGGGTTCGAGTTTGGGTTATCCAACCGCGTAACGGCCACCTGCTATTATGGAGATGGCGGGATTATGGACATCGAGCGGGATGTGAAATTGGGTGGCAACATTCACTCCAAAGGTGTGATGATTTTGAGTTCATGGTTAGCCTCGCACTTTGCGGTGATGGACCCTATGCACCTGTCCGCCAGCCTGACGTTTGAGCAGAACTACGGCGAGGTAGATGGTGACAGTGCTTCGCTGGCCGAACTCTGTGCTCTTATATCCTCGCTTTCCGGTGTTGGGGTGCGACAAGATCTGGCCATTACAGGTTCCGTAAATCAGTTTGGCGAGGTGCAGCCGATTGGTGGTGTGAATGAAAAAGTGGAAGGTTTCTTCGCTACCTGTCAGCTCAAGGGCGGGCTTACTGGCACGCAGGGTGCCATTGTTCCTGCCAACAACGTCCAGAACTTAATGTTGGACAGTGAAGTGGTTCAGGCTGTCCGTGAAAATCAGTTTTCGGTTTACTCTGTTTCAAGTGTTGAGGAAGCGGTGACCCTACTGCTGGGCAAGCCAGCCGGTAAGGCAGACAGCAAAGGCAACTATCCGAAACAGAGTGTTTTTGGCATTATCCAGCAACGGCTTGAGAAAATGCGTGAGCACGAGCGCCAGGAACACGCCCGGGACGATCAGAAAGATCCGTCGATTCATTGACCGATCGCCATAACAAAACAGACAGGAGATAGCACACCCATGACTGATATTCAGCAGACTGTATACGTGGTAGAGGACGACGAAGCCGTTCGTGACTCGCTGGAGCTGTTACTGAAAACTGATGGCAAATTGGTTAAACCTTATGAGAATGCTGCCGTATTTCTCAAGGATTATTCCGAAAAAATGGCTGGCTGCATCGTACTGGATATCCGTATGCCGGGCATGGACGGCATGGAATTGCAGAAAAAGTTGAACGAGAAACACTCAATTCTTCCAATTATTTTTGTGACCGGGCACGGTGACGTCCCTATGGCAGTTGACGCCATGAAAGAAGGCGCCGTGGACTTTATCCAGAAACCTTACCGCGAAGAAGCGTTGCTTGAGAAAATCGAAGCGGCGTTGGAGCAGGATCTGGAGCAGCGCAAAACGTTGGGTGAGAAGCAGGAAATCATTCGTCGGGTTAAAAGCCTGACCCCCCGTGAACACGAGATCATGGATCGAATGATAGAAGGCCAGGCGAACAAGGTGATCGCTATTGAACTGGAAATCAGCCAGCGCACGGTGGAGATTCACCGCTCCCGAGTGATGCACAAGATGGGTACCCATTCACTGGCACACCTTGTCCGCATGGTGCTGTCCGTAAAGAACCTTATCGACGCGAGGTAATCTCACCGGCATGATGCGGTTATATTTTTGACCGGCCTTTTATTATATGACTGAAGTTGTCAGCGAAAATTCAGAGGTGACGGTTCTGCTCGTGGATGACAATCCACAGAACCTGAAAGTTCTCTACGAGACACTGAAAGATAAAGGCTATCGGCTGCTGATCGCCAATGAAGGCGAAAAAGCATTGGATCTTGCCCACCGCCATCAGCCCGAAGTTGTCCTGCTCGACATCATGATGCCCGAAATGGACGGTTATGAGGTATGCGAACGTCTCAAAGCCGATCCTGAAACGGCCGATTGCGCCGTTGTATTCCTTTCAGCTCTGGATGACCTGCAAGCGAAAGTAAAAGGCTTCGCGCTTGGCGGGGCCGACTATATCTCCAAGCCTTTTCAGTCCCTTGAAGTGATCGCCAGGGTTAAAACCCATGCCCGTGTTATTCGGCTTGAGCGTGAGCTGCAGGCGCGGAATCGGGAGCTTCAAAGCGATCAGGCTCGTATCCTCAATTCCATCAGTGAAGGCATTTACGGGCTTGATGAGATGGGCTTAATCGAGTTCGCCAACCCTGCCGCAGGCATTATTATGCGGTGCCCTGTTGAGGATCTGATCGGCCGCAATTTTTTTGAGACCCACTTCAGTACAGCAGCCCAGTGCCCCAGTGGGCTCCCGGTTCATGCGACCTGCAGCCAAGGTGTTGCAGAAAACCAGCGCGACATCAGAATGCTGCGCGCAGATGGCACCGGCTTTCCGGCCGAATATCGCTCCACACCGAAACTTGAGGATGACGAATTACACGGTGCTGTGGTTGTGTTCCGCGATATAACCGTTGAGCTTGATGGTGAACAGGCGCTGGAAGAGGCGCGAGAGCTTGTGCAGGAGCAGCGTGACCAGTTGGCGCATATATCCCGTTTGACCACCATGGGAGAGATGGCCGCAGGTGTTGCCCATGAAGTGAATCAGCCACTGACGGCGATTGCCAATTACGCCCGGGTTTCCAAGCGGATGATGTCCGTTGAAAACCCGAATTTGAGCCTGTTACAAGAAACCCTTGATAAAATCGAGGCGCAATCGCACCGTGCCAGCGAGATTATCCGAAGGATCCGGCGATTTGTAAAAAAACCAGCGACCGGCAAGGAAGTGCTTGCTGTTTCTGCACTGCTGGAAGACACCCGGGAGTTCGCCGAAGTGGATGCGCGCAACAACGACGGGGCCATTGAGCTGCTTGTGCCCGAAGGGCTGCCAGAGGTGTTGGCTGACCCGATTCAGGTTCAGCAGGTTGCTCTGAACCTGATTCGAAACGCGCTTGAAGCAACTCGCAGCAAAGAAGCTGCGCTGCCTGTTGAGGTAAGCGCGCGCCTCACGGATAAAGGTTTTGTTCGCATTGACGTTAGGGACTATGGTGAAGGGCTTGCAGAAGATGCTGAAGAAAAGCTGTTTCTGCCGTTCTATACCACCAAAGAAGAGGGCATGGGGATTGGCTTGCCCACTTGCCGCTCCCTGATACAAGCTCAGGGAGGGGAAATAGGCTTTGAGCGCCCTGAAGGTGGTGGGGCACGATTCTTCTTTACACTTCCCGTCGCAGCATCACCCTCCTTGGGTGACGATGAGAGCCCCTCTGAGGCAGTTTAGAGCCATTCTATGCGACCACTGAGGTGGGGTGCATCGCCTCGGGCATTCAGCAGTTGATAGTCCCAAGCGGCTTTTCCTTCCCGCCAGTTCAGTTGTGCTGTTCCGGGTAAAAATACCGGTTTCTTGAACTGGCAGCTCACCTTAACTGGCCCCGAGCGCCATCCGTTCTGTTGCCCCATAATTGCCAGAGCCTGTGCTTTGCTCCACATGCCGTGGGCGATAGCGCGGGGAAAGCCGAAAGCCTTGGCGCTCAGGGCGTGCATATGAATCGGGTTGCTGTCGCCGGAGACTTTGGCGTATTGGCGCCCGATGGACTCCGCTACATTGATATCGACCATATTTGGGTAATGCTCGAGCGCTGGGGGAGCAGTCTTTTCTGAAGACTTGGAGTTTGGATCGGGTTGGCGGAAGAGCATAGTGCTATCACCCACCCATACGACCGCGCCCGCGGAGCGAGCGGTGGTGTTTACGTCAAACTCGATTCCCCGGCTGGTGCGTTCCTGCCCGCCCAGTTTAACCTCCAGTTCCAGAACCTCTCCTCTTCCAATTGCTCTGTGCTGGGTAATGCTGTTGCGCAGGTGCACCAGCCCAAGCAGTGGCAATGGAAAGGCTTTTTCAGTCAGCAGCTTCAGGTGGAGTGGGAACGCAAGAATGTGGGGCCAGGTAATGGGTATGTGGTTGCCGGGGTTGAATCCGCATACACGCTCATATTGATCCAAATCATCGCTGGAAGTCTTTGCGTACAGAAGCTTGGCAGAAAGTTCCGGGAGCTTAATGTCGCCTTCAGAACTGACTTTTTTCGGTAATACTGCCTTGCCAAACAGCGGGAGCAGCTTCGGTGGGGTGTCTCTGTATACAAGTGTGTCTGACATAAATAGTTCTCTCTAGAGGCAACGCGATGATAGCTATGGCGCGAAAGATTGGTAAAAGTAGTTAGATGCAGGTACCTGATATGCATGGATTCTGTTACAACTGTGCGTCTGTGGCCTGATATGCTCTAATAAAAGACGATAGTCTAAGTAAGCGACTGAGCAAGTCGGGCAGTTTCAGGACTGATGCCGGTAGTGATTTCAGGCCAGCCATCAGTCTGGCAAACCCGTCCGGATGACGCATTGACTTGGGGTGTTCTGGCAGGTGTCTGCCGGGCCAAAGTAGTATCCAATAGATACAAAGCGGGATTATATGCAGGAACTACGTGACGCGGGCGTGATGCTGCGCCTTATCTACGAGGCAATGAAAAAGAAGGGTCTTGATACCGATCTTATTTTCAGCCGACTTGGCGTGAATGCGGAGTATGTGTACACCGAACAGCTTCGCACGCCCCATAGTGCCCAGATGTTTTTCTGGCAGGCGGTAGAAGATGTATCCGGTGATCCCGATATCGGGCTCCACCTTGGGCAGCTTTTGCCAGTTTATAAAGGCCAGGTTCTCGAGTATCTGTTTTTGAGTAGCCCTACGTTTGGTGAAGGGTTACGCCGCGCACAGAACTACCAGCGCCTGTTAAGTGATGCCGCCAATACAGATTTCTTCATTGAAGGTGAGGAAGCCTGCATGGTACTGGATGCGGCCTCTGATGAAGTCCGACGCCTGCGACATTTTAACGAGTGCTTTGTGCAGGGCCTGCTTACCTTTTTCCGATCCATCACGGATAACGAGTTCCGTCCGTCGCGGGTCGAGTTTGAACATGAACGTGAAGAAGGGCGCGAGTACGTTGCGGAATTGCTGGGTTGCGACGTGGTGTTTGGTGCTCAGGAAAACCGCCTGTACTTTCCCATAAGCTTGCTTGCTCACGCGTCGCCCCATGCCGAGCCGGAACTCCTGGATTTGCATGAGCGCTTTGCCAGTGAGCAGGTGGCTCGGCTGGAGAAAAAGGATATTGTTGGGCAGGTGGAGCGCATCATTGCTGAATTACTCGATAGCGGTGAAGTAACACTGGATTCGGTAGCTACCCGGTTGGACATCAAGCCTCGCACGCTGCGTACTCGGCTTACTGAGGCAGAAACCAGCTTTAACCAGGTGCTGGCTGATTTCCGATACCGCCTGGCCCGGCAGCTGTTGGCAACCACAGATGAGTCGATTGATGAGATCGTCTACCTCACCGGGTTTTCCGAGCCGAGTACCTTTTACCGTGCGTTCAAACGCTGGTCTGGCATGACGCCCATAGAGTATCGGAAAACCGCCCAGGGTAAAGATGCGATGGTTGATGCCATGTAATAGGCGGGGTTTATAGATTTTTTCAGAAAAGGCGTTGACTTAATCATGCACCTCTTTATAATGCGCTCTCGTTGTCACCGAGCAATCTTTTAGAGATTGCAGCGCTTTGAAAGTATTTGAAAAGCAATCGGTTATAACTGTGGAGCGGTAGTTCAGTTGGTTAGAATACCGGCCTGTCACGCCGGGGGTCGCGGGTTCGAGTCCCGTCCGCTCCGCCACTATTTAAGAAATCCGTTAGCTGCATCGCAGTTAACGGCTTTTTTCGTTTCAGACTCCCTATTATTTCCTTGCGCCCACCGATGTGATGGCAGTCACTTCGCCTGCAGTGATTCACTCAAGTAGTCCAACAGCATCCGAACCTTCGGTGATAAATGGCGGTTGTGTGGGTAAATGGCCCAGATACCATCATCAGCCTCCTGGTAGGGCCCTAAAAGGCTGATCAGCTTTCCGGACGCCAGAGAAGGTTGAACATAGTAATCCGGCAGCTGCACAATGCCGATGCCTTTCAGAGCTGCGTCCAGTAAGGCCCACCCGCTATCACACATGATGTTGCCTTTGATCCGGATGTTTTGCGGTTTACCCATTACCTGAAAACGCCAGTAATCCAGATTTCCCTGAAGGCAGTTGTGCTTATCCAGTTCTGACAGGGAATGTGGAGTTCCGAAGGCCGACAGATAAGCGGGTGAGGCGCACACATGCAGGGTTCTTGAGGATAAGCGTTTTGCCATCATGCTGGAGTCTTCGAGCTTACCCAGTCGTATTGCCAGGTCATAACCGCCGGCCACCAAATCCAGTTTTTGGTTGGTCAGGTTGAGCTGTACTTGCAGTTCCGGGTAGCGCAGCACGAAATTGTTCACCAGCGGGGCGATATTCTTTTCGCCAAAGGTCACAGGGGCTGTCAGTCTTAACTGACCTTTGGGCACCATCTGCAAGTTGGTCATGGTGCGTTCCGCCTCTTCGAGGCCATCGAGCACTTGCCGGCATTGCTGATAGTAGATCTGCCCGGCTTCGGTCACCGAAACCCTGCGGGTGGTGCGGTAAAACAGCTTGGTTGATAGGCGGGCTTCCAGGGCACTGACTTGCCGGCTAACTTGAGCGGTTGAAATGCCCAGCGACTTCGCTGCTGCAGTAAAGCTCTCTTCCTCCGCCACTGCCACAAACTCACTTACCCCTTCCCAAATATGCATGGTCTGCTTCCCGTGCTGTCGTGTGAGCTCCTCTGGAAAGAGCTGGTGTTTTTGGAATTTGGCCGTCCTGATTGTTACTCACTGGTAAAGGTGAGTTTATATAATATGGGATTATCAACCAGGACGATAGACTATAGTATGTTCTTCATGGTGGCAGAAACCTCTGCCAGAGCTGGAACATAGATCGGAGAGCCACATGACTAAAACAATCAAATCCAAAGCCGCTATCGCCTGGGGCCCGAAACAGCCACTGTCTATCGAAGAAGTGGATGTTATGCCGCCGCAGGCAGGTGAAGTGCGAATCCGTGTTATTGCCAGCGGTGTCTGCCATACCGATGCGTTTACTCTCTCGGGTGAAGACCCCGAAGGCATCTTCCCGACCATTCTGGGTCACGAAGGTGGCGGTATTGTCGAGTCTATCGGTGAAGGCGTAACCAGCGTTCAGGTGGGGGATCACGTAATCCCGCTTTACACCCCTGAGTGCGGTGAGTGCAAATTCTGTACTTCTGGCAAAACCAACTTGTGCCAGAAGATCCGTGAAACTCAGGGTAAGGGCCTGATGCCAGATGGCACCACCCGTTTCTCCCTGAACGGCGAGCCAATCTACCACTACATGGGTTGCTCAACCTTTTCTGAATACACTGTACTGCCTGAGATTGCGCTGGCAAAGGTCAACAAAGAAGCACCGCTTGAAGAAGTCTGCTTGCTCGGTTGCGGTGTGACCACTGGCATGGGTGCGGTGATGAATACCGCTAAAGTAGAAGAGGGTGCCACCGTGGCTATCTTCGGTATGGGCGGCATTGGTCTGTCGGCTGTTATCGGCGCCACCATGGCGAAAGCCAGTCGCATCATTGCTATCGATATTAACGAGAGCAAGTTTGAGCTGGCCCGTCAGCTCGGCGCGACCGACTGCATTAACCCGAAGGATTATGACAAGCCGATTCAGGAAGTCATTGTTGAGCTGACTGATGGCGGTGTCGACTATTCCTTCGAGTGTATTGGTAATGTGGATGTGATGCGCTCGGCTCTTGAGTGCTGTCACAAAGGTTGGGGCGAATCAGTGGTCATCGGTGTTGCCGGTGCCGGCCAGGAAATCTCAACCCGCCCATTCCAGCTGGTCACCGGCCGGGTTTGGAGAGGGTCTGCCTTTGGTGGCGTGAAAGGGCGTTCAGAATTGCCGGGTATTGTTGAGCAGTACATGAACGGTGAGTTCAAGCTTAGCGACTTTATTACTCACACCATGGGTCTGGAGAAGATCAATGAGGCCTTCGATTTGATGCACGAAGGCAAGAGTATTCGTACCGTTATTCACTTTGACAAATAACGAGGAGGGTCGCCTGGGCCTGGCACAGGCGACCATTTATCAGGGAGATTGTAATGAATATTGAAAATCTTAGTCGAAACAAAAGTTTCGGTGGCTGGCACAAGCAGTACAGTCACCATTCAGAAACGCTGAATTGCGATATGCGTTTCGCTATTTATTTACCACCGCAGGCAGCCAACGGTAACAAGGTGCCAGCCCTGTACTGGTTGTCTGGATTAACCTGCACCGATGAAAATTTCATGCAGAAAGCGGCTGCTCACCAAATGGCTGCTGAATTGGGCGTCGCTATCATCGCGCCTGACACCAGCCCCCGCGGTGACGATGTAGCTGATGATGAAGCCTACGACTTGGGGAAAGGGGCAGGGTTCTATGTAAATGCCACTCAGGCGCCATGGAACCGGCATTACCGTATGTACGATTATGTGCTGAATGAACTGCCAAACCTGATCGAATCCGTTTTTCCGGTGAGTGACAAACGGTCAATTTTTGGCCATTCCATGGGTGGTCACGGTGCCTTGGTGTTGGCAATGCGCAATCCCGAGCGCTATCAGTCCGTATCGGCCTTTAGCCCAATCAGTAATCCAATGGATTGCCCTTGGGGTAAGAAGGCATTCACCGCATACCTGGGTGAAGATACCGACAGCTGGGCTGAGTATGACTCCAGCTTGCTGATGAAAAAGGCCACGCAGTTCGTGCCTGCTCTGGTAGACCAGGGTGAAGCCGATAACTTCCTGGTTGAACAGCTCAAGCCGGAAGCGCTGGAGGCGGCGGCAAAGGTGAGTGGCTATCCGCTGACACTGAATCGCCACGAAGGCTATGACCACAGCTATTACTTCATTTCCAGCTTCATTGGGGAGCACCTGCGCTTCCACGCTGAGCATCTGAACAAGTAATGCTAAGGGGAGGCACGGAACTGTTTCCGGTGCTCCCCCGGGCTTATTTCAAACCAGCGGCGGTAGGCTTTGTGCAAAGCCGCTGGGTTGGAAAAACCCAACAGCCAGGCAATTTCTGATAACGATGTATCTGTTTCCCTAATATAGTCTCTCGCCAACTGCTTTCTGGTTTCATCCATCAACTCTCTGAACCCTGTGTTTTCAGAAGCAAGCTGCCGCTGCAGTGTCCATGGTGTAACTCCCAACTTCGAGGCAATGGTCTCAAGGCTCGGTGTTTCTCCTCGAAATAACGGCGTTAACAGGCTCTTTACTCTATCGCCTGTCGTCCATCCTCTCTGAATCTCCCGCATTTCCACTTCGCACAGCAGCGTAAGCTTTTCATGTATTGCTGATTGTGCCTGTAGAGTGTCTTGTCTCCATATGTCTTGCCGCACCGTTATGCTGTTTGTGGCGGCCCCAAACTGTACCGGGCAGCGAAACCAGGCTTCAAACAGTTCATCCATACCAGTGGATGGGTATTCTATGGAGACTTTTTCCAGCACATCCCATTGCCCGCTCACCGTGCGTAGAAACTGTGTCCAGGCACTCAGCACCGAGTCCACAACAAAGTAGTTAAACGCGTTGTAAGGCCGGATAGAGTAAAACTGGATCAGGCGTTTATCTGCCTCCACTTTTGGTATGCCACGGCTATTACGGCTGGTCAGAAGGGAGTAGCGAATCAGTGTTTGTGCAGCTTTGCCGACAGTGCTGGCGCATTCACCTGCAAGCCCCGCCAGGCCCGCATCTACAGGTCTCGTCAAGGCGCCGATGCGCAGCCCCAGTGTGGTGTTGTTGCAAGCCTGAATGGCGGCATGCCCCAGTCTCATAAAACGCGGAAGGCTGATACGAGTCTCAGGAGAGGAAAGCGTTTGTTCATTGAGCTGAAAGTGGCGACTTAGCTCCTGCACATTTACACCTTCAGCGTCGGCAGCCCGGAGCAGTACCGAAACATAAAGAACGCTGATATCGCCGAGGGGGTTGCGGTCCAGGGGTGGTTGAGGGGGAGGTGAGTTCATGTGGATTCGCCATCGGCTGTTATCTGGGGATAATAGAATGTTATTCACGGATATTGTTGAACGCAACCCGCATGGGTACTTTAGACAGCATTAAAAAAGAGCAGAGCGGCCACGACTCTGCCAGTGACCATTCTGAGGAGACCGATGATGACCACCAATACCACACCAGGCCTTGCCAAGTATCCCAACTTGCTTGAGCCGCTGGACCTGGGGTTCACCAAGCTGCGCAACCGCACGCTGATGGGATCCATGCATACTGGTCTGGAAGAAGCCAAAAACGGTTTCCAGCGCCTTGGCGAGTTTTACGCTGAGCGTGCCCGTGGGGGCGTTGGCTTGATCGTAACCGGCGGCATAGCGCCTAACCCGGAAGGCGCCGTTTTTCAGGGCGCCGCCAAATTGACCAACGACGAAGAAGTAGAAAAGCACAAGGTGATCACCAGCGCCGTGCACGAAGCCGACGGCAAAATCTGCATGCAGATTCTTCATGCTGGCCGTTACGCATACTCCCCTGCGTTGGTTGCTCCCTCTGCCATTCAGGCACCTATCAATCCGTTCAAGCCAAAAGAGCTGGATGAAGCCGGTATCGAGAAGCAGATTGAGGATTACGCTGTGTGTGCACAGCTCGCGCAAAAAGCGGGTTATGACGGCGTGGAAATCATGGGCTCCGAAGGTTATTTCATTAACCAGTTTATTGTGGCTCACACCAACCACCGCACGGACCAGTGGGGTGGCAGCTATGAAAACCGCATCCGCCTGCCCATCGAAATTGTGCGCCGTACACGTGAGCGGGTTGGAGAAAACTTCATCTTGGTTTATCGCCTTTCCATGCTCGACCTGATTGAAGACGGCAGCACCTGGGAAGAAGTGGTGCAGCTGGCCAAGGAAATCGAAAAGGCCGGTGCGACGATTATCAATACCGGCATTGGCTGGCATGAGGCCCGAGTCCCTACCATTGCTACCTCGGTTCCGCGGGGCGCTTTCACCAAGGTGACTGCGCGACTCAAGGGCGAAGTCAGCATTCCTCTGGTGACCACAAACCGCATCAACATGCCGGACGTCGCCGAAAAAATCCTGGCAGAAGGCGATGCCGATATGGTGTCTATGGCACGCCCCTTCCTGGCGGATGCCGATCTGGTTTTGAAAGCGGCTGAAGATCGCTCCGATGAAATCAACACCTGCATAGGTTGTAACCAGGCCTGCCTGGATCACACCTTCAGCGGCAAGCTGACGTCGTGCTTGGTAAACCCGCGCGCCTGCCATGAAACTGAGCTGACCTATGTAAAAACGGCGTCGCCTAAGTCGATTGCTGTCGTAGGTGCCGGCCCTGCTGGAATGGCGTTTGCGTCGGTGGCCGCAGAGCGCGGTCATAAAGTGACCCTGTTTGATGCGGGCAAAGAAATTGGTGGCCAGTTCAACGTAGCCAAGCTGATTCCAGGTAAAGAAGAATTTTACGAAACCCTGCGCTATTTTCGCGTAATGCTGGATAAGCACGGCGTAGATGTTCGCTTGGAAACACGTGTGAGCGTGGATGACCTGAAAGCAGGCGGCTTTGATGAGGTTGTGCTGGCAACGGGTGTAGAACCGCGCACACCGGATATCGAAGGTGTTGATCACCCGAAAGTGATTGGCTATCTGGATGCACTGCTTGAGCGTAAGCCGGTAGGGCAGAAGGTTGCTGTTATCGGTGCGGGTGGTATCGGCTTCGACGTATCTGAGTTCATTATCCACAAGGGTACTTCTGCAGCGTTGGACACTGAACTGTTCATGCGCGAGTGGGGCGTGGATCTTACCGCCGAGCATCGAGGGGGCATCAAGGGTGTGAAGGCGGAAGTTCCTGAGCCTGCCCGTGAAGTCTTCCTGCTCCAGCGTAAGACCTCCAAAGTGGGTAAAAACCTGGGTAAGACCACGGGGTGGATTCACAGAACATCTCTCAAAAACCGCAATGTGCAGATGGTTCCTGGTGTCACTTATCGCAAGATTGACGACGAAGGCTTGCACATCACTGTTACCCCTAAAGGCGCAGAGCAGGGCGAAGATCGCCTGCTGCCAGTAGATACCATCATTATGTGTGCTGGTCAGGAGCCGTTGCGTGAGCTGCAAAGCGGGCTTGAAGCGGCAGGACTGCCAGTACACCTGATCGGCGGATCAGATGTTGCGACAGAACTGGATGCCAAGCGTGCGATTGATCAAGGTAGCCGACTGGCCTCTCAGATCTGATCACAAAACGTTGCAGTTTTTACCTATGCATCGGAAACTCTCTGACTAGACTTGCAGTCTGTCAGAGAGTTTTTTTGATTTTGGGGAGTCTGTAATGGTATCTGCCCGCCAGGCAACGGATGATTATTCGGCGGTTTTCTTCATAGAGGGCAACGAGGTGGCTCGGCAGATGCGGGCCAGCGAGTTTGGCGCTTTTCTGGACGGCTACGTAGGGCTATCGGACCTTGCTGAAACCGATGTTAAAGCCGTTCTTGTGGAGCTTGGCGGCGACCTTCTTGTGCGCTCGCTGGTATTTTTTCGCATCTGGTTTGACGAAGAAGGCAGAGCTGACAGCAGCTGGAATGTGCCCATTGAAGAGCTGGCTCGCAAGGGTGCAAAAGGTCCGAATATGGGAGGCGGAGCGATTCGCCTTGTCTGTCGCAGTCTTTGCCCCGATCCCCAGTACGCTTCTGAGTTATGGGACCCGGATATGACACCGGGCAACAACCATTTCCAGCTAATCCGAAAGGCGGTTAAAGCCAACGCCCTTAAATTTCGCCTTGTTGAGCCCGAAGAGGAGAATATCCCTGTGTTACAGGGCGGGGAACAGGCCGCGGAAATGGATGACGAATCCCGCATCGGCGCCGATCGGGCACGTCTTGCGCAACTGATACGTGAACAGCGCCTTCGCATTAAAACCCTGCAAAGCGTGCACCGGGACATGCTGTCTGAAGTGCACCGGGAACACCGGCTCGAGATCAAGACCCTGAGCAATGAAATGGCTGATCTGGAGCAAAAGTATGAGCGCCAGCGCTTAGGCAATGAGCAGTTGAAGCAGCGGTTGGCGGAGCGTAATCAGCAATATCTCAGCATGCAGGAGCAAATGGCTACCGCTAACCCTGAAGCCAGTCGGGGGGATGCCAACGCAACAGCGGAGTTGGTCTTGCTGAGGGAGCAGCTCGACCGTAAACAGCGTGAGCTGGAGCACCGGGATGAAAAACTTGTCGCTCTGGAGCAGGAAGTGCATGAGCTTCGGAACCGTGAACCACCCGAAAACAGTATTATGGGGTACCTGAAATCTGAATCTGTTTTTCTGGTTGCTTACCACTCGGGTGTTGGTCACCTGACTGTGCCCTACCGGCAAATTGAAAACTACTTTGGTAACCCGACCGCTTATGCAGCGGAGCGTTGTGGCATGAACGAGCCGGCCTATCTTCAGTGGCTCGCCCACTACGAGAACCCGGTTTGTCAGCAGGCGCTCGACGGTGATACTTCCTGTGGTGAACCCTTGTTGAGAGTCAGCCAACCCGGGGAGTTTCAGCCTGGAGTCGACGACCGTTGCGAGAACCACCAACTCTGAAACTAAACGGCCTGCTGAAGGGCGCGCAGAACAATTTTCAGTATCGGGGTGACTTTCGTTAGACTGTAGGCCAGATTGAAACAGGCGACACCACAGGATAATTCATGGACCAGTTCAGAAACATAGGCGTCATCGGCCGGATGGGTAGCGTTAAGGTGGTTGAATCACTGCGCCAGCTTAAACAATATCTGGTCGCCAACCATTACCACGTTATCCTTGAGGAAGACACCGCCAGCATGTTGCCTGGCCACGGTTTGCAGGTTGCCAGCAAAAAGCTCCTTGGCGAAATCTGCGACCTGGTTATTGTCGTAGGCGGCGATGGAAGCTTGTTGGGCGCAGCCCGGGAACTGGCTAAATCCAAGATTCCCCTGCTTGGTGTGAACCGCGGTCGGCTGGGTTTTTTGACGGACATTTCGCCCGTTGACCTGGAAGAGCGTCTCGGCAAGGTGCTTGGAGGTGAGTATATTGAGGAGACCCGGTTTCTTCTAGACGGCAATGTAGAGCGTAATGGCCAGCCTTTGGGCTTTGGCACGGCTCTGAATGATGTCGTGCTACATCCGGGTAAATCCACCCGTATGATCGGCTTTGATTTGTATATCGATGGGCATTTTGTATACAGCCAGCGGTCGGACGGTCTGATTGTGTCGACTCCCACAGGGTCTACGGCTTATTCGCTCTCAGCCGGTGGGCCGATTATGCATCCGAAACTGGATGCCATTGTGCTGGTGCCCATGTTCCCTCATACCCTCAGCAGTCGCCCGATTGTTGTAGATGGAAAGAGCGAGATTAAATTGGTTGTCGGGGAAACCAATGAAACCTACCCGCAAATCAGTTTTGATGGTCAGATGAATATTGCCTGCGCGCCGGGGGATATCATCCGCATCGCCAAAAAGCCTTTTAAAATTCGGCTGATTCACCCTACAGACCATAATTTCTATGCCACCTGCCGCGACAAGCTTGGCTGGGCAAGTGAAATAGCAGCGAGTTGATCATGGCCGGAATTAAGCATACTGCAAGTCGTGGTTACGACATTATCGGCGATATTCACGGCTGTGCGAATACGCTTGCGATGTTGCTCGAGCAGATGGGATACAGCAAGGTGAATGGCGTATACCAGCACCGGCGGCGGCAAGCTGTGTTCATTGGCGATATTATTGATCGCGGTCCGAGAATTCGTGAAGCGCTGCACCTGGTCAGGAACATGGTCGAGCGGGGTTCCGCGCGTATTGTGATGGGAAACCATGAGTACAACGCCCTAGGCTACTGTACACGGGCGCGTGCAGGCAGTGGTAAAACATGGCTGCGGGAACACAACCCGCGACATGATCGCCTGATCCGGGAAACCCTGGAGCAGTTCGAAGCCCACCCTCACGAGTGGAATGACTTCCTTGAGTGGTTTTACACTATTCCCTTGTTTATCGAGGAAGACGATTTTCGTGCGGTTCACGCCTGCTGGGATGACGAGCTCATTCAGAAGTTCAAGCAGGTTCAAGGCGGCGCCTGCATTGATGAAGATTTCCTGCACGCTTCTGCGGCAATCGATTCCTTTGCAGGGCAGGTTATGGACACCTTGTTGCGGGGCACAGATTTACGCCTTCCTCAGGGTGTAAAAATAACCGGGCGGGATGGCTACGTTCGAGAGTTCTTCCGCACCAAGTTCTGGGCCGATAATCCCCGCACCTATGCCGATGTAGTCTTCCAGCCTGACCCCTTACCACCAGAAGTGGCGGGGCGGCCTCTTAGCGACGACGAGCGTAAGCAGCTGATTACTTACCCGCTGGATGCGCCGCCGGTATTCGTTGGTCATTACTGGATGGACAGTGAGCCTGCGCCGCTTAAGTCCAACGTCGCCTGCATTGATTTCAGTGCTGTGAAATACGGCAGGCTAGTGGCGTACCGGATGGACGGCGAGCGAGAGCTTTCCCCCGACAAGTTTGTTTGGGTCAATGTCGCTCGGGATCACAAGGATTCCCCTGATTATCCCACCAGTGAGGACAGCGTCGCTCGCTAACACGGCGGTCCGAGTTGTCAGTCTGAATAACCCGCGAGGCAAGGTAGATTGTGTACCGAGTAAAGCAGTTAGATGCGAGTGTAGATCTTGGCGGGTTTAGCCAGTGGCTAAAGAGCCAGGGAGTGCCCCACAGAATCAGTGAAGAGGGTGGTTTCCAGGTACTGTGGCTGGAGCATTCAGAGCATGCCGAGCCAGTTTTGGAGGCTCTGGATCGATTCCTTGCCGACCCGGGTATCCGCCAGGCTGTTGAGCACCAGAATCATTCGCCTGTATTCGTGGCAGGGCGATGGCAGCCGTCCCCTCGGCATGCGCCGCTGGTTCTTGGCATCATTGTACTGGGTGTGTTGATGGCCTGGTTTACAAGCCTGGGCAGCAATCAGTTCACGTTCAGCTTGTTGATCATCGATCCCCGAGCTTACGACTGGAATCCCATGGCAGGGAGTCTGGATGCGCTTTCGGCAACGCTTGCCAGCGGCCAAATCTGGCGGTTATTCACCCCTGACTTTCTGCACTTCAGCTGGACTCACATTGTTTTCAATTCCGTGATGCTGTGGTTTCTGGGTAGCCAGGTCGAATGGTTTGATGGGCGTGGCCGGTTTATTGTGCTTTTTATCGTTACTAGTCTTTTCTCCAACGTGCTGCAATACGTTGTGTCGGGGCCGCTTTTTGGTGGCCTTTCCGGAGTGGTTTACGGCATCCTCGGTTATTGCTGGCTGAGCCAGCGAACACTTCCAAGATTCCAGTTCCCGCCCGCGCTGGTAACCTTTGCAGTAGTCTGGATGGTGATCGGGTTTACACCCTTACCCGAGATGTTGGGGTTGGGAAGTATGGCCAATGAGGCGCATCTCGGCGGCTTTGTTGCTGGCTTGGCGATAGCGGCTATTTTGCCGGCTGGCAATAAACAGAAAGCATAAAAAAACCCCACCAGAGGTGGGGTATAAAAGAAGCTTATTGCTCCTGATGAGAGAGACCAAATGATACGACCGTCGTCATTTGGCGGGGCAATGATAATCATTATCGTTTGCATCTGTCAAACGATTACTCTACTTTTTTATGAAGGTTTTTTCAGGAGAACCGGATGACTTACGAAGAGCTTATCGAGCGACTCGATCCCAATGTTTATCAGAGTCTGAAACAGTCCATAGAACTCGGAAAGTGGCCGGATGGTCGCAAGCTAACGCCCCAGCAGCGCGAGATTAGCCTGGAGGCAGTCATTTATTACGAGAACCTGCATAACATCCCTGAGCAGGAGCGCGTCGGTTACCTTGATCGTGGAATCAAGGCTGGCACTGCATGCGACCCCTCCGTGCGTCGTAATCAGCCGGGCGATAACAATGTCGATCCCAATCAGTTTGTTGAGGTCAAATCTTGAACGATTTTGCGGATGTAACCGGGCGGCTCAGAAAAATGCCCGCAGAAGCTGGCGACCCTGTGTCCTATGTACTGGCTGTAGGTGACGCTCGAGTGGAAATGAATGAGCTCATAGGCCAGCCCTTACGCTTTGATTTCGAGGGTGTGATTCGCTGCGTTAACTGTGACCGGACAACGAAAAAGAGTTTCAACCAAGGGCATTGTTACCCCTGCTTCCGGAAGCTGGCTTCCTGTGACAGTTGCATCATGAGCCCTGAAAAATGCCATTACCACCTGGGCACCTGCCGTGAGCCTGAGTGGGGTGAAACCCATTGCATGATTGAACATGTGGTGTATCTGGCTAACTCATCGGGCCTCAAAGTAGGCATTACTCGCGGTTCCCAAGTGCCAACGCGCTGGATCGACCAGGGTGCAGTGGATGCTATTCCCATGTTGAGAGTGGCTACCCGGTATCTTTCCGGCCTTGTTGAGGTGGCCTGCAAGAAACACGTTGCAGATCGCACAAACTGGCGCGCCATGCTCAGGGGCGATGTTGCGGAGTTGAATCTTGTGCAGGAGCGCCAGCGGATACTCGCGCTGATTGCAGAGGATCTCGCCGCGCTGCGTGAAGTACACGGGCAGGATGCCATTCGCGAAGTGGATGAACGGGGGCTTGAATTGAGCTACCCCGTGCAGACCTGGCCAGAAAAAATCAAAACTCATAACCTGGATAAAACACCGGAAGTGGAGGGGGTTCTTGAGGGCATCAAAGGCCAATACCTGATCCTCGACACCGGGGTTATCAATATCCGCAAGTTTACCGGTTATGAAGTCCGTTTCCGGGTAATGGGCTCTTAAGATTCCCGTTGTCCGTCCGATCTGATAACGCCTGACTGGCCCGCCCCGGGTCCTTCGCAGGCTGAGCAATCTGGAGACTATCAATGCGCACCAATCAGCCAACAACCATCCGCCTGAGCGAATACAAGGTACCGGCATACCTGGTAGACACCGTCGACCTTCGCTTCGAGCTCTTTGAAAGTGGTGCACGGGTGCACAGCACTTTAACCGTGCACCGAAATCCGGAGTCCACCGAGGAATTCGCGCCCCTGGAGCTGGATGGCGATAGCCTTAAGTTGGAGCGGGTCGAGTTGGATGGCCAAGAGCTGGCGGCAGGCAGTGACTATAATGAAACCGGTGTGCAGCTTGTTATTGCAAAGGTGCCAGCCCGGTTCGAGTTAACGGTCGTGACCTGGATTGAGCCACAGAACAACACCCGGCTTGAAGGGCTGTACAAATCTTCGGGAATGTTTTGCACTCAATGTGAAGCCGAGGGTTTCCGTTGCATTACCTATTTTCCGGATCGCCCCGATGTGATGGCGCGATACCGCACCCGTATTGAAGCAGACAAAGCCAGTTGCCCGGTGCTGTTGTCCAACGGTAACGACGTGGACAGGGGTGACCTTGAAGACGGGCGCCATTTCGTAACCTGGGAAGATCCGTTCCCCAAGCCGAGTTACCTCTTTGCCTTGGTGGCAGGCGACCTGGTGGAAAAGCAGGATACTTTTACAACCTGTTCCGGCCGGGATATTGATTTGCGCATATTTGTTGAGCCTCGCAATGCCGCCAAGTGCCAGCATGCCATGGACTCACTCAAGCGCTCCATGCGCTGGGATGAAGAGGTTTATGGCCGCGAGTACGATTTGGATATCTTCATGATTGTTGCCGTAGACGATTTCAATATGGGAGCCATGGAGAACAAGGGCCTGAATATTTTCAACTCGTCCTGCGTATTGGCCAGTCAGGAAACAGCAACCGACCTTGCGTTCCAGCGCATTGAATCCATTGTTGCCCATGAGTACTTCCACAACTGGTCTGGCAACCGGGTAACCTGCCGGGACTGGTTTCAGTTGAGCCTTAAAGAAGGGTTCACGGTATTCCGGGATTCCACCTTCTCGGCCGATATGGGTTCACCAACGGTCAAGCGAATTGAAGACGTAACGCTTCTACGCACGGCTCAGTTTGCTGAAGATGCCGGGCCAATGGCACATCCAGTGCGGCCCGCTTCGTACATGGAGATCAGTAACTTCTATACTCTGACCATTTATGAAAAGGGTGCGGAAGTGGTGCGCATGATTCATACCTTGCTGGGGCCGGACTTGTTCCGTAAAGGCAGTGATCTGTATTTCGAACGCCACGACGGCGAGGCGGTCACCACCGATGATTTCGTGAAGGCGATGGAAGACGCATCCGGTCGCGATCTCGCCCAGTTCCGCTTGTGGTACGACCAGGCTGGTACGCCAGTGCTGACGGTGGCAGATGACTATGATTCCGAGCGCGGTGTATACAGTCTCAAGATACAACAAGCAATTCCTGACACGTCAGGGCAGACGAATAAGAAACCACAGCATATTCCTTTCGCCTTGGGCCTTCTGGGCGCTGAGGGGGAGGCTTTGCCTTTAAGGCTGGGAAGTACAGAAGATGCGGCGAGTGCGCCAACTGAACGGGTTCTTGAGCTAACCGACGCAAGCCACACGTTCGAATTCCACGGGTTGTCTCAGAAACCCGTACCGTCGTTGCTGCGCCATTTTTCCGCACCGGTGCGATTGGTCTACCCATGGAGCCGCGAGCAGCTTGTGTTTTTGATGAGCCATGACCCGGATGGTTTCAACCGATGGGATGCAGGCCAGCGGCTTGCGGTTGATGTGATCCAATCACTGGTGGCTTCCTCCGGGGCTGGGGACGTTGACCCTCGCCTGGTGGATGCCTACCGCGCATTGCTGGCAGACAGAGCGCTGGATCAGGCCTTGGTGGCGAAGATGCTTCATCTGCCTTCTGAGGCCTATCTTATTGAACTGGCGGATAGCCCGGATGTAGCAGCTATTCACCGTACACGGGAACAAGTGTTGAGCCACTTGGCTACCTCGTTGCGAGATGAGTTGGTTGCCTGCTATAACCGGAACCTGGGTGGCGGTGAATACGAGGTGACACCGGAATCTGTCGCTCGCCGAAGCCTGAAAAATACGGCGCTCGCCTGGTTGCTGATGATCAATGACGATACCGGGCGCGACCTGGCTCTTCAGCAGCTTAGCGAGGCTGATAATATGACCGATCGCATGGGTGCGCTGCGTGCTCTGGTCAACTCGGATTACGCAGCAGAAAGAAGCCAGGCTCTGGCAGATTTCTACGAGCAGTTCCAGAGCGATCCCCAAGTTGTTGAGCAGTGGTTTTCGGTGCAGGCGTCCTCCGATCGGGCTGGCCAGTTGCCGCAGATCCAGGCGCTTCTGAAGCACCCCGCCTTTGATTGGAAAAATCCCAACAAAATTCGCTCAGTTATCGGGGTGTTTGCAGGCCAGAATCTGGCAGCCTTCCACAACCCCGATGGGTCAGGTTATTCATTCCTTGCTGAGCAGGTGTGTCGACTGGACGACAGCAACCCGCAGATTGCTGCTCGGCTGGTTGCACCGTTGACCCGCTGGAAGAAGTTTGCACCTGCCTACAGCGCACTGATGCGTACCGCTCTTGAACAGATTCGGGACAAGGCAGAGCTGTCGGCAGATCTCTATGAGGTTGTGCACAAAAGCCTTGAAGCCTGAGGTTTGGTCAAAGGGGGCTGTGATTGAGCACGCTTGATTACAGCCAGATACAAAATCGCACTTTCGATCGATAGACAACCTTGATGAATCGGCTAGTCTGATGGAAAGCCTGTCTTTCCATCAGGTAATAATAAAAAAGCCTTTATACGGGCTTCCAGTTGAATTCAGGGCAAACTATGAATCATAAAAAGAGTGCGATACTCGGGGGCTTGCTCGCCCTCTCATTAGCATCATCACCCTCTTGGGCTGCAGTTTCTTCCAGTGAAGCTTCCCGCCTTGGCAAAGACCTTACGCCGTTTGGCTCTATCAAGGCCGGCAACGAATCCGGCACTATCCCGGCTTGGACCGGAGGTATTACAAAGCCGCCAGCAGGATACAAAGGCTCGGGTCAGCACCATATTGATCCATTCCCGAACGATGAAGTATTGTTCACCATTAATGCGTCAAACAAAGACCAGTATGCGGAGCACCTGACAGACGGTGCTCTGGCATTATTTGAAACCTATCCGACCAGCTTTCGCATTCCCGTCTATAAATCCCGTCGCACTCACGCCGTGCCTGACTGGGTTGCGGAAAATACACGTAAAAATGCAGTTGAAGCAGAAGTTGTTGGCAAGGGTGAAGGCCTTAAAGGCGCCTATGGTGGCTACCCTTTCCCGATACTGAGTGGCAATGACGAGCAAAAAGCTTGGCAGGTTGTCTGGAATCACCTGACCCGTTGGCGCGGAATTTCAGGAACACGTCGCTCCAGTGAAGTTGCCGTCCAAACGAACGGCGACTATTCGCTTGTTACTACTCAGCAGGAAGCATTTTTCAACTTTTATAACCCTGAGGGAGACGAGAGTGAGCTCGACAACATCATTTTCTACTACCTTTCGTTCACTCAGTCTCCTCCGCGCTTGGCGGGTAGCGCCATTCTTATCCATGAAACCCTTAACCAGATTATAAGCCCACGAAATGGGTGGGGTTATAACGCTGGGCAGCGCCGTGTAAGAAGAGCCCCGAACCTGGGTTACGACTCACCTATTGCAACGGCCGACAACCTCCGCACAGCGGATGACACGGATATCTTTAACGGTGCATTGGATCGTTACGACTGGTCTTACGAAGGTTTGAAGGAAATATATATTCCTTATAACAACTACCGCATCGGTGAAAAGGGGCTCCGTTATTCTGAAATTCTCGGTATGTCCCACGTAAATCCGGATGTGACACGCTGGGAGTTGCACCGCGTGCACGTGGTTGAAGCGAACCTGAAAAAAGGGGCTCGTCATATTTACGGCAAGCGCCGCTTCTACGTTGACGAAGACAGCTGGAACACGGTCCTGTTGGATCAGTACGACGGTCGTGGCGAATTGTGGCGCGTAACCATGGGTCTCGCGAAAAATTATTATGAACTTCCGGGTGTGTGGACCGTTCTGGACGTCTATCATGATTTACAGGCCCGTCGTTATCACGTGATTGGCCTTGACACCGAAGAGCCAAATACCCGAGTTCTTACGAACGATATTCCGAACAAGCGTTACTATTCTCCGGCCTCTCTGCGCCGACGGAGTGTTCGCTAAGGCATATATTCTTTGTGAGTGGCGAGATTATAGCCCTTGCCTCGCTGCTTAAGGTCGCGTGATGATATGCCGGTAGCCTCAGGTGCCGGCATATTTGCCGTTAATTGCCGGAGCTACCGGCCAGAGACATAAAGTTAAAACAACACAATAGGCAATTTGAATGGCTAAAAGGTTGATGTGCAAAACGCTGGGGGCAGCCTGCCTCGGGCTTTCCATGGTTTGGTCCTCGCCGGCCGCATTTGCGGTTGCGGATCTCATTGAAACTCCGGCCCGTCAAACGGACCTGGCACCCACGAAGCTCCTCAATGACGCTGTGCGCGCGGGCGATCGCATCGTTGCAGTGGGGGAGCGGGGACACATCATATACTCGGATGATGACGGGCAAACCTGGGTGCAGGGCAGTGTGCCTGTGTCTGTTACCTTGACCGCCGTAGATTTCGGAACTGAAACACATGGCTGGGCCGTTGGTCATAGCGGTGTGGTGCTGCATACCGACGATGCCGGAGAGAACTGGAGCCTTCAGCTAACCGGAACCGATGCTTCCAAGCTGGCTATTGAGAGTAAGGAAGATCAAGTTGCCGCCATGGAAGAGCGCATCGAAGAGGCGCCTGAATCCGAAAAGGCAGATCTCGAGTGGGCAATGGATGATCTGGTGTTTGTCATAGAAAACATGCAGTCCGACCTGGATATCGGCCCGGTAAACCCGTTGCTTGGTGTCTGGTTTGAAGATGATCAACACGGCTTTGTCGTAGGCGCCTATGGCATGATCCTGCGCACGGAAGATGGCGGTCGTACCTGGAGTGACTGGGCATCGCAGATTCAGAACGCCCAGAACTTCCACCTCAACAGCATTGCTCGTATTACTGGCGGAGCGCTTGTTATTGTAGGAGAGGCAGGGCAAATTCACGTTTCTGTGGATGGTGGAGACACCTGGGAGCGGCGCGAAAGTCCTTATGAGGGCTCTCTGTTCGGAGTGATAGGGACAGGGCAGGTTAATGAACTCCTGGCCTTTGGCCTGCGTGGCAACATGCTTTTTTCAGCCGATTTGGGAAAGACTTGGCGGATGGTACCTAACAGCGCAGGCGCTACGCTTAACGATGGTTCAGTGGCTGATGACGGCCGGATAACCCTGGTTGGAAATGGTGGCGCGGTGCTGATGAGTACCAATGGCGCAGAGTCATTTCGGGAGCACTTCCGGAATGATCGGGCAGGCATTATGAGTGTTGTTCCGGCATCTGGAACCAATCTTCTTGTCGTGGGTGAAAGCGGCGTGAAAATCACCGACGCGCGCGGAAAGAACCTTCAATAACGCCCTGATGTGGCAACAACCGAAAAAATAATAGAGGGGCTTTTGAATGTCCAACCCGAACCATGACAGGGGTGAACACTACCTGACAACGCCTAAGGCGGAACCGTTTCTGGAGCGCCTGATTTTCAACAATCGGGCCGTGATCCTTATCGGTTTCCTGCTGTTGACGGTGTTTTTGGGATATAACGCTGTAAAAATCCAGCCGGATGCGAGTTTCGAGCGAATGATCCCGCTTGAGCACCCGTATATCATCAATATGCTGGATCACCGGAATGACCTGGAAAACCTGGGCAACTTTGTACGCATTGCTGTGGAAACCAAAACCGGTGATATCTTTTCTGCAGAGTACATGGAGACTCTGAAGCAGATCACCGATGAGGTTTTTTATCTTAACGGTGTGGACCGCTCAGGCCTGAAAACTCTGTGGACATCAAACGTTCGCTGGGTAGAGGTAACGGAGCAAGGTTTCCAGGGCGGCAACGTTATTCCGGATGACTACGATGGTTCGCCGGCAAGTCTGGAGAATTTGCGCCAGAACATACTTCGTTCCAACGAAGTAGGGCGGTTGGTGTCAGATAACTTCCGGTCCACGATTGTTTATGCACCTCTGTATGAAAAGAATCCTGAAACGGGAGAGCCACTGGATTACGCAGCGTTTTCTCGGGACCTGGAAGAGAAAATACGGATCAAGTACGAAGCGCAAAATCCGAACATAGACATTCACATCGTCGGCTTTGCCAAGAAAGTGGGCGACCTGATTGAGGGTATTGGGTCGATTGCCTGGTTCGCTGGCATAACTATTCTGCTGACAACCCTGTTGCTGTTCTGGTACTCCCGCTGCATCACCGGCACGCTGGTGCCTGTGTTCACTTCGATTGTTGCGGTGTTCCTGCAGCTTGGTGCCCTCAGGCTTTTGGGATACGGGCTGGACCCATACTCGGTGCTTGTGCCGTTCCTTGTCTTTGCCATTGGCATTAGTCACGGCGTGCAAATCGTCAATGCCATGGCGGTGGAGGCAGCTAAGGGCTTTGACGCTGTAACCGCCGCTCGCCTGGCATTCCGGGCGCTGTATATTCCGGGCATGTTGGCGCTGGTTTCTGATGCGTTCGGCTTCCTCACGCTGTTCTTCATCGAGATTGATGTGATCCGTGATCTGGCCATAGCGGCTGGACTGGGTGTGGCGTTTGTTATCATCACCAACCTGGTACTCCACGTTCTGATCATGTCTTACCTTGGTATTTCCAAAGGTGGCGTGCGCCACGTGCAGAACCACGGCGAAAAACAGGACCGCAAGTGGCGTATGATGTCCTACTTTGCGCACCCTGGCGTTGCACCAATTTCATTGCTTATTGCTGTGGTTGGCTTGGGTCTTGGCCTCTACTATAAGCAGGATCTAAAAGTAGGGGATCTGGACCAAGGTGCACCTGAGCTTCGTGCCGACTCGCGTTACAACCTGGATAACGCCTATATCATCGACAACTACTCTACGAGTGCCGATGTCTTGGTTGTGATGGTGAAAACTCCAGAAGAGCAGTGCACTCAATACAATGTTCTTCGGGCCATGGACTCACTGCAATGGGAGCTTCAAAACACTCCGGGCGTTCAGTCCTCAGCGTCGCTTGCCGATGTGTCGAAGATCGTCACCAAGGCTTTGAATGAAGGCAACTGGAAATGGTATGAGATTTCCCGTAACCAGACCATCATCAACGCGTCCATCCGTGAGGCGCCATCCGGTCTTATCAACACCACCTGCAGCCTGACGCCCGTGCTGGTGTTCCTTGAAGATCACAAAGCTGAAACTCTGGAAACAGTGGTTGAGCGGGTTGAAGAGTTTGCGAACAATAACAGCAACGATGAGCACACGTTCTTGCTTGCCGCCGGCAATGCCGGTGTTGAGGCGGCGACCAACGAGGTTATTGCCAACGCCAAGGATATGATGCTTATCCTGGTATACAGTGTGGTGAGCTTGTTGTGTTTTGCGACCTTCCGCTCTGTCCGAGCTGTGTTGTGTATTGTTGTCCCGCTTGGGCTGACATCGATTCTTTGTGAAGCGATCATGGCTGTGTCGGGAATTGGTATCAAAGTCGCAACCCTTCCTGTTATTGCACTTGGTGTGGGTATCGGTGTCGACTACGGCATCTATATTTACAGCAAACTCGAGAAGTATTTGTTGGACGGCAAGCCACTTCAGGAAGCCTACTTCGAAACTCTGCGCTCAACCGGTAAGGCCGTTATGTTTACCGGCGTCACGCTGGGGCTTGGCGTAGTGACCTGGATCTTCTCGCCGATCAAGTTTCAGGCGGATATGGGCTTCTTGCTGTTCTTCATGTTCTTGTGGAATATGATCGGCGCGATCTGGCTGCTCCCTGCGCTTGCGCGATTCCTGCTGCGGCCAGATCAGATGATCGCCAAGGCTCGTGCTGCCAAATAGGGCTGGCTACGACAAAAAAGCCCGCTGAATGCGGGCTTTTTTGTTGCCTACTCAACTGGTTAGCGAGCTACCTCAAGCTTTATTTATGACGCAAAGTGGTCTATGTTCTATGGTGAGCGTGACACTTGCCCCCGTGCTCAGGCGGGCAGTTGATTACAACGATGATAATAAGGAATGATTCATATGACACTGAAACTTAAAGCCTCTGCATTGGCTATTGCTGCGGCTGTTACCTTGGGTGCTGCATCCACAGCGGTTTCCGCACAGGAGCAACGCTTTGTTACTATCGGAACCGGTGGCGTTACCGGTGTTTATTATCCGGCGGGTGGTGCTATTTGCCGCCTGGTCAATATGGATCGTAAAGAGCATGGCATTCGCTGCTCCGTTGAGAGCACCGGCGGTTCTGTATACAACCTGAATGCAATCCGCCAGGGTGAATTGGACCTTGCAGTCGCCCAGTCTGACTGGCAGTACCACGCCTTTAACGGAACCAGCCAGTTCAAAGACGACGGTCCAAACAAGAAGCTTCGTGCTGTTTTCTCACTGCACCCGGAACCGTTCACCGTAGTCGCGAGCAAAGGCTCGGGCATCAAGAACTTTGAAGATCTTGCCGGAAAGCGGGTTTCTGTGGGTAACCCGGGCTCAGGCCAGCGCGCCACAGCCGAAGTGCTGATGAATGAAATGGGTTGGACTATGGACAAGTTCTCCCTCGCAGCTGAGCTAAAAGCGGCTGAGCAGTCCCAGGCCCTGTGCGATGGCAATATCGATGCATTCTTCTACACCGTGGGCCACCCATCTGGTGCTATCAAAGAAGCAACTACGTCTTGCGACAGTGTACTGGTGAATGTGTACAACGACTCTGCTAAAAAGCTGATCGATGACAACCCGTATTACCGGAAAGCCGTTATCCCGGGAGGCATGTACCGTGGCTCTGATAACGACGTAACCACCTTTGGTGTTGCCGCAACTTTCGTATCGTCAACGGATGTGCCGGACGACGTGGTATATGAAGTGGTTAAAGCAGTATTCGAGAACTTTGACAGCTTCAAGCGTTTGCACCCTGCATTCGCGAACCTGAACAAGAGTGAAATGGTAGCTGATGCCTTGAGTGCGCCGTTGCACCCCGGTGCGGCTAAGTACTACAAGGAAGCTGGCCTGATCGATTAATTCGATCCCAAGCACTTGAGTTGGCTGCGGGCAATCCCTGCCCGCAGCTTTAATTTCACTATCGTTTCCCTCTGACAGGATTCTGCTATGACCAATAGCGACCCGAGAGCCGGGGATGGCATCGATAAGCAGAAGGTAGAGGAGTTTCTTCAAACCGAATCCGGTGGAAGGGCTGCAACCGGATCTGCTGCGATCATTCTTTTTGGTGTTCCTTTGCTCTGGTCTCTTTTCCAGCTTTGGATAGCATCACCACTACCCTATATTTTCGAATTTGGCGTGCTCAACTCTACAGAGTCGCGTTCGATTCATTTGGCATTCGCCTCTTTCCTGGCGTTTGCAGCATTTCCCATGATTCGGGGTAAGCACACCAATAAAGTGCCTGTGTATGACTGGATATTGGCCCTCGCTGCGGCGGGTACAGCTTCATATCTCTATGTTTTTTATGACCAGCTGGCGAGTCGTCCGGGGTCACCTAATACCCAGGATCTTGTGGTCGCACTGGCCGGCTTGGTTTTATTGCTGGAGGCCACCCGCCGTGCGCTGGGCCTTCCCCTTACGATTGTTGCGGGTGTTTTCATTATCTATTCACTTGCCGGCCCCTATATGCCGGATGTGATCTCCCACAAAGGGGCGAGCCTGAACAAGCTCGCATCGCACCAGTGGTTGGGCACCGAAGGTGTATTCGGTGTCGCTTTGGGCGTATCAACCAGCTTTGTATTCCTGTTTGTTCTGTTTGGGGCGCTGCTTGAGCGTGCAGGAGCAGGAAATTACTTTATCAAGGTGGCTTACGCTATGCTTGGTCACATGCGTGGAGGGCCAGCCAAGGCAGCAGTGGTCGCCAGTGGTTTGAGTGGTGTTATCTCCGGCTCCTCTATTGCCAACGTGGTCACCACGGGAACCTTCACCATCCCGCTAATGAAAAAGGTGGGCTTCCCCGCTACCAAGGCGGGCGCCGTAGAAGTGGCGGCCTCAACCAATGGGCAGCTGACGCCGCCCATTATGGGCGCAGCTGCGTTCCTGATGGTTGAGTACGTCGGTATTTCCTACCTTGAGGTGATCAAACACGCCATTCTGCCGGCGATGATTTCCTACGTAGCGCTTATCTATATCGTGCACCTTGAAGCCTGCAAGATGAACATGAAGGGTGTTGAGCGTCTGAATAAGCCAACCCTGGCCCAGCGCATGCTTGTTTGGGTAATGATCCTGCTGGGGCTCAGCGTGCTGACCCTGGCGGTGTATTACGGTGTGGGCTGGATGAAAGATGTATTCGGCAGCGCAGCCATGTGGGTGCTTACCCCGCTGCTGATCGCGATCTATATAGCGCTTGTAGGTTATGGTTCGCGTTTTCCGGATTTGGAAGAGGATGATCCGGACTCGCTCATGGATAAGTTGCCTCCCGTTGGGGCGACCGTAAAAACCGGTCTTTATTTCCTGCTACCGGTAGTGGTTTTAGTTTGGTGTCTGACGGTAGAGCGTTTTTCGCCGCAATTGTCGGCGTTTTGGGCCACAGTGTTCATGGTGTTTATCATCATGACTCAGCGACCGCTAAAAGCGTTCTTCAAAAACAGCGGTGATTATCTGGGCGGCCTGAAGCAGGGTGGGGTAGATCTGGCTCATTCGCTGGTTACTGGTGCCCGCAACATGGTGGGCATTGGTGTGGCCACTGCCACCGCGGGCATTGTTGTAGGCACTGTTACGCTGACCGGCATTGGCTTGGTTATGACTCAGTTCGTTGAGTTCATCTCCGGTGGCAACTTGCTGCTGATGCTAAGTTTTACGGCTGTTATCAGTCTGATACTTGGTATGGGGTTGCCTACCACGGCCAACTATATTGTTGTGTCTACCTTGATGGCGCCTGTCATTGTCACCTTGGGTGCAGAAAACGGCCTGCTGGTGCCTTTGATTGCAGTGCACCTGTTCGTGTTCTACTTCGGTATATTGGCGGATGATACGCCCCCTGTTGGGCTCGCGGCATACGCTGCAGCCGCTATTTCGGGGGCGGATCCGATACGAACGGGTATACAAGGCTTCACCTACGACATACGAACCGCAATTTTGCCGTTCATGTTCATCTTCAACACCCAGCTGTTGCTGATCGGGCTAACTGGTTGGTTCGATTTGTTGGTGACAGTGTTTAGTGCCGTGACAGCTATGCTGGTGTTTTCAGCGGCCACCCAAGGTTTCTGGTTCACGAAAACCCGCTGGTGGGAAACCATTGGTCTTCTGCTGATTACCTTCACTCTGTTCCGTCCGGGCTTCTGGTGGGATGAGATATACCCGCCCACCAACGACCGGCCCGGTTCAGAGTTGATGCAGCACGTTGATGAGGTTGCACCTGGGCAGCCTATTGTATTGCAGGCAGCGGGCATGTCGCTTTCAGGTGATGACGTATCCAAGTATCTGCAATTGCCACTGCCCGCGGCCGAAACACCGGAGAAGCGGTTGGCGGCAGCTGGGCTGGAGGTATCAGCAGCGGGTGACGTAATGAACGTCGAGTTCGTCAACTTTGGCAGCGATGCAGAGAAAGCCGGGCTGAGCTTTGGCTGGACCATAGATGTGGTGCAGGTGCCTAACCCGCGCCCACCCAAAGAGTTGATGTTTATTCCGGCGCTTCTCTTACTTGGCTTTCTGGCGTTTTTGCAGCTTAGACGCAGGGCCGGTGAGGGGGAGCGGCCTCCTTTTGTGCCGTCCCAGTAAGCCGGCAGTTCTGCGGTAAATCCGACCGGCTCAGCGCCAAGTAAACCCCGATATTAACCTGTCGGGGTTTTTTCTGTTAAACTGCGCCCCGAAACGGCTCGCGGTTTGTATCGCGGAACGCCGTCACCATGTGATCTCTGGTATAGATCACCGCTGAGTACTTAACAGGAGCTTTTCATGCCCGTCATAACCCTGCCGGATGGCAGTCACCGTAGTTTCGCAGAACCCGTTACCGTACACGATGTTGCCGCCGACATTGGTGCTGGCCTGGCCAAAGCCGCACTTGCCGGCAAAGTAGACGGCCAGCTTGTGGATACCAGCTATCGGATCGAACAGGATGCCGAGCTCGCCATTATCACTGAGCGTGATGAAGAGGGTGTTGATGTAATCCGTCACTCTACCGCTCACTTGCTTGCTATGGCGGTTAAAGAGCTGTTTCCTTCGGCTCAGGTGACTATCGGGCCGGTTATAGACAACGGCTTCTACTACGACTTCAAATTCGATCGGCCTTTTACCAATGAGGATCTGGCCAGAATCGAGAAGCGCATGGAAGAGCTTGCGAAACAGGATATGCCGGTATCCCGCTCTGTGCTTTCCCGCAGTGAAGCGGTAAAGCTGTTCGATGAGATGGGCGAGGAGTACAAAGTTCGGATTATTGAAGATATTCCGGGTGATGAAGATCTGTCTTTCTATCGCCAAGGCGATTTTATCGATCTGTGTCGCGGCCCTCACGTGCCCAGCACCGGCAAGCTTAAAGCGTTTAAATTGACTAAGGTTTCCGGTGCGTTCTGGCGTGGGGATACCAATAATGAGCAGTTGCAGCGGGTTTATGGCACTGCCTGGGGCAACAAAAAGGACCTCAAAGCCTACCTGCACCGCCTGGAAGAAGCAGAAAAACGTGACCACCGAAAACTCGGTAAGAAACTGGATCTTTTCCATATGCAGGAAGAGTCGCCAGGTATGGTGTTCTGGCACCCGGACGGCTGGACGGTGTATCAGGAAATAGAGCAATACATGCGCTCAATGCTGCACCGTCACGGCTATAAAGAGATCAAAACGCCGCAGGTGGTCTCCCGTAGCTTGTGGGAGAAGTCCGGGCATTGGGACAAGTTCCGTGATGATATGTTTACCACGGAATCTGAGAAGCACGATTTCGCCATCAAGCCAATGAACTGCCCTTGCCATATTCAGGTATTTAACCAGGGTTTGAAGAGCTATAAGGATCTTCCGCTGCGGCTCGCTGAGTTTGGCTCCTGCCACCGTAATGAAGCCTCCGGAGCACTGCACGGCTTGATGCGGGTGCGTGGCTTTACTCAGGATGATGCTCACATTTTCTGCGAGGAAGATGCGGTTCAGCCAGAAGTGTCCAAGTTT
Source organism: Marinobacter sp. KMM 10035 (assembly GCF_046537445.1). Taxonomy (NCBI): domain Bacteria; kingdom Pseudomonadati; phylum Pseudomonadota; class Gammaproteobacteria; order Pseudomonadales; family Marinobacteraceae; genus Marinobacter; species Marinobacter sp. KMM 10035. Next base: position 665,910 of record NZ_JBBVMG010000002.1, on the reverse strand, counting down.
ATTGAGCTTCTTCATGAAGTGTATGAAGACTTCGGGTTTGAGGAAATTCTGTACAAGCTTTCTACCCGCCCCGAAAAACGTGTGGGCTCGGATGAAGTTTGGGATAAAGCTGAGGCTGCTCTGGAAGAAGCACTTAATCGCGAAGGTGTGGACTGGGAGTTGTTGCCGGGCGAAGGCGCGTTCTATGGCCCGAAAATTGAGTTTTCTCTCAAGGACTGTATCGGACGGGTTTGGCAGTGTGGCACTATTCAGGTAGATTTCTCTATGCCTGGCCGCCTTGGTGCCCAGTACGTTGCAGATAACTCCGAGCGTAAAACCCCGGTTATGCTGCACCGAGCTGTACTTGGCTCTTTTGAGCGGTTTATTGGTATCCTGATCGAAGAGTATGAGGGCGCGTTCCCTACATGGCTTGCTCCAACTCAGGTCGCCATTCTAAATATTACCGATAATCAGCGTGATTATTGTCAGGATCTGGCGAAAAAGTTGGATTCTTTGGGCTTTAGGGTTAATGCTGACTTGAGAAACGAGAAGATCGGCTTTAAAATCCGCGAGCATACAATTAACAAAGTTCCCTTTCTTGCTGTTGTCGGCGATAAAGAAGTCGAAAACAACGCAGTTGCGGTGAGAACCCGCAAAGGTGAAGATTTGGGAACCCTATCGCTCGAAGCGTTCGAACAACTTCTGAAAGAAGATGTTGAGCGCAAGGGCAGAATCAAGACGGAGATTTAACTATTAAACAGCGAACGAATCGGGGTGGGCGTACTCCAAAGGCGCCGATCAATGAGAATATTGATGCAACTGAAGTCCGCCTGATAGATGCCGAGGGCACGCAGGTGGGTGTAGTTCCGATCGCAGAGGCCCTCAAGATGGCAGAGGAGGCGACCCTGGATTTGGTACAGGTTACAGATTCCGATCCGATCGTCTGTAAAATAATGGACTATGGCAAAAAGGTCTTCGACGAGAAAAAGGCGAAGGCTGCTGCCAAGAAGAAGCAAAAACAGACGCAAGTCAAAGAGCTTAAGTTCCGACCAGGAACTGAAGAAGGGGATTATCAGGTAAAACTACGCAACCTGGTACGTTTCCTTGAAGGCGGGGACCGCGGCAAGATCACTATCCGGTTCCGTGGCCGTGAGATGGCACACCAGGAAATTGGTATGAAACTCATGGAGCGCATCGAGGCAGATATCGAAGCGCTGGCACAGGTAGAAATGCGGCCCAAAATGGAAGGCCGGCAGATGACCATGATTGTGGCTCCCCGCAAAAAGAAGTGAATCTGATTCAGTGATGAATCCCCTGCCTGACGGTAGGGGTTTTGTCGTTCAGGTTCATATTGATGTATTAAAAAACAGAATGCGGAGTTTTAAAAAATGCCTAAAATGAAAACGAAAAGTGGAGCGGCTAAGCGGTTCAAGAAAACTGCTACCGGCTTCAAGCACAAGTCAGCCTTCACCAGTCACATCCTGACCAAGAAGAGCCCTAAGCGTAAGCGTCAGCTGCGTGGTACTTCATTGGTTGCCAAATCTGATGTGGCATCCGTAAAGCGTATGCTCCGTAAGTAACGCAGCAAACACTCTCAACGGTTTTAAGGTAGAAGGATTAAGGTATGGCTCGTGTTAAACGTGGCGTGGTTGCACGTCGTCGTCACAAGAAGATTTTAAAGCAGGCCAAGGGTTACTACGGCGCTCGTAGTCGTGTATTCCGCGTTGCCAAGCAAGCGGTTATCAAAGCCGGTCAGTATGCGTATCGCGACCGTCGTAACCGCAAGCGCGCTTTCCGCGCACTGTGGATTGCTCGTATCAACGCTGGTGCTCGGGCTAACGGCCTGTCTTACAGCCGTTTGATTGCTGGCCTGAAAAAGGCAAATGTTGAGATCGACCGTAAGGTTCTGGCCGACCTGGCCATGAACGAGCAGCAGGCGTTTGCTGCTGTTGTTGAAACGGCAAAAGCATCCCTTTGATCGCTTAGCTCTTTCATCGATTACGAATCGAGCCGGTGCCAAGTGCTGATTTATCTGCGCAACAGGCACCGTTTAATAGGGGAAGGGCACGCTCTTCCCCTATTTTTGTTTCAAGAGTTCGTTTTTTGAATTCCTCATTTCTGGTTTGGAGCAGGGTCAATGGAAAACCTGGAGCAACTGGTTCAGGACGGTTTAACGGCAGTCGAAAAAGCCGACAGCTTGCAGGCGCTTGATCAAATTCGTGTTGAATACCTTGGTAAAAAAGGCGCAATTACCCAGCAGGCCAAAACTTTGGGGAAACTGTCTGCCGAAGAGCGCCCCGCCGCCGGCCAGAAAATTAATGAGGCAAAAGGACAGGTTGAACAGGCGATTAACGCCAAGCGGAGCAACTTGGAGCGAGTTGCCATAGAGCAAAAGCTTGCTGGCGAATCCATTGATGTAAGCTTGCCCGGCCGAGGTCAGGATCTGGGTGGATTGCACCCGGTTACCCGCACACTGCAGCGTATAGAAGAGTTCTTCTCCCGGGCCGGTTATACCGTAGAACAAGGGCCGGAGATCGAAGACGACTACCACAATTTCGAAGCGCTCAATATTCCCGGCCATCACCCGGCCCGTGCTATGCACGACACCTTCTATTTCAATCCCGGCACCTTGTTGCGCACCCATACTTCTCCTGTGCAGATCCGTACCATGGAGGCTGGCAAACCGCCGTTTCGCATGATTTGCCCCGGGCGTGTGTACCGATGCGATTCAGACATGACCCATACCCCTATGTTTCATCAGGTTGAGGGGTTGCTGGTTGAGAAAAATGTCAGTTTTGCCGATCTGAAGAGCACAGTAGAAGAGTTTCTGCGGGTGTTTTTTGAGCGTGACCTTCAGGTTCGTTTCCGGCCATCTTATTTCCCGTTTACCGAACCCTCTGCTGAGGTGGATATCGAGTGGGGCCGGGAAGCCGATGGCAGCATCAAGTGGTTGGAAATTATGGGGTGCGGAATGGTTCACCCGAAAGTGTTTGAATACTGCGGTATTGATGCCGAGGAATATCGCGGCTTTGCATTTGGCATGGGCGTTGAGCGCCTGGCGATGCTCCGCTATGGCGTGAACGATCTGCGTATGTTCTTCGAGAACGATTTACGCTTTTTACGCCAATTCCGTTAATAACACGTTTTACGGCATCCAAATCAAACGTCGAAACCGCATCAGAACAAGGCATTTACCATGAAATTCAGTGAGCAGTGGCTGCGCGAGTGGGTTAACCCGGAAATCAACTCTCAGCAGTTGATGGATCAGATAACCATGGCAGGGTTGGAAGTTGATGGCTTCGAACCTGTTGCTGGCAAGTTTGATGGTGTCGTCGTTGGAGAGGTTCAATCCGTTGAGCCTCACCCGGACGCAGACAAGCTGCGAGTGTGCCAAGTGAACGACGGCACTCAGGTTGTTCAGGTGGTGTGCGGGGCCCCCAATGTGCGCCAGGGCTTGAAAGTACCTTTTGCAGTGGTTGGTGCTGTACTGCCCGGTGATTTCAAGATTCGCAAAGCCAAACTTCGCGGCCAGCCTTCTGAAGGTATGCTGTGCTCGGAATCTGAACTGGGATTGTCTGAAAGCCATGAAGGCTTGATGGAGCTGCCTTCCGATGCACCGGTCGGCGCATCCTTGAGTGATTATCTTAAGTTGAACGACGTGGCTATCGATGTGGATCTGACGCCTAACCGTAGCGATTGCCTCTCGATCAAGGGCATTGCTCGCGAAGTCGGCGTGCTGAACAGCCTGGTTCCAGAAGCGCCGCAGATTGAACCGGTTGAAGCTGTGCATTCAGAAGTTCCCGATATCCGGGTAGATGCACCGGAAGGTTGCCCGCGTTACTTGGGACGCATTCTCCGAAACGTGAACCTTCAAGCCGAAACGCCCTTGTGGATGCAAGAGAAGCTCCGCCGCTCCGGCGTTCGCTCGATCGATGCGGCTGTCGATGTGACCAACTTCGTAATGCTGGAGCAGGGTCAGCCAATGCACGCGTTCGATCGCGACGAGATCAGTAAGGGTATTGTTGTTCGTATGGCGCGTCCCGCCGAGAAGCTGGTGCTGCTGGACGGACAGGAAGTTGAGCTGACTGAACAAACGCTGGTGATTGCCGATCACGAAAAGCCAATTGCCATCGCAGGCGTTATGGGTGGTGAGCATTCGGGTGTGAGTGCAAAGACCCGTGATTTGGTGCTCGAGGCTGCCTACTTCGACCCGATTACACTTGCCGGCAAGGCTCGCCACTATGGCCTGCACACAGATGCCTCCCATCGATTTGAGCGTGGAGTTGATTACGAGCTTGCCCGCGACACGATGGAGCGAGCAACGCAGCTCTTGATGGAAATCGTAGGCGGTGAGCCCGGGGAAATAGTCGAGGTGTCCAGCGCCAAGCACCTGCCAAAGGCGCACTCAATAGATCTGCGTTCCAAGCGTTTGGCAGATGTGCTGGGTCTGGAGATCGACCGCACAACGGTTGAGGAAATCCTAACTCGCCTTGGCTTGCGTGTTGAGAAACTTTTGAAAGATGGTTGGCGGATTCTAGTGCCAAGCTTTCGCCCTGATATATCTATTGAAGAAGACTTGATCGAAGAGGTCGGTCGTATCTATGGCTACAACAATCTTCCGGTCACCGAGCCTACAGGTTCACTTGGGTTGCGCGTAAATGACGAAGCAACTCGGCCAGTGTCGGCCATACAGAGTTACTTTGTTTCTCACGGATATCAGGAAGCGATTACCTACAGCTTTGTGGATCCAAAAGTGCAGGCGCAGGTGGATCCCGAGCATGAAGGTATCGCCTTGGCTAATCCTATATCGTCAGATCTCTCTGTTATGCGAACCACCCTCTGGAGTGGCTTGCTGAAAACCGTCGCCCATAACCAGAATCGTCAACAACCCCGTATACGCCTGTTTGAGACAGGGTTGCGTTTCCTGCAGGATGGCCAGCGCATTGACCAGCAGCCCATGCTGGCAGGCGTGGTTGTCGGCCCGCAATATCCTGAAAACTGGGTGAACGGTCGCAGAACTACTGATTTTTTTGATGTAAAAGGAGAGTTGGAAGGACTTTTCAGTTTGCTGGGCATTGAAATCGGGTTTGTTGGCAGTCGACACCCCGCTTTGCACCCGGGGCAGACGGCTGAACTCCTGAGGGATGGCGAGCATGTAGGCTGGTTGGGTACGCTGCACCCACAAGTTCAGAAAAATCTTGAACTTAATGGCACCATTCTAATGTTTGAGCTATCCTTGAATTCGATCATTACTGGATATGTGCCTAATTTCAAAGAAATTTCGAAATTCCCGGAAGTTCGACGAGATTTAGCGATCATTATTGGTGGTGATGTCTCGTTTGCTGACGTAGAGCGTGTAGCCCGCAAGCATGCCGGCGAGCGATTAACAGCGTTGCGTGCGTTTGATGTTTATGAAGGGGAAAGTCTGGGTGAGGGTAATCGTAGCCTGGCTCTCAGTTTATTCTGGCAACATCCTGAACGCACGTTGAATGAAGATGAAGTGCATTCGCTCTTTAACGGTGTTATCGACGCACTGAAGGAAGAGTTGGGGGCAACACTGAGGAGTTGAGACATGGCGGCTTTGACGAAAGCGGAAATGGCCGAGCGCTTGTACGAAGAATTGGGTCTGAACAAACGCGAAGCCAAGGAAATGGTGGAAGCTTTCTTCGATGAGATCAGAGGCGCACTCAGCCATAACGAACAGGTAAAGTTGTCGGGTTTCGGTAACTTTGATCTGCGAGACAAGAAGCAGCGACCGGGCCGAAACCCCAAGACCGGTGAAGAGATTCCGATAAGCGCACGGCGTGTTGTTACGTTCCGCCCGGGACAGAAACTGAAACAAAAAGTAGAAGCGTATGTTGGAACCCAGTCATAACAACGAACTCCCCACGATTCCCGGGAAGCGCTACTTTACGATCGGTGAAGTAGCCGAGCTGTGTGCGGTTAAGGCACACGTGCTGCGCTATTGGGAGCAAGAGTTTCCGCAGTTGTCGCCGGTCAAGCGCCGCGGTAATCGCCGCTACTACCAGCGTGCTGATGTAATAACCATAAGGCAGATACGCAGCTTGCTGTATGAACAGGGTTACACCATCGGGGGCGCCAAGCAGAAGCTGAGTAGCCACGAAGTGAAAGACGACACAACCCAGTACAAGCAGCTTATCCGTCAAATGATTACCGAATTGGAAGACGTCCTGGACGTGCTCAACGCCCCAGTAAAATAGAGTGTGTTCGTAAAAAAAAGCCGAAGCTACGTCCATCACTTCGGCTTTTTTTTGCCTCGCGTTCGGCCTTGCCAGAGTCTGGCTATCGTGGACGAAGAGGCCGAGGCAGGATTGATGTCACAGGCTAAAACAGCAAGCGCCCCGAAGGTTTAGTCCGGAGCGCCCAAAGTGCTCAGTTGATCAGGCGAATTCTGGGTGGCAGCTTAGCCTCATCCCAGTTCACTGGTGCCGGCTGAGTGTCTTTGCCGGTAAACAGGTGCCCAACCTCTGGTATGGCATAACGCAGATCGCCACGAGTTGGGCGTTGCTGGTTAAACTCCGCATGGCTGATGCCAACTTCCCAGATGTTATCTGAGCCTTCACTCGCCCAGCCCTCTGGGCGCAGCTCAACGCGCACTTCGGATCCAATCAGGCTAACGGCTTCGATGCGCAGTGGAAGATTGGCATGTGCGGCAGGCGCTGTGGCCAGGCGTACTTCATGGGGCCGCAGGTAGAGCTGAGCAGTGCCTTGATGCTGGATGTCCGGAACTGTTACCCAGGCGCTGCCCTGGCTTAAGGTGCCATGCTTGATGTCACCAGACAGCACATTCACCTGCCCGAGGAAGTCGAACACGAAGCGGCTGTCTGGTCGGGCGTAAAGCTCAGTTGGCTCGTTCACCTGTTCCACATTGCCTTGGCTCATGACCACTACCTGATCCGATAGCTCCAGAGCTTCTTCCTGATCGTGAGTCACGAAAATGCTGGTGAAATGGAATTCATCGTGCAAATTGCGCAGCCAGCGCCGCAGGTCTTTACGCACCTTGGCATCCAGTGCACCAAAAGGCTCGTCCAAAAGCAGAATTTTGGGTTGTGTTGCAATGGAGCGGGCTAGGGCTACACGCTGTTTTTGACCGCCAGAGAGCTGAGCGGGGAAGCGATTAGCCAAATGCGGCAACTGAATCATTTCCAGCAGCTCGCCAACGCGCTTTTGAATCTCTGCTTTGGATGGGCGCTGTTTCCGCGGCAGTGAATCCAGACCAAACGCTATGTTCTGTGCCACGGTCATGTGGCGGAAAAGGGCGTAATGCTGGAACACAAAACCAATATTGCGGTCACGTACGTGCAGCTTAGTTACATCCTTTCCCGAGAAGCTGACTCTACCACTATCGGCAGACTCAAGGCCGGCAATAATGCGCAGCAGAGTTGTTTTCCCAGAGCCAGAAGGGCCTAGAAGTGCGGTCAGTTTGCCTTCAGGAATATCCAGAGAGACGTTGTTCAGCGCCTGAAATTGTCCAAAACGCTTGTTGATGCCATCAACCATGATAGTCATTACGCTGTCTCCTCTGTTTGCAGACGATTCAGAGTGCGCGTCTGTCGCCATTCCACGAAACCTTTAACAGCCAGCGTAAATACCGCAATGCCGGCCAGTAGCGAGGCGCTCGCAAAAGCGCCAACAATATTGTAATCCTGGTACAACAGCTCGACGTGCAGGGGGAGCGTGTTGGTTTGCCCGCGGATATTGCCAGACACCACCGATACAGCGCCAAACTCGCCCACTGCCCGTGCGTTAGTGAGTACCACGCCGTAAATCAGTGCCCATTTGATGTTGGGGAGCGTGATTGTGCGGAATATTCTCCAGCCGGAAGCCCCCAGCACAACACCGGCTTCTTCTTCCTCGCTGCCTTGTTGTTGCATGAGCGGTATCAACTCGCGGGCAACGAAGGGGCAGGTGACAAACACAGTAACCATCACAATGCCGGGCCACGAAAACATCAGCTGCATGTCGTAATCCGCAAGCCAGCTGCCAACCCAGCCGTTACGACCGTAGAGCAGAAGGTACAACAAGCCCGCAACAACCGGAGATACAGCAAACGGAATATCAATCAGAGTGATCAGTAACTTGCGGCCGGGAAAACGAAAGCGTGTGACCAGCCAAGCCAGTGCAGTACCAAAAACCAGGTTGAGAGGCACGGTAAGCGCAGCCACAAACAGCGTCAGGCCAATGGCATGTAGCGTGTACTGATCCGTCAGGTTGTCTGCCAGGGTTCCCCAGCCAGCGCCCAGAGCCTCAACAAAAATCACAAGTAACGGCACGATCAACAAAGCCAGTGCCACAGCCACAGCAATGCCGATCAACAGCCATTTTATTACCGGGCTATCGCCAACACGGCGGTGCCGGGAAGATTGGGAGGCATTCATGGAATTAGCGTCCCTCTATGCGTTTGAGATAGCGAGCCTGCCAAAGGGTGATAGCAAACAGCATCACTAGAGATACCAGCAATATCACTGAAGCAATGGCGCTGGCCGCTGCATAATCGTATTCCTGCAAGCGGACAAAAATCATCAGGCTGGTGACTTCGCTCACGTAAGGCATGTTGCCTGCAATAAAGATAACGGCACCGAATTCACCGAGGCTGCGGGTAAAAGACAAGGCCACACCAGTCAGCAGTGCTGGCCATAGGGCAGGGAAGATTACCCGACGAAATACCAAGCCATCGCTGGCGCCCAGGCTAACCGCTGCCTCTTCGTCTTCAGGGGCGAGTTCTTCAAGAACCGGCTGTACTGTGCGCACCACAAACGGCAGGCTAGTGAACGCCATGGCTACAATGATACCTACAGGCGTAAAGGCAACTTCAATTCCCAGCTTACTTAGCCACTGTCCGTACCAGCCATTCTCTGCAAACAGTGTGGCGAGAACGATGCCGGCTACCGCAGTAGGCAGAGCAAACGGTAAATCAACGACCGCATCAATCAGTCGCTTTCCCGGGAATTCATAACGCACCAGAACCCAGGCAAGAAGCAACCCGAAGATGCCGTTGAACAGTGAGGCGGCCAGTGCTGAAAATGCAGTGACTTTGTATGACGCAACGACCCGTGGATCAGTGATCACGAACCAGAACTGGTCGAAGCTCATGGCAGACACTTCCATCACCAGTCCGGTGAGTGGCAGCATCAAGATAAGGCTGATAAATAAAAGCGAAATACCGAGGCTCAAACCGAACCCCGGTAGTACCCGCTTGCTGCGGTTTCCGATCCGTGGCCAGCGCTGAGAGACTGCTGCAGCGCCGGCCTGGTTAGCCGTGGACATCAATTACCGCCGGCGTTGCAGTTGGTCGAGTTTGCCACCACTGGCAAAGTGCTCTTTAGTGGCGTTTTCCCAGCTGCCAGCGATGGCGTCGATGGGCAGAAGTTTTACTTCTGGAAAGCGGTCCGACGTTTCCTGCTTTACCGTCTCGTTGTGAACCCGGTAGTTGAATCCGGCCAGCAGTCGCTGGGCGTCCTCACTGTACAGGTGCTCCAGATACGCTTTTGCAAGATCCTCGGTTTTATTCTGCTTTACGTATTCGTCGATCCAGGTAACCGGAAACTCAGCCAAAAAGCTTACCTTTGGCGTTACAACTTCGTACTCACCATTCTCGTAACGGTCAGCCAGATTCAGTACTTCGGACTCAAATGTCAGAAGTACATCACCAATCTCACGCTCGATAAAAGTGGTGGTTGCACCACGACCGCCGCTGTCGAACACCTTCACATGAGAAAGGAAATCCTGCAGAAAGCTATCAATTTTCGTCTGATCGTCGCCAAAGCGGTCTTGGGCATAACCAAGGGCAGCCAGGTAGGTGTAACGGCCGTTGCCTGAGGTTTTGGGGTTGGGCATAACCAGGGCAACATCTTCTTTAATCAGATCGTCCCAGTTTTGAATGTTTTTCGGGTTGCCCTTACGCACCAGGAACGCCATGGTGGAATAGTAGGGCGAACTGTTATTCGGCAGACGCTCGGCCCAGTTCTCTGGAATCAGGCCGCCGCGGGCGTGCAGGATATCGATGTCGGTAACCTGATTGAAAGTTGCTACGTCTGCTTTCAAGCCCTGGATGATGGCCTGTGCCTGCTTGGAGGAACCGGCATGGGACTGGCTGACTTCAAGGGTTTCACCGGTTTTCTCTTCCCAGTATTTGCTGAAGTGCACGTTGTATGCAGCAAACAGTTCCCGGGCAATGTCATAGGAGGTGTTAAGCAGCTCACGGTCGGCAGACAGCGCCGGTTGTGCAAAAAGTGAAGCGCTCAGCGCAAGGCCGGTGAGCAGGCCCTTGAGTTTACTTGGCATGACAATCCCCTAAACCAAATGATGTGATGGCGTGTAATCTATCAAATCCAGAACAAATCCAGAAAGAATATAAGATCATCTGGTTAGATCGATTAAGAATATGCTGAGGGGTGCTTAAGAAATTTTACCGGGAATTAAGAGGAACGGCGGACAGCATGGTGGCGAACCCGTTTTCAATACTGAACTCAAAATGCCCACCAAGTTCAGAGGCGCGCACTGACATGTTGTTGAGACCTCTTCCCCGCATAAGCTTTGTTTCAGGGTTTATTCGTGTGGCACCATCATTAACAATCGTGAGTGCTAAGCTTTTATCGTCGATTTCGAACCGGATTTGGATGTGTTTCGAGTCTGCGTGCTCTACAGCGTTGTTAACCGCTTCCGATAGGATGTGATTAATATTGATTGCCTGGCGCATGGTTATTTCCAGAGAGTCATCGTTCAGGGACTGTCGCCAGGATAGTGCTATGTTGGTGTCGATCAGCTTCTCTTCTACTTCCGCTTTCATATCTTGCAGGCATACCGTTAAATCCTGAAGCGGGTTGCCATCCAGTATTCGCATGGATTCCCGAAGTGCTTTCAGCGCTTTGTGTGCTGGCTGTTCAAACTCTTTTGATGGGGCGCGTCGCAGAAGGGTTAGCAGGTGACCGCCAACGTTGTCGTGCAGATCCCTCACAATGCGCTCGCGCTCTTGCTGAACGGCAATTCGTTCGCCTTCATGTGCTGCAAGAATGCGTTTTGCAATAACCAGCAGCCCTTCTGTGTGTTTCCTGTCTTTGAGCGAAAATAGCCGGCGCCCGTGGTTTGGAAGTGTGAGGTGAACAGCGCCCACCGTAAGGAGTAGGGGCACGACCATTACTGCTCCGTTGTCATACAGGCTGACAGATTCAGTTTTTTTGCTGCTGATGTTGGTGTTTGCGGGCTTGTAAGCATCTATCAAAAGCCGCATCCAGGAATGATCTGTACGCTGCGGTGGCATAGCTTGAACAATCCGCTCAACTTGTGAGGTGAGTAGATCGTCTGGGTCTGGGGCATCCGGGTGAAGCTTTTCCCAGGCTATTTGCCTTAAAGGGAAGTAAATCCAGCCAACTGCTATCACGGCAATTGCCAGGGCGGCGCTTGGGTGAATGTTGATGGCACTGATCAGAGCAAAATCAACAACAACGATGGCCAGCCCGGCAAGAAACCAAGCCCAGATGGCAAGCCACCAGCGGTCTACATCAAACAACCGGTACCTGACTATACCAAAAGCGAAACCGATGTAGAGGAGGCTGGCCGTTCCGACCATTGCCCATTGCGGAAAGGCCGCTTCTCCGAATAGAACAAGAGGCAGGAAGTAGATTGCCAATCCCAGCCCCATGATGATGAAAATGGAGACCAGCATCCACTTCAAGGCCGCTCTATCCAGTGGAACCTGCGCTGACATTCGCCATTGATAGACCGCAACAACTATCCCGGCCAGATACAGCATCAAAACGGGCAGGTAATAGGTGTGAAGGGGCCATTCAATCCACTGAAAGGTTTCGTTTGCTTGGTAGAATATAAAGAGCGGTATCAAATAAATTGCTGGAGAAGGCCGCGAGATCCGTCTGGGGTAATAAGCCATCAAGGCAAGGAGACTGAACAGCATGATGGCAAGCCCTAGATGGTTTGCCCTTGTTAATACCAGAAACAGATCTTGAGGAAGGGCGATCTCTCTGGATAGATAGATGCTATTAAATAAGGTAGCGAAGAAAAAGCCTGCGCCGGATGCGCACAGCAATCGTGCCGCAGTTTCGCGGGGGCGAATAGCCCAAACCGCCAAGCTGACATTCCAGGCAATCAAACCGAACAGGTTAAAGAGCCAAAACTCATAGCCCAGTGTTGCTATAGGACGCTCAGGCAAAACGGTTAGTTCAGTGGTATTGCCAGCCTCGGTCGTTACCCAAACCTTCTCGTGCTTTAATAGGGATGCAACCTCCTCTTCACGTTCCAGCAGGGCATTGTGGTCTGCATAGTTTGCGTGGCTTGGTGGTTCCACATGCAATCGGAAACCTTTGAGGCTGAAGGCATCGCTGGAATTCTCAACGCTCATGGATGTGAGGTGGTCGCCGACTTGTAAATGCAGGTTATTGGCTGGGTTGTGAATAACCTCAATCAGCGGTAATTGTTGGCTTTCATCGTAACTTAAATCCAGGCCCAGCCAAGGTGTTTGGCAAGCTATATAGGTAGCAAAGGCTACGAGTATCAGAGACGCTACCGCGCCAGACAGCATCAGAGGAATAGGGGCTTGGATACGGTCAAACATAACAGTTAGCAACTTTGGTGTTAAATACCCGGGATAAGCCCCATTCTTACGGCTTCGAGTGTTGCCTCCGCTCTTCCAGAGACATTGAGTTTGCGGTAAATAGCCTTGATGTGGCTGGCCACCGTATTCACTGAAACCCCCAGAAACTCCGCGATGTCACTGCGCCCAAACCCTTTTGCCAGTAAAAACAGAACTTCTTTCTCGCGCTCGGAAAGGGCAACGGCTCCGTCGTTATCTTCGGGCTGCTGAAACTGTCTTAGCAGTCTCCGGGATACGGCTGGCGACAAAGGCGGTGAACCGGCGGCTATGCCAGACAGGCTATCGATGATGGCTTTGCTGGACTGGTCTTTGAGAAGGTAGCCGTTTGCTCCGGCTCGCAGGGCTTCGAACAGGTGTTTGTCATCATCGAAGATGGTTGCTACTACAAGATAGGTGTCAGGTGAGTGGAGTTTGAAATGCCGCAACAGATCCGTTCCGCTACCGTCTGGTAGGCTGAGATCAACAATCGCCAGGTGCGCCGAATTATCTGAAAGCCAGCTGTAAGCTTGCTCCAGAGTACCGGATTGATGAATGCTGGAAGTGGGGAAGACGTCTTGAGCCAAACCGACTAGCCATTCCCTGGTTACTTCATGGTCTTCGATAACTAATACATTTTGCATCTACTGATCGCCCCCAATCATTTCCTTTGAGCCGGCAGGTTCAGAGTGTAGCCAGTTGAATCTAGCAGTCCCGTGTCAAAATTCCCAGAGCGGATGGCGGGAGTAACCCGTTTGTGTGATGTGTCGATGCCATGAGGCTAGCTAGACGCGCTGGTGGGGTGCTGGAAAGGTGGGGCAAGAAATGAGTCTGGCCGGGGAAGCAGACATAAAAAAATCCAACTACCGTTAAGTAGTTGGATTTTTTAGGGAATTTTGGTCGGGACGGTAGGATTTGAACCTACGACCCCTTGCACCCCATGTATGGGTGACACCGCCAGCAAGCTACTGAAATACAATTAAAACCTGCCTTTTATCAGAGATGGAAAACCGGGAGTCTCGACCCTTACAGATCAAAAGGTTACATTGCCGTTTTGGATTGCCTTTTTTGCCGTACGTTCATCTTTCACCCACCGTTTTAGGCAGTATTTAGACGCCATCAATCACGCTATTTTACTGTCTTTGACAGATGCGGCTTGTAGCTTACGCTATGGTGTCGATAAAGGAGGACGCTATGCTCACACGGATGCTATTTATAATTGCGCTCGCTATGCCGGCTTTAAGCTATGGTGCGGTTTATCAGTGCACGGCCAACGGCCAGACCGTTTTTTCTGACCAGCCGTGTGGTGATGATGCAAAAGAGCTAGATCATAAACCGGCGCCAGCTATAGGCGGTCGTTTCGATACAGGAACGGATGTGGAGTTTTACAAGCCGCCAGCTCGTCAGAATTCGTCAAGCGAGGAGTCATGTCCCTACATTAACTCGACCGAACTGAGGCGGCTGACAATCCAGAATAAGATCACTCGTGGCATGAAGCCTGCCGATGTACGTCGCTCATGGGGGTCGCCTTCGAGCATCAGTACTGGAAGACGCACTCAGTGGGCCTATCACTATACTGGCGGCTCATCGAGCTATGTATATTTTGAAAATGGCTGCGTTGTAAATTGGAATGGTTATTACCGTTAGCTCTATACGTACTGCGTAACCGTGGGCAGATCCGGAGCCTCGCCGATGATCTGCTCACCCTCAACCCAAGCTTTTTTACCCACAGCTACAAGCCCGCCGTTCAGCCGCACAGACTTTCCATCCCTACGAGCGGCCATGCTGGTGCCGTCTGTGTTTACCGAAGTGATAGTCACTGTGTACCGGCCAGCTCTTGGCATCAGGTTTTGAAATCGTACCCAAGGGTTAACGGTTGCCATCAGTAATGATGCCTCTCAATCTTGACGGTTTGAGTAACCCTGCCGGTGCCGGGGTTGGTTACGTTGATGCTAACGCCCAGGACGTTGCCGCGCCAAGTGTTTGCGCTTTCGCGGGTGTCACGCACTTCCACCAGCATGGCCGGCTCGATCAATCCTGGTGATCCGCTGGTGGGCAGTACAGTATCAATGGTTACGATTTCCTGGTCTCCGCTCCCTGCAATGGCAGTCAGGCCCCGCTCACGGCACTGGGATGACTCGACGTTGAGATCATCAAAGATATCCGGGGCGGGTTTGTCACCTGCGGTGCCGGTGCGAATTACATCAGCAGCCACGCCATGGGTGACCCCACTCACAAACACAGAGTTGTATTCGGGTTGCGGGTCCCACTGACTGGCGTAGCCAAGCGTCATAGCGTCAGCGATGATGGCATCCACAGATTCAATGGGCAGGGCGGGGTAGTCCCAGGGTGCTGAGAGTTTGTAACGGTGCTTGATGTGCAGTATGTCCTGGTCCTGATCTGGTACCACGATCGCCCCTTGAGCGGCAGCCAGTTCGGAGATCACTTCCATCGCCGTTTTATTGTCCCATCCCCATGCGCCTGCTGGGATCACATAATCTGTGAGGCCTTGCTGACGGCTGATGGTAAACCCGGTGTACTGCAGCTGCTCGGTCATGGCTTGGACAGCTGTGGTCTGGGTTTCGATGCGGCCGGTGCGTTTTGGGGCATAGGGTGCCGCCAGCAACTGTGTACGAGATACGCCGCTAACTTGATAGGTGTCTTTTGCGAATCGGTTGTTTTGGCTGTAGCGGTCGATGATGAAGCGCCACTGGTGCCCGTTTATTGTTGCTGTTACTTCTGCCGGGCCTGCCGCCGTAGGGCGGATCTGGTCCATGCTGGCTGCGCCCAGTATTGTGCAGCTCATTGTCCAAGCAAACGAGTCTGCATCCTGGCTGATTGTCAGGTCTTTAAATTCCAGCGGGGTGGCGGTGGTCACTTCGATCAAGCTGCTCGCGTTCATAATGACGTATGTCCTTTTTATCTCTGGCTCGTCCGGCGGGTCAATCAGTGGTGGGTTTGGCTCTGCGGCGCTGGGGAATTCCACCTCGGTATTCAGGCGCGGTTTTCTGTCCCAGGGGTGCGTGGTGCGGCCATCAAGGGCGGCTTTCAGTGACCAAGCCGGGGTGTCCAACTGGCTGTCCACGCTTCGGGTCGGGATAGTCGGCGCCACCAGAATGGCCTCGGGCACAAGTTCAAAATCCACTACCAGCGCCCCAGGCGGCGTGTAGTGCGCGCGCTGCAGGTTCAGGATTTCGGTCTGCTGCAGCTCCACTTCTTCCGGGGGTGGCGGCTGCCAGTTCAGAATGCTGTCGCTGGCCTTGTGCGGGTCGGTCAGGTCGTGCACCTGGGGCACGTTGAAACCCTGAACTTCGCGGGTATCCTTCGGGGCCTTTACGCTCCACGCCTGCGCCCCGTAATCGCTGGCGTCGTCCTTGGCCGCATACTGCCCCCAGCGGGCGCGCTCGGCACTCAGGTCCAGAGGTGTGGCGGTGATGCCACTGAACAGTCGCCCCTTGCCGTTCTTGGCTGCCACGGTGCCCCACGGCTTGCCATGCCCACTCAGGTCTAGGGCGTGGGCCTGATCGCTGCCAAATCGCCGCCCCAGGCCGTCCGCCGGTCGCCCTTCGCTGTGCCCCATTAACCTGCGGCCGTGGTGCTGGTGGTTGGCCTGGGCACTCTGATAGCAGTAGCTCACGGCCAGCGGTGGCTTGCGATACACAAACCTACCCGCTTCGGCCAGGTCGAAATCGACGGCCAGCGGGTCGGTGATCGGGCTGTAGGTTGCCCCTAGATCAAGGACAACCGCCAGCGGATCAGGGGCGGGGGCGTAGGTCATGGCTCCGGTGTGAACTCGACTCGGCGGATTGGGCGCACTCTCTGGTTGGTAAAGTGCTTATAGGATCGGCTCTCGGATATAAAACTGAACCTTCGAGTCCTCGCTTCGTCAGGCGAAAACTGTGTCGAACTCCAATAATAATGGCCCGATGTAAACGCCTGATCTCCGCTGCCCTCAAACCTTGCGGGTGGTGATCTATCGTGCCCAAGGCTTTCGTAAACAATCCGCAACTCATCGCGTGCGGGCATGTACCAGTCATCAAATCCGCCGCCCCGATAATCCAAGCAATAGTTGCCAGCCTCGAATCTAATGTCACCCGCCATAGACAGCGTGTTACCTAAACCGTCAGTGTCACTTGTGGCTTGAGGCCAATTACCTCGGGGCTCCATCCACTTCAGACCGCCAACGTCTGCTTCGATGTCTGCGACAACCAACCTGTACCACTTGCCGCCATCCTCTATATCCCCCGCATAGAATCCGCCTCCGAGTTCTTCACCTATTGCGGGTGGTGGGCTGGCCAGCCCCGTAATCGCGTCATTTATAGCCAGTACAGCTAAATCAACGTCCCCCTGGGTCGCTGCGGGGTCGTCATACACCGCCTGTCCAGCCTGAACCGCATCGCTAAGGGTTGCCCATGTGCCGGGTGTATAGGCGCTGCTGTCTAGGCCACTTGCCGCATTCAGGACGGCTAATAATTCGGTTTTATCTATGCCTACCACCTCCGGCGTAACCGGCCCATGCACCATTGGCCGGTAGAATGGCCGCGCAATCATGGCCGCTGTGCCATAGGTCTGGCTGGTTTCGGTGTCCACTACCCACGCCGGTTCCTCGGCGGGCAGGGTGCCTGCTCCGGTGCATTCAAAAACGTGACCGTTCGGGGTGGTGGGGTGGATGCGATCGCCCACGCTCAGAACCAACTCGGGCGTGAACGCTGCGCCGTAATCGTCGAAGGCGACCACAAAAACTTCGCGCTCATACGCGCCCAAAAGGTCGATGCTGTATTCGCCGGTGATGCCGTCGCTGGTGGCGTGGCCCAGGCTTTTACTCAGAGTTACGTCCGCGCCGCCTATCTGGTGCAGTGTTTCGCCATAACCGAAGGCGCGCACTTTGCGCTGGGCGGGGGCGCCGTTGATCTGGACGATTCCAGCAACCTTGCTCGTCTGCGTCATCAGTCTGCATCCCCCCTGTTCTGCGTGGCGAACTGGTCGTTTTCCACTACTGCGCGGCCTGCCACGATGGTACGCGCCACCCAAAAGGGTGCCTGCCCGCCGTCGGTATTGAAACGCAAGGTGTTGCCGCTTACCCAGCCGCTACCCCAACCTTCTTTTCGAACGGTGAAATAGGGCGCGCCAGTCGCCTGGTTCGTCGGCGCCAAGTCGGTGGTGGTGTTGCCGGTGGTGACGATACCCACGGTTTCGCCGATGACTTCAAAGCTGGTGCTGCTGGTGAACCGGATGGCCCAACGTTCCTTTATTGCGCCCTGGTTGGTGATCTCTATCGGGTGCGATACCAGGTTATATTTCGCCGTGGTTTCGTCGCCGATTACGCTGTCAGACCAGGTGGAGCCGTTAAAGCTTTTCTGGTGGAACGTGTTGTGGGCGCGCGCGCGAATGTCGCCGTAAAGCAGGGCGGCGCTGGCAATGGTGTCGCCGGCGGTGTAGTCCTGGGACAGCGGAATATTCAGGCTTATCTGTCCGCCGATTTGTACGTCGGTCGCCAGGCCCATGTCCTCCACGCGGTTGAATACCTGCAGGGGTTCGGTCACGGCGTTGGCCTCGGCGTCCACCAGGTTCAGCGGGTCGGCAAAGGTTAGCGTTCCGGCGTCGGTGTCCAGGGTGTACTGCTCCGGGGCCAGGCGGTTGCCGTTGGCGCCCTCTATCCAGACTTCGGCCTGGTTCACTCGGGCGAAATTTATCACCTTGCCGGGGGTGGTGGTGATGATCTCCTGCTGCTGGGTGTTGCTCACCACTACCACGTCGCCCAGGTTGAACTGGGGCACTCGGCCGTCGCTCGGCAGGCGCGTCGCGTCCAGACCCACCAGGGCAGCGTCCAGGGGTAAAAACGAATAGCTTACGGCGCTATACCGCACGGTGCTGGGCACCACGGGGGTGCCGTACGCGCCGGAACCGTGCTTGCTATCGGTCGCCCACTGAATGGAAACCGTGCCGGTTTGGGTGTCGACAAATCCACCCACGATGCTGGCGCCGGTCAGGTTGCCGCTGGTGTCGGCGTTCAGTGTCAGCTGGTTGCCCTCTATGTCGGTGGCGTTCACGATCAGGCTGCCCTCTCGCAGCGGTGCGCCGGCGGTCCTGAATATGGTCTGGTTGGCCGGGGCCTGGTTCAGCGTCGTCAGGCAGGCGATTAGCGTCACGGGCGTGGTGGTTGGTATGTTCGCCGGGTAGTTTTCCAGCGTCGCCAGGCCGGTGGCGTAGTCTATGGAGCCCACGGCGGTGCCGCTGTCGGTGATGGGTGACCAGTCTTTTATGATGGCGCCGTCACGGTCGCGGTATTGGGCGCCGCCTATTTCAAAAATAACACTGTTCGGCACGATGGCCCGCACGGTGTTCGGGGTCAGGTCTATGGCCAGCCCGGCAATAGGGCGCGTAACGGTTCGCACCTGCACGGGGTCGGCCGGGTCGGTCCAGTGGATCGTTGCGGTGGTGCCAGAATAGGTTTCGGTGGCGGTGCCGGTGTCGTTTTCCCAGAAATAGCTGGCCACGCCCGACGCCAGACTGGTGCGCTTTTTCTCGTTGTACCGCTTGAAACTGTAGCTCTGCCGCGCGTCGAAGCTGATGGCGCCGGTGGTGTAGTTCACGGTTCCCAGGAGCGCGCCGCCCTTGCTTCGGTACAGGTTGCCGTTTCCGTCGTCGGTCAGGGTGATGGTTTCGGTGGTGTACTGGTTTCGCTGGGCCTGGCCCTTCTCGTGCCATGGCTCCCACTGCTGGGTTATGCGCTGGACGGTCATTTCTATTTCAACCGATCCCTCCCGCATGGCGGTAACCGGCTCATAGGCTGTTTGTCCGCCGCCGTTTAGGGTCAGGGTGTCGTTCACTTTAGTGGTGCCCTGCCAGTCCTGAAACTCGATGGCGTAGTCACCATCCACGGGCGCGGGTGCGGGGGTCGGGTTTATGTAGATCAGGCCCTTCGCATAGCTGACGGTCCCGCTGCCAGCGCCAGTTAATCCGCCGGCGCTGTCGTCGGTCAGGGTGTACTGTTGCCCGCCGGTGTTCCATTTCACGACCACGCTGCCGGGGGCCAGGTTGCGTTTCAATTCGGAGCGGTGAAAATTATACATTGGTGCTACGTTGCCCATGGTTCTGCCCTTATACGGTTTCGCCGACTTCAAAAGAAATGGTTGGGGTGTCTGGAATGGCGGCGCCCGCCTCGATCACGGTGCCCTGTTTTTCGCCCCAGGCAACAATGATTTCGGTGCCTGCGTCGGGCAGGGCCGCCAGCGTAAAAGAGGTGGTGCCGGTGGCGTAGTCAATGGTCCCTGTTCCGTCTCCAGCCAGTGCACCACCTCCGGCGTCTCGCAGCAAATACCAGCTGCCTTGTGCGCGGAACTCCACGGTTAGGGTGCCCGGGGCGGCCTTGGGTTCGGTTTGGTAAACCCAGGTCAGTGAACGGGTCTGCTGGTTCACTTCCAGGCTGGCCTGCTTGGTTTGCTGGTTCACGGCGGCGCCGGGCTGGAAGGTGATATTTGTTGAACGGGTGGTGCTCCCGCCTGAATAGACCGCGCGAATTTCGCCATTTATATAATCGACTTCGCTTAATTCTTCGTCCAGGTAGTTGCTGCCGCCCTGGTGTTTTAGCAGGCCGCCCTGGTCGGTATAGGTGCCGTTCTGCCCGGTAATCTGCAGGGTGCCGGGCACGATGGCGCAGCCGGTGTAGTAAACGCCAGCGCCTTGGGCTGTAGTGCTCACGTTTCTAACGTCGCTGATGGTGATGGTGTTGCTACTGGTTGCGCTGATGATGGCCGCTTGCGCGCCGGCTTGCTGGTCGGTGATGGCGTTCTCGGACTGCGCGCTGGGCACCAGTGGGGCATAGGCGCTTTGTACTCGGATGATTCGGTCACCTACGCCGGCAGGCTCTGCCAGGGGTGAGGCGCCCAGGTATTTGGCCGCGTCCGCGACCTGGGTGGCCAAGACTTTGGTGTCTTTGTTCGTGTTGCCCGTGGGGTCGGGGTCGCCGCCGGTGATCTCGTTGGCCAAGGGTTGCGCCAGTTCCAGAATGTAGGTTTTCAGCTGGTAGCTGTGGTAACTGGTCCCGCGATCTTTTACGAAATTCTGGACCTCGGTTTCCACGCCGGTCACGCGCACGTATTCGCTCACGCCGCCGCTGTTCAGTACAAAGATTTGGCCCGGCTCCGGGTCCCGCTGGTTGCGCGGAAACGCCAAAGCCTGAATGGCGCGCTGGCCTTTCAGCTGCCGCCCCCATAGCCAGAATGGAGCCTCGTTGCTCGCCACCACATAGCTTTCGATACGGTCCTGGGCTTCGGTGCGCCGGTCGGTGTGGCTGCCGGTGGTGAATAGCAGGGCGTGGACGTTCGGGTCCTTCGGGCGCTGGCTCAGGATCGTGTGCGCCCCCAGCAGGGTGTCCTGGTTCGCGGCGTTCACGTATAGGTAAAGCTTTCGCAGGTTCACGCGCCCATAAACCCGGTCTACCCGGGAAATGTCGGGAAAGGTGTTGTTGATTTCGCCGCTCACGACCAGGCGGCCACTCATGCGTCCGCCGCCGTCGTCGGTGTCGGCCATCACTTCGGATTCTGCCAGGACTACCTGGTTGCTGGTTATGGTCACGGGTTAATCTCCATTAAATTGATGGTGACGGCGTATCTGTGCTCTGCACCGGGGTTCGCCATGCGACGGATGGGCTCGGCCTCGATGGCTGGTCGGCGGAACATTACTGTGAAAGATCGACCCCAGAGCGCCAACGTCATTCGCTGATCCGGCACGCTGGCCATGGCATACAGTGCTTCGATGGTTGCCCGTGGAATCCACACACTACGGCCACCGAATAAAGTGATGGGCCTGCCGTCTTGGCGCTCGCCTTCCTGCACTACCAGGGCCCCAGTCATGCTGTAGTCAGTGCTGTGTTCAACGGGCGTCCAGCCGAATTCATCCCGCCAGTCCAGATCGGGCGGCAGGGTGATAATGGTGGTGCCGTCGGTAATGCTGATATCCAGGCTCATCGGGCGCTCCTGAGTCCGGCTTGTTCGAGAATGCTCAACAGGCCATCTGGGTCTTCGGTTTGGATTTCAGTCTGGCCGCCGGTGGGAGTCTGCAGAATAATGGTTTGGCTAGACCGGCTGGGTAGGCTCTGCTGCTGGTTTGTGGTGGTGTTGCGCTGGCGTTCGGCCTGTTGCCGCTCGCGCTCGGCTTGCTCTTGGCGAGCCTGCCGATCTGCTGCTTCTCTCTCACGGGCATTTTCGGCTTCGGTGCGGTTTTTTTGCTCGATAGCGTAGATTTTATCGAGTTGCTCCAAAGCTTTTCCGTAGTCAGCAGCCGCGCTGTTGGCTCCCCCTTGCTCTGCCTGTTTTTGCTGCTCAACTAGCCGCTTCCTTTCGGCCTCATACTGCAGGCGCTGGGCTTCCTCTGTATCGCCGCTTATGTCCGCCAGCCTTTGCTGTAGCGAATTAAGGGTGGATTCAGCGCTGGCGTTCAGGCTGTCCAGCTTATTGCGTGCGTTGTCTATAGCGCCGGCAAGGCCAGCGAGCCGCTGGCCGTCCAGCAAGTTGAACTTGTTGGCGGCGCTCTCGCTTATATTGTTTAGTTCCTCCATCGAGTAGGTGCCGGACTCTACCTTGCTTTGCAAGTCCTCCATGGCCACTGCCTGGGCGTAGAATGCTTTTTGCACTTCCAGGCCAGCCACTTTGGTTTCGCGGATCCAGCGGTTCAACCAGTCGCCCGATGCAGTCAGAATCAGTCGATTGTTTACGGCACCAAGTTCGGCTTCAACTTCGCGCAATGATTCGGCGGCGCTCTTGGCCTCAAAGTCCATATCTGCCAAGCCAGTTTTCTGGTTGAACAGTTGACGGGCGGCCACTGAAAGATCGGCTACTGCTGTGCGGGCTGAGCTTATGACGGCGCCGAATATATCGCCCATAGTTGCGCCACGCTTTCCTGCACCCTCCAGCGCATCCCCAGCTTCTACTCCGCTGGCCTTTAGCTCATCCATTTTCTGTTTAGTAGTGGCTGCTTCTGCGCCAAGCTCTTTTACCGCTTTGGTAGCACTCTCAGTTTGGCCAGTCACACCAGCCATAGCTCCTGCTACTTGGGCCGCTGCAATCGTCGCGTCATCGCCGGATTTTATAGCGGCCTCTGCATAAGCCTTATAGGCACTCGCTACGTCAAAAGCGCTGGCTGTTCCGCTCTTTCGGATTGTTTCAAAGGCTTCTTTGGCTAGGTTGGCGGACTTTATTAGCTCGGTCTGGCTGGTAGTTCCCAGGCGCTCATGAGCCTGGCTCAGCGTCAGGGCGGTGTCCGCTGCCTTGCGCTGCTCTTCGCTCAGTTCGCGTAGGGCACTGCCCAGCTCTTGGGCGGTTGCAGTGCCTGAATCGCGTAACCGGCGGTAGTTCTCTCGCAGCTCCGCCAACCGATCAGTCTGATCTTCTACTTTATCGGTGACATTTTCGGTTTCGATGGCCGTGTTCTTCGCAGCCCATGCCCAGAAATTTTGTTCTGCCGTCATTTGCTTTACAGCGACGGCGTTCTTTTTTGCAGCCTCGGTCGATTTGTTGGTGGCGGTGGTCAGGGCGCCCATTGCCTGGCCGGTGTCCACGATGGCCTGGCCGGCACGTTTCAGGCTGTCCACGCTATGGTTTGCCATTGCGTCGGCCATGGCGTTTATAGCGCCGGCGTGGGTATCAAACTTGCGGGCAGTCTCGTCGGAAATGACGCCTATTTTATTTAGTCCCTGCACCACCAAGTTCACGGCCAAACCCAGCACGGCTACGCCCTTGGTCATGGTGGCCATGATGCCGCCGACAATGAAGTTGACGCCCTGCCACACCGCGTTCACGGACTGGATTACGATAGTCAGAGCATTGCCGGTATTCCTGGCTATTGTGCCCAGGCCAGATAGTGCACTGCTGGTTCTTTCCAGAGCCTCGTCGACGTTGAAATTTTCCAGAAAGTCGCGGGTGGCGGCGACCATATCCTTGAACGCTTCGCTGAAGGCCACTCCGATCTGCTTTATCTTGCCGTCAGATATCAGCTTGCCTATCGATTCTGCCAGATCGTCTATGGCCTCTTTGGCCGGCTCCAGCACATTCTCCCCAATGGTTCGCTTTAGGGTGTCCCATG
Organism: Marinobacter sp. KMM 10035; assembly: GCF_046537445.1. NCBI lineage: Bacteria > Pseudomonadati > Pseudomonadota > Gammaproteobacteria > Pseudomonadales > Marinobacteraceae > Marinobacter > Marinobacter sp. KMM 10035. The sequence goes on along the minus strand of NZ_JBBVMG010000002.1, from coordinate 642,245 downwards.
CGCTGCTCAGTCGCTCCATGGCGCCAGGCAGTGTGTCGTCCATGGTGTCAGCGGCTTCTTGGGCAGCACCTGCACTGTTTCGCAGTTCGGCCTCCAGCTCTCGTAGGCTACCGGTGCCCTGTGCCAGCAGTGCGCGCAGGGCAGGGCCGGCTTCCTGGCCAATGGCGGTTATTGCTTTCTGGCCCTTGCCCCCACTTTCCTCTAACTGCTTTAGTGCTTTGCCAAAGTCGTCAGTAGTGATGCCTATGGCGTCCAGCTCTTTGCGGAACTTCGATGCTGGGTTCTGAAACTGCGAGAATATGCTGTTCAAAGCCGTGCCCGCTCGGCTGGCGTCAATGCCAGCGTCGGCCAGCTTGCCCACCAGGGCGGCTGTTTTTTCTACATCAAGCCCTAGGGCGCGGGCGGTGGGGGCAGCATAGCTCAGTGCCCGGCCTAGACCGGTTACGTCGGTGTTCGCTCGCTGGGCTGCGCGGGTCAGTACGTCAGCGTACTTGGCGGATTCCTCGAAGCTTCCGCCCATGCCTTGAATTGATTGGGTGATTAGTCCGGCTGCTTGCCCTAGGTCTATGCTGTTACCGCGCGCTAGAGCTAGAACTTCCGGCAGAGCCTTCAGAGCTTCGGTAGCGTTCAGGCCAGCGCGGCTCAGGGTTTCTAGGGCCTCACCTGCTTGAACGGCAGTGAAGCTGGTAACCCGGCCCATTTCGGCAGCGGCTTCTTCCAGGCGCTCCATATCCTGAGCGCTGGCTTGGGTGACGGCCTGGACCTTGGCCATCTGCTCTTCAAAACTGGCGGCGCTTTTTACTGCCCCTGTGAAGAATCCAGTTAAGCCTTTAACCGAAAGGTATGCCGCAGCCATTGCCACCAGATTCCGGGCAACACTTTTCAGGCTCACGCCTAATCCCTGGGCAGCTTTGTCTGTGCCGAATAGCCCGTTTTTAACTTTGCTCAGTCCGGCAGAGGTGGCGGCCAGCAGGCCGGGTGCACCCTTGCCAACCGTTTTTAACCGACCGCCGAGCTTGCTTAATAAACCGGCGGATTTATCCGCCTCATCACCAAGATCTTCAACGCTGTCAGCGGCCTTTCCTGTGCCTTTTCCAACCTCGCTGGCAGATCCTTTAACTTTCTGCAGCTCATCCGCCATTGCGGACGCTTGCTTATTTACACCGGAAATTTCCTTGTTGATGCGGACTTGTTCGCCGGCAAGATCTTTCGTACTTATGCCCGCGCCATCCAATGACCCGCGCAGATCGTTTAGTTGCTGGTTATTCGATATCCACGCTTGGTCGACACCTTCGGCAGCTTTCTTGGCCCGCTCGAATTCCTGAGCCTGCGCGCGAGTGGGTTTCTCAGTTTGGGAGAGAGCTTTGCCAAGCTCTGTCGCTCGGGTTTTGGTGGCTTTCTGCTGCTCGGCCAGCTCTTTGGTTTCACGTTTCAAAGCAGCGAACTGGGTTACCAAGCTTTGTTGATCGCGCAGCTCGGTTAAGCGGGCGGCAAGCCCCTGCATTTCCTCAGAGGTTTTGCCTAGCCCTTCGCGTAAGCCGGCAGAGTTGTCTGGCAACTCCACACGACCGGATTTTTCCAGCTTTTGCAGGTCGCTGATTAGCCCTTCAACGTTCTTGAGCCCATCAACGGCTGCAGAAATCAGCAGGTTGACGCGTTCGTCATTTCCTCCGGCCATGTGTTTTCATTGCCTCCCCGCTTAGATCATCGCCATTTCGTTAAACTTACTCAGGCCAGCACCGGTGCGGGTTTCATCCGCCAGCACGGTTCCGGAAATCGTAAGTTCTGCGAAGTCGTCACCGCCATGGCGCTGGAAGCCAGACGTGGGCGAGAGCTTCACACGGAAGTAGGTGGACCCCAGTGGGTTGCCACCATCAACGGAGTTCAGGCCCTCCCATCGCATCTCGAACAGCTGCTGAGACGCTGCAAGTGCCTGGATCAGATACTGAGGATTACGCTCGTAGGTAACCTTCAGGGGTACCATGGATTCATCATCCGGATAGGCAATGTTTACCGGCGCATCTTTAATGCGGATGCCGTGGGCGGTGCGGTCGTAGTCGTCACCGGCAGACAAGGCGGCAAGGCCGATATGCTGCCAAACCACAGTGCCGTCGGTAACGGTGCCGTTGGCTGTGGGCCAGGAGGGTTCGGTTGCGCCAGTATCACCGCCAGTAGTGGCGAGGTAAGCATCTGTGGTGTCGACCAAAACAGCGCCAGCCGCAACGGCTGTGGTTGCAGTCCAAACCGTGTCAGCCGCAACGCTTACAGTTAGTGCCTGATCTGGGTCTGGCAGGTACCGGCAACCCACGCGAGTGCCAGACCACGATTCGATAAGCTCATCTGTTACAGACTGGGCGCCAATCTTTTCGATGTTTGCCAGGAAGCCTGCGGCGATGTTGCGCGGGGTAATATCGTTACAGGTAGCTTCGAAGGTGAACGATGAAACGTTTTCGTCTACGTCGAGCTCCCCGCCGGCGGCGGTGGTGAAGTCTTGGCGTGACTGGCGATCGACATCGATGGACTCGGTAAAGCTGGTTACGTTGCCCAGCTCAAATGGACGGCCCCCGCCAATCGGCTTGAGGATGAAACGACCGCGGCCTTTGTAACCGCGCGTGGTTGATTGTAAGGACATGGTATTACCCCTCAGTTTTGGTCAGCGGGTAGCTGATTGTTATGGTGTGCGTGACACCAGCGGTGTTTGATCCAGATTCCGGGTGGATATAATCTCCGCCGGAAATTGAAACGTTTGTTGTGTTTGGTAGTGCATCAATGCCCAGCATCTGTGCTAAAGCCATCGTTATGTCTTCATCCAGCTGATCCAGCTCTGGCTCGTAATCCCTTTCATCGGCATCGACCAGCCCGGTAACCAGCACCTCTCTGCTTTTAATAACAGTGCTCGGCTTTGCTGCGCCGGGAGTGCTGGATGATGTACTCACAGTGATAACCGGGAGCTGAGCCTTTTCGACTTGCAGGTTTTCCGGTCGACCGCGTGTTACTCGTAGGCCTGCATCTGTGTGGTAGCCGTTGGCAGCGGTGACTTTTTCCAGTGCTGTCCTTATTTGGTCAACCAGTTCGGTTCCACGGGCTGGCATTATTTGGCCTCTTTCTGGATTGCGTAATTAAGCTGAGCCCGATATTCCTTAACCAACTCCTTGCTGATGTCAGGCTTTAATTTTTCGCGCAGGCCACGAAACACCTGATCAACAGATGGGCCATACAAATGCTCAATATCCTTTTGGCCGGAACCCGTGCGCACGAAAACACCCATTACTCCGGCATTTCGAAGTGGCAGCAGAAAAGCTTTTCTCATTTTCTTTCGGCTGCCTTTACGGCTAACCGCTACGGAAACCCCTGCCTGCTTCTTGCCTGTGGAGATGCCCCGGAGCTGGTCACCCGTTGCGGCTTTCGCTGATCGAGCAAGCTGCTTGGCTCCGTAGCGGGCGAGCCGAGTGGGGCGCTTCCGGCCAGAGATAATGGCCACGGGGTTGTTTTGGGTGGCTTTCTGAGAGACTTTTAGATTGTCATTTACATAGGCAGCCGGGAGCCGTACTTGATCCCTGATGGTTTTACTCGCAGATGTTCGAAACTTACTGGCCACCCGGTTAACAGCTCTGAACTGTGCTTTCTCTGCAGCGCGGACTGTGGCCTGAATAAACTTTCTGGCCTGCTGAAACTGACTCTTATCGATAGTCAGGCTCATCTCAACACCACCTTCACCATCAAATCCGGGTTGTCGTTTCCGGCCATCAGCTGATCGACCTTGTGGACGTTGCCCCTTGCGATAACGGGCTGGCCCTTCTCGATTGCAGGTACCTCTTCCACCAGCACGGATACCGTGAGGCGCGACTCAACAACCGCATCGTATCCGCCAAGTTCCACCAACTCTGTTGCTACAATTCCGCAGGCTGGCTGGCCAGCGAAGGTAATCGGCTCACCAAACATATCAATGCAGATTTCTGCAGTCTCTCGGGCTAGGTCAATCATCGCGGCGACCCTCTATCAGCCTGTCCAGCTTCCCATTTATCAGGCGAAGATCTGTTTTCAATTCATCGAATTTCTTTTCAGAGCGGACTTGGTCGTTAACTCTGCTCTGCTGTAGATGGTTAACACCAAGTTCGAGAACAGCGATTCGGCGATCTTGACCGGCGAGGTACCAAAGCGCGGTTACGATAAGCATCCCTGTGGTGATGATGTGTGCCACCCCCACGCCCTTATCTATGTGCCAGCCGCGTCGATCTTCAGTCATATCATCGCTGTGCATTCGTGAGGTCATCCTTACGGTACTGCGAGTTTTTAGTAGCTCCACAACCAGGGGCGTGGGCGTCTATTTTCGTGAGGGAGGTCGTCCAGGTGAAGGAAGCGCTTGCTTCCTTTCTGGCTAACGCCTACTCCGGTAAAGCCGCGCTTAACCGCCAGGGCCATTAACTTCAAAGCGTCTCCACCCATGATCGCTACATCACTGGCGCGGCCTGTAGTGTGTGCCCCTGGGCCGTCTTCTTTCGCGGCCTCAATCGGGTGTGTCTCATGGCGATAACCGCTGGATATCACCATTGGCTTGCCGTAGTCAGTTCGCAGGGCCTGCAGGCGTTCCATATAGCGAGCATCCATATTCAGCTTGCCCGTGTGCTTGCACCGGAATTCTTCTGGCCTGAAATTTGGATACTGTGTCCAGTTCAGCATTGCTTCGCCCTCAATAACCTTTATGCAGCGCCCTGCCGAAACAAGGCGCTGGAAAAGGCCACTGATTACGCGCTGAGGCGAACCAGGCCTGTGGCTGAAGGGTTGGCCGCAGCGGCTGCAGCATGGCCGATCAGTGCGTTTGAGCCAGAAGCATCGGCAGTGGTTGCCTTACTACCGTCCCAGTAAATCGCGACGCCTTCTGTCCACGCCTGTGCTGACGTTTTCGGCAGGCTCCACACGCCGGTCAGCTGGCCCTCAAAGGACTCGCCAACAGCAGCGCTATGCAGGGCAACCACGAACATTGCTCCGATCAGATGGCCTGAACCGGAAGTGACACCGCCAGCGGGGGCGGTAAGGGTCAGAACTTGACCCGGCTGAACGAAATTTGTAGCCATGTCAGTTCTCCTTATGCGCCAGCGTTGTAAGCAGCACCGCGGTAGTCCAGCGCGGCCACACCGAAGTCATGGCGCACTTTGTACTTGGTGCCATCTACGTCGAAACCTTCTTGCATTTCGAGGTAGGGCTCTTGGTTGCCGTCGAGGAATGCAACTTCGATAACCGGTGCTTCCGCGGGAGAAGCAAAGGTGTAGAAGCCGGTACCGCTCAGGCGTGGGGTATCGATCACATCGGAGAACAGGCCGCGAACCATGTTCGGGCGCTGCATCTTGCCGCTGGTGTCGGGGTCGTACTCAGCGCTATTGATAACGCGGGCATTACCGCCAAGGCCCATCGGCACTAGCAGGTTTGCAGGACGAAGGTCGAGGAAGTCATTGCCACCAATGTCTTTTTGGCCAGCCATCAATACACGCATGGCTTCAAGCGTTGCGACAGAAAGAGCGCCGGCGGCGCCGATGTTCTTGTGGTCTGCATGGAACAGGCTCTTGCCGTCATCCATGGTCGGGCCTTTGCCACTGTTCTCAGCCAGCAGAGCGTATACCGCAGCTTCGATAGTGCGTGCAGCCGCGCGGCCAAGCATGTTGGACAGGCCAATAAAGGCGCCAAGGTCATCATTCACAATCGCCTTACGGGTTAGTGAAATGATGTTGCCCACTGTGTCAGCCTGGATGCTGGCTTTCTCGGCATCGGGAATGGCTTTTTGCTTGTATTCGCCGTGCTCATTCAGGCGGTCAAGGTTGCCCAAGCTTCCCAGGCGGTAACGGCTGTGCGCACGGAAGTCGCTCACGGAACCGGTGGCGCAGAAGCGAGACCAGGTGTCAGATGCAGAGGCGTAAGCGGCCTGCAGCGTCTTGTGCATTGCCTCTTCCAGGATTACCGGGAAGTCGCTAGTGCCCTGAGTGAATGCGTTGGCCACGATTTTCATCTGGTCAAGGCCACGAGTGTTTGAGCCTGAGGCTTCCAAGGAGTCCTTGGCGATATCCAGAAGCTTGTGACCACGGTACGGGTTGTTACGGTCTGCTTTGACGCCAACAACACCGGCGCGAGCCATGATGGCCTCAACAGCAGCAGCACGCTTAACGTCGCGCTCGTCTTCAACCACGGTGATGCGGCCCTGTACTGGTTCAGAACCTTCCGCTAGCTTGGCTAGAATCTTTTCGCCAGCCTGGTCAACTGTGACTTTGAAGTCATCGAGGCAAGCTGCTTTCAATTCGGCCAGATCTTCACGCCCTTTGAACATGGCAAACTTGGCGTTGATGCCTTCGCGGCGGGTAACTTCTTCCTCCTGCAGCTTGGCGCGGATTTCGGCCTCAGTGGGGGCCTTGGCCTGCGGGTCAACCGCCGGCTTCTTTACGGGATCAGGCATAGCTGGTTCCTCAGTTTCGAGTGCGGCGGTTACCGCTGTTGGGGTTTGCTTTGCGAATTTTGGGAAGCGGGTGAGGTCGAACGTCTTTTCGATGCTGGCTGCGATTGGCAGGGCTTCGGTTACCTGGTTCACGTAGCCCGCAGCTTCTGCTTCGGCGGCGGTAAACCAGTGGTCTTTGCCGTCAGCCATCATGGCCATAAACTCGGTCGCGTCTTTGCCGGTGCCGTCTGCATAGCCTGCGGCCATAGCACTGGCGAACTTGTCCATGACATCAGCCATGTCTCGCAGATCGGTAGAGTTCCCGTAAGCACCGCCCCAAGGGGCGTGAACCATAAACAGGGCGTTGCTGGCCATGTTCACGGTATCTCCGGCCATGGCGATTAGACTGGAAATACTGGCGGCTAGGCCGTCGATCTCGGTGGTGACAGTGGCAGGATGACGCTTGAGCGCGTTGTAAATGGCCAAGCCGTCAGTAACGGACCCGCCGGGGGAGTTAATGCGCAGGGTGATTGCGTCAGTTTTTAGGGCAGCCAACTCTTTAACAAACGTGGCGGCCTCGGTGCTTTCATCGTCCCAGCTATCGCCAATGTCGCCATAGATAAAAATCTCGACAGAAGCGTTAGCGAGGGCCTTGATCGAAAAGGGGTTGTGCTTGGAAGGCATGACAGCATCCCTTGGTTTTTGGATGCTGTCAGCTTCTCAGAGGTGTCGCGACATTTTTAGATATGAAATGTCGCGAATTTTAGGTCATCAGTTTTTGGCTAGGAGTTGGGTTCGTCATCGTTTTCATTCAGCTCCTTATCCACCGCCAGCTTCCAGGCTGCGTTTGAGTCGAACACCAAGCCTCTCTCAACGCTTTCTTCTCGAAACTTCTGAACCTGGTCGAGTACATCGATCGGGTTAACACCTCGCTTACGCATGACTTCACTTTCAGAGGCAAAGCCAGCGCGAACCAGAACGCTCCAGGCATTGGCTTCTTTCAGTGGATCGATCCAAGGCATGGACTGGCCAATGAATAGTGCGTCGTCGGCTGTGCCTTCTTTCAGGCCTTTGGGCATGGGTACGACACCGGATAAGTCTGCCGCACGAACGAAAGCTTCCCACACGGGCTGAACGATATTGCCTACGAACTCGTCGGTCAGGGTTGCGTAGTTGCCCCATTGCTCGATGAGCTCTTGACGCTGTGCGCTGAATGTTCCGTTATAGTCGCGCGCAATGGTGCTGTATGACGCACCTACACCAGCAGCCAGCGCTTTCAGTTGGCCTTGGCGGAAGGTGATCAGATTCGGGTTCGGGCGCTTGGAATCAATCAATCCAATCTCTTCACCCACTTCCAAGGTGTCAACGATCGTGCCGGGCTGCATGCTGATTTCTCGTGGAGAGATGTTGCCCTCTGAGTCTCTGGGTAAGGTATCCGGATCCAGCATCTCCGGATTGCCGCGCTTAACGTAAGCAGTGAGCATGGCCGAAATCTTGGCCGCGACCCGCTCGGATTCTTCGTAATCCTTGATGTCTTCCAGCCGGGTGATGACGCTGGCGAATTCGGACACGCCACGAATCTGCCCGATACGATCGGTTGATGTGATGTGCAGGATCTTCTCAGCTGCAATCCGCTTTACGTTGTTGCTGGACATCATGACGATGCCGTCTGTCGGATGCTGTTTGTGCACCCAGTACGCACGAGGCTTCCCCCAGGCGTTCAGCTCGATGCCCTGGCGAACGCCCAGGCGGGTATCGTTCAGGGAAAACGGCACCATGTCGGGCTCGAAGATTTCCAGAGAAAACGGAATTCGGGTGCCGTGATCCAGTAACGGTACCGGGCCGGTCAGCAGTTGAGCGAAGGATTCACCGTCGCGCAACCAGGTCTTTACAAGCATGCGCTGGATGCGGGCCCAGTGGTACTGGCCGGTAACGTCTGGCTTGGTTTGCCAGTCTCGCCATGCTTCTAGCAGGGCTGCTGCGTAGTCTTTGTGGATTTTGCCATCTTTGGTGCGAGGCTGAGGCTCAATGCCGATGCCTTTGGGGCCAACAATGTTGGTGGTCAGGGTGCGCAGTATGCCTCGGGCAATGTCGTGGTTTTGTTCCAGGTGCCGGGCTTGGTTTCGGATGGCCACGGCGCCCTGTTGTGTCTGCACGTTTGGGCCACCGGTATCGCGGCGAAACTTGCGGGTGCGGTCTGGTTTGGCTGCTTCGTAGGACGACTGAAGGTTGTGTATTTGACGGGCCTTTTGTCGCCTTAGACCTGCCTCGGGGTTCAGCCACATAACGAGACCATCTGGAACCGGGCTTATGCGGTGAATGATTCTGTCAGCGACGGGGGCTAGCTGGCTCGCTATTCGGTCGGCCAAAGGAGTAATCCGGCTAACTACTCTGTTTGCAGCGGTAGGTGTGTTTTTACTCATCGATCCAGCCTCGCTACCGAGAAACCAAGGCCACCAATAGTGGGCGCACCGGATGCGCGCCGGCGCTCAGCGATAACGCGCTGCTCCCATTCTTTGCGGCCCTTGATGATGTCGGGCAAATCGGACTTTGAAACCCTTCGGCCTTCAAACTGAATCTCACGGCCTTGAAGCACAGCAGCTTCTGCTGCCAGATATTTTGCGAGCATTTCTGAAGCTGTTGGCGTCGTCATTGTGTCCTACCTAATCTGGATGTCTGGTGCCAGATTTTGCCGGATGCTTTCCGACATTTTTAGATGCGAAGTGTCGCAGTTATTCGAAATGATCCGCTCAACCTGTCGTCGAGAGATGCCGTGTTCTGCCGCCAGTTCGTCGTGGTTGTTGCCTCTAAAGTCCGCCCGGATCTGGGCATTTCGAACTTCTCTCAGTGGGGCCGGTATATAGATTGGCCCGCCGCCAGCCTCACGGCGCATCTCAATGGTTATCTGATCCGCCAACACGGCCGCTGCAGATTCTGTGAGTGAAAAGCTACGGATAATGGATGCGGTGAGGATTCGGTGCAGTTCTACGGCCGTATCGGTGTCGCAATTCAGGGCGCTAATCACAGTCGTCCACTCCAATCAGATTTTCCAAGGCCGCGGGGTTTCGGGGCCGTGCGTGTTTTTTGTGCGGGTTTCATGGCCCGGCGCTCGTCGGTGGTCACGCGCTCGGAGTTGTGTTCGATGGGTTTGGCCCATGCCTGGGCCGGGTTTTCCCAGTTGATGCGATCAACGCCCAGGTGCAGGGCTCCGGCCCAAATCATGGCGCACAGGTCAATGGCTTCGTTGCGTTTGCGGATCTTCCGGTACTTGCCGTTGGCCTCTCGGATTTCTGCGCGCATCTCGTCCCAGAAGAACGCACCCAGCCAGGTGGGAAAGTGCAAGCGGTTAGTGCCGCTGGTTGCCCTTCGGCTGGCGTTGAATATGGCGTCTTTGAGCAGGTTAGGGTTGCACAGCAGCTGGTGAACGTCTTTGCGGGATTCGCTGCCGATGCGGGTGCGTTTCAGGATTGCAGCACCGGCTGAACTTCCGCCTTTGTAAAGCCGGGCTTTGTCGCCCATGCCTTCGCGGCGCAGCCTACGCCACCAGCGCTTGGCGTTTTCGGTTACGCCGTCTTCACCGCCTGAGTCTGCCACCAGAAGACGCACTCGCAGTTCCTGCCCTTCGGTGGTGGTGCGGTAGGTGGATTTCAGTACCTTTTGAGTGAGCATGTCCCAGTCTTCTGGATAGCTGGCTGGATCGATGGGGGCAAACTCGCCGCCAGCACCCGGTCGGGCACTGTCCTTGATTTCGTAGCGATCCACCAGCCACTGCTCCATGTGCGGGCCAAAGGCGTGAACCTGAACAACAAAGCGGGCGTTCTGTCCGCCCTGAACGTCTGCGCTGGCGATCAGGAAACGGGCGTTTTCTGGCACCACATAGCGCTCAAACTCTTCGGCCATGTCCGCCAGCTCGCCGCGCTGTGATTCTTCACGGATTGCCATGGGCAGGTAGGGCATGGCCTGGTCTGTATTGATGGTTACGCGAAGGGATTCCTCATCTCCGGCGGTGGAGTAGCTGCGCAATGCCTGTAAGTAGCGAAGAAGCAGGTTGTTCCAAGATTGGTAAGCAGCTGCTGCGCCGCCAAGCCAGTAACTGGCAATACTGGAGTGAATGCCGCCTTCTGATTTAATTCCTGACTTGCTGATCTCTTGGCCATCTCGCAACCAGTCGCCCGCCTGCAGCATACGGTTTTTCTCTCGAGAGTCAGATCCTGAGCCACACTGGGGGCAGAACACGACTGCATGCTCGGTTGCCATTGCAGAAAGGTCGGCACTGCGAACCAGTTTGAGCAAGTCGTTTTCACTGGGCAGGCTGGCGAATAACTCAAGGCCGGGTTTTACCTGGAAGAACTCACCACAGTGAGCGCATGGCCAGTAATAACGGCGCCGGTCGCCACGATTGTAGATGCCGAGTATGCCGCCAGCGGGTGGCGCTTCGTGCTCTGTTTCCAGCCGGTAGTTGGGATCGGTGATGGGCTTACCAGGTGAGGATTCCACCATGCACATTCCACGGCTGAGAAAGGTGGTGGTGCGCTTCAAGCCGAGCTGGTAAGCGGAGCCTTCGCCGTCTACGTTGTCGGGCATTCGGTCGTAATCGGTCAGGGCCACATAACGATAATCGCTCGATGACAGCTGCGAGGCTGAAGGCCAGCCGATTTTGAGCCACATGCCATGGCGAAACAGTTTGTCGTGAGTGTTGTCGTCCTGCCCACGCAGGCTGAGCAGTTCGGCCATTTTCGGGCTGTGGCGAATGGCGCGGTCGATTCGGGTTTTTGAGTAGTCTCGCGCTTTGTCCTGGGTCATCTGGACGACCAGCATATCGCCGGGATCGCAGGTGACTGCGTAGGTTACCCAGGCGTCCAAGAGGCCCATGGTTTTCCCGGAACGTGCAGGGCCAACGAACACGACCGCTTCGTGCTTGCGGCTGGCCAGCATGTTCATGGGCTCGACCATGTAGGGGGTTTCGGATGCTGACCAGAAGCCCGTGTAACCGCCTGGCTGAACAATGCGCAAGGTTTCTGCAGCGCCATCCGCAACGGGTACGCGGCGGGCTGGCCTGAAGGCTTCGGCGGCGCTGGTGATGATGGGTAGGGCTGCGCCGTAGCTGCTCATGCTTCCATTGCCTCTTCGTCGAGATCCAATGCAACCAACTCCGTTAGCTTGTCTGCCAGAGCGCTCATCTCTGCATCCAGTGCCAGATCTATGGCTTCCACGATGTCGGGCGTACAACCCGTGCGGCGTTCAATGTTGTCCGGCAGGCTGCGCAGACCTTGGGCAATGGCACTGAATGCGGTGGCCACCACCCGTTCCACTTCCCCCGCCGGTATCAGCTCCCGGTCTTGCACTTGCAGGGCCCGGCGCTTGGTTTCAGATTCGTACCAAGCCTTACGATCGGTTGGCAGCATCTCATCTGGGTCAACTCCTTCCGGGGCGTCCTTCACTCCAAACCGCCACTTGGCAACTTCCACGGCATCGAAGGCCCAAGGCCTGCCGGGTGCGCCGCGTTCAATCACCGGACAGTTTCGCCGGCACCAGCCGTCAACCGCCTGGACAGAAACTCCGAAGAATTCCGCTAGCTCGGATTTGTTCAAGCGCCTCAGTTGTTCAGCTTTGGATAACCGCACTACTTGCTTCACCGGCCAGACCCCAACAACAACCCTATGATTTTGCAAAAACTCTCGAATCTCGCGATTCCGCGCCCCCGTACAGCGCTAAGGCTCAGGAGTACCTTTGCCATTTTTTTGACGCGAAGTTTTGCCGACTGATTCCCAATCGCGCAGCGCAGATTTGTCCGAGTTGCATTGATCGAGGGCGGACTCAACACGAACACAATGTTCTGCCACATCGCCCCACACCTGCCCGGTGTAGTAGGGCGCCGGTGTTGGCTGGATGAGTGCAGCTGGCGGATAGACATACTCAGTCTTCGTCCTTACTACCGGTGGGCTGGCGGCGCAGGCTGTCAGTAACAGCATCAGGGTGACGAGTGTTAGCGCAGGCGTCATTCTGCAGGGCTTTGCGCAGGCGTTCGGCTGTCTCATTGGCTTTCCTTTCGGCTTGCTGCTGGGCTTGGAGTGCCTGGGATACCAGGGAATCACGTAGCTGGAGCTCTGCTTGGAGTGCATCGTAATCTGTGGCGTTCAGCTGAATGGTTTCGGTGTACTGTTTGTTTGTCTGCTCAAGCGTGCCCACGCTCTGGTTGAGGCTGTCGCGCTCCTGCATCAGTAGCCAGATTGCGCCAGCCATAGCTGAGCCAAGCAGCACCACAACGCTGATGATATAGGGCAGGGCTTTACCCACTAACGGTGAGATCATGGTCTACCTCGTTTGGCTAATACCTCGGCAGCATTGCCGCCGTAGTAGTAAAGAAGATTCACGCAGAACACCCAGCACAGTGTTTCTGCAAGCGGAAGCAGAGCTACCTGAATGCGGCCGGCGAACATGGCGATCATGATCGAGAGCAGTGCGGCAAGGCTGATGTAAGCCATTGACCGGCGGTGTAGCCAGTAGCGCTCCAGGTTTGGGTGTTCAGTTGTCATTCCGGTTTTGCCTCATCCACTCAGCACGCCAACTCATGTATCTGTGGTCCTGTGTTTGCATCCTGTATTGCATGGCTGCCAGCCTCACGATGTTGTCATAAGCCACCGCACTGCTCCCCGCCCTGATCTTGTCCAGCTCAGCGCGGTATGTCTTACGCTTGCCGGTTAGGGCAATGTCGATCAGGCGGTTAGCTGCAACGTGCTCAGGCCTCACGCACCACCCGTAACCTGAATAAGTCCTTTATTAATAAGCCTGTCCTGTGTGCGAATCACACTCTCCAGATGCCATAAATCACGGGTTGTTCGGCCATAACCGCTTTGCACGTACCCGCCATCCAGCCAGCTATGGCATGCGGAGCAGGCATACGCAGCTTTGTGGTCGCTATGCTTACACCCAATTCCGGCGCCATTAAGGTGCGCCAGTACAGTGGTGGCAGGATTGCCGTTACACACACCGGGCACCCTCACCAGGCAATGCTCACCCTTGGCGCTCTGGCGGATCTTGCTCGTCTTTGGGGTTGTCGCCTTCAGTTGAGTCTTGCTGCGCAGGGCAGTCTTTCGAGTTAGCACGTCAATCTCCCCGATAATTTGAGCCACCAGCGCCGTGACTATTGGTCCTTTCGCTGCCTGTTAGGCCCATAAGCTTTGCCCGCAACTCTGCCAGCTCCTGTTCACGCTCGTTCAGGCGTAAGCGCAATTGCATAACCAGCACATCCAATGCCACCCCCTCTCCAGTTTCCTTGTCGACAATCCCAGAGGCATGGCAGTAATCGCAGGGCAGCTCATAGAACATGGGCTTCACAACACCGCGCCCGTTGCATTCCGGGCAGCGCTTCAGGGGTCGCTTCTCTTTTCGGAGTGATGGCCCTGAACGCTTCTTCATGCGGTGGCTGCCTTCTTCTTTCGCTTAGCCTTCGGGCTCTCGAAGCCCATCAGGTCCAGCTCAATATCAATCGCTTCACGGCTTACCTGATGCCTGTAACACAGTGCCTCTTTGGTCAATCGGGCCACCCGCTGGTCGAGCTCTACCTTCTCCCGGGCACACAGGCGGATAAGCTTCTGATCTTCCTCGACCAGCACGCCAACGGGCATACAGCTCTTAACCCGCTTGATGGTCCCTTCATTACAGGCGAACTTCTTTGCCAGGGATTTGTCCGACAACTGTTCGGAGTCGCGCCGGAGCTTTGCGCCAGCCATGTAATCCTGAGCCGCCTGGCGGGCTCTGAGTCTTCTTGCGTGATGATTCATGCCGCGCCACCACCTAGCCGCTTAACCTGCTCATCGATGGCCGACCCAAGAAAGGTCTGTGTGCCTTGCTGATGTATTTGAGCAACACCCAGATCACCGCCACCCTGATAAACCAATTTGGCGCGCTCTGGGTCTCCGATCATTACCGGCTCATCCTGTGGGCGCCCCCGCTCAAAGGAATCGTGATTGCTATTCTGGTGCTCACTGGTACCGACTAACTTTCGCGGATAAACCGCTGGCGGCTGGACGGTGAAGCCCTGGTACAGTTTCAGGAAGTTGTTTCTCAGGAATGGGTATTCTTTCTCGTCGGTCAGAGACATTTTTGGCCAGCCACCCAAGCGCTCAATGGCGGCATGGATGCGGGGATCATCGAACACTACGGACCGGTAATTCCCAACGCAGCGGATTGCCCGGTCAACCTTGGCCCACGCCTCGCCACCGGCTGACTGACTATTGCCGGAGATGTGTTTGATGACGTCTGCAGGCTTTGGCGGGAACTGGCCAGTGTCCGGGTTGCGGATGTGGGCAGTGATCCCCTTTCGGACGTCCTCGATGCTATACGGGGCCAATGCGCCGAACGACAGATCAAGCATGGAGTCGCTAACCCGCTGGCGGTACATGGCGTAGGTGGCCGTCCAGACCTCCTGGAACTCAACACGATTGTTATCGTTCATGGTTGATGGTCTCCCCGGTGCTGCCACTGCGGCGATGAGCCCAGCTCATGCCCACTTCGCGGTTGTGTGATTCGATGTCGTTGGATTTGGGAATTTCGCGTTCCTGTTTGCGCTGCATGGCCAGCTGGCTCCACTTTTCTCGGAGCTTGGCGGGGCTCTGGATATTGGCTGACCAGAACGTGTGCTGACGACACCAGTGCCACAGGGCGTTGATGTGAATAATTTTGCGACCATCGCGCTCTCGCATCAGGCGAACGCTGTTTGCCCATGCAGCCATGTTCGGCTGGCGGGGGCTGTCATCACCCAGTTGGCCGGCCAGATCACTCCACATGCCGTCAGCAAGCATAAGATCCTCGGCAGTGCCCCAGTGCTTTCCGCTTTGGATCGCTGCGTTTGGTCGGGATGGTTCTGGGGCGTCTTGGTCAGATTCATTCGAAGGCGGCTGAATCGAGTCCGGCCGATCAGGTCCGGACGTTCTTTCTGCCGTAATCTCTGAGGTAGTCTCTGTAGTAATCTCTGTAATAGATTGGCGCTTTCCGCCAGCACTGTTTGGCGCTTTCGTACATTCTTGAATGGCGCTTTCCGCCATACTGGAAGGCTTACCCGTACATTCTTGATTGGCGGATTCCGCCATACTGACAACCAGTGCGGCTAGAGCCGATTCCAGCGCCTCAGTATTCACTCGGAAATAGAGCTTGGCCGGAACGCCACGGCGATCCTCTTCAAGAAACCCGGCCTGAACGAGACGCTTGCGCGCCGTCTCCTGCTCGCGACGGCCCATGCCTGTTTCTTGCTGCCATTCGGCCTGTGACTTGTAGAACCAGCCCTCTGGGTTGCTGGTTCGGGTTCTCCAGTACACACACTGGGAAAGCATCAGGGCGCCAGTAATGCCCAGGCCCAGATCAACGTAGGCTCTATGGAAGGCAATAGGGCGGCTGAGTAATTCGATGGTGCTCATGGCTATGCGACCTTCTTAATCGTGTCGTGCGTAAACTCACCGTTCCAAGTGCGTTTCATGACCAGCTGGCGGTTTAGGTAGAGCTTGTAGATGGCGGCAGCACCCTTTCGCAGAAGAACCGGCTTGTACTGGACGAAAGGCTCAGCATCGCGTGGTGTGATTTGGGACTGCTGCTCAGTGAGATAGGTGTCCCGTGCATAGCTCCCGACGCGCCAGTGGCCACCTTCACGGAAAAGCCACTTGCGATCTGCCAGCGCCTGGTTGATAGCCATGCAGTTAACGCCATTTAGGCCTTTAACAAACTGTGCGGGTGTCATGCCTTCACTGAACAAGCTCTGTAGCGCCTCTATTTCAGCGGTCTGCTTCTGATTTGCGATGGTGAGCTGCGAGTTCTGCTCGAGCGCATCCGCTGCAAGGCGCAGTGCTTCATGCATTGTTTGGGGTATTTGAGGGGACTGTTGAGACTCAAGCTCTTGCCAGCGATCTACCAGCCGTGCGGTAAACTCCGGCGAGAGCTGGGCAACTATCACGTAACTGTCGCGCTTGCTGACGCGGTATTCTGCAACGCTCTGGCCAAGGTGGTTTTTAACTTCCCCCAGTGGGGGGAGTTGAATAACGCCGCGGGCCGCAAGGCGTTCGATTGACTGCTTCACCTTGTCCGGGCGTGAGTTCACCAGTACAGCAATCTCACGACTGCTCATGGTTATCGATTCTGAGTTGCCGGTTTGGATAACTTGGTTCATAATTACTCCTATCTCGTCCGCAATACCCCGGTAGGCCTGCAAGCCCTTGACCCGGGGTTTTGTCTTTTCTGGGTTTCCACTTCTCAAAACAGGGCTACCAGCCAACGCCAAGCGCGCTTCAGGTAACCCGCAATTCCAAAGGGCGCTCTGGCACCGGTTGCAGCATGAATGTCACGGGGTCCGACCACTGTGATACCAGCTCCGGAACAGCTTTTTTAAAGCTGCGGAGCGCGATGGTGTTCTCTCCGTACTCCAGGGGCAGCTCACTGATCGGTGCTTCGTAACGTTCATTGGCGCGAAGCTGGCCGGGGATGGTTGCGATAGGTTTGTAGTAACCCACTTCAGCCTCGACATCCTTGGGCTCAATACCCACTTCGTATTCCAATTCGTAATCAATCGGCGATCCGTCCACGTTCGTGGTGGGGGCAGTCCAGCTAAGGGTTGTCGGGTTGATCTTCATGCGGTATCTCCTTCAGTGGGCAAGTAGCCCGTTACCGTCACCTTCACGCCGCCGCCCTTCATGGGCTTGTCGGGATCAAAGAACGGGTGAATCCGAAACTTGCTGTCATCGATTTTCAGGGCATCCGCCAGCCCATCCCGGCCGCTTTTGAATGACGAGATCACGTTGTCGTCATCACGATGCCGCCGATCGGGTGGGTAGAAGTCGATAAACAGATGCACTCGCCCGCCAGCTTCAACCAACTCACGCAGGGCTGGTACGCCCCAAGCAGAGGCTTGAATCTCCTGCAGCGCCTTAATCTTGCAGGTATGACGGTAGCGCTTGGCGGCTCTCGCCTTCGTTGCCCAGTGCACCCTGGCGTTCGGGCTTAACTCCCGGGGCGGCCAGGGCAGCATCACTTGCCACTTTTGCCAAGCTGGGCTCTGGTTTTCTGTATTTCGTGACATGTCACGTTTTCCTAATATTGCTATCCGGCCTGTAAAGGTGGGGCCCGCCTTCTGCTAAGCTGCTTGCTGCAACACAAACCAACTATGAAAAGGAGGGCCCCATGGCCGCCCAAACCGATTCCCCTGAACGTATTGCCGCTGACATCCTGATCGCGGCGATTCAAACCGCTTCTGACGTAAACCAGAAAAAAGACCTTTGCACTCCTGCAAATGCGGCGAAGTACTTCCAAACTATTTTCAACACAGTCATTAACGCTCGCGATAACACTGACGAGGATTAAGAGTCCGAAGCCTGTGCCACTTCACCGCTGAGGTGGCGCAAGGCTTTGCAGAAATCCTGCGCAGTTTCATAGGTAGTCCTACCTGACGAGGCCGTTAATCGAACGACCTGATCCATCCGCCAGCGCACCTCTTCACTCGTAGTCTCAACCTGTGCCGTGCTTTCCAGCTCTGTGGTTACCATGTGCTCTGCCATTGCCATCACCCTCGATTAGTTCGTTGTCAGGCCAGTTTTGCGCCATGGCCCAGGGCGACAAGTTCGCAAATGTCATTGCGTTGATGCTTTCGCATCCGTGGAGGGCTCTACCTGACGCAGCAGACTGGGGACCTGCCAGGTCACCTTGGTTGTGGGAGCAGAGCCCTCCCAGATACGGGCTCCTTACGAGAGCCAAGCGGCATGGTCACCAAGGGTGGAAAGGTCGGGATCCTTCGGCCCATGCTGCTGGCGTTCTTTACCGGGACCCTATCCCCCAGTTGCAAATGGCGGCACTACCAGCTTTACCGGCTGCTTCTAATTGCGCTGCAGCTCGCGCTCGCACCAAACACTGTTCAAATATCCACCACCGGTTAACTCGGTATCTGAGTTGTGCCGGAGTGGTTTAATAGAAACCATTAAGCGACCTCTCCAACCTTTTCTGCTGGCAGGCCGTCTGTTGGGTTGGGGTAGATGTCAGGGCGCGCTTCATGCGGGGTAACCATCCACCCTGTTGATGCGCAGACTGAAATAACGTTTGCAGGAGCTATTTTCCGGATGCCGTTTCGGTAGTGCTTTATTGCAGATACCGAAACGCCAAGGGTTTTGGCGGCAGCTTCCGGGCCTACTTTCTGGATAAAGGTCTGTATGTTCATGAAGGATACGATATGTATACATTAGCATCTAGTCAAGCTGAAATAGATACAAAAAGTGTCGTTGCCGGATTGGATACATTGCGTACCATTCATGTTATGGAAAAATGGTTTGATCGGGTTCGCTCCCTAATGCGAAGAGATGGCGTTACTCAGGACGCCCTGACTGAAGTTCTCGGTGTGAAAACTCGAGGAGCAGTAGGTCATTACCTGAGTGGTCGCAGAGAGCCGTCAATTGATCAGTTGAGGGCTTTGGCGACCCTCTTTAATGTCAGTCTCGACTGGATACTTACCGGCCAGGGAGAGGTTGGTGAGAGGCCTCCACCCCACTTGGTGCTGGAGGATGTCGATCAATACCCACGGCGGTGGGGAGTAACGTCTGAGTGGAAATCACGTGTGGAGCGTGCTCAAAAAGAGCTCGCTCCACCACCACAAGAGGATGAGCTGGAATTCGTCGGGCACATGGATGCTTGGGACAGCAAAACACCACTGGATGACGACGAGGTTGAATTGCCGCTTTTCCGAGAAGTCGAGCTGGCAGCTGGTGCAGGCCAGACCGAAGTCATTGAAAACCACGGTGCCAAGTTACGCTTTGCAAAATCTACGCTGGCGAGGGCAGGGGTTTTGAAGGAAAACGCCGCGTGTGCGTTTGTCCGCGGCAACAGCATGGAGCCGGTCATGCCAGACGGAACCTGTGTGGGCGTGAATACCGGTGATACCACAATCCGAGATGGCGAGATCTACGCGATCGACCACGGCGGCATGCTGCGAGTGAAGTATCTCCACCGTCGACCAGGTGGCGGTATCAAGATAGTCAGCCAAAATGCTGTTGAGCACCCGGTTGAAGACGTTACCGCTGATGAAATGGCCGCCAGCGTGCGGGTCATTGGGCGGGTGTTCTGGTGGTCGGTGTTGAGATAGGAGTAGTCTAATGTTTACAAGGCAGCAGGTAAGGGATCACTTGCGCACCCCGAAAGCGGTTAGGTCTGTTTTATTTAAGCCGGCCAGCGCCTCTCGTAATATGCCAAAGTTCCTCCAGTTGAAAGGCCGTAGAATACACCACACCGATATTCTGGATGCTGGAGGAAGCTACCGGGCGCTTTTTCTTTGGAGAGATGGAAATATTTTTGAAAAGCGAAAGTTCTCAGCGTGGCTATTCTTATCAGAAGGAGATGACCTAACGCCTATTGCAAGAATGGACTACCATCCATCGCATAAAGGCTTTCACATGCATGTAAACTGCGAGGATTCGCGGGATCTTACCAATAGGGCTCTTCCAGGGGCCAAAGAATTGGCTATAGGTAGAACTCGTAAGTGGGACCCAAAAGTCGACATTGATCGTATTAATCTCGTCGACCAAGCATTAAAATGCCTACGCATTTCTATGCTGAGCTTAGAGGGAGGGCTTTTCTGATGGACGCAAAAGATCTTCAATCGGAGCTGTGCAAAGGTTTTGTAATTCGCCCAACAGAAGGCGATGGCTTGTCCATTTGCACCCCTTTCACTTATGACGATGGGGATAGTGTCGTCATTTTTGTAATGCCCCTGAAAGACGGATCCTTCCGAGTTGATGATAATGGTGAGGCCGCTTTTCGGCTAATGACGGACGGGATGAGTCCTGATCACAACAAGGCTAAGAGTTGGCTAAAGTCGCTTGAGGCAAGCCATAATGTGATCTGGGATGAAATTGATGACGAGCTTTTCGCTGTCGCGGGCTCTGCTGCTTCAGTTGCCGACGCCTCAATGCGGGTAGCGGAGTGTTCAGCTCAAATGCAGGTGCTCTCTGCATTTCGTCAAGAGCGAAAGGTTTCCGACTTTAAAGAACAAATTATGAACGTGCTGCGCGAGGTTGAGCGTGAGACCAACGTAGAAACGCGCTATGACGTTCCAGCAGATCCGAACCATCAGATTTTTGTTGATGCGTACTTCATGGCAAAAACGCCAATATCCGTTGTAATTGCCACTTCCGGAGAGCGGCTTCTCGAAGCGGAACTATTGTGGAGCACAACTCAACAGATCAGTGACCCCATGCGGGTAATAGCTGTTTTTGAAGATATGTCGAAGTTCAGTGATAAGCAGTTAGCGCGAGCAAGCTATTACACAGATAAAGCTGTTCCGTGGCGTAGTATGCCAGCTGCGTTTCACCAGCTGATTAAAACAGAAGTTACCAGAAATCATTAATAGGGTCAGCGCTTGATCAGGCCCTGTTACCCACAATAGTCCGCCAGCTGCTCCCTGTAGCGATTAAGCTGGCGGGCTGATGGTTCCAGCTTATAAATCTTCACAATCCTCAAGAACCTACTCACGTATCCGCACCGGCCAGCTGGTGGTAACCAATCCTCCGGGCCTTTCGCCCCTTTCTGCCTATTCAGGCTGAGCTCTACACTCCACAGATTCACAGGATCGTTCGCGAACCTCTCCCGCTTTTCCTGCTCCCAGGTATTGGCTCCATGATCCCAGGCCCACTTCAGGGGCACTACGTGATCGATGTCGATATCACTGGCGTTCTGTATGACCTTGCCGGTGAATGGGCTGATCCAGCGGCCTGTGACAACCCTGCAGCGGCGTTCGTCTGCAAACCTTACCTTCGTGCTTGATTGGGCAATCAGCGCCTCTGCGCGGCTGTCCTGACAATCTCCATCGCTATCTGCCCAGCCATTTCCAAATTTGCTTCTTGAATATCCCGTATCAGCTAAAGCCAGCGCTTTGCTTTTAGGCTCGCTCATGCCCTTTGGCAGGCTTCCGCCCTCTGCTAAGCACGATTCCAAAGTGCTGAACGGCTGGTAGTTCTTTGTTCGGTCGTAGTGGGCGCCCGCCGGAGAATGGCAGATTCCTGATTTTGACATCTTCACTGGCTGTGCCTGGGTAGCTAATGAGCCAAAGAGGGCTAGCACGGCTATGAAGGTGGTTGTGACATTTCTTGGCATTGGGGCTCCTTGTATTTGAAGCCAGGAAAGATACCTGAGTCGTTTGAACTTTTCAGCGATCAATAAAAAATCTAAAAAAGGATACGTTTTGTATTGACCGAACGGATACATATTGTATACGCTGTATCCATAACGTTGATCAGGGAGACAACATCATGGGTCGCAGAGCAAAACCAACTTATCCAAGAATGCTTGTAGAGCTGGCGGACAAAACACTGTTACCGCCACGCCGTTCAGAAGTCGTCGTGCTGGCGGCTCGCGGGTTGAGCGCTAAAGAGATAGCCCGCGAACTGCACATCTCTCCGGATACCGTTAGCTGGCATCTGGACGAAGCCAAAGATCAATTTCACGCACAGAGCCGTGTAGACCTGATTTCCCAAGGCTGGATGCAGGGGTTGTTCCGTGCCCGGATGCTTGCCTGGGCATTGCTGGTTTTAGCTGCCGTGCCGGCCATGCGCAGCCGTCCAGCTCCAACCAGTTCATCGCGTCCGCCAGTTACCGCCAGCCGCATAGGCCGCAACCCAATTCGTGCCAATTACGCATAACAAGGAGAACAACCATGAGAACGATCACGATCGAACTGCCTGACGACACGCCAATCATGTCTCTGATTCAGTTTTCAGCAGACGTTGGCTGCGACATGAAGCTGGTAGAGCACAACCGGTTTCGGTTTGAGCGCAGAGGACCGGTACAGAACGTTGTTCGTCTGCCAGCCCGGGTGCGTGCGGTCGAGCAGTCAGAGCAGGGGAGAGCGTAATGCTGATCTTAACGCGACTACCCGGTGAGGCCGTGGTCATGGAATCCGCCAGCGGTGAGAAAGCCAAGGTGGTTGTGCTTGAAAACCGGGGTGCACAGGTACGGCTGGGGGTGATTGCTGATCCGTCCATCTCTGTAGATCGGGAAGAGATTTACCTTCGCAAGAAGGAGGAATCGAGTCGTGGCTGATGCATGGGGCTGGGTTTACCCAGGTGATACCGGAATCACAAGCGCATGCTCGAGCAAGGGCGTTGTCGATTCTCTGGCTAAGCAACATGACCTGGTTGTGGTGCCGCTAGTAAGAGAAACCGCCAAGACCCGGCATGCAGACCAGCTGTACCAGGTGCTCAAGGATCTAACCGGGCTGGCGAAGCTGGCAGCTTCCACTCTGAACACTTACCAGGCAGCGCTACGCAATGCTGATGAGCTGCTGAAGCTGATTGAAAGCGAACAGAGAAGCGAGGAAACCACCGAATGAACGCAATTGATTTGTTCTCGGGCGCCGGTGGGTTTTCAACCGGAGCGCAGATGGCTGGCGTCAATGTCGTTTGGGCAGCTAACCACTGGCCAGAGGCAGTTGAATGGCACTCACGCAACCACCCAGGCGCCCAGCACCTTTGCCAAGACTTGCACCAGGCAGACTGGTCGAAGGTTCCTGCGCACGATCTGATGCTTGCCTCGCCCTGTTGTCAGGGGCACAGCAAGGCCCGGGGCAAAGCGCATGGCAACCCCCAGCACGATGCGAGCAGAAGCACAGCATGGGCGATCGTTTCAGCCGCGGAATACCACCAGGCACCGGTGGCGATCGTTGAGAACGTGCCCGAGTTTCTTAACTGGCAGCTTTACCGACCATGGGAACTGGCCATGAATGCTCTGGGCTACTCCGTTAGCCCGCATGTGGTGGATGCCGCTGACTTGGGCGCACCTCAGAACCGGATACGGATGTTCCTCGTTCTGACAAGAACGAAGGCGCCACTGAAGCTCGATCTCCCAAGGCTGAACCACAAACCCGCCAGCGGATTCATAAGCTTTGATTCTGGCAACTGGTCGATGATCGAGAAGCCCGGGCGGGCAAAAGCAACACTTGAAAGAGTCAGGGCAGGGCGGGCGGCTTTCGGTGACCGGTTTCTGATCTCGTACTACGGCAACACCAAGATCGGCAGAAGCCTTGATAGGCCGATCGGAACGATCACAACCCGGGACCGGTGGGCCGTCATCGATGGCGACCGCATGCGGATGCTTGACCGTTTCGAATGCAGGGCGGCAATGAGCTTTCCGGATTCATACCAGTTGCCAGAAAACCACAGGCTCGCAGTTCATTTGATGGGTAATGCAGTTTGCCCTGAGCCGGTAAAGCGGATTATTCAAGCAGTTAAGGAGGCAGCATGACTGGCCATCACTCTCCACTAGCAGTGCAAGAAATGCAGATCCTGCACCACTTGCTGCAGCAGGGAGAAACCCACACCAACGAATTGCACTCTGAGTTTGAGCACTTCGAAACCCGCAAGCAGCTGAGTCTTGCCCTGGGCAACATGAAGCAGGCAGGGCTGATTGCCAAGAACAACCCGGGGCGCTGGTCGCTCACAGGTGTTGGCCGCGAAATGCTCGACCTGTCCGGCTATCCGAACAATGGCCTGACTGGTGAAGCGGTTAACGCAGAAGCGCCAGAGCCCACCGATGTGTTACAGCTGCTGGAGAAGCTACAGGAGAAAGTGCCGGAGAACGCTTCTCTGGTGATTGAGCGCGGTGAACTGTTCTTCGTGGTGGCTGGCCAGAAGTTCGAGATCCAGTGGCCGGGGGATTTCGAGGCCATGACCCTGGTGGCTGATCGGTATATCGGTGAGGTGGCGTGATGAGCAAGTTTACCCCCCCCCCAGATCAAGGCGTTAGAGCACATGCGCAAAACTGGGCAGAGCATAAACCTTGATGCCAACGGGAGAGCTTTCATGATTGACGGCACTCAAATCAACAAGCTGACGCTTCGAGCATTACTGAAAAAGCAGGTTTTGAAGCCATGTGGAACTGACCTACTTGGTGATGGTGTGGCGGCGTACACGATCCAAGACGAAGCGAGGTGCGCGTAATGGCTAAGCCAAGACGCAAGCGCAACAGCAACCGCGCGCGGGATCACAAGCTGTTCGGCACATGCCATCTGTTTACGTGGGAGGGGCTGCTCAGCCCGAAAGATGGCTACCAGTACACCACAGCGCAAACCTACCTGCGTATGGGCGGCTGGTGCCCCATGGGTGAGGACTTGGCCAGTCACCTTATCAAGCTACCACGCAACTGGATGATCGGTGTGCGGGCGCTGTGCAGGGCTCCAGACGGGACCATGTGGATGGAAAGCCAGACGTTTGATCTTTCAGCCCGGAAGATCGGTGACATCGATGGCGCTTACCACCAATTGCGTGCCGATGTTCTGAGCAATCAGCGCACTGACCAGGTGTTTGATATGGGCTGGATTGCGCAAACATGGTCCGGGCGCAAGCCAGAAGACGAGCACGAGCTATGGCACTACTACTACGCACCGCCTGAGATTATCGCCCAGGTGTGCAATGACCGGCGCACCCTTGAGCGAATGGCTGGGCCCGGGTACAGCGATAGCCGAAAGGCTACTTGGCAGCAATCGAATAGGGATTATCTGGAAGAACGGGAGAAGGCAGCGTGATGGACCGACCAATACTTTTTAACACTGAAATGGTGCAAGCGATTCTGGATGGCCGAAAGACTCAGACTCGGCGACTTGTTCCTGAGTGGCAGCTTCCCTCAGAAACCTCAGGCCCGCATGACGAATTCCCTGAATCCAGCTGGATTTCAGTTGCTCAGCGTGATCGCAGATACGGTTTCGGCGTGTTTGGCTCAACCGAAGAGGAGTGCATGGCCAATTACAAGCACGACTACTCGTCATGCTGCCCATACGGCCGCTCCGGTGATCGACTTTGGGTGCGGGAAACTCATGGCTTCGAGATTCGATCTGTTGGCGGAACACCTCACGAACAGATCACATACCGCGCTTCAAACCCTGATGCCGTCCACTGCTACGACTGCAATGGAATGGAGCAGCCTATGAAGTGGCGTCCATCTATCCACATGCCCCGCTGGGCCAGCAGGATCACGCTGGAGATTACCGGTGTTCGGGTGGAGCGGTTGCAGGATATCAGCGAGGCAGACGCCAAGGCGGAAGGCGGTCCAACTCATGGCCACAGCGGAGCTGAGATAAGCGGTCGTCGAGGATTTCAGCATTTGTGGGGGCAAATAAATGGCGTTGATAGCTGGGATGCCAACCCGTGGGTATGGGTTATCAAATTCCGGAGGGTCGATTGATGGATCAGTTGAGCATGTACCAGCTGTCAGATAACCACCCTCTGCTGGTGGATCCGGAGAAGCCATGGCCGTGGAAGGTTCTGGTTGGTTACCGGGCCCCGGGCGCCAGAAAGATCAAAGCCACACGCAGCATTTATCTCAGGGCTGCAGGTGATCGTGAAGCTGAGTCTGCAGCGATCCGCCAAGCACGGGAGATGCCGCTGGTGAGAGATGGTCAAAAGCTTATTTGCTCTCGAATTGTTAGCAGCAGGCCACTGGATAAACACGACGCGTTCCACGGGAGCTAGTGGATATGGCCATGACACCCGCAGAGCGTAAGCGCCGCCAGCGTGAGCGCCTGAAGAGCCTCGATGTAAGGCTGGTGCAGATGGAGCTGGCCGCCAGCGAGCGCCAGACCATAGCCGAAATGGCAGAGCTTCGAGGCTTCGAAGATCAGACAGAGTACCTGCTTTCGCTCGTTTACAAAGATCGTGACATGTCACAGAAGGAATTAAATCATGACGCAAATTGATAGAACCGGAAAAGTAACATTCGGCGATGCCAGCGTGAACGTTTGGGAAGACCTCGTTAGGAGGGGCTGGGACGAATGGCAGGAATACGAGCGTGGGTTCAAGAGCCAAACATTTAAGCGGATTGTGCAACAACTAAACCGGCTTGGCTGGAGCGTGGAAGTTCCTGCCGACATGATCGAGCAGTACGGCCGGAGCTTTGCAGAAGACTACCGCCATTGCCGCAAGGGCAACCTTCAGGGCCTGCTCGATCTGAGTGGACGCTGCATAAAGTTTGAGATGTGGCAGGACGTGGCTAACGTCGATAACCCGAACGGGGGGCGCTACGACTTCGATAAAGAACAGCGGATGCCTTACTTGTTACGCCTGGAAATGGAGCGCACCCGCCGCCGGATCCGAGATTACTTGTGTAACGTTTTTTCTGGCTATGAGTTCCAGGCTGACAGAAACGATGGCCGCTCAAATAAGAGGGGCCCAGGCAGTTTGACCGCGGTTGAATGGGTAGACGGATGTTATCAGACCAGCTGGCACTTCAAGGGTGACATCACCAATTACGAAATTGCTGAATACAACCGGAAGTCGGGAGACGGAGCAAAGCTAAGTCACGGGCAGAGGGTTTGGTTTGCCGACCGTAAAGGGCGGATCTGCACCGGTATTGCCTATTACAACATCAACAACATGTGGTGGGTGGTAACAGGGAAGTTTGACGTGAGCAACGAATCAGCATCCAACCTGTACAGCATTTGCCCGGAGAACCCAAAGCAAAAGCGGAATGGCAGACTGCGCCGGAAGCGCCTGGAGTCCGAGCTATCTAAAGCCGTTAAATCCATGGATTTTTTGCGAGCTCAGAAGCTGAAGGAGATTGTGTTTCCTACTGACGAGCCGCTTTTTATGGTCTACCACAAGGGCCACGGCTGCTATCACCGTTCGAGCTTCTGCGGATACACCAAAGACACAGCTGATGCTGGGCGGTTCACTTGGGAAGAGCTGGGGCCGTTCAGGCCGAAAGATGGAAGTATGGAAGATAACCTAAGCAAGATCGTTTCAGTTGAGCCGGAGGTCATAGCAGCATGAGCGATTTTAATGAGTGGTTAGATGCTGCGCTAATCGTGGCCGGTAGCAACGGAATGGCTGATTCGCAAGTTATCCCCACGTGGCTAGCTGATGTTGCTGATAAATTTCCGGCGCTTACTGTTGGTGCGCTTCGGAAACTGCATGCCGATAGGAAAGGGACGGTCAACTGCCCGCCAGCAGCATCAGTAAATGTGGTTCACGGGCATCGAGTTATTCAATGGACAGCTAAACCCTTGCCCGTCGGAACAAAGCTATATGCCGGCATGCCCAGCGCCGGAGTGCCGAAGGGGTGGAAAATCGAGCCAACACGAGAGGGCAGCATAGCTATATCGCATCTTGACATTGGGTTTTACATATCGCCTTTTCCGGACGGAGATAGTCGGATTTCAGATGTGATCTTGCACGCGCTGGCTACAGAACTCCAGCAACCACCAAAGCCGGAGGGCGAGTCATGAAACTTAAATGCTACCTGGTAGTGCAGGGGAAGGTTCCCCGGTACGGCCTAGACAAAGAAAACACTCGGGTGGCAGGCGCTATCAGGCTGACGAAGACTAGGCCTAGCACTGACAAGGATGAAATCGCAGTCGCCCTAGATCTGGATATTCCCGATTCGCTTTTCATTAAACCGGTATTACAGGCAAACATCTCAGTACCGGAGGGCGCACCGCACGGGGGTGCTATCACCGCAGAGGTGGCAGACAACATCGCGGAAGTGATCCGCCAGCAGACAGGGTTCAGTGTGCGGGTATCGGCTGAGCAGGAGGGCGAGTGATGGTTGCAACAACGACCCTTATGGATCATCAACTCAATAGATCTTCGCTGGATGCTGAAGTTGATTACATCATTGACGAGGCTCGCCGGTTAAGCGGCAAAGACTGGCAAGTTATTGCAACTGTGCATCGTGATCAGAGATTGTTCAGAAAGCCACGGGTTTATTGGCGCTGGCAGCTACTCGTTTATGTGGGCGGATGCCTGCCGTGGCAGGTAATAACCTGTGCTAAAGATCGGGATGCTGTGTTTGCATATCTCGCCGGCGTCGTATCTGGCGTCATGGCTCAAAGGCGGCGCGACGAGCTGGATGATGCAGGTCTCTGTGAGTCCTGTGCTGAAGAGCGGGCTGAATTGGTGGAGGGTTAGGTTTTGAAGCTTATAAAAGCAACGCAGTTCCGGACGCGCTACTTTGAAAAAGGCAGCGAGCCAGACATGAAAACACTCAAGCGGCTCATCGATGACGGAGAGCTGCCAGGGCAAAAGTTCGGAACGATCTACTACGTTGACCTTGATCGAATCAAGATATCCACGAATCCGCTGGTTAATAAGGTGCTGGCAGCATGAGCCCAAGGCCGCGCAAAAGAGCCAACAAGCCGCTTCCGGACAACTTGTATCCGGCAAATGGCGGTAAGTCGTATCAGTATCGGCACCCGATAACCGGCAAGTACCACGGCATGGGTGTGAGCAGGGCGCAGGCCATAGCGGCAGCCAAGGAATTGAACGCCATGCTGGTTCCGGATAACGACTTGGTGGCCAAGGTGCTGGGGCATGTGACAGTCCGCCAGCATGCCAAGTGGTGGTTAGAGAATATAGCGCCAGAGCGTGAGTACAAGAAAAGCACGCTGGAGATGTACCAGGTGCAGATGCGGAAGCTTAACGCGGCTATGGGTGATAGGGCAGTTGAGGATGTTGATGTGCAGGATCTGGCCAAGCTGCTGGAGAAACACTCAGCCCGGACCGCAAACCAGATTAGGCAGGTAGCTGTTGATTTGTTCAGGGTGGCAGTGAGCCGGGGCCTGAGACCGGACAATCCCGCTGAAGCAACACTCAAGCGAAAAGAGAAGAAGGCCCGGAAGCGGCTGACTCAGGAGCAATACGACGCAATCCACGCGCTTTGTCCGCGGTGGGCTCAGAACGCTATGGATCTGGCGCTGATCACGCTGCAGCGCCGGGGCGACGTTGCCCGGATGAAGTTTGAAAACATCAAAGACGGCAGACTGCTGGTGATCCAGGAGAAAACCGAGAAGTACGACACTGGTTATCTGGCCATAGCCGTGGGTCCGAAACTGGATAAAGTAATCAAGCGCTGCCGGGATGATCTCGCCAGCCCATACTTGGTGCACCGCAGGCCTGAACGCAAGATCAAAGAAAGGGAAGGGATGGATCACTGGACGCAGGTAAAGCCCCAGATGATTACCAGGGCATTTGCCGAGGCCCGTGATGAGTCGGGATTGTTTGATGGCGTACCCGAAAACGAGCTGCCCACGTTCCACGAGATCCGGGCCCTAGGTATTAAACGGTACCGGGATCGCGGCGAAGATCCACAGAAACTGGCGGGGCATGCTACGGCCAAGATGACCAGCAATTATGATTCAGGGCATGAGGAAATCAGGTGGGTTGAGGTGCATGCGGAGTAGAAGGTTTTGGATTTATATTGGATTTGTTTTGGATGGCCTAAAAACAAAAAAGGCAGATCACTCGTAAGTGTCTGCCTTAATTGGGGAATTTGGTCGGGACGGAAGGATTTGAACCTTCGACCCCTTGCACCCCATGCAAGTGCGCTACCAAGCTGCGCTACGCCCCGATTCGCTAATTACTATCTTTTCAAAGCTCGGCTTTGATGACGTGCGCCAAAGAGACTTAAAGAGGAATCTCAGTGGCTTAGCGGGAGCGAAGTCTACACTAGCCCGGAATGAAAATAAACAGGCATTGCATAAATTGCATCTGAATTTCTAGCGTAGCTTGGTTTCCCGGAGCTGTTGCACGAACTCCGGCGGATCAAAGCTATCCGGATTCGATGCAGCCCAGTATTTATCGAAGACTGCCATGCCGGTTTTGCCTTCTAGCAGCGCCCCGGGTGCCAGGAATGGAAACAGGTCGATGTATGAGTGCACCCTCGTTTTCGATACCCGGCGGACAATGTGCTCGGGCCCCAGCTCGCCAGGGTGGCGCAGACCTGACGCTTGCAGCATGTTTTGCAGCGCATCCAGGGTGTTTTTATGAAAGTTGTATACCCTCTTGCTTTTATCTTCTACGTCTAGCTTGCTGCTTCGTCTGGGGTCTTGAGTGGCGACACCGCTGGGGCAACGACCGGTATGGCAATTCAGGGCCTGGATGCAGCCTAGCGAAAACATGTAGCCACGGGCGGAGTTGCACCAGTCTGCGCCCAGGGCCAGAGTGCGCGCGATATTGAAGGCAGACGTGATTTTCCCGGCTGCCCCAATGGCGATGTCTTCCCTGAGGTTGGTGCCCACCAATGTGTTATGCACCAGAAGGAGCGCCTCTGTCAGGGGCGTGCCTATACGATTGATGAACTCCAGTGGCGCAGCACCGGTGCCGCCTTCGCCGCCGTCTATAACGATGAAATCGGGTTTGCGCCCGGTCTCCAGCATGGCTTTAACAATGGCAAACCACTCCCATGGGTGCCCGATAGCCAGTTTGAAGCCTACCGGTTTGCCCCCAGACAGTTCGCGGAGCTGGTCCAGAAATTCAAGCATTTCGATGGGTGTTGAAAAAGCTGAATGTTCGGCGGGCGAAACGCAGTCCTCACCTACGGAAACGCCTCGGGCTTCTGCGATTTCCGGTGTCACTTTCGCGCCAGGGAGAATTCCACCGTGGCCGGGTTTTGCACCTTGAGATAGTTTGACCTCTATCATTTTTACTTGATCGAGCGTCGCATTTAGTGCGAACTGGTCAGGGCTGAATGAGCCATCCTTGTTCCGGCAGCCGAAGTAGCCAGAACCGATCTCCCAGACCAGATCGCCCCCGGGCGCTTTATGATAGCGGGAGATAGAGCCTTCGCCTGTGTCGTGGTAGAAGTCGCCCATTTTTGCGCCTGTGTTCAGGCTCAGAATTGCATTTGCCGAAAGCGAGCCAAAGCTCATGGCAGAGATATTGAAAACACTTGCGCTGTAGGGCTTGGCGCAGCGCGAGCCAATCTGAACCCGGAAGTTGCTATCGGCGATTTTTGAAGGCTTCAGTGAGTGGTTTATCCATTCAAAACCATCTTCATACATTTTCAGCTGGGAGCCAAAAGGGCGCTTGTCGAGCACGTTTTTAGCTCGCTGATAGATGAGTGCTCGTTGGTCCCTTGAAAACGGCTGCTCATCATTATCGGACTGGATGAAGTACTGGCGAATCTCGGGCCCTATGGATTCGAACAGGTAGCGAAAGTGCACCATGATGGGGTAGTTGCGGCTGATGGTGTGCTTCTTTTGAAGTAAGTCGTAGGTTCCAAGAATGGTCAGGGCACCGAAGATGCCGGGGAAAATGTAACCCGCTTGAAAATGCAGGCTCAGGGCCAGCGAGACAATGAAACCTGAAATACTCAAAACGTAAGCTGAGTACCGCATCGGGAACGTGGTTGTTTTTTCCATGAATTTCTCACTCGGCTCAGTAAATGCTGGGAAGGATTTGCACCATTCGATTGGCATCCAGTATATCGATGCAATGGGTAACTTATAGTTGGTTGTTTAAGTTTCTTCTTTAAAACTCCGTGTTTGGTCTATGCTGAAAAGGGTATTGAGAGCGCTTTGATGTTTTGAGCTCAAAACATTAATATGGCGCGCCTGTAACATTTGAATCCAGATTATGACGAATTTCGGATACTAAATTCAAAAATCAGGAGGCGCCATCACGTGGGCGACGTAGTTAAAGACGAATATCAAACGGATTACGTAGCCGGCCAGGATAACGTACGACCATTCGGGCTGGATCTTCATGCACCGGTATTTCCGATTACGGCGATATTGGTTGTGCTGTTTGTAGTGGGGACACTCATGTTCCCCACAGCGGCTAATGAGCTGCTGGTTGGTACAAAAGACAGCATCATCGAAAACTTCGATTGGTTCTTTTTGCTAAGCGCCAACGTATTTGTAGTTGTGTGTATTGCACTGATCTTTATGCCGGTGGGTAAGATCCGTTTGGGCGGTATGGATGCCAAGCCTGATTTTTCTACCATCTCTTGGTTTTCAATGCTGTTTGCAGCAGGCATGGGCATTGGCCTGATGTTCTGGGCTGTGGCCGAGCCAGTCGCTTATTACACTGACTGGTTTGGTACGCCGTTTGGAGTGGAAGCAAACACGCCAGAAGCGCGTAAGCTGGCCATGGGCGGCACTATGTACCATTGGGGTCTTCACCCTTGGGCCGTGTACTCCATTGTTGCGCTTTCCCTGGCCTTCTTTGCGTACAACAAGAACATGCCGCTGACCATTCGTTCCGCGTTTTTCCCTCTTTTAAAAGACAAGGTGTGGGGCTGGCCTGGGCATATCATCGATACCTTGGCGGTTGTCGCCACTATATTTGGCTTGGCAACGTCGCTTGGCTTTGGTGCACAGCAAGCCGCTTCCGGCCTTAACTACTTGTTTGGTATGGGCTCCGGTATCAACGTTCAAATGGCGATTATTGTGGGCGTAACCGCTGTCGCGTTGTTGTCGGTTCTGCGTGGCCTCGACGGCGGCGTAAAAGTGCTGAGTAACATCAACATGGCGCTGGCGGGCATTCTTTTGTTCTTCGTTATTTTTGCCGGCCCCACCATGAGTATTCTGGAAAACCTTTGGGCAACCAGCTCCAGTTATGTGAGTAATGTCGTAGCTTTCAGTAACCCATTTGGCCGTGACGATGAGGCCTGGATGCGTGGCTGGACTGTGTTTTATTGGGCATGGTGGATTTCCTGGTCACCATTCGTAGGTATGTTTATCGCACGTGTTTCGAAAGGCCGCACGGTTCGTGAATTTGTAACGGCAGTTCTGATCATCCCTACGGTTATTACCGCAGTGTGGATGAGCTCCTTTGGTGGTGCGGCGCTTGAGCAGATTGATCAGGGCATTGGCGCGCTGGCAGAAGATGGCATCACAGAAGTGTCCCTGGCGATGTTTCAGATGTTTGCCAACCTTCCGCTGACTGAGATCCTGTCGTTTGTTGGCATTGTGCTGGTGTTGGTGTTCTTTATCACCTCATCGGACTCAGGCTCGCTGGTTATCGACAGCATCACGGCGGGTGGTAAAACCGACGCACCTACCGCGCAGCGCGTATTTTGGGTGATTATGGAAGGTGCCATTGCAGCGGCACTGATCTTCGGTGGCGGCGCGGATGCGCTGAGCGCTATCCAGGCGTCTGCAGTGAGTGCGGGCCTACCGTTCACCGTGATCCTTCTGATCATGACTTGGGGCTTGTTGAAAGGCCTGGCTCATGAGCGCAAGTTGTTGATTGCACGAGGTGAGATGTCATAGGAAGTGACGCATAAAAAAACGGAGCCAAGGCTCCGTTTTTTTATGCTCGTTATGTTCAGCTCAAAGGCTTGCGAAGTTTTTCATAGCGTAGTTCGCGCGCTCACCGGGTGTGAAGTGAGGACGCTTGAGACGCTCAACAGCGCGCAGCCTGGGTAGCAAGCCGCGGCCGTTGGCCATCTGGATAGCCAAGCCTGGCCGTGCATTCAGTTCTAAAAGCTGTGGGCCATGCTGAGCGTCCACTACAAGGTCAACGCCCATGTAGCCCAGCCCTGTTGCCTCGAAGCAGCGTGAAGCCATCTCCAGCATTTCATCCCAAGCTTCAATTTGGATGTTTTCGAGGGGTAAGCCAGTATCGGGGTGCAGTGTAATGGGACGGTTGAATTGCACCGCGTTCAGGCTTTTTCCTGTGCCCAGATCCAATCCTACACCCACTGCACCTTGGTGCAGGTTTGCTTTGCCATCCGAGTCGGTTGTTGCAAGGCGTAGCATAGCCATCACCGGGTAGCCCTGGAATACGATTATGCGTATGTCAGGTACGCCTTGGTGTGAATAGCGAGCCAGCGATGGGGCAGATTCCACCAGATCTTCAACAATCGCTACATCCGGCGTGCCCGCAAGTGAGTATAGGCCAGCCAGAATGTTGGTTAGGTGCCGCTCAAGTACCGAGGCGCCCACTCGTGCACCGGATGCCTTTACAAAGCTATCTCCGTCCCGGCCAGTGATCACCGTAATGCCTTTGCCGCCAGACCCCTTTGCAGGCTTGATGGCGAAACCTGCAAGTCCTTCCGCCATTTCCCGGAAGCGAGAGATTTCGTGTTGCTGCTTTACAACTTGCAACAGCTTTGGCGTTTTCACATCATACTCGGCAACCGCCAGCTTCGTTTTGAGTTTGTTGTCTACCAGCGGATAGGACGAGCGCTCGTTATAACGGGCAATGTAGTCAACGTTGCGCCGGTTCATGTTCAGCATGCCCAAACGGTTCAGTGCGCGCGGAGAGATCCAGTCCATATCAGTCGTAGACCTTCATTGGAGTAAAGCGTCTGAGTTCGCTGAGTTTGTAACCGGTATATTGGCCCATCAAGAGAATCAGTCCCAAAATCGAAAAGTGCAGTTCCGGGAAGTTGAATGTCAGGTGGCCCGCCAAGGGCGCACTCATCAGTAAGTAGGCGCAAATAGCAACAAACAGACTGCCAGAGCCTTGAACCAGAACCTCCTGGCCGCCTTCCTCTTCCCAGAGAATGGACATGCGCTCGATAGTCCAGGCGATGATGACCATCGGGAAGAAGGTTACCGTCATGCCTGTGTTAAAGCCCATCTGATAACCGAAGATACTGAGGCCGGCAGTTATGAAGATAACAAGGATGATCAGGGCTGATATGCGTGATACCAGAAGCAAGTTCAAACTGGAGAGATAGCCGCGCATTGCCAGTCCAATGGCAACCACTGAGAGGAAAGCCACGAGGCCAGGAACCAGAGTGGTTTGAACAAAGGCAACTGCTATCAACACCGGCATGAACGTGCCGGATGTGCGAATGCCGATAACAATACGCATAAACGCAACAACAAGCGCCCCGAGCGGCAGCAACAGAAGCATGCGGAACATGCTCTGCTCTTCAATAGGGAGTTCGTAGAAACTCAGAAAGCCCAAGCCATTGCCATCGGACTGCATGGCTGAAAGTTGGAGGGCCGGGATGGTTTGCCGCAGTATGGAGAAACTGATTTCGGAATTGTCACCGCCAACAACATCGAGCAAGGATTCAGAGCCCTGCCGCCAGAGCAGGAGGTCTTCGGGGATACCCTGGGCGGCAGTTTTCGGGTTCAAAGTAAGCCATTTTTCGCCGTTATATATCTGTAGGAAAGGCGTCAGCTGCTGCCGGCGCCGGGCATCCTCAAGCTTCAGGCCATCAGCCGTGCGAGCAGGAATTCCAGAATGGTTAAGCATGTTAACCAGCAGTTGCAGATAGTTTTCTTCCGACACGAGAAGTGTTGTGTTTTGAACGCGGGTATCTGGTTGCATCAGCCGGATCAGCTCTCGCGTCATGCTCTCTGGTGTACTTGAGCGTGCTTCTGCTTGGGCCAGAATTTCCCGCACAGCGGTGGCCTGGGGTTCTTCCCAGAACAATCTACGGGTTTTTGGTGGCTGGGCAGGCGGAGTTTGCTCTGCGCCCGGGTCGGGTATGAACTGTGCTTTGAAGTACAAGGTCTGAGGGCCTGCCACTTCGCGCTTTGTCCACTCAGCGCGCCGGCTGCCAGCTTTATCTATAATTGAAAATCCGTACCCCGGGGATGCCGCTTGCTCAGTCAGAATGCGGAATCCGGGGGGGTGCTCGGGCACATTCAAACTTGCCACAATTGGTTGATTTGACCCATTAAAGTCAACCCGGGCCTCAACCATCCAGACCGGATGCTGTTCCCCGGTAAGCCAGGGAATCCCGAGTTCTGCGTGGCGCCAAATGGCAAGTGAAATACCTGCTGTAATAAGCAGGAAGACAGCAATATAAAATGGTAGGCGGGAGGGGCTATTCACGATTATTTCCCGTTGTCATTGTCTGTGCGGATGGACTCAGGCAGCTCGGTTACGTACTCCTTGCCGACATCAATCAGCATGACATCCCGGAGAACATTCCGGCCAATGAGTGCCTGGTAGGTAAGGTTGCTCCGATCTGATAGCGTAAATTCTGCTACCTGTTGATGGTCGCCTATGGAGAACTGAAGCTCGACCACTACGCGCCTTTCCGCGCCATCTGCACTGGCCTGAATTACTTTTACGCGCCGGGAAATTTCTTTTTCCAGGGTAACGAATTCTTTCGCGCCGGGAACCGGAACATCAAAGCGGACCCAATTGCTGCCGTCCCGCTCAAAGCGGGTAATGTTGCGTGCATCGATGGAAGATGTTTCAGCGCCGCTATCGATGCGCGCTTTGTAGATCAGCCCGGGCCCGGCCAGAAAGAAGTTCTCAACTTCGCCAACGATCACTTTTCCTTTGAGCCGATCAGCCCTGCCTTTGGATCTATCGGTAGCTGGGCAGGCCTTCTGAGCCGGGATGGGTGGACAAGAGGGTTTGGCAACTTGCGTCGCAATGGCTTCAAGCACTTTCTGTGTTGCGACTTCGTTCTGTTCCAGAATCTTGTCGTGGCGAATTGTTGCGTTGTTTTCCATGGTCACCAGTGTCGCGCGCTGGGTCTGAACGGAGGTGTTGAGATCGCCAAGATCGGATTTTGGCACCATGAAATACCTGTCTGCCGAGCAACCCGTCAGCAGAACTGTGCCTGCCAGAACCACAACGGATAACGTCGATAGACCAGCTCGCAATTGTTTAGAACGCATTAAAAACCCCTGAGCCGGTTGCTGATCACACTTGGAATACGCTAGATGTGACAGTCATAAAAAAGAATAACGGAGAATATCCGGGGCAGGAGTATACAGCAACTGACGTGTGTATTTGCTTTACAGTTGGTTAAGGCGAGTTCTCTATCCGCTCTATTGACTGTTTAGCGGAATAGAAAGTGGCTGGTACCCAGAACCTCATCGGAACGCAAATATTCCTGAATCACCGGTGAGCAGTTGAGGTAAAAAAGAAGCAATTCTTTTTGAATATCCTGATCCTGAATCCGTGAAGCGAAAACAATTAAATCGCGAATGGCATCGTCAGACCCGGCATCAGACGTTTCAAGGCTTTTGCCATACCGGCTCTTGAGCAGGAGAGTAAGACGTTCAAGGTGGAACTCGCCGGTGTGGGTAATGTGAGGCAACAATCTGAAATCGCCCGAACCATAAAAGTCAGGATCGTTTTCTCCGCACTCAGTGTAAGAGCACTCGGTCTGTCGAAAATCAGCGCCCAGCTTTCGCCAGAGTTCTTTGAGCATGATAGATGGTCCAGTTTGGTTCGGCATCGATCCAAGAGGCGGTTAAAAAAGTGTAATCCACCAGTTTTGAGCGATATATACTCTTTTAGTGGATATTACGGTGCGCGTCCATAGCCGGATTCGAGTGCATTACCAAATTGCCAAACAGTCGTGATGCAGGCCGTGCATGTGCCTCACGGCAAAAACCATCGGCGAAAAGGTCATTGCGTTCCTATAGAATGTAATGCGTGGGTAAGCTCACGTTAATCCGAACAATTATTGAATCCACCAGAGGAGCTTTACCTGTGCTCGAGGCCGTCAGTGAATTTGTAGTGTCCCGGCCAGAGATGTTGGTTGCATTGGTTACTCTGCTGTTCGCAACTCTGGTTGTTATTGTCGGGCTTATGGCGAGGGCAAGAGCGGAAAGCAGGGCAGCAGGCCTGCAATCTGACGTGTCAGCGCACAGTCGAAGGATTGAAGAGCTTTTGGAGGAGCGCCAAAGCCAGCAAGTGAAAATTGACTCCCTCGGCAGTGAGTTGGGTGAGGCCCGTGCGTTACTGCGTGAGCAACAGGTTGTGCTGAAAGAGGAGCGGCGATCAGCGACAGAGAAGCTTGCGTTGCTGGAGCGCAACCGGGACGCACTGAAGCAGGAGTTTGAAAATCTTGCCAATCGGATTTTTGAACAAAAAAGTGAGCGTTTCACCCAGCAAACCCGCACCAGCATGGACTCCCTGCTAAACCCTTTTCGGGATCAGTTGCAGGACTTCCGGAAGCGGGTGGAAGATGTCTACACCACCGAAACCCGGGATCGACAAGCGCTTCGCAGCGAAATTAAATCGCTTCAGGATCTTAACAGGCAGATTACCGAGGAAGCCGCCAACCTTACTCGGGCGCTTAAGGGGGATAAGAAGATCCAGGGCAACTGGGGCGAGTTGATTCTGGAGCGGGTTCTGGAAAAATCCGGGCTTCGTAAAGGTATTGAGTACGACACCCAAGGCAGTTACCGGGATGCGGAAAACCAGTTGCTCCGGCCAGATGTGGTGGTGCACCTTCCGGACAGCCGTAATCTGGTGATTGATTCCAAAGTGTCACTGGTGGCCTATCAAACATGGGCCACGGAAGAAGATGACAGTGCGCGAGAAGAGGCGCTTAAGGAGCACGTGGCTGCCGTGCGGACCCATATTCGCACTCTGAGTGAAAAAGACTATAGCCAACTAGGCGGCCTGCACTCGCCGGACTTTGTTTTTCTTTTTATGCCCATAGAACCGGCTTTTGTGGCAGCTTTTCAGCAGGACGAGAACCTTTTCTCAGAAGCCTTCGAGCGAAAGATTATTGTAGTAACTCCGACAACGCTGTTGGCTACCCTGCGCACAGTTGAAAATATCTGGCGTTATGAGCGACAGAGCCAGAATGCGCGCTTGATAGCAGAGCGCGCAGGCGCGGTTTATGACAAACTCAGAGTATTCGTAGAAGCCATGGAGCGCCTTGGCGGGCAACTGCATACTGCTCAGGTTACCTACGATTCGGCCATGAACACGCTCACCAGAGGCCGGGGGAACCTCGTTTCCCAAGCCAACCGGTTTGTGGAGCTGGGTGTGCGGGTGAAAAAAGAACTGCCGAAGGTCATCATGGATCAGGCTGAGGTGGATTTTGAGCAGGAAGCGCCCCGCGAAGAGCCGGGTTCGGAAAATCAGGCAGTTGGTGCAGATAACGATCAGGAGTAAGTACCATGGCAGTATGTTTTGGGAATAGCGGTCTACTGGCCTTCGCATTTAAAGGTCGGCAGCTGGCCAAGGTGGCGATTCTCGCCTCGGCCTTGCTGGCAGGGCAGGCTGCGGCACTGGCACCGGAGCACGAAACCCGTCGCCTGATGCTGGCCACTGAAGAAGCAGTGACCGCTGAAAACTGGGCTGAGGCGAGTGAGTATCTAAATCGCTTACAGCTGCTGGATGCAGAGAAGCCCGCTGATTATTTTTACTACCGTGGCAGGGTGATGCTTCAGTCTTCGCATTTCAATGAGGCGCAGGCGGCACTGGAAGGTTACGTAACCAAAGCCGGAGCTGACGGCAGTCATTACCAAAGCGCTCTGAAACTGATCACTGATATTGAACGGGCACGAAAAGAAAAAGCGCTGACCCCTCAAATTGAAGGCGAGGCTAAAATTGCAGTGATTGAGCCGGCTGGGGATAAGCGACTTGAATCTCTGCGCAAACTGTATCTGGCCGATACGGACCGCGAAGCTTTGGTGTTGCACCTCAACAGCCTTTTGGGAGTTGCCGGATGGCGGCAGGATCAGGCAATTGTGCGGCTTGATCGGCCAGCGGATATTGAATACCGCGTGAGCATCAGTGGAGATGCAGTCGCCTATCAGGAAATTAAGCGCAATAGCTCGGGTGGCGCTACGCGGGTAGCCGGCCAGATTCCGGTGTATGGGGTAAACCCTCAGGTCGAGTGGCGGTGTGACACAGCCCTGGCGACCTGCTGGGTGTATGATCCACGAGACGGTTCTCGCTTGTTCCAGCTTTCGCCGAACCGCAGCCAGGCAGAAGAGGTTGCCCAGACTCTGGGGCGGCTGATTCGCAACCTGCAGGCCCCTTCCGGCTCCTAGTTATGGGTTTTGAGGTTGCCCCGCTCGCCTTCACGATAGGCGCCCGGGGTAACCCCTGTCCATTTCTTGAAAGCCCGGTGAAACGTTGAGGGCTCAGTGAACCCGACTTTTTCAGCAATATCGTTAATCGACAGTTCCTGTCGGCTCAAATAGTAAATAGCCATATCCCTGCGCAATAAATCTTTTATCTCCTGAAACGACGTGTTTTCCTGCTTCAGCCTGCGGCGCAGTGTTTGCGGACTTGTGTGCAGTTCGCTCGCAATCCACTCGAAATCTGGCAATGGCTTTGAAAAATCCCTGCCGATGAGTGCCCTGATCTTGCCGGTGAAAGTATTGCTCTCGTCCGGACGGGACAGAAGGTCTGCGGGTGAGGTTTTCAGGAATTGCAGTATCTCCGGCTTGTCTCTTATCACCGGTGCCGACAGAAAGCGTTTATCAAACGTCAGCGCTGTGCGGTCAGAATCAAATTCCAGGGGACAATGGAAGATATGGCGGTATTCATCGCCATGAGCGGGCCGGGGATAGTTAAACTCGGCTTTTTCCAGCTCTACCGGTTGGCCTACCAGCCAGCTGCCCAAGCGGTGCCAGATAACCAGAATGCTCTCACGCAGAAAATAGTCGGGGTCGTGAATCTCGCCTTCAATGCGGGACACCAGTTGCGCTTTCTGAGCACTGGTTTCCAACTCCATTGTGGCCATGGGATCAAACAGCCGGGAGAACTGATACGCGCGGCGATAAACTGCCTCAAGGGTAGGGCAGTCGATAACCAGCGCACACATGGTAGCAAAGGTGCCGGCCCGGGCTCGCCGCGGCCCCATACCCAGAAACTCATCATCCATACGGTACCAGGCAATCTGTAGCAGCGAACTGAATTGATCGCTATTAACCCTGGCCATCTCAATTCGCAAAAGATCAGGTGATATGCCTGCATCGCGGAGCATGTCTCCGGTATTAAGCCCCAAGCGTTCAGCGCCCGACAGGGCAGCCTGCACAAAGTGCCGTGAAACAGTCAGATCAGACATTAATTTCGCCATTCCATAAGAACCAGACCCATCATAAAACCCCCAAGCCACAATGCAACCGAAGCCGTTGTAAGAATTGGTTAATTGTAATGGCGTAACCGGCGGTTGGCCCTTATGGCAAAACCGTGCAGCATGGGCAGAGCATGAACAACCTAACGCATACAAGGAGAACACTATGGCAGGTCCCTTGACCTCAATGAGAATTCTGGACTTCAGTACACTGCTGCCGGGGCCATACGCCACCATGCTTTTGGCAGACATGGGCGCAGAAGTGTTGAGAGTGGAGGCGCCAGACAGGGTGGACCTTACCCGAGTGATGCCGCCTCACGATGCGGGCGTGAGCACAGCCCATGCATTCCTTAATCGGGGCAAGCAATCGCTAGCGTTTAACCTGAAAAAAGAAGGCAGCAAAGAAAAGATTCTGGAACTGGTGAAGGATTACGACATAGTGATCGAACAGTTCCGCCCCGGCGTTATGGACCGGCTGGGCATTGGTTATGAAACCCTGAAAGCCATCAATCCCAAGCTGATTTACTGTGCCATCACCGGCTACGGCCAAACAGGCCCATACAAAGACCGGGCAGGGCACGACATAAACTACCTCTCCATAGCCGGCGTGAGCAGCCATAGCGGCCGTGAAGCAGACGGCCCCCCACCAATGGGCATCCAGATTGCCGACGTAGCTGGCGGCTCTCACCACGCGGTGATGGGCATACTTGCCGCAGTAATCCATCGCCAGCAAACTGGAGAAGGGCAGTTTGTTGATATCAGCATGACTGACGCCGCCTTCGCACTCAACGGCATGGCTGGTGCCGCTAACCTGGCTGGCGGTCAGGAGCAGAAGCCCGAGGGTGCCATGCTCAACGGTGGTTCCTTCTATGACTACTACAAAACCCAGGACAGCCGGTGGCTCTCAGTAGGAAGCCTGGAGCCACAGTTCTCCGCAAGACTGTGCGACATTCTAGAGCTGGCTGAAATGAAGAGCTTTGCCCTGAGCCAGAACCCGGAGCACCAGAAAGCATTCAAAGCGGCGCTCAGTGAAAAGATACAGCTGAAAACGCTGGACCAGTGGCAGGCTATTTTTGCTGATGTGGATGCTTGTGTAGAGCCGGTTTTGAGTATTGCTGAGGCGGCTGAGCACCCTCAATTAAAAGCCAGGGATATGGTGATTGGGGTTGATCGGGGCGATGGCACACTGCAGAGGCAGATTGGGTTTCCGATTAAGTTTGAGAAGACGCCTGCGGCGACCACACGGATTGGGCAGCCACTGGGCGGCAAGTGATTACAAAGTGCGATTTGTTACTAAATAGCCTGAATTAGAGTTCAGCTTTCTGTAGCTTCTGCTAGGTTTAATAGTGTCGCCGGTAACGGCGAATCCCGTAGTTAACAATTATAAGGGTATCACTATGCAAACCTGGAATATTCGTGTCGCGCGCGTGTCGCGCGGCGCAGCTCTGGTGCTGTTAGGCAGTACCATGCTTGCAGGCTGTTTTGATAGCAACAGCTCATCATCTGGCCCCTCTGAGCCCCCTCTCGACACAAACCTGTTTCCGGCCGATGGTAAGTTGGAAGCGACAATTCGAATAACGGAAGGAGGGGTTCCTCATGTCAAGGCCGACAACCTGAAGTCTGCGGCCTTTGGGCATGGATATATGCAGGCGAAAGATAACGTCTGTTTACTTGCCGAAGCGATTGTGAAAGCACGAAGCGAGCGGGCCAAGTATTTTGGAGGTGGGCCGGACATTGGTGGTGGTCTCGGTTTGAACATCGTGACTGATTTTAGTTACAAGGCGCAGAGGATCTATAGTGGCGCCGAGGCTGAGTTGCCAACGCTTAGCGAAGAAAGCCGTGCTTTGATAGAGGGCTTTGCAGAAGGATACAATCAATACGTTACCGAGACCGACCCTGCTGATTTCCCAGCAGAATGCGAAAGTGAAGAATGGGTCAAGCCTATTACTCCGGTGGACCTTCTCGCCCACTATCGCATAATCGGGCAGTACGCCAGTGGTAATTCCTTCGCAACAGGCGTGGCGTTTTTGGCGGTTCCGCCAAATGTCAGTCCTGCTCCGACACCGGTAAGCACTGTTGTCAGTAATGAGGCGGTTGAGCAGCTTCAGAAAAAGGTTGTTCGAGCGGCCACCGCCTCTGCAAGATCTGTACAGGATTTCACAGACACCGGCTTGGCGAGTAATGCCTGGGGCGTCGGTAAATCGATGACCGAGCAAGGCCGTGGTGCGCTTCTGGCAAACCCGCATTTCCCTTATACCGGTCACCGCCGACTGTATGAAATGCAAATGACGGTTCCGGGTTATATCAACGTGCACGGTGCCGGATTGCTGGGAACGGCGATTCCTTTAATCAATTTCAATGAAAACCTTGCTTGGTCCCACACCGTATCCACCAGCCGACGCTTTACCTGGTACGAGTTGACCCTGAAAGACGGCGACGACCTTACCTACATCAAAGATGGCAAGGAAAAGCCTATTACAGTTGAGACCTTCCAGGTGGAAGTCAAAGTGCCGGGAATGCCGGAGCCTATGGTTCTGGAACGGGACTTCTACTTCTCCGAGTACGGTCCGATGATTGCGGCTGACAAGATAAACCCGAGCCTTCCAGCTTGGGGTGATAACGGAGCACTCAATTCAGGCAAGCGGGTAGCGCTCACCTACCGTGATGCAAATGCCAATACCGGGGGGCTGTTGGATACCTGGCTGCAAATGAGCCGGGCAACGAATCTGTCACAGTTTAAGGATGTGTTCAAAAACTGTGGGTCGACGCTATGGGTCAATACAACCTACGCGGATGATCAGGGCAATGCCTTCTATATAGACAGCAGTTCTGTGCCTAACCTGTCTGAAAAAGCTATTGCGTTGGTGAATCTGAGAAGACTGCAGCCTGCATATGCCGGGCTTTTTGATCAGGGTGTCACTTTGCTTGATGGAAGCAGATCCATTGAAGATTGGGTTGAAACCCAGTGCGGTGGCCTGACGACCTATGAACAGAAACCCAAACTTGTGCGTACTGACTGGGTGCAAAACTCCAATAGCAGTCATTGGTCAACCAACCCGGATGAGTTCTTGACGGGTTACTCACCACTGTATGGGGATGAGAAGGCGCCCATTAACGCTCGCACCCGCCTGGGTATCAAGATGCTTCAGGATCCGATGGATCCAGGTTATTCCCCTGATTTGATTGCAGGGCAGGATGGTAAGTTCAATGCAAAAGAGCTGCTTGGTACCATCTGGAATAATCGGGCCTGGTACGCAGAGCAG
Source organism: Marinobacter sp. KMM 10035 (assembly GCF_046537445.1). Lineage (NCBI taxonomy): Bacteria > Pseudomonadati > Pseudomonadota > Gammaproteobacteria > Pseudomonadales > Marinobacteraceae > Marinobacter > Marinobacter sp. KMM 10035. The sequence goes on along the minus strand of NZ_JBBVMG010000002.1, from coordinate 598,076 downwards.
CTCTTGCCAGAGCTTCAGCAGCGCTGCAGCGATATTGGCGCTGATCCTGTTGATGGCCGTGACTTGAGCGCCTGGTGCCAAGCGCTCGGTAGTTGGGATGGTCTGTATGAGCTCAATAGCAAGGGTGCTCACATCTTCCGGGTTTTCATGGCGAATTACCTTGGAAATATGGATGTGGATTTGACCAAGCCGTTCAGCCCGGCAGATCCTGTGGGCACGCCGGCGCTTCCAAGCCAAAACAATGCAGGAACGGCGACAGATACCATGCTTCTCGCGCTGTCTGCTGGGGTAGGGGCTCTTGAGTCACAGGGTATTCTGCCAACAGCCGAGCTGGGTACCTTGCAGTATTATCGCGCATCCGGCGGGGTAAAGCCTGAGTCCGGCAATACGCCGAGCTTTCAAACCGATAAAATTGCCTGGCACGGTGGAGATGGCAATGTCGACGGGGCGTTCAACGCTGTAGGTGTCTACACTGGTGACGTTGCCGAGGATACACGTATTCCGCGCATTGCACCCTCTACCATCCCACGGACGGCAGGGCTCTCTGATGGTAGTAACGGCGTTGATGGCTGGCTGATGTCCAGGGGGACAAGTTGGCACTTTGGTCTGGAGTTTACCGATAATGGGCCTGAAGCATACGGGCTTATCAGCTATTCACAGTCTTCAGACGCAAACTCTCCTTACTTCGAAGACCAGACTCAGATGTATTCTGATAAGACCTACAGGAAGCTGCCGTTCACGGAAGCTGAGATCACGGCTAGTCTAATCGCTAATGGTGAGATGACTATCAGTAGCGAGTGAATAGACAGGTCCAATTAACTAAAAGAAATCAATGAAATAGTCCGGCTCCAAGGAGGGGGTCGGCAAATGCAACACTGCTGAGCCATGCTCTTGCTTCTTAATCCCTTCCATAGACTGCCGATACTTTTAGCCGTTCTCACCTGTAATTAGGTAGCGACAACAGAGGACAGCTTTCGTCATTGCATGCTTCTTTTCTTTGACGCCAAAAGCTATGAACCCCGGGAGGCCGGGGTTCATTGGTGCTCTGATGCCCCGATTAAGTCAGGGCTTGGGCTAGTTAATTTACAGTCCGCCACCCGCGTTCTGGTCCAATGCGTTGTCGAGTGTCAAGCTCGTGCCAAGTGATGCGCCAACAGCGGGAACTGATTGGCCAGGTATTGGTTGTGCGCTGAGAGCCTGAGCTGTCTGTGTAACCATCGCACTGAATGCAACGCTAGTATCAGCTGCTCCACCAGGGCAGTTTGCGTTAGGTGCAACTGGGCCTACAAATGTACCGTGGTTTGCTCCGGAACACGGATCGCTGCCATCGAAGAAGCTTGCAGCTGGCATCGCAGAGCCAGTTGGCGTGCTTAAGTCAATGATGCCTAGGCCGTCAGTGCCATCGGCTAGCGATGTTCCACCAGCGCCCAGGTCAACCAGTGCCATAAGCGGTTCAGTGCCAGCCAAGGGCGCCGACAGAGCTTTACCGAATGGGTCTACGTTGGCTTGGTTCGGTACCGTTGTATCACCTACGACTTCAGTTATCAGGATGTTGGGTGTAGATGTTCCCAGATCTTTAGCAAAGCTAACTGGATCCGATGCGTCCACAATTGACTGGAATACATAGAAGAAGCTCTCGAAGTTGGAGCTGCCCTGAGTTACACCAGCGTTAGCCAATCCACCCAAAAGCGAACCGGACAATCCCGGAGAGTTCTCGATCAGGCGAGTGACTTGGCCTCCAGTGTCATGGAGTACAACCGAGCTAAGGGTTGGGAATGTGAAGCCGCTTAGAGGTGCACCGGCCATTTGGTAGATCCCGTTGAGTGTTGCATTCAAGGTTCCGTCGTTCGCAAGAGCTGCAAACGCCGTTCCCGAGATGCCACCGAGCGAGTGGCCAACGAAGTTTACGGGCACACCAGCCAAATCGCCTTGCGTAGTGAAGTCACCATCGATATCAAAGGTCTGTACAGATGCAGCAACGTTCAGCAGGTCCACAACACCTTGGCGTAGATTGTCACGGCTGTTCATCATGTTGCCTGGATTGATAAACAAGCTGCCTGATGAGATGTCAGTAGCATCTGCTGCAACTGGTACTAGTTGGCCATTATTGGTGTAGCCGAAATGGCGTTCGCCAATGTAGTCGGCGCCGATCAGTGCATTCAGCTGAGCTTCAAGCGGTGAGCCAGCAACGCCAGGTGCTTGGAGAACCTGATTCACGGTGCCGATTAGGGTAGCTTCGTCCAGAGCAGTTAGCCCTGGTACGCGCCCATTCGTTGCTCCGGCCAAGCCATGTAGCGGCTGATCAATAGCAACAACAGTCTGGCAGGCGCCTTGCGCTAGAAGGATTGCAGGAAGCATTGAAACGCTGCGGTCAACAGTAATGCCATGCTGGAAGATGGTTACGCCATTGGGTTTACCTGCCGCGGCGTTAACGCAGGTGATCGGCTGCGCAGCTGTCCCATCCAGTACGGGGTGGAAAATAACCACAGGGACTGTTGTAGTGGCATTTTGCTGCGGGAACTGGAAGTAGCCGTTCACGTTCAGTTTGCCGTCAATATCGCGCAAGAAAGAGAAAATCGTTTCACCTGGATCCAGGCTCTCATTCAATCCTGCTTCAAGAGCTGTACTGCCAGTCCAGCTGCCCGTGACAATTCCTGCGCCGGTGCTGCCGGGCAGAGATTGGTAGTATGGGAGGGTAATTGCGCCTTGAGACACCTGTACTTGATTCGCAGCAGCTTTGATAGGGCTGCTTGCATCCAGGCCAGCTATGGTGGCCAAGGTTGCCGCTGATGTTGCCGGGTAGAAAAACGAAGGGCGCGGAACCGGGATATGGAGAGTTTTCCCAACCTCAGCTCCTATTGCTGCTTCGATCTTTGCTTCGGTAATTAGTGGCCCAATTTCACCGAGTCTGGTAATGGAATTCAGTTCCGCGGCAGTGAGTGTACTAGGATCAAGCTGCCCCAGCTTCAATGCTTCGGCTTTCGCTGCGATCACGCCAAGCTGAGTAGTAAGCTGAGAAAAGTTCATATCAGGATAATTATCCCGGACAGCTTTCAGCTGGGCGTTGAAGCCTATCTTTTGCCCCAGACCTGAGCCAAATACAGCTGGGGCCATCATTGCCCTCAGGACATCTGTATCTGCGTTTGTAGTCAAAGTATAAGCAAATGCAGATTTTGAACCGGTTTGCTGGGCGGTAAGAAATCCATTAGCTAGCTGGTCAGCGGAGGAAAGGATTGCTTTCACGTTACCCAGTGCTGGATTGCCAAGATTGCCATTAGCCAACGCAAGGTCTTCAGTTGAACGAGCAATTGGTTTGCCGTTCGCACCGACGACATCGTCAGAAACGATGACAAGGTACTTCTGGCTTTCTTCCAGTGGCTCAAGTGGAACAACGCGAATGGCGTTGTCGATGCCACCGTCAAGGCTAACAACTTCCGCTCTGAAGTTTGGCTGCACCAACGGCGTTGTCAGACCCTGACCAAATGGATCAGCTTTTACAATACTGCTGGGGTTTGTGTTTGGCAGCGCTAGAGGTGCCGAAGCTAAAGCCGGCCCCACGTTTAAAGGAACAAGAAAAACAGTCGCATTAGCCATAACCGAGGCAGGGTTCAGCGAGCCATCAAATTTGAGGCTAAACGCACCAGACGTCGAAAATCCTGATAGGCGATTGACTGCATCATCGGCTGGGGTTTTACCAGTAGATAATCCAGTGAAATCATAGTTGGCGCTCTGGGTTGCGCCGAGCAGCAGAATCAGATCCGAGTTGATTGGAAATTTAGGTTCCGCAGCAATTGGATTCGGATTGTAAATTGGGCGAACGAGCGATTTGTCGATCGTCGTATCTTCAATCAGATAATCCGGATTAGCGTTCGCCCCTTCTTCGCCGCTACTGAGGCAGCCTGTTAGCCCAAGGGAAGACGCCACGGCAAGACTTATTAGAGTTTTCTTGAACATGGGTGGAACCTTTTCCTGTTGTTGTATCGTTATGTTCGGCAACTAACGGGGCCGGTCTGAAGCGGTAAACCCGATGTCAGTGGCCTGTTCTGCATAAACGGTTGTCTGAAATTGTAGCCAGCGCTTTAAGCCAATTTCTATATCTATGACTATAGCGCCACTATGGCCAGTGTTGATCAGCCAAAAGTGTGATTCTTGCTGTTTGAATCCTCCTCGCACAACCTCTTTGAACTCTCCTTGGAAGGAAACTTGGCCTTTATGAAAAATAGATGGCCGGGCGACGTTTGTCGAGTCCAAGTTAAAGATATGCGGGGGTTTTTACAAAATGTATCAATTGCCCGCCAAGGCAAGAGAGTTGGCGGGCGAGGGGATTATTTAAAGCGTGAGAAATCCGGTTTGCGTTTTTGCATGAAGGCCCCAAAGGCTTCTGCCGCTTCTGGCGATTTCAGGCGCGCTGAAAACAGTTCGCCTTCCGCCAGCATCGTTGCCTCGAGTTCCTGCTGGATGGGCTTATTGAGAAGCATTTTCGTTGCCCGAATGGCGGCTGGTGCCTGGTTGACGAGTTTTTCACAAGTTTCCATGGCGGCTTTCTCGGTGTCGGAGGGATCACACACTCTATTAATCAGCCCCAGCCGGTAAGCATCTTCCGCAGTGAAGGCCCCGCCCAGCATTAATAGCTCGGCTGAGCGTACCCGGCCGACCCAGGAAGGTAGTAGAAGGCTTGAGCCACCCTCGGGGCACAGGCCCAGGTTGGCAAACGGCATCTGAAAACGCGCGTTAGTGCCTGCGAATACGAAATCACAATGCAAAAGCATGGTAGTGCCAATGCCTACGGCTGGGCCATTTACAGCTGCTACGACTGGCTTTGTGGCTTTAGCCAGTAACATTAGAAAGCGACCTACGGGGGTTTCTCTGAAGCTGCCTTGCAATCCGCTGGCAAAATCACTGAGATCGTTGCCTGCGGTAAAGCAGTCTTCACTACCGGTAAATAGCACGCAGCGAATGCCGTCATCGGATTCGGCTTGCTCAAGCGCATCGCCCAGTGCCGTGTACATGGCGTGGGTGAGTGCGTTTTTGCGTTCCGGGCGGTTAATGCGAACGGTCAAAATCTGATTATTGATTTGGGATTGAACGAAGTCTGTCACTGTGTCTCCTGGGGTGCTTCCTGATGTGCTTTTTGTCATTTGAGTAGGATGATACCTTTTTATAGGCGATTGTTAAGATAAAAGCTTTGCCTTTTGCCCAATCCCTCCCGCCCGCGAATTTCTGATAAACTGTGCCACCTGTTTTTTGACGATCCGATCATAACGATACCAACCTGATGAGGCGCCTATGACCACCGTAATCCGCCAGGATGACCTGATTGAAAGCGTAGCGGACGCGCTGCAGTTCATTTCTTACTATCACCCGAAAGATTTTATTGACGCGGTACATGAGGCCTATCAGCGGGAAGAGTCCCAGGCAGCCAAGGATGCCATGGCGCAAATCCTGATCAACTCCCGTATGTGTGCTCAGGGGCATCGCCCGCTGTGCCAGGACACCGGCATTGTGACCGTGTTCGTTAACATCGGCATGAATGTTCAGTGGGACTGCGAGATGGCATTGGACGACGTGATCAACGAAGGCGTGCGCCGTGCCTATGCCAACCCGGACAACGTGCTGCGCGCATCGATCCTTGCAGATCCGGATGGCAAGCGTCAGAACACTGGCGACAACACGCCTGCAATCATTCACTACAAAATGGTTCCGGGTGATACGGTTGAAGTGCATGTAGCAGCTAAAGGCGGCGGCTCTGAAGCCAAATCCAAGTTCGCCATGCTGAACCCATCCGATTCCGTAGTGGATTGGGTTCTGAAAATGGTGCCCCAGATGGGTGCTGGCTGGTGTCCGCCTGGAATGCTGGGCATAGGTATTGGTGGTACGGCTGAGAAGGCCATGCAGTTGGCGAAGGAATCCCTGCTGGACCCCATCGATATCCACGATCTGCAGGCACGTGGTGCATCCAATCGCGCTGAAGAACTGCGCCTCGAACTGTTCGACAAGGTGAACGATCTTGGCATTGGCGCTCAAGGCCTGGGTGGCCTGACAACTGTGCTGGACGTGAAGGTAAAAGATTACCCGACTCACGCAGCAAACAAGCCAGTGGCGATTATTCCGAACTGCGCGGCTACTCGCCACGCGCACTTCACTCTGGATGGCACCGGCCCCTCTTTGCAAACACCTCCGAGCCTGGAAGACTGGCCGGAAATCACCTGGGAAGTGGGTGAGGGTGTGCGCCGCGTGAACCTGAATACGATCACGCCGGAAGATGTAAAAGAGTGGCAGCCGGGTGAAACCGTTTTGTTGTCTGGCAAGATGCTGACCGGCCGCGACGCTGCTCACAAGAAGATGGTGGATATGATCAACGCTGGCGAAGAGCTGCCGGTAGATCTGAAAGGCCGCTTCATTTATTACGTGGGCCCGGTTGATCCTGTGCGTGAAGAAGTGGTTGGTCCTGCTGGCCCCACTACGGCTACTCGTATGGATAAGTTTACTCACACCATGCTGGAGAAGACCGGCCTTACGGGCATGATTGGTAAAGCCGAGCGTGGTCAGGTGGCCATTGATGCCATCAAGGAATTTGGCGCGGTGTACCTGATGGCTGTGGGTGGCTCTGCTTACCTGGTCTCCAAGGCCATCAAACACGCAGAAGTGGTTGCCTTCCCGGAGCTGGGTATGGAAGCCATTTATGAGTTTGATGTGGAAGACATGCCGGTAACTGTGGCGGTGGATTCCAAGGGTACGTCGGTTCATCAGACTGGCCCGGTGGAATGGCAAGAGAAGATTATTGCTGCGAAAGCCATCTGACGTTAGCTGAGCTATAAAGTCGAGGGTCAGGTTTCACCATCTGGCCCTCGGCTCTCCCTTCCTAATTTCTCCGCCGTTAACTCGAACAGCTGATGTTCATGTGTTTGCCCCAGTCCGGTGGCAGCGCAGCGTACTTTTCATAACCCGGCTGCTCGTCGAAGGGCCTTTCCAGAACCTTAAGCAATTCCTTCATGGGTTCAAAATCGCCATTTTGAGCTTCCAGAATCACTTTCTGCGCCAGGTAGTTCCGCAAAATGTATTTTGGATTCACCCTGCGCATCTCATATTCCCGCTCATCCCGGGCGCGCGTTTCTTTCTCAAGCCGTTCCGCATAATGAGCGAGCCACTCATCAGCCACTTGGCGATCCACAAACAAATCCCGCAGTGGCGCATGGCCGTGATCATACAGGTTTGAGAGTGCGCGGAAGAAGGTTGTGTAGTCAGCATGGTGCTCGTTGAGCATGCTGAAGGTGTCCATTACCAGGCTGAGATCGCCTTCGTCTTCCTGGGCCAGGCCGAGCTTGTCCCGCATGTTCTGTAAGAAGCGCCCGTTGTAGGCGGCTTCATACCGCTGTAGCCCTTTGCGGATAGTATCTTCGTCCATCACCGGTAGCAGCGCATTGGCAAGATACTGGCAGTTGGCAAAGCCGACTTGTGGCTGGCGGTTATAGGCATATCGACCGCCCTGGTCGGTGTGATTGCTGATGTAACCGGCATCAAAATCGTCCAGAAACGCGAAAGGCCCGTAATCGAAGGTGTCGCCGATGATGGACATGTTGTCGCTGTTCATAACGCCATGGCAGAAGCCTACTGCTTGCCAGTCTGCGATCAGTCTTGCAGTACGCTCCACCACTTCTTCAAACCAGCGTGCGTGGCGTTCTTCATCAGGTAGTTGGATCAGATGTGGGAAATGAAGCGATATAACGTGTTCCAGCAGGGTTTTTATCGCGTCTGGGCCTTCATGGTGTGCTGCAAACTCAAAATGGCCAAACCGGATGTGGCTCTGGGCGACGCGCATCAATGCGGCAGCAGTTTCGATGGACTCCCTGCGAATCGGGTCCCGGGCGCTGACCATAAACAGAGCGCGGGTCGTTGGGATTCCAAGCCCATGCATGGCTTCGCTACACAGGTATTCGCGAATGGTGGAACGCAGTACCGCCCGGCCATCACCAAAACGTGAGTAGGGGGTTGTTCCTGCGCCTTTCAGGTGCCAGTCCCAGCGGCGGTTATCCGGGCCTACGGTTTCCCAAAGCAGCAGGCCGCGGCCATCCCCCAGTTCCGGGTTATACGTGCCAAACTGGTGGCCGGTGTATTTCATAGCCACCGGGTCCATGCCTTCAAGTAACTCGGCACCGCCACCAATCTTTGCCCAGTCGGCTTCGTTGGTAACGTGGAAGCCCATTTCCTGGGCCAGTTTGTGGTTGAAGCACGCCATTTTTGCGTCTTTGAGTGGAGTGGGCTGAACGCGGGTGTAGAAGCTGTCTGGGAGTTCCAGATAGCGGTGCTCTACACGAAAACTATTGCTGCTCATAAAAGGCCTATACTCCAAATCGATAAAGATGTTTGCAAACCATTAACTAACGCCGGGAATCCGCTCTGCTTGTGAATGCGCTCGAAAATACTATCGCCACCTTAATAGACCAGGAAGGCCTTCCTGAACGCTACGCCAACACGGTGCAAAAGATCATTGTGCCCTTGGTGCATTACGTCTCGCAGCTCCAAGAATCGGAGCAACGAACGCTTGTTATAGGTATTCACGGTGCACAGGGAACAGGTAAATCTACCCTGGCTCTGTTCATGAAAGAGCTGCTCTCAAAGCACTGGAATTATCCTACAGCCAGCTTTTCTCTTGATGACATCTACCTTACCAGAGCAGAGCGTTGGGAGCTTGCGGAGCAAGTGCACCCATTACTGCTAACCCGTGGGGTGCCGGGTACACACGATCTTGAGCTTGGCCTGCGGGTAATAGATCAGCTCCGCTCAGCCCAACCGAAGGATGAAACGGCCATCCCTGCGTTTGATAAAGCAATGGATGACAGGGCGCCAGCAGGTGATTGGCCAGTATTCAAAGGCCGGCCGGCAGTTATTTTGCTGGAAGGTTGGTGTGTGGGAGCCCGGGCGCAAAGCAAGGAGGCACTTATAGCTCCGGTGAATTTATTGGAGGAGCAAGAAGACCCGGAAGGAGTAGGGCGCGCTTACGTGAATCAGTGCCTGAGTACTACATATAAGGATTTTTTCAGCCAGCTGGATAGCCTGATTATGCTTAAAGCGCCCTCCATGGAAAGCGTTCTGGAATGGCGCACCTTGCAGGAAAACAAACTGGCAGAGCGGATCAGAACTTTAGCTATGACTGCTGATAGGTCGCAGCCGTTACGGGTTATGAGCGATGATGAAGTCGCTCGTTTTATTATGCACTATGAACGGATAACCAGAGCTTCCCTTGCGGAAATGCCCGTGAGGGCGAATGTGGTAGTGGACGTATCGGAATCGCATTCCCTTAGCTTCAAAGTCGAACCACCCATCCACATGGGGTATCCTGATATGACACGCGATTTATAGCTGGATATTCAAAAGCTGGACACCCACGAGTGCCGAGATTCGATACATGATGAAAGCAATCAAGATAGTCGGTGATTCCCTGGTGTGGGAAGACTATGCGAGCTCCGAAGAGCTACCTGCAAACCACGTAGAAATCGATGTTGTCTGGACTGCCGTTAACCGGGCTGATTTGTCTCAGCGGGCGGGCGTTTACCCCCCACCTCCCGGAGCATCGGAAATTCTCGGGCTGGAAGTCAGTGGCCGTATTGCAGCCATAGGCGAAGCCGTAACGGGCTTTGAAGTGGGCGATGAAGTGTGTGCGCTTCTGACTGGGGGAGGCTACGCAACCAAGGTTGTGGTTCCCGCGGCTCAGGTATTGCCCATACCCAAGGGGTATTCGTTGCAAAAAGCCGCAGCGCTTCCGGAAGTGTTTGCGACGGCTTGGTTGAATCTATACCAGGAAGCCGACCTTAGGCCCGGTGAGCGTGTATTGCTGCACGCGGCAGGAAGCGGCCTGGGTACCACAGTTATTCAGATAGCCACAGCGTTTGGTAATCCGGTGTTTGCCACTGCAGGTGACGACGACAAGCTGGAAGTGTGCCGTAAGCTGGGAGCAACGGGCACCTGGAACCGCAAGAACGGATCGTTTGTGGATGCGGTGAAAAGCTGGGGCGGCGTAGATATGGTGCTGGATCCAGTCGGCGGAGGATACATTAAGGATGATCAGAAGGTCCTGAGTGTTGATGGCCGCATTGTTCTGATCGGTCTTCTGGGAGGACGTTTTTCGGAGGTCGATCTGGGTCTCATGCTTATGAAGCGCCACAAGCTGATCGGCTCGACCCTGCGTTCCCGTTCAGTCGCCGATAAGGAGCGTGTGATGCAAGATTTGTATCGCCATGTTTGGCCGTTGCTGGTTGCCGGGCAGATTGAGCCGGTGATTGACAGTGCCTGGCCCATTGAGCAGGTTGAAGACGCCATGGCCCATGTGGAAGCCAACAAAAATACCGGGAAGGTACTTCTCCAAATAGGGGAGTAGCCTTCCCGGCGTTATACGCCGGTTACTTTAATCGGCGATGTGCACCAGCTGCTTGCCGAAATTCTTGCCCTTCAGCATGCCTTTGAATGCCTCAACAGCGTTTTCGAGGCCTTCAGCAACCGTTTCACGGTACTTGAGTTGGCCTGAGGCAATGCGGTTGGTGAGAATGTCGGTAATTTCCTGGTGCTTGTCCTGCCACTCGGTTACCAGGAAGAAACGGTGCTCCGGAACCGGGTCGAGACGCTTGAGAATATCAAACGGTGTCTCTACGTTATCTGTGCTCTTGGCGTTGTAAGCCGAGACGAAACCGCAAATGGGCACCCGCGCTCCGGGGTTCAGTAGTGTCGCAACGGCTCTGGTTACGTCACCACCTACGTTTTCATAATAAATATCGATACCGTCTGGGCAGGCGGCTTTCAAATCGGCTTCAAGATTGCCCGCTTTGTAGTCCACGCAGGCATCAAAGCCCAGTTCGCCTACCACATAGCCGCACTTCTCTGGCCCACCTGCAACACCCACCACGCGGCAACCCGCAAGTTTGGCGGTTTGACCAACTACTGTGCCCACGGGGCCGGAAGCTGCGGAAACTACCACCGTTTCGCCGGATTTCGGTTTGCCCAAGTAGGTTAAACCGCAGTAGCCCGTGCGCCCTGGCATGCCTGCCACGCCGAGATAGGTTTGCAGGGGTACGTTTTCTTTTTGATCGATCTTGTAAACCATCGGCGCATCTGCGGGGAAGGTGACATACTCCTGCCAGCCGGAATAGCAGGTAACCAGATCACCTACTTTGAGCTTGTCTGACCGGGACTCAACAATCCTCGCAACACTTTCGCCCACGATGGGGTCGTCTATCGCAATGGGATCCATATAGCCTTTTGCATCGTTCATTCGCGGACGCATGTATGGGTCCAGCGAAAGCCATAACACCTGCGCAACAACCTCACCTTCTTCGGGCTTGCGCACCGGGCGCTCTTCCATCGCCAGATCACCGTCCTGAATTTCGCCGTTGGGACGCTGCTTCAGAACAATGGCGCGATTTTGGTATTGGCTCATGGTGTTTCCTCTGCTTATGCATGGTGGAACGCAACTTGAGGGGCGGCGGTCTTGGGCCGGCTTTTCATTTAGGTTGCGTAAAGAGACCAGATTAGCTTGAAGGAGAATAAACTTGTGGTCAAGCTCTCATGTTTCTGGCCATACCGGTTAGCGGGGTTACATTCCGGAATCGGGAGGTTATAATCGGGCACCGGCTCAGGATGAGCATGGATAACACACCAATCTTCAGGGACAGAAGACATGCCCCAGGCAAGCGGACTGCAGTTTACCGCCCGTGTTGGCGAACTCCCCACTGATCTATTCTCTGTTGTTGGCTTTACGCTGACCGAACGGCTATCCGAGCTGTTTCACGGCTGCCTTGAGCTGGCCAGCACCGACCCGGACATAGATGCATCCGAAGTTTTGGAGCAGCAAGTCGATCTGGTTGTGTGGCAGGATGGCATGCCCCTTCGCCGCTTCACCGGCGTGGTCAACGAATTCGCCCGGGGTGATTCCGGCCACCGGCGCACCCGCTATGAAATTGTTATCGAGCCGCCTGTGTGGCGCTTGGGGCTGATGCACAACAGCCGCATCTTCCAGACTCAAACTACAGATACCATCGTGCGCACCCTGCTGGAAGAGCGGGGCATTGTGGATTCCGTATTTGATCTGAAACGTGCCCCCCAGGAACGGGAATACTGCGTACAGCACCGGGAAACCGACCTGGCCTTTGTCAAACGGCTGGCGGCAGAGGAAGGCTGGCACTACCGCTACCAGTACGGCAGCGTGGATGGCAGCGAACAACCCGGCCTGATTATTGCCGACCACCACGGTGATGCGCCAAGGCTGGAAGCAGCCGAATACAACGGCAAAGCGGGCGGAAGCACCAAACAATCCGCCGTATTCCGTTTCCGCTACGAAGAACGGGTTCGCGCCGCTTCTGTAGCCACCAAAGACTACACCTTCAAAAACCCCGCCTATGCGCTGATGCACGAACACAGTGCAGCCGGTGCCAATCAACGGCAGGATTACCAGCACTTTGATTACCCGGGCCGTTTCAAAGCCGACGCCAGCGGCCAGCCGTTTACCGAAGCCAGGCTGGACGCCCTCAGAAACGACGCCAGCACCGCCACCGGCGCGAGCAACCGCGCAGACTTCACCTGCGGTGCCAAAACCGAACTCACCGAACACGACAACCCCAAGTTGAATCGGGACTGGTTGCTTACGGCGGTTACCCACACCGGTAAACAGCCCCAAGCCATGGAAGAAGAGGGCGGTTCTGGCCCCACTACCTACCACAACACCTTCAGTGCCGTACCCGCCGACAAAACCTGGCGGCCAACGGTTAGCCATCGCCCTCTAATGGACGGCCCGCAAATCGCCCTGGTGACAGGCCCGGAAGGGGAAGAAATTCACTGCGACGAATTTGGCCGGGTAAAAGTACGCTTCCCCTGGGACAGATACAGCAAGAACGACGAACACAGCAGCGCCTGGTTGCGAGTAAGCCAGGGCTGGGCTGGCGGCCAGTATGGCTTCATGGCCCTGCCCAGAATCGGCAACGAAGTGATTGTCTCCTTCCTCGATGGCGACCCGGATCAGCCCATCATCACTGGCCGAACCTACCACGCCACCAACACACCGCCCTACGCGCTGCCGGAACACAAAACTCGCACCACCCTGAAAACCCAGACCCATAAAGGCGAGGGCAGCAACGAATTGCGGTTTGAAGATGAGGCCGACAAAGAGCAAATCTACATCCACGCCCAGAAAAACCTGGACCTGCTCACGGAAAATAACTGCACCGAAGTCATCAAAAATGACAGTCACCTGACCGTTGAGAACGACCGCTTCAGCCACATAAAAAGCAACGAGCACCTCACGGTTGATGGCGAAAGGCGCCAAACCATCGGGGCCGACTGCAGCCAGACCATCGGCGGCACCCTGCACCAGAAATCCGGCAGCGCCATGCTCTGCGAAGCTGGCAGCGAAGCCCACCACAAAGCGGGCGCGAAAGTAGTACTGGATGCCGGCGCCGAAATCACCATCTCCGGCGGTGGCAGCTTTATCAAGCTGGATCCCAGTGGGGTAACACTGAGTGGGCCGGGGATCAAGATTAATTCGGGTGGGGCGCCGGGGAGTGGCTCAGGGCAGGCGGTCGTTACTCCGGAACTCCCAGCAGTACTTGGTATAGATGGTGCGGCAATGCCACAGCCGCCGGAACTGGCGATGGTGGGCCAACGCAAAAATGCCTCTCCTGACCAAATGGAGGTTGATCAGTTACCGGGCACAGATCGAAAGCTGATCGTTGATGTGATTGGTGGGCATAACAGCGGGGGAGCAGTTGAGGTTATCAAGGATTCTTCAGAAGGGGGCAAAGCGTGACAGGTACTGTAACTTTTACCGATGAATCCAGGGAACGTTCAGTTCGTCGTAAAGCAGAATACGACGACAGTAATCCCCATGACCTGGTGCTCACAATCAACAAGCGGGAAGGGGGGCAGATTACTATTCCGCTTCTGAAAAATGCCCGTTCGAATATTGAACGGGAAGACCATCAGGAGAACACCCTGTTAAGGATTAAACCCCTGGCAGAAATCGAAAGCGCACTTCCTGTCTCTACAGGTTATGGAGCCCCAGTCTATCAAGGCAAGGCTGTTGCGATGCTCCGGCCAGGCTACTTATATGTGTTTCGCCGAGGCAGTTTGTGGCGTGAGCTGGAGATCGGGCCAGATTCAAAAGTGAGTGATGTTGATCTCACGGCTGCCCGGAATGAAATTGATAACCCGGAGAGTAACTTACGGGTTGAACGCCCAGCGGAAGGTGAATGGTTCGACGATGTACTCGTACCCGTATTCCTGCAAGGGCAAGCGGTTATGCACGACTTCCGCATGGCGTACAGTGAGGTGCAATGGGACTGGAGCTATATCCAGAAGCTGGAGGCCGATGATAAGGCCAGGAATGCCCGCACAACAGGCATTGGCCATGCCTGGGCTGTAACTGCCGCAGAGGGCATCAGCTTCAAGACCGGGTTTCCGGCTTCCAGGGTTGAGGATCTACCGGAGCTGCGGGCAAGGGATCTCGGCGTTGAGCTAATGCTGGAAAATCCGCGAGATTTTACGCCAGCCTTCGAAACTCCATCGGATTCCGAACTCTGTGTAAAACTAGCCGCCCGCTTGCGTGAAGCTCAGGAAGAAGGTGGGCAGCCCGTAGAGCTTGATATCAGCTGTGATCCCGACAAAGACCGGCTGGCCGACCTGAGAGGGCAGAAAGGGCTAGCTTGTATTGCCTTGCCAGACCCGCTTTTCAAGCTGCGGCATTCGCTTGCTCAGTTGCATTTGGCTTTGCATTATCTTGATGCGATTGATGTGTCTATTCAGAAAAACCCGATGGTTCATTCTGCAATGCTGATCCGGCAGGCGGTTTTTGATCCGCAAGCAGGTGGTAAAAAACCATCATTGGCAAAGTATGCAGAAGCCATAGACCGGCAGAAGTTAGATGAAGTGTTGCACACGCCTGAAAAGAATCATGCCATTCGCATCATTGAGCAGCACGCCGAAGATCTGATAGCTACGATCAAGATAGGGGGGCTTGATCCAATTTTTGAAGATTACCGGACATGCAGTGATCATGCGATCTGTGAAGCCTATTTGTTGGTGGCGGATAAACTCAATGTCTTGCAGCAGATCCCCGGCGTGCTTAAAGCTCAAGGTGCAAGCAGTGATGTCGAGGTCTTAACCGGATTAAAACAATGGATACTCAAGGGAAGTTTTCTAGCTGATTGGTCACCGCAACCTGATTCTGAGAGTTCAACTGATGAGAAGGGCGAGATGCCGTCTCCTTATGAACGCTTGCGAGCGCTTGCTGATGGGGGCGTCGAGATTGATGAGGCGCTGCTAAACCGCCTGAATACGCAGTCATTAGTCTATCTGGAGAAGCAGCTGCAAGAGAAAACAGAAAGCGGTGATAGCGTTATTAAGGATATTTCCAATGCGGGAAAAGTTGGAGGGTTAGTATCCGGTGCTTTGTCAGAGTGGAGTTCCGCGATATTGGCAGTATGTAAGCGTCTGATGGAAGAGGGAAAAATTCAGCAGGTCGAATTGCAAAGAGTTATGCAGGCCGTTTCATCGAACCTTGCTTTAACTGATCCCGAGCTGAAAAGTATTAAGGTGATGGACCGGGCTGGAGCTCTTATCAGCGGTTCAATTCTAGGTGTGAAAGGAAATGGGCTCGACCGGGGATTAAATGATTTTGACCACACAGAAGGCGTGCTCACCCGAAAAAAAGACTATTTGTATGCGGACCTATTGGACAGTTCTGATGAGGTAATTGCATCAAGCAGCCCCACACGCGCCGCTGATGCTTTGGAGGAAGCTGTTAATAAGGTAGCTGGTGGAACCATGGTGTTCTTTGCGCCCGATGCGCACTCCGAAGCCCAGAAGCTTAGCCTGTTGAAGGTGGATTTTGCTAAGCGTGTCGGGAAAGTTGTGGATGGGCCAGCTGTGTCCCGTGGGCTGGTGGTTTTGGCGGCGTTTAATGTTTTTATAGAACTGCAAAATTATGGTCGAGCCCAAGATTCACGTAATGGGAACATGCCCCTAGCAACCACGAAGTTGCTGGCGGGTGCTGGCGTGGATCTCTTCGCAGCGTCCATTAAATTGAGCGTTGTGATGGGAAGCGACTTAACTAACCAGCGTCGTCTTTACAAATTTTCTACTCGACCACTGTTCGATATGAAAAACTGGATTTTTATTGGTAGTAGGTTAAAAAGCTTGAATGCTTCTACCTTGGTTCGTACTGTAGGCTTGGCGAGTTTTGTTGCAGGTGCTATCAATGTTGTTGTGAGCGCCTGGGAATTGCGAATCAGTTTGTCACAGCAGGATTTGGATGCCGCCACGGGCCACGCTATAGCATTAATAGGTGGCTTGATTTTTGTGGCTCAGCCACTTTTTGGCACTTTGCTCGCCATACCTGGCTGGGGGTGGGCAATCCTTGGCATGACGATGGTGATTGGCGGTGGTTTGTATGCCTCTGCTGTTGCAGATGATGTGTTCGAAAAACTCCTCAAGCGAGGTCCGTGGGGTACGTATCCTGACGACTTAATGGTTGGGCACGACGATCAAGCCTATTACAGTCAACTGCTTTCTCTTCTTTCACCGATTGAGATTACTGCGCAAAAGTATGCAGATATTGAACCGGATTCTGCATTATCTCCCCCTAGTTACACACCCAAATCTGATGATTACGTGGTAACAGTAAAGTTCCCTTTGGTCAGCCGGTTGAACCTCTATCGTGGGTATGAGTGTAACGCAGGCATACCTGTGACCCCTTTCAACTTGGTTGTTCAGGAAGTCGCCTATCAATCCTCAAATACAAGCATCGTTGCTCCGGGCTCTATTGCGCCCGTTAGCAGTACTCAACTCGTAAAAACCACACCGTTGAAGAAAGTCGTGGCTCGACAGTCACTGCCACATCTATCTGCTGTTCGGTTTCTTGTAAAACGCGAGCTTCAAGATCGTGAATATCGTAGTTTGCTTTATCAAGAGTCAGTGAAGACACGGGTTCGAGTTGGACTTCAGGTTACTTTAGATACCGAATTAGGGCCGATCATATTTCCCGCACCAGTGTATGAATATTATGAACCATATAATTCGGCCCTGCACAGCAACCCACCACCTAAGGAGCGGGCTATCTTGGATCCATACGCTCAGCCAAAGTCGCCATACTGGTTTTTCACCGAGGTAACCGCATGAGTGCCCCAAAAGCTGTCTCTGAATATGCAGGCACGGCCTTCAGGGCAACTGCTATAGGGCCGTTGCCTCAAAGCCAGACCAAGCGCACCCGTATCGGCGAAGAACTGCAGCCCATTGGCATCTACGCTGGGTTTATTCCATACCACGGAACTATCCAAGATATTGATACTCTGCAGGGTCAGGAAAGAAAAGATCCTGAATTCAAAGACAAGGATTGGTGGTGGGATCACCAGAAAATTCGATTTCTTAATGGCAAGCTAGGCTTTAAGTTTCTAATCCTGCTCTTGCCATTTACGTGGATCTTTATGCTTCTATTTGGTGGCTTGGCTTCTATTGTTTGGGGAATCATCCTGTTATCTGGGTGGTACGATCTTCCCGGGCTGCTAGTTGGTATGATTGGGTTGGTTATGGTATTCGCGTGGTTGTTTTTTGCATTTTGGATAATCCCTCCCACCACCAACTGGATAATGAGCACCGGTCTCAGCTTTTTTCTCAAACCCTTCGAGAAAACCATCCACAAAAAGCTGGACAACACCCTCGAAGATGGCTGCAGTGAATTCAATCGCCTCACAGGCCAGGTTCGCATTGCCCTCGGCCGAAAGCGTTTTTTCGAAGCGCCTTTTGTGGAGTTTGATGCCTATGTTGAGCGGGTTGTTCAGCAAGGCGGTATCTTCTATCGACTCATGTTGGTACACCGCTACACCCAGAAAACCTTCAACAAGACCGCCTTCAGCACCATTGAAGCGGAAAAGCACGAAGTTTTGGCCCTGTGGGATATGCTTCAGCGCTACATGGATGTGACCCAGCCCTTGCCGGATACACCGCGTCTGGAACCCTTTCGTCACCTGGATCCGGTCACTGCGGAACATGATAAGCAAACCGGTCGGAACCCCCGTTACTGGCGTGACCTTGATCTGGACTCCTGGAAAGACGGAGAGGGATGGCGGGAATTATATCAGCGGCAAAGACAGTATCCGTGGGGCAGCCGGGCTTGCAAACTTACGCCACAACTGGGCAGGATCTCGATGGAAGAGTATCGCCAGAAGCGCCCTTATGGCTCTTGGCCAATTTGAGACAAAGAGCCCGCTAATGGCTTGACCTTGCGGCCAGGAAACTAACCATGGCCGGCGGGGAGCCTGAGGGTCTTGCCAGACAGAGGGAACTCAGCGGCGACGCACGGAGCAATACGGGAAACAGAGATTAAAAATTAACTCAACTCCAGGGATGGTGAAAATGAGTGATTGTGTAGAAGCGACATGCACAGCCTGCGATGGTAGGAATCAACTTGCTGCAGATCAGATGGAAATGCTTGGGAAATCTGAGCCTGTTGAGTGTTCCCAGTGTGGGGTACTGGTAAAGATTAATGCGGATGCCGAATCAGAGCTAAAAGCAAAAGTATCGGTTTTAATACTAACCATTGGGGCGGCAACGGTTGGCGTGGTAGCGCTGATCAATATATTTGGTGATGCCGGATTCCCTACTTATTTCGTGGCGGTTCCATTCATTTTGGTTTCAGCAATCATGAGTTCAGCGCTGAACGGTGGTGTTATTCAGTTACAGAGTGTTGACGCTTCTGGTTGATGGGTATCCCCCTCTGGCAGGGTGACCGCCTGATCGCCGAAGAAACTGGCGAAAGGCTGTCTGGAAGTTGTGCTGAGTACCTGGCAGGCCCATGGCCAATTTGATGTTACAAGGAGAGTAGACAATGGATTATCAAATAAAAGAACTCATAAAGCAGGGATTTAGCCGAAATGAGATTTTCGAGAAGCTCAAAAAGAGTCGTGGGTGTTCTGTTGGCGATTTCAGGGTGCGTGCTCTCGTATTCAATAAAGGTTCGACTGTTTCCTCACATGGGATTTATGGATGTGAAGAAGGATGAAAACGGAATGTATATTTTTGAATGATGCTTGGGATCGGCGATCGAAGGCCAGAGGGTCAGCAGCTCACTGACCACTCCCCCTCAAACCTTTAACCCGCTGCTCCAACATCTCAGCAGTCGCTTTTTCTGCCGAAACCGGCTCGCCAGCCACCAATTCGATCCGCGACCAGAAACGTTTCGGAAGGTGGCTCAGCGCCGGCCCGCCGCAGTGGCTGAAAAAGCTGCCCCATAGCCCCCGAAGTGCCATGGGCACAACCGTTACGGGCCTGCGCTGGATGATAATTTCAACCCCGTTTTTGAAGGTGCCTACTTCGCCGTCAGATGTCAGTTTTCCTTCCGGGAATATACACACCACGTTACCAGCATCCAGCTCTTCGTCGATGCGGTTGAAAGCTGTCTCGTAAATCTCAGGCACTTTGGCTTTGGGACCAATCGGGATGGTTTTGGCGAGCCTGAACAGGGCGCCAAGAACGGGCGTTTTGAAGATTTGGTGGTCCATTACAAAACGGATGGGCCTGCGCACTGCGCCGGCAATGATAAATGCATCCATATAGGTTACGTGGTTACAAACCAACAGTACCGGGCCTTCCTCGGGAATCTGGCGAAGGCCTTCGTGGCGCACCCGGTAGATGGTGTGTGACAGTATCCAGACAATAAACCGCAAAGCGAACTCGGGAACCTGCTGATAAACGAAGCCAGCCACGATCAGGTTCATGATGGAGAGCACCAGAAAGAACTCCGGAATGCTGAGCCCGATCACGCCCAGCATTAAAATACCCATACCAGCGCTGACTACCATGAATAGGGCGTTGAATACGTTCAATGCCGCAATTACGCGGGCCCGCCGGGGCTCCGGGGTTTGCTGTTGTACAAAGGCATATAGCGGCACGATAAACAGGCCACCAAAGAAGCCTATGCCCAGAAGATCAATGGCCAGTTGCCGGTGTTGGCTGTCGGTGACGAGCATCCACCAGTCGGTCGGCACAGGATTGGCGGGCATATTGAAATATAGATCAAGCCCGAACAGACTGATGCCCAGCGAACCAATCGGCACGATACCGAGTTCGATCCGGTGCCCGGATAGCCTTTCACAGGCCATTGAGCCCAATGCGATCCCGATGGTGAATACGGCGAGCAGCAAGGTGACAACGGTTTCGTCGCCCATCAAATCCGTTTGGGCGAAGCTGGGGAATTGAGTGAGGTAGGCGGCGCCCAGAAACCAGAACCAGGAAATGGCCATGATGCACAACAACACTGAGTGATTCTCGGCTGCCAGCCGCATCAGGTTCCAGGTTTCTCGCAGTGGCCGGAAACCAATGGTCATCTCTGGGTTAGTAGCGCCCGTCACCGGAACTTTTCGTGCGGCCAGATAACCAACAACGGCAAGAACCACTACACCGATTGCCGCCAGTTTCTCCGGCTGCTCGCTGCCCATTAACAAGCCGGCCGCAAGCGTACCCACCAAAATCGCAACGAAGGTGCCCATTTCTACCAGAGCATTGCCGCCCACGAGCTCATCGTTTGTGAGCACTTGGGGCAGGAGGGCATATTTGACCGGGCCAAAGAAGGTGGACTGTACACCCATCAGGAATAATAACAGCAGCAAAGCCTCATACCATCCGTGCCACAAGCCAACAGCGGCCAGCACCATGATTGCAATTTCTGCCAGTTTTACCCATCGGATAACCTGGGACTTTTCGTATTTGTCCGCCAATTGACCAGCAATACCGGAGAACAGAAAGAACGGCACAATGAACACGAAGGCCGCAATATTTACCGCCACATCAATCGGCAGGCCCATCAAACCACCTGCGGTATAGGTAATTAAAAGCAGCAGGACATTGCGGAACAGATTGTCGTTGAAGGCGCCGGAAAATTGCGTCAGGAAAAACGGCAGGAACCGGCGCTTTGAAAGCAGTCGAAATTGGCTGTGGTCATCCATGATGCCTATCCTTTATCAGTGTTTTAGCGGCCTGCTTTGCTTGCAAGCTTGATCTGCATAGTGCTGATATTATTGGCTTATTGTGGCAGGCGTTTCCTGAAATTGGTACGAAAATCATGGCCAATCTTCCGGCACCACAAACACCCGATCCACCTCGTGCCAATTGCCGACCCGCGGATCTTCCCGCAATACGGCAAACAGCTGCGGAATGCCTCTGTCTTCTACGCGCCTCAGAGCATCCATAGCAAGTTCGGCATCTGGCTTCTCGCCCTGAAACCAGCCGCCAATCCAGTGTGGTTTGTTGAGTACAACCCAATGCGATGTGTCTAGTGCTTTTGCGTGGCAAACATACAGCCACCGCCCACGCAGATGCTCGCTGGGAACATAATCCGGCGCTGTTGCCTGGGAGGCATCGGGATAGAACAAATACCCCGGCATGAAAATCCGTGGTGTCAGCGGGCCGGTAATGCCAGATTCGGAGAGCATTGCGAGTGTTTCCGGCAACCATGTGCGCCGGCTTTGTTGTTCGAGCAGGCTCGTTGTTTTTATATCCAGTCGGTCTCTGGCATTGGGGCCGTACCAGAGGGTCGTTCCGTTGGACTCTGGCACGCCAAGGTAGAACTTGATGGCAATTTCGTGGTGTTCAATGCGGTCTTCTGCACGATTGTGCACCACGAAATCCAGCTCTCCGATGGTGTGCCCGGCAGATTGTATCTGTTGGTTCTTCATCAGAATGGGCCAGCCGAGCAGGTCTTCCAGCAAAACCTGATACAGTCGTTCGAAATAGAATCCCAGCCTGCGCTGTGGCGGCTCCCTCAGTAACGGAGGTGCAGCCTCAGGATCTTCATCCCATAGCTTGAGCAGGTCAGGGTAGTTCGAAGGCAGATACTCCGCAGGCTCAAAAGTGATCGGCGAATGTGCCAGTTGCTGTGCCTGGCACAACCAGGCGAGGTGGTTGATCGCTGGTGTGCGGTAAGGGCTGATCAGTTCGGGCTTGAGGTTTGCGTCCATCCGTCCAGAATACCGTAAACTGTGTGGTAATAAAGATGCGGCAGTCCCGTGCCAGTCAAAGCGCAGGGTTCACCGCTTGAAGCAAAAGGATACGGAAGGAGGCAGTATGCAGTACCTACATACGATGATCCGCGTAAGGGATCTTGAGAAATCCCTGCATTTTTTTTGTGACTTGCTGGGTATGGTTGAGATCGACCGTAGAGACAGTGAGAAAGGCCGATTTACGCTCGTGTTTCTCGCAGCGGCAAAGGACGAAGCTCAAGCGCGTGAGCATAAGGCGCCTACGCTGGAGCTGACCTATAACTGGGATCCGGAAGAGTATGACGGTGGTCGTAACTTTGGCCATCTGGCTTATCGAGTGGATGACATCTATGCGCTTTGTGAGTCGCTGCAGGCCGGTGGCGTTACGATCAACCGCCCACCTCGGGATGGGTACATGGCGTTTATCCGTTCACCAGACAATATTTCCATAGAGTTACTACAGAAAGGCGAGCCGTTGGCGCCTAAAGAGCCTTGGGTGAGTATGGAGAATACCGGCAGCTGGTGAGTGCGGTATGCCCGCTGGAATTGCAGATAGCGCGAAACAACCATAGAATTGCGAAGATACTAAAAGTTAGTTTTAACTAACGCTTCAAGCATCAGGACGATGCGATAAAACAGGGAAACGTTTGATGGAAGATTGGCAAGGATGCCTCGCCCCCCAATGTCAGACTGCATTACTGAATGCCCGCGAAGATGTTGATCGTCGTGGCGGCGTAGTCATTACGGTTGAAGATTTCCTGCTCGCTTTGTTGGAATCCAGCCCTTCCGTGAGCAACTTCTTGCGCGGCTCAGGCGTGGATATGGACGAGCTGATCCGCACCATACAATGTGAACAACCCATAGTGACTGAAGTAGGCGGTGAAGGCCTGCTGTCCTCCCAGCTCATCTACTGGCTGGCAACCGCTCGAGAATCCTTTGATACGCCTGCCTGGCTTGATTGGCCTCAGCTTCTGGAAGTGCTCGCAAGACATGCCGAGCGCCTGCAGGAAAAGGCTTACGTTGCTGTGCTGGAGTTGGTGTCACGGTGGCCTGAATCGAGTGATATGTGTAGTGAAGGCGGACGTTCGGAAAGGCCGGGCATTGAGGATGAAGAGGCCGCGCCGGTAGTGATCACCGATGCGGATTGGATCGAGCTTGCAGAAGATGTATCCATTACTCTTGCAGCAACGCCGGGGGTGGTGGTTTGGGTCAGGGGAGAGCGTGGCGCGGGCAAGTCTGTTTGGCTGCGGTCCCTGTTGTCGTCACTGGCGCAGCCATATGTTGAGATGGATCTGCGCAGTGAAACGGAGGTGATGGCCAGCGAGCTTGCGGTCATTCCCGCCAATGGTAAAAAGCCTTGGCCGGTTTTGGTGCTGGATAATGTAGCGCCGGTGGATTTGTTGGCATTGATGGATCGCCCATTGGGTCTGGCATCCGAGCTTGTCCAGCGATGGCAAGGGCCTATAGTGCTGTTGGGGCCAGATACGCCACAAGGCAGCGAAAAGCCATGCCGTGCTCTGGAGCAACAGCTTGGGCGTACGCTGGAGGTATGTAACATGCCGCTATCCAGCGAGCTGCAGCGCAAAGCCATTCTGGTTGCCCATCAAGCAAACATCGAGCGCCGCTGGAATATACTGCTCTCTCAACCCGTGATTCAATTTGCCTCATCCCGGCACAGTCGATGTGTGTGTACGCCCGGAGGAATGTTGCAGTGGGTGGAGCGAGCTGCGGCACGGCTGGAACTGTTTGCGCGGCGTGGCCCGGTAGGATCCGTAGCGTTGTCCGGGCAGGCCGACACGCTCC
This sequence comes from Marinobacter sp. KMM 10035, assembly GCF_046537445.1. Taxonomy (NCBI): domain Bacteria; kingdom Pseudomonadati; phylum Pseudomonadota; class Gammaproteobacteria; order Pseudomonadales; family Marinobacteraceae; genus Marinobacter; species Marinobacter sp. KMM 10035. The sequence goes on along the minus strand of NZ_JBBVMG010000002.1, from coordinate 574,263 downwards.
GGCGTCAGAGCCTTGTTGCTATGGCGCGACAAGAACCACTCGAAGAGATTGAGCAGTCGTTCGAGGAAATACATTTGCTGCGCACGGCTGCTGAAGTAGCCTGGCATGAACGCAAAGCTGCCGGAACCTTGAACCGACTAATGGTGGAGGATTTACGGTATGAACTGGAACGCTGGCTTGCAGCGCGGCCCGGGCCGGTTCACTATGGGCCCCATTGTGATCACCACCATGGAGAATCTGCGAGTGCAGGATCTGGAAATCTACATTCGTGACTTGGAAACAGGCGCCGTTCATCGCTGGCTTGAAGGCCATGTAAAGCAGTTGGTACTCGATGACAGTGATGTTGCATCCGTTACCAAGGGTACGGCTATTTTTGGGGAAGCTCAGCTGAAAGTAACCCTCTATCCCCAGGCGTTCGGGAAGCGATTTACATCACTAATTATAGAAGGTGAGCAGCTACCCTGGAACAGCGATCTGGAGTGTGCACGCAGTGCATGGCGAACCATGGACACTGAAATCCGCTGCAGCCCGGGAGAGTGGAAAGAAGGCGAGCCAGCGGAAGATGAGAAATGGTGGCGGCTGGATAGTCGCGGCGAGCAGCTTGTTGTTTGGAACTGAGTGCCCAGGAATTAAGAGGCTCAGAACGAAAAAAGGCAGCCGCTAAATAAATAGCAGGCTGCCTTTTTACATCAGATCAGGTTTCAGTCGCTCAGGATAGAAACATTATCTGCTTGCAGGCCCTTGTCGGCGTCAACAACGCTGAATCGAACCAGTTGGCCTTGGCGAAGCACGCGGCGGCCACTTCCACGAATGGCACGGAAGTGAACAAATACTTCGTCTCCGCTGTCGCGGACAATAAAGCCGAAGCCCTTCTTGACGTTAAACCACTTTACAGTGCCTTCTTCGTCGCCTTCCGGGCTGTCGTCGTCGTAGTCGGCTTCATCATCGGCATAGTTCTGGTTGGAACTCTGGCTACGTGATGGTGAGCTGGCGCGCTTCGACGAGCCCCGTGTGGGCTGCTTGGCTGCGATGGCAACGGCCACAAAGCCGACAATGCCAAAAACAATTAAGCTGATAACGTATGCTGCGATACCCTGCGCGCTGCCGAGAACGAACGGCGTGCTTGTTGCCAATTCATTGCTCTGGGACTGAGACAGGATCTGGAACAGCTCCGGGGTAAAAGAAACCAGCAGAAAGCCTAGGATAAATGGGGCGGGAATAGCGATCAGAATAGCAACAAGGATCGCTTTGGCTGGATTACGCATTGACTGAGAATTCTCCATATTTCATTAACGCTGACGATAAAAAACCGGATATCGGGTAAAATCGTTTATCCGGCCAGTGATTACCGCCTGATTTCCTGGAAAACGGGAACTCGGGCGGGCAAAAGCGGCATGATAGCAGATTATCCCTGCTGCTTACCAAGCGCCTGTTGTGCCGAATGCCACAGAATGTCGTTAGAAGGCATTTTGGCTGCACTTTCTACCCATCTACGTGAATTATTCATCTGACGGAGCTTTAGTACCTGATGAGCCAAAAAGACCTTCAAAACAGACTGGATGAACTTGAAACACGGCTTGCCTTTCAGGACGACGTTATCAATACCTTGAGCGAGCAGGTGGCAAAACAGGAGATGGATATTCGTGAACTCTGGAATGCCAAGCGATTACTGCACAGTCAGATAAAGGATGTTTCTTCATCCAATATCAAGCGTGAAGAGGAAGAGGCTCCGCCTCCGCATTATTGATTCATGAATGCGTTCTTACAAACCAAAAGGCCAGGGCATAAGCTCTGGCCTCTTGGTTTCAGATTGTCTTGAATCTGCAGTTCAGGCGAGCAGTTCCACCAGAATCTGTTCATAGATTTGGGAGAGGGTGTCCAGATCGTCAGCTTTCACACACTCGTTCACCTTGTGAATCGTCGCATTGATCGGTCCCAGTTCCACAACCTGTGCGCCGGTAGGTGCAATGAAACGCCCATCAGACGTGCCCCCTGAGGTAGAGAGCTCGGTTTCACGCCCGGTCACATTGCGGATGGCGCTTTGAGTGGCGGAGACCAATGCACCCTTATCAGTGAGGAAAGGTCGGCCACTGAGATGCCATTGCAGGTCATATTTCAGGTTGTGTCGATCAAGCGTAGCGACAACCCGCTCTTCAAGGCTTTCTGCAGTGTTCTCTGTGCAGTAACGGAAGTTGAAGTGCACCAAACACTCACCGGGAATGATGTTACTACCGGTGCCGGCTTCCACTTTGGTGATCTGAAAAGTGGTGGGTGGGAAGTAATCGTTGCCGTTATCCCAGAACTCGTTAGCCAAGGAGTGCAGAGCGGGTGCAACGGCATGAATGGCATTTTCCGCCAAGTGCGGGTAGGCCACGTGGCCTTGGGTGCCATGCACAGTGAGGTAGCCGTGCAAGGAGCCGCGCCGTCCATTCTTGATCACATCACCCACTTCTTGCGTGCTCGATGGCTCACCAATCAAACACCAGTCCATCTTTTCTGAACGGGCTTCCAGTGCTTCGATCACCTTTACGGTGCCGTTCTGGGCCGGGCCTTCCTCATCGCTTGTGATCAGCAGAGCAATGGAGCCACGATGATCTGGATGGGTGCTCACGAAACGCTCGCAGGCAGTAACGAATGCCGCAAGGCTGCCTTTCATGTCTGCAGCGCCACGGCCAAGGAGGTAACCGTCTTTTATAAGCGGGTCAAACGGTGGGTGAGCCCAGTTTTTCTCCGGCCCGGTAGGCACCACATCGGTATGGCCGGCAAACGCCAGAACGGGGCCCTCAGTGCCTTTACGGGCCCAGAGATTGTCGGTATCACCAAAGCGCATGTGTTCGCCGCTAAATCCAAGAGGGGCCAGGCGAGACATCATCAACTCCTGGCAGCCGGCGTCTTCTGGAGATACCGAAGGGCGGCTGATCAGGTCAATGGCCAGGTCGAGCGTTGGGGAATTAGTTGTTTGCATGCAGTTCTTCATTCAGCTCGATGGCGGATTGGTTGGTTTTGCATTCCACAGCGCCGGATTGGCTGTTGCGGCGGAAGAGCAAGTCTGGCTTACCGGCCAGATCGCGGGCTTTTATCACTTCCACTAGCTCGTTGTTGCCGTCGAGTAAGGCAACCTTGGTGCCGGCTGTAACATACAGGCCGGATTCAACCGTGCAGCGGTCGCCCAGAGGAATGCCGATGCCCGCATTTGCGCCGATCAGGCAGTTTTCACCCACGGAAATAACCATGTTGCCGCCACCGGAAAGGGTGCCCATGGTGGAGCAACCGCCGCCCAGATCGGAACCTTTTCCAACCATAACGCCCGCAGAAATGCGGCCCTCAACCATGCTCGTACCTTCTGTGCCGGCATTGAAGTTGATAAAGCCTTCGTGCATTACCGTGGTGCCTTCGCCCACGTAGGCGCCAAGGCGCACTCTCGCGGTGTCCGCAATACGAACGCCGCTGGGTACCACGTAGTCCGTCATTTGTGGGAATTTGTCGACGGATTTTACTTCCAGAGTCCGACCTTCAAGGCGGGCTTTAAGCTGGCGGTCTGGCAGCTCGTTCAAATCAATCGCGCCTTCGTTGGTCCAGGCAAGATTCGGCAAAAGGCCGAAAATGCCGTCAAGCTTGAGCCCGTGGGGCTTAACTTGTCGATGGGAGATCAGGTGCAGCTTGAGGTAAACCTCTGGCGTGCTGGATGCAGTACCGTCTGTTTGCAGTACCGTCACGACCACTGGGCGCTTGCTGCCGGCAGCCCTCTCTGCCAGTGACGCCTGCTCTGTAGCGCCGATCTGGCGTAGGGCAGTGGCTAGTTGGGTAAGCTGCTCAGCGGTTGCCTGGATGGCCTGATTGCCGCCCTGATAGTTCAGTACAGTTTCGACTGCATCTATCAGCTCTGTTTCCGGTGTGATCATCGGTTGCTGGTAAAAAACTTCCAGCCATTCGCCCTGGTTGTTTTGGCTGCCGATACCTATACCGAATGCAAAGCTCATGCAGTGATTGCTCCTGTCTATCTGATAGTTGCTATTTGATGGTTGTTGCCCAGTCGTCGGCGTTAAAGCCGACATAAACTGCGCCGTTATGTTCGACCACGGGACGTTTAATGATGGAGGTGTTTTCCAGCATGATGTCGTGGGCAGAAAGGGCGCCAATAGTATCACGAACCTCTTCGCTGAGCTTGCGCCAGGTGGTGCCTCGGCGGTTCAGCAGGGTTTCCCAGCCCACTGCCTCTTCCCATTGGGATAGCCGATCCCTGTCCAGACCTTCTTTTTTGAAGTCGTGAAATTCGTAAGAAATTCCCTGGTCATCAAGCCATTTACGGGCTTTTTTGACGGTGTCGCAGTTGCGGATGCCGTACAGTTTCATAACTCAGTTTGCCTTTACAAATTCAACAATGCGTTTTGCCGCTTCCACACATTCTTCCAACGGTGCAACCAATGCCATGCGAACCCTGTTCTCTCCCGGGTTGTAGCCGTCCACTGTGCGGGACAAGTAGCGGCCGGGAAGAACGTGGACGTTTTGCTGAGCCGATAACTCTTTCGCAAAGGTTTCGTCATCCATGGGTGTGATCGGCCACAGATAAAACCCGGCATCGGGAAAATCTACGTCCATGACCTCACGCAGAATGGGTACCACCGCTTCAAATTTTGCGCGATAAGCCGCCCGATTTTCCCGCACATGGTCTTCATCCTGCCAGGCGGCAATGCTTGCGAGTTGGTTATGAACTGGCATGGCACAGCCATGATAGGTGCGATAGTTCAGATAACCTTTCAGTATGTTTGCGTCGCCTGCTACAAAACCGGATCTCAAACCCGGCAGATTGCTGCGTTTCGACAAGCTGTGGAAAACAACGCAGCGCGCGAAGTCGTGGCGGCCTATTGCTGCGCAAGTCTGCAACAAACCTTCAGGTGGATTGTTTTCATCAGGGTAGAGTTCTGAATAGCATTCGTCTGAGGCAACAATAAAATCGTATCTGTCTGCGAGCTCAATAACTTTTGTCAGTGTCTCTCTCGGTATGACCGCACCGCTAGGGTTGCCAGGTGAGCACAGGAACAGCACCTGGCAGTCTCGCCATACAGGTTCGGGGACCGTGTCAAAATCAGGAATGAAGCCGTTGGAGCCGTCGCAAGGAAGGTATACCGGTGTAGCCCCTGCCAAAAAAGCTGCACCTTCGTAAACCTGGTAGAAAGGGTTGGGGCTTACAACAGTTGCTTGCAGGCTGGCATCAACCAACGCCTGAACCAGAGAGAAAATAGCCTCCCGGGTGCCATTTACCGGCACGATGTTTTGATCCGGGCTCAAGGAACCAGCTTTCAGTTGGAATCGCTTCGTAGCCCACTGGCTTATTGCTTCTCGCAGCTCGTCAAGGCCACGGGTGGTGGGATAGTTAGCGAGACGATCCAGGTTGTCAGCAATCACCTGCTTCACAAAGCCAGGGGCCGGGTGCTTGGGCTCACCTATGCCAAGAGAGATGGCCGGCAAGTGCTCAGGTGCAGAAATACCAGCTTTGAGTTTTGCCAGCTTTTCGAAAGGGTAGGGGTGAAGCTTGTTCAAATTCGGGTTCATTGAATTTCATCCAGCATTTTGCACAGGTCTTGCTGCAGGGCGCGGCATACGGAAGGGTCGCTGATTGGCTCGCCGTGCTCATCAGTCACAAAGAAAACGTCTTCCACTCGTTCGCCCAGGGTGGCGATTTTGGCATTGCTCAGGCGTATGCGGTGATCCAGCAGTACCTGCCCAATCCGAGCCAAAAGGCCGGGGCGGTCAGGTGTCACCACTTCAATCACTGTGCGCTCATTCACGGTGTCGTTAGAGAACAACACTTCAGTCGGGAACGCAAAATGCCTGAGTTGCCGTGGTGTACGGCGATGAATAATGTCGGGGTAGTCTTCAGGGTCGTCCAGCTCTTCGATTAGGCGCTTGCGTACCCGCTCTTTGCGGGCCGGGTCTATACCTAACGGTTGGCCCTTCTCATCCAGCACAACATAGGAGCTGATTGTGAAAGGACCGTCATTCGAACTGATGCGCGCATCCACAATGTTGAGATTAAGTTGTTCCAGTACGGCCGTGGTTGCCGCAAACAGAGTAGCTCGATCTTTAATGTAAATAATGATCTGGGAAAAGCCGTCTGTGGGGCCACCGTGAGTGTCCCGGATAAGCACGAGCGGGCCGGGCGTGTCGCCATGATTGATGATGGCTGCAGTTTGCCATGCTATGTCAACCGTTGAGTCCTGCAGGAAGTAATCCTCGTCAACGGTATCCCAGATAGCGTCTATCTGTTCGTCATTGATGTTCTGGGCATGAATAAGTTGCCTTGCCTCAGACTGGGTTGCGCGCACCCACTCCTGCCGGTCTACCGGAATCTCGGTGCCGCGCCTGAGGGCTCGCTTGGCTTCTATATACAGTTGACGCAGCAGAGATGCCCGCCAGGTGTTCCAGAGCTTGGGGTTGGTGGCGCTGATATCGCACACAGTAAGGATGTAAAGATAATCCAGGTGCGCCTGGCTCGGTACCGCCCGGGCAAAGGAGCGAATGATGTCGGGATCAGAAATATCTTTACGCTGGGCCGTCATGGACATCAACAGATGGTTTTCCACCAGCCAGGAAACCAGTTGGGTATCGCGTTCGCTCAAATGGTGGCGCTGACAGAAAGCTTCAGCGTCCATAGCGCCAAGCTCTGAATGGTCGCCGCCGCGGCCTTTTGCAATGTCGTGATACAGGCCAGCTATATAGAGCAGCTCGCGCTTGGGCAGACCATGGATGAGACGCGCCGCTAATGGATAGTCATCACGGGCGTCCGGGCCGCTCATCCGCACCATGTTGCGCACCACCCGCATGGTGTGAGCATCAACCGTGTATATGTGGAAAAGGTCGTGCTGCATTTGGCCAATAATCAGACCGAACTCTGGCAAATAGCGCCCCAGCACGTTGTATTTCTTCATGGCTGAGAGGATTTCGTCCAGCGCATGGGGTGTTCGCATCAGCTCCATGAACAAGGATGTAACCGCCAGGTCAGAACGGAAGGCGTCGTCAATCAGGTGCCTGTGCGCCCGCAAAGACCGGATAGTCGTAGCCCGGATGCCCTTGATTTCAGGATGCTGGGCCATCAACACAAAAATTTCCATAATGGCGTAGGGCGAGTAGGCAAAAACCTGGTTATTGACTGCTTCTATATAGTTGTTGCGGATCTGGAAACGATTGTTGATCGGCTGAATGTTGTCTTCGGTGCCCGTGCCGAGTATGGCCTCGTCGTAAAACTGAAGAATAACGTCTGCCAATTCTGCCAGCGCCAGTACAGCACGGTAGTAGGACTGCATCATCAGCTCGACATCCAGTCGCTTGCCCTCGTCCTTATAACCCAGCATTTGGGCCAAAGCGCGCTGGTGGTCGAATAGTAGGCGGTTTTCGTTACGGTCTGCGATCAACTGGAGGCCATAGCGCAATCGCCATAGCAGAGTTTCGCCTTCCAGCAGAACCTGGTGTTCCTCGTCGGTAAGGATGCTGAAGCGGGTCAGGTCGGCGATGCTCTGCAGGCCAAAGTGCCGTTTGGTTATCCAGCCAATGGTTTGTATGTCCCGCAGGGCGCCGGGTGAGCTTTTTACGTTGGGCTCGAGGTTGTACTCGGTGTCGCTATACTTTTTATGGCGCCGCTGTTGTTCTTTGCGCTTGGCAATAAAGTAGTCGCGGTCGGTAATGATGTTATCGGAGTACGCTTGCTCGCTGAGCTCTTTGCGTAACTCGTCCGGCCCGGCAATTGTGCGGGTTTCAAGCAGGTTGGTCAGTGTGGCGACATCGCCTCGCGCTGCGGCTTTGCTTTCTTCAATGCTGCGAACACTGTGACCGATGTCGAGCTTCAGATCCCAGAGCAGTGTGACAAAGGCGCCAAGATCCTCCTGCCAGCCCGGTTCGATACCCTCGCGGGTGAGCACAAGAAGATCAATATCCGAATGGGGATGCAGTTCACCCCGGCCGTATCCACCAACTGCTATCAGCGCAATGTCGGATGAGCCGGAGAAAGGGTAGCGGTTCCAGATCAGCTTCAGAACGGTGTCGATCGTGTCAGCTCTGGAGCGAACCAGAGCGCGCACGTCGGCACCCTGCCTGAAGGCTTCGGCATCTTCGTTGTAGCATTCTTTTAACAGTTCCCTGGCTGCCATAACCGGGGAAGGGTCCCTGCTGATTCTGGCTTCCAGTTCCTGGCGCGTCACTTAGAAGGACTCCTCCGACCGCTTGGTCAGAACTTCATAGCCATCGGCAGTGACCAGAATGGTGTGCTCCCATTGCGCTGAAAGCTTATGGTCTTTGGTGACCACAGTCCACTGGTCTGGCAGCAGCTTGGTGTGGTACTTGCCTTGGTTGATCATGGGTTCAATCGTGAAGGTCATGCCTTCCTGCAGTGCCATCCCAGTGCCCGGCTTGCCGTAGTGCATAACTTGCGGCTCTTCATGGAACACTTTTCCAATCCCGTGGCCGCAATAGTCCCGCACCACCGAATAGCGGTGTTTTTCAGCGTGCTGCTGGATTACATGGCCGATGTCGCCCAAACGAGCGCCGGGCTTCACCAGCTCAATACCTTTATAGAGACATTCCTGAGTGATTTTGATCAGGCGCTCAGTACCGGGCTTTGGCTTGCCAACGATCCACATTTTGCTGGTGTCGCCGTGGTACTCATCTTTTATTACCGTAACGTCAATATTCACGATGTCGCCGTCCTTCAGAACTTTCTTTTCTGAAGGGATGCCGTGACAGATAACATGGTTAACTGAAATGCATACGGATTTAGGAAAGCCTTTATAGTTCAACGGTGCGGGAATCGCATTTTGCTCGTTGACGATGTAGTCGTGGCAGATCTGGTTGAGCTCTTCGGTGGAAACACCGGGCTTGATGTGCTCCCCGATCATTTCTAGAACTTCAGCTGCCAGGCGGCCGGCCACACGCATCTTTTCAATTTCTTCCGGAGTCTTGATCGATACTTGCATTGGGCTTCCTATTGATTTGTGTCAAACGAGCATTTTAAGGGCCCCGGGCTCAGGGCACAAGGAAGCAAAGGCTCAAAAATAATGGCGTGGGCTGGTGGTTTTATGGTATAAACGCGCCCGCTGGAAACAAATCCGGCAAATTCGAGCACGTGTCAACACGTTGCCCCAGGGTGCCTGCTCCCGCTTTAAATCTATATAGGGAGCCTGGTTGGGGTAATTGGACGCGTGTAAGACTAACCCGAAGCTAAACTAAGGTAATATCATGGCTCAGGTAAATATGCGTGACCTGCTCAAGGCAGGTGCTCACTTTGGTCACCAGACTCGCTACTGGAACCCAAAAATGTCGAAGTACATCTTCGGCGCCCGTAACAAGATTCATATCATCAACCTTGAGCAGACTGTTCCTGCCATGAATGAAGCGCTTAACTTCGTTCAGCAACTGACAGAGAGCAAGAACAAGATTTTGTTTGTTGGCACCAAGCGCGCCGCAGCCAAGGTCATCAAGGAAGAAGCCGAGCGTTCCGGCCAGCCTTTTGTTAACCATCGCTGGCTCGGCGGCATGCTGACCAACTATAAGACCATTCGTCAGTCCATCCGTCGCTACCGTGAACTGGAAGCCCAGAGCAAAGACGGTACTTTCGATAAGCTGACCAAAAAAGAAGCTCTTGAGCGCACCCGTGAAATGGATAAGCTCGAGCGGTCTATTGGTGGTATCAAAGATATGGGCGGTCTGCCTGACGCTTTGTTCGTTATCGACGTTGATCACGAGCGCATTGCCATTAAAGAAGCCAACAAGCTGGGCATCCCCGTTATCGGTGTTGTTGATACCAACAGCAACCCGGATGGTGTTGATTTCGTAATCCCGGGTAACGATGACGCTATTCGTGCAATCCAGATTTACGTGAAAGCGGTTGCTGACACTTGCCTGGAATCTGCTCAGGCTGGCGGCGCTGACGAATTTGTTGAAGTTGCCGAAGACTCTGCAGGCGCCGCTCCGGCTGCCGAGTGATACATCTGCATCACTGATGAGATATAAGACATGCCAGGGAGATTGTCCTGGCATGTCTTCCCACCGATTTCAGAAAAGTTAAGAGGACTGAACATGGCTGCTATTACCGCTGCAATGGTCAAAGAACTGCGCGACCGCACTGGCCTTGGCATGATGGAGTGTAAAAAAGCTCTGGTTGAATCTGAGGGCAGTGTAGACGCGGCAATTGAAGAGCTGCGCAAGTCTTCCGGTCTGAAAGCTGCCAAGAAAGCAGGCCGTATCGCCGCTGAAGGTGTTTCGTTGATCAAGATCTCCGACGACAACACCGTTGCCTATATTCTGGAAGTTAACTCTGAAACAGACTTCGTTGCCCGCGACGAGAACCTTCTGAATTTTGCTAACGACGTGCTGAACGTTGCCTTCGAAAAAGGCGAGACAGACGTTGCCAAGCTGATGGAAGGTGAGCTGGAATCCAAGCGCGAAGCACTGGTTCAGAAAATCGGCGAAAACATTACTGTCCGTCGCCTGGTTTCAGTTAAAGGTCCGGTAGTGGGTGGCTACGTTCACAGCAACAACAAGATTGCTTCTGTTGTAGCTTTGACGGCTGGCGATGCTGAGCTTGCTCGTGATATCGCGATGCACGCTGCTGCAGTTAACCCGCGTGTCGCCAAGCCTGAAGATATGCCGGCTGAAGAGCTGGAGAAAGAGAAAGAAGTCATCCGCGCTCAGCCAGACATGGAAGGCAAGCCTGCCGAAATCGTTGAGAAAATGATGGGCGGCCGTATTCAGAAGTTCCTCAAGGAAAACAGCCTTGTTGAGCAGCCTTTCGTTAAAAACCCGGAGCAGACTGTAGGCCAGCTTATTAAAGCGGCCGGCGGCGAGCTGGTTGGTTTTGTTCGCCTCGAAGTGGGCGAGGGCATTGAAAGAGAAGAAGTAGACTTTGCTGCTGAGGTTGCTGCTGCAGCCGGTACTGGCAAGGCCTGATTTTTCTCGGCGCTGTGACGGTCCGTTACAGCGCCACCTGAGTCTGCCACGTTGGCTGGATTTTTCCGGCTCTCGTGGCGGGCTTGTATCTGAGATCCCCCTTTTTCAAGGAGTATGTCAGATGCAAGCCTGCAATGCGTATCACGCCGGATAGCAGTTAACAGACGAAAAGGGGATCAGTATGCCGACATCATCAAAAAACCAGCCAAGATACAATCGTGTTCTGCTCAAGCTCAGTGGCGAAGCCCTGATGGGCGAGCATGATTTCGGTATTGACCCCAAAGTTCTTGATCGGATGGCGCTTGAAATCGGTGCTTTGATTGGCATCGGCATTCAGGTTGGCCTCGTTATTGGCGGCGGCAACCTGTTCAGAGGGGCGTCGCTGAGCGAGGCTGGAATGGATCGTGTTACTGGCGACCACATGGGTATGCTGGCCACGGTAATGAACGGCCTTGCCATGCGCGACGCTTTGGAGCGTTCAAACATACGTACCCGGGTTATGTCAGCCATTCCCATGAGTGGTATTGTTGAGCATTATGATCGCCGCCGCGCTGTCCGCGATCTTAAAGATGGTGACGTTGTTATTTTTTGTGCAGGTACCGGCAACCCCTTCTTCACAACAGATTCTGCGGCGTGCTTGCGTGGTATCGAGATTCAGGCAGATGCCGTACTGAAGGCAACCAAAGTAGATGGTGTGTACTCAGCGGATCCTTACCTTGATCCGACTGCAGAAAAGTACGACAAACTGTCTTATGATGAAGTACTCGACAAAAAGCTGGGCGTGATGGATCTGACCGCTATCCTCCTGGCGCGGGATCATGGGATGCCGCTGCGTGTTTTTGATATGAACCGTCCGGGCGCCCTGACGCGCATCGTGACCGGCGAGAAAGAAGGTACATTGATCGAATAACGGGTTTTATGCAGCCCGACGAACGAATTGAGGATGATTACGTGATTAACGACATAAAAGCTGAAGCCGAGAAGAAAATGGAAAAGAGCCTCGAAGCTCTGCACTCGGCGTTCAACAAGATCCGTACCGGCCGGGCCCACCCGTCGATTCTGGACAGCGTGATGGTTAACTACTACGGGCAGGAGACACCGCTGAAGCAGGTGGCGAGTGTTAACGTAGAAGATAACCGTACGTTGGCGGTGTCGCCTTGGGAAAAGAACCTGGTGCCCGTTATCGAGAAGGCCATCATGGCTTCAGATCTCGGTCTGAACCCTGCAACCAGCGGCGATCTGATTCGTATACCTATGCCGATGCTGACGGAGGAAACCCGTAAGCATATGGTTAAACAATCGAAAGCGGATGCGGAGAATGGCCGTGTCTCCATCCGTAATGCCCGTCGCGATGCAAACAGCATGATGAAAGACCTGCTGAAAGACAAAGACATCAGCGAAGATGATGTGCGCAAGGGCGAGGACGAAATCCAGAAGCTGACAGATCGCTACATCGCTGAAGTCGAGAAGATGCTGAAAGCTAAAGAAGAGGATCTGATGGCGGTTTGATCGCCACGGTTCACTGCAAGCGAGACACGGCCAGTAGGGGTGTTCTATTGGCTGTACAGGGGATTTCATGACGGGATCAGTATCCGCAGAAATTCCGGTGTCGGCTGATAGCCGGCCCCGGCATGTGGCCATTATCATGGATGGTAACAACCGGTGGGCAAAATCACGCCTGCTTAAAGGAGTTGCGGGGCATAAGGCCGGGGTAGAGTCTGTCAGGGCCGTTGTTGAAACCTGTGCCCGCGAAGGCGTTGAAGTCCTTACGCTGTTCGCCTTCTCAAGCGAGAACTGGCGGCGCCCAAAAGAAGAAGTATCCGCTCTCATGAAGCTGTTTCTTTTTGCTTTGGAGCGGGAAGTCAGAAAGTTGCATCGTAACGATATCCGCTTGCGCATCATTGGTGACCGTTCCGCGTTTAATGCAACCTTGCAAGAGCATATGGCCAAGGCAGAGGAGCTCACCCGCAACAACACCAGAATGACTCTTGTCATCGCTGCAAACTATGGCGGCCATTGGGATATTGCCCAGGCAACGCAGCAGGTTGCTCAATTGGTGAAGAGCGGCGAGCTTGAACCTGCTGATATTACCGATGACCTTATACAGCAACACCTGAGCATTGGTGATCTCCCAATGCCGGATCTGATGATTCGGACGGCTGGTGAGCAGCGGATCAGTAATTTCATGCTTTGGCATCTCGCCTATACCGAGTTGTACTTCTCGCCTGTGTTCTGGCCCGATTTCAAAGAAGAAGAAATGTGCAAGGCATTACAGGCTTACGCCGGACGTCAGCGCCGCTTTGGTCAGACGGACGACCAGATCGTGGCCAAAGCGTCACAACAATAACGAATGACAGCGACCTAAATTGTGCTAAAAACCCGAATTATCACCGCCCTTATTCTCGCGCCCATCGCTATTGGGGGCATTTTTTTTCTGCCACCTCTGGGGTTTGCTTTATTCATGGCCGCGATCATTACGCTGGGCGCTTGGGAATGGGCCAATATGTCTGGATTCGAGCAGCAGCCGATGCGGATCGGTTATGCGGCCTTTATCGCTGCCATTCTCTACGGTCTGTTTGATGTGTCTGCCGTTCCGGTGCTTTGGCTGGCGCTTCTATGGTGGGTTGTGTGTTTTTTACTGGTGCGCAACTACCCGGCAGGTTCAGGGTGGTGGGGCAGCAGGCCTGTGCGAGCTCTAATGGGCGTGCTGGTTCTTGTGCCTGCTTGGGTTGGATTGAACCATCTTCGAGCCGCTGGCTTTCAGTTCGGCAATACAGATAATAACCTCCTGGTGATTCTGTATGTGTTCTGCGTTGTCTGGGTGGCAGATATTGGAGCTTACTTTGCAGGCAGGGCTTTCGGTAAGGCGAAGCTCGCCCCCAGAGTCAGTCCTGGCAAGTCCTGGGCTGGCGTATACGGTGGTTTGGTGGCTGTAACTGTGTTGGCTTTGGCTGCGAGCTCTCTTGCTTCCGCAAGTATGGTTGAAACCATGATGCTAATTGCGGCAACGTTGGTAACCGGTCTGGTGTCTGTGCTTGGGGACCTTCTGGAAAGCATGCTCAAGCGTTTCAGAGGTATCAAGGACAGCAGTGCTCTGCTGCCAGGGCATGGCGGGATACTGGATCGTATTGATAGCCTTACTGCCGCCGCTCCCGTGTTTGCGCTTATTATTACGCAACTTGGCTGGCTGACAGTCGGGCACTTGTGAGTATGGTAGATCGCTCTGTTACGGTACTGGGGGCGACCGGTTCAATCGGACTTTCCACCCTCGATGTCATTCGCCGTCATCCCGATCGGTTTTCAGTGTATGCGCTTACAGCCAGTACCCACGCTGAAGAGCTTGCCGTGCTGTGTCGCGAATTTCTCCCGAAAGTAGCGGTAATGGCAGATGCCGCTGCGGCGCAAAAGCTGACCGAGTTACTTTCAGATCTCCCCCAAATATCCGTGCTAAGTGGTGAGCCGGGGCTTTGTGAGGTGGCTTCAGCCCCGCAAGTCTGCACCGTTATGGCAGCCATTGTTGGTGCGGCAGGCCTTGCGCCGACACTTGCCGCCGTGCGTGCAAGCAAACGTGTGTTGCTGGCCAATAAAGAAGCATTGGTAATGTCTGGCAAGCTTTTCATGGATGCCGTATCGGCTTCTGGCGCAGAGCTGTTGCCGATAGATTCCGAGCACAACGCGATCTTTCAATGCCTGCCGGCAGCAAAGGTGCGCGACCCTGAAGGTGCCGGTATTACACGTATTCTGCTCACCGCTTCCGGTGGCCCTTTCCGGGAGACCAGCGCTCAAGACCTGCGCTCAGTGACGCCTGCTCAAGCCTGCGCTCATCCAAACTGGTCCATGGGGCAGAAAATCTCGGTTGATTCTGCAACTTTGATGAACAAAGGGCTTGAGTTGATCGAGGCATGTTGGCTGTTTAATACCACGCCAGATCGCATTGAGGTCCATGTGCACCCGGAGAGCATCATTCACTCAATGGTAGAGTACGTTGACGGCTCTGTACTGGCTCAGCTCGGCAGCCCGGACATGCGCACTCCCATCGCCAATGGATTGGCTTGGCCCGAGCGTATTGATGCCGGGGTCGCGGCACTGGATCTTTTCGCTATAGGGCGGTTTCATTTTGAAAGACCGGATCTTTTGCGCTTCCCCTGCCTTCGGTTAGCCGCAGAAGCATTTGAGCAGGGAGGAACCGCGCCTGCCGTGTTGAATGCTGCGAATGAGGTGGCGGTGAGTGAGTTCCTGAAAGGGAACCTCGCATTTACGGACATTCCGGTTGTCATTGAGCGAACTCTGTCAGTAACACCAGTGGTACCTGCGGACAGTTTTGATACCATCTTCGCGAAGAACTCAGAGGCACGGCAACGGGCGCAGGAACAGATCCGCCTGTTAACGGTCTGATGTAACTTAGAGATTTTCGCCGGGCTGGCGCTTAAACCAGGAATGCTATGCAGATTATTCAAACCGTACTTGCTCTTGCGCTTACATTGGGGATACTCGTTACCCTGCATGAGTATGGCCACTTCTGGGTTGCGCGCCGCTGCGGTGTGAAAGTGCTGCGCTTCTCAGTGGGGTTTGGGAAGCCCCTGTTCTCTTGGTACGATCGCCACGGCACTGAATTCGCCATAGCCGCCATTCCGCTGGGCGGCTATGTGAAAATGCTGGATGAGCGAGAGGGACCAGTCCCTGAAGAGATCAGAGATCAGGCGTTTACATCCAAACCACCCTCCCAGCGGATTGCCATTGCTGCGGCAGGGCCGGCTGCAAACTTCCTTTTTGCTATTTTGGCCTACTGGCTTCTTGGCGTAGTGGGTGTTACTCATGTTGCGCCAATTGTGGGTGGTGTTGCCGAGGAAAGTGTTGCCAGTAATGTCGGCCTGCGGGAAGGCATGGAGATCCACGCTGTAGACGGGCATCGAGTGAGCTCCTGGCGTGATGTGAATATGCGTATTCTTGAGCGTGCTGGCGAGCAGGGAGTAATCACCCTGGATGTTTCCAGTGCTGGCGCTCAGGGAACTTTGAGTGGCGAGCTGGGTGGGTGGAGCCTCAGTGACGAAACGCCGAACCCGCTTGGTGAGTTTGGTATCACGCCTTGGCGGCCAGATGTTCCAGCGATACTTGGCCAGATCGCAGACGGCGGCCGTGCCCAGATTGCGGGCTTGCAGACCGGTGATCACGTTCTTGCTGTGAATGACGAGCCCATTGCGAACTGGTTCGAGTTGGTTGCATCGATACGTAGCTCACCCGAGCAAACATTGACCCTTACCATTGAACGTGCTGGTTTGGAGCAGTCTGTACAGATTACACCGGCTGAGAAAAAGCAGGATAGTGGCGAAGTGATCGGCTTTGTAGGCGCTGGCGTTGAGGCAGTCTCGTGGCCAGACAGCGTAATGCGCGACGTTCGCTACGGCCCTCTGGCTGCCATCCCCGTTGCGTTGGACGAAACCTGGGCAGACACCCGCCTTACACTGGTTGCTATTAAAAAGATGGTTACAGGGTTGCTCTCACCCAGTAACCTCAGTGGCCCAATTACGATTGCCCGTGTAGCTGAAGCCAGTGTCAGCTCAGGATTTGAAGACTTTATTCGATTTTTGGCTTACCTGAGCGTTAGCTTGGGAATCTTGAATCTGTTACCTGTTCCTGTGCTGGATGGTGGCCATATCGTGTATTACACCATTGAGGCAATCCGCAAAAAGCCGGTTTCGGATGCGGTCCAGGAGCTTGGATTACGAATTGGTATGGCAATGATCCTTACATTAATGGTGTTTGCTCTTTACAACGACCTGATGCGGTTGTGAGAATTGCGGGCTCCTTACGCGCATTAACCAGGCGAAATAATTGAATGAGACGTTCTCTTCTAGGCTTAGCTGTTGGCCTCGCTGTTGCCGCAACCGGCATGAAGCCAGCATTTGCAGATGAATTTACGGTTGCAGATATTGAGGTGGAAGGCTTGCAGCGAGTTTCTGCAGGTACTGTTTTCTCCGCTTTCCCCGTTAATATCGGCGAGCAGATGGACGAAGCCGAACTGGCCGATGCGATTAAATCACTGTTCCGGACAGGGTTGTTTACCGATATAGAAGCGAGTCGCGACGCCGGGATCCTCATACTTACAGTTCGGGAGCGCCCCTCGATCACGTCGATCGAGATTGAAGGCAACAAGAACATCGAGACTGGCATGCTCATGGATGCCTTGGCTGGTGCCGGGCTTCAGGAAGGTCAGGTATTCCGCCGGGCAACACTGGAACGCCTGGAACTGGAAATTTTGCGCTCCTACATTGGGCAAGGGCGCTACAACGCTCGAGTCAAAGCAACGGCTGAAGTGCTTCCGCGAAATCGTGTGGCAGTCCGCCTGGATATTAACGAAGGCACAGTTGCGGCTATTCAGCATATCAACTTGGTAGGAAACCGGGAGTTCAGCGATGAACAGTTGCGAGATCTGTTTGAACTGCGCACCAGCAGCTGGTGGAACTCCCTCACTAATTCCGACAAATATGCCCGGGAACGCCTGAGCGGTGATCTTGAAACACTGCGTTCCTTCTATCTCGACCGCGGATATCTGGATTTCAGCGTTGAGTCCAGCCAGGTTTCTATCTCGCCAGACAAACGACAGGTATTTATCGCTATTGCTCTTAATGAAGGCCCGCAATACACGATTTCTGATATAAAACTGCGCGGCGACCTCATTGTTGATGAAGAAGAGCTGCGTGAATTGATCCCTGTAGAAGCGGGCGATGTATTCTCCCGTGCCCGGATGACGGCTATTTCGGAAACGTTGTCGTTCCGGTTGGGTAGAGAAGGTTATGCGTTCGCAAACGTAAACGCCGTGCCTGAGCCGGGCCCAAATAACACCGCCGCCGTTACCTTTTTTGTTGAGCCTGGCAAGCGGGCTTATGTTCGTCGCATCAATTTCAGCGGAAACGTCTCTACCCGTGACGATGTTTTGCGTCAGGAAATGACGCAAATGGAAGGTGGTATTGCCTCGTCGGATCGCATTGAGTTTTCTAAAACTCGTCTTGAACGACTTGGTTTTTTCAAGATGGTCAATGTGGATACGGTTCCTGTGCCAGGAACCGACGACCTTGTTGATGTGAACTATTCGGTTGAAGAGCAGCCAACCGGTAGCCTTTCAGCGTCTGTGGGCTTTTCACAGGACTCTGGCATTATTCTTGGCGCCAACGTTGCCGAAAATAACTTCTTCGGCACCGGTAAGCGGGCATCGTTTGGCGTAAACGTCAGTGATGCGGTGAGAAGCGCAAACATCTCCTATATGGACCCGTACTACACTGTAGATGGCGTGAGCCGTGGGTTCAGTGTGTTTGCCCGGGAGACTGATTTTGAGCAGGAGGACATCACGTCCTACCTGTTGGATGAATACGGTGGGCGTCTCACCTTTGGTTATCCGACCGATAACATTACCAGGCTGAACTTCGGGGTGGGTTATACCAACTCCAAGCTGAAAGGTGGTGTATTTACATCGAAAGATGTGACTGAATTTATTGCAGAGGAAGGCGATAGCTTTAACAACTATTTCTTATTTGGTAGTTGGCGTCGCAGTACGTTGAACCGGGGTGTTTTACCAACTGCGGGCCACAGCCATTCCCTGTCAATTGACGTGGCCGTGCCTGGCAGTGACCTTACGTTCTACAAAGCCACCCACAGAACGGATTTCTACTATCCGGTATCGGACAATAACCGCTGGGTTGTGCATACAAGAACAGAAGTGGGTTACGGTAATGGATATGGTGAAGATCCAATGATGCCGTTCTATGAGCACTTCTATGCTGGTGGCTATGGCTCGGTAAGGGGCTATCAAGCGAATTCACTGGGGCCGCGCGCGCGCCCCGCAGACAACGATTTTTCCGATCCCGATCCGTTCGGTGGTAATCTCCTCACAGAAGGATCTTTGGAGCTGATTTTCCCGACGCCATTTGCCGGTGACAGCCGCTCCATGCGCACCGCATTCTTCTTGGACGGTGGCCAGGTATTCGACCCGGACCGTGGATTTGACCCGGATCTCAAGGAATTGCGATTCTCTGTGGGCGTTGGATTTCAATGGATTACCGCGGTAGGCCCATTGGCATTCAGTCTTGCCAAGCCGCTGAACGATAAGCCGGGTGACGACACTCAGGTGTTCCAGTTCTCACTTGGCCAGACATTCTGATTCCCGGACATTCCGATTAAGCGTTACGAGAAACAAAAACGAATGATACTCAGGAGACCCAAGATGTTCAGAAACTTACTGATGTTTGCAGCAGCCATGGCGATCGCGCTGCCAGCCGTAGCAGAAACGCGCATTGGTGTTGTAGATCTTCGCCAGGCATTGTTTTCATCAAACGATGCAAAGTCTTTCAGTGAAGCTATGCAGAGAGATTTTGCTGGTGATGAAGAAAAGGTTCGCGAGACTCAGGAAGCAGCACGAAAGTTGAAAGAGCGTCTTGAAAAAGACGGTGCAATGATGAATGAGAGCGAGCGTAACAAACTTGCGGGTGAATTCCAGGAAAGAGTCAAAGAGTTCAATTTCCTAAAACAGCGTCTTGATACTACTGTTAATCAGCGGAAGCAGGCGTTTCTTGAAGAAGCCCGCCCGGAAGTGGATGCAGCAGTAAAAGAGCTGTTGGAAGAAAACGATCTGGATCTGATTCTGCCAAGCGAAGCTGTTGTTTATGTGAAGCCGGAAATGAACCTGACCCCACAGCTTCTGGAAAAGCTGAACCGTTAATTCTTGCTGGAGAGCCCAGGGGCTCACAGGCGTGTTTGGAGCGCGAGATGACAGAAAAGTCTTACCGGCTTGGAGCGATAGCAGAAGCCGTGGGAGCGGAGCTGCGAGGCGATCCTGATATTCAGGTGTTCGGCATTGCAACTCTTCAGGCTGCTGGCCCGAACCAGCTCAGTTTTCTGGCAAATCCCGCCTATGCCAAACACCTGGCAGATACGCAGGCGGCGGCGGTCATTCTGTCGCCTGCAGCTGCGGATAATTGCCCGACCAATGTCCTGGTACTTGATAATCCCTATCTGGGGTATGCTCGGCTCAGCCACTGGTTTGACCCTGCACCGATTGCACGGCCGGGCATTCATCCTGCAGCAGTGGTTGATCCCAGTGCAGCCGTTGCCTCCAGTGCCAGTATTGGCGCCAATGCCGTTGTTGAGGCGGGCGTGGTTATTGGCGAAGCGGTCGCCGTCGGAGCGGGCAGTGTGATTGGTGCGCGCACCATTATTGGGGCTGGCTCTGTCATCAGGCCCCGGGTGACTTTAGCCCACGATGTGGTGATTGGGCAGCGTTGTCATATTCTCAGCGGCGCAGTGATAGGCTCTGACGGATTTGGCTTCGCCAACGAAAAAGGCCAATGGCATAGAATTGCGCAGCTAGGTCGCGTTGTTCTTGGTGACGATGTTGAGGTCGGCGCAAACACGACTATTGATCGCGGTGCTCTGGATGACACAGTTATCGGCAATGGTGTAAAGCTTGATAACCTGATTCAGATTGCCCACAACGTGCGCATTGGTGATCATTGCGCAATGGCTTCAATGGTAGGCATTGCGGGCAGCACAAAGATTGGCAGCCACTGTGTATTTGGCGGAGCTGCCGGAGTAGCCGGCCACTTGGAAATCACTAGCCAGGTGCATCTTACTGGCATGACCATGGTAACCGGAGATATCCCGGAGCCGGGAGTCTATTCTTCGGGAACCAGTGCAGATACTAATCGGCAATGGCGCAAGAATGCCGTGCGATTCCGCCAACTGGATACTTTGGCACGGCGCGTCAAAGAGCTGGAAAAGAAAACAGAAGGCTGAGGCCGATCATAATGATGCATATTGATGAAATACTGGAACACCTGCCACACCGCTATCCGTTTTTGTTAGTGGATCGGGTGACCGAGATCGAAAAGTCCAAATCGATTAAAGGTTATAAAAATATCTCCTACAACGAGCCGTTCTTTAACGGTCACTTTCCCGGCAACCCGATAATGCCTGGAGTGCTGATTATCGAAGCCATGGCGCAGCTGTCGGGCATTCTCGGTTTTGTAACGGTGGGGCGGAAGCCCTCAGATGGACTGGTGCAATACCTGGCAGGCACCAGTAAGACGCGATTCAAGCGCCCCGTGTTACCCGGAGACCGGCTGTGTATGGAGTCGGAAATTATCTCGGAAAAACGCGGTATCTGGAAATTTGATTGTCGCGCACTGGTCGATGGTGAAGTCGTCTGTGTGGCAGAGATACTGACCGCTGAGAGAGAAGTTTAATGGCGACGAATGACTGGTCGGGCGTTCATCCCCAAGCGATAGTAGATCCTTCAGCCAAACTCGCGGATAACGTAACGGTTGGACCCTGGAGCTACATTGGCCCGAACGTGGAAATTGGTGAAGGCACGGAAATCTTTTCCCATGTGGTTGTGAAAGGGCCAACGATTATTGGCAAAAATAATCGCATTTTTCAGTTCTCCAGCATTGGAGAAGAGTGCCAGGATAAAAAATACGCGGGTGAACCAACCACTCTGATTATTGGGGACAATAATACGATCCGCGAGAACTGCACCATTCACCGCGGCACAATTCAGGACCAAGGTGAGACCCGTATCGGCAGCAACAACCTGCTTATGGCCTATGTGCATGTGGCCCATGACTGCGTTATTGGCAGCGACATTATACTTGCTAACTGTGCAACCTTGGCAGGCCATGTGACGGTTGGTGACCATGCCATTCTGGGCGGTGGCACCATGGTGCACCAATTCTGCCACATTGGGCCCCATAGCATGGCGGCTGGCGGCAGTATTGTACTCAAGGATATCCCGGCTTACGTTATGGCTGCCGGCCAGTCGGCGGAGCCCCACGGCATGAACGTTGAAGGCCTCAAGCGACGCGGATTCGACAAAGAAGTGTTGATGACCCTGCGCCGGGCTTACAAGGTTATATACCGCCAAGGCCTGACGACGGAGCAGGCAGTGGAGAAGCTGGAAGAAGAATACTCAGGCACACCAGAAGTGCGGGTGCTTATTGACTCTCTGCGCGGCGCTCATCGCGGCATTATCCGCTAAGCTGGCAGGAGCCTTGTTTGATGGAGCATCCCCAGGCCGCGGTTGTCAGTGACCGCAGCATAACCTTTGGCATTATCGCAGGTGAGGCGTCTGGGGACATTCTGGGCGCTGGATTGATCCGATCACTTCGCAAACGTTACCCCAACGCACGCTTTGTGGGCATCGGTGGCGATGAAATGATTGCGGAGGGGTTCCACTCCCTGATTCCCATGGAGCGGCTCTCTATTATGGGGCTGGTAGAAGTGCTTGGCCGCATTCGGGAACTCTTTCGGATTCGTGCTCGCCTTCTGAGTTATTTTTTTGCCACACCACCCGACGTGGTGATCGGTATTGATTCCCCGGATTTTACCCTGGCCATCGAGCGACGCTGCCGAGAGGCGGGTATTCCCTCTGTTCATTACGTCAGTCCTTCGGTTTGGGCTTGGCGGCAGAACCGTATTTTCAAAATCGCCAAGTCGGTAGATCTTATGCTCACCCTGTTGCCGTTTGAGGCCAGGTTCTATGAAGAGCATCAGGTGCCCGTTGCCTTTGTAGGGCATCCACTTGCTGATCGCATTCCACTGGTGCCTGAAACAGGGAAAGCCCGCCAGGATCTTGGGCTTGATGAGAGCGCACCTTTACTGGCAGTTTTGCCGGGTAGTCGGGCTGGCGAAGTTGAGCGGTTAGGCACTTTGTTTCTGGAAGCTGCGCGCTGGATTCAAACCAAACGGCCGGATGTGCAGCTGGTGATCCCTTGTGTGAACCGTGAAAGGGAACAACAGGTTCGCGATCTTATCGAAGCACTCGATGTAAAACTTCAGGTTACTATCGTACGAGGACGTTCCCGGGAAGTGATGGCAGCATCCGACGTTGTGTTGCTTGCGTCTGGAACGGCGACCCTTGAGGCCATGCTGCTGAAAAAGCCTATGGTTGTGGGGTATCGTTTGAGCAACGTCAGTTGGGCAGTGATTTCCCGCTTGGTGAAGGTGCCTCATGTGGCGCTGCCGAACCTGTTGGCAAAGCAATCTCTAGTCCCTGAGCTGTTGCAGGATGACGCGACACCGGAATCACTTGGCACTGCGGTGTTGGAGCGAATGGAAAACCAGCAAGAACGCGATCGGCTGGTGCATGCATTTACTGAGCTACACCACACCTTGAAGCAAGATGCTGACGAGAAAGCTGCCAGTGCAATCTCCATGCTTGTTGAAGAAAGGGCCGGCTAGATGGCGCGAGCACCTGCATTACCTCCGTTCAAGTGCGCGTATGAGGGTCGGCTATTGGCTGGTGTGGATGAAGTAGGGCGCGGGCCTCTCATTGGTGCCGTCGTGACTGCTGCAGTCATTCTGAATCCTGATCGGCCCATCGCTGGGCTGGCAGACTCAAAAAAGCTCACCGAAAAAAAGCGTAATGCCCTTTACGAAGAAATCATTGAGCATGCGAGTGCCTGGAGCCTGGGCCGTTGCGAGGCCCATGAGATCGATCAGATCAACATCTACCAAGCCACCATGATCGCCATGGAACGTGCTGTGGCTGGCTTAGGTGTTGCGCCGGAATACGTACTGGTGGATGGAAACAAATGCCCGGAGTGGCACTGGCCCTCCGAGCCGGTGGTCAAGGGGGATAGTCGGGTAGAGGCGATTAGTGCTGCATCCATACTCGCCAAAGTGACCCGGGACAGGGAAATGGAAGCTCTGGAGCGGAAGTATCCCGGCTACGGCCTTGCCAAACACAAAGGGTATCCTACGCCCGTCCACATGGAAGCCTTGTTCCGGTTGGGAGTAACGCCAGAACACCGCAAATCGTTCCGGCCAGTTCAGGAAGCGATGGAGCAAGTTGGGTTTTTCAAGAATCCCGAGGCATCGGAGGCAGAAAACCTTCACTACCCAACAGACCTGTTTGAAAACAGTATTTGACAACGCGCCCACAAGTCCTTACTATACGCGCACGTTGATCGAGGCGACTCGGCAACAACCAGTTTGATGCGGGGTGGAGCAGTCTGGTAGCTCGTCGGGCTCATAACCCGAAGGTCGTAGGTTCGAATCCTGCCCCCGCTACCATATAAAAGAAAGGCAGATCAGTATTTTACTGATCTGCCTTTTTTGCGTTTGAGGTGTCGAAAAATCCGTGTGACGTATATGTGACGTATATGTGACACATATGTGCCAAACCTTGTGACACGCAAAATGTGCGTTAGGGTGGGAATGACCGTAAGTCTGTTAGCGTCACGCTCAAAAATCATTTCAACTGAAACCTTTTTTTAACTCAATCGCAGCAAGTCCTTCCTAGAAATTACTGGCGGCGCTTTTCTTTTTTACCTACTCGTCTTCCTGAAATTCCAGTAAATCGCCCACCTCGCATTTGAACAATCTGCAGAGTTTATCGAGCGCTTCCAAGTCGATACGTTGAGCTGTTTCTTTATAAAGCAGTGTCACAGTATTCCGGTTTAACCCCGTCTCTCGAGCTACGTCCACAATCTTCATCTTGTGCTCGCCCATGAGCCGAGCTAGGTGGCATCGAATCATACTTTGTTATCCTTAATGAACAAATGTCATCCAAAATGGCAAAAAGTGCTTGCAAATGTACTTTTATTGCCTAAAATGTTATTCAGAATGGCATTCTGATATGAGGAATGTCTTTTGTTGATCTAGAGTAGCGCAACAGAAGGAATAATTCGATGGGAAACTCCTATACCTATCTAACCACTGAAGAACTCGCAGGGCGCATCAAGTACGACTGCAGGACTATTCGCCAGTGTCTGAAGGACACGGTACTGCTTGAGGGCAAACACTACATCAAGCCTTTCGGACGTCGAAAGATACTTTTCCTCTGGGAAGCAGTTGAGAAGGAAATGCTGGTCACTGGTCGCGAGCATGACCAGTTGTCTATCCCAATGGCTAATGGAGTGGTTTGTCATGGGTAAGGTCAGATCACGCAAAGAAACCGGGCGGCTATATCTCGACTTTATGTACGCGGGCCACCGTTGCCGTGAGCAAACGGCGTTAGCAGATACCCCGGCAAACCGTAAGCGAGTAGAGGCATTGCTGCAGAAAGTTGAAGCTAAGATTCTTCTTGGAGATTTCAACTATGCAGAATATTTCCCAGACAGTGGCAATCTAAAGAAGATTGAACAAAAAAGTGTGAGCTCAGAGGCTATGGCAGGCTCTGGAAGTTTGGACACTCCAAGCTTCACAGACTTCGCCGACCAATGGTTCCAGGAAACCAAAATCCAGTGGCGCAATTCACACACTCGCAATGTGACTTCTATTCTTGAGAGTTCGCTCAAGCCCGCTTTCACGAAGAAAAAGGTAGGGGAGATCACCAAGGCCGATATCCTAGCCGCCCGCAACAAAATGGCGCGGCGCAAAGGTAGGGGAGCTAACGGCCTCATGTCACCCAAGACCATCAACAGTCACATGACTATCTTGCGGATGCTCTTGGTGGAGGCTGCGGAACGCTATGAGTTCGATAATCCCTACCGCAACATCAAACCTCTGAAGCTTCAAAAGGTTCACATTGAGCCGTTTTCAATGAATGAGGTCGAAAAGATCCTCAAGCATGTCCGCGAGGACTACCGGATTTATTATCTGGTTCGTTTCTACACCGGCATGCGTACTGGCGAGGTAGACGGCCTGCAGTGGGAGTATGTGGATTTCGAACGCCGGGAAATCCTGGTGCGTGAAACCCTCATTCACGGCAAGACGGAGTACACAAAAACAGACGGCTCCCAGCGCGAAATCCCCATGTTCGGCCCGGTATACGACGCACTCAAAGAGCAATACGAGGCAACCGGAAAGCTCAGCAAGTTTGTGTTTTGCAATCGCCTCGGTGAGCCGCTGGATCACAACAACGTCACCAAACGGGTCTGGTATCCAATGCTAGAGCTGTTAAAGCTCAAAAAGCGTCGCCCGTACCAAACCCGGCACACGGCAGCTACTTTGCTGCTGGCCTCCGGTGAAAACCCGGAATGGGTGGCTCGCACTTTGGGCCACTCATCAACAGAAATGCTGTTCAAAGTGTACTCACGATATATCCCGAACCTGACTCGCATGGATGGCAGCGCCTTTGAGCGCCTGATACAGAGCCGGGTGATCGACAACGACCAGGAGATGGGTAATGAAACTGAATGATCTGCGCCCTTTAGAGAAAGAAACCTTCAAAGGCACCTACCGTCTGACTGGTCGCGTAGCCTGTTTTGACGATGACGGCATTCCATACCTGAAGCTGCGCCTTAGCAGCTGTTCCAGCGATTTGGTTGTGATTGCGGTCATTGATTCTATTGTCATTCCTGAGCGACTGGGACATATGGATCTGATTGCTGTGAAAGGGCAGGTGTGTGTGGGCTCTGAGGAAGGTGAGATCTTGCTCACTGAAATCCGACGCCCTATGCGCACCGACATTGCCCGTCTGCCGGCCTTGCAAACTTTACCACGCACCGTTTGTCCCAAACCGGAGGCTCTGGATCAGCTGATTGACGCTGTTCGCGTACTCAAAAGTAGTCACCTACAGGTATTCATCAAGCGGGTACTGGAGCGTCGGGACAGACTGGAAGTTTTCCTTCGGGCACCTGCCAGCAAAAGCTATCACCATAATGAACCAGGCGGTCTTTTAGTCCACTCTCTGGATGTGGCGAAGAATGTCTTGCAAATGATTCAAGCCAACGAGCCAGACATGCCGCGAGAGCTTCAGGAACTTGGTTTTGTGGCAGGGCTGCTGCACGACATAGGCAAGACCTACACCTACGACAAACGAGGCAAGCCAACTGCCGCCGCACGACTATTTGATCATGCCGACCTGACTCTGGAAGCATGTGCCTACGGGTTAGCCTACCTTGATACAGTACAACCGGATGCGGCAATGGCACTGAGGCATATCTGGACCTGCGCCTCACCGGGCGCTCGTTATGGCACCAAGCCTGCCATAACCCTCGCTCGCTACGTGCGCGATGCCGACGCCCACAGCGCCATGGCTGACAATCAACGCCGCGCCTACCGAAAGCGCGTGCCTGTCGGCTTTGGGCGGCTTGGCCATAACCTTTATTGGATGCCATTCACCGAGGTCCACAGGTGAGTGTTTGTCTCAAGATAACAAGGGGGGGGTGAGCGCAGTATGGCCACACCCTTTTTTGTTCCTAACCGAGGCATTGTAGTCCCACCAAGAACTTGGAGATTCGGCTAGCTCCAGCGGAATCTTGCCATCAAAGGCTACTACATAGCTTGTCTGCGTCTGACTCATAAACGCTCTGTACAATTAACGGCGCGCTCTGCGGAAAATTTTTCGACAGCAGCGCTTTGTTAAGTGATTTCACTCCAATGCTATCCATTTAGTGACCCCAATTAAGACACCAAGAGAAATGTAAAACCCCCAAACTGAAAAGGATTTGGCGGCTTCAAACTGTAGTTTCGACATATTACCAACGGGAATGACGGAATAAAGGTCTTGCTCGGTAAGGCTTCCAGCTCGTAGCTTGGAAACAAACTGGTTATACGAATTGCGAAAGCCCTTTTCTAGGGCTAAGTAGTAGGAGTCAAGAGCCAAAAATACCACTGTTGGTAAAAGTGCAATCCAAGCATAATCTGGTTTACCTTTATCAGCTATTATCACAAGGACAGCAGCTACTAAGGTCACGCACCATGCTTTGCAATTGGTGCTATTTGCTGACATTCGCTGAATGACATTTTGGATTATTCCAAGGTGCGTCTGAATCGAGGCTGCTTCGGGGTCGATTTGGAGCGGATCTTCACTCATATTTAGTTCCGTTTGTTCTTGATAGCGTGGTCAATCCAGCCAGAAATATTTGCAGCGATATCCCGATAGGCTTGTGATGGATCAGGATCGTAACACGGCACCACAGATGACAGCTTTCGGCCGTCATTAAAAGTGAATTCATCAAAGGGGTTGGCGCCCTTTCGGCAGGTGCCATTTCTTGCGCATCTAATATTATGTATGTGGATTCCGATAATGGCTTTACCTTGGTTCCAAGCTCTCTCTATCTCGTATCTCACCCAAGGACGTGAGGCAGTCTCTGAACCAATAAGAACAATCACACACCTTTTATACTTCATGTTTTGATCGATCCAGTTTTGTACAGCTGCCTTACCACTCCTTTTGAGCCGCTCCCACTCATTTGCATTTACTGCAGAATTCCCTTCAATTGCTCCAATGTTTCGTATTTGCTGAACACGCATAACATCATCAGCGAAATGAAAGCTGTAGAAAACGGGAATTTTCGCCACTTTTTTCTCCTTACTATTCAGCATCAATGCACCACCAATTACACCGCCGGCCATTAAACCACCTATGCCGGGTACCAACACATTGCCCAGAAGTGCGCCGGCTGCCGGCCAGAAAACTTGCTCCACTCTGAATTGGCTAACTCGTTTTTTGGGCGCCTTCAATGTTATTGGGCGTGGGCTCCTGCTATGTGCCATCAAAAACCTATTGGAAATCCAGATATTGCCACTAGAGATTGCTAATCCAAGCTCCTGAGTTTGATCCAGCATCAAAAGCTGCGTAGCCAGACCTTCCGGTTTGTCTATCAGTTCCTTCATCAATCTTCTTGTACAACTGAAGATATTCGTTCCCGTACCAATTCCCAGAGTCATCTTCGGTAGGAATAATTAGCATTTTTCCATACCCCTTTTGGGAATCGGCATACCCAATCTCCCACGGACACCAACGTGATTGAGTGGAGTTGCTCGTGGCCAAAAACAGAAACCAATCTGTTGTCGTTATTTTTGACTTAATCTTACTTGCCGTCTCCTTGTTGGGCGAACTCGGCATTTCATTGTCTTCCCAGTCTATGTATACATCCCACCCGTTCTCTTTCAGCAGGACTTGAAGCCCTTTCGCCAACACTTGATCCTTATGGCTATGACAAAGAAATGCAGTTTGTTTATTCTTAGACAGTGCTTCATTCAAAGACCTAGCAACGACAACACTTCCTGATCTTCCCGCTGCGGACCTTAGATGTTTTGTTTTAATCGCCAATTTTTACTCCAGCTCCAATTTTCAAGCCAAGCACTGAACGCCAGCCAGCATGCGCTGGTACGGAATGTAGGCGAAGCCGCAATGTAGTAGCCGTCGCCGTGACTGGCCTTGTATCGCCTATATCGGCTGACACACAGCCAAGTGCACCTTAACTCTCGTCTGCTTTCTCTAGCGCTATATTATTTCGAATTGTATCCGAATCAGATTGCTGGATGGTTAATCCCACCACAGAACCAATTAGCACGACAAGCAGAGCAAGGAAGCCGTTCCGAAGTGACTGATATGCGGCTTCGTTCCTAAGATGCCTAACGCTATTCATCCTTTCTTGTGCATATAGAGCTTGACTCAAGTACAACACGCCGCCACTTTTCTGCCTGAGCGCATGTTGAGTCCCGTACCCGTATACGGCCAACGTTTTTAGAGCACCTAAAGCCGTTACTCCAGCAAGCAGCATATATATCGATGCGAATCCACATGCTATCGAAACGAGCCCTGCGTATGGGTTTTCGGGCACAAATTTCACCAAAACACCGCTAGCCGCTGCCAAAACGGTCAAGCTTACACTCAACCCTAAAGTGAATTTTGATGTCTTTTCATCTATTTTCGTTGCCCGCTCATGCTCTTCTTTAATTCGGTCCTTTAAAACTCCTTCGTCAAGCTCTGCATACGGTGTAGATTTTTCCGCGACCAGCGCTTTATTACTCACATCCCTCATTATTTTTCTTTTGTTCCTCAAGAACGCAAATAGAGGAAGAGCTTCTTCAAAGGCCCTATACGCGTACTGCTTCATTTGTCACCCACCAACCAGTTAGCAATGTCTACGTCGAACCTACGCTCATCGCTAACAAGCCAGCCCCACTCGCCTGTCGGGTTGATTTCGATAAAATAGTAGCTGCCATTACTTTCTATCAAGTCGATGGCCCCAAAGTTAAGGCCGAGCACTTCGAGCAACTTCAAGCACTTCCTCTCTATACCATGAGGCAGATCAACTTCCGTATATTCAATAGCGTCACGATCAACAACTCGCCAGTCTCCGTCTATCCCTCGTCCGGCCGAAGTTATTTTCACTGCGGTCACTTCTCCTCCAATCACCGTCACTCTGAGGTCAATTTTTGGTGACACGTACTCCTGTACGGTCAGAGGAGCGGCAGAGATATTTTCATCAGTGAACTCTGACGAGCATTCTATGGTTGAGTAGGTAAATAGAGTCTCGTTATTATCCCGAAGCAAGACGGTGTCCAACGACTTGATAATTGCCCTATTATCTATCTCTCGAAGCCTGACATAATCATTTCCTATCAATGTCTTGGGTACTTTGAACCCAATTCTTCTGGCGACTGACAATTGATATGCTTTTGTTTCTGCTAAATACGTAGCGTTCAACGGGTTCATCCACCTAGCTTGGTCAAAGATAGCTAAACTTCTTAGAAACCCCATCCACTGGCTCCGGGACAACTGTTCATCGATACTTAATGACTCACCCGGTGTATTCCTTAAGAAAACTGGCTGTCGATAATACACAGCCCTGAGATCAGTTGTTATTCGATAGTTGGCTCCGTTCATCCTCACTTCTAGGGACTCTTCTTGAACATCCATAGTTAAGCGGTAGCTCTCAAAGTTTTCTCGATTCAAACGAACGTATTTGGCTTTTCGCCTCTCAAGTTCCTGAACGACAAGGTCCGCTGAGAAGTCATAGAGACTAGAAACCACTAGACAATCAACAATCATTCTCCTTTTTGGTCCTCGCCCGTTTCCTGATCACATTTCTTGGATACCAATGCGCCATATTTCGACCCAGGGGATACAAGGGGAGCAGATCCCGACACCCAGTAGCCTCTCTGATCGTTAAACACGGCATCTTCAGGCATCTCTGGATGTTTCGAATATGGCTTTCTCTTCGCATGCTTAAGCAATAAATGATCATTCATTGATAGGCTCCTCCTTTGTTTCGATAACGCCGCCGGTACGAGCAGCTTTGTAGTGGAGGCAAAGCCGCAATGCAGTATGCGTCGCCGTGCCTGGAATTGTTAAGGCTTTCGCCCAGTAGTGATCTGGTTCGAGAGCTCCGGCGGACGCGCGACCTCTATCTCATGAGCCGCGACATTCCCGAGAAAGCGATGACCATGCAGTATAGCCGCTTGGTTATTTGAAAGTATCCCGGTGCTGGCCAAGCCATCTATTAGCTTTTCAAGGTTACTCCCCTTGACTCCCCGATCTTTGCAGATTGCTTCGATTAATGCGCGCAGCCCAATAGCAGTTAACAAAGGCAACTGAGCATTCATTGCTCCAACAATTTCACGATAAATCGATCGAATCTTCGGTGGCAGCAAATAATCTTCATCGAAGGTCTGACGTTGAGTTTTTGACTTGGGGTAAGTTCGCCACCTCAAGTCCATCTCGCCGATGTGAGGATTCCAGTCACCCTCATCCCATTCAGAAATCGCGTACGCGTAACTGTCACAGCCTGCACATTGGCAAAAATAGTGGTTCTCACCCCACTTCTCGACTTCCATTGGGTGCGGATCCACCGACCGTTCCGCTATCACAACGTGATTTGTGGGGCGCTTACACTCCCCGCAGTAGACCCTTATCGTGCTTCCTATCGCCATACCTTCAATGCCCAACAGCTAGGCAGCGCGATTCATCATTGCGAAAATTTGGCTGCATCGTTATCACAGACTTTGAACCGTCAATCGCGCTACACATAAATCGATAAAACAATAGCTTAGCCTAGCATGACCATCTCAGCCATGTGATCATTCAGCGTCTGCAATTTGCACCGTCAATCATATTGGATGAAAATACTGTGATTAGCCTGGAGGCTGTGGAGGCAAGCTCTCAATCGAATGTTCGCTTTTGTTTAAAAGCATGGATTTATGCTGGTGCTCTCGCCTGTCCTAGCTTATGAGTGGGAAGCCATCGAACGATGTTGCCGTGCATGCCGCAGCAAAGTAGCAGCAGACCGACCTCCCCGCAGGCCTTTATAAGCTCTTCAGCTCGCGAGGGGCTAGGGCTACCCTTCGTGTTCAACAATGTTGACTGTCTGTATTAAGCCAATTCCACGAATATCATGAATAACGGGGCATGGCCGGAGAGCGCCTCCAGTTTTTACCTCAGAAAACGGCCGGTCTCGCGGGCATTGTCCACTAGGCCCTCGATTTCAATTTCATCGAGCGCTGCGTCGCGTGCCACGACGTTACCGCCTTAAGTGTCTCCCAGGGATCCGGGCCAGCCTTTTGCCATGAGATCTCTGCAGGACAGGAGCATACCTCTAGCCAGCCTTTTCGAGCGCGCCTGCCAAGACGACTAAATGGATGTCCGGGGCGATCTCTACGAGTTCGACGGCTATCCTGTGGGGGTTGACCTGAATCGTCACACGCACGCTTTGGCATCTACCATCCTAGGTTAACGATTAGTCGAAGGTTGGGGACCATGTTTTAGAAAGTGCGCAGGAAGCCGGGACAACACCCCGATGACCAGAAACGCAAACAGGAGCCGTGCCCAAAGAACGGCAGACAAGTCGGCCCCCAGCAGCAAAATCAGCAAGGTATCCTCAATCAGGCTGTGACACAGGCCGAGAAAGCTCACTGCAAGCAGAGCATCTCGGGGGCTAAGCTTCTCGGTTCTGGATTCCTGGATGAGAAGCCCCGCGCCAAAACTGAGCCCCAACATAGCGCCGATAACAATAGTATTGGCGGCCGCTTGGCTAACGCCCAGTAGCCGCAGAAACGGATAAAGCATTAGGTGCAGCAACCGTTCGACGCCCAACAGGCGGAACAGCTTGAGTAATGTTATCAGCGCCAGGATGACGAAAAAGATTATCGTAAGCGTCTGGGTTTGCACTAGCGCCCACCCCATTAAGCTCTCGTCGGTGTATTCCGGCTCCCACGCCAGTTCGTTCGGGTACTGCAGCCATCCACCAGCCCGATAGAGCTGGTGAAGAACCCACGCAAGCACGAGCGACCCGCCGATGCGCAGACACAGCGTCAGCCACCAGGGCGCGCCTACTTTTCGGGCGACCGCGCCTTCCACGGGTATAGCGTGCGCAACGATCATCAGCGTGCCTAGTACGCTGACCTGGGCGACCGTCAGGGTCTCGGATCGAGCCACTTCAAAAAACAGCACCATGCCAGTGTAGATGTTGGTCAGCAGCGTCGCGGCCCATACAATGCTGACCGTGTCGGGCAGCCCCAGCCATCCCATCAGTGGTGCCAGCACAGAGCCCAGCCAGAGTGTAAATCCTAACAGCTCCAATGACTTCACGATGATCAGTGCCGGGACCAGTATCCTTAGTAAGGTGAAGTAAACCCGGGTGGACTCTCTGAAAATCTCAGAAACTGAGGTTTTTTTTCGTGTCATTAACCAGATCAACATGAATATTGCTCGTTTGAGGTGGAAGAAGCGATATTGTACGATGGAAGGCAAAAAATCTTTCGTCTAAAATATGCCAAACAGTGCATTTCATTCGTTTATTGTGTGATTTGGAGAATATTATGCACCTGGATCGGCTCGACCTCCGAATACTGGACTGTTTGCAAAATGAGGGCGGCATCACCAATCAAGAGTTGGCGAACAAGGTCGGGTTGTCACCCTCTGCCTCCCTAAAAAGGGTCCGGCGACTACGGGAGAGCGGGATTATTGAGCGGGATGTAGTTTTACTGGCTCCTGAAAAGCTCGGGCCCACCTTGCATGTGGTGGTGGAGGTCATCATGGAGCGTGATGATAAGGCATTATACCAGCGGTTCCTTAAGCGGGCACTAGCGGCCCAGGAAGTGAAGCAGTGCTATCAAGTCACGGGAGAGGTCGATTTTGTGCTGATCGTAATTGTAGCCGATATGGAATGTTATGACCTTTTTTGTGATCGGGTACTGTATGCGGATTCCAACATGCGCAAATTCCGCACGCTGATTTCTCGTAAACGAGCTAAGTTCGATACGAGAGTTACCCTTCCTGCTTTATGACTGGCGTTTGCGGTTTGGCCACAAGCTTAAAGAGGAGGAGTACCTTCACACTGACGTTCAGTTGTGCATGTTGCAACACGCGCGACCGAGAAGCTTCGTGGAGGTCGGCAATATACTGGGGAGCTTACTGGTGTTCATCCGAACCAACCCATGCAAAATTGCAGCACCGCAGTATTCATGCAGTGCCAGTGTAAAGCTTATCCAGCCCAGCCAGGACTCTCAGGTTATTGTGCAGCAGGCCCTGCGGCCTATGTGTTACGTCGGGGGCATTTGTCGCCAGCGTATACGGCCCGTTGGGATGACTTGCCAAAGGTTCGCTAAAAAACAAAAGCGAACATTCGTACTGCAAGAATATCTCGCCACATATCCTGTACAAGGGACCAGCATTTGCCTCTGCATCACACCTGTGAAAAGCTCGTTGATAAGGTGTCCACTAAAGTGGGGCAGGAGCATCGTTTATTGCTGGCGTTATGCACCTGGCTCGGAGTTAACTAATGGATTTTGTTGGTAGTTTTCTCTATCGGCTACTGAAAGACCTCTTGAAATGGGGGATTCCCGATAAGTGAGTGTTTGGAGAGGATTGAAGAGTTGGGTTCTACCCCGTTACTGCGGGCACTTCTAAAAAGAGGTCACGGGGAGGGCTGGCGAGCCCCCTCGGCCCCCTCTAGGTAATTAAGGGGGGAGGGAGACTTCAAAGGTTAGCTAGGCATAAACTTTAATGCAGAAGGTTCAGGTACAGGTCGTCGAAGTAAACATCGTTATCATTGCCTTCGTGACGTGTTCCTCCAATATATACCTTAATGCTCCGAACACCTGCGGGCATTTGATTAATTATAGTCACTGTTTCCCAGCTCTGGATGGAGCTGCTGCTATGGGTTCCGGAAGAACTCCAAGGTATCACGTTGTCATTAGCATCAAGCAGCTCTACGACCAGTTCTGGTTCGTCCACTCCATTCCACGTAGCTATCTTAGCGCCTAATTCGATGTATACTTTTCCCGAGTCAATCATATCCTGGTAGCCCGAAACATCTACAACTTGGTAAGCCGTGTCTGTACAGCAGTCAGTTGGGTGTGCGTTGCCAAAACCTCGGCCTGTGAAGTAGTAATCGCCTTCGGATGCGTTAAGCACATTGGGGTCGTTGACACCGGTTACAGCGTTGACTGATCCGCTGGCAATTGTCCAGCCAGTGAGGTCGCCAGTCTCTGCGTCGCCATTAACTAAAAGGTTGGCGGTACGAGACCCTTCCAAGTTGAATTTGTAGTTATTACTCCAAACAGACCAGTTCATGTTTTTATCTCTTACACGAGCCTTCCAGTAGTACGAAGTGCCAGGTTTTAACCTTAGGTTTGGTCTGGAGCGTCCTTGGTATTCATCGTACGTAGATACGTGGGTATTTTGACCCGAGAAGCGTTTGTTCCAGCGGTAATGGTCATCCCCGCCAAGACGTATGGTTTTCTGTTGCAGCAGGGACGAAAGGTCAAGTTTGAGCAGGTTTACACCCTGCTGGGTATCAATGGCGTCGAAGCCTGCGTACTCATCACCACCAACCAATGGCGCTTCGTCATAGAAAAAATTATGTCGCCGCGTGTCGTTACCCCAAATATCAAAAACTGGCCCCGAAAAGTTTTCTGTTTCAGCGATCTGCCAATGTACTTCATGAACTGAATCTGGCGCTCCAACTTGGACCGCCAACTGAACGTTGGACGCAGCCAATTCTCCGGTTCCAGATGTGGCTTGTGGCAAATTGTTGTTTGTTGCCGGAGCAAAAGTGACCTTATCGACAACCTCAAAGTCGGTGTCACCGTTATAGCCACCTTTCTTGCGGCGCAAGGTGACAGAGGGATCCAGGTCGAATTGGTATGTCAGTACGCTATAACCAAACTCGCTGCGGCTGACTTCAAAGGTTTCATAGTCGCTGATCTGGCCATTCTGGAAGCCTGGATCATTCAACGGTTCAATATATCCAGATACGCTGGCAGCGTTAAGCCATAGGTGTTGGGAATCCATCGATTGGCCACGAGAGTACGAATGCGTATGGCCAAAGAAGTGCCCCGTAACAGCGCCTGTGCGAGCACTGTATTGCTCCAGCTCGGACACCAGTTCACAGGAGCCAACGCTCTCCCCGGAATTCCACATTTCGGAGAGGCAGCCATGGTGGAACATCCCCATTACAAACGTTTTATTTTGGATTTCGGCGTCTTTGAGGGTTTCGCGGAGCCATTGACGCTGTATGGCCAGGGTTTCTCGATTGAAGAGCCCGTGGTAGCCCGAGATTGGATAGCTGTCGAGACCGATTAAACGTAAATCTAGGTAGTCTAGGAAGTACCAGTGGTCTTCATACCCTGCAGACCCATTGGCTGGTGGTGCCATGTAGGTGCGGTAAAGTTCAAGCTCAGCATCGCCATAATAGTCATGGTTACCTGGAACTGTCACGAGCGGTACATAAGGGGTTATCTCCGCCATCCGACCGAACAGTTGCTCTCTCCAGTGTGTGCGGTCGCTACCGGTCTGTACGACATCGCCGGAGATCGTAATGGCTGCGATGTTTTCCGCGCAGGTTTCCGGCCGCGTGCGATCGCACTCCTTAGTCATGAATCCGTCGGCCACCACGTTGTTCAGTACGACTTCGTACATGGCGCGATCTAGCTGGGTGTCGCTAATGGCAATGAACTTTGCTTCAGAAACGCCGTCACCAGGGTTAGGCCATGTTTTGAACGCAAACGGTTGGGTTACCCGCTGGTTTCCTTCAGCATCTTTCGTCAGTACGTAGTACTCATACAGGGTGTTGGACTCTAACTCTGTCAGCGGCGCGCGATATACCAAACCATCGCTGGAGTGTGTCTCACCGGCAACCTTGCGGAACTCTTCATTGGAGCCAAATGAGCGAGCCCACACCTGCGGTTCACTGTTTTTAGTTTCAAACATCACCGTCATGGTGTCCGTACTCGGTGCCTGCAGGTAGGGTTGTACGATAAAGTCGGGGGGCGCATCCGCGTGTGGTGGGGGGATGACGACCGGGTCAGGCACGGCTGGAATGTCGGGGGTGCCGGTATTTGAGTTGTTCGAATCCGAAGAGTCGCCACATCCCGCTAGTAACAGGGCTGACAGCCCTAGGGCAAGGGCAAAACGATAATCGAAAAGCATGGAATCTCCTTGGTGTATACCAGAATAGGGTTCCAGCTAATCATAGGTGGGAAACATTTCAAGCATGTGACCGTAGTGTTTCAAATACCTTTTGCGGTGTCACAATGCTGCATTAAACTGCAGTTATGCTCTCTTGTTTTTCGATACGGAGTTTTGTTGCATGCCAGAGAATATCGCCACCTCAGAGACCAGCTCGCCGCTGTATTTGCGTGTAAAAGACCAGCTGGCTGAGCAGATAGAGCGGGGAGAGGTGACGGCGAACACCAAACTGGCCTCGGAGCGGGTTCTTGCCGAACGTTTTGAGACCACGCGAGTAACAGCCCGGCTTGCGCTGGCTCAGTTGGAAGCAGAAGGGCGTATATATCGCTCCAACCGAAGGGGATGGTTTGTGTCCCCGCCACGCCTGATCTACAACCCCACGGAAGATTACAGTTTTTCGGATAATGCGGTTTCCCAAGGGCGCCTGCCTCGAACGGAGACGCTTGAGGTTCGCCGCACTTTTGTCTCAGCTTGGCTGGCGGGTAAGACAGGTCTTGATACTGGTGATCCGGTTGTGCTCGTCCGACGCCGACGTTATCTGGATGAGCGGTCTGTGCTGGTGGAAAACATTTATCTCAATCCACGTCGACTCCCTGGCATCAAAGATTGTGATTTTAATCGCTCCCTGTGGAAGCTTCTGCGCGAACGATACGGCGTTGACTTGGTTCAGAAAAAAATTGAAATGTTTCCCACCGCGTTGGTGGATCCTCAGGCAGGCGCCCTGAGCGTCAATGCTGGTACTGCAGGACTTTGCGTGAACCGCTGTAGCCGCGACGCTGCCGGCGTTTTTGTGGAGTTTGATGAGGAGTTTTGGCTCCACGACACTCTCAGTATTCTGGTGAATGTAGCCTGACTCCGTTCGCTATTTTGTCATCCATCGTTCATTGAACTGTCACAACTTTCCTTGATTCTGGTCTATACCAGAATCAACGGAAACGTATTATGTCTATTTCTTGTCATCCGGATGTGGTCGTTATTGGCGGCGGCATCCTGGGATGTTCCATTGCCAGCTATCTCAGCCAGCAACCCGGCTTGGCCGTGACCGTCATTGAGCGTGGAGGTCTGGCCGAGCAAACCACCAGTCAAGCAGCCGGCTTGTTGACCAGAATTCGACCCTCCTCAGGTCTTACGGCTCTCGCGACGGAGACCTTTGAAGCCATTGACCGGCTAGAACAGGGCTCCGGTGTACCGCTACCACTTCAGCGAGCCGGCAGTTTGCAGGTTGCAGCTTCTGCGTCAGGGCAATGTCAGCTCGAGACTCTGGCCCTCAGAGCGGCCGAATTTGGTCGGGATACCGAATGGTTTGATAACTCCGAAGCGGAAAAACTGGCTCCTTGGCTGGCTCTGGAGGCGGGGACTCGAGCTCTGTTTCTGCCAGATGATGGTTATATCGACCCTTATGCATTGTGCATGGCATACGCCCGTGAGGCCCGGCGCAACGGTGTCCGTTTCCAGTTGTACCACGAAGTTACGTCGTTGATTGGGTCAGAGAGCCGAGTGACAGGTGTTCGGCTTTCAACCGGCGATACGGTGCAGGCGGGTTTGGTGATTGATGCCGCCGGCCCCTGGAGCACGGCGCTGGCTCACCAGCAGGGCATCAATCTGGCTATGGCGCCGATCCGCAGTCACTACTGGATTTCTGCACCTCACTCGAGGATAGCTACCGGGGGGCCCATAACCATCCTGCCTGACAGCGGTGCCTACGCGCGGCCAGAAGTAGGCGGCCTGCTGTTCGGCTTGCGCGATAACCGCGCGGTCTACGCCCGACCGGATGCTCTCCCCAATAATCTGCATGGCTATCGCTTCGATGTTGACCCTACCGGCGGTGAGGCTTTGGAAGAAGGCTATCCGTCATTTCATCGACAATGTCCGGTGATCGAAGAGCTGAGCCTCGCCCATTACATCAGCAGTGTTTCCAGTTATACGCCTGACAGCGCCCCTCTGGTTGGTGCCATGCCCGGTGTTGATGGATTCGTCGCTGCCACTGGGTGCTCGGGGGCCGGTATTGGGCTGTCGGGTGGTATCGGACGTCTGGTTTCAGATTTGGTTACCGGTAAGCCCCCATTTGTTTCGCCCAACGATTTTAGACTGGACCGGTTTGGCCCAGTCGATTCTTTTGATGCCACTTTTATCAAGCGCTGCGCCGAAGCTCGGGCCCGCAAGCGCTCCGGTTAAAACCACGGAGACTAATCATGTTTCAGAAAGATCCATACCTTCTCACTCCCGGTCCGTTGACAACCAGCCTGACAGTGAAGCAGGCAATGTTGCGGGATTGGGGTTCTTGGGATAACGACTTCAATGACATGACCGCCGATGTTTGTCGACGACTACTGGAAGTGGCACACGGTGAAAAGAGTCACGTGTGTGTCCCGATACAAGGCTCGGGTACCTTCGCGGTTGAGGCTGTTTTGGGCACTCTAATCGATCCGGATAGCCTCACGCTGGTGCTAATAAATGGCGCCTATGGGCAACGTATTAGCCAGATTCTGGAACGCCTTGACCGACCGTGCCTTGAGATCGACAAAGGCGATTATGAGCCGCCCAGAGGGACTGAGGTCGCGGCATTTCTGAATGAGCATCCGGAAGTGAAACAGGTTGTTGTGGTCCATTGCGAAACCAGCTCCGGCATTCTCAACCCGATCGCAGAGATTGCCGCTGTTTGTGAGCAGGCGGGTGCTCGTTTGATTATTGATAGCATGAGTGCCTTTGGGGCTTTGCCTGTAAACGTTTCGGAGTTGCCCTGTGCAGCGCTGATCTCTTCAGCGAATAAATGTTTTGAAGGAGTTCCCGGTTTTGGTTTCGCCATCATTGAGCGGTCGCTGTTGGAAGGTTCTCAGGGCCGTTGTCACAGCTTATCGCTAGATTTGCATGATCAGTGGCGTTATATGGAAAAGAGTGGTCAGTGGCGGTATACCCCGCCGACCCACGTAGTGGCAGCTTTTCAGCAGGCACTTAAAGAGCATGAGGCCGAAGGAGGGGTATCGGGACGACTGGCCCGTTATGCTCGCAACCGTAACCGGCTGGTGGCCGGCATGCGTGAACTGGGGTTTGAGACTCTGCTGGCGGACGAGTGGCTGTCACCCATCATCACTACCTTCCTGTCTCCCAACGCCTCGACGTTCAACTTTCGCCATTTTTACGACGAGATCAAGCGACAGGGCTTTGTCATCTATCCAGGAAAGCTCACGGTCACCGACAGTTTTCGAGTCGGCTGCATCGGCCAGTTATTTGATGAGCAAATGGACGACGTTATTTCTGCCGTGGCCAAAGCCTGCGAAAACATGGGGCTGGCACTTCCTGTTCCTCCCCCTGCCTTGACCCCTGAAAACCTAAAATCCGCCTGAAGGAGTTGTTATGTACCGTTATACCCGATCGTACACCGGGCCTGTACAGGCCGTTATTCTGGATCTTGCTGGCACCTGTGTGGACTTTGGTTCCTTGGCGCCTATCCAGGCATTTCTTAAGCTCTTTGAATCTGAAGGCTTGTCGTTAAGTGAGGCAGAGGCCCGGGAACCTATGGGGACAGAAAAACGAGAGCACATCCGGCAACTGCTGGTTATGCCTCGAGTTAGACAGCAATGGCTAGAGCGCTTTGATCTTGCGCCTACTGATGACGACATTGAACGTCTCTACCAGGCTTTTGTTCCTTTCCAACTGCAGTCTATTGTACAACGATCTGAGTTGATTCCTGGGGCCCTGAAGCTGCAGGAGTTTGCCCGAGCCCACGGCATCAAATTGGGTGTTAATACAGGGTACAGCCGAGAGATGGTGGATGTAATGTTGTCGGAACTGATCCGTCAGGGTTTTGAGCCGGAGAGTGTGGTCTGCGCCACCGAGGTGCCCATGGGTCGTCCCGCACCTTACATGAGTTTTTGCAACGCTATCGAGCTGGGAGTGACTGCAGTTCAGGGCTGCGTGAAAGTGGATGATACCGCTACGGGCATTGAGGAGGGGTTGAATGCCGGTATGTGGACCGTTGCCGTGGTGGCATCGGGAAATGCGGTAGGCCTTTCTCGAGAGCAGTTTGATCGGTTAGAGGATGCGGCGCGCGCAGAGCGTCTCGCACTTGCACACAGTAAAATGGCTCTATCGGGCGCGCACTACCTTATTGATTCAATCGCAGAGTTGCCAGAGGTTTTAGCGTGTATCCAAGATCGAATTGAGGCCGGCGATTGCCCCTGAGCGGAGGAAGAAGGAAATTGTCATAGCACTGTCACGACATTGAAATCTTTGCTGTATATCGTGAGGGTGCGACTCTGGTGTAGACCAGTTGACAATTGTCCGCTCAATTTAAGATGAGGAACGTCACGTGAAAAAATTGAAACACGCTCTCGCTTTGGCCTTGTGTGCTGCAGCTTTTGGAGCTCAGGCACAGACCGGACTGACAGTTTACACCGCTCTGGAAGCAGACGACCTGAAGCGATATGCGCAGCGTTTTAATGAAGATCATCCGGACATCAAAATTAACTGGGTTCGTGATTCCACAGGGATTGTCACAGCTCGTCTGTTGGCAGAGAAAGAGAACCCGCGTGCCGATGTTGTTTGGGGGCTCGCGGGTACCAGTCTGCTGATGTTGAAAAACGAAGGTATGCTGCGGCCATATTCCCCTGAAGGGCTGGAAAAGCTGTCTCCAAAGTTCCGCGATTCTGGTGATGAGCCTTCTTGGGTAGGCACGAATGCCTGGATGGCAGCCATCTGTGTTAACACAATTGAGGCCGAAAAAGAGGGGTTACCCATCCCCTCTAGCTGGAATGATCTCACTAAGCCGGTGTACCAAGGCCACGTAGTGATGCCAAACCCAAACTCCTCCGGAACTGGTTTTCTGGACGTTTCTGCCTGGCTGCAGATGATGGGTGAGGACGAAGGTTGGGCTTTCATGGATGGCCTGCACAACAATATCAGTCGTTACACTCATTCGGGCTCTAAGCCTTGCAAAATGGCTGCGTCTGGTGAAACCGCTATTGGTGTGTCATTCGCCTTCCGTGGTGCCCGTTTGAAAGACCAAGGTGCTCCTTTAGAGCTGGCATTCCCAAAAGAAGGTTTGGGTTGGGAAGTGGAAGCTGCAGGCATCATTAAAGGTACATCTAAGGTCGATGCCGCCGAGACACTCGTTGATTGGGCTATTAGTCGTAAGGCGATGGAAATGTATAACGAAGGCTTCGCTATTGTGGCAATGCCGGGCGTGGCCAAACCGGTGAAACATTTCCCTATCAACGCGGAAGCGTTGATCATCGATAACGACTTTGCCTGGGCGGCAGAGAATCGCGACGCGATTCTTGCCAAGTGGCAGCAGCGTTACGACAACAAATCTGAAGCGAAATAGTTGAGTGGTTTCCGGCCCGCTTATCGGGCCGGACTTTCGATGAAGCGGGATGAGTGAGCGGAGGCTAAAACCATGAAACGGTCAATTCAGGGCAGTCGGCTGGTTGTAAAAAATGTCAGTAAGAATTTTGGTGATTTTTGTGCACTTCGGGACGTAAATCTGGATATTGAACCGGGTGAGTTGGTTTGTTTTTTGGGGCCTTCGGGGTGTGGAAAAACTACATTGTTGCGAATCATTGCCGGTTTGGAGCAGCAGTCCACTGGTTCGCTGTACCAAGGAGGTGTTGATATTTCCCTGAAACCACCTCACGCGCGTGATTTCGGTATTGTTTTTCAGTCTTACGCCCTTTTTCCGAATATGACGGTTGCGGACAATATTGCGTACGGGTTGCGCAGTGTAGGGACGTCTAAGCAACAGATTCAGCACAGGGTTTGCGAACTGTTAGCCACCGTCGGTTTGCCTGATCAGGCTAAAAAATACCCAACCCAGTTATCAGGCGGCCAGCAGCAGCGAGTGGCCCTAGCACGAGCCCTAGCACCCAGTCCGGGTTTGTTGCTGTTGGATGAGCCGCTATCGGCCCTCGATGCCAAAGTCCGTAATCACCTACGGGCAGAGATCCGACAGCTGCAGCGACAGTTGGGTGTGACCACCATTATGGTGACGCACGATCAGGAAGAAGCCCTGGCGATGGCTGACCGCGTTGTGGTGATGAACAACGGCGTGATTGAACAGGTTGGAACACCGGTAGAGGTTTATCAAAAGCCGGCTTCGGCGTTTGTGGCTGAATTTGTTGGAGCGATGAACTTCATGGACAGTTCGGCGGTAAGTGGTCGCTCTGTGCAAGTGGGAAGTCGCGTGCTGAACCTGCAGCAACAGCTGTCAGGCAGGCAGGGGCCGGTGAGGCTGGCGATTCGCCCTGAAGATATTCATCTCCAGCCCCTCACTGGAAACGGTTGGGAAGCTCAGGTTGTGTCGCTGGATTACCTAGGGGCCTTCATCCGGACCCAGATAATCCTGAGAGAGTGCGGTATGCGCTTGGTGGTTGATGTGTCCCCCCGCTCAGCCCGACAGCTTGGATTGGCCCAAGGCGTTTGGGTAAACGTAATTTTGCCCTCAGATTCGCTGCATTGTTTTGCGGCCTGAGATAGTTGTTTTTGACAGACTGAATGATGGATTTATGAACCTTTCCGCATCTGCTGATAAATTAGGGCCAATGGTTGAGAGAATGCGACAGCTGGGCCAGCGCTGGAGCTTTACGCTTTTTCTGGTATTGGGTTGTGGTGTACTGACGCTGCTTGTCCTAGCTCCTTTGTACACTCTGTTATCCAAAAGTGTGAAGAATAAAGCCGGCGATTTTGTCGGTCTGGACAATTTCGCGCAGTATCTTGGGTCAGGGGCGGTTGAATCTGCATTTTTTAATTCCCTGTGGGTCGCATCCCTGAGTATGGTAGTGGTGGTTTTGCTGGCCTTCATGGCAGCTTGGGCACTAACGAGAACTCGGCTGCCAATGACCGGGTTGATTCGTGGCATTCTCATAGTGCCAATCCTGGCACCATCACTGCTATCAGCAATCAGTCTGGTGTATCTATTCGGGAATCAAGGGGTGCTTAAAAGCTGGCTGTTTGGTGCCGAAATCTACGGCCCGATAGGGGTTGTCCTTGGTTCCTGTTTTTGGACGTTCCCCCATGCGTTAATGATTCTTCTGACCGCGATGGAAAATGCCGATGGGCGTCATTACGAAGCTGCCACGTCTTTGAAAGCCAGCCCTTGGCGAACCTTCTGGACGGTCACGGTGCCGGGTGCCCGTTACGGGCTAGTGAGTGCCGCGTTCGTGGTATTCACCTTGGTGATCACAGACTTTGGAGTACCCAAAGTGATTGGTGGTCAATTTGATGTTCTGGCCACGGATATATACAAGCAGGTGGTTGGTCAGCAACGGTTTGAAATGGGGGCGGTGGTGAGTGTGTTGCTATTGCTTCCGGCGCTTCTGGCCTTTGCCGCAGACCGTTATGTGCAGCGGAAACAGACGGCCAGCTTTACCGCTCAGTCGACACCCTATAGATCCAGAACCAACAAAGCCCGTGATTGCCTCGGCGCTCTGATGTTGCTCCCTGCGGTTGTGTTTATCCTGGCGATCATTGGTATGGCCATATACGCGTCGCTTGTAACCTTCTGGCCTTACAATTTGGATCTGAGTTTCAGGAATTACCAGTTCGATCTGATGGACGGTGGCGGCTGGGGAGCATACATAAACAGTGTTCAAATGGCGCTGGGTGTGATGGTGCTGGGAACGGCGCTGGTGTTTTTTAATGCTTGGCTAATGGAGCGGACTCCGCAACCCACTGGCCTTAAAGGCTTGTTCCATTTGTTGGCTCTGCTGCCCTTGGCGGTGCCGGGGCTGGTTCTAGGGCTTTCGTACATATTCTTTTTTAACGATCCGGAT
This sequence comes from Marinobacter sp. KMM 10035, assembly GCF_046537445.1. Taxonomy (NCBI): domain Bacteria; kingdom Pseudomonadati; phylum Pseudomonadota; class Gammaproteobacteria; order Pseudomonadales; family Marinobacteraceae; genus Marinobacter; species Marinobacter sp. KMM 10035. The sequence goes on along the minus strand of NZ_JBBVMG010000002.1, from coordinate 529,422 downwards.
AATCCATTGAATGTGATATATGGTTCTCTATTTATCCTGATCCTATGTACAGTCGCACACTTTTATGCGGTCTCGCACCTGACGGCGATCACGGCCTTGAAGCAGCTCGACCGAGAGTTTGAGGCTGTGGGTGAGTCCCTTAATGCATCCCGCTGGCGGGTGTTAGTGACCGTTACTTTGCCGCTGTGTTTGCCGGCGATACTGGATGTGGCGCTGTACCTGTTTGTAAATGCCATGACAACAGTGTCCGCAGTGGTGTTCTTATACGGACATGACTCTCAACTGGCTTCAGTGGCCGTACTGAATATGGATGAGGCCGGAGATATTGCTCCGGCGGCGGCTATGGCGGTGCTGATCACCATCACCTGTGCCGGCGCGAAACTGGTTCAGGGGCTGTTACGGTTCTGGCTGGATCGATCCACCAGAGCCTGGCGCCAAGGAAAGACATGACCTTCTCGGCAATCTTGATTGTTTTGCTGTCGGCTCTGGCTCATGCAAGCTGGAATCTTTTTGGAAAAAGCGTCAGCCCAACTGGCGCTTTTTTTTGGTACTGCACTTTTTGGGGGGCGATACTTTCGTCACCTCTGCTTCTCTCTTACTGGGATGTTCTGCGACAATTCACTCCGCAAATATGGACGCTAGTGATTCTAACAGGCGTCTTTCAGGCCTTCTATCTGAGTGCGCTTGCGGCTGCGTATCGCCATGGAGAGATGTCCATTGTGTACCCCTTGGCCCGATCTTCTCCGCTCATCATCTTGTTGGTTGGAGCACTGTTCCTAGGGACTGCAGACAGGATCACCGCGGCGGCAGTTTGTGGCATTTTGCTGATCGTTGCAGGTTGTATGGTTCTGCCCATGCGTTATTTCAGAGATATCCGCTGGTCGAACTACGCCAACCTTGCAACGTTTTTTGCGCTGGTAGCAGCCATCAGTACAGCGGGATACTCGTTGGTGGATGATAACGCCACTCGGCAGATACGGGCGCTACCTGGTTTGGAGATCAATGACGGTGAAGTGGCGTTGTTGTTTGTCATACTACAAGCTTGGTCGGCTCTGGCTTGGCTATCTTTGGGGGTGCTGTGCCAGCCTGAAGAGCAGCGCTTGATGAGGGTTCTTGTAGGGAAATGGCGGAGCACTCTGGGTGCAGGCATTTTAATTATGGGGACCTATGTCTTAGTGGTGTGGGCCATGGCCTACGCCGAAGACGTCAGTTATGTGGTTGCATTTCGTCAGATAAGTATTCCTATGGGGGTTCTGATGGGCTGGCTGTTTTTGAAGGAGTCACTACACGGCCCCAAAATACTGGGAGTCAGTGTGATTTTGTTTGGCTTGTTTCTGGTGGTGCTGGGGTAGGGTGCACAGGTCAACGGATCGCTTCAGTAACAAGAGGCGCAGGCTCATGGCCTCGCCCCCTCCAGAATCAACCAGCCAGCGGCCTGTGCTCGAGCCAGTAGCTGCGGGTCGGGATTAACGGCCACGGGGTAATCTACTTGTTCAAGCAGGGGTAGGTCGTTATGGGAGTCGGAATAAAACCACGTGGTGCCCAGAGCTGTCGCTTGCACTGAGCTCCAGTGCTTCAGCGCTTCTATCTTACCGGTTTGAAAGGGGCGCCGAGCACCGATTTCCCCAGTCAGTTCAAAATCGTTCCAAAGTATTTCAATTCCGAGTGCCTCGTGAACCCCCAGTGCCTTTGCGATTGGCAAGACTAAATGTTCGCCGGTGGCGGAGATGATGAGCAGTCGGTGTTGTTGTTGCCGGTGCCAATCAAGTCGCTGTTTCATGGCTGGACAAATACGTGGCTCGATTACTTCTACCACAAACGCATTTACGATATTTTCTAAGCGTTTTTTGCTCCAGCCCTTAAGGGGCTGCAGGCTGAACTCCATATATTCTTCGAGGTTAAGGCTCCCGTCCTGGTATTTTTCGATAAACCGCGCGTCCTTGTCGGTCGCCTGTGGGTCTGGATGCAGACCCTGATCGCGTAAGAAAGCTGTGAATAGGTGAGCGCTGTCACCGTGAATCAAAGTGTCGTCGAGATCGAAAATTGCAAGCATAATAAGCTCCTGAGTGTGAATAGGATTTTGGGAAAGATCTCCCCCGGCCCGAATTGCTTCGAGCCGGAGGCAAAGCTTACAGGTCGCCCAAGGGCGCTGTTGTGTTGGCTAGAGCCTTTGCTTCGGCCTCCGTCAGGGACCGGTCAAAGGTCACCAGGTCGGCAATGTCCAACTCTACACCTCGGCCGACGTTGTAGTGCCCATCGCCCCCTTCGCCGATATTTAACGGGTAAGGTGAAGCCAGGCTCGAGACAGAGCCGGTATTGATCTGCGACGCCTGGAAGCCGAACGTTGCATCTTGCAAGTACAGCGCAGCCTGACTATTGGTTATATCTATAGTGGCCACCGCAAAGATCCATTGATTCTTAGCCAGCGGCATCCAGCTGGTGTCTGCTCGGTGGGAGCCGTCTCCCAAATTAAGTTTGATGCTGTCGTCGGTCACGGTCACGATAAAGCCCGGGTTATAACCGCTTGCCCAGTCCTTATTAGAGAGAAGGTGGGGGTCACCTTGGATATTGCCATTAATCCGGAAGCGGAAACCGAAGGAGATCTGATCGTAGTTGGATAAGTCCTTGGCTTGGCTAAGGTAGCCCTGGCTGCGCTGTAGGTTGACCGCTTTGGTATTTGTGAAGGGACCGTCAACATAGGCTGGGGTGGCGGAAGCTTCAGACACCCACCCGAACGGGGCAACGGTTTCATTGAAGCTGGACAAGCTTTGCCGTTTGGTTAGTAGGCTGCCAAGGTCGACGGGTTCCGCTAAAGAGACTTTAACACGGCTGCTGACTGGCGCGCCTATATCAGCCTGCACGGAGTAAACCACGGCATGAGAACCCTCCCCGAGGTCTTCTAGTTTCAGGGAGTCAACGTAACTACTTTGCTCGGCGCTCATTTCAGCGATTCGTTTGTTGTCGCGATAGATAAAGACTTTGTTCACATCGCTAGTTGCCTGCCAGCTGAGATTAACGGTTGCCACTGTTGATTCAGCCTGATCAACTGAGGAAAGGAGCTTGTACGTGCCTAGCTCGCCAATCAGGGAAGGGCTAGCGAGTTGATCGTCGACCGCTGGGTTATGACCCAAATAGGTCATAACCGTTGGCATCACCGAGGTAATGGCGGGATAAGCCATTAGTGTGTTCTGTTCCACGTTATCGGACAGAGACAGTGGTGCTGCCGGAGTCGTCAGGAACTGGTTGAACATCTCAGGTTTGTTCACACCGATTACGCTGGTGCGTTCAATCACCGTATCACCGCCGTGGCCTCCTGCCTGACGATGGCCATGGTCGGATACGACCATCACCAACCAGTCTTCGTTCAGGTTGCGTTCACGATGCTCAACGGCAGCCATGATCTGCCCCAAGCGGGCATCGGTTTCGCTCAGTGCCGTTTCATAGGGTTCACACCAGCCGCAGGAATGGCCTGCGCCATCTACTTCATCCAGGTGAGTGAAAATAAAGTCGAGGGTGCTGTCTTCTTGTTCCAGCTCGTTCACCAGCTGTTCGGTGATGAACGTATCGACCGACTTACCTTCGGGGCGGGAAGCGCCGTCGATTCTCCGATCGATGCTCGACATTTCTTTGATCAGGTGACCGCTGTTAATAGGAGTCCATGATACGAAACTCCCGCTTTTAAGCGCCTGGTCTCTCTGTTCTAGTGTCGTGAAAATACTGTTGGTATCGACAGGTTTGCTGTTGTTACTTTGCACGCCGTGGCCATCCACCCAAGTACCTGTAAGAATGCTCGACCAGCTAGGCCCCGAATAGGAAGGCTGGTGCGAGGTGGTATTAAGCAGGCCCCCGGCGAAGCTTTTGGTTAGCGTGAATCGTGCAAAGTTTGGAGTTTCCGGCTCGTTGAGCTCGGGGTTGTCGACTACGTCAATGTAGTCGTACATCAACCCATCAATGCCTATCACAAGCGCTTTGCGGGTGGGTTCGGTTACTGGTGCTTCTGTTTCAGGGCTGGTGACATCCGCACTGGCATCTTTTTTATCGCTGTCGTTGCAGCCACTTAGTGCGACGAGCGCTGCGGTAGCTACAGCTAGGTGTTTGCTCTTTGGGCGTTTCCGAATAGGCATCGTGCTATTTCCTTATCAGTTTTTAGATATTGGATGTCAGCATAGTGAGTTCTGGTATATGCCAGATGTAGTGTAAGGAAGGATTTTGACGTAAAGATGTCAAAGTTATTGCAGATGGGTCGAATGAGTGAGGGTAGGGGGCCCCCTCTGTCAGCCTAGTTGTCCAGTTGGCAATTTCGCCTGAATATAACTTATCAGGGGCGGCATGGGAGCATTCATGCCACGTTATTCCGAAGAACGTAAAGCCGCCGTGTTGAAGAAGTTGTTGCCTCCGCAGAACCGAAGTGTGGTGTCGGTGGCGGCAGAGGAAGGCATCTCCGATGTGACTCTGCATAGTTGGTTGAAACAGTGTCGACAACAAGGAATGCCCGTGCCAGGTAATCGTAATACCGGGGAAGACTGGTCCCCTGAGGCCAAGTTAGCCGTTGTAGTGGAAACGGCTTCTATGTCCGAAGCCGAACTCAGTGCTTATTGCCGTGAAAAAGGCCTGTATCCAGAGCAAGTGCAGCGCTGGAAAGAAGCTTGCCTGCAAGGCGCTGGCATGCAGCCAGACCGGGACAAAGTCGCTCAGAAGCAACAAAGGGATTCCCGAAAAACCATCAAGAAGCTGAAGGCCGAAGTGCGCCGTAAAGGTAAAGCTCTAGCTGAGACGACGTCGCTTCTGGTGCTGTCAAAAAAGCTCGAAGCCTTGTACTGCGAAGATCCGGACAGCGACGAGGATGTCTGACACCGCTGGATGAACGTGCAAGGCTCTGGAACTGTTTGATGAAGCCGTTTCCGGTGGTGCAGCCCGATTCAAGGCCGCAGAGTTGATCGATATGAGTGAACGCACATTGAAGCGTTGGCGAGGTGCTAACGGCACCGTTGCAGAAGATCTGCGTCCGGATGCAGAGCGGGCTGAACAGCCCCATAAACTCACACAAGCCGAGGAAGTGGCCATTCTGAGTGCGTGTAATCAACCCGAATACCGGAGTTTACCGCCCTCCCAGATCGTGCCGTCGCTGGCCGACAAGGGTCTTTATCTGGCATCGGAATCCTCGTTTTACCGGGTGTTGAACAAGCACCAGCAACAAAACTACCGAGGGCGCATGAAGCCTCCTCGCAAGGTGCCGGAACCGACTAGCTTTACGGCGACAGGCCCGAACCAGGTCTGGAGTTGGGACATCAGTTATTGTCCTTCAACGGTGCGTGGTCAGCATTGGTATCTCTACCTGATCATGGACATCTACAGCCGCAAGATCATTGCTTGGGAGATCCATGAAGCGGAGTCGGGAGAACTGGCGAAAAAACTGGTTGAACGCGCTCTGCTGCGAGAGGGCTGCTGGCACAATCCGCCCGTGTTGCATTCTGATAGCCGATGACGTCTTAGACGCTCAAGGCCCGGCTGGCCGACCTGGGCATGCTGATGTCGCACAGCCGCCCGAGAGTTGAGCAACGATAATCCATACTCGGAATCGTTGTTCCGCACCGTCAAATACTGCCCGGAGTGGCCCTCAAAGGGCTTTAAATCGCTCACGGCTGTGCGTGAGTGGATGCTGGCGTTCGAGTACGCCTACAACGAAAGGCATCTAGTGGCATCAACTTCGTGACACCGGCCGATCGGCATCGTGGCGTTGATCACCAGCGTCTGGTGCATCGGAAAATGGTTTATGAAAGAGCAAAGCGCCGGAATCCACAGCGTTGGTCTGGCAATACCCGGAACTGGGAAGTCTCTGGACCGGTATCGCTCAATCCTGGCAAATTGCAGGAAGTTGAGCTTAATAAATTAGCTGCTTAGATGCAGCTATTTGGACAACTGGGTTGAAAATCGCCGACGGTGTGGTGCAATAAGCCCAGACGTAGGCTTTGTGGGTCTTCTTCTTGCCCGGAGCCAGCATGCTTATCGGTGTTTCATCGGCGTGCAGAACGCCGTGTTCCAGCAGTGCACTTCTAGGAGCATTCACCAGCGGTTGCAATTGCACACTGCAAGCGCCCACCCACTCCGCCAGAGTGGAGCGCGGGATGGCGAGGCCAGCACGACCGAAGGTGCGTTCTTGGCGGTATAGCAGTAGATGATCCGAGTGCTTGGCCAACCGCACCTGAGCTAGTAATTCGGCGGTGGGAATGCCTTTATTGATGAGCTGCGCAGGCACCGGTGCCTGAATCAGAGTTTCCAGGCCGATTTGCCATAAAAATGTCACTCTACCGTGAACTCGCCCGGCACGTAATCCAGCTTTTCACTGACGTCTTCACCTATGCGCATGAGCTGGCAGCCAAAGCGGCATTGGGTGCTTTCAGGTTCGTGATGGATCAGTGTGCGGGGCAGTTCGGGCGGCAGTGATGTCTTTAGAATAGGTTGTAAGAGAGTTGGCACGAGCCCTATGGGGTAATGCCGAGAAAGTAATGATTTAATTGGCCCTCAAGCTCACGATTGAAGTGCTCTGCTGAGATCATGTGCTCATGCATTAGCCGGCGAGCAGCTTTGGCATCTTTGGTTCTGAAAGCCTCTAAAAGCTCCTGGTGGTAGGCTAGGTTGGCGCACGAAAATTCGCGTTGTTCTGGTAAAGCTGATTTTTTAAAAATTACTAAGTCGCGAATCATATCGTTTACGAACCGCCCGATGAAAGCCAGCATGGCGTTACCACATCGTTTGGCTAACAGTACATGAAAATCGAGCTCTGCTATTCGCTGCTCAATCCGTTCTTCAAAGGTTTCTGGATCCGCTTTACAGTGGGCAATAAGACTCGCCAAATTAGCTAGATCCTCTTCGCTTAAGTGTGGAGTGGCCAGTGCAGCGATCTCGGGCTCCACTAAGGTGCGGAGTGCGTATATTTCTGGTCCTGAGGGTTGTTCGAAGTGTAGGAAGTTGCGCAATAGTTCACTGGCTTTCTCATAGGGTACTGGTTCTAAGACCGCGCCTCCATTGGGGCCTGTGCGAATCGAAATAAGCCCTTGAACCTCTAGGGACTTTAGGGCTTCCCGAACCGTTCCCTTCGAACACTGAAATTGCTCCATCAGCTCGCGTTCGTTAGGCAGGCGATCTCCAGGCTGCATTCGGTTGAGCGCAACCCAGCGCTTTACCGAATCGACAATTTGGTCTGAGCGTTTAACCCGCTTTGGAATCTGTAAGTTCTGGCCGTTCATCAAGTTTGGCTATCTCCTGTTAAAGGGACATCTTGCCATAGAGCGCTTTTTTTTTCGAGTCGGTTGAATTATTGTATTTATTCGCATAAATTAAGTGCATAAATTCTGTCCAGTCACGGGAAGCCGTTGCTGATATGAGCGAGCACTATCAACCGTTGGAGATTCGATATGTCATATTCATCAAGTTTTAACTGGGAAGATCCGCTACTGCTGAGTCAGCAGCTGAGTACCGAAGAGCGTCAGATTAGTGAAGCTGCCCGAGCATACTCTCAGCAAAAACTTCAGCCGAGAGTATTGAGTGCCTACCGCGAAGAACGCTTTGACCGCGAAATCATGTCTGAGATGGGCGAAATGGGCCTGCTCGGTGCGACCGTTTCTGAAGAGTATGGTGGGGCAGGATTGGGGCACGTGGCATACGGTTTGATTGCCCGTGAAGTTGAGCGAGTCGATTCTGGCTATCGCTCTGCTATGAGCGTCCAGTCGTCGTTGGTGATGTATCCAATCGAAGCTTACGGATCTGAAGAGCAAAAGCACAAATTCTTACCCAAGCTGGCTAGTGGCGAAATGGTGGGATGCTTTGGTTTGACTGAGCCGGATCATGGATCGGATCCAGGCTCTATGATTACGCGTGCTAAGAAGGTGGATAGAGGTTACCTGCTGAGTGGCCAGAAAATGTGGATTACAAACAGTCCAATCGCCGACATTGCCGTTGTGTGGGCAAAGTCTGAAGCTCATGAAGGTAAGATTCGGGGCTTCATTGTGGAGCGTGGCACCAAAGGTTTCTCCACCCCTAAGATTGAGGGAAAGCTAAGTTTACGAGCTTCCATTACCGGCGAAATAGTACTGGACGAAGCTTTTGTTCCTGAAGAGAACTTACTGCCTAATGTCAGCGGTCTTAGAGGACCTTTTGGTTGTTTGAACAAAGCCCGGTTTGGCATTGCTTGGGGCTCTATGGGCGCAGCTGAATTTTGCTGGCATGCAGCCCGCCAATATACGTTAGATCGTAAGCAGTTTGGTCGCCCTTTAGCGGCGAATCAGTTGGTTCAATTGAAACTTGCCAATATGCAAACTGATATCACTCTGGGTCTTCAGGCCGCCTTGCAGGTGGGTCGCTTGATGGATAACGACAGCTGGGCTCCAGAAATGATATCGATGATTAAGCGAAACAACTGTGGCAAGGCTTTAGATGTGGCCCGGATTGCTCGTGATATGCATGGTGGTAATGGAATTGCCGATGAATTCGGAGTGATGCGCCACATGGTGAACCTTGAAACCGTGAACACCTATGAAGGTACTCACGATGTGCATGCGTTGATTTTGGGGCGTGCCCAGACTGATATTCAAGCGTTTTGCTAATCACTGGTATCCAATAGAGCGGCGGGCTGCGGCCCGCTCAGGAGAATTACTATGGAGAAGCCTCTAGCTGGTATCCGGGTTTTGGATCTGTCGAGAATATTGGCTGGACCTTGGTGTAGTCAACACTTGGCAGACATGGGCGCGGAGGTGATTAAAGTCGAGCATCCAGAGCGGGGGGACGACACCCGTGGTTGGGGGCCACCCTATCTGGATGGAACCCACGAAGCCGCCTATTACCTCTCCGCGAATCGAGGCAAACGCTCCATCACTGTGGATATTGCGCAACCGGAAGGCCAGGCTCTGATTCGAGAGATAGTTACACACTGTGATGTGGTCCTTGAGAATTTTAAGGTCGGAGGGCTTAAACGCTACGGTCTCGATTACGATAGCCTTAAAGCAGTCAAGCCAGATCTCGTCTATTGCTCAATCACAGGGTTTGGGCAGACTGGGCCATACGCTGAACGGGCAGGTTATGACTTTCTTCTTCAGGGTATGGGGGGGTTGATGGATATCACCGGCCGACCGGATGACGAGCCTGGAGGAGAGCCGATGAAGGTAGGCGTGGCGGTGGTGGATCTGTTCACCGGCATGTACGCAGCCACATCAATACTATCGGCTTTATTAGGTCGGAATCGGACTGGTGAGGGTACGTGGATTGATGTTGCGCTAATGGATGTTCAAGTTAGCATGCTTGCGAATCAGGCTATGAATTACCTGACATCGGGGCAGTCCCCGCAACGTATGGGCAACTCACACCCCAACATCGTTCCCTACCAAGCCTTCAGTACCTCTGATGGCCACATTATATTGGCGGTTGGTAATGATGGGCAGTTTCGGCGTTTCTGTAAGGTAGCGGGTGTATCTGATTTAGCCTTAGATGAGAGGTTTGTTAGCAATCGAAGTCGGGTACAAAACCGTAAACTACTGGTATCTAAAATCGAGAGTTTAATTCGAGCTAAGCCAACGCGCTTCTGGCTTGAGGCTTTAGAGCGCGAAGGAGTACCTTGTGGGCCGATCAATTCGATTGAGCAAGTGTTTGCTGATCCGCAAGTGCAGCACCGAGGGCTGAAGGTGGCGATGCCGCATGAGGAAGCTGGCGAAGTGAATTTAGTGAGTAATCCAGTCCGTTTCAATAATAATCTTATGAATGCTGACACGCCTCCACCCGGATTGGGAGAACACACTAAGAGCGTGCTGTCCGAGCTATTTCCTGGCCGTGACGACTATCTAGACAGCCTGCGAAGCAAAGGCGTTATTCGGTAAGACTGCTTTCCTCTAAGCACCTTTTAATGCGCTGCCACGACTTGATGGGAGCGCTTGTTTTCGTCTCTGTGCCCCCCCCCCCGCCAACTGGTCCTTTGGAACTAGCAGGCGCCAGACGAAGATGAGTTGCCTATATGATATTTTCCGGGATTAGTTGACCACTACACAGAGAGATTTCCTCCTCTTCATTGTCGGCAGAGATCAGCCATGTCGATCAGCGGATAGCGCTACGTCTTTTTGCTGCTCTAATAGATCTAGCCGGTGCGTAAGTGCCTGGCTAATCGAGGTGTAGGCGGTACTGCCCAAAGCGAGCCGTAAAGGTGGGCGCGTTGCGTCGGTGACGGCAATCATGGCGTCGACTGTTTTGTGAGCATCGCCCTTAATGGCGAAGGCGCCCGAGGCTAACGCACGACGTACTTCACCAGCTGGGGTGTCTTCATAACAAGCCATAATCTGTGCACGATCCAGTCCTTCGACGAAATTAGTACCGGTTGGACCAGGTTCAACAATCAGAAAGTCTATACCAAACGGCGCAACCTCCTGAGCAACTGATTCCACAAAGCCTTCGATTCCCCATTTTGTTGCATGATAAAAACTGAAGTTCGGATAGGCGATCTGCCCGCCTTCGGAAGAGAGTTGAACAATGCGACCACCACCTTGAGCTCGTAAGTAAGGCAATACAGCCCGAATAAGCTGGATAGAGCCCGCCAAATTCGTTGCGATTTGCCGTTCAACTTGAGCGCTACTGGCCTCTTCAGCTGCGCCGAAGAGCGCATATCCCGCGTTGCTTACAACTACGTCGATACGCCCGACCCGCATGAATGCGTCCGTAACCACAGTCTTTATGGCCCGCGCGTCTGTAACATCAAGCGCAAAAATATGCAGTTGATCACCATACTGCTCGGCCAGCGCCTTCAGTGCGTCAGGCTGGCGAAGTGTTGCAACCACGCGATCACCACGCTCCAAAAGGCGTTCAGTGAGAAGACGGCCGAGGCCGGTTGAGGTTCCAGTAATAAGCCATGTTTTAGTCATGATGCTAGCTCTTTAAAGAGAGGGAATGGACGACTAAACAGATACTAAAGGGTTATCATTGTGAGCGGAATGGATCATAAACGACATGAAGAGGTGAAATGAAATCATCAATAGGTTCACCAACCCTAAAGGATTTGTATGCATTCATGGCTGTGGCAGAACACCGCAGCTTCCGGCGAGCCTCTGAGCTGCTGGGAGTAACACGGTCGTCGCTTAGCCACACTGTGCGGAACCTGGAAGAAAAGTTAGGTACCCGCTTATTACACCGAACGACACGTAGTGTTTCTCTGACGCATACAGGCGAGCAGCTTTTTGCTCGCCTGGATCCTTTGTTGAGCAATCTGAATCAACTGTTGGAGGGAGTCGCAGACGCGCATGGCCGGCCAACGGGTACGCTGAGGATCAATGCAAGCGAAGTGGCTATCAGCTTACTAATTGAAACGTTGGTCCCGAAGTTTTTGGCCCGTTACCCTGGTGTAGAACTCGACCTGGTTGAGCAGGGGCAGCTAGTGGACATCGTTGGACAAGGATTTGATGCGGGGGTGAGGTTGGGTGAAGCAGTGCCTAAGGATATGGTGGCGGTTCGTCTGGGTCCGGATGTACGCTTTTTGACAGTTGCGTCGCCGGGTTATCTTAGAGTGCATCCGGCCCCGGAAACGCCTGATGGGCTTGCCGTACACATGTGCATTCGGCAACGCCTTCCCAGCGGGAAGCGGTATCGTTGGGAATTCCGTAAACACGATCAGGAAATTGCTCTCGATGTGCCAGGTACGCTTACGTTAGACAATAATCAACTAATGGTAGAGGCCGCGGCGGCCGGCGTAGGCATTGCTTATGTCCTGGAGGCGTATGCCCGCCCCGCCATAGACGAGGGAAAGCTAATTGTCGTGCTAGAAGATTGGTGCCCCTACATTTCCGGCCTGTCTCTATACTTTCCGCACAATCGCCACGTACCAGTGGGGTTAAGGGCATTTATCGATATGGTGAAGGAGGGCGTTGATTGAGTCAGTCAAACTCACTTTGGAGAACCAACTTAATGAGGTAACCGCCACGTTGGTTCCGCTTCGCGTACCAGTATGCTGATCCAGCTTACGAACGCGCGCACGGCTGGAGAAAGGTTTCGATTTTGAGGATACATGATTGATAGTGGCACCTCATGTGCCTGAAACGTGCTTAAAACACTCACCAAACGTCCGTCTCGAAGATATTTTTTGGCTATAAAATCTGCGATTCGGATCAGACCTAGTCCTTCCAGGCCGCATGTAACATAAGAATCGATATCGTTGACGGCCAGGTTCCCAGATACGCGGGTTAGACGCTCTTCTCCATCAACAAGAAAACGCCAATCAACCGGGCGTCCGGTTCGCCCCGACAGAAACTGAACTACACGATGACACTTTAGATCTTCCAAAGATTTTGGCTTGCCATATTGTTCCAGGTATTCGGGCGACGCACAGGTTGCCCATTGAAAGCTACCGATCCGGCGAGCGACCAGTACTGCTGAAGACTCAGGTATGCCAGCCCGTAACACACAATCAATACCCTCCTGCACTAAATCTACAGGGCGGTCCCCCAGGGTCAGGATAAGATCGATATCGGGATAGCGGCTTTGAAAACCCTTGAGGGCTGGTAAAACGACTCTTCGAGCGAAGGAGGGGGACATGTCGACACGAAGTTTCCCACGTGGTGGCACTGTGCTTCCAGATAGCGCAGATTCAGCCGTATCGACTTCGTTTAGAATTCGCTGGCAGTGGTCGTAATAGTTAGCACCGTCAGGGGTTAAGCTGAGAGTGCGGGTGGTACGTTGTAACAACCGGGCACCAAGATGAGCTTCCAGATCCTTTATTGCCCTGCTTACGGTTGAGGGCGGCATTGAAAGACCATTTGCGGCATTGGCGAACCCGTTCATTTCAACAACGCGCACAAATATTCTCATGGCCCGAAGTTTGTCCATGTTTGAATCTCCAGGGGAAGCCATTAGGATCGTCATACTATGCCATTTTTTACAATACTGAAAACAATGTAGGTGGCTTTATCAGCTGCTCACCACCTCGATACACTAGCCCCTATTGTGGTTAAAGACTTACCTTGCTCATTCAAGACTTTACGACTCAGATGAGCAAAAACGAATCCGTAGCCACTTGGGTAATTATGCCGAAATATGGGATAGATTAATTCCGTCGTGATCACGTTATCGGGCAGGCTGCATAGGGAATTACTCCGCTACTGATACGTTAAACATCAAGGTGACAAAATGATTGGTATATCGCGCAGAAAGCTACTTATAGGATTCGGTGCTGTCGCTGCGAGCTCACTCGTGCCAGCCTTTGCTTTTAACCTACAGGCGATAATGCCGCCGGTCCGGATGGTCAGGACGAATGGCATAAATATGGCAGTGTATGAGGCCGGGTCCGGCCCGGCGGTGGTTCTGCTGCATGGATTTCCAGGGTTGGCCTTTACTTGGCGGCATCAAATTCCGGCGCTCGTCGCTGCAGGCTATCGCGTCATCGTGCCGGACCTGCGCGGTTATGGTCTTACAGATACGCCGACAAATATTGAATCTTATGATATTGCGCACCTGACAGGGGACGTGGCGGGTCTTTTGGATGCGCTTGATATCAAAAAGGCAGTCTTCATTGGCCATGACTGGGGTGGGCTGCTAGCGTGGCAGATGGCGCTACTCCATGAAGCCCGGGTCGCAGGCGTTGTTAGCGCCAATACGCCGTTTACTCCGCACTGGACACTCTGGTTACACCCGGACATCGTTGGTCCTGCTCTACCGAACGGTAAGACTTTCCTCGCTGACCCAAGTATTGATCCAATTGTGCAGATGAGGGAAGTTTACAGCCCTGAAATGTATGTCCTGAAATTCCAGAATGACAAAACAGCCGACACGATAATGAATCGTGATCCCCGTGCCACTTTGCGCAGCTCGATGCGTAAAGACCTCATGACCTCTGCAGAGTGGGGCAATTTGCCAACCGTAGTTACACACATGGAATATTATGGTCAGCCCCTACCTGATCAGCTGCCAGGACAAAGCGTCCTGAATGAACAGGAGCTGGACTTCTACGGCAAGCACTTTGAACGCACTGGTTTTACGCCAGCGATTAATTGGTATCGCAATTTGTCACGCAACTGGAAAGCGGGGCTGGATGTAGATCAAACCATTCATGTTCCGTCACTGATGATCTCTGCTGCAAATGATGTCGTTCTCCGGCCAAGCATGGCCGACGGGATGGATCCTTATGTGAAGGATTTGGAGAGGTGCGTCATTGATGACTGCTGGCATTGGACGCCGGAGGAAAAACCTCAAGAGTTCAATCGACTGATTACCTCTTGGCTGAAAAGACGCTTCCCGTCGTAATACCAATTAACTAATAACTGCGGAAAAGGACAAAATAATGAAAGGCAAAGTATTATTCGTGGGCGGTACCGGCACCGTGGGACGTCAAGCAGTGAAATATTTTCGTCAGAGGCACCCCGACCTGCCAATCATGATTGGCGGCCGCAATCTGGAGAATGCCAGCTCTATGGCTATAGAGGTGGGCAATGCGGAAGCCGTGCGTATCGACCTCGACAAACCCTTTCTCGGGCTAGGTTCTGATGCATCCCTCTCGGCCGTTGTTATGATGACACCGGATGACAACCTCAAAGCCCTTTCCTATGCGCAAGACATGCACATCCCCTATCTGAGCATCGGCAATTGGCTGGTTGAAGTTGGTGCCGAAATGGCACATTTCGCGCGTCGTCCCAATGCTTCACCAGTCGTTCTCGCCAGTCATTGGCACGGAGGAGCAGCGGTCTTTCTGGCGCTAGCTACCGCTAAAGACCTGGATTCAGTCCAATCTGTGAAAATTGGAGCGGTTGTGGATCCAATTGACCCAACCGGCCCAAATGCTATTGATGATATGGAGCGGGCAGGAGACGGTGTTTCCGGTATTTTGGCATTTGAGGGAGGACGGCGTGTGTGGTTGACTGGGAGCTCCGCACTGAAGACCGTCCAAACGATCGATGGTCGGTCGCTTCAAGCCAGTGCGTTCGCGCCCTATGACATTGTTAGTCTTCAGGCAGCTACTGGCGCCGACGATGTACGTTTCGATCTAGCGACCGGTATCTCGTCCAGTCGTCTGAGAGGAGGCAATTTATCAACGGAGCATATTCTGGAAATTGAAGGCGAGGTCGGTGGTAGTCCTCGACAGCGTCGCTCTACGATTGAGTTCACGAAAGGGCAGGCGGCGCTAACAGGCCTCAGTGCCATGCTGTCGTTGTCGACAGTTCTGGGGTACGAAGGCCATCCACCAGTGCCTCCAGGACTCTATTTCCCCGAGCTACTCATGGATACTGACTGGTTCCTAGATGAGCTGGTGCAGGCGGGTGCAGTCGTAGTCGTCGATTCAGATTAACGATGAGTGATGGTCATCTTCTGGTCATTGATTCGGGGGAGAAGGCGGTTCATAAGCTGCGCCAGGGAGTACCTTTCAAGTCCAAGGTAATCAAGGTCTTCATTCGTTTCAGGCTACAAGCCGCTTATACTCTGAGTTGTGGTTTCGGTATTGAAGAAGCTGTGACATATCGTCAACCCTCCCGTCTGAAGATGTTCTAGCTCTTCCACACCCTAAGGGACCGGCAGACCTTTAAATACACCGATTCTCTATTACCGTAACGTGCCCCCTACTATCGCACCCCGATGTGCCTGTTGGTTATAGGCCTTAAAAGGCGTCTGCACAGCTAGTCCGAAGGCGAAATGTGGGTTGCGACGCACTGAATTTCTTATGAAAAATCTTTTCCCCAGTACTGTGTTACCGAAGCGATTGGCCGAGCGGCGCGCGGCTTGGCAAATAGTATGGGCCATCCACTAGTTAGCTCGCCATGACTGATTTTATATGAGAGCGTCTTTCCTGAAGCAGTACGACGATGGTAGTCGCTGCCATGAAGGCGGCGGCCGCCCACAGCACGGCGCTGGCCAGTTCGCGATCCAGCAGAAAGCCAAGCAGGATCGGGCCAATGATACCGCCTACGTTAAACCCAGTGGAGACAATGCCGAAGGTTCGACCTTCGGCGCCCGCCGGAGATGCGGCACGCACCAGCATGTCACGCGAAGGCGCCACCATGCCGGTCAGAAAACCCGCAGCCCCCAGGGCGAAGGCAAGGGCGATGGGCGGCAACGGTACCCTAATCACTAGCACAACGATGAATGCCGCCAACCCAAAAGCCCCTGCCGCCACATAACCATGTTTGTCAGTGCGATCCGCCAGTATGCCGCCCGCGAGCACACCGAAGGCACTGGCGAATAAGAACGCAGTCAGTGCTAGGTTGGCCGCCGGCAGCGCCACGTCAAAGCCCTGGACCAGGGCCGACACCGAAAACTTTTCGAGGGCGCCGGTGCTCAGACTGAGCAGCGTAAAAAGCAGCGTCAGGACGGCCAGTGTCATCACCGGCGTGGTGAGCGGACGGGTCTCGATTTTGCGTGGTTCGTCGATACAGGAATCCGGCCTCCTATCTGGCAACGGCGATCCGCTGATGACCATGACACCCCACGCCACCAGTCCTGCGAGGGCCGCGATGGCAAAGGACCAACGCGGCGCTATGGATAGTGCGACGCCGATCATGATGGGAGGCGCCAAGGCACTGCCCAGGAATCCCGCGAATGTATGAATCGAGAACGCGCGGCCCATTCTGCTGGAGGGAGTGTCGCGCGATAGCAACGAATAATTGGCTGGGTGATAGACGCCGTTTGCCAGGCCAGCCAGGATCATGGCGGCGAGTAGATACGGGTAGCTGGGAAATATGGCGACCAAGCCAAAGCTGACTGTCCCCAGTAGGAGCGTGGCCATAAGCATCCTTCTTGCTCCCAGCCGGTCTACCAAAAACCCAAGCGGGGCTTGCACCAAGGCTGAGACGATGTTGAACAGGCCGATGGCAAAGCCCAGCTCGACAAAGCTGACCTGCATCGCGTCGGGTAGTAATGGCAACAGGGCAGGCACCGTCATGATATGCAGGTGACTAACCAGATGGGCGATGGATACTTGGGTCAACAACCCGTTGGACGACGATTTCATGCCTTGCCCTAATTAGCGTTATCTATGGTGATCAGCGGCACAGCGCGCGTAGCACGTTTGCCAGCTTCTTGACGGCGAGTTCTAGTTCGTGTGGAGCGTAGGCGGCGAACCCCATGAGGAACCCCGCCTTATGCTGACTCGACGCATGCAGTGCCGTCAGTCCCAGTAGGTCGATACCGGCCCGGCGGGCGGATTCCACGGCCTCGCTTTCGGGGATGTTGCGGATGAATACGCAGGGCATTTGCATCCCTCCGGCCGGCACCCTTGGTTCCACGAATTCGGCCAGATGCTGGCGCACCAGCCGCGCCAACACGTCGCGCCGTTCAGCATAAAGGGCACGCATGGTGCGCAGGTGAGCGCCGAAGTGGCCGTCTTCGATGAAGCGAGCGAGCGTCAGCTGCGGGATCGGCGCACTGTGCCCATCTAATAGGGTGCGGGCAATGGTCATGGGAGCCACTAGCGGTGACGGCAGCACCATGTAGCCGATGCGCAGGCCGGGGAATAGCGACTTGGTGAAGGTGCCGATGTAGATCGTCCGCTCATGCGGATCGAGCCCTTGCACGCAGGCGGTGGGTTTGCCCGCATAATGGAACTCGCTGTCGTAGTCATCTTCGATGATCCAGCTCTGATATTGTCTGGCCCATTCAATGACGGCCAGTCGCCGCTCCAGCGCCAGTGTTGCCCCGGTCGGGAACTGGTGCGACGGCGTCAAGAACACCGCTTTGGCTGAAGCACTGGAGGTCTGCGCCGTATGATTCAGATGCTCCATCAGCATGCCATTGGCATCGAGTGGCACGGGCACGCATTCCAGACCGGCGGCGTCGAACGCTTTGCGTGCCCCTTGATATACCGGGTCTTCAATAAAAATCCTGTCGCCAGGATCGAGTAACACGTTGGCGCATAGCGTCATAGCTTGTTGCGAGCTGGTTAGCACCAGTACGCGCTCGGGCGTGGCATGGGCTCCACGTTCGAGATTGACGTAATCCGCAATGGCGATCCGCAATGGTTCCAGCCCTTGCGGATCGCTGTGCGTTAAAGCTTGGGTTCCATATTCCTTGAACACCTGTCGCTCCAGACGCTCCCAAATCTTGAGGGGAAAGTTGCGTGTTTCCGGTACGCCGGGCGCGAATGGGCGGGGAGTCAGAAAATCTCGCAGGCCGCCACCTTGGAACATAGTGTTGCCGCGCTGGCTAAGGCGCAGCGTTTCATTGCGAGTTCCCGTGCGCCGTGCCGTGCCACGCCCTGGGAGACGTTTCGCCCGTTCCGATACGAAGCTGCCGCTGCCAACACGACGCTCAATGAAACCTTCCGCATGCAACTGGTTGTAGGCCGACTCGACCGTGTCGCGGGAAACGTCCAGCGATTTCGCCAAGGTACGCGAGGCGGGCAAAGGTTTACCTACGGCAAGCGCGCCATCAAGGATCAGTTGCCGGATACCGCGCTGTATACGCGCATACAGCGGCAAGGCGTTATGCGCAGGGTCGCCAATCCAGGCTTTGACGGACTCTAGTTGGGCATGCTTGAACAATTGGTCTGCATCACTTCAATAAAATGGTGGGAAACATCCATCCATTTTAAAGCTATGATTTCGTTTATCAACTCTGCCCATCAATTTTTTTAGGAGTCGCTGTCAGACCATGCCATCCGTCCCTTCATCTTCATCCGTTCGTTGGAGCGATCTCACCCATCCCGTCGTGGCCGGGCTGATCTCGGTCATCGTCAACTACGGCGGGACTTTCATTCTGGTATTCCAAACTGCCAAGGTGGCTGGCCTCAGCCCGGAGCTGACGGCCTCATGGGTGTGGTCAATTTCTATCGGCGTGGGGGTAACGGGAATTATCCTGAGCTGGGTTTCCCGCGAACCGATCATCACGGCTTGGTCTACACCGGCGGCCGCATTTCTGGTCACCGCACTGGCGACCACACCCTACGCGGAAGCGGTCGGCGCTTACCTGATCTCGGCCGCGGCCTTTGTTGTGCTCGGGCTATCGGGCTGGTTCGAGCGGGTCATCCGCCTGATCCCGCCGGGCGTAGCGGCCGGGCTACTGGCCGGCATCCTGCTCCAGTTCGGCATCGGGGCCTTCGACGGCATGAGTATTGACCCATTATTGGCGGGGCTCTTGATCGTCACCTATGTGGTGCTCAAACGCTTCACTGCACGCTATGCGGTGGTGGGCATCCTGGTGCTGGGGCTGGCCTTCTTGCTTATTCAGGATCGCGTCGATTTATCAGGGCTGACCTTGAAGCTGGCCGCACCGGTCTTCACCATGCCCGAATTTTCGCTCAACGCCTTTCTGAGCGTGGCGTTACCGCTGTTTTTGATCACTCTGACCGGACAGTACATGCCGGGCATGCTGGTGCTGCGCAACGACGGCTTCAGAACTAGCGCCAACCCCATCGTGACGATCACCGGACTTGGCTCGTTGCTGATGGCACCATTCGGTTCGCACGCCTTTAACATCGCCGCAATCACGGCGGCTATCTGTACCGGTCGCGAGGCGCACGAAAATCCGGACAAGCGTTGGATCGCCGGTATTGCTGCTGGCGTGTTCTACATCCTGGTGGGTGTGTTTGGGGTGACCTTGGCTGCGGTATTCATGGCCTTCCCAGCAACCTTCATCACTACGTTGGCGGGCTTGGCCTTGCTGGGCACCATCGGCAGCAGTCTTGCCAGTGCCATGGCTGATGTCAAGGCCCGCGAAGCCTCGCTCATCACTTTCCTTGCGGCAGCCGCCAACATCACCTTGCTCGGTATTGGCGGTGCGTTCTGGGGCTTGGTGATCGGCCTAGTGGCTTATGCGGTACTTAATGGTCGGCTGCCACAACGGACACCGAAATCAGTTATGGCTTCAACACCGGCCAACAAGGGAGCGAACTGATGTCAGCACCTTCCGGTACACAGACTCATCACGACCAGCACGGTCGTTATCCCGAAGCCGTCACGGTTGATGACTTCCGGCGGAACCTGTCGGCAGTACAGGCGCGTATCGACGCGGCCTGCCATCGTGCTGGCCGTGATCCGGCAGCGGTGCGCTTGCTGCCGGTCAGTAAGACCAAGCCCGAGGCCAGCCTGCGCATGGCACATGCAGCGGGTTGCCGGATGTTGGGTGAGAACAAGGTGCAAGAAGCCTATCGCAAGTGGGAAGCCATGCAGGACTTGAACGACCTGCATTGGTCGGTCATCGGCCACCTGCAAACCAACAAGGCCAAGCTGGTAGCGCGCTTTGCCTCCGAGTTCCAGTCGCTGGACAGCCTGCGCGTTGCCGAGGCACTGGATCGCCGCCTGCAAGTCGAAGGACGCTCGCTGGATGTGTTCGTGCAGGTCAACACCTCCGGCGAAGCCAGCAAATACGGTTTGGCTCCGGAGGACACTCCAGCCTTTATCCAGGCGCTGCCGGCGTTCTCGGCGTTACGTGTGCGCGGACTGATGACGTTGGCGCTGTTCTCCAGCGAAGCCGAGCGGGTGCGCCAGTGCTTCGTGTTGCTGCGTACCTTGCGTGATCGGCTGCGGCAGAGCGCGCCTGTAGGCATTGAGCTGGATAAGTTGTCGATGGGCATGTCTGGCGATTTCGAGATCGCTATTGAGGAAGGGGCCACCGTAGTTCGTGTTGGCCAGGCCATCTTCGGTGCCCGCGCCTTGCCGGACAGTCACTACTGGCCGAGTGAAACACCAGGGGAACGACCATGACCGAAGACACCTCTTTTCCTGCACAACGCTCACTGAGGCTAGATGTGGTCTCGGTGCAATCGCAAGTGGTCTATGGCCGGGTGGGAAATAACGTCGCGATTCCGGCTCTGGAGGCGCTGGGATTGTCGGTAGCCGCTGTTCCCACAGTGGTATTCAGCAACACACCGCACTACCCGACAATGCATGGCGGCGCCCTGCCCATCGAATGGTTCGATGGCTATTTGCAGGACCTTTCGGCGCGCGGAGGATTGTATGCGCTTCGTGCCATTCTGGTCGGCTATCTTGGTAATCCGGCACAAGCTCATGCCTTGGCCCGTTGGGTGCGAACTCTGCTGAAAGAGCATGCAGACCTGCGCATCGTGATCGACCCTGTGATAGGTGATCACGACCAGGGTATTTATGTCGATCCCGGTCTGGTCGACGCTTACCGCCGAGACCTGTTGCCGTTAGCCGACGGATTGACACCGAACGGCTTTGAACTGGCGTACCTGACCGGATTGGTGGTGAACGACGTTGAAAGTGTCATTACCGCCGCCCGAACCTTGCTGACGGGGCGCACTCAATGGGTCGCGGTGACCAGTGCCGCGCCCGATACCTGGGCTCTCGGCGAGATGCAGGTGGTGCTCGTTACCCGCACGCAAGCCGAGGTCATTGCGCATCCGCATATTCACACCACACCCAAAGGCACCGGCGATTTATTTTGCGCCACCTTGGTCGGACACTGGATCAACGGGGTTGGCCTGTCACAAGCCACCGCCCAAGCGTGCCGCCAGGTTGTGCGCGCGCTGCGCCATACAGAGTCGGTGCGAGGCACAGAGCTGTCCCTACCACCGATGGCGAACAGCCACGGCAACTACGAAGTACAGAAGCATGAATATATGCGTCAATTTACCTATCGAATCGGATCTGAGGACTTTGCCATGAAACCAGCCACTTCCCACCTGATGCGCGCCTATGCCCGACAACCCGTTTCATTCGTCCGCGGTAAAGGAGCACTCCTGTGGGATGAACAGGGCGTGGAATATCTAGATGCCATCGCCGGTGTCGCGGTTACTAGCCTAGGGCACGCCCACCCAGAGATTGCCGCCGTCATCGCCGAGCAAGCAGGTATGCTGCTGCACACTTCCAACGTCTTTCGCATCGATTGGCAGGAGCGGCTGGGCGAGCGCCTGTGTGGACTGACGGGCATGCAAAAGGCCTTCTTCTCCAATTCCGGTGCTGAAGCCAACGAAACCGCCCTAAAATTAGCAAGGCTGCATGGCCACCACAAGCAAGTAGCGGAGCCGAAAATTTTCGTGATGGAGAATGGCTATCATGGCCGTACCATCGCAACGCTCTCCGCTACCGGAAATCCAGCTAAGCAACAAGGTTTTGAGCCATTACTTCCCGGCTTTCTACGGGTGCCGTACAACGACATCGAGGCAGTGCGCCGAGCAGCAGAACAAACCTCCGATATTGTTGCGGTGCTGATTGAACCTGTGCAGGGCGAGGGTGGTATTCGCGTCGCCAGTGCCGACTACTTGCGGGAGTTGCGCACTTTGTGCGATCAGCACGGTTGGTTGCTAATGCTCGACGAGATCCAGGCGGGTATGGGGCGCACCGGTGCCTGGTTCGGACATCAACACGCGGGTATCGCACCGGACGTGATGACTCTGGCGAAGGCTTTGGGTAATGGTTTTCCCATCGGTGCTTGCCTGGCGCGTGGCGCAGCAGCCGACCTGTTCTCTCCTGGCCAACATGGCTCGACCTTCGGCGGCAATCCGCTGGCATGCCGGGTAGCTTGCACGGTGATCGACATCATGGCGCGTGACCGAGTGCCGGAACGGGCCGCTGTGTTGGGTACCCGCCTGCTCGCGGGACTACAGAGCGCGCTGGGCGATCACCCGAACGTCATCGCCATTCGGGGTCAGGGCCTGATGGTGGGTATCGAGCTGGACAGGCCATGCAAGGAACTGGTCGGACGGGCGTTAACAGAAGAGCGCCTGCTCATTACTGTGACCCGTGACAGCATTATCCGGCTATTGCCGCCTCTGGTTTGTAATGAGATGCAGATCGACGAGATCGTGGCCCGTGTTTCTCGCCTGCTCTTGTCAAGAGAAGTGAACAGTACGGCAACGGTTGAGACAGCTGCGCCGATGGAATCCGTGACATGACGCAGAAAACTGAATACGACCAACCTGACACCGAAGGCTTCTTCGGTCGCTTCGGCGGAAGCTTTATCAGCGAGACCCTGTCGCAGACTGTTGATGAGTTGCACACAGCCTATCAACGCTATCGCGACGATCCCGCCTTTATTGCCGAATTCGAGGAAGAGCTGGCCGACTACGTCGGTCGTCCCTCGCCAGTGTACTACGCCCGGCGTCTGAGCGAGGAAACAGGCGGTGCGCATATTTTCCTCAAACGTGAAGACCTCAACCACACCGGCGCTCACAAGATCAATAACGTGATCGGTCAGGCTATGCTGGCGCGGCGCATGGGTAAACGGCGAATTATCGCTGAAACCGGCGCGGGCCAGCACGGCGTTGCCACCGCGACGATCTGCGCTCGCTACGGCCTGGAATGCGTGATCTATATGGGCAGCGAGGACATGGAGAGACAGCGCCCCAACGTCCAGCGTATGGCGCTGCTGGGTGCAACGGTGATACCGGTGACTTCCGGCTCGCGTACTTTGAAAGACGCCATGAACGACGCGATTCGCGATTGGGTTACCAACGTCGATCACACCTTCTATCTGATTGGCTCTGTGGCAGGTATGCACCCGTACCCGACAATGGTGCGGGATTTCCAGACCGTGATCGGCAAGGAATGCCTGGTTCAGATACCCTTGCTGTTCAAGCGTTTGGGTATAACGAAACAGCACCCCGATGCAGTAATCGCCTGCGTCGGTGGCGGCAGCAATGCCATCGGCATTTTTCATCCGTACATCGAACACGAGACGGTGCGCCTGATCGGTGTCGAGGCAGCAGGGCTGGGACTGGATACCGGTCGACATGCCGCGTCGATCCAGCGCGGCAGTCCCGGAGTACTGCACGGCAACCGCTCGCTCATCCTTCAGGACGACAAGGGTCAAATACAGGAAGCCCACAGCATCAGCGCTGGCCTGGACTACCCCGGGGTCGGACCGGAGCACGCTTGGTTGCATGGAATTGGTCGTGCCGAATATGTAGGTGCTACCGATAACGAGGCGCTACGTGCCTTCCATCGTCTCAGTCGAGTGGAGGGCATTATCCCCGCACTGGAGGCTAGCCACGCTGTCGCCCACGCAATCAAACTGGCGGCTACACTGCCTAGAGAGCAGACGATTCTGGTCAACCTGTCCGGTCGAGGCGACAAAGATATGGAGACGGTGATGGCCGAGGCAGGCGTCACGGGTGGTCGGTCATGAGCCGATTAGGCATGACCTTCCAGGGCCTGCGACGGCAGGGGCGCAAGGCGCTGATCCCTTATATCACTGCCGGCTACCCCAGCGCGGACATCACCCCAGCGTTGATGCATGTACTGGTCGAAGCCGGTGCTGACATCATCGAACTGGGCGTGCCGTTCTCTGACCCGTCAGCCGATGGCCCTGTCATCCAGGCCGCTAGCGAGTATGGCCTGAGCCAAGGCATTGGTTTATCGCAGGTACTTGATCGTGTGCGACGCTTCCGCGAGTCGGACACCGATACGCCGGTGGTGCTGATGGGCTATGCCAACCCCATCGAACGCTATGACTTGCTGCGCCAGCCGGGTGCTTTCGCAGCGGACGCCGCCGAGACGGGTGTAGATGGCGTGCTGGTTGTTGATTACCCGCCGGAAGTCTCTGGTGATCTCGCAGCACAATTGCGCTCCCACGACATCGACTTGATCTTTTTGTTGGCACCGACTTCCACAGAGCAGCGCATCCTACAGGTCGCCGAACGCGCCAGCGGCTATGTGTATTGCGTCTCCGTTAAGGGTGTCACCGGCACCACAGCGCTGAACCTCGATCAGGTACGCACCACGCTGGCGAATACCCGTCGCCATGTACGTATTCCCGTCGGCGTCGGGTTCGGCATCCGCGACGCCAGCACAGCCCGGGAGGTTGCGAAGGTGGCCGATGCCGTTGTGATTGGCTCCTGGCTCATCGAACGCCTGGCCGGTAAGCCTGCGGCTGAGGCGCTGGCGGTGGCCAGCGACATGATCCGCGACGTGCGTTATCAACTGGATCTGGACACGCCTGAGCCGAATCACGCCTTCGAACCCCAATATCCCAAAACCTGAATTTGTGAACTAAGGATCAACTCCATGTATGACACCACCTTAACCCTCACCGATTTCGACCCCGAGCTGGCCGAAGCTGTCCGGAATGAAGAGCACCGCCAAGAAGATCACATCGAACTGATTGCTTCCGAGAACTACGCCAGCCCGCTGGTGATGGCCATCCAGAACTCGGTATTCACCAACAAGTACGCTGAGGGCTACCCAGGCAAGCGCTACTACAGTGGTTGCGAGCATGTGGACGTGGCTGAGCGCCTGGCTATCGAACGTGTCAAGGAACTGTTCGACTGCGATTACGCCAATGTCCAGCCCCATGCTGGAGCTCAGGCCAACGCGGCAGTGTTTCTGGCGCTGACCAACCCCGGCGATACCGTGATGGGCATGAACCTGTCTCAAGGGGGGCATCTGACCCATGGTAATCCGTCCAACTTCTCCGGTCGCCACTACAAGATCGTGCCCTACGGGCTAGACCCTGAGACGGGGCTGATCGACTATGATGAGATGGAGCGTATCGCGCTGGAAACCCGGCCCAAAATGCTCATTGGTGGCTTCTCAGCCTATTCGCGCCACAAGGACTGGGCGCGCATGCGCGCCATCGCTGACAAGGCCGGTGCCATCTTCTGGGTGGATATGGCTCACGTCGCTGGATTGGTGGCAGTGGGCGAGTACCCTGATCCTCTGCCACACGCCCATGTGGTGACCAGCACCACCCACAAGACCCTGCGCGGTCCGCGCGGCGGTATCATCATGTCAAAAGGGCAGGACGAAGATTTCTACAAGAAGCTCAACTCTGCCGTGTTCCCCGGCATCCAAGGCGGCCCGTTGATGCACGTCATCGCAGCCAAGGCGGTGGCCTTCAAGGAAGCACTGCGACCCGAGTTCAAGACCTATCAGCGCCAGGTGGTGACTAACGCCCGCGCGATGGCCACGGTGCTCCAGAAGCGCGACTACAAAATAGTCTCCGGCGGCACCGATAACCACCTCATGCTGATTGATCTGTCCGATAAGCCCTATACCGGAAAGGATGCAGACGCGGCCTTGGCTGATGCCTACATCACGACGAACAAGAACTCGGTGCCCAACGACCCGCGCTCGCCCTTCGTCACCTCGGGGTTACGCATCGGCACCCCGGCCGTGACCACACGTGGCTTTGGTATGGTTGAATGCGAACAACTTGCCAGCTGGTTGTGCGACGTGCTGGACGCAATGGAAGCCGGTGGCGTTGAGCTGACGACGGTGCGTGACCGGGTGCGAGAGCAGGTGGTAGCGCTGTGCCGCCTTCATCCTGTGTACTAATAGCGAGCATTTGTCGCTCGGAGCATAGGTATCTGCGTATTTCCTTGCTATCGCCAAATAATACGCGTGAGCAGTATCATAAATTGGATGTTTGAATTTTTAGCGATTCCTTAGGAGGTCATATGAGCGAAAGGTTAAATCTTGGTAAGTCCGGCGCGGACTTGTATCAGGCGGTAGTTGAACTAGATCGGCTAGTCTCCAGGAACTTGATCAGCGCAGGCCTTGCGGAAGGTTTCTCGCATCTCTTACGGCTACGCGCATCTCAAATTAATGGCTGCGCTTTTTGTGTGAGGCTGCATGCACGGGATGCTCTAGCCAACGGAGAGTCTAGTGATCGTCTGGCTGTTCTTGCTGTATGGAAAGAAACTGATTACTTCACTTTGAAAGAGCGCGCTGCGCTGGAGCTTGTAGAGGCAATCACGTTGATTTCTGTTGATCAGCTGCCGGACGTAATTTACGAGCAAGCCGCGGAGCACCTTTCCACTGATGAGGTCTCAGCCATTGAGTGGCTTGCTGTTGTTATCAATACATGGAATCGCATTGCTATTTCTAGCCGCTACCCTGTGAAGACGTAAGTCCAACTGGGAATGGACGCTGCTCCCGTTATTACTGTTTCCGCGAATAAAAGGGGCGTGTCTTGTGGTGCCTAGATTAGCAATTAGCAGGTATGTCACTAGGGTCAAGCACGAAAACCTGTATTGGAGAAAAAGGCAGTTGAGCTCTGGTAACAGTTTCCGAATCGCTTCATTTTTGAATTCTGGGGGATGACGTTGGCTGCTCACGGCAATTCCTCATATGCTTTAATCCGCCTCCTATGTTCGTGAGCCGGTAATACCAGCCATATGTGTTGAACGGTTTTGTGGGGAGGGATATGTGTGCTAGATCCTTTATTTGCTGGGGGTGAAAATTGTGAGTGAATTGTTCGAGTTTGGGAAGGGGATACTGGAGAGCCAGCCATTTAGCATGTTGCTCGGGACAGAACTTGAGGTTTTTGAGCCGGGTACTGCAGTGCTTGTGCTCGTCGTTCGTGATGAGTTTAAGCAGCAGCATGGGTTTGTTCACGGAGGTGTGCTTAGTTATCTCGCAGATAATGCGTTGACTTATGCCGGTGGCTCGGTCCTGGGCGATTCGGTAACCTCTGAATATAAAATCAATTATCTGCGACCTGCTATTGGTGAAAAGCTGGTGGCCAAGGCGTCGGTTGTGTCAGCGGGAAAGAATCAAGCGGTCTGTCAGTGCAGCGTTGTTGCAATTGGCACTGACGAGCGCGTTGTTGCGGTTGCGCAAGGCACGATTACGAAAGTGGTGCCCAAAGCGCCTCTCTGACCCTGACACTATTATTGCGTTCCCGAAAGCGTGACATCGGCAAGTTAGTCCCGCGATTAATTGTTGATAGCAAAAGACTCCTTTATTTAGCGATGTAGCGCCATTCGAATATAATCCCTATATGGATACAGCCGACGTTAAGCTCAGCTTTCGAAGCTATGGTAATGAAGGAGCACAACATTCCCACGGCCACCACCAACTGGTGTTGCCCCTACTGGGTAAACTTTCGTTGTCCGTAGATAAAATAGAAGGCGCCGTGGAGCGGAACCGCGCTGCTGTCATCCCGTCCGGACGTGATCACGGGTATTTTGCATCTGAAGCAAATCAGTTTCTGGTCGCCGATTTGCCAGAGGCCCTGGTCCCGGCACTGGATCGGCTTCCATTCTTTGTTGATCTGGATTCGGCATTGCTCCACTACGTCCAGTTCCTGAACTCGCAGTTGGCAACCGCTGCGGTGTCAGCCCACACGGAACATCAGATGTTGTTGCTGTTGATTCAGCTTCTGCAGGAGCGCCACGGCGACAAACTGAACCTAGACCGGCGAGTATCTGCGGCAAAGCAATTCATTGACGATAACTTCCACAAGAAAATTATGGCTGCCGAGCTCGCGACGGTTGCCCACCTGAGCATTCGGCAGCTTAACGATTTGTTTCGTAAACAGATTGGCATGACACCACACCATTATCTGACCGAAATAAGAATGCAGGAGTCCTGGCGTTTACTGGCGCAGTCCGACCTTGATATTCAGCGTATTGCTGACGCCGTGGGTTTCAGTTCATTGTCGTCTTTCAGTGATCGCTTTTCCCGCCATTTCGGCAAATCACCCAGTCATTTCCGCCGAAAGTCGAAATAATACAGCCGTAATCCGAAAGCTCCCTCGCCCTCTGGGGTTATAAACTCCTCCCCTCTGAAATCTTTGACTGGCAACTTTCCGAGGGTAGTGATGGCAACCATTGTTACGGCGACCTGGATAGGCTCTATCTCTGTGCTTCTCTGGGGAACGCTTGCACTGCTGACCAAGCTTACTGGCGGGGAAATTCCCGAATTTCAGTTGATGTCGATGACGTTTGGCGTCGCATTTATGCTGATGGGCGTGCGCTGGTTCCTGGCAGGCCACTCTGGAGTCCGCTATTTACGCCAGCCGCCCTTGGCCTGGTGCATCGGTGTTGGTGGACTGTTCGGTTACCATTTTGCCTACTTCAAGGCGATGACCCTGGCACCTGCGATAGAGGTGAGTTTACTTGCCTACCTCTGGCCGTTGTTTATTGTTCTGGTGTCGTCGCTGTTACCCGGTGAATCCTTACGTAAACCCCATATCCTGGGGGCGAGCCTTGCGCTTGTTGGGTGCTGGGTACTGATCGGAAGGAACAGCGATGGCTTTTCTGTTGGCAATATCGACGGTTATGTCGTGGCGTTCAGTTGTGCGCTGATCTGGTCGTCATACTCTGTTCTGTCCCGGTTAGTCAAAAATGTACCAACAGATGCCGTCGGGTGGTTTTGTGGTGTAACCGCTGTTCTGACCCTGGTGTGCCACCTGATTTGGGAAACCACGGTGTGGCCAACTGGCTGGGTTCAATGGACTGGCGTGTTAGGCCTGGGGTTGGGGCCGGTCGGTATAGCCTTTTTTACATGGGATTATGGGGTGAAGCACGGCAACATCCAATTGCTTGGCACTCTGGCTTACAGCGCTCCACTTATTTCCGTGGTATTGCTAATCGTCGCGGGTTACGGGGAGGCTACCGGCGCTGTTATTGCTGCCAGTGTTCTGATTGTGCTGGGTTCTTTAATCGCTGGCAGAGTGAAGCGGCAACCGGTGCCCGAGCCTGAAGCCATTCATTGATCACTCTTTTTGGAGGAGCGGAATATGATTAGTTGGGATGACTTTGAAAAGATAGAACTAAGGGTTGGTACGATCATCGAGGTAGAGGATTTTCCTGAAGCACGAAAACCTGCCTACAAGTTGAAAGTGGACTTCGGTCCTGAGATTGGTGTTCGTAAATCCAGTGCACAGATCACTGAGCTCTATGGCAAGGAAATGCTTAATGGAAAGCAGGTGCTCGCCGTTACCAATTTTCCTCCCAAACAGATCGGTCCGTTTGTGTCTGAATGCCTGGTTACCGGAGTGCATACGGAAGCGGGTGGAGTAGCATTGGTCGCCCCGGATTTTCCGGTCGAAAATGGCAAGAGGCTCCTCTGATCGTTTCGCACTGAAGCACTGGGCAACACCATTGTTGGCATGCGTTGGCGAATAGGCTGGCCGTATATCCTTCCCGGTCAACTTATCAAAATTCGCGAATTCTAATGCGAGCCCGTGTGCTTCAAGTTTTGGGAATATGGTGGAATCAAGCAGATTGACCTACGAGAAGTCTCCTCTCTCAATCTTGCTTATGACACGCTGCAATTCGGCTATTTGCTTCGAGTCTGAAAGGCAATCCAGAGGTCTTTTGTCATTAAGTGCCCGAATTGGTTGTGACAGTCACCAGATAGCTGTTTCTACATCACCTTCGTAGAGTTTAATCACATCGCAAACGATTTTCTGTTTTGCTGGGAGTATTGAATCTTGGTTGGTGGTCATATCTGCGTTACGCCCTTCGTAATGATGTATTAGCTAACCGGTTTCACCCGAAATACGTCCCAGCCGTTTCCTTACACTCGGACAATCAATATAGTGACTTGGGCGCAAGCTGGCAAAGATAGGTTCAAGCGTGACCGCTGCAGTCTTTTGGCAGGTAATGCAGATCAAAATAGAAGAATAGGGAAATCTAAGGAAGAAGTTAATATGTATCTGAGGCGAATCCATGCCTGCAATTATCGATCATTTGGTGATGGCACCAGTGGGCCCGTTCTGGACTGGGATCTGAACCCAGGCTTGAACATTCTGGTAGGTGAAAATGATGCAGGTAAAACGGCCATCATAGACGCTATTCGCCAGGTTCTTTTAACCACAAGCTACGAAAGCGTTCGTTTGTTTGAGCATGATTTCCATGTTGAAGGTTCAAGCAGAGCCAGGAGTTTGTTCATCGAGGCAACACTGTGCGATTTGTCTGAAGAACAGGAAAGCTCCGTCTTGGAATGGCTCACTTTCGAGGATGACGATACCTGCTCACTCATTATTCACCTGCAAGCGAAATACATTCCTGCTCAACCAATGAGGCGTGCCCGGGTGGACATAGTTGTGCGCGCAGGCAAGGACGGCGGGGGCCCTGAAGTTGGCCATGCCGTAAGAGAACTTGTGCGTGCTACCTACCTACGGCCATTACGTGATGCTGAGGCGGAATTGCGTCCTGGCCGCCAGTCCCGGCTGTCACAAATTCTTGCTGCACACAACAATATCGCTGGACAAGAAGTGAATGATTTCTCACCGGATGTCCCCAAAACCGTACCTGATAACCTAGTCGGACTTATGGCTTTCGCCCAACACCACTTGGGGGAGCATGAGGTCATCAGGGGCGTGGAAGACGATATCAATACAAATTACCTTGGTGAGTTTTCTTTTGCTGGTGATCGATTGGAGTCGAGAATTCGGATAGCGCCCGACCTTTCTCTGACTCGAATTCTGGAAAGGTTTGAGCTTTCGCTCCTGCCTCGTGAATCAATCCACCCCGATGAGCGCTGTGTTCGCGGCTTAGGTTTTAACAATGCACTCTTTATGGCTACGGAATTGGTTTTACTTCGCGACGGTGACGATCTTGCCTTACTCTTGATTGAAGAGCCTGAAGCTCATCTGCATCCACAGCTTCAAGATCGGGTTATGGGCCTTCTCGATCAGCATTCGAAGGAAGCCTCGAATGGAGAGAGGCGTGTCCAGGTAGTGCTGACCACGCACAGCCCATCATTGGTTTCGAGTGCGGACATTCAGGCAATGACCCTTGTCCATAAAGCACAAACTTACCCACTCTCATCAGGGCATACTAAGCTTAAGAAATCAGATTACTCGTTCTTGCGGCGATTCATCGATGCAACAAAGGCTAATTTGTTCTTTGCCCGTGGTGTGATGATGGTGGAAGGTCCCGCCGAGGCGATTCTGCTTCCTACCTTGGCAGAAGCTTGTGGCCGGTCATTTTCAAAACATGGTGTTTCGATCGTGAACGTCGGACATGTTGGCCTTTATCACTATGCTCGTATTATGCAGCGCGAGAATCCTGACCCGGAATACCCGGTGCCTGTAGTCTGCCTCACCGACCGTGATGTTGTCCCCGATGTTGCTAAGAGTTATGTGAATCAACCAAAAAACGGTAAGCGTTTCGATTCGGACTTCACCGCCAAGGAGATTGATGATCTGGTAATGCGCAAAAAGAACAAGGCGCAAGGGGGGAACACGATTGTCTGCGTATCGGATCGCTGGACTCTGGAATACGATCTCGCACTAAGTGGATGCGCGGAATTGATGCATAAAGCCATTTCGCTGGCTGAGACTGCCAAGAGTAAGGATGAGAGACTGAGCGACAAGGATGAGCAAGCTGCGATGGCCGCAGCTGAAAAATCCTGGGCCAGCCTCAAAGCTTCTGGCCATTCAGCCGAGGAGCTGGCATCGATTATTTACCAGCCTCTATATGAAAAGAAGGCATCTAAAGCTATTACCGCACAGTATGCTGCCGAGTTGCTGGAATCCGGAGATTACGGGCACGGCGATAGTTTTTTCCAAACCTTGCCTCACTATCTTCAAGAAGCGCTGAAACACCTGACGACGCTGCCAGAAAAAAAGTCGATCGATAGTATTTCTGTTGAAGAATAAGGAAAGGCTTTATGGCAGCTGTGAGCTTAGTCGCAAAGGATTTGGGTGATCTTGAGCAGCTCGTACCCGATTTGTGTTTCGACGACGAAGAAAGACGAGAAGCATTGCTTGAAAACGGCACTAGGGACTTCAATGCTGTACCAGGCAGCGGTAAGACATCTCTGCTTGCAGCTAAGCTTCTTCTGCTCGCAAAAAAATGGCCTCATTCCCACAAGGGAATTTGTATTCTGAGTCACACGAACATTGCACGTGAGGAGCTCACACTCCGGCTAGCAGCATCGGCAGAAGGCTCGCGGCTACTGTCTTACCCGCATTTCGTCGGGACCATTCACGGCTTTATCAATCAGTTCCTGGCAATGTCTACATTACGTTGTCTAGGGATTAATCTGGATGTCATTGATGATGAGGTATTCGCGAAGCGGGCTTGGTCACTTGCTAACAGCCCCCGGAATTCCAAGCTACGTTACTGGATCCGAAATCAACGTAATGGTGAAGAGCTCGTATCGAAGCTCTTCTACAAGAGTTCCAGGCTTGAGGTTCTGTCAGAAGGCGGGAAGTTGCCAAGACCTCATACAGCTTCATTCAAACAAATGGCTGGATTGAAGAAAGCGCTTGCGCATGAAGGCGTTTTTCGACATCGAGATATGTTTGCTTTTGCTGAACTCGCTCTTGCTGAACAACCGCATTTGCTGGATGTGATTCACCGGCGCTTTCCAATGGTCTTCATTGATGAGATGCAGGACACGTCGTGGGAGCAAGAGGATATTCTCAACCGACTCTTTGATAGCCGCTCTGTAGTGCAACGATTCGGCGATATCGACCAGCAAATCATTTCCGGAGATCCTGAGTCTGAGAAATTGACGTTTCCCCGAACAGGTCACGGAACTATCAGTACCAGCAAACGTTTTGGTCAACGTATTGCAGAGGCTGTGGAGAGTATTCGCGGCAGCCAACTACCCGTTGTAGGAGAGGCGCGTGGTGCTTGCAACCCTGCTATGATCCTGTACAAAACGACCAACATCGACCGTGTGGTGTTTCGTTTCGGTGAACTGGTGCTGGATCGTTTCAACGATGCTGAGCTGAAAAAACGGCCTGTCAGAGTAATGTGCGCCCGGCGCGGAGGTGAAGGCAAAGTGGTACCTGGTCGAAATATGGGGGACTACTGGCCCGCCTTTGGTCAAGCAAACAGAACACCTCCAAAAGATAGTCTGCAGGCTCTACTCTCCGTCCAGCGTGATCTTCATGACCGGCCAACGTTGTCTGCACGCGCATACGAAGTCCGGCAAGCTGTTCTTTTGGTGCTGCGAGCGGCAAAGGCGCCTTCGAGCGAGGGAGTGCGCAATGGCCGCTCCCTATTTCGTGCGGTGAGGGAGCAAGAGGGCAACCTTGGAGCGCTTCAGAGGCTTATCCGTGATTTAACACTGAATTCTGTCTCCTTGGTGTCTACTGACGACTGGATTTCGCTCGCCTCCAAGATGTACCAGGGCCTGTCCGATCTCCTGCCCAGCGCAATGACTATTGAGGAGTTCACAGCGCTTGATATCTTCGCGCACTCTCAAGAAGCGGAAGAGTGCAGACATAATGAACTGCCGACAGTTTGTAAATTAAGCAATGCCGGCCGAGAGCTGCAGTATACCTTGGGAACGGTTGCCAGTATGAAGGGTGAAACTCACGTTGCATCATTAGTGTTGGAGTCATACGGAGGCAACAGCAAGCGCTTCGATTTGCAGATGGCGCTTCCCTTTATTGCCGGCATAGGCAAAGGCTACGGCAAGCTAACGGTCACTCAACGGGCGCAAATGCGGAACTTATACGTTGCGATGTCTAGGCCAACAGATTTCTTGTGTTTAGCAGCTAATGAATCTCGGGTGGATGAGGACACGATAACAGCCCTGGTAGCAAAGGGGTGGGACATCGAAACATGTTGAGTGCGTGGTATCACTCGCATGTTTACATTCTTCAGGGTCCAATCTATTAGTGAAGATAACGTTGGCTTTGTAGTGGCCAATGATTTCGAGCGCCAACGTCGGTGGTAATATCGCCATCATAAACGAGGTGTCTGATGACCAGAAAGCGACGTTCTTTTTCTCCCGAGTTCAAACTGGAGCAGCCAGCTTGGTGCAGGATCAAGGTGATATGATTCCGCCGGCTAGTGCGTCCTTGGGGGTTGGCGAAAGCGCTGTTCGGTGCTGGGGTAGTCCGCTGCAATCATCTGGAGCGGGAGAAGGAAATTATTGAACCCCCTATACAAATAAACAGAGGGAGATGCGCTATGCAGCGAAATCTTGGAACCCATGTCAAGAATGCATCAGTGCATCAGCTACCTACCCGAAGTGCCAAGAGGGCTTTTTCGATTGAGGAGACATTGGGTCTCTCCCTTTCATAAACGGTTTGTCCGAGAGGCAAAAAAGTTTCGGAAAAATACTCCACTAGGTACGGAATCGGCATAAGGTCTCCGCGGAACCCAGGCCCAATATGCCAATCCTCGGATACTGCATTGCTCAGACGGGTCTTGAGCATCCTGCGTGCCCGGTTTCTTGCATGCACCAACGATCGGCGCTCCGCTTTCTGATCACCGGCTGCTGCCCTGCAGTTGTTGTAGATCAGATTAAGTAGCTCCTCGAGCGAAAAGTGCTTTGGTGTATCCAGAAATACCTCATCGTCACCTTTAACGGGCTCCGAAGAAAAATCGAAGTACTCTAGGCACCGCAAAAAATATTCCTTCGTTTCGGCCCGAATGAGCGAATTCCAGAGCGAGAGCAGTTCCTCCAGAGGAGTGGCAAGGAGTCGTCGGCGGATTAGGGTAGGGAGGCTAAGCATTATTCCGGATTGGCTCTCCCCAGCTTGACCGTCTACACGCACGTTGACCGCCAACTCGACCTCAGCTGGGTACCAGCTCAACATACCGTCTTGATCCAGATCGAAGGAGCCCTCGGGGCCGTCAGCTCGGATCTGGAGTAGCTGGTGCTGTAACAGGGTTTTGAGCATCGGGGACCAGCCATTAGGGTTAATAGTGAGGTGCCCATCAGCATTTCGAAAGGGGATTATGGATTGGCCGGTTGGAGACTCAAGGAATGAGCATACAGCTCCCAAGTGCAGAATCTCCCGGAGCGGAATGTCATCCAGGCTCTGGCGTTCTGCAGGAGATCTGGATGATTGAAAAATCATATAGTGGTTGGTCGATTTCGTAGAGTCGGAGATTTGCTTCTCAAGCTCATCCACGATCGCATCTATCTGTTCTAGATGCATTTTTTCCGAAAAATACCCTTGCATTCGGATTAAATGCTCAATCCTTAGTCTTTGAGGCAGGTAAAGCTCGACAGTGCTGGTAAGCTCACAGTAAATGCTTTTCTCGAGTTCATCACCTGACATGTCAGAGCACTGAAGCCAGCCCTCCATTACGCTAAGCAGCTCCTCGTGGGCCCCCATGGAATTGAACCCCATTCCAAAAGCTTCCACTGCTGTTGGTGTGAGGCGGAGAATAGACCTTGAGGCGCACTCCATCATCAAGGCTTTTGTCTCGTTGCTGTAGCAGGCACCCTCGTCTTCTACGCTTGGCAGCCCTGCAATTACAGGTATCAGAACATCTTCTACAGCTTGGTTGAAAGCATCCTTGGTTTCGAGGCTCAAAATCCATTGGGCAAGCACGTCAATCTTCGATGCCAAGGCCTCTGTTCCGAAAGCGAATAAAAACAGAGGGTCACCTTTTTGCGCAGACCAGCCAGTGCGTTCATAGGCATCTCGAAGGTAGCGTAACGCAATGGGTACTAAGCGTGGTTGCCCATCTCGAATTATTCGGTGGGCTAATCCTCGGGATGCCCAAAAGGTCTCGCAGTCTTCAGTCAGACTTCGGATGTCTTTATTTGTCTCTTTCTCTCCCAGGCCGATTGAAGCAACTCCCCCAACAGCATGACACAATGCGGCAAGGCGCTTTTCTGTATCATCAAGGCCGGAGAGGGCACCCTGTTTCAGTCGGATCAAGTCACAGAGATGATCTTCGCTAATCGGAGCGATGAGAGGGTAGCTCAAAGGGGTCAGATCAAGGTAGAGGGACGCCGGATTAATCGGATCTTGAGGCCCATGAGTACAAAGATGGTTCTCAAGGGTTTTTAACTCATTAGCATAGTTTTCGTGCCGACAAAGAGCTAGGTACAGTCGTGAAAGATGGGCAGTAGTTGACGTTCCCTTGATGTCACCGAATGGCGAGCAGTCGTAAGATGATTCCAAGGCGCCAAAAAGGCTTGTCTTGGATATCAGAGAGTTGTCATCAAGTATGAGATGGCCCATGGTTAACAGCGAGCCGAGAGCCTTTCGAATTATTTCCGGCTCTCGCGCTCTCAAGGCAGCATTGAAAACAATTGTCAGCGCAATGTAGGCAAGCTCACTGGAGTCGAGGTCCTTGTCACCGTTCCTGATTGCAGGGCTGCATAGCTCAAGAACCCGATCTAGGTGGCGCTTGTTTCTGACCTTCAGCGTTTCTGCATAGAGAACATCCCAGAGATGCTCTCTACTGGGCACTTTTTTCCTGTACTCCCTTATTTGCTGGCGGTGTTTTTGAACATTGGATGTGAAACAGCCCTTTTTCCGGAAATAATACCGGGCCATCGCTTGAAGGCTCTCAATATGGGACTCGCAAACGTTTTTGTTGGCGAGAGGGATGTGCTTGCTGTCGAAATGCTTACTCCAAATCTCGTCGCATTCGGCGAGATAGAGTTCACAGGAGTCAGGAAGCTGATCACGGTGATGCACTATGACATCACAGATTTGATCCCATTTATTTTCAGAGCGCCAATACTCGATGATAAGGCGCGCTGACTCGATATCCCCATCCTCGACCAAGTGCTTGAACTCAACTTCGGTGTGATTCAAAACGTGTTCAAAGAACTGCGATTTCATCCATGCGCCTCAAGAATTCAAATTAGATGCCAACTGTGTATAAGCCGCTTTTCGTCGTTTCATTGCTTATCACTTTCCCGATGCATGTTACCGCGGCAGATTCATGAATCAGTACAAGGCCTATCAATTTTTATCCCGGCATGCGCTGATTGAATGCTTGATGAGGGGGCTTTGTGATAAGCCCGTGCCGGCCGATTGTGAAGGGACCTCGGTGTGCGTTGATCCAGTAATTGTTGAAGACAAAGAGTATTGGCTGCCGCCTAAGGTCCCGCCCCAAAGGGTCTATATTGGGAAGACTATATCAACACGGATCGTGGGCTTGCCAGATAACGTTGGCTGCTCATGGCAACTCCTCTTATGCTCCAATCATAGGCTAGGAGTATCTATTGATACGGGGCAAGACCAATAGTGGTATGCACCTGCGTCATCTTTGGTATGGTATTGAGCTACTAGCTGGCCGTGAATGAACTAACTAATTGCGTAAGGCGGGCGCATTCCTGACAGGGTGGGGCTTCGCTCAGCGTTATGGTGCTGAGTCACCGAGATTGGATCAATAATGAATTTAGATGGGTTGAACGTGCGGGAAGCAAGGGATGACGACTATCGTTTTCTCGTTGCACTGGAACAAAAAGTGATTGATGCCGAGCGACCGTATAATTCGTCTTTGAAAGATAAAGATGCCTATTACTACGACATCGAAAAGCTGATTTCGGATCGTGATAGTCGGTTGGTCGTTGGAGAGGTGTCTGGCGATATCGTCGCTACAGGGTACGTTCAATTACGCCACTCAAAGCCTGCCTTGGACCATAATAAGCATGGATATTTGGGATTCATGTATGTAGCAGAGGAGTATAGAGGGCTCGGGCTAAACAAGGTTATCTTGCAAGATTTGGTTGGCTGGGGCCAACAACGAGGAGTGGCAGACTTCTACCTTGACGTTTACGCGGAGAATAACTCTGCGGTTCGAGCGTATGAGAAGTTTGGCTTTCGTGGTTCTTTGCTCGAGATGAAGTTGAATCTTGAGGGTTGATTCAAAAAAATAACTATTGCAGCATTCGTACCCTTTCCGTTGTGCCTTCAGCTCCATTCCATGGGCGCACGCTGCAACCATTAGTCTGTTTGCGAACGAGAGCCTTAATACGTCAGAGATGCTGCAGCTATGAGTTCAGTGAAGATCAGGTGCCCCGAAGAAAGAGATCGAACGTTGGCTTTAGAGATGTTACGAGATGCTAAAGTGATGCGGTTTCTTGGGCCTCATCGCCCCCTCACACAGACAGAGGCAATGGATTGGTTTGACGATGCGTTACACAAACCTTCCCGTTTTGCTATTGCTGATGCGAAGACAGATGAGTTCATTGGTTTCTGTGGCCTTAAGAAAATCAATGATATTTGGGATTTCGGTTACTTCCTGCGGTCGGAGTTTTGGGGGCGCGGAATAGCAACCGAAGCCTGCAGAATAGTTATTGAGCGGCTATCGACGCAAGCTGATTTCTCGAACACCCAGGTCTTTATTGCCGACGACAATAAAGCGAGTAAACGGGTAGCTGAAAAGCTTGGATGGAATAGAAGACAGTCAGGTTACAACAACGGTGAATTTGGTCATTTTTATTTGATTGCGCCGTAAATTCAGTAAAGTGTGCCAGAAGTGTAGTGTGAGCGACTGCTTTTGGTAGTTCGGATGACAATTGGTCCTCATTAACGTGGCTCCAAACTCCAGCCTTGTTCAGTAGCAAGTAAGCGATCTGTTAGTCCAAGGTTTTCCAGAAATGAGTCATCATGCGACACCACGATCAACGTGCCTTGGTAACTAAGCAACATGGTTTCCAATGCCTGTACTGAGGGCAAATCAAGGTGGTTGTTCGGTTCATCAAGTAACAACAGTTGCGGTGGTGAATCGGCGTAGAGTATGCAAGCGAGAGCTCCCTTTAGACGCTCACCGCCGCTCAGCGACCCGCTGGGTGTTGTTATCTTCTGCGCGTCAAGTCCTAGTTGAGCCAAGCGCATACGTAGATCCCCTTCGGTAGCTGTGCGATTGGCTAATCGTAACTGTTCTAGTACCGTCTTCTCTGGATCCAGGTTTTCTAATCGCTGATCGAGATATGCGCTCTCGGGCGTCACCTTGGATACCCCAGCCAAAGGCGAAACTTGCCCTGCAAACACCCGAAGCAATGTGGATTTACCACAACCGTTCGGGCCGACTACACCTATACGCTGTTGTCCACCCAGGATCAGGCTTATGGTTCGGGTTGCTCCCGATACGTACGGCAGCTCCGCGTCATTCAATTCGGCCACGCGACGCTTTGCGGCCTGCGTGATTGGTATTTTATGCAGGGTTATTTGCGACTCATCTTCAACTTGTTGTGCGGCTTCACGCACGCGTTGGTTGAGTTGTGCCTGGCTGGAGGCCTGTTTCTGGCGCAGCGCGCCTGACGATGTCTCGCTGCGCTCTTTCTGACGATCCAGCAAGATCTTGGCTTGATTGGCCTCTTTGCCTCGCCGGTTACCGCGCGCTTGCCGTTGTTCCTGCCGTACACGCTGCTTCCGCATCGCCTGTTCCTGCCATTGGCGTTCAAGCTTGCGCTCACTCAGGTTTTGTAGGGCGTTCTGTCGTTCGTGTGCCTTAGCCTCGGCGTAAAATGAGTAGTTGCCTCCATAGCTTTGCAGCCCCAGAGAAGACAATTCCACGATGCGCTCCATGGACTCCAGCAATTGCCTATCATGGCTGACCACGATCAGCCCACGCGGCCAGCGTTGTAGTTGTTCGATCAGCGCCTGTCGGTTGGGTCGGTCGAGATGGTTGCTCGGCTCATCGAGAATCAAGAAGTCTGCATCCGAGAGCATGGCACCAATCAAGGAAACTCGCATCGCCTCACCGCCGCTCAGAATGCTGGCAGGTGTATCTGCTTCAAAGAAGCCCAAGTTATTGCGCTCAAGTTCATAGCGAAGTCGCTGGTGTATGTCCCAGTGATCGCCTACTGCATCGAAATCCTCCGTTGCTGTACTGCCTGACTCAATACGTGCTAGCGCATCCAGCGTGTGCTTTACCCCCGCCAATTCGGCCACTGTAGAACCGTCAGGATGCACTATTTGCTGGGCGAGGTAATGCACGCTGCCGGAGCACTGGCAGTGGCCGGTGGTTGGTTGTATCAACCCAGCCAAGATGCGTGCTAGCAAAGTTTTGCCGACACCATTGCGTCCGACCAGTCCCGTTGAGCGCATATCGAACTGCTCGTGAAGGTCGGAGAAAAGAGTTCTGCCGTCTGGCAGAACGTGGGACACGTTTTTCAGTACGAGATGAGTATTCGTCATGCTTGATTCCAAAGATGCCAAGAACTCCCCCTGCTACTGGGGGCTGGTGGAGACTGGCCGTCATAACAACGGCGGCATCAATGGCGCATTGGACAAACACCTTATATTGGAAGAGATAGACCAAATATTGTACAAGCACTTGCAGAAATGGACAATGCAGTATTTTCAACAGATTGAATCGCCAAGTTCATGGTTAAATGTCCGGCGGCATCCAACACCTGTATGAGTTTTAGGTGCTTGGTTACTAAGCTACAGGCTATGGAGGTATCTTGGAGCACTCAGCACACTAAAGGCTGACGAGCCAGTAAATCGTCCTGTATTTTGGGTAAATTGAGGTCATTTCCGGACCATCCGAAGGGGGGAGCGGCGTGTTTGACTATATCTTGAGAACAACGATGGGATGAGCGTTTTATGGCAACTGAAAGTGAGTTTCTGATGGATCGATACAAACACCCGGTGGTGGCGACCATTGCTGTACTTTTCAGGAAAGAGAAGGTCTTACTGGTGCGCCGTGTCAACCCGCCAGATGCAGGTCGATGGGGGTTTCCGGGAGGGAAGATAGA
Source organism: Marinobacter sp. KMM 10035 (assembly GCF_046537445.1). Lineage (NCBI taxonomy): Bacteria > Pseudomonadati > Pseudomonadota > Gammaproteobacteria > Pseudomonadales > Marinobacteraceae > Marinobacter > Marinobacter sp. KMM 10035. The sequence continues at coordinate 488,413 of NZ_JBBVMG010000002.1, read as the reverse complement.
GTTGGGAGAGACAGTCGAGATGGCGGCGGTGAGAGAACTGTATGAAGAGACCGGAGTTCAGGCTGCCGCCAGGAAAGTTTTCAATGCCGTGGATGCATATGATGTTGATGATGAAGGGCGTCTTCGCTCCCACTTTGTTCTGATTGCGGTGCTGTGTTTCTGGGAAGCGGGCGAACCGTTAGCTGGCGATGATGCACTGGATGCGGCGTTCGTTCCCATGACAACCCTGGGTACAAGTGATCTTGCCCTGAGCCTAGATGTGGAAGAAATCGCTCGGGAGGCCTATGCCTTAGTGTCTGCGCCAGGCTGTCTGTAAGCGGGATCAAGGAGGCCTAGGAGGCTGCGAACTTACACTGCTACTGGACGAGCGCGCAACAATACAGTTTTTGATCATGACTGATAGAGAGTTTGAGAGCCTCCAGCTCTATGGCCTGTTCGAGGAAGGTCGTTGAGCCTCAAAATTGAAGATGAGGTCCTCGGGTAGACGCCTACTGGATGTCCTGTGCCCCCAACACGACGCGTATGGCGGAGGGGCATACGCCAGGAACGATGGAGTCTGTTACCGTCAGCAGCGGTCAACTGGAAGTCGGTGTCACCGGCCAAAGCCAGCATTTGCGGGCCGGCGAGAGCCACACCTTTACCGGACACGGGAAGCCTAGGCGACGTTACTGGTTACCACCGTGTACCAGAAAGAAGGTGAGGAATTATGAGTGTTCAGACAGCCAGCGCGGGCGGGCACGCCTGGTTGAGCGGGGTACGGGATGCGACTCCGCTGCTAATCAATGCCCGGCATCTGGTGTATGCCCGAACCTAGCGCCCTGGCTCACCGGGAACCGGTGGTGGTTCTGGTTGATGCACGGGCTGACGGATCAAGTCTTCGCCCTGGCGCACACCCGCCTTGCGGCGCTTCTGGACGCTGCGGTGTTCTTTGCGATGCAATCCAATACACGGGCGGAGGCTTAACGCATGACTGGTGAACTGTGGGTTGCGGTGATGGTTCCCGCAGCCGGCACCCTGAATGCCTGGGTTGCAACGGCTGTTGGGGGATGCGTAACTCTGCTAGTCTGGTGGAAAACAAAGTCCCTGGGGTGGCCGGTCGTCTCGGGCGTTGTGGTGTTTGGTGTGGTGCGGTTTCTCAATTTCGTTGTGATTTAACTGATCAAGGATAGGAGTGAATATGAGTACTCATACTTCCAGCCAGAAGATAACAACCTCTAAGATTCAGGCCATGAAAGGGCGAGGTAGCATTGTTTCCCTTACAGCATACACGAAGCCCATGGCAGAACTCATGGACCCTTTTGTCGATCTGATCATCGTCGGGGATTCCACAGGGATGGTGGCTTACGGATACGATTCTACGTTGCCCGTTACTCTGGATATGATGATTAACCATGGTGCAGCAGTGGTGCGTGGCAGCCAGAAAGCCTGCATCGTTATCGATATGCCCTATGGCTCGTATCAAGAAAGCAAGGAGCTGGCTTTCCGAAACGCGGCGCGTTTACTGACGGAAACTGGTGCTCAGGGCATCAAGGTTGAAGGTGGGTTAGAGCTTGTTGAAACGGTGGAGTTCCTGGTCAGTCGTGGTATACCGGTAATGCCACATATTGGCTTGCGTCCTCAGCATGCAAACACTATGGGCGGATTTAAGGCCCAGGGCAGAGATGAGGCTGCAGCCCAACGGTTGGTCGAAGAAGCACAGGCTTTTGAGTCTGTTGGCGCGTTCTCAGTCTTAATTGAAGGGGTATTTGAAGCCGCCGCGCGGCGTGTTACGCAATCTTTAGCCATTCCTGCCATTGGTATTGGCGCGTCTCCCGAGTGTGATGGCCAAGTGCTGGTAACGGAGGATATCCTGGGCTTGTTCTCTGACTACACGCCGAAATTTGCCAAAAAGTACGTCGATCTGAGCGCCCAAATCAAGGATGTGTTTGCGCTGTATGAAAGAGAGGTCAGAGCCGGCGAATTTCCCGCAGAGGAGCATTGCTTTGGGATTGAGAAGCAACCAACTTAGATTGTCTGGAGGGCCAAGGGGTTGTGTGTGAACAAGTGCGAAACAAAGGGAATGAGCCGAACCTGGGCAAGCCTGAGTATCTCTATCACGGTAGTCGACAAAAAACCGTTCGGCTAGAGCCAGCTCAGGGTATTGGACATGGTGAGGCTGACAACGAGCACGGTATTTATGCTGTCTCAGAGCGGGATTTAGCTGTTCCGTTTGCAATCACATATTACCCCCTGAGCCCTCGTGCAGTTTTCTCGGTCGACACCTCGCAACGTCCACCCCGGATAATGCTGAGGGATACTGAAGTAAGTTGGCATGAGAAGGGGTATATCTATACGTTGCGATCTGAACCCTTTGAGCAAATAGATGCTCATCAGTGGGTTTCGCGAGTCTCTGTAGAGCCAGTGTTGATTGAAGAAATTACCCCTGAGCTCTACCGGGATTGGGTCATTGATTCCTGACTACGGCTAATTCATCGTGGAGACGAAGGCGCCTGTCGTCATTTGTCATCCGATACAGCCGTACCCTCTTATTATGAAACTCTTGCATGGTGTAGCAGGCGAACCCAGCCTTTTCAGTTACTCGAACTGAGGCCGCATGGTCTGGTTCTATAATGACCACTACTGACTCACACTGTTTTTGATCGAAAGCATACCGCAGCACCCCTTTAACAGCTTCGCTTGCAAACCCTTGATTCCAGTATCGCCGCGCTAATCGATAACCGAGGTTGATCTCCTCAACCCCTCCGACTAGCTCAGGCCCAATACCGCAGAAGCCAACAAGTTTTCCCGACCTCTTCTCAGTTAATGCCCATGGACCCATACCATGGGATGCGTAACATTCCTGGCACCAACATATGAATTTGCGGGTAGCTTCTTCATCACAAACCCCTCGAACGGAATACCTCATGACCTCAGGGTCACTCAGTATCTCAGTGAGCGCGGGAATATCTTGATGGGATAGCTGCGTTACGATTAGTCGTTTCGTTTGAAACACATACACCGTGTGTACCTATGATTGGAATTTTTAAAATTGGCCCTCAGGAACCGTCGAATTCCACCAGTCGTACTGCAACATTGGCGTGGCGTGCTCCTGATGTACTTTCGTGGTGCGAGCCAAACAAATGGACCCACTTGCCTTTTTCCAGCAATAACTCCCCACTTCCCAAGCTTTGTCCGCTGCTTGTCGTATGTGTACCCGCATAGTTGAACGAGAACGTGTTGGATGAGTCTTTGATCGGGCTGAATTCATATCCCATGGTGACGTAATCGGACGCGACGAAGCCGTTATCTTCAGTAAACACAGCCGTTTTCACAACACTCGACTCCTGCAAAAAATCTGACAGCAATACGGACGGATGACCATTCGGCTTGACGGCTTCGCATTCGCAGTGCCGGATTTCCAAGACCAAATGCTTGCTGCCAATGTAGGCCTCAGGAGTGGCATTTTCGGCCAGCGTGAAGGCGGGAAGTACAGAAAGGCCGGTTAGAAAAAGCGGCAATAAAATTCTTGGCATCATTGGCATAGAACCTCCATCTTGAGATGCTTTAATGTTAAACGAACTGAGTGACGGTGATGACCATTTGATTCGCATTCCGTTGACGACATTATTACACATGGAGCTACTGTTCGAGGTCGCGCACTTCACCTGCCGTCATACCACAAAACCATTTGCAGTATAATGAAGTTACTGAGCGGAGCGGCTTTCTAAGTTTTACAGTATGGCAATGACCGATCAGGCTGCCAGATGCCGCTTTACGCGGCTCCTTCGTCACCACCGTGCTTCGTCAAACAGACTAAGGAGAGCTGATGTTGGATTTAGCTAATGTAGTTCCGTGGGGGCGATCGCTAAAGGAATATCAGGCGATGTTTGAGCTATCGAATGATGACCTGAACAAGAAAATTCTGGGTTGCGGCGATGGCCCGGCCAGCTTCAATGCTGAGGCGACAGAGGTAGGATGCCAAGTCATCTCATGTGATCCGGTATATCAATTCAAGGTTGATGAAGTGCGTCACCGAATTGGCGAGGTGTACCCAGAAATCATGGCCAAGATGCAACAGGCCGCAGACAGTTATGTTTGGGACTCATTCAATAGCGTTGAGCATCTTGGCGAGGTTCGGATGGAAGCTATGTCGCGGTTCCTGTCCGATTTTGATGCTGGTTACCAACAAGGACGGTATGTGTCGGCGTCATTGCCTATGCTGCCATTCTCTGACTCCAAGTTTGATCTGGCACTCTGCTCTCACTTTCTTTTCCTTTACAGTGATCATTTAGATCGGGCGGCCCATCTGGCATCAATGCGGGAGTTATGCAGAGTTGCCTCTGAGGTTCGCGTCTTTCCAGTTGTCTCGCTGGACGGAAAAACCTCAAAGCACCTTGATTCGGTCATGGCGGGACTATCCGCTGACAGAATCGCTGTCTCGTTGCAGCCTGTTAGCTATCGTTTTCAAAAGGGCGCTACTGAGATGTTGGTGGCAAAATCGGCATAACCATTGGCTGTTGTCGGACGACCCTACGGGCCACTTCGGCACGTTCCAAAGCTAAGTTTTAAATTTACAGAGTGAGATCTCTCATGGGGTTGAAGGGAAGCTGTTTGTGTGGCGAGATAAGTTACGAAATCGACTCAGTGGATATGCCAATCGTGCATTGCCATTGTCAGACTTGTCGTAAAGCCCATGCGGCACCGTTCGCCTCCACTGCGGGAGTAAAGCGCGAGAATTTCCATTGGCTCAGAGGTAAGCGTTCTATTTCTACGTTCGAATCATCCCCTGGAAAATTGCGCCATTTTTGCAAACGCTGTGGTTCCCATTTGGTGGCTGAAAGGCCTGTGCAACCCCACGTCATTGTTCGGGTAGCTACTCTGGACCATGATCCCGGTTTAAAACCAAAGGCTCATATTTGGGTGTCGCACGACGTGCCATGGCTTGAGTACGATAGGGCGTGTAAGCATAGAGAGTGGCGAGACGACATTTAACAAATCAATCGAGTTTCCGGCATGAAGGCCTGCCACCGGATGCCCCTGCCGGGGCGGCGCTTATTTGTGGCATCAACTGGGAGGGAGCCCATGAATCAGAGTCTTGCGGATGAGCTGATCATGATGCTGATAGAAGACCAGCGATTGTTACAGCGACTCTTCGATTCCGGCGAGTTACCGTCGGATTCCTACCATCCCCGGCTGAAAGCACTGCACCAGCGCAACGCCTCCCGCCTGCAGGAAATCATCAGAGCTCACTGCTGGCCTGGTGTTTCCTTGGTCGGGGAGGAAGCCTCCAAAGCCGCCTGGCTGGTGGCTCAGCATTCGGTGTCCGAGGCCGGGTTCATGGCGGAATGCGTTCACTTGCTGGAGGAAGCCGTTGCGAAAGGCGACGCCGAGGGTTGGCAGTTGGCGTTTCTTCAGGATCGGGTGCGGACGTTAGCCGGCGAGCCACAATATTACGGCACCCAGTTTGATGTTGATGAAAACGGGTGGCCAACACCGTTTCCCATCAAGGACTCCGCCTCGGTTAATGAGCGCCGTGCGCGCCTTGGGCTTGATTCTTTGGAGGAGCGTTTAGAACAAATGACTGAGCAGGAACGAACGAGACGTGCCAACAGCTAGCACACCAGTTAACCAAGCGCGGCACTCGGTCGCCTTCGTCTCCGTTTTGCTGCGCCGCGCTCGCCGGAACACTTTCTGCGCCTGTTCGAGGTTAGAAGCTGAATGAACGAAAGAAGATTGAGCTACATATACAGTTTCAAGTGTGGAGATGAGCTTGAGCACTTCGACAAACTACCTGACTATGAGCAAGCCAATATCGAACGATACATTGTACAAGTAATCAGCGATTCTTTTGTTAAACCTGCAGATGAAGACTATGTGACTGCTCGGTTACTGGCAAAAAAAGGAATGCATCGCGCTTTTTTTTGGGCTGCGTGTCAAGCACTTGAAAAATACCTCAAGGCTTTTCTTTTAATGAGGGGTGCTTCGGTTAATCGCTTCAGAGGTCATCCTATTGCCGATTTATACTCTGAAGCGTGCTCAGTAGATGCTGAGCTCTTAACCGTTGACACGAGTTTCCATCCAGCAATTAAGATTCGCCAAAACGTCTCTGAGTCCATTGAAGGGTTATCTGTAGCTGAATTCATCAATGGCATTGAAATGCAGGGAAGTCCCGACAACCGCTATAATTCGTTTGGAGTTAACTTCAACACAGGCTATTTATTTGCGCTTGATAGCTTTGTTTTTGGCTTACGGCAGAGGATCGGCGTGCCCCCGATAGAAGAAACTCTCAGAAAGTTTGATCAGGATCTTGTCGAGGGATTCAACTTGTACAACCCATGGTTCGCTCCTGTGCACGTGGATCTTGCGGAAGTCCCCAATAAAGATTTCAATCTGCGCATATCTGGCTCTGTCACAACCCTGGACATTCTCACCGGTCCACATGCGCCAAATGGATCCCGATTTGTGTTGCGATGGCTCGACAAAAAAATGAAATTGCCCAGGAAAATCAAGCAGCATTTGAGCAAGGGCTAATGGGCTCACAGTGATACGCGGCTAACGAGTCAAATCATACTAACGCAGATATGAGCCAGCTCCATCAGTGGCGGGGGAATGAATGGAAATTAAGAGTATTGGGGGGGGTTGCGTCAATTACTAAAGATTCTGCGGCAAGTGCGTCCTTGTATGAGGGTGCGCTAGGCTTGCCGCTAGAAAAGATGGACGATTATCGTTTCATGGATACGTTCCCCGGAGCGAGTCATTTCGGGGTATGGCCCCTCTCTATGGCGGCCCAGTCTTGTTTTGGGCAGGAGGAATGGCCTGACCATGTTCCTGAGCCGACGGCTACAATTGAATTTGAGTTGGTGGATGCGGCAGTGCACGAAATGAAGGAAGGGGGTCAGGAATTCTTTCATTAAGCTCGGACTGAACCCTGGGGGAAAACAGTGGCAAGGTTTATGAGCCCTGAGGGTGTGTTGGTTGGTCTGAGTGATGCGCCATGGCTTCATCAATTGCTGCCTAAGACCGGGAGAGTGGTGCGGATTTTCTCGATGAAAGTCGCCATGCCAGCCTGAGCGGAGTGCTGGGAGCACATAGTGTAATCGTTCGCGGTACCGTTGATCAGGCCACAAGGGCCTGATTGTTCGGTGATGGCAATGAGCTGGCTTTCGAGGTACTTCGCATGGTCTTTGGTGAGGTCCTGGTCTTTACTGAAAGATCAGCACACTTATTCTTGGAAGTCCTTGCCGCTGAGGCTTAGGTCGCTGGTGTTGCTTCCGCATCGAGGGGGTGGATTGGTCTCGGAATACGGCAAAAAATCAAGCGTGATAGCTCGGGACTCGTTAGCCCGCCACTGTCGACCAAGTATATAGAATTGGCAATCGGTTCATATGCCGCTCGGAAATGTTGGGTCGACTTAAGTGCGACCACTCGCTTGGCGGCCGGGTCGGCGCCCATACTGCGGAATATGCCTAAATCCAACGCTTGGGTGGCTAGACTAGTCACGAGCACTTCAATAGTACCGATTAGCAATAGGGCGCAGCGGCCGCACGACTGCTCCACTCCCTCCCACATGGGGCTTTCCACCCGATATTTGCCGTCGCCTAGTCTCTTCACCTGGACCGTAGCGATAAAGGGGGGGCCGCCGAAGTTTGAATCGGCCTTGCCGCCGATGGATATTTCCAGCGTCTCGCCTTCCCCGGCCCGCCAAGCCGCCTCCACGGCCTGAGGATCGTGTAGGGCACCGAATAGCGTCGCCGGCGGTGCCTTGACGCGAGAGTAAGCATGGTTGAGCGCTACCAACAACGCAGTGCTGTCGGCATAAGCTCCATCACCCGGGTTGTCCGAGAGGTCTGCTAGAACCAGTGGACCTTGGCGCTCAGGTTCATGGGCGAGTGCCAATCTGACCGCCTCCTCAGGACTGAGTACTGTTTCCTGCTTGGCATCTCTGGCCTGCCACATCGCTTCGCTGAGTTCTCTGGCAATTCGCAGAGCTAGGGCTGGGGCGGCTCGATGAACGACGGATACTGAAGGGCCAATCTCTGGCACGTCAGAAAACATAAAACCCGCGTTGAGGCTGACATCAGCAATTTCCGGATGGGCAGATTCGTGACGTTGGGCCAAGGCGAGCAGATCGGTCATGGGTGGGCGATCGGTTCTGCCACCTTCTGGCAATGTGATCATGGGTAGTTTTATTACTGTTGTTGCCAGTGAGCGCTGCGAGTCCTCGAGCATGTCGGCAAGCAACTGAGCTGCCTTGCGCCCCGTGGATCGCATGTCCACATGTGGGAAAGACTTGTAGGAGACTATGGCCTGTACGTGGTTCGCCATTGCTGGATCGAGATTGGCATGCAAATCAAGGCTAACCACGATAGGCACCTGCGGACCAAGACGATCACGCAACTCGCGCACAAGCCGGTAATCGCCATCCTGACCATCTTCTAGCACCATGGCACCGTGGAGCGACAGCAAAACACCATCCAGAGAATCCGCCTCGCTAGCTGCGGAGAGAATACGTTCTCCAAAGCTTTCCCAGGCTGCCTGCGTTACGGGCCCGCCCGGTGTGGCGAAGGTAGCCACCGGAGTTATGAGCGACCAAGATTGATTTTTGGCCACGTCGACCATGCCAGCAATTTCGTTTTCAGTGTTAGCCAGTGCAGAGATGACTGCACTATCCTCGTGACAGTAAAAACCTCGGAAGGCTTCCACACCCGTCTTACGGGCGCAGAACGTATTGGTCTCGTGCATGAATTGCGCGAGCAGAATGTTGTGCGACATTATTGATGTACACTCCCATCGTTTAGTTCAACGTATCGGGGGCGTCATGCATGCAGCATCGGAGGAGACGTTTTACCCGGAATGCTATGGAGTGTCAATACACATCGTGGACTCGCCTGGTTGTCGTAGCAGCGTGCACCGATGATGGCGAACGTCGATCACACAGGAGACAGAATTATGCGAGACGTACAACTGCGCTATTTCTATACCATTGCCAATGAAGGGTCCATCCGTAAGGCAGCCGAGAAGCTAAACGTAGCGGCGTCCGCACTTAGCCGGCGAATAATACAACTTGAGGAAGACTTGGGTATACCACTGTTCGAGCGTCATGCGCGCGGGCTCAATCTAACTGATGGTGGTCGCCTATACTACAGCCATGCTCGTCAGACCCTGCTCAACGAGGAGTGGGTGGTGGGAGAGATAGAGGCGATCAAAGATCTAAGGCGTGGTCAGATTCGCCTGCATTGTGTGGAAGGGGTTATTGGTAGCATCCTAACAGATGCCGTCGCCGAATTCCGAGCCGGCTCACCGGAGGTCAAAATCTTCATCAACCGCGCTGGCAGCACAGGTGTGGTAAAGGCAGTGGCAGCTGACGAGGTTGAGCTGGGGCTGGCCCTTGACCCACCTCTGCATCGCGATGTCATGACGCTTGAAGAGGTGCCAGCACCACTCTACGCTGTCCATTCTCCCAGCTTTGATTTTCCCCATGCCTCACCTGAACTAGCCGAGCTCGCTGACTTCCCCTTGGCTATCCCGCCAGACAGCAGCTACGGCCTACGCGACCTCATAGACCGCGCAGCTCGACTGCGAGCAGACATACAATTGCACGCACCGTTGCATTGCGACTCCATCTTTGGCCTCACCGGCTTCGCTCTAAGTGGTCAGGGCGTGTCGATCTTGCCCAAGTGTTCCTTCATCAACGAGCTGCGCGACGGGCGATTATTAGCCAAGCCACTTCAGGACCCACCTTTGCGCGATGCAAACCTCACACTGATGGCTAGAAGGCATCGGATTCTGCCACCAGTGACACGACGTTTTTGCGACATTCTAGCCAAGCATTTGCGTCAAGCGCCCTCATAGCAGCGTTCTAATTTCGGCAATCCGGTATCGACTATTGATGCTTGTATGAGAGCACCTGCACTCCTACAGTTGAGAGATGAAAGGCGTCGTGTCATGCCGAGCATCGGAAACTGGGCAACGCAATCGAGTCTTTCGGCTGGCTCACAGAATGAGATAAAAATCTTTATCCGTACAGTGACCCGGCACCATCAGGCGAACGAGTTCCACAACGCTGAAAGATAAAAACAAAAGTAAAAGAGGTTACCATGAGCGCATACAAGTCGATAAAAAAACTTTCACTAACCATGCTGGTCGCGTGCCTGTCCTTGCCGCTGCCATCGCTAGCGATGACCATTACTTTGGCTCACGAGGAGCCCGCCAACCCCGAGACATCGGCGGCTCACCTCTCTGCCATGGTATTCAAGGATGTGATTGAGACTCAGTCGAATGGCAAGATGACCGTCGATATACACGCAGCAAGTTCTATGGGGAACCAGCGTGACCGCATGGAGCTTACTCAGGCTGGCGTAATAGACGTCAATGTGGCGTCTATTGGCGGGCTTAGCCAATTCTACCCAGCCATGAATGCGATAGATCTGCCTTTCGCCTTTCCAGATACCATTGTGGCTGAGCGTGTCTTTGACGGCGAATTTGGTGACCATCTCTCTGCACAGCTACAACAAACCATCGGCTTGCACATACTGGCAGTAACTGCGGGAGACTTCTATGTCTTCACTAATAGCAAGCGTCCGGTCAAAAGCCCAGATGATATGAAGGGCCTCCGTGTGCGCACCATGCAGGTACCCAGCCACATCACAATGATGGATGCCTTGGGGGCTTCCGCTACGCCAGTGCCCTGGGATGAGCTCTACGGTGCTATGGAGACCGGCGTTGTGGATGCACAGCACAATCCGACTCCCATCATGGCCATTGGCAACCTGCAGGAAGTCCAGGATTACGCCACTCTAACCAATCATCTCTATGGCGCAGACTGGTGGGTAGCCAGCGACAGTTTCATGAGCAAGCTCGATGGCGAGCAGCGACGTATCTTCCGCCAAGCCGTGGAGTCAGCCAAGGTTGCCGGTCGCGGCGCCAAGTTAAATCTTCGGGCCACCAAGTTCGGCACTAAATTCTTGCAGGACGCGGGCTTGGAAGTCTACTCGCCAAGTCCAGATGAGCTAGCTGAATTCCGCGAGCGTTCGGTACCTGCCGTTATGAAATCGCTCAAGGCTGAGTTCGGAGACGAAGCTGTAGCTCTCGCTGAGGCGCTACTCGACGCCGTGAATGCTGCCGAATCAGATGTCTACGGCTCCGAGTAATTGACCCTCGATGCCCGCTTTGGCGGGCTAATCTTTCATTTTATCTGACCGGAGACAACTTGTGTCCTCCTTTCATTCTTGGATTCACCGCCTCTCTCGCTGGCTGGAAATTGCTACGTTGGTCCCCTTAGTTTTGGCTGGCGCCGCAATGGTAAGCGTAGTGCTGGGGGGAGTGTTCTTTCGCTACGTCATCAACGACCCTCTGATATGGAGCGAAGCCTTGGCACGCTATCTCATGGTTTGGATCGGCTTGGTCGGCGCGGCCATCACCCTGAGACATGGCGAGCACATTCGCATCAATGCCATTCGGCAACGCTTGCCCCGGCTCGTGCGCCTTATTGGAGATCTTCTCGTGGCTATTGCCATTGCCGGCTTCTTGTGGGTGATGACTGTCGAAGGCTGGGCTGCCGCTTGGCGTGGGGCAAATCAATCGGCTGCGGCGCTGGGTGTCTCCATGCTCTGGCCACTGCTCGCCGTACCCGTCGCCGGTGCGTTGATGCTCGTACAACACCTGCTGCGCACCTTGTTAATGTTTACCGGAGGGTTACAAGAGGACAACCACGCTATCGAGCCGGGAGGTGTTTCATGATCTTGATGATTGGCCTGTTCGCGCTGTTGGTAGTGCTCGGAACCCCGTTGGCCTTTGCCATCGGCATCACCGCAATCACTGCCCTTCTGGATAGCGGCGGCACGGGGTTGCTGCGATTGGTGCCCATGCGCCTGTTCTCGGGCATCGACATGTTTTCTCTAATGGCCATGCCGTTCTTCATCTTGGCTGGCGATATGATGAACCGCATTCGGATCACTGACCGCCTCGTGGATCTAGCCAATGCTATGGTCGGTCGCGTGCGCGGGGCACTCGCATATGTCAATATTTTGGTCTCAGTATTGTTCGCTGGACTGACCGGCGCTGCTGTAGCCGATACTGCTGCAATTGGTCGAATGATGATTCCCACCATGCATGCTCAGGGGTACGACCGTACCTTCGCCGCAGCTGTCACCGCTTCATCGTCGGTGATTGGTCCGATCATTCCGCCCTCTATCATTATGGTGATCTATGGCTCGCTGATGCAGGTCTCGATCGCCGGCCTGTTCGCTGCAGGTATCTTGCCCGGCATCCTCATGGCGGTTGCGTTGATGGGTTACATCGCTTGGCGAGCCAAACGCGATGACCTTCCGGTAGCTTCGTTGCGCCATGACACCCCGCCCTTGGCGGTCGCGACGCGGCGAGCCATAGTGCCGCTCATGATGCCTATTATTATATTGGGCGGAATATTGGGTGGCGTCGTCACGCCCACCGAGGCCGGTGCCATGGCAGTGCTTTATGCGTTGATTGTAGGCGTAATCATCTATCGCAACCTGGGCTTGAAAGAGATCGGTTCACTGCTATACGACATGGTGCGCACTTCCGGCTCGGTCTTCATTATTCTCGCCGCTGCCTCGATCCTCGGGTGGGTTCTAGCCAAGGAACGAGTTCCGACGGAAATGGCGGCGTTTTTGCTCGGCATTAGCGGTGAGCCGCTCACCTTCTTATTCGTTGTCTCCTTCGCACTACTGATCGTTGGTATGTTCATGGAGATGACAGCTGTGCTGATCATCCTAGGTCCCATCCTTCATCCAATCGCCGTGTCAATGGGCGTCGACCCACTGCACTTTGCCATTGTCATGATTGTCAATCTAAACATTGCGCTGGCTACACCTCCTCTTGGAGCCTGCTTATTCGTAGCTGCTTCGATAGGCAAGGTCTCCTTTGAAAAATTGATGATACGTATTCTGCCGTTCATTTTGGTGGAGGTGCTGGTACTCGTACTGATCATCACCTTTCCGGCTATCGCGCTCACACTTCCGTCCTGGCTAGGGCTGAACTGACGAAACAAGGAACCCTTTGCATGCCTAACTCAAACGACTTGATCATTTGTGGCCTTGGAGCCATGGGGCAGCGTATCGCTCGCCTGGCACTGATCCGCGGCTATAGAATCCGTGCTGTGGTAGACCGCGATCCTGCCAAGGTGGGTAAACCGCTTCACGAACTGCTGGATATAGCGACGCATGAATATCTGATCACCGTCACTTCTGACCTTGGCGCAGCACTACAGGGCGAAAAGGCTACTGTAATGCATGCCACAGGGTCGTTCTTGTCTGACATAGCGCCCCAACTACGTGCTTGCCTGGCACAAGGCCATGATGTGATTTCTATTGCCGAGGAAATGGCCTATCCGGCTGCAGCCGATGTTGAGCTCGCCGCTGAGCTCAACGAGCTAGCTAGCGCAAATGGGGCTCGTCTGTTGGGTACTGGCGTTAACCCTGGCTTTGCCATGGACGTGCTGCTGATGGCGTTAACCGTACCTTGCGGACATGTCAGCCATGTGCACGCGCGGCGTTGTAACGACCTCTCAGACTTTGGCGCCACAGTTCTCGATAGTCAGGGCGTGGGCCTTACTGCTTCTGCCTTCGAGGCCGCCATCGCGTCAGGTAAGGTGGTGGGGCACGTCGGCTTTCGTCAGTCTATAGGCCTAATGGCCGCCCATTTTGGCTGGCCCATCGACCGCATCGAAGAGCGTAAATCAGCAATCATCTCGCAGAGCACGCGCTCAACGCCACATGTTTCAGTGGCGCCAGGTCAGGTGGCTGGCTGTCTTCACGAGGCAGTGGCTTTCTGTGGGGAGCAAGAGGTGATCCGCCTCGAGCACCCTCAGCAGATTCACCCCGGACTTGAAGGGATTGAAACCTCTGACGTCGCTCGTATCACCGGCGACCAGACGATTGAGATGCGGATCAGTCCAGAAGTCTCCGGCGGCTCTGGTACAGCGGCTTGCGCCGTAAATGCCATCGCCTATCTCAGACAGGCCAAGCCGGGGCTTGTGCATATCAATGAGCTGCCTTTAACCAGCCCACGTTCTTTTTTTTCAACAACTTCATGAAGGAGGCTCCCATGGAAAGCCATTCTGGTCAGTGGGTGCAGATTCGCACCACGATACTCGCCCCGGGCGAACGTGCTGGCACGATTCCCGCTGAAACAAAGGCAGTACCGCTCGACATGCGCCTAAAGGGTTGGCAGGTATCTCCGGCCACCGCTAAGGCAGGCGACATCGTGACAGTGCGCTCGGCTCTCGGTCGTAATTATCAGGGCCAACTCGAGGCGATCAATCCACCATATGGACACGATTTCGGTGCGGCGATACCCGAGCTACTGGAGGCAGGCGAACAAGCACGTGCCATTCTTTTAGAAAGGAGGAACTAGAAATGAAAAAAATGGATTACTCGTCTGTCATGGCGCGCCGCAATGAGACGATGCTCTCAGCGATGGGACTGGATTATACGCCCTTTCTCGAGCACCCCATCGGCTTTGACTACGAAGCACTGATGAGCATGGTCAGCTACGACATCGATACCATCCGTCGCATCCAAGCCGATTCTGGGGTGGGCAATACTCCGCTGATTGAGCTTAAGCAAATCACCGAGCTGGGCAGAACGCTAGCGCCTCCGGGGAAGGGCGCACGCATTTTCGTCAAGGACGAAGCCGTTAATCCTTCAGGCAGCTACAAAGCGCGCAGGGCCTCACTTAGCCTGCATCACGCACAACAAGCTGGCTTTCGTGGAGCTGTAGCGGCCACCAGTGGTAACTACGGCGCTGCCGTTGCAAGCCAGGCCGCCATGCGCAACTTGGATTGCATAGTTGTCCAAGAAGTGTTTGATAGCTTGGGCATTGGCCAGCCGGAGATCCTCGAAAAGGGCAGAGCATGCGAAATATACGGTGCCGAGGTCCTACAGCTCACGGTGGGGCCGGAACTCTTTTACCAGTTTCTTCGTGTGCTGGAAGAAACAGGCTACTTCAATGCCTCACTCTACACTCCCTACGCCATAGCGGGGGTGGAACCGCTTGGAGTGGAGATTGTCGAGCAGATGAAAGCAGCCACCGGCCGATCGCCGGACGTCGTGATGTGCACTCATGCTGGAGGGGGCAACCTTACCGGCACCGCTCGGGGCCTTCTCAAGGCTGGCGCCACCGATACTAAGGTGATAGCAGCCAGCGTAGATCTCACCGGTCTGCATATGGCTAGCGATTACGACTTTAATCGCAAGCACTTTACTACCGGGCATACTGGCTTTGGCATCCCGTTCGCCGGCTGGCCCGACCGCACAGATGTGCCGCGTAATGCTGCTAGGGCCCTGCGCTACATGGATCGCTACCTGCTACTCAAACAGGGCGAGGTCTTCTATATGACCGAAATCCTCGCTCGGCTAGAGGGTCTCGAACGTGGTCCCGCCGGTAATGTGGCCTTAGCGGGGGCTCTGGCGGTGGCACAAGAAATGGATAGAGATCAGACTATAGTAGTGCAGGAGACAGAATACGCTGGCGCCGGTAAGCAGCCTTCGGCACAGCTCAGTTTCGCTCGCTCTCGGGGAATCGAAGTGCGGCGCGGCAACAGCAATGACGAAGTGCCCGGCGAATCAGTGGTTATCCCTGACCACCCATCACGGATTCGGACCCGCGATGTTAACCTCGATCGAGTCCGCAAAAGCCTCATTCGTAAAGCCGTGAGTCTCACTCCGAATGGGCGAGTGACCCGCGAAGACGACATAATTTTTCTCGCCGAGGAGACACGTTCTGACACTGAGTTTGTAAGGAAGGTGCTTGGTGATCTAGCGGGTGCTTGAGCATCATTTACTTTAAGCTGTCGTTTAAGCTCAGAGAGGGGGGTACTGGGGCCGTCTCGTGCAGCGCCACTGTAAACGGCAGATCTTCCGTTCTCAACATGTGGCGTCAGCTAAGACTTCCTGCGGCATTAGGTGGTGACAGGCGTGTAATCCCCCCATTTAAACCGCCCTTTTGAGTAGAGGGTTAAGCTGCCTTTCGCAGCCTGGATGGAGGAATGCCTCCGATAGCGGTATTGGGTCGCTCGTTATTGTATTGCTACAGCCATTGCGTGGCTAATAGCTGGGCATGGGCAACGCTGTTGAACTGATGCAAATCCAGCCATTCGTGCCGCGCAGTCCGATTGAAACGCTCGATATAGGCATTCTGAGTAGGCTTGCCCGGCTGAATGTAGATCAGCGCAATTCGGTTCGTGTTGGCCCAGTCAACCAGTGACTGCGAGATATACTCCGGTCCATAGTCACAGCGAATGGCTGCTGGCTTGCCGCGCCATTCGATGATCTGATCCAGGGCACGAATCACTCGTTGAGCAGGTAATGACAGATCAACTTCGATGCCAAGGCCTTCGCGGTTGTAGTCATCAATCACGTTGAACGTTCGGAACGTCTTGCCGCTGACCAGTTGATCACTCATGAAATCCATCGACCAGACCTGATTTGGCGCTGTAGGAACGTCCAGCTCGCCCGGATGATCCCGCTGGATTCTTCGCCGAGGCTTGATCCGCAGGTTCAGCTCAAGCGCCCGATAAATTCGGTACACCCGTTTATGGTTCCAAGCATAGCCTTTCACGTTGCGCAGATAAAGAAAGCACAGGCCAAAGCCCCACCGCTTGTGGGACTGAGTGAGCCGTAACAGCCAATCAGCAACCAGAGCGTTTTCACCGTCCAGCTTCGCTTGATAGCGATAGCAAGTCTCGCTGATGCCATACACCACACATGCCAGACGTATACTAATTCCGTGTTTGACCACGCCCTTTCTGGCCATCTCCCGGCGCTGAGATGGCCTTACAACTTTCCTTCACGGGCTTCCTGACGTAGATCGGCCTTGAGCCGCTCTTTGGCATACATCTTCTTAAGGCGAGCATTCTCGGCTTCCAGCTCCTTCTGCGATCATTGTAAAAGCCTCTACTCAAAACCTCGATTATTTTCTGGGGGGATTACAGCCACCTACGTCGGTGCCCGGAATCACTGAACCACTACACGACTATAAATGATCAATAGTTTGTTTTTGCAGAACTTTGGTTCAGAAATACGATAACGTAAGGCGGCGGACTTGTTCTTATAGTTTGAAAGATCCAATTATAACAAAGTTTAGAGGGTGTCCATGAAGCCTGAAGCCGATCATATAGTGAGTTTTGATGGTGTACGAAAGAGCTACGACGGTGAAAATTATGTAGTTAAAAACCTTGATTTCAAAATCCGTCGAGGAGAGTTTCTGACGCTACTAGGGCCCTCTGGCTCGGGTAAAAGTACTATGCTGATGATGTTGGCAGGGTTCGAGTCTCCAACACAAGGAGAGATCTCGCTTAATGGTGTTGTACTCAATAAGATTCCGCCCTACAAACGAGATATCGGTTTGGTTTTTCAGAGCTATGCGCTTTTCCCCCACATGACGGTGGAAAAAAACGTTGCTTTCCCCCTCCAAGTTCGAAAAGTGCCAAAGCATGAAATCGCCGCAAAAGTAAAGCGTGCACTAGATATGGTCCATCTCGGTGCACTAGCAGATCGCAGTCCCTCACAGCTTTCAGGAGGGCAGCAGCAGCGAGTGGCGCTGGCTCGAGCACTGGTCTTCGATCCCAAGCTTATTTTGCTCGATGAGCCCTTAGGGGCTCTGGACAAGAGTCTGCGTGAGAGCATGCAGATGGAACTTAGACACATACACGAAAATCTGGGAGTCACCATGGTTTTCGTTACTCATGATCAGGATGAAGCATTGATCATGTCTGACCGCATTGCGGTGATTAACGACGGTATCATTCAGCAGGCTGACCGTCCTGATGTGATTTACAACCAACCAAAAAATCAATTCGTGGCCAACTTTATTGGCGAAACCAATATGTTCAAAGGAAAGGTAAGTACGTTTGAGAGAGATTATTGCGATATCGCTTTACCCGACGGAAACATAATTAAAGCCAAGAAATCTAATGCTCTGAGCCTTAATGAGGAGGTAAATGTTACGATACGCCCAGAGCACGCAGTACTTGTTGATCATCCAAGTCATTTGAATTATATGAATTGCATCAAGGCAAAAGTCGTTGAGACTATTTACCACGGCGACCACCTTCGCTTGTCTTTGAATAACGGAGATGACTCAACATTTATGATTAAAGTTCCTACCCAGTCTCTGCATGGAAGCCTGGATCCCGGGCAGTCAGTGGCTGTCGAGTTTCATGCAAATAACTGCTGCATTGTAAAATCCTAAATGTATTTCATGTGAATTAATAATTAAAACCCAAAAATGGAACAAAAAAATGAACAAAAAAATTATCACGTTACTGGGAATAATTACTACCACGCTACTGGTCAGCTCTGCTGTTGACGCACGTCCGTTAACGATTGTTGGCTTTGGTGGCGCGGCTCAAAATGCTCAAAAGGTCACGATGTTTGATCCTTTTTCTGCACAAACCAAAACAGAAGTACTAACGGACACCTATAACGGTGGGCTTGCCAAGATTAAGGCGATGGTTGATAGCGAAAGCGTCACTTGGGATGTCGTGCTTTTAGAAGAACCGGCCTTACTTCAAGCATGTGAAGAAGGGTTAATTGAACCGATGGACTGGACTGCGGTTGGCGATAAAGATGAGTATCTTGAATCCGCAGTGAGCGAATGCGGTTTGGGTCACATTATTTGGTCAACTGCCCTTGCGTACAATAAAGATGCTCTTGTTAAAGAGCCTAAAAATTGGTCCGATTTCTGGGATGTTAAGAAGTTTCCTGGCAAGCGAGGTCTTCGTAAAGGCGCGAAAGCCAATCTGGAATTTGCTTTAATGGCTGATGGAGTGGCGATTAAGGACGTTTATAATGTGCTGAACACGCCAGCCGGTATCGAACGAGCTTTTTCCAAGCTGAAGGAGCTTGAGCCAAATATTCAGTGGTGGGAAGCCGGTGCTCAGCCTCCTGAGTGGCTGGCATCTGGCGATGTCGTCATGACTAGTTCCTACAGCGGCCGTATTTCTAATGCGATAAAAGAAGGTCGCAATTTCGGCATAGTTTGGAATGGACAGGTCTACAGTGTTGACTCTTGGGCAGTGATCAAAGGTAGTGAGAATAAAACGCAAGGATTTGAATTCATTTCCTTCGCCAGTTCTGAAGGCCCCGCTTCAGAATATCCCATAATGATGCCCTACGGCGTGCCGAACAAAGCGGCGATTAGTAAATTGCCGCCGGAGGTTGCTGAAATACTACCTAGTTCTAAGTCTAATATAGCGGTAGGTTTGCGTGAAGATACGATATTCTGGGTAGATCACCAGGATGAGCTAAATGAGCGGTTCAATTTTTTAATATCAAATTAGTTTAAGTGCATGAATAGGAGGGGGCGGCCCGCCCCCCCCCGTATCCGCCTGGATTAAAGACAATTTAAATAATAGTTAACGACGGAAATATAATGTTTGCTGTTGCAATTATTTGGGGGAAGGTTCATGGCTTCAGGTAGTATTGTTGATACGTCGTCCATCGAGAAAACGGAAATTTCACTGAAGGATCAGATGCACCGCTCTCAACGCTTAAAAAAACTAAAAGCACTATTATTAATTGCGCCTTTGTTTTTATTTACACTTAGCGTATTTGTTGTTCCAGTGATGCTTATATTGATGCGTAGTGTTGAGAATCCGGACTTACAAAATGCTTGGCCTCAAACTGTGAGTGCTATACAGCAATGGAGTGCTGAGGACTTACCCGATGAAAGTATGTACTCCATACTAGCGCACGAGATAAAACAGTCGCATAAAGACAGAACTCTATCTGATGTTTCCAAGCGCTTGAACTACGAGCTTTCCGGTATGCGCAGTTTAATCAGCCGCACTAGTCGTAAGTTGGCCCAGTCAGACCTAAGTACGCCAGAGAAAGCTATGCAACAGTTACTCAGTATCGATTCTCGCTGGGGGGAAGTCGACACATGGAATGCTATTAAACGGTCGTCGCCGACCATCACCAGTCATTATTTATTATCGGCTGTCGACCATCGTTTAAACGACGAAAGTGAAATTGTGGCGGTTCAAAAATATCAAGCTATCTATGTGGATATATTGTTACGAACTTTGTGGATTGCCTTGGTAGTGACGTTGGGGTGCTTGGTTTTAGGTTTCCCTTTAGCTCACTTAATGGCGAATGCGCCGCCTAAATGGACAGGGTGGCTGATGATCGGTCTACTATTGCCTTTTTGGACCTCTCTATTGGTGCGGACCAGTGCCTGGATGGTTTTGTTGCAGACAAATGGGGTTCTGAATACCTTATTTATCAATACTGGGATTATCAGTGAGCCACTAAATCTATTGTATGAGCGGTCAGCTGTTTACATTGCTCTAATTCATCTTTTGTTACCGTTCATGGTATTGTCTTTATATAGTGTAATGAGATCTATTTCACCAGCATACATGCGGGCAGCGTTAAGCCTTGGCGCCCACCCAGTTATCGCATTTTTCAGAATATATTTACCTCAGACCCTGCCTGGTGTAGCTGCAGGTGGGTTGCTCTGCTTTATTTTGGCTTTAGGTTATTATATTACTCCTGCGTTGGTGGGTGGTGCAGGTGACCAAATGATTAGCTATTTTATTGCTTATTATACCAATCAAACTGTAAATTGGGGGATGGCGTCGGCACTCGGTGTCATATTGTTTGTTGTTACCGGTTTGTTGTTTTTGGTTTATATCCGATTGTCAAATGGCGCTAATTTAAACAAAAGGTAGTTACTATGGCCACTGAAAAATATAGAACAAAAGTGGATGGATGTTTATATTACACTTATATTTTTTTTGCGATTAGTGTTTTGATTTTTTTGTCGCTACCTTTGTTGGCGATACTTCCGATATCTTTTAGTTCAGACAGCTTTTTGAGTTATCCGCTAGCGGGTTACTCTTTACGTTGGTACAAGGAAGTATTAACGACACCAAATTGGCTGATCCCTCTCCAGAATAGTATTATTGTGGGCGTTGCCTCGACGCTCGTTGCTACAGTACTTGGGACGCTGGCGGCGCTTGGTCTGAACATGGCAAATTTCAAAGGTAAATCGTTGGTTACGGCGCTGATGATCTCGCCGATGGCAGTGCCGATGATTATCTCTGCCCTAGGTCTTTATTTTTTCTTTGCAGAGTTGAACTTGAGCGCGACCTTTACGGCGATGATTGTCGCTCATACGATTTTGGGAACTCCGTTTGTACTTATTACTGTAAATGCAACGCTGCAAGGGTTTAATTTTGATCTAATGCGTGCTGGGGCTAGCTTGGGGGCTTCTCCTATCAAGGTATTGTTCAGAATTGTGCTGCCCCTAATCTTGCCCGGCGTCGTGTCTGGTGCCCTTTTTGCGTTCGCAATTTCTTTCGATGAAGTGGTGGTAGCTGTTTTTATTGCTGGTCCTGAGCAACGCACCCTGCCGATGCAAATGTTTGCTGGGTTGCGAGAGAATATCACACCAGCCATTATCGCAGTGGCAATGCTATTGACGCTATTTTCTCTTATTTTGTTGTCGGTTCTAGAGTTTCTGCGTCGGCGTAGTGAGAAACTGATGCCCGTCCGACACTAAAGATCTTATGGCCAGGCTATAGCTAAAATTGTGCTGGTCGTTCAAAGTTGGCGTATTAAAATCACCCCAACTCTTTAGTCTATTTCAACCAGACCGGCGCCACAAAATTTTCATGTGGCGTTGACATCTTGGCTGAATTATGTGACGCCGCTGGCAGTCTTTTATGTGTTACCTAGTATTTGGCCTAGTTAACTAAGGAAGTTGCTATAGTGAATGTAGAAGTGAATAAGAAAGTGAACCTTCTGACCCAGATATCAGATATTGATTTTCGGCAGATCCGTGCATTTAAAGCTGTGGTGGATTGTGGTGGTATCACCGCAGCTGAGCTAGCTTTGAATAAAGGCAAGTCGGCTATCAGTGCGGATATCTCTAATTTGGAGAAAAGGTTAGGCATTGCCCTGTGCCGGCGGGGGCGTGCGGGATTTTTCCTTACCGAGCATGGACAAATCATTTATGACGCTGTCAATAAACTACTGGAGGATGTGGAGCAATTTCGTCAACAAATCCACACCGCGCAAACCCAACTGACCGGCCGGTTAGACCTATATATTGCCGATAATGCAATCTGGGATGCCCAGTTGGCTCTTCCAGAAGTGATAGCGAGCTTTCACTTATCCGAACCCAATGTCTACCTTAATATCTGCAGTGGAGATCCCTCCGAAGTAGAGCAGGCGGTACTCAGTGGTCAAGCGGCGCTGGGAATCAATGTGTTACCCCGCCAATCCGCAAGCCTCAATTGTCACTTGCTGTTTAAAGAGGATCTGTTTCTTTATTGCGGTGCCGGTCACCCCTTGTTTGGTGCGTCGAACGGTGATTTGTCCATTGAAAGACTGCAGGAACACGAGTTCATCGAGGTCGTTACGCTCCACGATGCTCACCTGGAAAACTTATTAGCGGATTGCAAAATCACCGCATCAGCCAGAAACTTGGATATGAGAGCGTCTATGATTCTAAGCGGGAAATATCTCGGCTTTTTGCCTAGCTATATGGCGCAACACTGGACAGGAAGCGCAAAAATGCGCGCCCTTATGCCGAGTTTGATGACCACCAGTAATAATGTTTACGCGATTACTAACAAATCGCAGAGCTGCAATCCGGCCCGGGATATCTTTCTCAGGGTGTTAAATAGCACGTCAAACAGCAGAGCTGATGCTTGAGTCTCTTAGCTGTAGGATAACTGGGGCTTTTACCCCTTCTCCACGGACGGTATTAAAGTAACTGACAACTTTAGGGAGGGTCTGATTAACGCCTTATTTGCCGTTGAATCGCTTTTCAATTCCAAAAAAAGCCATTCAGACTAGATTTGAACGTAATCCTCCCCTCTATTTGTTCGTTTTTTGCCCGCTCCCCGCCATTTTGGCGGAATTCAGGCGCACTGACACTACGCCAGCAGGTATTTTTCACTCATCAGCAGGTTGCTGAACGCGGCCAGCAAGTGCAGTCGGTTATTGTTTTTAGCCAGGCCAGGATAGCGGACTTTGCTATAGCCAAAGACTTGTTTGATTTACCGGAACGGATGTTCCACCTTGGCCCGTGCACTGGCCTTGAGCTTTTCAGCTTTCAATTTACGGTCGTCCAGTTTCTTACGGGAGCCAGGACGCTTGGCAATGAACCAGGATACGTTTTTGCGATCTTTATGCTCGTCCCGTTTTTGAATCCCAAGATAGCCGGCGTCACCGAACACTCGCTGCTCGTCGCCGTGGAGAAGGTTGCCAGCGGGCACGATATCGTGGACGTTGGCTGCTGTAGTATCGATGCTGTGGATCAGACCGAGCGTGTCATCCACGCCGATGTGCATCTTCATGCCAAAGTAATACTGATTACCCTTCTTGGTCTGGTGCATCTCGGGATCACGCTGGCCGCTCTCGTTCTTTGTGGAGCTTGGCGCAGAAATGATGGACGCATCCACAATACTGCCTTCACGCAGCATCAGGCCGTTCTTCTCCAAGTGTTTGTTCACTTCTTTGAACACCACCTTGCCGAGGCCATGGCGCTCCAGAAAATGACGGAACTTGAGAATGGTAGTTTCGTCCGGCAGGCGATCCAGCTTCAAACCGGCGAACTGGCGCATGGACTCGATCTCGTAAAGCGCGTCTTCCATCGCCGGGTCGCTGAGGTTATAGAACAGCTGCATGCAGTGGACTCGCAGCATGGTTGGCAGCGGATACGGTGGTCGGCCAGTCTGGCCCTTTGGGTAATATCGCGATACCTTCTTCTCCAACTGCTTCCACGGAATCAGCTTGTCCATCCGTTCCAGAAAGATCTCGCGGCGGGTCTTGCGTTTCTTGGTCTGGTACTCGGCTTCGGAGAAGGTGATCTGATCCATGGTGGCAACGAATCCTATGCGGTTGACGATGACCTTATTATCGCTGACTTTGAGACTTAATCAGAGTCTCCTTAGATCTCGAATAGCCGCTCTACCTCGCATCCTCGCATTGCCAAACTGCCATCTCAGGTGGTCTGACCACTACATAGTGATCCTAGACGCATAGACCTACCAATATTCAGCTTTCTGAAAAGGGCGAGAGCCACTTGGTGCTCGTTTCTCGCGCCAACTTTCGTTTGTTCACTAATTCAAGACTTAGGTTCACATATTTGTTCACGAAGACTCTTGGGTGAGTGGATATTATCTAGCTTATTCCTATAAGACTCGATTAGGTGAGGCTCTATCCATGTTTAATTCAAGCGGTATATTTATTAATGGTGAGTGGCGCCATAAGAACAGTGAACAGATGTCTGCGGTATACAATCCGTCCACTGAAGAGGTCATCGGTGCAGTGGCTGTTGCAACAGAGCGGGATTTGAGCGATGCGGTAGCGGGCGCTCAAAAGGCTTTCAATACATGGCGCCACACTAATCCTTGGGAGCGCGCTGCGGTATTGCGACAAGTTTCACAATTGCTGCGCGACCGCGCTGCTGAAATTGGCATAGTAATGTCGACCGAGACGGGAAAGCCGATTGCCGAAAGTATGGGCGAGATTGGAGCAGCCGCCGACCAGTTTGATTGGTATGCCGGTGAAACCCAGCGTATCAGAGGCGAGAGCATCGAAGCTCGAGATCGCGCGACACGCATGAACGTGATCTACCAACCAGTAGGTTTAGTTGTTGCGTTCTCCGCCTGGAACTTCCCGGTATTGTTACCTGCTCGGAAGATCGCTGCTGCCTTGGCTGCTGGTTGTTCCGTGATCGTTAAACCTGCCTGTGAGACCCCATACTCATGCGCTGCATTAGTGCAAGCTTGTGCCGATGCAGGGTTGCCGGCAGGAGTCATAAATATGATCACTGGTGAACCCGCTATGATTTCCAGTCACTTGGTGCGTTCAGAAAATGTTCGCAAGGTCTCACTGACCGGCTCTACCCGTGTAGGCAAAGAAATACTGAAAGTTGCCGCGGATGGAATAAAGAAGGTGACGATGGAGCTTGGTGGCCACGCACCAGTAATTGTATTTGAAGACTTCAATGGCGCCGATGCAGCTAAAATTGTCGCAGCGTCCAAGTTTCGTAACAGCGGTCAGGTCTGCGTTTCGCCCACTCGCTTTTACGTTCATGAGAGCCAGTACGATTCTTTTGCTCAAGCGTTTGTTGATTATGCGAATAGCCTCAAACTCGGTGCCGGTACCGAAGAGGGCGTAACGATGGGGCCTATGGCCAATGCACGCGGCCTACGCAAGGCGCTTGAGCTAATTGACGATGCCTTGGCTAAGGGTGCTGAGCTGCTGGCAGGAGGTAAAGCAGCTGAAGGGTTCGACAAGGGGTACTTCATCGAGGCGACCGTACTAGGCAATGTACCGGCTAACGCGAGGATAATGAGTGAAGAGCCGTTTGCGCCGATTGCACCGATCGTTAAGTTCTCCAGCTATGACGAAGTGATTGAACTGGCGAACAGTTTGCCTTGGGGGTTGGCGTCTTACCTGTTCACTAAGAATCTGAAAACCGCCACTCTGGCTGCCGAAGACATCGACGCCGGCATGGTTGGTATCAACGAAGTTCTATTGGCCTCGGCCGAAATGCCATTCGGTGGAACAAAGGAGTCCGGATACGGGCGCGAAGGCGGCAGTCTAGGTATTTATGATTATCTGGTGCCCAAGTTTATTAAAGCCAAGTTGGTGTAACGACCTGACACTGAATATGTGGCGGTCGAATGATGCCGTCCGCTACAAATAACAAAGAGGAATAGAATATGACTGACCAGATCCAGAATAAATCCTTGAAAGAGATCGACCAGTTGTTCCACATGCACGGAAATACATCTATCTCGATGCTTAACGCCACAGGTCCGACAATTATGGACAGTGCGCAAGGGATGCGTATTACGGATACCGACGGTAACGAGTACCTGGATTCAATTGCAGGCTTATGGTGCATGACTTTGGGTTATGGTCGTAATGAAATTGGTGATGTGGCCAAAGAAATAATTGGCAAGCTAGGTTTCGGCCATACCTTTGGTAACAGTACTTGCGAGTCGACCACACTGTTGGCGCAGAAGCTAGTGACTATGTTCAATAGCACTGTGCCTGGTGCGTCTATTTCCAAAGTGTTTTTCGGCAATAGCGGCTCGGACGCCA
Source organism: Marinobacter sp. KMM 10035 (assembly GCF_046537445.1). Taxonomy (NCBI): domain Bacteria; kingdom Pseudomonadati; phylum Pseudomonadota; class Gammaproteobacteria; order Pseudomonadales; family Marinobacteraceae; genus Marinobacter; species Marinobacter sp. KMM 10035. Next base: position 462,326 of record NZ_JBBVMG010000002.1, on the reverse strand, counting down.
ATGACACCAACGTTAAGTTGATGCGCCTATACAACAACTTACGTGGTAAGCCAAGTAAGAAGAAGGTGATCTCCCGTACGGGCGCATATCACGGTCTGACGACTCTAGCGACCGCATTAACCGGTATTCCTGCTTATCATAAGGCCTTTGACGCACCGGTTGAACAGGTGGTCCGCCTATCCACGCCATCTTATTATCGCTTCCACAGCGACGGGGAGACAGAAGCGCAGTTCACTGACCGACTGATCAGTGAACTTAAAGACGCCATTGCCAGAGAAGGTGCTGATAATATCGGTGCCTTTATCGCCGAACCTGTAATGGGGACAGGTGGTATGTTCGTTCCTCCTGTTGGCTACTTTGAAAAGGTTCAGCCCATCTTGGAAGAAAACGATATTCTGTTGATCGTCGACGAAGTTGTAACCGGATTTGGTCGTACTGGCAAGATGTTTGGATGTGAGACTTTCGGACTGAAACCTGACTTCGTGACTCTTGCGAAAGGCTTGACTTCAGCTTACGCACCGTTGTCAGCCAGTTTGATCTCCAGCCGCGTTTGGGATGTTCTGCAAAACGCCAGTGAAGAGTACGGCCCAATCATGCATGGCTTCACCTATGGCGGACACCCATTGAGCACCACTATTGCTCTTAAGGCGATTGAAATCTTGGAGCGGGAAAGCTTAGTCGATAATGCCGCAGAAGTAGGGCCATACTTGATTAGAAAAATGCAGGAGGCCACTGCCGATTGCCCTTACGTCGGTGAGGTGCGTGGTATTGGCGCGATGCTTGGTGTGGAGTATGTGGCAGACAAGGCAACCCGTCGCCCGTTTGATCCTAAGCTGGGAGCACACAAGCTAGTGGCTGCGGAGTGTGCCAAGGCGGGTTTAATCTCACGCGCACTACCATATATTGAAGTAACAAATATGGCACCGCCTCTGATAATTACCAAGCAAGACGCCGATGAATGTGTCGAGCTTTACATCAGAGCTCTTAATGCAGCAATGCCGAAACTGGCGGAAATGGCACGTCAATCCGAAACACAAGCAATGAGTGAAGCATCTCCTGCTTTCCCGAATTCATTAAATGGCTGTAGAACTTTGGCATAACCGGGTAGGAGAAGGGCGGCAGTGATGTTGAAACTGCTGTAGCCAACTATACAGACTCAAGTCAGATATACATGCTCCGCGGCTTCCGATACTGCACAGTGCCAGTGGATGCAGGCGCATTACCAGACTGTGCCGGATCGCTCCGGCACAGTCAAAGCATTGGATTACAGGTTCAAACGCAGGGATGCGCTGACGCGCTAACTGAACGATGGTGCTGGGTCCATCCCGACAATACTTGAGCGGAAAGCCAGATCGGACCCTGAGCGCTTGGCAGCTTCCACTGGCTGTTCTCAGGATCACTGCGCAATGGCCCAGTCGTCCCTATTTATACCGTCTTAGTTGCTGGACAGATCTAATCCGTCGATGATGTACAGTCGGCTTCCGTCGATGGTGTTGATGTCGAGCATTTTCTGCTCCAGCTCACCACCTGTGGACCAGGTGGCAAAATCGTCATCGTTCAGAATGCCAAGGTGGCTGTCGTCAATGACCCACAGACCTTCCATCTTGTCGTGCGGGAAACCTACCGCAGCGACCATATCTACAATCAGTTTCTTTTCAGCCGGCACGATGCCTGCAGCGGTCAGGCTGGCCCAACCGCCGTCTGCGAGGACTACCTCTTCCAGGGTCTTGCTGTCGATGGTCAGGCCTAGCGCGTTGTCTTGTTCTATGTGTCCGGTCGAGGTCATCTCCTCAAGGTTGGTAGCGTTCGACAGGTCGATGCGGTAGACATGCTTCTGAGCGTTGGGGGTGGCGGCACTGGCGCCGCCGGGGCCACCATTAAGGAAGCTGCCGTCACGCTCAATGACCAGAAACTTTGTGTCGCTCAGGGCTGCGATCTCTGAGTTGGAGTTCTGAGTCTTTTCCTGTTTGTACAGGTACTGTCCCACCTCTTTCGTCTCCAGGTTAACCGTGACGATACGGGTGATGTCCAGATCCTTGACACTGCTGTTCGGGTTGTACATGGTCGATTGCATGATCCCGACAAGGGTTTTTTCGTCCGGTGTGATCGCCAGGCCTTCCATACCGCGGTTGGCGCGGCGGTTGGCGAACTCGGCTGGCAGATTGATACTGGTGCGAGGGTCGTCAGCATAAGCGTTGATACGGTCGATCTCCACGCCGTCGGCATCATAGTGAACCAAGTGCGGCCCATACTCGTCGCTGACCCAGAAGGTGCCATCGCTCAGTGCAACCAGGCCTTCGCCGTCAAGGCCGTAATCATCCAGTTTGAACGGGTTGGTGGTCTCGTTGTAGGGTTTGGTGTCGTCGATCAAGATGGGATCGCCGTTGTCGTAGTAGGGGGTCTCACCGGTTCCGCCCAGCGCGGCACTGTTGGGCAAGCCACTGATGTTATTACCATCGAGGTCTTTGAGCAGGATGGTGCTGACGTGGTTTATCTGGCCGTTCTCCATTACTTCGAACAAACCGATACGCGGGGTGTAGTCCGGGCTTGGGAATTTCTTTCCCTTGCCGTAGTCGCCAGTGAAACCGGCGTTGGGGCCTCGGTCGGTAAGGGTGTAGAAGCGGGTGGGGTTGCTTGGATGGGCAGTCATTGCAGAGCCGAAACCACCATTACGTACCTCAAATGGCCGTAGGGTCTTGGCATCAATCAGATCGCTGCGAAGGACATCATAGGATAGGAATACCCCTGCCGCCGGAAAGCTCTCCAACACCGCTGCTGTATCTACACTGCCTGTTTCGTCGTTGTTCTCATTATCGCTACTGCAACCGACCAACATGGACGTGGCCAACACCGAGGTAATCAACGTCATTTTCTTTAACATCAGCTTTATTCCTTTTTCTGTTCAACAAAAATCGCCGAAATCGTTTCGACATGGGGCCACCGTGTACAAGTGCGGTTGACAACCTCGCGTGTGTAATCAGCCGATCTGTCCTCATGCTCGAACGAAGTCTCGGCGACCAGCGGATTTCAGGAACTCCAAGTCGACATCCAGCAATAGTTTGTATTCGCGGAAGGTGACGTCGGGGTGGGCCAGAGCGTTTGGAGCACTGTTGGCATGCACATGGTGGTGCAAACCGCTAGGTGACGACTGGATGGCGGTGAAGCGGGTACTAATTTACGCGCAGAAAATTACAGTACGGTGACTGTAACTGAAGGCCTAGCCGAGCCCGGCAAGGTTGCTACACTTTTAGGTATTGTCTCTGAAGGAAAGCTTGGGGTTTCTGACATCCACGCCACCTATGGCGGACTCTTTCCTCGTCTGGGACGGGTGTTTATGGACCCATCGGACGGCTACGGATGACAGCCCCATACCGTCCAGTTTGATATGAGTTTAGATGAAGCCGGCAATTGGAAAAGGCAGATAATGGGGCTGTCTCATCTGTAAGAAACTCGTTTAGGGCTGCATCACTATAGATAACTGGCTGGACTTTACGCGCAGTTTCGCGGAGCCAAACGGGTTTGTTTGTACCCTTGTCAGTCGAAGATTTTACCTGGATTGATGATGCCGTTAGGGTCGAATACCTGCTTGATACCTTTAAGGTAGGCAATTTCAGTTTCGTTGCGGGTGTATTGCAAGTAGGCCTTTTTGGTCATTCCTACGCCGTGTTCGGCGGACACGCTGCCTTTATATTTCTCGACAGTTTCAAACACCCACTTGTTCACCTGCTGGCACTTCTCGAAGAAGTCTTTTTTCGCCATATCCTCAGGCTTCAAGATGTTCAGGTGGAGATTGCCGTCGCCGATGTGGCCGAACCAGATAATTTCAAAATCCGGATAGTGATTGCTAACCACTTGATTGATCTCCTCTAGGAAGCCGGGCACCTGAGATACCACCACAGAAATATCGTTTTTATAGGGAATGCGCGGGGCGATGGATTCGGAGATGCGTTCGCGCAGTTGCCACAGGTTTTGTGCTTGGGTTTCGCTCTGGCTGATCACTCCGTCCAGCACCCAGCCGTTTTCTAGGCAATGTTCAAACTGCTCCATGGCGCTGTCCATCACCTTGTCAGACATAGCCTCGAATTCCAGCAGTGCGTAATAAGGGGTTTCGGAATCAAAAGGCGCCTTCACTTGGCTGTGGGCCAGTACGTGCTTCATGGCTTGGTGCGAGAAAAACTCGTAGGCGGTTAAGTCCAGCTTACTACGGAAGGCATTCAGTACGTCCATAGTGCTGCCCAGATTGTTCAAGCCGAACACTAGAACCGTCAAGTTGTTTGGCTGGCGTGACAGCTTCATGGTGGCTTCGGTAATAAAGCCCAAGGTGCCCTCTGCTCCGATGAATAGGTGGCGCAGGTCGTAGCCAGTATTGTTCTTTTCCAGGTCTTTGTTCAGATTCAGAATGTCGCCCTTACCAGTTACGACTTTCAAGCCAGCGACCCAGTCGCGACTCATGCCGTAGCGAATTACTTTGATGCCGCCGGCATTGGTAGATAGGTTGCCACCTAGTTGGCTGGAGCCCGCGGAGGCAAAATCCACCGGATAGTATAAGCCGTTCTCTTCGGCAAAATTCTGCAACTGTTCTGTAATAACCCCCGGCTGACAGCGGACAGTGCGATCACTGGCGTTAAAGTCCAGAATTTGGTTCATGTTGTCAAACGCCACCACTACTTCGCCATTAGCGGCTACAGCACCGGCGCTTAGCCCGGTACGGCCACCAGATGGCACCAGCGCTACTTTATTCTGATTGGCAAACTGCACCAGCGCCTGAACCTGTGCGGTAGTTTTAGGTAACACAATGGCCAATGGGTTCGGCGTGTAGATCCGAGTCCAGTCGGTGCCGTAGGTGGCAAGATCAGAGGGGTTTGTTAACACTTTGCCTGGGGCATCGCCCTCGGCCATAAGTTGGTTCAGGGCGGCTATGATCTGTTCAGATGTCATCATGCTGGGCTCTCGCGTTGGATTTTAAAGATCTTGGGGCAGGTCTGTTGTTGATTACGTTCACGTGAAAGGTTCCGTTTCTGGCGGATCTTATCGGGAGGGGGTTGGCCTTGGAGCTGCTAGCTGGTGTGGCTATTACCTCGTGGGCAATGCAGCGACCCTGCCTAGCTCTCCACACAGTTCTTAACCTTCCGATGAACCCGGTGGGTAATGGACGTGAACAAGCTGTAGGAAATGGTGTCGCACCATGGCGCGACTTCATTCGCCAGCAGGTGCTCCCCCCAGAATTCCACCGCAGAACCCAAATCGGCATCAATACCGGTCAGGTCTACTGTCATCATATCCATAGACACCCTCCCGACCAGCTGTGTGCGATGGCCGTTCACCAGCACGGGGGTGCCGTTTCGAGCCTGACGCGGATAGCCATCGGCGTAACCCATAGCCACCGTACCGATTCGAGTCGGCCGTTCACAGGTCCAAGTACCGTTGTAACCGACCGTATCACCGGGCTGCAGTGCGTGAACGGCGATTACTTCTGAGGTCAGAGTCATTGCCGGTTTTAACTGGGCCTGGACGTCCTCGTCGCCCTGAAACGGGGAGGATCCATAAAGAATAATACCTGGGCGCTGCCAATCATGAAGAGCCACGGGATGTTTCATGGTCGCGGCGGAGTTGGCAATGCTCCTAGGTGACGGGCAGTCACGATGGATGCGGTTGAGCTGTTCAACCTGCTTCTGGGTTTCGGAGCTGGCAAGGTCATCGGCAGATGCAAGATGGCTCATCAGGGTAATGCCGCTGACCTGTTGCAGATCTTTCATCCGCTGATAAGCGAGTCTGTATTCATCTGGACTAAAGCCTAGCCGGTGCATTCCCGTATTAAGTTTCAGCCAGACATTCAGCGGTTCGGCCAGACCCTTCGAGGCAATGACCTCTAACTGGAAGTTATTGTGTACTGCAGTCCATATATCGTGGCGGCAAATATAGTCCAGCTCGTCGGCGGCGAAGAACCCTTCCAGCAGCAAAATCGGCTTCCGAATGCCAGCATCACGCAACTCTACCGCTTCTTCAATACAGGCAACGGCAAACCCGGGTGCGTCAGACTCAAGTTTTTTTGCTACATCGATAGCTCCATGGCCGTATGCATTGGCTTTGACCACCGCCAGAGCTTTTTGCTTCGGCGCCTGCGATTTTGCGACGCGGTAGTTATGCGCAATAGCATCCAGGTCTATGTTTAAGGTTGCTGCTCGGGCCATGATTCGATCTCACAGTTCCATGATGGCTTTAGTTTCGACATTAACAGGTGCAATTTCAGTTGCAGTGATGGTTTTTTGATCATGCTTAGATGACTGGGTGGAACGTTGTTTGCGTTTCAAAAAATCAGCCGTAGCGGGCGATGGATAGCCCGTCTGAATCAAGGTCGGATGTGGTGCCGTTCACTAAGCTGGCGACGTGTCTGGATGCGCCCAGAGACATGGTCCAGCCTAAGGTTCCGTGGCCGCAGTTGAGGATCAAATTGTCGTATTTAGTATTGCCCAGAATAGGTACGCTGTCCGGAGTCATGGGACGTAGCCCGGCCCAGAACTCAGCGCCATCAACATCACCAGCGCCCGGGAACAGATCCTTGACCGTGAACTCTATTGCTTTCCGGCGCTTCAGGTTCAGTTCTTTGTTGAAGTTAGCGATCTCAGCGATACCACCGACCCGGATACGATCATCAAAACGTGTAACCGCGACCTTGTATTTTTGATCCATGACGGTTGAAACCGGCGCTTTGCTCTCGTCAATAATTGGCATCGTCAACGAGTAACCTTTTAGCGGATAGATTGGTAGATTGATACCGATTCTGCGGGCCAGATTCGGTGCGTGGCTGCCCAGCGCAAGCACGTATTTGTCGGCCTTCATTTCACCGGCACTGGTCTGCAGTGAAGAAACTTTGCCTTTCGTGGTTTCAATCGAGTGGATTTCGGTCCCCATCTTGAACTCCACACCCAGCTTGCGGCATTCCTTCGCCAGACCGTTAGTAAACTTATAGCAGTCACCGGTACCGTCACCTGGGAGATAGAGGCCTCCGACGATCTTTTCCTTCACATTGCCCAATGCCGGCTCGTGATCTACACAACCTTCAACATCGACCATTTCATGGGGAACATTGCACCGTTGCAGAATCTCCACGTCACTGGCAGAACCGTCCAGCTCTTTCTGACTCCGGAAGACTTCCAGCGTACCCTTCATGCGCACGTCGTAGTCCAGCTTCAGTTCAGTGTTCAGTTCCCGGAAGCATTTAGCGCTGTAGTGGGCTACGCGTAGCATGCGTTCCTTGTTTACATCAAAGGCCTGAGATGAACATTGCGCCAACATTTTCATCATCCAGCCGATGGTATTGGCATCGAAACATCTGACATCAAAGTAGAGGGGGGAAATATCCTGCATCATCCATTTGATGGCCTTCAGAGGTACTCCCGGGGCACCCCAGGGCGTCGAATAATCAAAAGACAACATGCCTGCATTGGCATAGCTTGTTTCGGTGGCCGGAGTGTCCAGACGATCGACCACGGTAACCTCATTGCCGGCTTTTGCGAGGTACCATGCGGTCGTCACCCCGATAACGCCGCTGCCTAAAACTAGAACTTTCATAGACGGCTCTCATCTGAATCCAAAATTAATTTTAATCACTAGTCTAGTATCAAATTGCCAAGATTAAGCTCTGGTTTTAATGTAATTTGAGGTTTAAAATCTAAATAAATAGAAATAGAGAGTGGAAAATATTGTTATGCATGAAGGACGAAAGCGATCTCTCGACAAGTTGGATATGCGTATCTTAAAAACGCTGCAAGATGATGGTCGGATCAGTTACATAGACCTTGCGAGCAAGGTCGGCCTAAGCTCGACCCCCTGTATCGAAAGGGTAAAACGGCTAGAGAAAGACGGCTATATCGAGGGATATCACGCCCGTCTGAATCCAATGCTTCTGGGTTACAAAATGCTGGTTTTCGTGGAAATTGCCCTTTCCTACCAGTCGCCTGATTCATTTCAAAAGTTCAGCGAGTCGGTCCAGGAACTGCCTTATATTCTGGAATGTCATCTGGTGTCCGGCGATTCTGATTACCTGCTAAAAGCACGGATCAGCGGGATATCGGAATATCGAGCATTACTCGGAGATGTGCTACTAACGCTGCCTGGGGTCAAGAATGCAAAAAGCTATATCGTGATGGAGGAGCTGAAGGAGAGTCTTTCGTTACCATTGGGCTAGAGTGATATTAGATCCTAAAAAACTCTTTTGAAATCCGACGTGGTTGAGCTTTGCAAGAATTTACCAAACTATATGAGAAGCTGTTGAAGTGATGATCACCATGGTTTCCCTTAAAAGGGAATAAACTTGGGCCAGATAGACTCTGGCTTCGGAGGATTGCAAGTCTTTGGGGTTCTGTTGGTCAGTGGCAGCAGGTATGCGCTACGAATAATGCAAATGGATGGTAGTGTGGCTCCAACAAAGTACAATGTTTTCCACCACCGACATTGGAGGTCTCCATGAAAATGTTAGCGTTGTACAGCATCAAAGGCGGGGTAGGAAAAACTGCCTCAGCAGTGAACCTTGCGGCACAGTCCGCTTTAAACGGTTACCGGGTGCTGCTCTGGGACCTCGACCCTCAAGCTGCTACAACCTACTATCTACGGGCAAAGCCCAAGGTGAAAGGCGGTATAGACAAGCTCATCAAGGGCAAGGCCTCGTTTGAAAAGGTGATCTACGGAACTGATGTGGAAGGGCTGGACTTGTTACCGGCCTCATTCGACGCCCGGGAGCTGGATCAACTGCTTGATGAGAGAAAGCCAAGTCACTTGCGTAAACTACTCAAGCCCATTAGGGATGACTACGACCTGGTTATACTGGATTGCCCGCCGAGCATTTCGGTGCTTTCAGAGCAGGTCTTCTCAAGCGTGGATGCCTTGCTGGTTCCGTTGATCCCGACGACGCTCTCCCTGCGCACACTCAAACAATTGCGTAGTCATCTCGATGAGCAGGACTGCCCTTGTTCAGTATGGCCTTTTTTTACGCTGGCAGATCGTCGAAAAACGCTGCACCTGGACGTCATGGCACAGCTTTCATCTGAGCATAAACTACTCCTGAACACGGTTATCCCGAGTTCCAGTGTGGTTGAGAGAATGGGCATTGTGCAGGCGCCTTTATCCCAGTTTGCTGCCCGCACGCCTGCAGCGGTGGCCTACGCCACTTTATGGCAGGAGATAGCCCAGAGGTTAAGTTGATATTAAGCCTGTGCTGCGTGGGTATACAGCAGCGTTTCCTGGGCGCTGATCGCAGCAGCTTCTTTTATCGGGGTTCGCTTCACATACGTACCATCAACCATTAAATCCCAGCTTTGGCTGTTGTCGACCAGATAGGTCTCCAGATCCTTTCGCACCCGTTGTGCCAACTTCTTATCCAAGATGGGGAAGCAGGTTTCTACTCGCTGAAACATATTGCGCTCCATAAAGTCGGCACTGGAGGCCCAGGCCTCGGGCTGCCCTTCATTATGGAAATAAAACACCCGGGTGTGCTCCAGAAAACGGCCGACGATAGACCGTACCCGAATATTTTCAGAAACCCCCGGTACCCCCGGGCGCAAACAGCACATGCCCCGGATCAATAAATCGCAACGCACACCCGCTTGAGAAGCGCGGTACAGAGCGCGGATCAACTCTGGCTCCGTTAGCGAATTACACTTGATGATCAAATGCGCTTTTTTACCCCGCGCGGCTGCTTTGGCCTCCCGGGCTATCAGTTGTAACAAACCATTATGTAGAGCAAAAGGCGCGTGAAGCAGGGTGGAGATGTTGCGTGCTTTACCCATCCCTGAGAGCTGCTGGAACACCATATTGACGTCTTCGCACAGGGTTACATTAGCGGTAAAAAGGCTGTAGTCGGTGTAAAGCTTAGCGGTTTTTGAGTGGTAATTGCCGGTGCCCAGATGCGCATAATAGCGAAGGGCGCCGTTCTCCCGGCGAACAATGTGCATCATTTTTGCGTGGGTTTTGTAGGCCATTACGCCGTAAATCACAATCGCGCCCGCCTCCTGAAGTTTGGAAGCCAGCGCCAAGTTTTCCGCCTCATCAAAACGGGCTCTGAGCTCAATTACTACCGTTACTTCTTTGCCATTGCGAGCGGCTTCGGCTAAGGCGTTAACGATGGGTGAGTCCGCCCCGGTGCGGTAGAGAGTTTGCCTGATAGCGAGAACATTAGGGTCATGCGCCGATTCAGACAACAGACTCTCAACGGGAGAGAAAGACTGAAACGGATGATGAAGGAGTACATCTTCCTGGCGTATTAGATCAAACAGGCTCTCATTGCCACTGCGAAGCCCCTTCGGAAGACCCGGTATAAAGGTGCATATTCCGGCCCATCCTGAACACCGATTCCGGACGAACGTGAACACCGACTCTGGTTGAACGTGAACAGTCATTCCGGCTGAAGATGAACACTTTTCGGTGATTTTCCGGAAACGATGTTCACCTTCCCGGAATCGGTGTTCACGTTCAAGCGGAATCTTTCTTAACGCATTGTTATTCAACGGCTTGCTACTCTGATTCCTTTTTTTGGGGTCAGGGTCATGCCAGCTAAGAGAATGCCAATGCGCAAAATCAGAGAAGTACTTCGTCTTCGGCTGGAAGCCGGGCTCTCGATCCGGCAGATCAGCGCCAGTACCAAGACCAGTGTCGGATCCATCCAGAAGCTCTTGTCTCGGGCCAATGCCTTAGAGATTGCCTGGCCATTGCCAGAGGAGCTGGACGATGGCCGCCTGGCGGCCATGTTCTATCCCGGCTCCGATCCCACCTCATCGTCACGTTATCAGGTGCCCGACTGGATGACGGTTTACCAGGAACTCAAACGTAAAGTCGTCACCAAACAATTACTGTGGGAGGAGTACACCGCTCGATACCCCAACCGGTGTTACAGCTACTCGCAATACTGTGATCGCTACCGCCACTGGCTGAAGCAGCAAAAGCGCTCCATGCGCCAGACCCATAAGGCTGGCGAGAAATGCTTTATTGATTACTGCGGCCCCACCGTTCCCATCGTCAACCCACAAACCGGCGAGATCCGCACGGCTCAAGTGTTTGTCGCCGTACTGGGTGCATCCAATTACACCTATGCAGAAGCCACCTGGACTCAGGAGTTGCAGAACTGGCTGTTGAGTCACGTGCGCACGTTTGAGTTTTTTGGCGGTGTTCCGGAGATGGTGGTACCGGACAATCTTCGCAGCGGTGTCAACAAAGCCTGTCGGTACGATCCGGACCTGAACCCCAGTTACCAGCAACTGGCGGCGCACTATCAGGTCGCAGTGATGCCAGCGAGGCCCTACAAGCCCAAAGACAAATCCAAGGCGGAAGTGGGCGTGCAGATCGTTGAGCGCTGGATACTGGCCCGGTTGCGCCACCACACCTTCTTCACCCTGGCGGATCTGAATCAGTGCATCCGATCACTGTTGGAAGACCTGAATAGCCGACCGTTCAAACGACTCCCGGGTAACCGGCAGGAGGCCTTCAAGACGCTGGATCAACCCGCGCTGAGGGCGTTACCGAAGCACCCTTATGAGTACGTGGACATCCGACGCTGCCGGGTCAATATCGATTACCACATCGAGTTCAGCCAGCATCATTACTCAGTACCACACCAGTATGTGGGTGAGCGAGTGGAGATCCATGCGAGTGAACGTCTGGTACAGATCTACTTCCGGCAACGGCAGATTGCCAGTCACCCTCGCAGCCATCAGTTCGGCATCACCACCGAGCCTGGACACATGCCTACACGCCACCGAAAACAACAACAGTGGACACCTGGGCGTCTCAAGAGCTGGGCCCGAGACATCGGGCCAGACACCCTAATCTGGGTCAGTGACCGGTTGGATGAGCGGGAGCATCCGGAACAGGCCTACCGGGTCTGTCTCGGGCTGCTCAACCTGAGTAAGGCCTACCCCGGTTCACGCCTGAACGCCAGTTGCCGTATCGCAAACCGCGAAGGCCTGAACCGCCTGAAACACATCAAAGCCATTCTCCAGAGCAACCGCGACAAGCTGCCGGAACAACTGCCCCTGCACACAGAATTGCCCCAGCACCACGAGAACATCCGTGGCCCGAAGAGCTTCCACTAGGACACGACCCCATGAACGCGATCAAAACCCTGACACAACTGAGGGACTTAAAACTGGGCGGCATGGCTGCCGCCCTGGAACATCAACAAAACCAGCCGGGTACCTATGACGAGCTGTCGTTCACTGAACGGCTGGAGCTGTTACTCGACCGGGAGTGCCAGACCCGGGAGCACCGGAAACAGGATCGCCTGGTTCGCCAGGCCCGCTTCAAGCTCCGGGACTCGGTTCAGGACATCGATTACCAGCACCGGCGTAATCTCAAGAAAGCCCAAGTGGCGCAGTTGGCCCAGACCGACTGGCTGGAGCGAGGACAGAACCTGCTGATCACCGGCCCCTGTGGCAGCGGCAAAACATACTTGGGCTGTGCCATAGGCCATCAAGCCTGTCTGAACGGTCTCAGCGCCCGGTACTACCGAATCTCCCGGCTAATGCTGGCACTGACACAGGCTAAAGCCGATGGCACTTACCAGAAAACCCTGAACCAGTTGGGCAAAATAAACCTGTTGATCCTGGACGACTGGGGACTGGAAGCCCTGAGTCCGGCGCATCGAAACGACCTGATGGAGATCATGGATGACCGGCACGGTACTCACTCAACGATGATCATCAGCCAATTGCCCACCGACCAGTGGTATGCGGCCATCGGCGACAACACTCTGGCCGACGCCATTCTGGATCGGCTGATGCACAACGCCCATCGCTGGGCTCTGAACGGAGAATCCATGAGAAAACGACTTCAGGAAATTGACTGAACGTGAACACCCGGGGTACAAACCTCGGTGGGTAATGCGTTAAGAAAAAAGGTGTTCACGTTCAGCCGGAATGAGTGTTCACGTTCGCCGGAATACGCAGCCATGACGCTGGCCCCGGCGGTAGATGTGAGCCTGCTTGCCTATCTCTGGCCGTTGTTCATCGTTCTGATGACCTTATTTTTACCTAGCGAGTCCTTGCGAAAACAGCACCTCTTGGGCGTAGTGCTCGCCCTCACGGGTTGCTGGTTATTGATTGGAGGCAACAGCAGCGGGTTTGCTTTGCGCAATCTCGACGGCTATCTGGTAGCTTTCAGCTGCGCGTTAATCTGGTCGGCGTTCGTAAATCCAGCGCACAGATCACTGAGCTCTATGACAAGGAAATGCTTAATGGAAAGCAGGTGCTCACCGTGACCAATTTTCCTCCCAAACAGATCGGTCCGTTTGTGTCTGAATGCCTGGTTACCAGAGTGCAAACTGAAGCGGGTGCCGTAGCCGTAGCATTGGTAGCTCCAGGTGTTCCGGTCGAAAATGGCAAGAGGCTCTTCTGATCGTTTCGGACTGAAGCACTGGACAACACCATTGTTGGCATGCGTTGGCGAATAGGCTGCCCGTATATCCTTCCCGGTCAATTTATCAAACGTTTCGAACTGTATTGTCCTTTGATTACTGTGTCGCCGGTATCTATGATTAACACTGATAGTGTAGTTTCTTCATGTACCACCGGTTTCAGTATTGTTTCCTCCTTAATGCATCACGCAATGGACAGAATAATTCGCACAAATCAAAGAAGTGATTGCGGAGTTTAAAAAGAGGTGAGGGCAGGGGCTTTACCTTCAAAAGAGTATTGTTTTGGTGTAAAAAGTAGCACTAAAAGAGGCTTTGGTCAGACGTATCCATACTGCGCTCCTTCACGCCCTAATAGCCAGGCGTTAGCCACACTCAGTGTCATCGAGCTAAGGAACTTCTCGACTTCCTACGACAGATCGACCATGAAACTCTGAAGGAGCAAGATCCCCACCTGATTTTGGGCAAGAGTTCGACTCATAAACACTCGGCATAAAGATCTGGCCGGAGAATCGCCCGTGTTATATGCTTCACCTCACCCCGATCAGTAGTGCATCGTGATTGAATACGGAAGAAGGCTGGTTTGGTCAACTGGAACGACGAGCGCTATAACAGGGTGTTCTTGCTAGCGTTGGCTAACTAAAGACCGCCATATCGCCGATATATCAAGTTCTAAACGAAAACTGGAAAATCCATTTCGATGGTATAACAGTGTAGGTTCTATTGCCACATCGGTGACGCGAGCAAGTCTCAGCTCTATTTGTGATAAGCAAGCCAATTAATTAGGCGGGCCAATAGCTTCATGGACTGATAAAAGTCCATGAAGCTTTTTAAGGGTTTCAACAAATTTTAAAAATTAAATCGACGCTGTTATACGGGAACCTCAATATCAAGAAATGGTGCATATTGCTGTGCTCCGAAAATATCTCCATCTCCCGCACTTCCGCTCGGCTTTAGCCTCTTGATTGTGAACTTTATTGCAAATGCAGGATCATATTCCACAAAATCCGAAATGCGATCTTGGCTAATGTTTAGTATTTTACCTACAGTCTCTCTTGAAATAACTTTAGAGGATTTTACTTTTTCGTACTCCTCCTTTTCTTTAAATATAATATCAAACGTAATCTTATCAGTTCCTGCGTTCTTACTTCTAACAGTCTTTGCCAGCTCTGAAAGTTTTTTAGTTTTCATTTTACGTTCCTTATTTTTAGCCTACTGTCTTTGTATGGGTAGGGAAAAGTTCCAATGGGTCATCTACGGCCATTGTATGATTTAGAGTCCAGGTGTAAGCCGCGCTTGCCGGTAAAACCTCATCAAAAATGAACGATACCCCTCCGGCGGTGCCTTTAACTTCTGGAAGCCTTGCATAAAAAAGTTGGCGAGTACCCGTGACTGCGACCTCTTCAGCCATCTCCTTTGTTGGAGCGATACCCTGAACAATCACCATCAATTCATGTGCTGGAGAATTCCTTAAGGGCTCCATATCGCCCATAATCCCATCTCTTCCAAAAACATTATAATGAAGTTCCCAACCACTATCTCCAAACTTTTCCTTTACTTGATCCCGCGCCCAATCAATGACCTTGTCAATATTTTTTATA
This sequence comes from Marinobacter sp. KMM 10035, assembly GCF_046537445.1. Taxonomy (NCBI): domain Bacteria; kingdom Pseudomonadati; phylum Pseudomonadota; class Gammaproteobacteria; order Pseudomonadales; family Marinobacteraceae; genus Marinobacter; species Marinobacter sp. KMM 10035. The sequence continues at coordinate 447,326 of NZ_JBBVMG010000002.1, read as the reverse complement.
GTATAAGGATCCCTTACACCTGCCATTCCAACAAACCTTTCTCCTATTTTACCGGACCCCTCCAACTTCACTCTAAACTCTGTAGCGTCCTGGAATTCCATTCCAGTTACTTTTGTTGTTTTGTCACTCACTTGAACATAATGACAGTTGGTCATGTCCAGTAGACCACCCGCAACATATTCATGAAAAGGATTGCTGCGCTCATACATAGCATGTCCTGATACAGAAGCAACTGTGCAACTTTGTTCAGGGAGCATTGCTGTAACTGAAACATCTTCTTGCGTTATTTCACCGAGAACGGTTTCTTTAGCACCATATGGCTCAGCACAAAATGATGCACACTCAAGAACTTTTCCTAGATAATATGACTGAGCTTTTGGGAAACCGTTATACAGTGCCGGGGCTGCAAAAATAGCACTGTCGGAACTACGACCACCAATTATCACATCGCAATTTTGCTTTAATAGTTCTAGGAATGGGTGCACCCCTGCCATTGCAACAATTCGTTCCGTTTTTTCAAGTGTTTCTATATCCAGTGCTTGACGATCGTCAAGCCCCTCAATCACTGACCCAGATTGAATTTTTTCTTTCACATACTGATGACTTACTTCAGAGTAAAACCAGCCAATTTTAAAGGGAGGCAGGTCGTGCTCCTTGGCAATCTCATGGATCATTTCCACGTACATGTCGACACGACTATTACTACCTGTGTCACCAGCAGAGCCAATGATCATAGGCACATTCTTCTTACGGGAAGCTAATAGCATTTCCTCAAGATCATGCCTCTGCCAAGCTTTCGGGCTTGCACATGTATCACTACCTAAGGGGCCCGGACCAATATCATCACTGCCAGAGTCTGCAGCAATCACATCAGGACCAGCCTCAATACCTATATGAAAGCTTCCCGTTTTTAGTGGAGCAAAGCCAAGATGGCCATTAGGGCAGATAATTTTCAAAGATTTATTCATTTTGCAGTCACCTGTACTGTAGTTGTTATAACAGGCTCAAAGTATATGCATGTATCCTGGCTCGCGTCAACGAATTTTCCGCTTTTCTTAAGCGTGAATTATTTTGCCGACTTTTAACCACCCGACAAGGCCGGAAAAGCTAATCATCTAAGAAAGGGCATCCCCACATGTTCAGGAAAAAACAATTCTGCGAGAAAAACTTGGTTTGAGAACCGCCGACTCTGAAAGAGGCACAGGGTACAGCACGAGCGGATCGGCGCTGGTAGCCTACCAGCGGGCGGTGATCTAGCCGAGGTGCATAGGTCATTGCACTTAGAGGAGGGGAGGGCAAAGCCGGCAATAACCATTTGCACTGCGCGTTCTGGGACAGGCCTGTGCACCGACCACCACCTGATGTCGTGGAGGCGCAAAGTCAACGTGAGCCGCACTCTAATCTGTACCCGAGAGAACGGCATGTATTTGGCGTCAGATTGCTAATGCACTAGCATCCCGCCGCATGCTGGCACTAGATCCCTCCTCCTGTACTTTACCTCTAGGGGCTAAGGGCAAACAGACAGACATGAAGTCCAGACACTTTACCTCATAGCGCCAGCGCTCGGATCGAAGCCTATACGTGCCGCTGAACGTATAAAGCACAACTGGGGCGCAGTCTGAATCGATGGACAGAGCCCAAGCGCCCTGAGGTCAACTTAAAGGCGGGACGGTCGCCCTTACAACTGAGCTTAATGATAAGCATCACCGGACACATTCGAAGCGCCGTGCTACCACGCCCTTGCTAAAAGCCAATCCTTAGGTGGTCGTTATCACCGACAGTGAATAGTGGATAGTGGATATGAACCTACTCCAATATGCTAGTGCACTTGATCATGACCATAGCCTGCGGCAGCCCCGGCGCAAGGCAGCCCACCGATCGCAAAACCTCTCTGACCCCTCGTCGAGCAAATGAATCACCTAGGACAACATCCTGATTCTATGCCAACCAGATTCAGCAGTGGCGAGCGCGCAAAAAGACTGAAAAATCTTACCTGGAAGAATGAGCCAAGCTGACGACCAACCACCGCAAAACACAACTTGCGCAAGGTGCTTTGCGCCCCAGCCCTGCAAGGAACGCTTTACATGATACCTGCAATACGCAGCCCGCATGCTCGGCTTTGGACAAACACTCATGTCAGCTCAGCAATTGCAAACCCTCCTAACAACATCCCCTATATTCCCGCATGGAATATCGTTAGGCGAAAATGGAATGTAAATTATATTGACTAGCTGCATTTTTATTTGCGAACATTCGAAGATGTTATGACATGTTATATCAGGATCTCGTGCAAGCGCATCAAGCGCGCTATGAGAAATACTTGCGGCTATCGCACTAGGTAGCTTGATGCCTTTAGTTAAAATGGAAATATCGTTGTGAGTTAACGGAAGAATAGTTTGTGAAAATAACCTAAAAATTCGGCTCAACCACCCAAACCACCAACAACGGAATGCAACACGAAAATCAGCCACCTAAAACAATAAAGGTTCCACTATGCCATTTGCGTTAATGTTAATGCTTTCCTTAATTGCCTTCGTGGCAGTTTTGTTTATATTCTTCAAAAGGCCAATGTATGAAATAATGGCTTTATCCCTATTAGGTATAGTCGCTGTTACTGGACAGTGGTCTAGCTTTTTTGATTACTTGATTTTTCCTGCAAACAGTTCTCTTTTCTTTACGATCTTTGCTTTCTTAGCCTTGGCCGCAATATTTGATGCAACTCATGCAGTATCAAAAATTGTAAATATTTTACTAGCTTTAGTAGGAAAGTTCAGTGGAGGGGCTGGCTATGTAGCTCTTGCTGCAAGTGCATTTATGGCTTCGTTGTCGGGAACTGGACCTGGTAACGTAGCAGCATCAGGTGTATTCACAATACCGTTAATGAAGAAGTCCGGCTTTACCCCCCACTTGGCAGCCACTACAGAAATGTCAGCCAGCATGCTCGGCAACGTAATACCACCCGCTGGAATAATATTTCTCACTTTTGGCATTTATGACTCATTTGCACCAGGAAATTTGACGTTAGGAAGCTGGCTTATCGCTTCATATTTAGTTGGGCTATGGTTCATACTACAGCGTATTCTAACGCTAATGATTCTATGCAAAATTGAGAATGTTAAACCCATACCAAAAGAAGATATTCCTTCATTTAAAGAGTCATTTAGAGATGGATGGCACGCGCTTTTGTTGCCAGTTTTCATATTCATACCTTTATTTCTGTCCGCCCTTCCAGATCACATATTAATTAGTCGGCTTGGGGTAGACGGCGCTGTGTACTTCTCAAAATCAGTAATGATGTTCACGCCTGGTATTGCTGCTGCATATGCCATTTTAATCTCAAAGAAGGGCGATACTGTCTTTGGGGTCAATGAAATAATGATCATACTACGAACCGCTTTACCTAATATAGTGCCTGTTGCAGCAACAATTTATTTGGCCTATTCGCTCTCTCAAGCTTTTTTGGGCATGGGGGCTAATGATGAGATACAAAGTTGGTTTGTTTCTTTAGATCTCAGTGTCGGTGCACTGGTCATAATCCTTCCACTATTCTTTTGCATACTCGGCATGGTTCTTCCAGGGTCCGCACAAGTCGCTATTCTCGGTGGATCAATGATTAGTGTTTTTGGTGCGCTGGGAGGAGATCCTTTGCAATTAGCAATTATGCTGCCAGCTATGACAGGTGCAATGGAAGGTATGACTCCTCCACTTGCCCTTGGACTTTTTGTCGCTATGGGCATAGCTAAATCGGATTTCATAATGACATGTAAGTTGGCTCTAGTGTGGATAGCATCACACCTCCTAATGACTATGATTCTTGTTGCTGGAATCCTGCCAATTATATTTTTATAAAGGAAAGAACCATGAAAAAACTCCTAGTTTTATTCTCAGTCTTGTGTGCACTTACGCTCTTTCTCGCCTTTTTGATTGGAGTTATGTTTATTATCGCTTTAACAATAGGCGGGGAGACTGCAGCTGCTCTTTCAAGCTACACACTGTACTTGAAGAGTATTAGCATGTACGTTGCCACATTCGCTGTATTTGTTGGACTACTTCATATTTATATTTCAAAAGAACATGGGTTGAAATTTGATATTAAAAACAACAATTAATTATTTACCATAAGCACATAGATAATAACTATTATCTTAACGAAAATAAAAAATTACCATTAAAAGAGAAATATTAAAATGAAAAACGAGAACACAAAAAGCCTAGTATCTTGTATTGCATTGATTGTCTGCGGCTTCTCCGCTCCCGTTGCGGTTGCGCAGTCAAAAGTGCCGAATATTTTAAGTGAAGCGCCTGTTTCGGACATCGTTGTTGATGTCTTTGGCCAATTAAACTATGGCCTTATGTATGGAGACAGCGGTGATGGCAGTGAGCACTTCATTGTCGATAACGACAACAGTGGGAGCCGGATCGGAGCCAAACTGAAAGGCAATTTGGATGGCACAGATCTAACAATCGGCGCCCATGTGGAACTGGGGTACCAGCAGAACCCCTCTAGTAAAGTGTCTCTCGAAGAACGATCAATAAGTGGCGAATTTAAAGAGCGTCACCTGAACATATTTGTTTCAGGCGACTTTGGTAAAGTATCGCTCGGTCAAGGTGATGGGGCAGCGAACGGAAATATCGAACGGGATCTGTCTGGCACAGGTGTTATTTCCTGGACCAATCCCGCGCTGGTGGGTGGCAGTCTGGATTTTCTTGACGCGGCCACCAATACGCGGGTCGGGCTCGGGGCCGCAATGAGTGACCAGGACTTCGAGAGCCGCTATAGCCGTGTAAGGTATGATCTACCCGCTTTGGGCGCCTTTAAACCAGTGATAAGCCAGGGCATTAGGGGTGAGGACAATGTGACCGAAGTTGGCGTCAGGTTTTCGGGTCAGCTCGGCGGGAAAATTGAAGGCGCTCTGGGTTATTCAGTCAGGAATGTAGGCGGCGTAGCTGACGATTTTGAAACCCTTGGGGGCTCACTGTCGTGGTTGCATGACACGGGTATCAACCTCACGGGAGCCTATTCAACCACCAGTGACGATGACCCGGCTAATCCGGATGCTGATTTTTACCTCGCCAAGGTAGGCTATAAAGTCGGCAAGCATGCGTTTGATATCCACTTTATGAAAACAGAAGACCGCGTTGAGAAGGGCGACTCTGCGGAAACCGTGGGGGTTGGCTATGTCTTTACCCCGATCAAGTGGTTTGAAGCCTATGCCGGCTACAACAACCACTCGCTGGATCGTGCTGGTGCGGACTTTAAGGATATTGACACTGTACTAATCGGGGGGCGACTCAAGTTCTGACCGGTCTGTAAATATTGTCCTGCACGGGTAAGTAACCCAATTCTTGCCGCACCAGATTATCGGTGCGGTTTTTTTGCGTATCAGACATGATGTCGCGTTGCACCTTGGTGGGCGCGGCTCTCAGAGTCTGTCAACGTAGATGTCGTTTGTTAGCTATAAGCTCTTTCACATTTGACCGCCTTTTCCGGACTCAGGGTGACCGACTCAGACAGGCCAAAGTTTCGGATATCACCAGACCGGCTCTCGCGGATTCTCAGCCTTTGCCGCTTCAGTAACCTGCTTTCGCTAATATGCAAGATACCGGCTTATCCCAAAAAATAGGTTTCCGACGAGCTATTCCCAGAGCTAGTTGTGGCCCCCGGTTTTGATATCGCCTGTCAATTTCGGCACCCTAACGATAGCTCGCTTGTACCCGCCCTCTCCGCTCTTACCTTAAGAGCCTTTTCCTCCGCTGCTTAAGACAACGGTTAAGCCAAAGGAGAACAGGTCAGCTTGGTTCCTCCATCACGTCAACGATTTCTCATGCAGTTTGGTCAACTCCTATATGTCAGGACGGCATTGCTGTGACACACAACTACGCGGACACATAGGGTTTCGGCACTGATAGTGCCGTCCGGTCAATTTAAGGGCGCTTACAGAACTTACAGTTCAAAGATCTGAGCGAAGGCGATCGATAACTTTCCTGCTGCGACCAAGGAATCAGCGTGGCTCGACCGTACGCGCAAAAAAGGTACGAATTTATTGGCTTACGGAAGTGGGGCCAGCCCGAACCGCATATCGATCAATTCCAATCACGAAGAACCAGAGCTGGCCAAGCTTTCAACTGTAAGCATCTTGGAGAGTTCTTTCAGTAGAAAATTTATATTCCGCACCTAAGTAGCACGCTACACGATATTCTAAAGGGGTCTCATTAAAGTAAATTACAGAAGTGACCCTTAAAATTGAGGTGCCTTCTTTTACTTTAAGAGAGCGTGACAAATTCTCATCTGAAACAGTGGCCTCTAGTGTTTGCTTAATTCGGTTCGGCCTATCCCCTTCTATTTCCTTATATAAATCAATAGTAGAGAACGCTTGTTTTCTTTTCTCGAATTCTTTGGCTTTTTCAGAAATTTTAAACCCAAGTGATAAAGGAAAATAACTTTCGTATTGCACTATTGGCTTGCCATCACCCTCTCCTATTAGAGTCAGCTTCAAAACCGACTCTTCAGCTGATAGGTTTAATAACCCACCAATTAAAAAACCTGAAAAAATAGAATCTACTCTCCCTACTTTTGTAGATCCTTTAACCCCTTTTTCAGTAAGGGTTTTATTGAAACTTACCATTTTAGATAGAGTCTGGTCGTACTTTATTTTTTGAGCAAAGCTTCCCGCCCCTTTCACTGTCTTAATTAGGCCATCGGACTCCAGCATACTAATAGAGCGCCTAACCGTGATCCTACTAACATTATATTTTTCACAAAGCTCTTTTTCCGACGGGATTTTATCACCTTCTTCCCAAGTCCTACTTTCTATATTTTTTTTAATCTCTTTGTATAACTTTTTGTATAGTGGTAGCGCTGATTTATCAAGAGTCATAATTAAGTGTCAACTTAATGTTTAATATTGATTTTAATTTTTCACCAACACAAATAACAGAAAACGAACCTTTTAAAAACAACTGGTCACCAGCTGCACAAATTACATAGAACTCCTTAAAATCACTCAGAGGCGCATTTATTTCGATCTCAACACCTACATTATCATATCATTATATCAGTTTTCTATAAGCTGTTAATTAGTTTAATGGATCGCGCGTGCCTTACTACCTTCAGACATCGACTACCGTTCCCTTGGCAGGCAAGTCGCTGCGCTCGCACACAGCCATTGCGTAGTGGCTCGATGACTCCGATCACCAACGTAGGCGGAAATATCGCCACCATAAACGAGGCGTCTGATGACCAAAAAGCGACGTTCCTTTCTCCTGAATTCAAACAGAAAGCAGCTAGCCTGGTGCTGGATCGGGGTTACACAATTCCGCGGGCGAGTGTGTCCTTGGAGACTGGTGAAAGCGCTATTCAACGCTGGGTTATCCAGCCGTCAGAGAAACGTGACGGTGTCACTCCGTAGGGCAAAGCATTCACCCCGTAGTAGCTACCGTATTCATGAGTTGGAAGCCCGCTACGAACGCCTTGAGCAGGAAAAAGACATAAAAAATAGGCTAACGCTGTCTTGATGTCGGACGAGATGAATCGTACGCCCTGACAGACCAGTTAACTGAGCAAATGCCAACGAAAACGATCTGTAATGCGTTTTATGCCAATCGCTTCAGTTACTACGAATACCGCCAACGGCGGAACCGTGTGGAGGCTGAGTGTCTGGCTCTGATAATATGTATGCAGCCTAGCTGTAAATTCTCTGGATCATGCCCGGCAACAACATGGTCGGCCGGAGAATGTTATGTTCCACCCGGAACAAAGAAGCCAGTATGCCAGCCGCAAATGACATCCGCGACTCTGGCGCTATCGAGTGACTCAAAGCATGGGTCACTGCGGCAACTGGAGAGTTACCGGCCGGGCATTGGGCGTGGTGAGGTTGATAACGAGTACGATGCTTGCACCGTCTCAGAGTGATATTTAGCTGTTCCGTTTGCAATTACATATTACCCTCTGGGCCTCCGTGCAGTTTTCTCGATTGATCTCGCACAGCGCCCCCCACCTCGGATATTGCTGAGGGGTACTGAAGTAGATTGGTATCAGATGGGCTGTATCTATAAGTTGCGATCTGAAACCGTAAAGAACACAGATGCTGAACAATGAGTGTCGCAAGTTCCGGTAGAGCCTGTAATGGTTGAGGAAATTAATCCAGAGCTCTACTGGAGTTGAGTTGTTGAATCCAAGATACTACTAATTCAGCATGGCCTTTGATGGCGGACTTCATTCGTCATCCGATAAAACCGAGCCCTCCCATAATGAAACGTTTGCATTGTGTAGCAGGCGCTCCCAGCCTTCTCAGTTGCTCGAACTGAAACGGCATGGTCTGTTTCTATAACGACCATTACTGATTCACTCTATTTTTGATCGAAGGCATGCTACCGCACGCCCTTAACAGCTTCGGTTGCAATTATTGGAACTGTTAAACCGGCCCTCAAGAACTGGTGAGTTCCAACAACCTCGCTGAAATATTGATGTGGAGTATTCCTGAGGCACTTTTGTAATGCGCGCCAAACAGATGGATCCGCATGTCTTTATTTAGCAATAGCTGCCCACTTCCCGAGATTTTTCCACTACTTGTCGTTCGTGTGCCAGTACAGTGAGGCAAGAGCGTGTCGGACGAGTCTTTGATTGCGTTGAGTCTATATCCAATTGTGACGTAATCGGACGAAACGAAGCCGCTAACTTCAGCGGATACAGCCACTCTCACAACACTTGGCTCATACAAAAAACCTGCTCGCAATTCGGACGGATGACTATTCGGTTTGATAGCCTCGTGTTCACAGTACCGAATTTCTATGACCAAATGCTTGCTGCCAAGGCAGGCCTCAGAAGTGGCATTTTCAGCTAGCGCGAGGTCGGGGAATGCAGAAAGAATGGTTAGAATAAGCAGCAATATAATTTGTGGCAGCGTTGGCGCAGAATCTTCACCTCGAGATATTTTAATGCTAAAAGAATAGAGCATCCTAAAGGCTATTCGAATGAAACGTGTTGCTACGCACTCTGGGATATCTCGAACTTGTGTTAGGCGCTTAAAGTATTAGATCCAATGCTTCACACTAATCTTATTGCTTACCCCGTTCTTAAGTCATTGAGACCTGCCACCAGGTAGCCTTGAACTGGCCAGGGTCAGTAATACTAAGCCGAGAGCCAATCTTTCCAATCGCTCAGGGCCATGCAAGTTCGGTGCTGAGAGCCCAACGATCATATGGCCGCCATTTGACGAGCATAATTTTAGCTCCAAGGCCCCGGTATCAGAATTAAAAGTTTGAGCTAGGTATTGAATGAGCTGCTATTTTTTGTCGATTTTGCACCGTATAGGCAAACTGATACCAGAGGCGATCTAGCTGTGGCATACGGTATCTGGTCTTGTTAAACTAACTTCCGTTCAGATAAAGACACGGAACGTAGCTTTAGATACAGCTCTAGTCTCCACTTTCCCGCCCGAAGCCAGTTCCACATACCATAAGTTGTTGCGGCAAGCGTTCCTGCATGCCCTAGCGGGCAGTGCCTGTTTTTGTTTATGAGGCAGGTTGCCTTGCCGGAGGGTCAGCGATTAGCGATGAAAAAAACGAGCGACTAGGAAGCTGTAGTTAATCGTAGTGATGTTTGGAAACTGCAGTTTTAGATGGTTCGGCATGGGCGTTTGGATCCTCCAAAGCTGGGTGCTATGGCCACGTTAAGGTGTTGGGGGTGGTTAGATTCCTACTTGTTCGGGCGCAAACGGCACACCTTTTATAGTTTAAAACAGAGTCGGTGCAGGGGATCATGTGTTTTGGGCGAGTGATGTATAAATTAAAATCCCTTCGATTAGGGGCTGCATTACGATGACCGAGGAGGCTGGTCACCTGGCGTTATTTTTAGTCGCACCAGGCACGCTAGGAGTGTTTGGTGTTGCATTTCTGTGGGCTTGGACGCTTGAGCGGAAGAGGCATTACTTGCTGCTGCTTGCTAGCGGCTGCTTTTCATTTTCTCTAGGGGTGCTCGCTCAGATATTATGCCGGCCGGCAGATTCTGGTCTCAATGCGATTATTTCCAATGTTTTTTATATTTACGCTGTGCTTGCAGTAGCTGAAGGCATTCTATTGCACTCGGGTAAGCGGTTCGGGTCGCTTAATGCCGTGTTGGTTTTCGGAATGTTCAGTTTTTTGATTTGGTATTTTATTTATGTTGATTGGAATTTGACCATGCGTATTTACATTCAGAATTTTGGTGTGGGCCTGATTTTTTTTGTCACCGCGTTAAGGGTAACCAAACTGAGCAGAGGGCGCATGATTGATAAGGCGCTGTTCTGGACACTTGTTGTGTTTGCTGTCCAGTTCTTCCCCCGCACAATCATGACTGTGGAAGCGTCTTTCCCAGGAACCCCAGAGCTCTTTGGTGAAACGTTGTTTTGGCGCACATTACAGCTATCTCTCGCCGTTTTGGGTGCGGCCTTAGCCTTCATTATTCTTGCGGCGGCGATAACTGATGTGATTGAAGAATTGCAGGAGGAGCGTGACCTTGATCGCCTGACGGGTATTCTTAACCGTAGAGGTTTCGAAGAGCGCGCTGATCGGTATATTGCCAAAACGCATGGACCCATGGCTATGATCTTGTGCGATCTTGACCACTTCAAGCGGATAAACGACAGCTTTGGCCATGCTGCTGGTGACGATGTTCTTTGCACTTTCGGAAGTTTGATGCGGAGAACTGTGCGAGGGGGCGACATTATGGGGCGAATAGGCGGGGAGGAGTTTGCTATTCTTTTGCGCGACTCTGATAGTTTGGCTGCTCATGAATTTGTGCTACGCCTTCAAGTCGCAATCGCTAAAGCTACGTTTCCTCTACCTGAGGGCACCGGGAGAGTGACCGCCAGTATGGGGGTTGCTGTATCAATTGGAGGGGAGGCTCGAGCTCACCTTCTTGAGCGCGCTGACATTGCCCTCTATAAAGCGAAGAATGCGGGGCGGAACCGGGCAGTTTTTTGTCAGGGAAAACAGCCTTTTCTAACGGCTTCTTGTGGCAGCCCAAAAAGCTTCTAGTGCTTCCTGCTTTTATCGGTTAACCTGTCCCCGGTTGAGGCGGAATTGGATCGGGACATTCGCTGCGCCAACACCATTCTGTCGCTGGATGAAGCGATCTCCAAAGTAGATCGTTTACTAAAGACGAGCAGTCCAAGGATGGGTCAGGGGAAACGATGCAAGGAAGTGAAGAGCAATGTCACCGGTAACGAAAGCCGCAAGATGGCCACCAGCAAGGGGACAATCCTGGGCTATAAGCGCGTTGCCATGGTGAACAAGAAACAGCAGGTCATCATCGATGCCCGGGTCTTCAGCTAAGGGCAAGTACACCACACCTTAACGCCCGCATTGGACACGGTTCAGCAGTGCTATAAAAAGCTGGGCATTGCTGACCACATCTACCAAGCCGGCGCGGTTGTCACCGCTGATACTGGCTTCGCCAACGAAGCCAACATGCAGTACCTGCACGATAGCGAGATCAACGACGACATCCCCGACAACCGCTTCCGCAGCCGCGACCCGAAATTCGCGGAGCTGAAAGACAAATACGGTAAGCAGCATCAGAATCTCTCGGATAAGGGGTGGAAAGACACCCATGCAGCCAGAGAGTTCCAGTTCGATCCCGTAAACCTTAGCTGTATTTGCCCGACTGGTGAAACTCTGACCTACCGGGGCCGAAGGGCAGCTGAGAATGGCAAGATCGGGGGGCACTTCGAGGGTCGGATGCTTCATTACCGCCACTGTCCGAAGAAGCAGAAGTGCATTCAGAATCTAGCGTCAGCAAATCACCGAAATGGGCCTGGCAGGCAGGTGTCGTTCACCATCGAAAGCAAACGACTCCCAAACTACACGGACTGGATGAAACATCGGGTAGATAGCCAGCAAGACAAAGAGATATACGGCCACTGGATAATATAGCTAATGCTCCAGTGTTACAGGGAAAATAACGAATTTCGCCAGTTGATCGCAAGTAATGTAAAAACAACAAAGCGGCTGTGGACCAGGCTCTGTGAAGGTTTTTCTAAAGGTCGTTATATTTCTTTTGGAAAAATAGCGAATAAATGCGGCGGGGTGACTCAGTTGTGTGACGGTTGCTCTGTCATCCGATTAGAGAAATCCTGTATTCGGGAGAAATATAGTTAAAAAACCGGACAGAGTCCGGTTTTTTAACTATATCTGGAGCAAGTCGCACTAAATGATGCTCTCAAATTATAAGGCAATGGCTTAGAATTTCACGCGCATACCTGCAAGAAAACCCATGTCAGCATTGTCCTTGTCGGTATCAGCAACTTCTGCGAAGACGCTGACATTTTTCTGCGTTGGGAATTTATAGGTAACGTTGGCATACCAGGCCGTAACATCGTCGCTTCCATCTGTTTCCTGATTCTGCATGCCAATGGCTACTCCCGTGGTGCTTGTCACATCAACGGTGGCAGCTACGTTGTACAGGGTTGTATCTTTATTTGTGTTGCCATCATCTGTAACACTGTAATCTGCCCCAAGCCCGAAAACACCAAAATCATAGCCAGCGCTCAGCCCCCAAGTATCCAGGGACTCGCCCACAAGAGGAGAGTGCTGCTGGTACGCCGCTGCCAACGTAAGACCTGTAAATTCGGTGGAGACAAACAAGTCAATGAACTCACCTGTAATAGCAGTACTGCCCGTTTTGTCTTTAGCTTCCAACTCATAGCTCGCCGCGATGTAGACGTTGTCTAGCTTGATATTAACACGGAGTGTGTCGTCACCATCGGTGCCTACGGCTGCAAACTGATCGTCCTCTAGGGGTACTTCATAAGCTTCTTCGACACCGAACTCGTCTGAGGCGAAGTTTTGTTTACCGAAGGAGAAAGAGGTGACGCCATACTGAATACCGAGGTACGCCTCCTCGATCGGTTTGTTTACGTCTTTGCCATTAGCATGATCCTTGAGATCAAAATCCAAACGCCCGAAAGCCTTCATATCGTCGTTAAGGTCGTAACTAACGTAGTTTTTCAGCTCCAGATCATCAAAATCGACATATTCACTGGTGTCGTTGCCAGTTTTCTTTCGCAGCTGAACCTGAAAGTCACCGTTCAGTTTGTAAACAAATCCGTCTTTGTCGTAGATGGTAGCTGCATTAACAGATCCCGCGGCCATAGTGGATACAGCAACAGCCAAAAATAGCTTTTTCATTTATCTTAACTCCACGATCTATTAGTTTGATGAACAATAATTGCTGGAACTAATCCAGATTTCCTACACGTCCTGAGCACAGCAGACGCTAGGGGCTGGGTAGAAAAAAACCGGGGCAAAGCCCCGGTATAAATGTTTTCTCTCGCAAAACTCAACATGAACCCAAAGCCTTCGTGAAAACGATACTGGCAAATTTTCTTGCTAGTAGGGTTCTCTGTGGCAGCCAACCTGATAGCTGCCTCAAGCTTTGTAGCCCAAGCTTACAAAGCACTTATTTCAAAGCAGTTACATATTAATGACGTTTCGGTGGCTCAAGGCTTGATCACACATCACTCGGTCGATATGCAATCAAGGGAGAATCGGTGCTAGGAATCGCAGGGAAGATTTAGGGATAAGGGCATGTTGGTGCTTGTTTCAGGGGTGACTCATGCTCGGAGGGGGAGGAAAACGTGTCTCAAATTTCCGGGGCAATAAAATCTGGAATTATCTCCGGTGCCGCGATGCAGGCATTCACATCCAGACCTTTGAGCGCACCATGGGCGGTTACGAGCATCGTGCTTATGCCAGCGTTGCGCCCCCCGAGAATATCTGTGTGCAAGGTGTCCCCCACCATCAGCAATCTGGAAGTTGGTATTGAAGACAGCTTGCTCTTGGCTGCGTCAAAGGCATTGCTGAAGGGTTTTCCGAAAAACACCGTGTCGAGGCCGGTGGTGAAGGCTGTCGACCAAGCATTGCTGCAGCTCTCTGGTCCATCCCCGAGCGTTTAACATCACTATGGCATCGGCGTTATCGAGTCTTTCTCGATTGGCTTTTGCCTTTAGATCGCCAATGATAAAGCCGCGGCAGGGCAGTTGGTCGGTGTGCGCCGATGTAGGCGCCATAATGGCCCATGTTCGTTCTGGTTCGGATGCCAGCGCATCGCTCATCAGCATGCGACTGGAAATTAGCTGGTCTGGTGTAATTGGAAAGCCGAGGTTGCGGTATTTCCGCACCAGCTCCTTTTGGGGAGCCGAGGCGGCATTGGAAAGTACTAAACAGTGCTTGCCCATCGACTGCAGATCGTGGAACCGCGCGACTGCTGTAGGTAAGGCATTGTTGCCCGCATTGAGCACACCGAAGGCATCGAAAATAAAGCCATCGAAACGATCGCTAATAGCCTCCAGAGATGGCACTTGTTGTGGTGTGACAGTTTCTGAAACCAGCTCTGGAAGCCGAAAGCGAATGCGCTGATATGCCTCAAATGCCCAGTGCGGTGAAGGTTTCATATGCTATTCCTGCTGGCGATAGTGAAGTTTTAAAACAAGGTCTGCCGAAATTCTTTAAATATCCAATCGGCATCGACCACCGTCGCCAGTATAATGAAAAGCACCTTCGTTACCTGGTTCTAGGCTTAAGCCACCGGCACCTACCAATACAGTTAATGGTGAATTCGCGAATGTTGGTTTCCCCGCAGAACGCCGAATGATCCCATAATGCGTCGGCAGGGGCTTCGGGAGGTTTCTGTTGCTCGCACTTCTCCCAGCTGATTCTCATTGATCTCTTCAATTGCTTCGTTAAGCATCTTGGTGATAATGCCGGGGGTATAACCCTTGTAGACAGCGCCAAAGGCTGAGTTATCGAACTTGTAGGAAGATACGAGGCTGAACATGCGTAAGTCGCCGCATGCAACGGCTATTGGGCTGGATTCGGTGTTGAAACCAACAACCAGGGGCCTCCGCCGCGCATAGCGTCAATTTGGGCGGGGTTGGATTTAGCCGCGAACAGTTGGGCTAGGCTTCAGCGTAAACAGAGGGGGCTACTGGCGTATAAGCAAAAATCGGAGTGGAGGGGGCATTCTGGACTGCTCATGGCAGGTGTCGTCAGCTGGCTGATATTGGGGCTGCGCCTTCTCGTTTATGATAATCCGCTACCTGATATTTTTCAGCAAGTTTGATATAGATAGGTAAGGCGGCGTTTCCACTATTTGCAACTGCTGGGAGCAAGTCACGGGATCGTCATTCTCTCTTAACGGCCCTGAAATCGATTTGTCACAAATCTCTGTCACGCTCCCGAGTTGATCTCACTATAAAATAGCTGGATGGGGATAAGGATGCGGTACTTTTTGCTGTTTCTATTTGCGCTTGCAGTGGCTGGCTGTAACGATTCATCTTCGGGAGTGTCACATTCGGATACCGCTGATGATGAACCGCCAATGGCAACAATTTCTCCACTTAAGATAGGGCTGTTGCCTGATACTCAGGGCGGCGGCGACAATGTGTCGGTGCACCCGATGGAAGCGGTACTGGCCAAGCTGGCGAGTGAGGGGGTGGATATAGTAATCCCGGTAGGCGATCTCACTGACCAAGGCACTACCCGTGAATTCGAGCAATGGACCAGTGTTGCGGAGAAATACCGGGACCAGGGCATCGAGTTCCTGCCCCTGATGGGCAACCACGAAGATAGTTATGCTTATACTGTCGAGTGGATCGAAAACATGAAGCACTATATCCCCGAGGATGCCGTCCACATGAGTGGAGCTGAGTATCTGGACTACTACGTTGTTCGTGACAACGTTCTGATCATTGCGCTTCGCTACTACCACCTGCCGGTGGCATTTCAGTGGATCAAGGGCGTCGTGGAGCAGCACAGCGACAAGGTTGACCATGTGGTGATTGCAAGTCACGACGGTCTGATCGGCGCCAAGTACGGCGAAACCCGCGAGATGATTGTAGAAGGCACCAAGAACGACGATCGCTTGCTGCACCAGTGGGACGATATTCGCCATTTCTTTTCCAAGCATGATGTCATTTGGGTTCAAGGCCACGAGCACATGTACCAGCGCTCTGTCATCGAGGCATCGGTTGGCATTGAAGCCGTCTCCTGGACCAGGGATGACCGGAATTATCGTCTGCCCCAGTACACCCAGATCATTTCAGGCAATGCTTCCTACAAGGGTTACGAGTTCCGTTATGGTGAGCGGGAGTTGGTGCAGGCCATTATCCAGCAGAAAATGAATACCATGAAAAATGGCTCCGATACATTCGATGCTAATGCTAGCCTGCTTACCTTCACAGGCCAGCGGATCGACTACGCTAGTTGGTTCGCCGAGCACACGATCACGTCCAATGAAGATGGCCCGAAAGAACTGGAGAGCCCCAACTGGACGCTTCTCGATAGGTTCACCCGCACCACCGATCGCTGTGAACGTCTGGTTTATCCAAACTCAATACCGGATGCTACCCGACCGGTCATGGTGCTCAATCCAAGCTATCGAACCAACGAGTGTTTTGCAGCCGATGGTAGTGTTGCCAAGTTGCTGGACGGTGTAAATAACACGTTTAACCGGGTAGAGAGCAGAACTCGCAGTATGGGGTGGACACAGGGGTTCAGCCGCGCCGAGAGCCAGAACGATCTGATCCGCCTCGGTTATCAGTTCCTGTTTCAGGTACACGAGCGCTGGACGCCCAACCTGAACGGTAACAACCGCTTGATCCCCAATATGGATGATATCTCCGAAGTCGTTATACCCGAGACGACGATCGACCTGAAAGAACATCTTACTATGAGCTGGGCTCCCGCGGAAGAAGGCACACAAAGTGAGGTGATGATCATCAGCGGCACCCAGGGCCAAACCGGCACGTTTAGCAGTGCCTACGGTGCACCGAAGGATATCGAGATCGACAGCGGCCTACCTGGCAGCCAACCGGATGGTACTGCTAAAGCGCCCGTGACACTGCCTCCAACTGCTACCAAGGGGTGGGATCTTGAGCAGGCTGTTTCCGATACTTATGTGGTGCAGTTTGACGCGCCAAGAGGAAAAAACTATGAAAGACTGAACCTGGCCGTCAAAACAGCTCAAGGCGACTGGGCTCCTCTCGCAGATAGGCAGTGCCTGGTGGAAGGAGCCTACTCTAGTCAGTATCTTCAAAAGCTTCCTGTAAGGAGTGAAAGTTGTAGTGAAACTCCATTAGTTGGCTATGATCGTAATCATGAAGGCCGCTGGTGGGCTTTAATGAACAAAGATGCGGAGTTTGCACTGATAGGTGCAGATTGAATCGACTTTGTAGGATGCATACTGAGTAACACCTATTCTGGGATCGTTGTACTCCTTAGACTCAGAAGTAGGTAAACAGTAGAGCGAATTTCAGAGATGTTGGAAGCCTGCAAGTATCCGCCCTATAGCTTGCAGGCTACCCAACCCCCGGAATGGGTCCAGTAGGGAAGAGTTGCTACCAGCAGCATCTAGGGCGCAAAGATAGTAATCAGCGTCATGGTGGCAGAGAAGCGGCTACCTCTGAGCGAGCGTCACAATCGTTGTACCCGGAGTGGTAGGTAATGGGCTCCGGAATAGCTTGGGTGAGGACTTGGCCTCGGTAAGCGATAGCGCCGCCTACCCGTCAGACCGGCGGAGGGGAGGGTTCAAACTAGCAATGGTAGACCAAGGCAACACGATGACCGAAAATAGGTTAGAAACTGCCTAGGATGCAGCTCCCTAGTGGCCAACGCGCATCAGTTTCATATCAAATTCCCCTGATGCTAGCAGGGGGCGGAATGCATGGGCGTCGCGCCACTGGTAAGAGTATACAGTTGTCAGTAGGCCACCAAAACCTTTCTTGATGAAGGTCGGCGACATGGTGGAGCCAGCTGGTCGAAAGGCCTGTTTACGAGGTGGCTTGATAAGTAGTCAGGATGTGGTTGCGCTGTAATATTCGCTACGGAAGGTCTGATTAGCGCCTAGTTTTCCGTTGAACAAAAAGCCGCCGCATTCAACGACTCAATTCTTTGAATGAGTCGCTAGTTTAGGTGGCTGGTTTCTCCTGACTTAACACGTATTCTTTTACTGTTTTAAGGGATGCACCGCCAGTGGTGCTCACGCAATAGGAGCGTGACCAAAAATACGGTTTCCAAAAATACGGCTCCAAATGTTCGGCAAACTCCTTGCGAATGTGCCGGGCGCTGACCGTCTTCAGGTTTCCCACCAATCGGGACAAATCCAGCGCCGGATGTGTATCGATCAACAAATGAACGTGATCATCCTTCCCGTTAAACTCGACCAGATCACAGCCCCACTTCCCAAGTACATCCGCAAAAATATCACGCATTCTTTCCAGCATCTCAATAGTGATCACTTTGTGTCGGTATTTAATTACCAGTATGAGATGGTAGTTCAACCGGAAAGCTGCATGACTACGGGTTTTAAGGGTTGTCTTCGGTTGCATGAGCGACCCACCTAACTTAATATGTAATCATGATTATACGCTCAGACCGACTCAAAATACACGCCGACAGTCCAGTCCAGCAAGAAGTGCTGGCCGAAACGCTGGCGATGTATCGTCGGTTGGTGCGGGATCTGATGACGGTGGCGTTCACGCACTGGCCGTCGGTTGGCCCCGCCAAAGGCAATGAGGCGGTGGCCGTGATCGAGGGCCTTATTCATCCCACATCACAACGGCCAGTCGTTCGATATCGGTATTTTCAAAACCGCTACTACAAATTCCCCTCCTATCTGCGACGGGTAGCCATCATGGATGCCGTCGGCCAGGTCCGGTCATTCATGAGCCGGTACGGTGATTGGCTGGATGGCCAGCGCCGGTATCCGCATGTTCGGCCGCCGAAGCTGACCGCCAGCACCAATACCTTTCCGAGTCTGTATGGCGGCCAGTGCATCAAGCTGAATGCCGAGACCACACAGGCCTTTATCAAGGTCCGGTACCGAAAGGACTGGATCTGGATGAGCTTTCGATTGTCTGGAGAACTCCGATATCGCGGAAAAGGCACAGCGAAGTCACCCATGTTGACCTTTAACGGCAGGCAGTGGGGATTATCATTGCCGGAGCAGTTTGAGCCGGTGACACCGGTCAGGACGCCAAAGCGCGTGCTGGCCGTGGATGTGGGTATCAACACAGCGGCCACCTGGGCCGTGGTCGATGATCAAGGCGCTGTCCACGCCCGGGGATTTCTCCGGCGAAGTGATAAAGATCGAGAGTATCGACTGATGCAGCGCATCCGAGCTAGCGCCCGGAAGCACACCCGGCATGGAAGCCGATTACCGGCAGGCTTCTGTAGCCAGGACCACCGGCGCCTAAAGCGGCTGGCAGAC
Organism: Marinobacter sp. KMM 10035; assembly: GCF_046537445.1. Lineage (NCBI taxonomy): Bacteria > Pseudomonadati > Pseudomonadota > Gammaproteobacteria > Pseudomonadales > Marinobacteraceae > Marinobacter > Marinobacter sp. KMM 10035. Next base: position 428,080 of record NZ_JBBVMG010000002.1, on the reverse strand, counting down.
AACGAAGCTCACCAGATCAGCCGGAAACTGGTTGACCTAGCACTGAGGCATGACTGCCAAGCCGTCGTGGCGGAAAACCTGAAAGGCTGGAGGCCGAAAGCCGGTCGAAAACGCTCCCCGATGAAAGCCCGCTTCCACCGGTGGTTTCATCGAATGCTGGCGGATCGGATTCAGAGTAAGGCGCAAGAAGTTGGGCTGCGCTCAGCGCTGGTCTACGCTCGAGGCACATCCAGTTTAGCCTATGACGGCTCGGGGCGGGTCAAACGAGATGCTGTCAACTACAGTCTTTGCACCTTTGTCAGCGGTAAACGTTACCATGCGGATCTTAACGCGGCCTACAATATCGCCGCCCGAGGACTTGTTTACTTTCAGGGCAATCGATGCAAGTCGGGTGCCCGTGCGGCCCAGCAAAAGTCTGACCGCACACCGGGAACCCCGGTGACGCTCTCCACGCTATGGCTAACCGCCAAAGTCGCGTGAGAGTGATCGGATTCCGCGACTCAATTCTTTGAATGAGTCGTCGGAGGGTTCAATATCTATTCAATTTGATAAGCGACACCTACTGACTCCCTCGTAATTTTGATCGAATTTCGCCCCGGATATGTTGTTGTAACTACAGCTGATTTTGCCGGCAGAGCGATGCATCAAAGTAAAGAGTTTGGTCACAAGTGGTATCTGTTGTTTGAGTGAGGGCGTAGGTTAAAAAAGCTTTGGGTTTTGCATGTGGCGAAGAATCTCCGTTTTGACTATCTTTAATGGTCACCGATTTCAACGCTGATTGCTCAGAGCGGGAGAACTAATCTATTGCTCCGTCTACCAAGGGTGGTTGTGTTTGTGTTTTTCGTCGTTTCAGCCTTCCCTGTCTTTTGTATACAAGCTTCGGGTAAGGTTCGGCTTGCCACCGGACACTGGCCACCGTATTTCGATGAATCTGCTAACAATGGTGGGATGCTCGCCGAGCTAATCACCAAGGCCTATGCAACCCAAGGACTTAGTACCCACTTTACGTTTTTGCCATGGTCCCGTGCCTTGATGTTGGCCAAGTCAGATCAATTTGACGGTACTGCTGCTTGGTCGTGTGTTGAGGAACGGTCAGACGATTTTCTTTATTCTTTCGGAGTTCTTCCGTATCACTATGTGTTTTTCCATCGGCGATCCTTGGAGTTTGATTGGGTGTCGTATGAAGACTTGAAGGGGATGTCCGTGGGTGTAACTCAGGACTATAGCTACAATCAAATGTTTGAGAATCTTGCGGATCAAGGCATTGTGAGCACCGAAATGACAGCATCAGACGAGACTAACTTTCGGAAATTGCTGGCTGGGCGTATTGATCTGTTTCCGATGGACCCGTTGGTCGGGATGTCGATGATCAAACAGTGGATAGCGCCGGAGGAGGCGGAAGAGCTCACATTTTACCCCAAGCCCTTTAGTCGCAGCTATTACCATGTGCTCTTTAGCCATACAAACCCCCGTGGAGAACTTCTCCGCCAAAGATTGGATAAGGGGCTTCGTATTTTGTGGTCTAGCGGAGAGTTTGATGCGATCGTCGAGAAATGGCTAGCCTTTGAAGGTTCAGCGGATGAGGATATGAGCCGGCCTCTGTTCGCAGAATGTGACGGCGAGTGAGTCATACCGGATTCCATGGAGATCTCAACTCGTGAGAAAATGGTGTATGCCTTTATCAGCGTATTCAGGATGGACAAGGTTTGGCGGTCAGAGGTGCGTGATGTTTTCGTGCAGAATTTTTTGGTATGACTTAGGAAAACTCTACTTCTCCTGCAAAGCCGCAAACGAAATTTGTTCCTGCTCCAGCCTCAGGTTCTTTCCTGATTCAAGTGTACTCAGCATCTGATAAACCGCTTGCTCGTGTTCTGTCAGGTTCGGCAACTCCCCTATATGAGGGGACGGTTCGATGCCCCATAAATGCTGATGACCCCGGAGGGTTGCAGCGTCCATGAGCAGTGAGCGGCTGTTGGGTATGGCGTCGCGAAGCTGGTTGAGAATCCGGAAACCATGGGTATCAATGTCGCCCCAGTACATCACGTTCTTTTCCTTTAGCCAGCTTGCGTTGGCAAGTTGCTTGCCGATGCCATAGCCTTGTCCGAAGATCACAATTGACGAGGGCGTGTCTGGAAAGGCCAGGGCGGTGACGTCGTTTTCCACGATATAGACCGTATCGACTGGCAAAGATAGCGTCTGGAACTTATCTACCGGAATTTCAATGTCCCGTAAGCCGCTAATATCCTGAGCCTTGTCCAGAAATCTCAGGCGCAACCGCACGGGTCTGCGTAGAAAGCCATAGCGCTGCTCGAAGTGGCGGGCGCCACTGGCGCTGGCATCAATGGCATGCTCTGGCAAAACCCGGTCGAGCAATTCACTCAGCAGGCCTCGGTTACGCTCGATAAACTTGGTATGCACGCCGGGGATTTCGAGTTGGCGGACATAGATGCCAGGTCTGGGATTCGCCGCCATCCACGTCAGAATTGCCAGTAATGTTTTCCACTCGTGCTGCTTTGCCAGAACTGCTAGTGGCTTTAGCTGACACCAGTCGGCGAGTTCGGGAAACTGGTGGCTGATCTCACCGGTCAGCGACTGGTATTGACGAGTCGCGTTTAGCTGACCAATCTGCCTGAGCGCTGCCTCGAGGGTGGGCAGCACGACAGCCACCGGCAACGAGTTGCGGCCGAGCTGACGGTTATTGACGGTTTGCCATTCCAATTCTAGATCTTGGCTTGCTGCGGTCTGCCAGTGGTTAATCCAGCTTCTTGCAGCATCAAACTGGTCTACCAGTTCGCCAGGCCCCGGCTTTTTAATGAGCAGGCGGAGGGGGAAGAGCGTATCCGGCTGGTGAGTGGCCCTTAGCAATTCGCCTTTGCGCCAGCGTTTCGCCAGCTGCTCGCGGATGTCCGCCAGTGTCGTCCAGTTGGAATTGCTCATTGCACCTGAATGCTCTCTCTTGCCGCGCGCTCCTGCCGGTAGGCTTCAATAGTCAGGTTGCGCAACAGGGATTCCCGTCCTTCCGGGTTGTATACAAATCCCACGTGGGACACGTAGGGTTCGATGATGTGGATTTTTTGCAGCGGCGTTACGATCAGTAGCTGCAGATTGAGCCGCTGGAACAGCTCAAGCCCGAAACGGGCGGATTCGTCAGAACCCCGGCCAAAGGCTTCGTCAATCATCACAAAGCGGAAGCTGCGGGAGCGCACCTCGCCCCACTCAAGCCCGAACTGGTATACCAAGCTTGCGGCCAGAACTGTGTAAGCAAGTTTTTCCTTCTGCCCGCCGGACTTGCCGCCGGAATCGGTGTAATGCTCGTATTCGCTACCGTCTTCCCGCCAGCGTTCAGAGGCGGCAAACGCATACCATTGACGCACGTCGGTCACTTTACGGGTCCAGCGCTGGTCCAGTTCGCTGGTGCCTTCACGGCCACGAAAGCGTTCAATAATGGCCTTTACCTGAAGAAACTTCTGTTCTGCATACTGGTCTCCCTCGATTCCCATCATGGTGCCTTCCGTGCAGGCTCTCAGGCTTTCCTGGAACTCGCGGATGTCTGCGTCGGTGTTGGGTTGCGCTTCCAGCAAGATGTAGCGCCCGGGGTTATATTCGATGTCGATCAGGGAGCGGTTAATCTGGTCAATACGCTCACGAATCTGCTGGCGCTCTTTACTTAGTTGACCATGAAAAGTGGCGATCTCCCGGATGGTGTTTTCGTTGAGCAGGGCCTTGAACTGCTGCTCGAAGCGGGGCAGGTCGTCTGCCTGCAGGTTGGCAAGCATGGCACTGTATTCCGGGGCTGCGTCCAGACTGGCATCCACATCCTGGGTGTCCAGCGGCCAGGCGTGAGTGTATTGGTTCATGGCCGTGAGAATTCTTTCCTCAAGCTTTCTCAGGCGCTTGGCTTCATTGTCGATTTTGCTCTGCAGCCATTCCCGAAACTCCTGCTCGCGATTGGTGCAGGACTCCACCGTGAGTTGATGCTCGCCCAGGGCTTGAAGTCGCAGCTGATCCAGCGCGGTGAATTCGTCGCTCAGGTCAGCTTCATTGGACAGCAATGTCTGCGCTTCTATCAGCTGGTTGCGGGCGTTTTCCTGTTTGTCTTCCGTGCTGCCCAATTCGCGGTTGAGTTTTTTCTCCTGCTCTTCAGTGTCCTGGATGCGCGCTTCCAGTTCTTCAAGTTGATTTGTGAGGGTCAGCAGTTGGCTGGAGGCGCTCTCCAACGCCTGTTTTTCTTGCTGCAGCCATGCCATGGCCTGCGCCGGGGTTTGCCAGTCGATATCGCTGAAGTCCTGAATCTGGAGCAAGGCGGTGATGGCGTCCCGCTGTGCGGTCAGTTGCTTACGCTCCTCACCGATGTGCGCCCATTGTTCGCCGAGTTGTTGGATGGTTGTCTCCAGATCAGACTGTTGGTTTTCCAACGTGGCGATTTTCTGTTCGTTACTCCAGCCCAGCACGAACCGGCTACGGTCATTCAGGTTGTGCCGGTCGTCTTTTTCATGGCGCAGATCGCCGGTCTTGATCTGCCCGGTTGGGGTGATCGCCCGTGATTCCCGGCGAAACTGGCTCATATCCTTGCAGCAGGCATAGTCGAAACGACGCGCCAGTTCCTGCTCCAGCCAGCCATAGAATTCGGAATCCGGCCGTATGTCCAGTTTGTGCACCAGTGATTCGGGGTGCAGGCCCGGGGGCACACTGGTGTGTTGCTGGCGCACCCGGAAGTAGACCAGCCGGCCCCGTAGATTGGTTTTCTCCACCCAGTCCGCGACTGCTGCGTAATGGGTGTCCGAAACCAGCAGGGACAAGGCAAAGTTGTGAAGCACCCGTTCGGCGGCACCTTCCCAGCCGGCTTCCTGTTCCCGTACCTGGATCAGCTCGCCAGCGAAAGGCAGATCATCTGCCTCAAGTCCTAGGGCATCACAAAGAGAGTCCCGGATACTGATCTGCCGGGAATGGATATTGGAACGGCGCTTGCGCAGGGAGTCGAGTTCTTTACCAAGCTCTTCGTGCTGTTGCCGGTAATCCCGCAGCGAGAAACTCAGCTCGTTCTGTTTGTTCTCCAGCTCAGCAGACTGGTTTTCCAGCTCGTCTTTGCGTGTCCCCAGCATGGTGAGGTTGCGTGAGAAGGTGTCGATATCCGGACGTTCCGTCAGATCCAGGCTGGCTGCGTGGCGGGCGTAGTCGTTGGCTTTTTGCTGGGTGCGTTGGCGATCCTGGTCGAGCCGGTCGATTTCAACGGCAAGCTGCTCCAACCGGTCCCCGCCTTGTTTTGAAATTGCACCTTTGAGTTGATCCCGCCGGCCTCGCTGTTCTCTCAATGTAATGCCTTGCTTGTCCAGGTTGCGGCTCTGGCGATCATGTTCTGCTTCAAGGTTGATTAAACGTTGCTCAAGCAGGCGGCGGCGGTGGCTGGCGAAGTAGGCTTTCAGGGTTTCTCTGTAGTGCTCCCAAAGAGCGCGCCTTTTTGCGCTTTGCTCATGACGGCCGCAGTCAGCGACTAAGGGCGTGAGCGCTTCGACCTGGGCCCGGGCCTTGAGCACGGCTTCATAGGCCCTGCTGAGATCATCAAAATGATTCAGCAATCCATCGATGCGCGGTTGGACATCAAAGGCTTCCAGCATGTGCTCCCGTACGAAGTCGGTGAGATTGCCAACAGACTTCATGGAAACAGTCTGATGGAACAACTCCAGTGCCTGATCATTTTCCAGACCGAACAGGCGACGAAATGCGGCTTCATAGGGGTTGAAGGTATCAAACAGCTGCACGTTCGGGGTGTCCCGCAATTGCTTGCGTAGCGTTTTGATGTCGTTGTTAAAGTTGGCGAGGTGTTCGCGGATGGTCAGCGCATCTTCTGCTACCAGATAGAAGCGAGTCGGTTGCCCCTGTTTATCCTTGTGCCAGAACACCTGCGCCAGAGTCACTTTCTGGTCGTAGCCTTCATTGCCGAACACCGCCAGGAGCACGGAATAGCTGTTGTGGTCACGCAGGGCGACGGGTTTGGCATTGTGGCCAGTGTCGCTGCGTTCGGATTTGTAATAGCCTTGCACGTAGGAGCGTAGTGTACGTTCCTTGTTTAACGCGCCTGCGGCCTTGTTGTAGGCGATCCGCTGGGCGGGGATCAGCAGCGTAGTCATGGCGTCCACCAGTGTGGATTTGCCGGAACCAATATCACCGGTCAGTAGGCCGTTTTCGCCGTTCACTTCCAAACGCCAGATCCGGTTGTCAAAGGTGCCCCAGTTGAGTACCTCCAGGCCCTGAAGCCGGAAGCCGGCGCGGGTGTCGTTTTCAACAAAATCCAGCAACTGTTCCTGCATCAGTCCGCGTCCTCATTGATCCCGGGCTGGTCGTAATCGGGCGTAATGTGTCTCAGGTAATCCTGCAAGCGTTGATCAAATTCGTTCAGCCACTGGGCATCCACATACGCCTTGATAATCCGTCGCACTTCGATTTTGTCCCGCTGATCCCGCAAGCGGCGGATAAAACCCAGCTCGGCGACTTTGTTGAGGTAACCGTCGATCTGATCCACCAGCCGGGCTTCGTTGGAGCTTTGCGGTAGGAAGGTGCGCATCAGATTGATCACCTCTTCCCGGTCTAGGATAAGACGTAGTTCACCGCCGGTAGTGTCTGCCTCGGCCAGCTTGCGGCGTAACAGGGCAATCAACAGGCTGACCGGGTAGGAGAGCTGGCGGCGGTTCATCAGCCGGGGTAGGGGGGTGGTGTCCTCGTCTTCTTCAAGGGTCGCGAGCCAGGCGTAACCTTCGGATTCGTCAATCTGAAATGTCAGCCCCATCACCGCCACGTAATCCCGGATTCGTGGTTGCAGGTTAATAATCTTCTGCCACAGGCCGGGGTCATCGTCCTGATAGATTACCCCTTTCAGTAATCGGATCACCGCCAGGGAGAGTGCCTTCCCCTGGCTGCTGTATTCGGTTTCGGCTGTGGTCATGGTTAGGTCGGTATCCACTGAAAAGGGCTGTCCGGTAACAGGTTATCGGGTGAAGATCACGCGGGCAATACGGGCGCGGCGGTAGCTGCCATTCTCATCCATCCATTGAATCGTGTCCTGATGGTTTTCGTCAAAGCTGGCGGTGGATTGATTGCCTGCCATGGTGAGATAGGTGATCAGCTCCGCAAGTCCCACCTGTAATGGATGGCGCCGGATAACCTCCGCGAGTGTGACCTGCGACTGGCCGCGCAGTGCGTCACGGATGTGGGCTTCCAGCCTGGTTCGGTCGACCAGTACCTGATTGAACAGGGCATCCGGATCCACGCCCGACTCGTCTCCCGCTTCTACCCGGGACTCGATGACCGGATTCAGCGGCGGCGAATACAGCGGGCGCTCCATAGCCAGGTTGATTCCGGCCTGGGTGGATTCCATCGACGTGATCGTTTCGCTGGGCTGTTCATCACGCACGTTCAGCGCACGGGTTTCAATGCTTTGTATCAATTGCATGATGCGCTTGTTTTCTAGGTAGGCCTGGTCATCCAGAAAACGGCGCAGTTGCTGCGACAAGCGGGCGACTGTGCGCTGGGTCTGCTCACCTGCATCCAGCCAGTCAAAATGGATGCGTTTGAACCGGGGGTCCGGCTGTAGGGCCTGGATGGCGTCCAACTCGAAAACCCGCTCCAGCCCTTCGGACAGCTCTTCCTGCCGGGAGGGTGACATCAGAAAATCCCAGAAGGCCCGGAAGGTGCGCCCCTGATCCGTGTCCGAAATGGCATCGCGCTGGCCAAAAATCTGTTCCAGCAGATCGCCTTTACGGCCTTCCCACGCAGTAATCTGCTCCCGTGCCTGGCGGTCCAGCTGGCGGAAGTTCTGTTCGACCTCACGAAAATCCGAGAGCAGTTCCCGCGCGGTGCCATTAAGTTGCTGGAAACGCTCGCGCTGGGCGGTTTCATCCATTATGGCGATATCGCCGGCTTCCACCTGCCTGATTTCCCGTTCAATTGCCGCTTTGCGCTCATGGAGGTCATCCAGCCGGGCCTGCTTGTCGGTCTCGGTACCGGATACCATCTGCTGTAGTAAGTCGAAGACCGTTTTCAGGCGAGACTCGGTGCCGACGAACTGGCGCTGGTTAAGACTCTCCAGCCAGCCGAGGGCCTTTTCAGTGGCGGGGGTCAGGTCAAAGTGGGCTTCATCACTATTCTGTGGGTAGAACTTACGCAGCCAACCCTTGTCGTTATCTGCCCAGTCGTTGAGGTAATCCCTTGCGCTGCGGGGAAATGAATCCTCGCCGTGGTTGGCCCGAAGCTGAAAAAGCAGGTCTTCCAAGCGAGACTGCAGCTGCGACTCGGCAATCGAGCGTTCATTGGGCTGAATAAATACCAGGTTGAGGAAGCTGATAATTAACGGGGCGTGATCCGCCAGTAAAAGCCGCCATGTAGGATGAAGGCGGCGCAACTGGCTGAGGGCATCATAGTCCAATGAGCATTCCTTGCAGAAGAACTTAAACCCCAATCATATGGCATGTGCCTGGTAGGTTAAAGATGCGTTGAGAATATTGCTGCTCGCTCATCCCCCCGTAAAAATTTTGAAATGCGCACCAAAAGGATTGACACATTTCATCACTTTTAATCCAAGTGTCTGCCACTTTCCCGGCTCATAATCTTTAGCAACAAAACGAATAACGAAATGTTGTCTGCTAACAAATAAGAACGCTGGAGGTGATTTATGCATGTGGTATCTACTCAGGCCTGCTCTGCCGAGTTGGCGCGACTAGTTGCTATTGGGCGAAGAGTGCAACAAGGCAATGCTTCCTCTGCCGAGCAGTTCGCTCGATTAGTCAGTAAGTCGAGATCGCCTAGAACAGTTATTGCGCTGGTGCGAGATCAACTCAGGAAGGAGGAAATGGTTCGGCAGGTCAACTTGGAAAAACGCCAGAAAGCTCGAGAAAAAGCGACCCGTCCAATGTTTGCACCGACGCATCCTGTGTTCAGGAAAACACGGGGCAGAAAGGGTAGAAGTCGGACAGATGCTATGAGTAGGGCAATTTTGTGCGGCGGCTTTGAAACGAATCGAACTAGACATTGACGGAAGCGCGAATCAGCCGGCGAGTATCGAGCGACTTATTCTTAGTCAGAAACCTGACGAGCGGTGCGATTGTTCTGGTCGACATAGATGTTCTGTCGTGGCTTGCCCGGTTGTATAAACGACAGATGGGAGCAAACGAGCAGTTTTTGTGCGTTTTATCGATGAGGGCTGCCAGAGCGATGGAAGAGATAAGCGAAAATAGTCATATGGATTAATTGCTACCAACGAAGCAAGTCGATATTTTGCGAAAAAAACCTCGTATTTGGTGTTTGACTTGGCAGTTTGACGCAATATATAGTGTTTTTTGGTTTTGGTTACAATCCGGAACTCGGGATGAGGTAGGTTCTAATGACGGCTGTTATGAGGTTTTTCCCGGTAGATAATGGCGACATGACTTTGATCGAACTGGAATCTGGTCGTTTCATTCTTATCGACATAAATATCCGCTCCGATGCCGATGATCCCGATGGAGAAAATCCAGATGTCTCGGCCCAGCTTCGGAAGATATTGCCTCGTGATGAGCAGGGGCGGCTTTACGTTGACACATTCCTTCTCAGTCACCCCGATCAAGACCACTGTCGGGGGTTAGTCAATCACTTTCACCTCGGCCCTCCGAATGAATGGGTCGAGGATGACGACAAAATCCTGATCTGCGAAATGTGGTCCTCTCCAATCGTCTTTCGTCGTGCCAGCCGAAACCACGCACTGTGTGAAGATGCGAAGGCTTGGAATCGCGAAGCACGACGGCGCGTTGAGCATTATCGTAAAGCAAAGATTGCAGCGAACGGAGAACGTATTCTCATTCTCGGCGAAGACGAGAACGGCAAAACGGACGACCTTACAGGCATTCTCGTGAAAATTGACGAAACCTTCAGCCGGGTCAACGGGGCCGAAGACGCCAGTTTCAACTCCCGGTTACTGGCGCCACTACCTGTCAATGACAAAGAGGAGAAACTCTCTAAAAACAAATCAAGCACAATTCTCCAGTTTTCGTTGGCTGGAGATGGTGAGCCAGGAAAATGCCTCTATCTAACCGGTGGTGACGCCGAGGTCGCGATATGGGAAAAGCTCTGGTTACGTCATGCTGATAACCCTGATGTGCTCACCTATGACGTTTTGCTCACGCCCCATCACTGCTCCTGGCGCAGCTTGTCCTATGACAGCTGGAGTGATAACGGCGAAAGTGCGAGGGTCTGTTGGGAGGCTCGCAATGCTCTGAGTCAGGCCAATCCCGGTGCGACACTGATCGCCAGTAGCAAACCGGTATTGGACGATAGGAACGATCCTCCGTGCATTCGCGCAAAGCGTGAATACGAAGAGATAGCCGGCGATTGCAACGGAGCATTCGAGTGCGTGGGGGATAGTTCACCCAAGACGCTGGAAGTAGAGATCGGAGGTAACGGGCCAAAGCTTCGCGCCAAAGTTCTTGCGGCCGCCACCATCGTGGGAGCTGGTGTAATTGGGAGTCAACCGGTTGGCCATGGTTAATCCGGACCAAAGGTGCCCCGAACTGGTCAAGGCTGTTTCCCGCGCACGTGCAGTCGTAGCGTCTCACCCGCAGGTGGAGCAGGTGAATGCCCCTGCCATACAAGGCAACTGCATACAGCTTGAGCTGCTGATTGAAGTGCCTATGCCCAACGCATGGCGGGCTGGTGGGGTAAGCCCGTCAGGAGTTCATCGCTATGAGCCTATCCGTCTGGATTTCCCACCTCTTTTTCCGATAGACCCGCCAGAGGTTTCATTGCGCGCTGATTTTCGCCGCGACCTTGCCCATATCCAGCCTTGGCTCACACTCGATAAACGACCGGTGCCTTGCATACAGGATGGCAAACTGCCGGAGTTCATGCAGCAACACGGTATTGCAGGAATACTGAACCAGACAGTTTCATGGCTCGAACACGCTGCCGAAGGGGGGCTCATCGACCCAGGCCAAGGTTGGGAGCCGGTTAGGCGAGATGTTTTCAATGAGTTTTTAGTCGCTGATGCCTATGCCCTCCGGAAGAACGTAGATCGCAGTGGCGGATTCCAGTTCAATCGTATGGGCTATTTTCGGCGCAAAGAACATTGGTTTCACGGTCAAGTGTTCAATGATCAGTACCCTCTGAATGAGAGATCCTTAAAAAGCGCCATCACTGGGATGACTGGTAACGATCAACATCAGCGCGGGGAAAGTCTCGCATTGATCGTATGGCCAGGTAAGCAGCCCTCTGGTAACCCCATTATTTGTGATGTCTACGTACCGGAGAATGTCGATGATCTCAGAGGGCTCAAGAAAAAGGCCCGCGAATTTGGGTGCCTGAAGGAACTTAACGGTGGCCTCAACAGGCTGGCACAATGCGTTAAGAACTACGAGGCAGCCGAGTCATCCCCATTAGGAATTATCCTATGCGCGCGCCGTCCATTCAATATAATCGGATCCACCAGTAACATTGAACTGTGCTGCTATACGCTGGACTTCCACGCAAAAGAGGCCTTTCCTCAAGGCGAAAAAACGCCGGTAAGACCGTCAGCACACCGTGATCAAATTACGCCAGAACTGCTCACGAGGCTGTCGGGGTTACCCCCTGAGGACAGCCCTCCTGCCTGGACATTGATCGGTGCAGGCAGTCTCGGATCGAAAGTAGGTCTACATATGGGCAGGGCTGGCCGAGGTCCCGACGTGATCATAGACTCGGCAATGATGTCACCGCACAATGCGGCCCGTCATGCGATGATCCCTTATACCGGCGACTTGCAAATCCTGTCGATGGAGATGAAAGCAAGGCAGCTAAGGGAAGCTCTTGCCGGATTATCGCAACAATCAAACGCAGTCACAGAGGATGTCGTCGATGTGCTCCACACACGTGCGCTTTCAAAACGAGCGTGGCACAAGAATACATGGGCAATCATCAATACAACCGCGTCACTGCGCGCTCGCGCTGCACTGTGCATACAAACGCTGCAGCATCGAGTAATCGAAGTTTTGCTATATGGAAATGGCCACCTGGGTGTCATAGCAGCTGAGGGTATTAATCGTAACCCTGACATCGGAGACATTCTCACAGAACTGTATGCTCTCGCTAATGTCGATGAGGAGATAAGGTTACGGCTTTACCCTGATGGAGACGACATGGAGCTTCCTCGTGTCATCGTGGGCGAGGGGTGTGGCTCAGCGACTATGCAGGTCTCTGACGGGAGGATTTCGATGTATGCGGCGGGCATGTCCGAGTATTTGCTATCCCGCCAACAGAGCGGATTGCCGGCGCAGGGTGAACTCCTGATTGGTAGACTCTCGGATATCGGAATGGGAGTTAACTGGGAACATGCCCCCGTTGCACCGGTTCACATCATCACGACGGAAAACGAAACAGGCTGGACGATTCGTTTAAGCGCTCGCGCTCACGAAAAAATAGAGCGGGAAGTGGCCCACTGGACCGATGTTGAAACGGGAGGCGTGCTCCTCGGACGACAGGACGAGGTTACACGGACTTTTTACGTGGTCGATGTACTCCCTGCACCCGAAGACAGTCGCCGCTCGCGGAACGAATTTGTACTCGGTGTAAAGGGGCTTAATCGTACTCTTGAGGAGTATGCCAAAACTATGAACGCCACGTTGTATAGCCTTGGCACATGGCACAGCCACCTCACGCCAAGCGGGCCGTCAAAACTCGACAACCAGACAGCAAAGGCTATGGGGTTGGCGCGTCTTGCGCCCTCTGTCTTATTGGTACATACAAAGGAGGAGTACCGTGCAGTCCTCGCAGATCGGGTTACTGACGATGAGGGCTCGATATGAATCTTGCCGGACTGGTCACAGATCCTTATAACCGCCGCGCACGATTACAGCCCGCACTACTCGCACTCTTGCCAGTCGGGCTAGTCGCACTAATTGTCTTTCCCGGAGTGGAATCAAAAGCTGCAACATTGCTTGGCATTGCAGCATATTTTGGTGGCGCGACCTGGCTCACCCAAGTTGGACGCGGCCTTGGAAAACGGTTGGAGCCAAAGCTTTTTCAATCTTGGGACGGCATGCCATCTGTATCCATGCTGCGCCATCGGGATACCCGGCTTAATAAAATCACCAAGGAGCGCTATCACACTTTTCTATCTGCAAATGTTCCGAACCTAGAATTACCCGGAGCCGACGAGGAATCAAGTGATCCTTCCACAGCCGACAGCATTTACGAATCAGCAAACGATTGGCTTTTGAGAGCGACACGGGGCAAAGACGAATCCAAGCTCATATTCGAAGAAAACATGAATTACGGTTTTCGCAGGAATTTTTGGGCCTTGCGGCCTATCGCATTGCTAGTCGATATGGCACTGATTGTGGCCACCGTTTGGCTCACTTCATTTAATCAGAATATCCAAGCATCCTTCGCACAGATAAGCATGGCGACACTCATTGCGTTAGCAGTTGTGGGCGTTCATATGGTGATCGTGTTAAGTGCAACGAAACGCTGGGTGCGCATGGCAGCAGAAGCCTATGCCAAGCAGCTACTTTCAGCATGCGATTCACTCTAGCGCGATAATGTAAACACGTTACTCCAGTGTATGACCATGACGAAGTATCCGCTGCCAAGTCAAAGCTTTTCTAAATCGAAGCAAAAGGGGCCTTCCACGCCTTTCACCAAGCAGATAGTGCGGTTATGTAGCTCATTTTTTTCCGATCGTTATGTCATCTGAGCGAGTTGGAGCTGAAACCACTTTGCCCGGCATTAATTAAGGCAGTGATGGTACCCATTATCGTAAAGAGGCGTTGGGTCATTATTGGTCGAATGATGGCAAGGTTTATCGAAAGGATGCTTTTAGGAACTGGTAGTTTGGTTTGCGGTGATATTGTGGTAAGAGGAAAGCAGCCGTAACCTGTTTGAACTACTCAGATAAAGTTGGAGAGCGGTATGAGCAAAAAACGCATGACGGAAGAGGAGCTTCTTGCTGGCCTGAACCCCGCCAATGCTCATGCAGATGAGTTAGCTGAACCGCTCCCGCACGAGCTTGATCCGCTGGAAAGGCTTAAAGGATCGGTTAAACACTATGACCGTCCAACCGACCCCGTTTGGGATGAGTCTTTTGACACTGTAAAGCGCGCCGGTGACGATTTTATGGAAACGCCTCTGGTGCTTGGTGTGATACCAGTGGAGCTTTTCGATGATCCAAAAGCTTTTGTCGAAGCCGTGAGGGGCGGTATTCCCGGAGCCTGGCTGGCAAGTGCCGTCGATGCTAGCAGCAATGTTGACCTGTTTGCCTCGGCTCTGCAGGTATCCCCAGAGAAGGTGAAGTCTCTTTTCAACAAACAGCATTTGGATTCACGAACATCGGAGATCATCCTGGATATTGTCCGGCTGTTACGATTATGTGAGTCTGTATGGGAGTCCAATGCGCAAGCCATGCGCTGGTTGCACCTTCCCGTAGCAGCCTTGGGAGGTGTTGAGCCTTTCAAGTTGGTCGATACCTATGAGGGTCGCTGTTGGATATCTCAGGCGCTAGCGAAAATTGAGCGGGGGTCGTTTTCTTGACGGAGCTGACGAACGAACACGGCGTTGCGGCTTTGCGATGGTTTCTGGAGCACCGCCAAGACTTTGGCGTGAATGAGCGAGAACTTGCGCGCCTTTCAGGAGCGGAATCTGAGTTCGCCTTAGACGCCTGGCTTACTGGGAAAGAGCCGGTGCCAACGAGGGTGGCCCAACGACTTGGATTGCTGCTTGGGGTTTACAGAGGGCTGGTAGAGATTACTCCTGACGGAAATAAACAGATGGCGTTTGAGTGGTTTCAGCGTTCCACAAATCTGTTCCCCGAATTTCCGCATCTCTCTATCCGGGATTACTTACTTCAAAATCCTTCTGAAGCAGTTCTTGAGGCCGTTAATCGCAGTATTAAAGGACTGGTCAGATAGCTAGCTGGTAGAGACGGCCGCTGAGTGTGAACGGAACGAAGAGAATAACCCGGCTGGTCACTTCTCCTCATCCTGCTGCTGGTTATCGTATCGCATTTCTTTTATTTCCTGGTACCGAGACCACAGGCACCATGTAGTTAAGAGCGCACCACCGGTAATGCCTATCGCCATTGCCGTGAGCGTACCTGCTGCCATACTCATCATTTCACCTCAAATGTCCGCGGCGACCCTGAATTACTACTACTGGAAAGGTCTCTTTATCCCGAAAACCAGACTGCACACCGGTCGTCTTGTATTCACCGTCCCATTCCTGTGCCGTTTTGTATTGAAAAACTTCCAGATTCTGCAGCCCAACAATATCGTCATAGCCATTTTCATAGCCCTCAACGAGCACCCGTGTATCAGCAGGCAGGCGATTCAGGTGCTTGATCAATTCCTCAACGGTCATAAATAGTGTCCTCCGGTTCAGATATCCAAAACAATCGCCGGGTTCGTTGGTTCATATCGAACGGTTCATTTACTGGCATTAATAAGCCGGGTCTTTCCCAGAGTTTACGCTCCATAGCCTTCATGAACGTGGCCAAAAATATGAGCTTTCATCTGTAACTGTTGAATGCGGCGCAGCAAATCCACGCATCTTACATTTTGACACCGAAATCCCCAGGGACGCCTCATCCCCAATACCTTTTGGCGGGCCGTGAGTAATGAGCATGTTGGTGTTGTCGGGAATCTGCATCCACCGATCATGGAGAGCCTGCCCGCGATCCAGCCTGAATGCCCAGACTAGGAATGTGGGTGTCATAAATACAAACATACCTCAAAGTGCTTCTCCAAATACGTCTCCTAGCATTGAGTATATCGCACTGCTAATGGCTCTAAATTCTCTGCCGCCCCAGAGAAACAGTTGGCTGGCAACCAAGGCTAGTGCAAGGATAGGTAGAAGCTGGCTGGCGGCCTAACATGCAGTGCGTCACCGTCCGGGAGCCCAATGCTCATTAATTGGCGCACCTCTAATGGGAGTGCCGCCATCTGGTGTATGAGTTGCCAGAATTCATGGTTCGAGCTGTCGTCATGATCGTCAGGCTCGATAGAGCCCATAACCCAATGACCAGCTATGGCGTGGCAGAGCCCGTTATCTGATAGTTCAACAAGCCGGTCTAGGCTGGCGTTCAACTCTTGGACAATTGCTTCTCCACCGGAACCGCTAAGATCGATACACCAAAAAATCGCTTTTAACTCATCCAGGGAATCCTGTGCTGCAGCAGGTTCACTGGAACTCTGAGTGTATTTGAACAGTTCTTCGAGTTCGTAGGTTAAGTCAGGGGCAACCCAGCCCTCCGGCAGATGCGCACCCTGCAGATTTTGTATTGGCTTCATAGCAGCTTTCGCTGGCGGGGAGGCACCTTGATTTATCGCCGCGACCGCTCTGACTATGAGCTTTTTGATGTGAGCGGTTTGATTGTCGACAGCCTCTTTTATCTGCGAAATTTCCCAGTCCGACAGCTTCACTTTCTGTCGCGGGAATGAAATAGATACGTAGTTGTGATTCATAGCCTGGCTCCTGATATTTGGTGTGTTGGCTATGACCATCTCATGAGGTTTATTATCTGCAAGTGGTGTGGGGGCAAATATTTGATGTTTTTTGAGCGGGGCAGGTTCCGGAAATCGGAGTGCGTTCAGGCTGCTTTCCGTTTTGTTTGTCGTTGCCATCGTGTCTACATAACCCACGGTGTCTATTCCGCTGCACCAAAACTCTCTCTGAAATAGTCATGCTACAACTGCATAGCTAGGCTGGGAGAAGGAAATTTGGATTCCTCGAAATAAATGCGGGAGCTGCTATTCTTGAGGACAAGTCGCTATGCTGCCGCGGGGTAGACTGAATGTTCAATCGTTTATTTTGCAGAGTGGTTTCGTGAGATTGAAATGGAACGAGGAGAAGGGGTTAATGATCTCTAAGGGGGCAGCTCGTTTTATGAAATTGATTGAAACCTCGGGAGGAACCCTTTCTATTTCTGAGGTGGCGGTTTTTTTGGGGGTTTCTGAAAAGACGGTGCTAGAAAGGCTGGGAAATGTCCAGATGCTTGGCTTTCGAACCTCCTCAAATGTTTTGCAATTTCCCCGTTTCCAGTTCGATGACAAAAAGCGCTGCGTGATTCCGGGCCTTTTGGATTTTTTGGGCGAAACACCGGGCTGGTCAGCTATGGAACGCATACGCTTTTTATTGGTACGGTATGAACCAGAGTTTACCAATGATACCCCGATGGATCTGGTTCGGAGTGGCGAAGTTGGGCGGGTCGCAGAGCTTGCACGTGTTTACCTGCAGCAACGACCGTAGATTGGCCTCAATGAATGCGTGGATGATCAGTGCAGTGGTCTGGGCTGGCGGTGTGAGCTGCGTCCCAAGCTGAAATAATACCGCATTTACAGCCAGAGTTTTGCGGGGCATAGTACAGAAACACAACCTTCCCATGGTTGTTGCAACTCTTCGAGAGTTCGGCCTTCCCGGCCATATCGACATTCTAACCAAACCGGCTTTCCGCCCCCTCCGAACATATCCGGCAAATCATCTGACGCCAGTGCTCTCTGCTTTTTGGGGCAGATCTGCGTTCTCGTCACCTTTTTAATTTCTTGTTTACAGCGTTGTGGAGTCAGCCAGATTCCGTCCTTGCGGATTATGGCATCAGCCTAACACACCACAAACAGTGCCTGAAAAGGGCCGCTTTCATGCACAACTCGGCTGCTAAACCCTGAAAAAATGGACCTGGGATGAATGGTAGCCAGCTATCCAGGATCACTCGGTGATGTTAGGTGAGCTTGCCATTTTGAAATGTTATTTTGAGGCCGTATTTATGGAACATGAACTTGCAGACCGACAGGTAATAGTGAGCGATGGCAGCTTCTTAAAGGAGGCGGTAGGGATTATCCGACCGTCAATACCGCCCCGTATGGAGTTGGTAGGAAAACTGGTCAAAACGAAGGGGTGCGAGTTAGCCGCCGACCCTAAACAGCGCAGCTATGAGGATTTTGTTAGCAATACGCTGAATGCTTTGGCTCGTCACTTTGGTAAGGAAAAAAAGTTGGTCGTAACGACTTCGCTCTACCTGGATCCGAGCAAGGAAACGGGCTTCCCGCTATTTACTGTTTTCAGTTTGCAGGGGGCAGGAGTCAACGAGAGAAAAATCAGTAAATTTAGGGCGGCAATGGTGTTTATCACCAGTGAGATTACTGCTCAGTCGTCGATGTTTCATGAATCGTTGACGCATCACTTAACTGAAGGAGAGTTGGCTCTGTTATCAGAGGAGTGCCATGTATTTTCGGTGAAAAATTCAGGGAAACGAATTACTAGCGAGTTTGCAGTTTATAGCAGTTTGGACGATGACGCCGGATTGGCCGTTAGTGGTCAACTGCCACATGTTGCTAGTGGGGAAGCCGTGACGGAAGTTCTAGATGGTTTGGCATGGTCGGCCGGGTACGATGAGTTTTCTAATCTGGCTTTTCTGAAAATCATTGATGGGGCAGACTCAGAGACGACAAAAATCAGTTTTCAATGCCGCCACACAGAGGTCTACGACATATTGGCGCGGGCACGCCTAGAACGCTCTCGGGTCAGATATCGCGGTTGCCGGATCACAAGTGCCACGGGTAAAAAAGATCAATGGCGACTGAACTCTGTCGAGTTAGCGCCAGCTGATACCAAGGGTGAAGAGAATTTTGGGCTAACACCTCAATAACTTAAAATCTCTATGTATGCGAAGATAAAGATGTGCCCTCCTTTAACGCAGGCAGTAAGCTGCCGCCGTGATCAGTAGCGCTAAAACCAGCTCATACCGATTCCTGACACAGCCCACAGCGGCCTGATTGAAAATCAGGCCGCCAGATGACGCTCCGCGGTATTGGGCGCTTTTGAACCCAACCTGATGTGAGTCGAGCTGATGCCCTGCGCTCTGAGACACCTTCCAACCGTAATCTGTTAGGAGTTCAGTCGTATCAGGATCGTCTGCGCGAGCAATAATGCGGTACTGAGCTTCAGGAATATGGAATGTCTCTAGCATCAGTTTTACCAGTTGGCATTCGTCAGGGTTAGCCACAAGAATGTGCCCATTTCGGCCGACCAGGTCTGGCATTTCGGACGCGCATGGTAGGCTGTTTTCCAAATCCAGATCATCCGCTTTGGCGAAGTTTTGAGCCTGCTCAATAAAACGAGTCCAGGCACCGTCATTGATTTTTTTCAAAAGCAGGCGTGGTTTTTCCGCGCCATAGATCCAAACCGGTTTTTCCGTTTCCGCGTCCAGCACTCTGAATCGTAATTTACGATTAGTTCGCTCCACGAGCTTGTCCAGGAGGTCTGTCGATCCAGGCTCTAACCTCATACGCGTCTCAATGCGTTCGGTGTTATAGCCCAGAGACATAAGTCGAAGCGCTGCGACAGTTGTTTCTGGAGACGGCAGGTTTCGGCATAGGAGTGGTTTGTCTGAGGAAGGCAGTAATGGCTTCTGTATCGGCCAATCCGCAGTGTTGATTGCGTTTTGCAGGCGATGCGTTCGAGAACTGGTCACCGGCGTTAGTGCGTCGGCCCAGTCTGTCATCAGGTGGTCATAGGATCGTATGCCCGTATGAGGAGTACTATGACCCATGGTTCTCGCCAAAGCCATGGTGCTTCGTCGAGATACAGTGCGTGTTGCTCCAAGGATAACCTCTCTAACTGAATCAGAATCTATATTTGCATTCAGGCGCTTGGTAGCAGGTGTCTCATAGCCCTCAAGTTCGGGAGCGAGCCGATTATAAAATGAGTGCCTGGCATCATGCAGAGAGGTTTTTGAGCTGCCTGTCACTTCTTTTAATACACTCGCGATGGCCGAGGGTATAACGCTACGTAGGGGCGTAATGGTCGGCTTCCCCTTGACCACCTGACAGAGAATGGGAAGGTTGTTTTTCCGGGCGGCGATGGCCTCGTAGCGTCCTAACACGGAATCCACTAGCTGTTGTTCAGCATCCGTTAACTCAAAGAGTAGCGGGATGGCCCTTCGGCTGCTCGGACGCTTGAGCTCACGATACTTGTTATTTCTGACCAGAATCCAAACAAGATTGCCTGATTCGCACCAGTCCTGCCGCATAAGACCGATGGCTTCGCTGGATCTGAGCCCAAAGCGAAAACCGAGCAGGAGAACAAAGCTGATCAGTAAAGGATGGTCTGGATGTTCCGAAGGTCGTTTCTGTATCAGTTCCATGGATTGTAAATATTCGCACTCAGTGAAAAGCCCGGGTTTAACCGTCCGCGATGAGTCCCCTAAATCCAGATCATCCCACAAAGGTTCTGCAATTCCTTGTTCCCCAGCCCAGCGGAAGAACTCCTGTAACCGCGCTGCAAAGTACGCAACATCCGTTTGCTTTGTTCGAGTAAATGTAAGCATGTCAGAACAAAGCTCTGTTGCTTCATCTTCATCGAGTTTGGTTAGGTCAACATTAAAAGCAAGCCCTTGAAATGCCTCAGCCAGAGCGCTGAGGTATCGATGCGGCGAGCTCGCCGCATAGGGGTTGTGGCGTGTCTCTTTGCGGCCCTTGCCAGCTCGAATTAGGTGAACTAACCAGTAACCAACTAGGAGGACTGCCGGGCTCACCGCCGTCATTTTTGCCTGGCAAAATGTTTCCAGGTTTTTAGCTGTTTGTTTTGCTGTAGGCTTGGTATAGCAATCCAGTAGTTGGCGCATGCCTTGGAAAAAGGCTTTCGCATTTTGGAAAAGCCGCTCGTTATTGGCAGGGCCTTTGCCCAATGTCGGAGCTAAAAATGGCTTAAGCCCCCTGAACGGTGCTGAGTCTGCTATTGGAGTTGGGAGCTGGTACCGAACGCCTTCGCGCAGCCTCAAATAGTCGTAAATATACAGGCTTGTTGGCGGCCTTCGTTCACTGAGAGCCCCTGCAACAACACCTGGCAGTTGGGCCAGGTTTGCTTGTGATACTACGCGTTGTAGTTCCGGCATAAGCCAGCCTAGTGTCGCTGTGTTTGTACCAGGCTCTTTATTTGGGTGAAAGCGTTGAAGCACGTTTGCTAATGGATGCAATCGCTTCGGGTAATTGGCTTTGCATAGATCGATGGTAGTTTTGATCCTGCGGCCATGGCTCAACAAACTGGCCGTTTTGTAGTCGATTTGATGGCGTTGAACGGGAATAAAAAAGTTGTCGGCATCCTCGTCTAAGCGCTCACTGTATTCTAGAAAGATCAACTTCTTGTGCTGTATGAGACGGTAGTTTTTCCCTTGGATCACATCGTTTAGCAAGCGTGCGTATGTAAGCCTTTTATCAATGGCTAGACACATGGTCGCTATTGCAAGCGATTCGAATTTTGAGAGCTTTGATTTGTATATTTCCCGTTTGATTTGGTCAGACCATTTCATTAGGTCTGGCATTAGATCCATTGCCCTAGGGCAATGGACAGAGACCAAAGAGCGCTCATTCTTGATCATTGCCATGCGCTTTCGAACGTGTCTTTTTTTCGGGTTCTCAGAAGCTTCCAGCTGTTTAGTTAAGACAGATAAACGGATTGCGGCCTGTGGGTGGGGAAGCCCGTTTTCGCGCAATATCATCAAATTGACCATCTGTTGAATCTGATCAGTCTCAAGCTCATCGATTGGCTTGTTGCCCGCTAAAAAGTTCAGGTCTTTTTTGGCGTCATTAATGGCGCGTTTTATGGCAATGCGACGATTGTCAGCGCGCCTGTTTTGGCCAAACCTTGACGGCTCGCGGTAAGAGAAGTGTTTAGACGCAGGACTCTGTATTTCTGGCAATCGACCAACACTGGATGGCACTTCAAAGCCGAGGCGATCGAAGACGGTATTAACAGAGCTTCGGTAATTATAAAAATCATCGGCCCAGCACCGCGGCGAAACATCACCATAACTGGCCGCACCGCGCTCTGCGTGCCCCATCCAACCTTCAATTACTTCTGCATCCACTCCGGCTACGGCAAGCTGCTGCGCATACCCGTGGCGGAATAGGTTGGGGGGCAATGGCCAGTCGAACAGCGAGTTGCCCGGAAGCTCCTGCTCCGTCACTGAATGCCATCGACAGTGACTGTCTAAAAGGAAGAAAAAAGGCAGTGCGGTAGACTTACCGGACGGTAGGTCTCGAATACTCTGCGCTAGATCTGGACGAACAGGCTCTGCTGCCTCCGCAAGGTGGACCAAGTGCTTTTTATACGCTTTCACAATTGAAACCGCACGATTCGGTAGCGGCACCAAGCGGCCGCTGTGAACGCCTCCATCATTCTTATCGTTAATGAAAACAGAGGGCAGAGAGGAGCAGAAGTGCGATGCTGACTCGAACGGATCTGATAAATAACGGCAGCCAGTTGCAGCATACAAGGCCATGACGGTGTAGTGGGTGAGCGTGTTGTGGTAATAGATGCTGCCTTCAATTGGATTGGCGTTGATTGCTTCGGTAGCGCGCCTGATTTGCTCAACTAGCATTGACTCCAGAGGAACAAGTAAACTGCCCAGTAAGCTGGCATTTTGCTGGCGCTCGTTCGTTTGTGTATTGAGTGATAAACCGAATCCTGACTCAACTTTTTCAATATCCCAGTTTGAATAGCCACATGCCGCCGGGAGTGCGGTGCGTGGGTGCGCTGAAATTAAGCGCGCCAGAGAGTGGTCGGCGCTCAATTCGAATGTCTTTTGCGGCTGAACGTTTGCAAGCTTGCCACTTGAAAGGCGAGGAAAGTGTTTGCGAGCCTGCTCACTGAACCAGCTTTCTGGTTTTTCCGGAATAATAACGTGCCAGAGTTCGTGTAAATCCGGAGTCTGCTTTTCAGCTTTTACAAAAGCAGAGCTCAGGGCGGTTTGAATAGGAAGTGGCAGCTTTACAGATAGAGTATCTACAAAAGGGGCAATAGACGCCTGCTCAGCTTTGCTCTTGGGAAACCAGGCGTCGTGGCGTCTTGGAGGTTGTCTCTGAATAGAGCTGAAGTCTGTTGAGAGCGTCCATTCGGAGCTTGGTGAGTCACTGATTGTGACCTCCATCAGGAATGCGAGCGATCGGGATAAATGTTTCGCTAACCAAACAATTGCCGCTCCAAGCTGCTGCTCTTCTTCTGTTGAAGCAAGGCCGTTTTCGATCCAGGTCTCGAGATCACTTGTTTCTGGCGGAAGCGCTCTACCCCAGCTCCATGGCAAGTAGTGAGAGAGTTCAGCGTTCTGTATAAGAATGCTTTGTCCAGTGAGCCTCTGTTGAGCCGGAGTCGCAGCTGGGTCAACGTCATGAACGATTGCTGCTTGATCATCGTCGTGGAATACTGAATTTTCTGGGCGGAGCTCGATTTCCTCGTATATTGTGTTATTGCTTTGTAGAAACGGAGGAGGTCTTTGTTTGGTGCGTGCCTGGCTAAAGCTTGTCAATACGGTCGTTGTTTCTAATTCAGGTTTTATTGGGGAGCAATGCCCTCTCGTAATATCAATAGTGGCATTTAGGAATCGTGTCGGGCCGAGTCCGAAATCACGTTGTTTTACTTCAAGGGCAGCTTGCTCCAAAGCAATCGAAAAATACTGATAAGGAGAAGACGATCGAGGCAATAACTGTTCAGTGCGATCGAGCAGGGCATCAACTATTTCCCAGTTCGCGTCGTGGATATCTTTGGTGATGTATCCTGCAACTTTCTGTATGTTCGTGTCGTGCGGGCACTGGTGATATGCAGACCGAGTCACCGCCTGAATGATTAACCAGACTCGCAGCTTTCGCCGCAACAGATATTCGTGATCTGAACATCCACCCGATAGGGGGGTTACGATCAGATAAAGTAAAAAATGTCTTTTAGCGATATCGGCTCCCAGTTGCCTGAGCGTGCTGGCCGTTTGAGTGGTGTTTCCGCTATGTGAGAGGGGCGGATAATGGGTACTAACGTGTGTGGAACTTTGATAGGTAGTGTGAATTTTGGATAGCATGGTAACGATAGGGTTGTCTGCCCAATCGTTTAAAACCACAGTGGATTCAGGGTGGGAAAGCTCTTGGCTCAAGTTCCCAATGACAGTGAAAGCTTCTGTTTGCCCAAATGTTTGCGCTATTATGTCAAACGCTTCGGCTAAGTCTTCTCGCTTGGCCCAGCTCCGTAATTCCGTTATGCTAGTTTTTAGCCTTACGGTCACTTTGTTCGAGCTTCCTTCTGACACTTTGTGCCCAGCACGAATGTTGTCATTGGTCATTAATCGTCTTCTCGTCTGCGCCCTCTAATTATTAAAATCATAGTTAACATGTGGATTTTGGTCAATTAATGGCTATTAAGAACATATTTCGTGGACGCTGTGCGTCATTCTCATAACCTTCGAATCCTGCCCCCGCTACCATATTAAAAGGCAAATCAGTAACTTACTGATTTGCCTTTTTCGTTTTGAACCTCGAAATTCCTCTGTGCCCGCAACCCTGAGTTTCTCAGCGGGCACAAAGGCCGTCAGGCCAGCTCCGGCTCCGGAGCCAGAACCTCGGTGGTTATCGGTTTTGTGGTTTCCCGAGCGAATCCGACACGGTAATCCCCGGTATCAGGGTCCACAACGTAGAATTCAACCTTCATGGTGGATTTGGTCAGTTCAATCCGGACAAACCCCAGCATTTCTTCCATCTGATAGAACGTGGGGTTCCTCTCAGGTTCTTTCAGGGTGTCGGTTTTGCCGCCGGCTCCTGAAACGATGATGTGTGCACGCCCGAACTCCGGTACCGGCTTGATCCACTGCATTGAATGATCGTGGCCGGTGAACAGCATGTCGACTTTATGGGCGAAGGCGTCTTCCAGAAACGTCTTATATCTCAGCCCATCCGCATCCGGGTTGTTGAATAGAATCCTTGTGCCCTCGTCGAGATTTCCGGCATTGCCATGTTTGCCGTTGGATTTGTAGGGAACGTGAGACATGGCGATCTTCCAGTGAGCTTGTGAGGATTCTACTGTCTCCTTCATCCACATCTGTTGTGGGTAGCCGTAGTTCTGCCAATTGAAATTTTCATCCCTGTCGATGTAAAAGCTCGTCAAGGGGTTGGAGTCCACAACAAATAGCTCCAGGAATGGGGCACCGCTAGTTTGATTTCCAAATATCTCGTTATAGAAGCGGGCCGGCATGTTCCACTTATTGGAGTACCGGTTGGTGCTGTAGTGGTAGTCAACTTGATAATCACCGCGCTTATTGTCGCTGCCACCACCAAAAATTGTGCTGGCGCAGTCGTGGTTTCCGAGGCACATGTAGAACGGCAGATCTAGGTTCTGGTAGGGGTATTCAAAGCTATCCAGGAATCGAGGGTCATCAACCGATGTCACTCCTTCCTCGTAGATGTTGTCTCCGGCGCCGAGTATAAATTGCGCGCCTTGAGCCTTGGCCACCTTTTCCATGGCTGCCGCCACGTGGTATTGCCCTTGTGTGCCTGTCCCTGTGTCCCCCACAACCAAAAACTGAAGTTTCTCGGTTGGCGTACCATCCTGGCCTCCCGGTAACTCGGGGGAGGTGTTACCTCCTCCATTCGTGTTGTTGCTATCACTGCTGCCACCACAGGCGGTCAGTGTCGGGATCGTTGCGGCCCCAACCAGGAAATTTTTCAAAAACTTTCTGCGATCAACGCTCATCAGAGGATCTCCTTGGTCTGTGAGGCGGCGGGTGCGAGGGCCGGGGCGTGCAGCTTAGGTGCGCTGGGAGCATTCGCGCGCTCCACGTGATTGCCGCCGTCTTTCGTCAGGTAGGAGCGGGCGAAGTGCTCCTGGTTGCTTGGCTCAGACACGGTTTCGAGATGGAACCAGTCGGCTTTGCAGCGCTCAGGGGTTACGTCCAGGACCATATAGCCGCGGTGGTAAAGGTCGACCCACTTAAGATGTCGGTTCAGAGGAATCAGGGCGGCGGCCGCAAGGTCTGACAGACCTTTGGTGGGAGCTGCCGGCGAGGTGACTGCGGGTGTGACAAACTCGACCGCCAACGAGCCCTCGCCAGTAAACCGGTTGTAAGACAATAGATTGCCGGGGTCCATAGCAACATCCATGGCCCAAGAACTGTGGATGTCACCGGTAAGTACAACGGCGTTGTTAAGCCCCATGGCTTCCAAGCGTCCTAGCAGGTTTTTCCGGCTGACTTCATACCCATCCCACTGGTCGTAGTTGAGCTGGGCACCGCCGCCAATATGCCAGTTGGGATTGTCTGGCAGTGTTCCTAGCGTGAGGGGAGAGAGCATGACTTGTTGACCGATTACGTGCCAACTAGCGCCCCGGCTGTGGGAAGTTTGGAGTTGGTTAAATAGCCATTTTTCCTGTTCATGGCCAAGAAGTTGTCTGTCAGGATCTCGGGCTTGTGATGGTATGGATACCTGTTCACTGCGTCCGATCAGGCGGGTGTCCAGCATCATCAGCGAGAGTAGTTGCCCGAACTCGAAGTGGCGATAGATGCGGATCTCGTTGTCGGGGTCCACGCGACGAATAGGCATCCATTCGAAGTAGGCTTTGACCGCCGCTCTTTTGCGTTCCAGATAGTCGCCTTCACCCTTTTCTGGGTTATGGTTCTCGGCGCCGCCTTGCCATGAGTCGTTAGTGATCTCGTGGTCGTCCCAGACGCAAATAAACGGGTGTTGCCTGTGGCACTCCTGCAGATCTCCGTCAGTGCGATAACACGCGTAGCGACGACGATAGTCCTCAAGAGAGACAATCTCGTGGGGTGGGTCGATCGGTCGCTCTTCTGTCAGGTTCTTGTCGGAGTACTCACCTTGAGCGTACTCGTAGATGTAGTCGCCCAAATGGATGACCGCGTCAAGGTCTGGGCGATAGGCGACTCTTCGGTAGGCATTAAAGTAGCCGTAAGGGTAGTTGGAGCAGGAAACGACAGCCAGTCGCAGGTGATCCATCTGCTCACTGGGTGCCGGCGTGGTTCGAGTGCGGCCCACCGTCGACAGTTGCCCTAGCGACTCGAAACGGTAGTAATAGGTCGTTCCTGCCCGTGGAAGGTGGGCGTCAATTTTTACCGTGTAATCCGAGCTGGATCGGGCGTAGCCGATTCCTTCATAAACCAGTGCACTGAAGTCGGGCGTTTCCGAGACTTCCGCAATAACAGGGATCTCATCCAGGCCTTCTGCTGTAATCCGAGTCCAGAGAATGACCTGATAGGCCAGAGGGTCACCACTGGCAACGCCATGAATAAATGGGGTTGGGCCGTTGTAGTCAGGCATGTGGTCTCGAATGTTGTCCAGGGTATTGCCTGGAGGCTGGCTGGTGTTATTCGATGCGTTGGTGTCCGGGATGGATCCGCTTGATCCGCCACCACACGCAGACAGCAACCCGAGCGAGAGCCCTGCTGCGCTTGCCTGAGTGATAAAGTCTCTTCGTTTCATGGAGTGTCTCCCCCTTGGAGTCAATGCAGCGGGGCACTCTATAGTCAGATTGTTAACGCGTGGTTACCGTTTTAATACGGAACCCCTGAATGAGTTGGGTTAGCAATCGAAAAGGTCTAGAGCTAGCGATCAAGCAGTTCAAGGCTTGGTTTGTCATGCATCTGTAGGAATGCTGACACATGGGCTTCATGTGGTTCCGTTATGTTTAGGTTGCGGCTGCAAAGCGAAGCCTTCTGCTTCAGATCACCAATTTGCATTCCATTCTTACAGTGCCATACACCCGGGCGAGAGGAGTCAGTCAGGCAACGGGGCGGGATCAACACTCAAGCGAGGTGGATTAAGTATGTCAGTTCGATTGCATGGCAGCGGCGAGCCCGGTTTTCGTCGGGGTCTGAGAAACGAATTTGATAGCTTCATGGCGCATCAGGCACAGCGCTTCGATTCCGAGAATTGCCTGCGCATCGATTTTCACTGCCACGACCATAATAGCGACGTGCCCGATGAACTCTGGGGCCGGATATTGCGGCTGCCGGAAACGTGGCTGAAAACCAAAAAACTGGTGAAGGTTCTGAAGCAGAACGGCTGCTCTGTGATTACGGTTACTAATCACAATAATGCCCGAACGTGTTGGGAGCTTCAGGACAAAGGCGTTGATGTTTTGGTTGGGTGCGAATTTACCTGTTTCTTCCCGGAGTACGACTTATTCGTTCACGTGCTCGCCTATGGTTTTACCCGGGAACAGGAATCGGTTCTCAATGAGAAGCGCCAGAATATTTATGAGTTCCTTCGCTATGCAGCTCTTTATGACATACCGGTGATTTTGCCGCACCCGCTTTATCTGTATAGCCGTAATGACCGGATTGATTTGTGCTTGTTCGAAAAGCTCGCTGTTATGTTCTGGCGCTTCGAGGTGCTGAATGGTCAGCGGGATTTGTGGCAGAGCGTTTTGACCCTGAACTGGGCGCAGAGCCTGACACCGGATCGCATTCGCATGTATGCACGTAAGCACAACTTGAACCCAGCCGAGTTCGGTGTAGACCCTGATCTGCCGAAAGTGTTAACGGGCGGCTCCGACGATCACTCCGGTCTTTTTGCCGGGCTTTGCGGCTCGCAGCTTTACGTGCCAGATCTTCAAAAACGCCTTAAAACCGAAGCAGCCTCAGATCTTGCCTTGGAAGCACTGCGCAATGGTCAGGTTGCGCCGTTTGGAACGGTCGGCGAGAACCAGAAACTCAACATTGCTCTGCTGGACTATTTTTCCCAAGTAGCGACTAAGCTCAAGGATCCTGGGTTGTTACGCATCCTGCTTCATCGGGGGTCAACGTGGGACAAGGCGGGCTGTTTTATCTCTGCCAACCTGTTTCTGGAAATGCAAAAGCACAAGAAAACCATGAAATTCTTCTCATTTATTCACGACGCGCTCCAGGGCAAAAAGCCCGCGCGCTTCTTGAGGTGGCAGGCGGCGAAAGATTTTAAATTCTGCGTAGCCCAACTGGAGAAGATTGCCGATGCCAAGCGCAACCGACCTGAAGAGTTCGTTGATACCGTAAATGACAGCATCGGCGAGCTGTTCAACCATCTGAACAGGCTCATCGCAACGCGGATTCACAAAGCGCTGGATAAGCATCAGGGGCTCAGTTTAAAGGAAATCTCCACTGAAGAGCTCACCCGCCAACTTGAGATTCCGAGTCAACTAACATCCTTGTTTCTAGGTGATGGTAAACGCCAGGACAATATGAGTAACGTTAACCTGGCCGAGGCGTTGGATAGCCTGTCTTTCCCAATGCTGGTCAGCATCGTATTGGCAGGGTCGACTTTGGTCTCCACTCGTGTGCTTTATCAGAACCGCGACCTCCTGAACCGGTTTGCCCGGGAACTTGGTAAAAATGAGCATTCCCGGCGAGCACTGCATCTCACTGATACTCTGTTCGACAAGAACGGAGTATCGACTTCGCTGAGCGGTAAACTGAAGGAAATCAAGCGCACGAACCTCCCGATCGATTATCTGATCTGCCACCCGCTAGCAGTGCCTGAGCCGCATCTGCATGTCGTGCAGCCTATTGCTGATATTGACCTGCGCCCCTTTGGTGAGCAATCCCTGCAGGTTCCGGATGTAATGGAAATTGCTCGAATTTTCTATGAAGGGGGCTACGATCGTATTGTCTGTTCTACTGAAGGGCCGATGGCACTTGTTGGCCTGTTCCTGCAACAGATGTTCAATGTGCCCAGCTACTTTTTCATGCACACGGACTGGGTCGACTTCATTGCTCACACCACCAGCCTGAACCAATACGAACGAGACCGGATTCGTCGCCTGATGCGTGCGCTTTATAGCCGGTTTGACGGCATCTTTGTGCTTAATCGTGAACACAAGGAATGGCTGACCGGCTATGAAATGCAGATGCCGGCAGAAAAAGTGTTCCTCACCGCCCATCACACTTCCCCGCGAGACCTTACAGTTCAACCAGTGCACAAGTCGGACTTGATTCCCGGCGCGAATGATAAAACGCCTGTGCTGCTTATTGCGTGTCGGCTGAGTCGTGAGAAAGGCATCTTTGATCTGCCGGAGATTGTATCGGAAGCGCGCTTACTGGTGCCGCATCTCAAAATCGTGATTGCCGGGTCCGGTCCTGCCAGCGCAGAGCTGCAAAGAGCAATGCCTGATGCGATCTTTATGGGCTGGCAAACCCGAGAGCAACTGGCGTCGCTTTATCTGGGATTGGATCTGTTTGTATTTCCCTCACGCTTCGATACGTTCGGCAATGTTGTGCTTGAGGCTTTGGCCCATGGTATGCCAGCAGTGGCCTATAGCTGCAAAGGGCCAAAAGACGTCATTGAGCACGAACAGAGTGGATACCTGGTTGAAGATATCGACGGCATGGTGGCGGCGATCGCGGATTTCTTCAACGAGCCGGAAGTTCGGGCTGGTATGGCTGAAAATGCCCGCAAACGAGCAGGCCGATTCCTGGCGGAGCCTATCATGAGGCAGTTTCTTTCGGATCTGGGGCTTGAATATCCAGAACGGGCATACGCTCAAGCCTCGGTGGCCTAGATAAGGTGAAGCCATGACTGAACTTTGCGACCTCACCCACGTCAAGGTGGTGCCGGAACAACAGAGCCAGCGTGATGGACAGCAGCGGCAGCAGTTGCGCCGACGATTACCTGAACTTATTGAGTTGGAGCGTATCCTCGCTGAATCACCGGAGCAGTTTTCAGTTCGGGTGAGTGCGAGCATTCCGGTGGACTCGTTTGAGCTGCCAATTTACCGTGTCGATATCGGCGATGCGCCAGCGGACCGTCCTGCATTGCTGTTACTGGGTGGCGTGCACGGGTTGGAACGCATTGGCACCCAGGTGGTTATGGCCTGGCTGGAAAACCTGGCCAACAGGCTGCGCTGGGATGAGCATCTGGCTGAACTTCTGCAGCAGGTACGGTTGGTGGTTGTGCCCATGCTCAATCCCGGCGGTATGTATCTGAGCCGACGCAGCAATCCTGCTGGTGTGGACCTTATGCGTAATGCGCCCATTTCGGCCCAGAGCCCGAGTACCTTTTTGGTGGGCGGGCAGCGACTATCACCGTTGCTACCATGGTACAGAGGCAAGCTCGACCAGGGGATGGAGCCTGAGAACCTGGCTTTGCAGAGTATTATCGAAGAGGTGTTGCCCGGCCGGCCATTCAGCGTGTCGCTCGATTGCCACTCAGGCTTCGGCTGGCGTGACCAGATCTGGTTTCCCTACGCCTACCGGCGCCGTCCAATGCGTAACATCTCGTCTGTTATGGCGCTGAAGCTGCTTTGGGAACAAGCCTACCCCCATCACGACTATCAGTTCGAGCCGCAATCGGAGCATTACGTTACCCATGGTGATTTGTGGGACTACTTTTATAAACGCCATAATCGTGAGGCTAGCGCCCCTTGGCTTCCGCTGACGCTTGAGATGGGCTCGTGGCGCTGGTTGCGTAAGCGTCCCCGCCAGTTGTTCAGTCGGGAAGGGCTGTTCAATCCTCTGGTGACTCATCGTCATCACCGGGTTCTTCGCAGCCATATGCTGTTGTTTGATTTCCTGCTCAACGCAAGCGCGAATTACGACAGCTGGCTGCCCACCCCTTCTGAAGGTGAGTGGCTGCGGGCTGCTGCCAGAACGCATTGGTACAGCAAGGGCGAGAATCTGTAATGGATTGGTTGTTAATCCGAGGGTTGGCAAGGGAAAGTGCTCATTGGGGTGACTGGCCCGAGCAGCTTCGACGGGCACGCCCGGAGGATAGATTCCATACAGTTGACCTACCTGGCACCGGGCTAGCTCGGGATTTTCGCTCGCCCACCTCCATTGCGGAGGCTCGCCAGTTCGCTGATCGGGCGACTCGCCGGCTGCCACGTCCGCTAGGGCTGATTGGACTGTCTCTCGGAGGTATGGTGGCGCTGGATTGGGCGCTCAATCGGCCTGAAGATTGCGCGAGTCTGGTGCTGATTTCCTCCAGCTCCAGACTTTGCTCTCCTTGGCGGCGAATGCGCCCCACTCAATGGGTGCCTGTTATGCGTATGCTGACACAAGCCGACAGTGATGCGCGGGAACGCGCCATTCTGGCCCTTACGAGTAATCGCCCCATTCGTGGTGAGGTTGCACAGCAATGGCAGGCGATTCAGCGTGAGCGCCCGGTGCGGAGGGGCGACGTAATTCGCCAACTCTATGCAGCCTCCCGTTATAAACCACCACAAAAGCTTCCAGGCATGCCAACCCTTGTGTTGGCCAGCTATCGCGATCGCCTGACAGATTGGCGTTGCAGTCGGGATCTGGCTAAGTCGCTTGGGTGCCCCTTGGAGCTGCACTCTGGTGCTGGGCATGACCTGCCACTGGATGACTCCTCGTGGCTGATCGAGCAATTGAATACTTACTTTCCAGTCGATTAATCCGTTCAGGCGGGCACTGACTGAACTGTCATCGCTTCATCGTAAATTCTTCATCTGGTTGTAAAACTCAGGCTTCAATCTCGGTGTATATCGGCCTGCTGTAGGTCAGCGGTCTGCGAATCCGCCAGAGGAAGGGGTTAGAGAATGCAAGATCAGTCCAGAGTATCCAGTAGCAGCCGAAAGCTTACCTCCGGTATAGCAACGGAGCCGGCCCAGATTGTTGCGGCCCAGCAGCTAAGGTATGAGGTATTCACCAGCGAATATGACGCAGATATAGAGACGGATACCGGCATTGACGAGGACCGCTTTGACCCTTGGTGCGAACATTTCGTGGTAATGAACCAAAAGGGCGAGGTGGTGGCAACCACGCGGCTTCTGCACGGTGAGGTAGCCGCAAAAATTGGTGGTTTCTATTCGGAAGATGAATTCGATCTCGATCGCCTGAAACAGAATTCCGGCGTGTTTGCGGAGCTTGGCCGAACCTGTATTCGCAGTGATTTCCGCTCGGGGGCGGCGTTAAGTATGCTGTGGTCAGAGGTGGCACAGTATCTGGTTCAGCAAGGCATCGACTACCTGCTGGGCTGCGCCAGCATCAGTATGCTCGACGGCGGTCACAAGGCCTGGCGAATCACCCAGCAAGTTCAACAGGAATACCTTGCCGCAGAGGAATTCCGAGTCACGCCTAAGCGCACCTTGCCCCACCTTGCCAACCAGTGCACACAAACAGACAAAGTTGTGATTCCACCGCTGATCCGCAGTTATATGCGTTTGGGTGCCGAGGTGTGTGGTGATCCCTGCTGGGACCCTGCTTTCCGTTGTGCAGATCTGCTGGTGCTGTTGAGGGTGGATAACCTGGCTGCCCGTTATGTGCGGCGCTACAACCTGGAGGCCAGGATCGCTTGAGCAAACTGGAGCGGATTGTCGAGAGTATTCGGTTCTTCAGCCGCCTCAGTGCGTTTTTAGTCTTTTTGTTGCTCAGTATGGCAACCCTTGTATCGGTTCGAATCTTTGAATTTTGTAGCAGGCAACGAATCGATCGAGCCATGCTGGTGAAGGGTTACTCGGTTGTTTTGTGCCGCCTGCTGGGCATGCGCATCCAGACTCATGGCTTGGCGATGGAGGGCCCGGCATTGCGTGTGTGCAATCATGTTTCTTGGACCGATATCCCCATTCTGGCCGCGGGCCTTCCTTTACGATTTCTAGCCAAGCGCGAGGTGGCTTCCTGGCCTCTCATTGGCTGGATTGCACGTGAAGTCGGTACGATTTTTGTGCAGAGGGGGGCGGGGGATTCCGCTAAGGTACGACAAAAGCTGGTCTCTTCTTTGGAAGGCGAGAGTTCAGTCATGGTGTTTCCCGAAGGAACGACAACCACCGGTGAAAGCGTGAAACGGTTTCACCCGCACATGCTCGGGGCAGCAATCGAGGCCCAGTGCCCGGTGCAGGCGATAACGATTGCTTACCACCGGGATGGGCAACCCGACTGGTTGGTGCCTTTCACGGGTGATGATGATTTTGTTGCGCACCTATGCCGCTTGTTGAAAAAGCCTGCGGTGCGAGTGGATGTTTTGTTCCACCCAACGCTGGCAGTTTCTGCCAGTGGCAGTCCCGCCGCCTTAGCCCAACTACTTCACCAGCAAGTCAGTGAAGGGCTAGTGATATTGTGCGAAAAAAAGGGCGCATCCGATTGCCAA
Organism: Marinobacter sp. KMM 10035; assembly: GCF_046537445.1. Classification (NCBI taxonomy): domain Bacteria; kingdom Pseudomonadati; phylum Pseudomonadota; class Gammaproteobacteria; order Pseudomonadales; family Marinobacteraceae; genus Marinobacter; species Marinobacter sp. KMM 10035. Next base: position 394,250 of record NZ_JBBVMG010000002.1, on the reverse strand, counting down.
AGTTCACTCCATGACAGTAACGAAAGTGGTACCGAACTCGGTTAGGTTAAGGTGTTTTGTAGCAAAACTGTCATCATTGCGGTCTAGGCTCGTCATGAACATTTTGAGAGGCAGTTCACGTTATGAGTCTTACCGTCCGTCAGCGATTGCTGGTGTTTTCCGGATTTTGTTTGATTGCGCTTTCTGGTCTGGCATGGCTTTCGGTGTCAGTGGTGGGAGAAGCCCAGGAGGCAACAGATAGCCTTGTACGGGAGCAAATGTCGGATGTTTGGCTGCTGACGGATCTTGATCGTAGCCACCGTCAATTCAAAGACCTGGCATACAAGATAAAAGCTCAGCTTTTGTTGTGGAATGAGATCAACGAACAGTTTGAGGAAGCTTCCGCCGCAATAAAAACGCAATGGCAGTCCGCGCTTGAGAACCCTCGCTTGCAGAACTGGGCAAATGAGAACATGGGGGCGCATCAGGTGGTTTTGGATCTTCTTGTAGCGCTGAAAGAACCCATTGATCAAGCGAGCTACTATTCCGCCGGGAAAGTTGTCGATTTTCAGTTGCATCAGGCGCTTGATCCCATGCTTGCAGAAATTGATGCCCAACGCTCGGTGGGCCGTCAGCAGGCTCATGCAGGGTCAGTATCCCTGATCGCATTCCTCGAACAGAAACAATACTTGTTGCTCGCAGGCTCGCTCTTCGTATTGCTGGGAGCCTTGCTTCTGACCTATTGGCTCCGCCGGACTGTGACTACCAGGCTTCAGTTGATCGCTGAACGCCTCAGGATTATGGAGGCGACATCGGATCTTTCCACACCACTGCCGATTTCAGGACGCGATGAAGTAACGGCCGTTGCATTGGCAATCAATGGATTGATTGCCAAGTTCACTGTGTTTGTAAAAGAGGTCACCGACGCCGCTACTGCCTTGCAGCAGCGTTCTGCCAATCTGGATGCACAGGCTGACGCAGTTCAGGCTTCATCACAGCAAAACAACCGGCAGATCCATGATGTAGTTTCATCAATGGGTGCCATTACTGAAAGCGCCAGCCAGATTGAAGGGTCGGCACAGTTTTCCCGCGCGCAGGTTACTGGTGCCGTCAAAGGCAATGATGATGTTCAGATTAAGTTGCGTGAGAGTGAGCAGGCCGCTGAACATGCGGTCGAGGTAATCAATCGTGTGGCGGAAGCAATTGAGGCGCTTCGAGGATCCAGCGAAAAAATTGAACAGGTCATCAGCGTGATTGCTGACATTGCCGAACAGACGAACTTGCTGGCTTTGAACGCAGCCATCGAAGCGGCTCGCGCTGGCGAGCAGGGGAGGGGCTTCGCTGTTGTTGCAGACGAAGTGCGAAACCTGTCTCGCCGAACAGGCGAATCTACCAGCCAGGTGCGTCAGTGGGTTGGTGAGTTGGTTGCTCAGGTTGATGGCGCTCATGGGCTACTTGGTGATACCCGGGAGGCGGGCAATTCCAATCGGGAAACGCTGGCATCGCTTAAAACTCATCTTGTGGCGCTCAACAAAACCTTTGACGACCTGAATCATTTTTCAAATGAGGTCGACGAAGCGATTGATGTTCAGCGTGATGAGATTGGCCGTGTGGGGCGGCGTGCGACTGCGCTGGGAGAAAGCGCTGAGTCACTCGAGCGACATATTGGCAGCACAAAGACGGTTAGTGAGCAACTACGTGAACAGTCCGAATCACTAAGAGCCCTGATTGCTCGTTTCCAGATCCACGGAGCCTAAGCCAGCATGACTTTGAACGGTCAGACCCAAGAGTTGCAGAGAATTATTGATCAGCAGCTAATCTCCACGTTGTTCCAACCAATTGTGGACTGCCAGGAAAAAAGTGTTCTTGGTTACGAGGTGCTTAGCCGGGGCCCATCTGATAGCCCACTTCACGCAGCGCCCGCATTGTTCCAAGCAGGAGAGCAGTGCGACCAGGTTATTAGTTTGGAGCGAGCTTGCTTGAAACAAGCAGGGCACACATGTAATCGATACGGCGTCAGTCGCCTGGTTTTCGTGAATGTGTCGCCAGAACTGCTGTTACCGAATTCCTTTCCGGAGGATAGTTTACATGCTCTTCTAACAATGAATGACCTTAAGCCGGATCAGATCGTTATAGAGTTGTCTGAGCGTTATCCGGTCGACGATTCAGCGGTGCTCAAAGCCCGGCTCATTGCGCTGAAGAAGCGCGGATTCCGAGTTGCGATAGACGATTTGGGGACGGGCTATTCAGGGCTAAAGCGTTGGTCTGAGATTCAGCCGGACTTTGTCAAAATTGATCGGCACTTCATTCGCGACGTTGACCGGGACTTGGTAAAGAAGGAGTTTGTTCGGTCGGTAATCAACCTTTGCGAACGCTTGGGATGCCGGCTGATTGCAGAAGGCGTTGAAACTCTAGCGGAACTGACATTACTTCGATCAATGGGTATTCATCTTATCCAAGGATTCTTGTTGGGGCGCCCCAACCCCTTTCCTGCAGCTGATTTGTCTGCACTGGGTGACTCAATACCCGTAAGCGGAGATCCTATCGCCGCCGGTGCTGGGTATTTGGGGCGCTATATCGCCCCCCTCTCGCCAAATACGTCGCTTGGACATGCCTGGCAAATTCTGCAGTCGTCGCCATCAATATTTGCTTTGCCCGTAGTGGAAAACGATAGGCCTCTCGGTTTGCTCCATAAGTGGCGCGTAATGGAGGTTTTTAGCTCTACCTATGGGCGCTCGCTCAATGAGGCTAAGCCGGTAGATAGTTTGACAGCTCGTGACGCGCTTGTAGTAGAGCATGATGAGCCTCTAGAGGGCGTCAGTCAGTCGCTTTTGGAGGATGATCTTTACTATCTCAAGCAAAATTTATTGTGACCAGAAATGGTCGATACATGGGCTTGGGTTCAACGCGTTCTCTACTTCGCATGATGACCTGGCGTTGGGTTGAGCAGGCCAAGCATGCCAATCCCCTTAGCCAATTGCCTGGGAATGTTCTTATTCAACAGGAAGCCATGCGCAGGCTTCAGAAAAACGAAGTTTTTGCCTGCATTTACTTCGACATTGACCATTTCAAGCCATTCAATGATGTGATGGGGTATGGCGAGGGCGATGAGGTTATTCTCTCGCTTGCACGACAGTTATGCGCGGTTTTTGATGGAGATACAGACTGGGTTGGTCACATTGGTGGGGATGATTTTGTGGTGTATAGCGGTAAACTTGAACCCCAAAAGCGCTGCGAGCAAGTGCAAAATCTTTTTAAGTCGGAGGCCCTGTCGCGGTACCCAGCAGCAATGCGCAAGGCCCGCTCAATGACTGCAGAAGATCGTGATGGCCAGCTAAAACGCTTTCCGCTTGTTGCCCTCTCGGCAGGCATCGTAATAGCAGAGAGTCGGTCATTTGGATCTGCTGCAGATTTGGCTGCTAACGCAGCGGACGCCAAGGCTAAAGCAAAGAAGTCTGCCGGCGGAATTCACATTGTCAGAAGTGAGCGTGTTGCGGAAGCGGAATTCTAGATGGTTTTGCCTGGAAAAATTGTGAGCTCATAAAAAAAGCGCTAGACCGCTTGGAAATCCAGTGGCATAGCGCTTTTTTTCGGCTTGTGATTCACCCGAACCACACTTAAGTCGAGTGGCTTGGGCAACATCCGGCCTTTTAGCTTCTGGAGCAAACCTTACTTAGTGAAGCTCTCAAGCTATTGGGCAATGACTTAGAATTTGAAGCGCATACCTGCAAGGAAACCCATGTCAGTGTTGTCCTTGTCTGTGTCAGCAATTTCTGCGAAAACGCTGACATTTTTCTGAGCCGGTGGTGCTTGTCACGTCAACGGTGGCAGCTACGTTGAACAGGGTTGTATCTTTATTTGTGTTGCCATCATCGGTAACACTGTAATCTGCCCCAAGCCCGAACTTACCAAAATCATAGCTAGCCCCGGTATAAATGTTTTCTCTCGCAAAACTAAACATCAACCCAAAGCCTTCCTGAAAACGATACTGGCAAGAATTTTTACTAGTAAGGTTCTCTGTAGCAGCCAACCTGATAGCTACCTCAAGCTTTGTAGTTCCAACTGTCAAAGCACTTGTTTCAAAGCAATTGGGTATTTGTGACGTTTCGAAGGCGGAAGGCTTGATCTCATACTCACTCGGACGATAGGCAATCAAAGGAGAATCAGTGCCAGGCATGGCGTGGAAGGTTGAGGGGCTAAGGGTAGTTTGATGATTGTTTCAGGGGCGGTTATTGCCCGGAGGGGGAGTAAAACGGTTCTCAAATTTCAGGCCCAATAAAATCTGGAACTATCTCCGATGCTGCTATACAGGCATTCACATCCAGACCTTTAAGCGCACCATGGGCAGTTACGAGCATTGTGCTTATCCCTGAATTGCGACCCCCGAGGATATCTGTGTGCAAGGTATCCCCCACCATCAGCAATCTGGAAGTTGGAATTGGAGACAGCCTGCTTTTGGCTGCGTCAAAGGCATTGTTGAAGGGTTTTCCGAAAAACACCGTGTCGACGCCGGTGGCGTCCATGAGGTGGTGGGCATAGTACCCCGGTTCCAGAGACAGGCCGTTCTCACGGGGAGCCACCAGATCGGGGTTCGCCACCCAGACCGGCCGAGGCCGGAGGAGAAGGCTGTGGACCAGGCCTTGCTGCAGCTCTCGGGTCCATCCCTGGGCGCTTAACATCAAAATGGCATCGGCGTTATCGAGTCTTTCTCGATTGGGTTTTGCCTTTAGATCGCCAATGACAAAGCCGTGGCAGGGCAGTTGGTCGGCGTGCGCCGATGTAGGCGCCATAATGGCCCAAGTTCGTCGTGGCTCGGATGGCAGGGCATCGCTCACCAGCATGCGACTGGAAATCAGTTGGTCTGATGTAATTGGAAAGCCGAGGTTGCGGTATTTCCGCACCAGCTCCTGTTGGGGAGCCGAGGCGGCATTGGAAAGGACTAAACAGTGCTTGCCCTTCGACTGCAGATCCTGGAACCGCGCGACTGCTGTAGGTAAGGCATTATTGCCTGCATTGAGCACACCGAAGGCATCGAAAATAAAGCCGTCGAAACGATCGCTAATAGCCTCCAGAGATGGCACTTGTTGTGGTGTGACAGATTCTGAAACCAGCTCTGGAAGCCGAAAGCGAATGCGCTGATAAGCCTCAAAGGCCCAACGCGGTGAAGGTGTCATAGGCTATTCCTGCTGGCAATAGTGCCACTTTAGAGCACCGCCTGCCGAACTTTTGCAGACACCCATTCGGAAACAACCACTGTCGCCAGTATAACGAGAAATATTACCGTTACCTGGTTCCAGGCTAAGGTGCTCAGGGATGACTGGAGTTGCAGGCCCAGGCCACCGGCACCTACCAACCCGAGAATGGTAGATTCGCGAATGTTGATGTCCCAGCGGAACACTGAAATGCCCCAGAATGCCGGCAGAACCTGCGGGATAATTGCATAGTCAATCACCTGGGTTCCAGAGGCACCTGTTGCGCGCACTGCTTCCACCTGGCTTTCATCGATCTCTTCGATGGCCTCGTACAGCAACTTGGCGACGAAGCCGATGGAGCGCAGACCGATCGCGATAATGCCAGCCAACAGTCCCGGGCCGATAATTGCCACCAACAGCAAGGCCCAAATAAGCGAGTTGATCGAGCGTGAGGTCACGATGATCAGCAACGCCAGCGGGCGCACAAAATGGCGACTCGGGGTTGTGTTCTCAGCGGCCAGGAAGGCAACGGGTATCGCAATGATCACTCCGATCAGCGTACCAAGGGTTGCGATGTTCAGCGTATCCCAGAGCGGCTGCCAGAGTTGATTGAGATAGCCCCAGCGCGGTGGGAGCATGCGGCCACCGATATCGGAAGCCTGTCGGGGTGCGTCTGCTACAAAAGCCCAAATGGTGTCTTCCGTCATCAGGTTCCAGCAGAACACTGTCAAAGCCACTAGCCAGAACCAGCCAGCCCATCGCAGTATGTACTGTTTAGGGGTGCGGAACTGCCATGTCTTCGTGTTTGTACTGGCAATCATTGGGCCCACCGCCGAATGTAGGATGATGAGTATTCCACCACTAATACAATAGCGATGATGATGATCAGGATGGCGCCAGCCGAATCGTATTCGTATCGATCAATAGCGGTATTGAGAGTAGCCCCAACTCCACCGGCACCGACGATTCCGATGACCGATGACTCCCGGAAATTTATGTCTAACCGATACAAGGAGAGGCCGATCAGCCGTGGCATAACCTGAGACTGGACGGCATAGTTAATCACTTGCCACCAATCTGCGCCGGTCGCGCGAATGGCTTCTATTTGGGCGCTGTCGCAGTCTTCTATGTCTTCCGCAAGCAGCTTGGAGAGGAATCCAATTGAGGCAAATGTCAGAGTAAGGAACCCGGCAAAGGGCCCGAATCCGAACATGGCGACCAGCAGAATCGCAATGATAATTTCCTGGAATGAGCGGGACAGCGTAATAATGCTCCGACAGATCGTATACACCGGCAACGGTGCCAGATTGCGTGCGGCGCCAAGACCGATCGGCACCGAGATCAATACACCGGCCACGGTGGAGGTAAGAGTCATGGTCAGGCTTTCGATCAGCCCGGCCTGGATGTCCCGCCAGCGGGAGTTGAAATCCGGCGATAGAAACCCTTGAATGAACTTCCAGCCGCGCTCAAGACCTTCATAAACCCGAAACCAATTGACCTCCACTGAGCTGATCGCCAGAACCAGGTAGATCGCACTCCCTAACAAAATGGTCCAGCGCCATCGTGGGTCTTTCAGTAGTACCGGAGGCCGCTTCCAGGTCCTCAAAGAGGTGATTGCGCCAGTCATGTTAGCTCCAGCACTTTGGCGCTGCTGAACAGAAACTCGTCGTTTTGTGACTCACTGCTCTGTTGGACCTGGTCCCAATCCTCTGCGCCATAAATGCGGGTCAGTGCCTCATGGGACAAGGCTGATGGTGGGCCGTCAAATACTACTTGGCCAGCCCGCAACCCGATGATTCGATCGGCGAAGTTTTGCGCCAGCACCACATCGTGAATGTTGATGATGGCTGGTAAGTTTCTCTCCCGGCAGACGCCTTGAATCAGGCGCATGATCTGGCGGGAGGTTTTTGGGTCGAGAGACGCGGTGGGCTCGTCGGCCAACAGAAGTTCCGGGTTTTGCTCCAGCGCCCGGGCGATACCTACTCGTTGGCGCTGACCGCCAGAAAGTTCATCTGCCCGTTTGTTGTAGTGATCACCCAGGCCGACCCGCTCCAGCAAGCTGAAGGCCTGATCTATGTCGGTCTGCGGGTACCGACGCAGGAAAGACCGCCAGCTGGAGACATAACCCAGACGGCCCGATAGCACGTTCTCCATCACTGTAAGGCGTTCAACCAGCGCATATTCCTGAAAAATCATACCGATACGCCGGCGAGCTTGGCGTAAAGCCCGGCCGCTGAGCTTGGTTAGTTCTGTTTCGCCGAGGTAAATGCTGCCGGAGCTGGGTTCAACCAGACGGTTGATACACCGGATCAGGCTCGACTTGCCGGCGCCAGAGGGGCCAATAAGGCCTACAACCTGGCCTGCAGGCACCGAGAAGCTGATGTCGGTCAGTGCCCGGTCGCCGGTTTTGTAGGTTTTTGATAAGGATTTCAGTTCAAGCACAGTTTTTTTGCCATTGCTGATATTTATATGAGTCAGCGGGTTGAGCACATCTCGCGACATGCTCAACCCGCTGAAGGCGGTTTGGGGACTGAGTCTTTAGCGGCAGTTATAAACTACGCCGTTGGCATCATCGATCTTACGAATAACTTCCCAGTGCTCCTGAAACGTAATCGGGATGAACTGGGCCTCACCCGACTTTGAGAACTCTTCTTCCAAAGAAGTGCCTTCCCATTCAAAGGAAAAAAATGCCTGCTGGATTTTGTCCTGCAGCTCTGGCGTCAGGTTGTGAGCAACGCCATATCCTGTGGTCGGGAAGGTCTGAGACTTGTACAGAGACACGATCTGATCTTCGTTGACAACGCCCCGGTTCAGCATCCGCGCCATCACGGAGTTAGCGACAGCGGCGGCGTCATAGTCTTTGTTGGCAACGCCAAGGACAGAGTTGTCGTGCTTGCCGGAAAATACCGGGGTGAAATCCCTGTTTGGCTCAAGATCATAATCGGCTTTCAGGATTGCAGACGGCGCTTTGAAGCCCGAGTTCGAGGTTTCGGAAGTGAAGGCCAGTTCGCGACCTTTCAGTTCCTCAACCTCGGTAATTCCAGAATCGGGGTGGGTAATGATTTCCATCTCGTAGCCGAATGAGCCATCAGCGGACGCCATAATGGTGAAAGGGCGGAAGCCGCCACAGGCAACGGCTATCGGGTTGGAACCGGTATTGAAACCGGCAATATGGAGGCGACCGGCGCGCATGGCTTCAATTTGCGCAGCGTTGGATTGAACCGGGAAGAACTGGACTTTTTTGCCGGTTTTCTCAGACAGATGGTCCAGAAAATCGGACCAAGCCTCAGCGTAAACTGAGGGGTCTTCTACCGGGGTGTAAGCAAAAATCAGAGTGGAAGGATCGATCTGCTCAGACTTGGCAGGAATGTCGGCAATCAGATCGCCGTCATTGTCGCTGTATCGGGAGTCCAGTTTGAATGCGCCCTGGGCGAGCATAGGGGTCATTAGAGCAGCACATGTAAGAGACATTAACTTTTTCATATTTGCATCCTCAGGTTATGAATCTTCGACGGCCAGATCCTAACCAAGGATTGTTATGGTTACGTGACAAGACCAAAATGTTGGGGTTGTCACGTAAGCAGGGGCTTGAAGGTGGGCCCAGAGAAAAAAGCCAGCGGATGATGTCATCCGCTGGCTTTGGTATTGCAATTATGAACGTTCGACTACGCTGCTACTACAGGCCCATGCAGTTAGCATAATGGGTTGTCGTTGCAGGCCAGTCTGAAAAAATCCCGATAACACCCACGTCTTGAGCCAATACATCAATCACTTTATAAATGTCGCCATCATTGTTAATGGCATCGTTGATGGTTTGGTAATACCAGCCCCCACCTTCAGCGAGTGGGCCGCTGCGCTCCAGTGACCAACCAATCAAATCCAGGCCGGCAGCCTTGGCATTGAGTGCGTATTCGGACGGAACAATCTCCTGGTGGCTGTTAAGAGTGAGCATTTTCCAGATGGCAGGTGCCAGAATGGGAACACCTTTTTGGGTGAGGCTTTCCATATACGCCATGGATACGTTATCCGGGTCGTTACTTTTCTCATCCAGGAATACGGCTTGGCGGCCAAACTCAGGCATTTGATTAACCCAGAAAACGACATCGTCCAACAGGAACGATTGCGGCCATACATCCTCGGGCTTCACGCCAGCGGCGATGTATTCGTTAATCATCTGTCGGGCATAATCCTCTTGGGTGTAATCACCCTCGAAAGGCATATCAACCACCGGCGTTTTCAGTTCAGGTGTGAACTTAAGACCCAGCTCCTTAATCAGTTCGATGCTTTCGCGGTGGCTTAACAGGGTGCCTTCTGTGGCATAAAGATCCGTTCGCCAATTAGCAGTACCGCCCAGGTACTCCTCGGGCGTGGTGGCGTTCTCGTCAAAGGCATCCATTTTACCCCGGAGCGATTTGAACTCTGCCAGCGTGATATCGCTGGTGCGACACTCGGCCTCAGCCTTTGTGCCAGCGCCTGGATTAGCAGGCACAAAAGGCTTGGTGCATTTTGCGTTCAGCTCCGGCACGGCTACGATGTTGGTGGTGGTGTGCAGGTCGTTCTGTGCGTGACGGCAAACTAATTGCCGATCCTTGGTAAAGGCAACGTCGCACTCAATGATTCCCGCTCCCATTTTGGCCGCTGCGACATAGGATTCGCGGGTATGTTCAGGAAGCTGCAAGGGCGCACCCCGGTGGGCAATGGAGAAGTTGCTTGAGGCTGGAGGCAAAGACTCACAAGCCTGCAGCGCATTCTTCAGTTCACCGTCATCCATGTCGTTAACCAGAAAGTAAGGTCTGGGCCCAAGCTGAATCAGCGGTTGGCTTGTTTCCGCAGGTGTTACTTCGGGCGCGTTCGAGTTGTTGTCGTTGTCGTTGCAGCCGGATACCAGAGTGAGAGCCCCTATAGCCAGGGGCAATACGAATAATATCTTCATAACAGAGTCCTTCTGTTGAATCTTTTGGGCTTGCCCCGGCACCGCTTTGGTTCGCGAAAATGGGGCGGCTAATGAATCTCAGGCTTTACAGGCGCTAATATTGCCCGCACTTGATGAACGCCTGATGACAGTCTGCTCCCGCCCTCATTAGTTTCAGCCACCCCCACCCCGATTCACTTCCTGCCACTTTTTAGGAGACATGCCACTGCCCCTTAAAAAGAAGTGGTTAAACGAACTCTGCTCCCGGAACCCCAACAGCTGGCTGATCTGCAGAATGCTTAAATTTGAATACGTTAGATAATCCTGCGCATGGTGTAAGCGAACATCGGCCAACAGCTGTTGATAGCTTGTTCCCTGGTGCTTTAGCTGTCGCTGCAAGCTGCGCTCGCTCTGTCCGAGAATGGCGGAAATCTGGGGGAGCTTCGGACTGTTCAGCAGATTCTTTCCAATGTGATTTTTTACCTGATCAACAACTTGCCCTGCAGCGGAGTCGGCAACGGAAGGACGGGCGATGTTTATTAAAGGCCAGGCCAGTACGTCTGCGGCGATCGTAATGCTGTTATCGTTCTGGCTGAAACGGCACTGGGCTCTAAATCCTTGCTGGTACTCTGCTTCGTGATAATCGACCGGCCTCGAGTGAACAAAGCACACCTCCATTACGGGTATCAATCGCCCCGTCAGTTGTTCCGCCAGATGAATTATTCCCGCGAGTACACTTTCGCAAACTAACCGGGCGGCCTTGTGCTGTTGGAAGTGAGCCCTCCAGATTAGCCGTATGTTCCCGCCGACTGATTCTATGCGAGAGGTCCCCAACCGGTGCACTAGCCGCTCAAGAGTCATCACCTGATGTAATGCGTGGCCCAGTGTCAGAGATTTTGCGCGTAAATTGGCCAGAGCTTCGCCCAGCACATCAAAGTTTTCCAGGCCTGCGCTTTGACCTGCCTTTATGCCGAGCAGGGGATCATGAAGAAGGTCACTTGCACTGAGAAATAGCCGGAAGTAGTCCTCTACGGCGATTATTTCCGGAGGATTGATCATCCACAAGTCATTCACAGCCGCGGCATCAGAAAGAGGAGAGAGGCGTCCGCCTTGTTGTAGGTAAGCGACGAGAATTGGCTGAATGTACGCGCCAACCACAAAGTTGAGTGGGTGGTCTCGCGAAGTATCCCGCTTTGGTTTGCTGATCAATCTTGCCGCCTTATAGTAATTTTTATTCGCGATCCAACAATTAAGTCAGGTTAAAGCAGGCTAGGATGCTTTTCAAATAGCGAGTCATAGATACCAATACAGTGTGACCTAACTTTTTGAAAACCGCATTTTGACCGTGGGTTTAGCTTGCTTGGAGTCGGTATGAATGCATTTGGTGTTTGGGATGGCTTATATAACGATCCCTGGTTCTGGCAGTTTCCTATGGCCACACTGGCCATCAGCATGGCGGCGTTTTTGCTTGTTGCAACGCCTTGGACAATTGTTGCGTGGCTGGACCCGGTCTCGTTGAGAAAATACAAAATTCAGCAGAAGCCGTTTGAGGTTAAAAAGTTCCTGTTGCCGTCCCTTGGGCGCATTCTTATTAACAATATTATCCTGGCATCGTGGCTGGTGCTGAGTTGGCCGTTGCTAAAACATACGGGCGTGCACCAAAACGAGTTGCCTGCCTGGTATGTGATTTTGGCGCAGTTGCTGTTTTTCGTGTTACTGGATGATTTTCTGTATTACTGGATGCACCGGTACATGCATGAGAACAAGTGGCTGCTAAGAAATGTGCACAGTGTGCACCACCGGATCCGCAACACCTGTGGGATCAACGGTAACTACATGCATTGGCTGGAATATACGTTAACAGCAACGCTCACCTTGATAGGCCCTATTCTTTTGGGCGCACATATCTATGTTGTGTGGCTTTGGGTGATCATCCGACAAATTGAGGGTGCGGATGGCCACATTGGCTATGACATTCCCTGGAACCCGGTGCATCTGTTACCTGTATACGAAGGCCCTGTTTATCACGATTTTCACCACGCGAAGTTCAAAGGTAACTACGCAGGCTTTCTGCCGTATCTTGATAAGTACATGGGTAAAACCTATATACCTGCGTACCTGAACTACCTGAGGGCGAAGAAGCGCGGGTTAACGGCTGCAGAGATTGATCAGCAAAACAAGACGATTTAGCAGCCCGGAACCAGGGAAACGTTCTGGCAGAGGCAGCTGTAATCCGAAAACGAAGTCTGCAATATGTGTATGTTTGAAGTATATGTGTATATTGTTCGAAAACCTGACTTTTCTGGCACTCTGTTGACAAAGGCACCACGCAACAGAGTAGCCTGAGAAAGTTTTGCTCCTATTTTCGAAGATGACTCCAATCTAATGACCTCCTATTTTATTCAGGCATTTATCTATCTACTGGCTGCTGTGATTGCGGTGCCATTGGCAAAGCGCCTTGGTCTTGGCTCTGTACTCGGTTATCTGGTGGCAGGTGTTGTGATAGGGCCTGTACTGGGGCTCGTCGGCCAAGAAACGACCACAATTCAGCACTTTGCCGAGTTTGGTGTGGTGATGATGCTGTTCCTGATAGGTATGGAGATCGACCCAAAAGCACTTTGGGCAATGAAGGTTCGTTTGTTAGGGCTTGGCGGATTGCAGGTGGCTCTGACGGCCGCTGCCGGTATGGCAGTGGCCTGGTGGCTGGGCGTTGTTTGGCAGACTGCGCTGACCATTGGTCTTATTTTTGCGCTGTCGTCGACGGCGATTGTGCTGCAGACCCTAGATGAAAAGGGACTGTCGAAAACGGAGGGTGGCCGTAATACGTTTTCGGTTCTGTTGTTTCAGGATATAGCCGTCATCCCCATGCTTGCTCTTATCCCGCTACTGGCACTGCCCAGCCTTAGGGAAAGCGCGAGCTCTGCGTCGCATTCGGAATCGGGGCTGAGTCTTGTTGCGCACCTGCCTGGTTGGGGACATGCATTGGTTGTGGTAGGGGCGGTTGCGGTTGTTATTGTTGGCGGCTACTACCTGAGCCGGCCCTTGTTTCGTTATGTGGTGAAGTCAGGGCTGCGCGAGGTGTTCACGGCCACAGCACTGATGTTGGTGATTGGCATCGCGGCGCTGATGAGTGTGGTAAACCTGTCGCCCGCCTTAGGGGCTTTTCTCGCCGGGGTAGTGTTGGCCAACAGTGAATTCCGACATGAATTGGAGGCCAATATTGAGCCGTTTAAGGGATTATTGCTGGGCCTGTTTTTTATCACCGTTGGCGCCGGTATAAATTTTGATGTGTTGGCAGCCGAGTGGGGCACAGTCGTATCTTTAGGTTTAGCTGTTATTGCCGGCAAGGCGTTGGTGCTATTTGCGCTTGCGCAGTTGTTCGGGATTCGCAGCAGCAACGGCTGGTTGTTTACCCTCGGGTTGGCGCAAGCGGGCGAGTTTGGCTTTGTGCTGCTCACCTATAGTGTGCAAAGCCATGTAATTCCTCTGGAAACGTCCCAGATATTGTCGCTGGTTGTTGCGCTTTCCATGTTCCTGACCCCTTTGTTGTTCATCGTATATGACTACATCGTGTTGCCACGTTACCGGCGCTCCAAAAGTGATGAGCGGGATGCCGATACGATTGATGAAGAAGCGCCCGTAATCGTGGCAGGGGTGGGGCGGTTTGGCCAAATTGTATGCCGTTTACTGCGAGCCAATAACGTCCCCATTGTGGTGCTTGATCACGAGCTTGAGCAGATTGAGAACGTACGCCAGATCAATATAAAGAGTTTCTTTGGGGATGCCAGTCGGCCCGATTTGCTGGAGAAATCCGGCATCGCCAAAGCTCGCTTGTTGGTGGTAGCGATTGATGACAGGGAGCGCACAGTGGCCATGGTCGAGCACGTAAAGCAGTTCTTTCCCGAGGTTTGGGTGTTGGCCCGGGCATTCGATCGCGGCCATGGTTATCAATTACGAGCGGCCGGAGCGGACGATGTGGTGAGTGAAACTTATTACTCAGCACTGGAACTCGGCAGTCATGCACTTACTGCCATGGGCGTACATCCGTTGCGGGCAAGGCAGATGACTTGGACCTTTGTTGATAACGAGCGCGCACATGAAGATGAGTTGTTCGAAGCCTGGAAGGAAATTGAAGAAGGCATTCATTTCAGCCCGCAATATGGCGAGCTGTTTATGAAGCTGGAAAGCGCCCTGAGCAATGCGATGCATGGCGAGTGGGAAGAGCCGAAACCCGAAGATGTTCCAGTTTGGACGCCACCTGAACAGCGATAAGTGCTCTGAACTGTTTGAAGGCAAAGATGAGCGGGGCTCAATCCCAGTAGGGCGGGTCGCCGAAATACCCATCGATAAAATCAACAAAAGTCCGAACCTTGCTCGCTAATAGTTGGCGGTGTGCATACATTGCATACAGCCCCATGGGCTCAGGTTCAAAATCCTGCAGTATGACTTGCAGCTTGCCTTCCTTGATCGCCGTGCCAGAGATAAATGTTGGCTGTAAGGCGATACCCGCTCCTGCAATAGCCGATTCCACCAGTACGTCGCCGTTATTGCTGGTCATGCCGTTGCTGTCGTTCTGACCGTTGTTTTGCAGCCACCGGTGCAGAGGCTGGCTGGAATCGAGTTCGATGTAGCTGTAGCGCAGATAGCGGTGGCCCTGCAAATCCTCCAGTTGCTTTGGCGTGCCATTCTGTTTCAGGTAGTCCGGGGACGCGCATACTGCCATCCTGATTGGCGCAATCTTTTTGGCGATCAATGACGAGCTTTTCAGGTGGCCGATCCGCAGTACTACATCAAACCCTTCTTCAACCAGGTCGACCTTGCGGTCATTAAGCTGCAAGTCGATGCCTACGCCGGGGTGGGCTTTCTGGAACTCGCTCAATACCGGCGCCATATGGCGAATGGCAAAAGATACAGGCGCACTGATTCTTAGAATGCCACGAGCCTCAGTTTGCAGATCGCCCACTTGGCACTCCATATCTTCAATGTCATGTAAAACCTGTTGTGCTCGCTCGTGATAACTTGCTCCTGCCTCTGTCAGGTGAAGGCGCCGGGTGGTGCGGTTGAGCAAGCGTACGCCAAGGTGCTCTTCCAGCTGGGAAACATACTTGCTGACCAGTTGAGGGGATAGGTCCAGCTTTTCGGCGGCGCGGGTGAAGGCGCCTTCACTAACTACCGTAACGAAAGCACGCATGGCGTCGAGGCGATCCATAGGTATATCCTGACTTTGTGGTTTTTAGACAATTATCAACGCTGCGTTGATAGTAATGCAACAGATACCCTCTTATTCTGCCGGTTTGGTGATAGTAAAGTAGCTACATCATCTGGAGCGACGCTTCAGGGGCAAACCAACAAATCACTAGTAGAGGAATAATCATGGGCTCCAAACTTACTCAAGCATTGTTCAATTCCAACGGCGGTTTTGCTTCGCTGGTATTGCGGGTTCCGGTTGGACTGACCCTGGCAGCACACGGTGCGCAGAAGCTCTTTGGCTGGTTTGGCGGTTACGGTCTTGAAGGGACCGGTCAGTGGATGGCCAGTATTGGCCTGGAGCCAGGATATCTGATGGCTTTGATGGCTGGCAGCGCAGAATTCTTCGGAGGGCTGGCACTGGTTGTGGGTCTGCTGACACGCCCTGCCGCAGTAGTTATTGCCTTTGCCATGTTGGTTGCCATTTTTGCCGTGCACATAGGTAACGGCTTGTTCATGGCCAACAATGGTTACGAGTTTGGCTTGACCTTGTTCGTAGTGGCGCTGGCTCTTGCGATTCAGGGCGGTGGCCGGTTTGCGTTGGATAACGTGCTGCTGGAACGGTTGGGCGGTACTCGTCGATAAGGCACAACTTTAAATTTTGCTATCGAGGTCGATTATGCAAGCTCTACAGTTTTCAGCAACCGGCTCACTCGATTCGTTGCGAGTAAAGAGATTGGCCAAACCGGTACCTGGTGCCGGTGAGGTTCTGGTTGAGGTTCGGGCTGCTGGCTTGAACCCCAGCGATCTGAAAAATGTTCTCGGTCGCTTTCCTTACACCACAACGCCGCGCATTCCCGGCAGGGATTTCTCAGGTGTTGTTGTGGAGGGGCCGGAAGAGCTTATCGGCCAAGCCGTTTGGGGTGGGACAGGAAAAGGCTTCAGTTTCACCCAGGACGGTTGCCATGCCCAGTATGTGGTTGTACCGGCGAATGCAGTAGCGCCAAAGCCGGAATCACTGAGCTTTGCTCAGGCGGCAACCTTCGGTGTCCCCTACATCACTGCATGGGATGCTCTGGAACGTAGCCAGGTTAAAGCGGGTACACGGTTCCTGATCATTGGCGCCGGAGCAGTGGCAAAAGCAGCGCAAGCGCTGGCTAAGGCAAGGGGTGCCGAAGTGGTTATGGCCGCGCGCCGAGCCGATGTTGTGCGAGAGCTGAAAGCGCAAGGTGTTGATGCTTTTGAATTGCCAGAGGCGGGTCAGTTACCAGAGCAGGCACAGGTGCATTTTCAGACGCTTGCGCCTGAGGTGATTTTCGACACCACCGGCTACTGGTTGTCAGCGGCAGTTAACACGCTTGCAGCATTTGGGCGGATCGCGGTTATTGCAGCGCCAGTGGATGGGCTGATTAGTATGCCTATTCTTGATCTGTACCGCCGCGGCGGCTCAGTGATTGGCATTAATTCGCTGCTGTACAGCCTGGAAGAGTGCGCAGAAATGTTTGAGAAAATAAGTGCGGCGTTTGACGGTGAACTACCAGTACCTGATGACTTTACGGAACTGCCGCTCTCGAAAGCAGTTGAGGCCTACAACAAGGTAAATGAAGGCGGCTCTGAAAAGATCGTTCTGATCCCTTGAGGCAAGGCAAGCTTTCATTCACAAAATACAGTAAACAGGAGATTCTAAAATGATTGAACTTCGACCCTACAATGAACTCGGCGGCGCTCATCACGGCTGGCTGGATACTCGCCACCATTTCTCGTTTGCTGAGTATTACGATCCTAACCGCATGAACTGGGGAAACCTCAGAGTGTGGAATGACGATACGATTGCTGCTCACTCGGGCTTTCCACGGCACCCGCACCGCGACATGGAGATTATTACATACGTTCGCAAAGGTGCCATCACTCACCAGGACAGCTTGGGCAACAAGGGCCGTACTGAGGCAGGTGATGTGCAGGTGATGAGTGCAGGAACAGGCATCGCCCACAGTGAGATGAATGAAGAAGACGTGGCAACCCAGATCTTCCAGATCTGGATTATGCCCAACGAGGTGGGCTTACCACCTACTTGGGGCACTAAGCCTTTCCCCAAGGGTGAGCGCAGCGGTTCGTTTGTAACTCTGGCTAGCGGCATGCCCGGTGACGATGAGGCTCTGCCAATTCGTACGGATGCTCGCATGGTGGCAGCAACGCTGGAAACAGACCAGGTTACTGAATATCACATCGCCCCAGGGCGTAAGGTTTATTTGGTACCTGCTACCGGCAAGATAGAGGTCAATGGAGTGGTAGCTTCTGCTGGTGACGGGGTTGCGATTAGAGATGAAGAGCTGCTGAACGTGAAGGCTCTGGAAGATAGCGAAATCGTTCTGGTAGATGTGGCCTAAGCAAGCAGGCCAGCTTGTTGGATGCGGGCGGGGCAACTACATTTAGTGAGTTCTTGCCCGCGCCTCGCTTTCACTGAAAGCAGAAGTGTATACATAAGCCAAGCAGAAAAAGGACATATAGATGACAAAAGTTCTGGTTCTTTATTATTCAATGTATGGCCATATGGAAACCATGGCACAAGCGGTTGCAGAAGGCGCTCGCGGCGTTTCCGGGGTGGAGGTGACAGTAAAGCGTGTTCCGGAAACCATGGATGCAGAAGCCTTTAAAGCGGCTGGCGGCAAGGTTGATCAGGAAGCTGCAGTTGCAACTCCTGCAGAATTGGCGGACTACGATGCAATCATTGTCGGCACACCCACCCGCTTTGGCAACATGGCAGGGCAGGTACGCACCTTCTTCGACCAGACCGGAGGCCTTTGGGCCAAGGGAGCATTGGCAGGTAAGGTTGCCAGTGTATTCACCTCAACCGGCACGGGTGGTGGCCAGGAAATGACGATCACCTCTACCTGGACTACCTTGGCACACCACGGCATGGTTATTGTTCCAATCGGATATACCACGCCAGCACTGTTTGACATCTCACAAGTAGGCGGTGGTACCCCTTACGGCGCCTCGACAATTGCAGGCGGCGATGGGTCACGCCAGCCAGACGAACGTGAGCTAGGCATTGCCCGCCATCAAGGTGAGCATGTCGCACAAATAGCAGTAAAGCTTAAAGGCTAATTAAGCTACTTCTGTCACCGCCGTTGGAGGCATAGAGTCTTCCGGCGGCGGTGAGAATTGATTGCACCGGCTCTATGGCTTTGTCCGTGAACTATTCACTGTATACTGCGGGTATCAAGAACGACCTGCCGTTACGGGGAAATCAGTTTGTCTGGTGAGACTGTTAGCTACGGATTAGAAAGCATCGTCCTGCATCACTCCTTCAAGCAAGTGAAGGGACGAACCATCAAAATCGACTGCCGCGAGCGTACGCACCTTGGGGGTGTGAACGGGGCTGGCAAAACCTCTGTCTTGGCGCTTATACCGGCGTTTTTTGGCGAAGAGCCCGAGCGCATCGTTACCAAGGCATCCGGCAAGCTGTCCTTTCTGGACTACTACCTGCCAACCTTCCAAAGCCTGATTATTTTTGAGTACCGGCGAAGCACGGGGCTGCACTGTGCCGTTATGTATCGCCACGCACAGGGAAAACCTTGCTATCGGTTTGTGGCTGGTTCCGCTGAGGACACTTTTTTCTCGCCGGAAGTAAAGCCACTGCTTCAGGCTGGAGCCAGTGCAGACGACGTGTTTGCAGCGCTCCGTAGTCAAAGTGTTAATCCGTCGAAAATGATCGACACCATTACCAACTACCGGGCAATTATTCAGCGTAATCAAAAGTTGCTGAAGCGGCTGCCTGCGGATGCACGAGCGCTTCGCGCTCTGGCGGCCGAGCATGGCCTGGGTGACAGCGACACCCAGATGACCAACATTGAGCGCTTGACTCATGTGGTGTTGAACAAGCACCGGCTGCTAAGCAGTTTCAAGACCATGATCTGCGAAACTCAGTTTGAGAATATCCACCAGCATGCCAAGCCCCGGGCTATTGATCGCAAAGATCTGATCGCGGATATACAGAGCCTTTCTGCCTTTGCGGGCGAGGAGGCAAAAATCCGTGAATGCTTGAGAAAGGATGCAGAGCGCAGAGCGATTCTTGAACAGGCGGATAAGTCCGTAGCCAACCTGCACGCGTCTGTTGATGAGGCCCGGGACAAGGTCAGTGAACTGGGGGAGCAGAAAGAGCGGCTTGAGGCAGAGAGAAGTCATCGAAGAGCAGATTTTGAAGACAGCGATCGCCAGCTGGCCCGCGAGGTTACGGATCACAATGCCGAATTTGAGTCTCTGGACGGGCAGGTGGCAGCCCTGCACAAACAGAACGACCGATATGAAGAGGATGGGCTCTCAGAGCTGGCCCAGAGTTTCGACAATCTCGCCGACTACCGGCAGCGCTTGGCCACAGCGCAAGCAGATTACGACAGCCTGACGGGTAAAGCCTCTGCGATTGAAGGCGAGTACGAGCAGGAAAAGCAGAGCATTCAGCGCGAGCACGAGAAGCAGCAGGCCCAGCGCCAGCAGCGGTTAAGGGAAGCTACTGACGCGCTTACCTCAGCAAAGCATGCGTATGATCTGAAACTGAATTCCATCAAAACAAGTCAGGTTACGGCGGTATCTGAGTACAAGGGTGGCCGTTCGGAGGAGCGCTCGGAACTGACGAGTGAGCAGGCCCGTCTGTTAGCACTGCGGGAAAATCCGGGGCAAACGGAAACGGAGCAGCAGGAAATCGCGATTGCGGAGCAGGCCGCAGAAGAAGCATCGGAGCAGGTGTCCCAGGCCCATGAAAATCGGTTAGAAGCTGGTCGTAAAAGAGATCAGGCAGACCGGGACTGGAAAGCTGCGCAGGATCAGGTTCAGCACATGGATGACAAAGTCCAGGCGCTGGAAGACACGTTTAACGAACTCCAACGGCAGATCGCCCCTGAAGACGGTACCTGGTTATCACTGCTGCGGGCCCAAGACCCGGAGTGGGGCAGCCGCTTGGCTAAGGTCGTCAATCCCGATCTGCTGCACAGAAAAGATCTTGCGCCTACCCGCGATCATGAGGCGAACAGCGCGGCAGTAATGGGCTGGCAGCTTGCACTGGATGCCTTGCCAATTCCGGATTTTGCAGCCTCTGAAGAAGCCTTGCAGGAAAGCAGCCGGAACATAGATACAGAGCGCCAGGCTGCGTTCAAACAACGAGCGGAAACCGAGCGCGAGGCTCAGCGTAGGCATGAGACCTATAAAGAACGTGCCGCCGCTGCCGACCGGCTGGAAACTGAGTTTTCGCTGGTCAAACGTGCTCGCGATAACGCGCAGAATAAACTGACTAACGTGCGCCTGCGTGTTAAAGAGGCGCAGGCCGCTCGGATCGCAAAGATCACAAAAGAGCTTGAAACCGTCCAGAGTAAGCTTCAGGCCTTCGATGAGCAAACGGGCGAGGGCGTGCGGGAGGTTGAATCCGGATTCCAGCAGCAAGTGCTGGATATGCGCGCTCATTGGGCAGAGAAAGAGTCTGAGCTGCAATCCAGCATAGATCACCAAAGCGAGCTGATTGCGACCGCAGAATCCGACCACAAAGCACGGCTCAAGAGTAAGCGCCAGATATACGATCAGCGCCTTTCAGAAGAGGGCATTGATCCGAAGGAAGTTCAAAAGGCTCGAGAGGCGTTAGCCAAGCTCAAAGACACTGTCGAAAACATTGTGGCGTCTGAAGACCTTGTTCGTGGCTACCGCAAATGGCGCGAGCAGGAGTGGAGCAAGGTTGAAGCGCTTACCGAACAAGCCAATCAGGCCAAAGCCAAGTGTGAGGCTGCAGCCCGTACCCGGGAGCAAGCAGAGCGCTCATGGAAAGAGCAGGATGGCAAACTGAAGGTGTCTATTGCTGAGCATCAAGCAGCAATCAAACACCAGCGAGATCAAACAGACGCGGCAGAAGCGGTGCTCAAGCATTTCCAGAGCAATACCTTCTCCGAAGGCTTTCCGGGCAATATGGCCGATCTTACCCAGGAGCTTCAGGGGGCTTTCCAAAAGCTGGAGCAGCTGCGCAGGGAGGTCGTGGGCACGTTCGATCAGGCTACAGCCATTTTGAATCGGTACGACAACACCCAAATCCAGCAGGCGTGGCAGAAGCTATCAGCCTATCGGCGCGGACAGATGACGGGCGAGGTGTTGGACCATGAGGAGAGCTTCAAGCTGGCGCGGGTTCCGGATCTGCGAGAGTTATTGGATACCGATATACCCCAGCTCCGGGATGCACTGATTGATCAGTTTGTGTCTGAAGCCGACAGCCTGGTGAAGTATTTCGACAGCCTGCAAGTCATGGCTCGTGAGGTGAAGGCGGTTTCCAATCTTTTGAAACAAAAAATTAATACCGACCAGCAAATTGAAAGCCTGAGCGATATACAGGTTGTGCTGGAACCCAGAATTTACGAAGACGAAACCTGGCAGCCGCTGAAAGAGTTTGTGGACCAATGGCAAAACTGGATTCAGATGAATCGTCGTGCTCTGCCGAGCGATGCCATTCTGCGGCGCTTTAAATTGGTTACAGACACGCTCAGTGACGCCAAGGTAAAAGACAGCGTCGAGTCGATGATCGACATGCGCCTGGAAATGAAAGAGAACGACCGGCAGGTAGTTATCCGCACCGATGCTGATTTCTTGTCTGCCAGTTCAACCGGCCTGACCTATCTGGCGATAATGACCGTGTTCATGGGGCTCACCCGTTACCTGTGCCCGGATTTGAACACCCGCATTACCTGGCCCATTGATGAATTGGGTACGCTCAGCCCCAACAACATCTCTCATCTGGCGGATATGCTGGAGGCCAATAATCTCACCATGATTTCTGCCTGCCCGAAGCTGGACAGAAGTTTGAGGAAGTTCTTTGAAAATAAAATCTCCCTCAAACAGGGCCGGATTCACACCTACGAATCCTCCGGGATTGAAGGAAAACACGCGGAGCTGTTCTCGAGCGTGAGCCAGGATGAACAAGTAACAGATGAGGTGGCAAGCCATGAGTAGTCCGTTATTCGAGCGAACCGTAACGGCCTTGCTTCAGGAGCGGGTTATCTGTGAAGTCAGTGACGATGAGCTGTACAACTACCTGCTAATGCCGGCTAATCAGGACTCTGTGAATCGATTCCTGGCTCAGATAAACCGAACGCTTCGTCAGACCAGTGCTCACGATGCCTTCGTTTGCGCCTATCTGGACACCTCCGACTCCGATACCAAAGATGCGATTCGCCACCAGTTTCGGGATGTTGCCAACAACCTTGAAGCCTTCGTGCAGTTTCTGCGGCTTGTGATGATGCTGGAAGCAAACGACCGCCCGATTTTGCCAGGCGACAAGCTGTCTGAGGGCGCCATTCTGGATCGCATTGCGGCAGCGCCTGCATTGGAATCGAAACTGAGATCGCTGGCGGAGAAAAAGGTGTTTCATACCAAGCGTGCAGACTCTGCTGGCCAGATTCGTGCTGTGCTCTCCAGTCTGGAGAAGATGGGGTACCTGAAGTCGGTAGGCACCAGCGGCAGCCTTTTCAGGGCCACTGGCCGTTGGAGCTGGCTGTACGATGCCATGACATTTATACAGACCCACGAAGGCATTCAGGGCTCTGACGACACCGATTCCGAGCAAATGAGGCTACACTGATGGCCCGCGCTCATGATGCCCACGGAACACTGCGCGCCTTGGCCAAATATGGCGAAGCCATTCTGGAGGCCCACCTGCGAAACGGCAACCGGGTGCCGGATTCCGATGACAACCTTGGCCTGATCGAAACCCTTGAGCACCACCGACTGGTTTGGCGGATTGGTGACAACGAAGACCTGCAATTGAAGAAGGTGCTGGTTCAGTTTCTGGATCACATCACCGAGTCTGAGCGACGCCGTTACGCCAATGCCCAGGTGGATATTCTTTGGCAGCAACTCAGTGAGCTGTTCCTGGAATACAAAGAAGCAAAAAAGCGGTCTGCTTTAAGTGATATTGATCGGCTGGAAGGTGAGATCAAGGAATGCCTTGCAGACGTAATTGAGGATATCCGAAACGCCACGGAGGCCTTCGCCACATACATAAATACCGGCTTCGCTTACATCACAGACTTGCAATTGCGCATCCGTGAAAACGAGCGGGTAATCGAGCGCGCTGGTCGCCTCATTACCTTGTTTGAAAGCTTTCGTATACGGGAGCTGGCGGAGCAGGCGGGTTCCGATGCCTTCTTGAAGCGACTATTATTGCGGCATTTGCCGGCCACCCTGGAATCCTCACAGAAGAACCTCTCCTACGCCCTTAACCAGCTGCGCAAAATGCTGGTGCGCATGCGTGAGGATCAACGGCTAAGCCGAATGGTGGGTGCCTTTGAAGCGCACTTTATTAACAACCGCGGATTCGAACCCTCCATCGACCATCTGGACTTGAGGTATGTTCCGGAGTTTCTGAATACGGTTGAGCCGTTTCAGATAAAGGGCTTTGGTGATATTTATGATTCAGCCGACGATCTGGAACTGATAGAAATTGCCGCAAAGGCTCGGACAATCCCTGTCGAGATAGACGATAAGCCGGTTCCGGACGGCGTGGCCACGGTTAACTTTGACGTTGAGGGTGAAACCGAAGTTGAGGAAGACGACCCCGTAGAAGAGGCTATCGAGGAGCTGATTCAGCTGGTGGTTGATGGTGCACTTGGTGAACGGAGTATTCTTGCCTCAGAAGCCCTGGCCAGCACGGGACTGGAGATAGATAAAGCCGATTGGCTACAGGCCATTGTGTCCGAAATCGAATCCTTGTCTGACGGGGACCAGCAGTATATTGAGGTGATCTATCATCAAATGCCGCACCGGGTATATCCAGACAACGTCATGATCTCAGATCTTACCCTAAGGTATAGCAATGCCGGCTGAAATTGCCGCCATTGAGCGTTTGTTAAGGGGCGGCAAGTCATCGGTCAGGCGCGGAAAAGTCTGGGACCAGATATGCGCAGAGACGGGTGTAGGGCAGGTCGTTGGCAAGGAGATTCGCTTCACGCCGGAAGAGCGCCAACGGCTTAGAGAATACGCCAAAGCTGAGCATGGTTTAGACCCGCAATATGATTCCCGTGCTGGTGGCCGCATGGCAATGGCCAGCCACAATGCCAGTGAAAAGCTCAGCCCTGATTCAGTCTTCGGCGAACTGCTCGTGTTGGCGACTGCCGGAACTGCACATTTAAGGGTGAGCGGTGAGAATGTCACAACACCTCAGGGCAGTGTGCTCAGCGTTCGACCGGACTGCCTGGATGCTGAACACGTTAAAACTCAGAATTTAGTGATTATCGAAAACGGGGGATTGATGCCTTACTGGGCGGATATCATGCTTCCGGATTCCTTCGCGGACTCAATCATCCTGTACCGGGGGCACAGGGAAAACGTTCGCGGTGTTACAGAGCTGGTCAGCAATCAACCCGCAGACAAACTTGCCTGGTTTTTCGATTTCGACCCATCCGGGCAGTCCCTCGCTCTCGATCAGGGCAAAGGCAGCACACTCGTCCCTGCCCGTTGGCGTGAACTTGGCAAGCACACGCCATTTAACCAACCCAAAGTGCACCGTAACCAGTCCGTCGCCCTGACAAGGCTGAAAGGCCGAGCTGACGGGGAGCTTCTCGCCATTGCCGAACACATGGCGAGCGAAGAGCTGGCGGTGATGCAGGAGCACATGGTGCGGCGGAATATACTGCTTTCAGCGCTGCCGTTGGCCTGACGGCCGACTCCTTTAAGTGTCCATAAAAACGACGCTGGCCCAGAAGCCCGGGCCTGTGTCATTTCTGCCATGCACGATGCTTTTTGGCGTTGCTACAGTTTGGCGCCGACCGGGATAGACGTTTTGTCTCGTAGTGGTTGGGCTGGGTTAAACCAACAACTACAAAAAGGGACTGAATCGTGAGACCAATCAGAGTTTCTCTCTTACTACTCATTACGCTGTCATTCAATGCGCTTGCCGGGACTGGAAGCAACGCCCGCGAGGCAGTGTTTGTCGGCAACAATTGGGAAGGCATGATCGATGTTATTGATGCCGAAACCTATGAAAGGATTGGCCGCATTAATGGCATTCCTGACAGGAGAAAACGCCTTCGGGAAATAATCTGGCGCCCGGATAAGCTGTTTTTCTTTCAGGTTGTGCGTCATCTGATCGGTGAAGGTAACGATCAGTATGTGGACGATATGTACAGCACCCGGGACGGAAAATTACTGATCGTCTCCCGCCCCAGCTTTGCAGATGTGGTTGCTATAGATATCGCAACCAACAGGATTGTCTGGCGCTTTGAGGTTGAAGGGTATCGTTCGGATCACATGGCCTTGTCGCCAGATGGAACCGAAGTTGCAGTGTCTGCATCCACTGGCAAAGTTGTACACATATTGGATGTGCGCACGGGCAAGGAGCGGGGAAGATTTCCAACAGGAGATTCACCCCACGAAAATGTTTACTCCAAAGATGGAAAGAAAATCTATCACGCCAGCATTGGCCACGTATTCACATTGGCCGATAGGGGGGCACTCAGGGATATCAAGGGAAACCGCATCTTCAAGGTGGTTAACGCCGACACGCTTGAGGAAATCAAAAGCTTTGATATCAGCGACAAACTGGCAGAGGCCGGTTACCCGGGCATGAGCCCGGCGATTCGCCCGATGGCACACACCGAAGATGAAAAGTTCTTCTATTTCCAGCTTTCGTTCTTCCATGGTTTCGTGGAATACGACATGGAGAACGACCGGATTACTCGCGTGGCCGATTTGCCTAATTTGGTGCCCAACCTTCCCGTGGAACGCTACGTAAACGATTCTGCCCACCACGGTATTTCCATGGGCGGCAACGATGAAAAGCTTTGTGTTGCTGGCACCATGAGCGATTACGTGGCCATTGTTGATCGTGAGAGTTTCGAGTACGAAATTCTGGAAGGCCTCGGGAAGAAGCCCTATTGGATCACCCGGGACAAATCCGGAGAAAACTGCTTCGTATCCTGGAGTGGCACCGATCAGATATCTGTGATCAACATCGAGCGTGCTGAGGAAATTGCTCGCGTGGATGTTGGTGACCACCCTCAGCGAATTCGCGAAGGTTCGGTTCCGCAAGGTTGGGGT
Source organism: Marinobacter sp. KMM 10035 (assembly GCF_046537445.1). NCBI lineage: Bacteria > Pseudomonadati > Pseudomonadota > Gammaproteobacteria > Pseudomonadales > Marinobacteraceae > Marinobacter > Marinobacter sp. KMM 10035. Next base: position 367,916 of record NZ_JBBVMG010000002.1, on the reverse strand, counting down.
ACCGGCTACTAATCCTTTGACAAGGGTCCCGTTGGGGCCCTTGTCTGGCACTATCCTCAAACTATACACGCCCCTACCTTCAAGCCTTTTTTATACCCGAATACAACCCCCAATTATCAACTAATATTTTTTTCCCACCCTGCGAAACCTTCTACTCAACGCATCGAGCAAAAAATTGCCTGAGCAATCAAGGGCGCTCGGCAATTTGATCGTATCATTACCATTTTGTGACGGGATATTGACGAATTTTTAACTACGGGGGTGACAAGCCTCTCATCGATAATCGTCCGCGTTTTGTACAATTTAACAAATACGACGATATATTGGTGGTAAATATATATGAAACGCGTCATTAAAATGTCGAAGGCATGGATCGCCGCGTTTTCTGTAGGAGTTTTGCTTGTTGGGTGTGGTGGTGGTGATTCTTCGGGGTCAGGTTCCGTAGGATCCGTAGGTTCCGGCAATGAGTCTGTCTCTCCAGGAATCGAGAAGGCCGCAGTGTTGAGCTGGAGCGCCCCCGATAGTCGCGTGAACGGGGAAGGCATCAAAATGGCCGAGCTAGACAAGTACATTATTCAGTACGGCCAAAATGCAGACGCTCTGGATCATGAAATTGTTATTGCGGATGCCCAGGTGGATGCGCACATGACGCACAAGGTGAGTGGACTGGACACAGGCGTCTGGTACTTCACGATTCTGGTTCAGGACAGTAATGGGTTGTTAAGTGCACCTTCTGCACTCGTTAACAAGGAAATCAAATCCTGAAGAAAAGGTGAGATCGGATCGCTGCTCATAGGCCCTGGCTCACAGGGCTTATGACAAGGGATCGGCAATGGGTAATTTTAGCGTAAAAGCTGAGCCTTCCCCGGGTCTGGACACAACGTATATCTCGCCACGGTGTTTTTCTACCACGGTTTTTACAAACGAAAGCCCCAGGCCGGTTCCGTGGATACCTGCCAGTTCGCTGCGTTTTTGGCGCCGGTAGCGGTCAAACAAGAAAGGCAGCTCTTCCGGATCGATACCAGCGCCTTCGTCAGCAATGGTCAGGCAGGCCTCATGCCCGGCTCTAAACACCTGAAGGCTGACCACTGAGCCATTTGGGCTGTATTGCACGGCGTTGGTTAGCAGGTTAATAACAGCCCTTTCTAGCAGTTCTGCATTGCCTCTCAGCCATAGATCCTCTGTTCCTTGCAGTTGCAGTGAAATTCGTTTTTCTACAGCCTGCTCGCTGACACTGTCGCGGGCGTTTTCTACTATGGCCAGAAACTCGCATTCATAAAATCGGGTTTCGGTAAGTTGCTCGGCACGTGCCAGTTGAACGAACTCTTCAGCCAGGTGGTAGCTTCGCCTTGCAAGGCGGCCTAATTGCTCTAGCTGGCTTTGATCAATATGAGTCGGATCGCGCTTTAGTTGCTCGATAAGAGCCAGTTGCGACACAAGGGGCGAGCGTACATCGTGGGATATAAAGTCGATGGCTTCTCTGTGTTGGCGCTGCTGTTCCCGCAGTTCGGATATGTCGGATATGTTGGCAATGATTCCGTATTGCACGCTATCGGGAAGCGCAAAGGGTGCGAAGTGGATCAGAAAGTTTTTCTCATGGATTTTGAGCTCCACGGTCCGGCTTTGAAGTAGCGTCAGCGTTTCGGAGACGGTCTCATGCCACGGTGGTGTTTCACGCGGATCGTGGCCTTCAAGAAGCCGTGTCAGAGGCAGTCCACCTAAGCTTGGCATGGGCTCTCTGAACCACTTTTCAATGTGACCGTTGGCAAACCGGATTATGCCAAGTTCGTCGGTTACGATGATGCCATCGGGCATGTTCTCGAAGCTGCGCCTGATGAATTCCTGAATGTGGTTCAGGCGGTCGGTCGCTACTTTAACGCGCTCAATGCGGGCAGATATGTTTTCACTGGGTTTTGGCTTTATTACGGCTGGGGCCATGTCGGAGAGCTTTAGGCGGCGCAGATAGCGCTGTATGGCCTCACGACTCAGGTCGTTGGGGAGTGTGAATCCTAATGTGTAGTAATTGCTGCCACGGTAAAGCTGTATCCAGCTTTGATTGCCATTGTGGTGCCAAAGTCCTGGCTCCAGGTTTTCTGGAACGTCGGCCGGATTCAGGGTTCGCAGGGAGATAATATTGTGGGCTTCCATTAGCAGCCAGCTCTGGGGTTGGAACAGCGCCTGGAAGTGCTCAAGAAGCTGGGTTGCCGGGCGTTTCGACGGCTCCGGTAAGGCGACCCTGGGGCTGCGCACCAGTTCATCAAGTTGCCGGTTCAGAAACTGGTTGGCCATGGCCAGTCGCAAGCCGCTGGCTATCGGAAACGCAAATAGAGGAATGATCAACGCCTGAGCAACTAACAGCCTGACCTGGAATACGCTCAGCATGACCAGATAGATGCCAATAACTGCACCGCTGGCCATGAGGCATGTGGGCAGCGTGCGCGCAGGGCGTATTCGGGGTAATAGCAAGGCCAGGGTTATAAGTGTGATCATCGCCAGAGCAAGGCCAACCCATTTCGGGGCTGTGATAATCAGCAAACGCTGATTGATGGCAGAAAATGTGTTTGCATGAAACTCCACGCCCGACATCGGCTGGCTTAAACCGGAGAAGGGGGTCGGTAGAATGTCACCCAGGCCTGCTGCTGTGGCTCCGACAAAAACCGTTTTGCCACGAAATGCATCGGTTGCGGGAGGATTACCAAGTACGTCGCTGTAGGAGTATGTAGGTAAGGTGCCGGCTCCACCCGCAAGGGGAACGATTCGATAGTCGTCCCGCACGTTTACAAATGCAGGTAGTCCTTGGGTGTGAGGTTGTCGGGGAGCGACCCCTGATGCTGCGAGTGCGAGGCTGGGCCAGAGTTGTCGCCCCATGCCATTAAACAGGTATAGGCCTCTGGCAATTCCGTCGTGGTCCAGTTCTACATGGGCATGTCCAAGGTTGGCCGCTGCAGAGATCAGGTTGCCAGGAGGAAGCTGTTCACTGAGTAAAAGACGGGAGCTTGAGGGAGCCAGATGAATGGGCAGTATTACCTTGCCATGGGCCTGCATGGCACTGCTTAGCTCCCCATCGTCTGGAGAGGGTTCTATGAACAGTACGTCGAACACAATGGTGCTTGCACCGGCCTGGTGAAGCTTCCTGATAAGATCGGCGTGGGTGTGTCTTGGCCAAGGCCAGCGGCCTTGTTGGGCGAGGCTGTGGTCGTCAATGGCGACAATGGCTATGTCTGGGGAAATAGAAGCAGGACTGGCGAGCAGGGCAGAGTCCAGGAGCCAGTAATCAATACGTTGGGGCAACTCCGTTGTTTCGGCGAGCAAAAACAGGAGCAGGAGTGACAGGCCGAGCGTCCATGGAGTCGTCTTAATTGGCAACCAATCCCGGTTCATGAGTCCTGCTTTGCATGTTAAGTGTTCGGAGTTATTCCAGGTACAGTTCCCTCCCTGGTCCCCAGCGGCTCTGTAGTGGGCCATCAGAAAGTGCTTTCAGGCGCACAAAATACCGCCTTCCGGGAATAAGACGCAAGGCTGCTGTAGTGTCTGGTAGTGTAGCTTCTTTAATTATGTCGTTAAAACCGGGTTCTTCTGCCAGCTGTAACCGGTAATTGGCCGCCGTATCGACCTTTTCCCAGAACACGCGCACCTGGCTGTCGATGTAATTTATGCTGATGATTCGCACCGGTGGGAGCGTGCCGTTTACGATTAGTTTTCTTGGTTGGGTGGTTGCGACTGAGTTTCCGCCGGCCTCTGTTACTACGCGCCAATAATACTGGCCGGGGCTCAATGGGCGGGAGGGCAGCGCAGCGGTTCCTGGTGCCCATTCGCTGCTTGCGACCAGGTTGCGGAACGCGTCATCCTCAGCGATTTCAACCCGGGCCACCTCGTTTTCACCGTTAAGTGCCCAACGGAACTCCGGCATGTCATCGTTCACACTGCCGCCATTTTCAGGCGTGAGCAGACTGGCGGTGCGAGCTTGCAGATAGACCTCTAGGGGTACGATTCCGGGCATACCGGCCATCCCTTGCGGATCAAGTGCCGCTAGATGCACAACATACTGACCGTTATCCAGGCGGCTGATGTCGAAACGGTTTCCGCCGACTTCACGGCTTTCGACCCAGCGTCCGCTTTCTGTTTCGAATATATCCAGGCGATACTTGGCAGTTTGGCCTGATTTCCAGGTCATTTCAGCCGGGAGTTGTTTGAGCACCGGTGGGAGCGGGTTAATTTCGGGGGCTGCTGGCATCCTCCGTATGTTCAGTTTGCTGCTGCTATTGCTGGCAACCGTTGCGCTGTAGCCTGCAGGAATTTGATGAGACCGATTAGGGGCCCCAAACTCAACAACGCCCTCGGTTACCTGCAAACGGGTGCCTTCCGGTCCGGTTTGTAGCGAAAATGCGGTACCACGTACGGCCGCCACGGCAGAAGGCGTTTCGATTTCGAAGCGAGCGCCACCTTCAATGACCGGCTTTACCCGAGTGTGCACTTCTCCATGGTTTAATCTAAGCCGTGTATCAACCATGCCGGATTTACCGTACTGGGTTAACTGGTTGAATATCAGCCTGGAATCCGGGGAGATGCGCACTTCTGAGCCATCTGCCAGTGCAATGGTTGCGGCGCCAGCGGCGGAAAGAACTTCATCGCCTACCCGTATAAGCGCGTCTTTTGTCAGCGGCTTTTTACGGCCATCAATGCCGGATATCAGCTGAACGCTGCCAGAAACCGAGGTGACACGTGCGGGATTAGGTTGTCTTTTCAGCCAGGATAAGGGAATGCGTATGCGATCGCCCTCTCCAAGCATGGCGGCGTTTTCGATAGCGTTGTATTGAAGCAGTCGGCCTGCGCTGTGGCTTTTAATCAGAAGATCGCTGGCAACTTCTGTAAAACTCTCGCCTGCTTTCAGAGTATAAAGCCACTCAGGCACGGTTTGGCTGGAGGAATTCGCGATGGTTGTTGCTGAGCCACGTGTGAGTGAAAGTTCTGCGCTCACAGGGGCGCCTAATGCCAGTAAAGCCAGCACCAGAAATGCTTTAGTGAGAAAAGGCACAGGGTATTCAATCATTCTTCAGTGGTTGCCTCAGCTTTCATAGCTTCAAGGCGATAACCGCGTTGGTAAATTGTTTTGATGCGGAACCCGTTTTCCGGATTCAAACCCAATCTGCGCCTTAGACGGCTCATGTGAGTGTCTACCGTTCGCGTATTGATGTCTCGCGCCAAGCCCCAAACACGCTCCAGAAGAACTTCACGGGTGAGCAGGCGGCCCTGGTTCTGAAAAAGGAACAGTGTCAGGTCGAAATCTTTGTCGGTCAGGGTCAGCTCTTCACCATGAAGGGCAATGGTTCTGTGCTGCGTATTGACGTCAAAAGGCCCATATACCAGCACTTCCTTTTCACTGTCTGGATTGGCGCGGCGTGCCAAGGCGTTAATGCGAGCCACTAATTCCGCAGCCCGTGCGGGCTTTGCAATAAAATCGTCTGCGCCAGCATCCAGAGCTTCAACAATATCGGCTTCGCTGTCGCGCTGGGTGAGAAACACCACGGGAATTGGCCAGTTAATTTGTGCTCTTATGCTTTTGAGCACGTCGATGCCAGTCATGTCGGGAATCTGCCAGTCCAGAATCATCAGATCATAGCTGCGGTGCAGCGCTGCGCTGATGAAGCTTTGGCCTGTAGGAAAGCTGTCGCAGTCGTGCCCGTGCTCAGACAAAATAGACTGTATGTGCTGCGCCTGTTCTTGTTGGTCTTCAAGCAGAGCGATGCGCATTACGCTTCTCCCGGGATAAGTGGTGTTGTATCAGTCAATTATCACAAATTGCAGCAATGTATTCAGTGTCGTTATGTAGCCTTGCGTAAAGGAATTGCAGGCTTTCCGTTGTTGTCGTCTACCGTTTGTCGGCAGGCAGGAAAATTACTGCAGCCCCAGAACCAGCCTTTTTTACCTTTCCTCCTGACCAGGGGCGAAAAACAGTGGGAGCAGGGTACGGGTTTTTGCCCGGTACCGTCTTGCGGAGTCGCATCTTCAATCGGGCGCGTGCCTCGGCAGTCCGGGTACCGAGTACAGGCAAAGAAGCGACCAAATTTTCCATCTCTCTCGGCCATTGGCGTGCGACATTTTGGGCAGTTGGGTGCTTTGGATTTGGAGTCTGAACCAGGCGCATCCACCTTGGTGCCAATGAAGCGGCGTATCTCGGCCTTCAGCGTGTCCAGGAACTTTCGGGGGTCGTCCTCGCCCCTGCGGATACTTTCCAGTGTTGCTTCCCAGACAGCAGTTCTGTCCGGTGTGCTGACCGATTGTGGCAGTGCGCTGATCAGCGTTTTACCTTTGTCGGTGGCGCGAATATGTCGGCTATCCCGACACAGGTAGTCCCGTTTGAACAGAGTGTCGATTATGTTCGCTCGAGTTGCTTCAGTGCCCAATCCGTCAGTTTCTCGCAGGGTTTTGCGGAGTTCGGGGTCGGTTACAAATCGAGCAATGTTCGTCATCGCCGAGAGCAACGTGGCATCGGTAAAATACTGGGGGGGCTTGGTCTTCCGCTGGAGTACGGTGCTGTTTTCGCAGAATACGGGTTCGCCTTGGCTCAGGCGTGGCAGCGGTGCTTTGGCGGGGTCCTTTTTATTCTCCCGGAGTTTTAGCTCCAGAACTTTCCAGCCGGGTTCAAGCACGGCTGTTTCTGATGCGCGGAATCGGTGTTCTGATACTCGCACAGTAAGTTGGCCTTCGCGGTGTATGGTATCGGCAAAGAACTGCATCAAATAGTAGCTGCTGATAAGCCCATAGATCTTCTGTTCGCCGTCACTAAGTTTGCCGTTGGGTGCCGTGCGACTGGTTGGAATAATGGCGTGGTGGGCATCAACCTTTTTATCGTTCCACGCGGCTGTTCTGCGGCTGAAGTCGGCTTTGGTACAGGCATCTGCAAGATCAGGCGAGATTCGGGCAATAGCACCGGTGACTTGCTCGCGCTGGGCAAAGTGGCCTTCTGGCAGGTATCGGGAGTCTGATCGGGGGTAGGTGATCAACTGGTGCCGCTCGTAAAGACTCTGCGCTGTGTCCAGCACATCCTTGGCCCCCATGCGGAACAGGCGCCCCGCCTCAATTTGCAGAGCCGAGAGAGATAAGGGCAGGGGCGGTGTTTCTGAACGGTCGCGGAAGCGGGATTCCAATATGGAGCCTGGCCGGTTGTGAATACTGGCGGCAATCTGCTCGGCGGTGGCGCGATCCAATAGGCGGTTTTCTTCGTCCAGATGATCCTGGAATTGTTCGTCCGGCAGCCATTTGGCGGTGAACGGCCGTTGGTCTGCCTCTTCTTCCTGGGCTTTGAATCGTGCCTCAATGGGGAAGTAGGGCTTGGGTTCGAAGTTCTCGATGGTGTTATCGCGCTCCACCACCAGACCCAGCACCGGAGTTTGTACCCGGCCCACGGAGTAGACGCCTTTTTGGCCCTGCTGCTGGTAGTTCAGGGTGTAAAAACGGGTAAGGTTGATGCCGTAGAGCCAGTCGGCTCGCTGCCGGGCGAGGGCCGAGTGGGACAGCCTGCGAAATTCCAGGTTGTCTCTGGGGTGCTGTATGGCTTTGGCCACTGCTGCAGGTGTCAGATCGTTGATGAGTATGCGTTTTACGGGGGCCTGGGTTCCGAAATAGCGTATTACCTCATCAACCAGCAGTTGGCCTTCTCTGTCAGGGTCTCCGGCATGAACGATCGATTTCGCTTGCCGAATCAGGGACTCCAGTACGTTGAGTTGCTGGCGCACGCTGTCTTTTGGGGTTAGCTGCCATTTGTCCGGGAACATGGGGAGGTCGTGCTGGCGCCACGTTTTCCACGCCGGGTTGTAACTTGCCGGCTCGGCGGGTTCCAACAGGTGGCCGATGCACCAGCTCACGGTCGCAGCCTCATTGCCTTTGCCACAGCGAATCCAGCCCTGGCCTTTTTGGTAGGGGCCGGGGAGGGCGGCGGCAATGGCTCTGCCGAGGCTGGGTTTTTCAGCTATGTAGAGAAGCATGTTTGGGTATGGTTTTGTCTGGATTTGGGGTGGTGGGGAATGTGGCGGTTTGGGTGTTGGGTGTCAAGGTTCGGGGGCTGCTTGTTCTGTAGTAGACTGTTTGCTCTGGAGGTGGCGGCTGCGGGCGTCGGCTTCCCAAAAGACGCCGTGAACCCATCCATGGGGGCTTGGTGTTGCCATCCCTGGCAACACACACTTTTGGGAAGCCGACGCCCACAGCCGCTTCAGGCTCAGAGATATCGCCACTACATACAGAGCGAACTGTGGAGTTAATAAGTAATGAAAATGCAGAATGCAATTGAAGCCAAGCTGAATGAGGCGTTTAGCGCCAGCATTCTTCAGGTGGAGAACGAGAGTCACAAGCACAGCGTGCCGCCTAATTCGGAGACGCACTTCAAGGTGACCATGGTGTCGCCAACGTTTGCAGGGCAGATGAAGGTTAAGCGGCATCAGACTATTTATCAGCTGCTTTCTGAAGAGTTGCAAATGGCCGGTGGCGTGCATGCGCTGGCGTTGCATCTATACTCTCCTGAAGAGTGGGATGCATCCGGGCAGGTTGCGCCCAGTTCGCCAAATTGTATGGGCGGTTCCAAGGCGGATTCTTAATCGGCGGCTTCAGGCGCTAAATATCACAATGGAGGGCTTTCATGAGCCAGTTTTTTCAGATTCATCCGGAAAATCCTCAAAAGCGGTTGATCAAGCAGGCGGTTGAGATTCTTCGTGGTGGGGGTGTGATTGTGTACCCTACCGACTCCGGGTATGCCCTTGGGTGCCATTTGGGTGAGAAACCGGCGGCAGACAAGATAAAGCGCATTCGAAAGCTGGACGATAAGCATAACTTCACATTGGTGTGCCGGGATCTGTCGGATATCGGTGTGTATGCCAAGGTGGATAACACCCAGTACCGGTTGCTGAAAACCTTCACGCCCGGTCCTTATACCTTTATTTTGGATGCAACGAGTGAGGTGCCAAGGCGCCTGCTGAACCCGAAGCGTCGCACGATTGGTGTGCGGGTTCCTGATAATGCGATTGTCCGGGATCTCTTGGGTGAGCTTGGCGAGCCTATTATGAGCAGCACGTTGATTTTACCGGGTGAGTCTGACCCCATGACAGACCCCTACGATATACGGGATACGCTGCAGCACGAGCTTGATTTGATTATCGATGGCGGCTTCTGTGGCATGGAGCCAACCACCGTGGTGAACTTTACCGGTGAAGTGCCGGAGGTTACCCGGGTGGGCAAGGGCGATCCGACACCGTTTGAACAGTAGGGCTCAGGCTCGGGTGTTCAGGTTGAAGGCGTAAGCGCCCCGGTTGGCTGCAACGTTAAATTGGTCAGTCGGAGCGGAGCGCCGCAGGGTGTCGTAGCGGTGCACGAGATCCTGCAGGCCGTTGAACTGCTGGTTTTCGCTGATCAGCGTATCCAGCAGTGAATTATTAACGCCGTAGGCCTGGTTGAGCTTCAAAGCATTGTCCATAAAGTGCAGCGTCGGCTCGTTTTGGCTTAGCCGGCTGAAGGCATCCGCAAAGTTTTTGTTAACGTTCAAATCCTTCTCAATTTGGCTGCGGGTTTCCTCTGTCAGGTTCCCGCCTACCTCAATTTTACCGCTATCGTTTTTGTTGACGCTGATTGCCAACGACGGATTCAAGTTGTATTCGGCAAGTTTGTGCCGCAGGGTTTCCCTGACGAAGGCAAGATCCTGCCCTACTGTCTGCTTGTAGTCCGACAGTGGCAACTTCTGTGATTTAAGCTTGCCCGCATCAGCCAATAGGTCTCCTGAAGGCGTGAAACGGTCGTCCCCAGGGCCGGAAGGTTGTAATGCCTCAGCGCTGGCTGCGCCCTTGGCGTTCTGTTCAGCGGGCCCGTTTGCCGCAGGGCGGTTTTCCAGTGTTTGCTGAAAGCGGGTGCTTGCCTGGATAAGTGATGTCAGCAGTGACATGGCATCTATTCCTCCACTGGCTCGCACAAGCGCGCCAGAAAATTATCGTCTGTTTTATATCGGATGCACATTTCGGGCCAGCCAATGAAATATGAGCGATTCTGATCTGAGTCAGTAACTATTTGACGTATATCTATAAAGTTAACCGTCCTTTAGCCGTCAACCACATAGAATGTTTGAAAGCGCCAGATAAAGCCTGGTGTTCATTGTTCTTTCGATCGGGTCACTATGAAAAACCAATATTCCATTCGATTTCTGCTGCTCGCTGCGCTGGCAGCCGCTTTTTCACTTATCCTCGTTTTTACTGTGCTCTATAGCGCCAATGCCCAGCGCGACCATATGGAAGAGTTCAGTCACAAATATGTGGATGGCCTTGCCAAGTCCTATTTTGACGGGCTGAACACCATGATGGTGACTGGCACGATCAGCAACCGCGAGGTGCTTCGGGACAAAGTGATGGCGCCCGAGGATGTGCTGGACGTGAGGGTGATTCGTAGTGACCAACTCAATCGGATGTTCGGTAAGGGTACTCAGGCCGAGCAGAAGCGTGACCCCGATGACAGAAAAGCGCTGGCTGGCCAACGGATTGAGCTCTACTCAAGCAATGAAAACGGGCGTGTTTACACGCTAATTGATCCGGTGATTGCGCAGTCAGACTACCAGGGTGTGGACTGCCTGGGTTGTCATCAGGCCCAAGAAGGCGACGTACTGGGTGCGATTCGTGTGGATTATTCTCTTGCTGAGAGTGACGACAGTTTGCGGCAGCAGTTGCTAACCAGTGGTGGCATGCAGGTTGTGATCTTTGTTGTCGTGTTTTTCCTGACCGGGCTGGCATTGAATCGACTGGTCTTCTCGCGCTTGCGCCGACTTCAGATGAGTATGGATGAGATTTCCCGAAATTCCGATCTCACCATTGCACTTGATGTATCACGAAATGATGAAATCGGGACGGTCTCCCTTGCGTTTAATCGTATGATGGCAAAAATCCGTGAAAGCATGAATACGGTTATGGATAACGCCGAGCAGGTTGAGCAGGCAGCGCGAAGCATTGCTGAAAAAGCACAAACTACGGGCCGTGAAGTCACAGCTCAAAAAGACAATACGGATCAGGTTGCCAGCGCAACCACCGAGATGGCGTCATCTGCTGTTCAGGTGCGGGAAAATGCCAACCATACAGCTCGAAAGTCGGCAGAAACGGCGGAGTCTGCGAACAGCGGTGAGCAGCTCGCACGCACTGCGGTAGAAGGCATTGAGGCGTTGAATACGGAAGTCCAGAGTGGTGCAAAACGAATCGGGGACCTGAATCAACGTACCAGCCAGATGGCGAAGATGCTGGAAGAAATCTCCAACATAGCTGAGCAGACCAACCTGCTGGCGCTGAATGCCGCCATTGAAGCTGCCAGAGCGGGTGAGCAGGGCCGTGGTTTCTCAGTGGTTGCAGATGAGGTTCGGGCACTTGCCTCACGGACACAGGTTTCCACAGAGGAAATTCGCAAAACGATTCACTCCCTGCAAAGCGAAGTGACGGAATGTGTGGAGACCATGAGCGACGCCTCGGATATGGCAGGGCATCAGGTGGATGCGATTCTGAAGGTGGAATCTGAGCTGCAAAGCATTGCGTCGGCGGTTCGCGAAATTACGTCACTTAATCAGGAAATGGAAAGTGCGGCGAACGAGCAGAGTGATGTGTCAGAAATTATCAACCAGAACGTGATTGAAATCAGTCGTTCAGCCGAGCAGGCAGCAACCGATGTTCAGGAAACCGCAGGTATTGCAGGTGATTTGCTGGTGATGGCAGAAGCGCTCAGACAAACCATTGAGCAGTTCCGGTTGGTGAGGAAAGACAGCTAACGGGGCGAGCTTTTCAGGACGCCCCCGCAAACGGTTACCCGGCGATTAGCCCTCTCGGGTAACCTCAATGATCTTAAGATGAATGTTGTTGCGACCCCGGATTGGCCACTCGATGGAATCGCCCACAGCAAGTCCAAGCAAAGCTGAGCCAGCCGGTGCCAGTATAGAGATCTTGCCTTCTCCAGTGCCTACTTCGTGAGGATAGACCAGCGTCAGCTCCTGCTCCTGCCCGCTATCTGCATTCTGAAAACGCACCCTTGAATTCATGGTCACCACGTGAGCGGGCATGTCTGCCAGCGGCACCAGTGTGGCGCGGCTCAGCTCATCATCCAGGCCATCTGCCACATCCGAGTCGCCCTGTTTTTCGATCAAGGTGGTCAAGCGGTTGAAATCTTCTTCAGCAACCAGAACTTCCGGCATATCAGCCATAGTTATCTCCAAAAAATATAATTAGTAATTCAAAATTTCAGGATTCAGGCGCCGAACCCGGCGTTTCTAAAGCGGATTCAGCGAGAAAAGAGAAAAGCGGGCAACACACCAGCAGTGCCAACCTGACGGCGGACGCTTAAATGGTAGGAAGGAATGATCTCTGAGAATAATGATCTCACAGGCTCACCAAGTGTGTTGTCTGTATAAATAAAGAAAAAGCGGGAACTTGGCCGCTTTGGTCAATTTATAAGCTTTTGTCGGGTTCCACAAGTAGGCTTGCAGAAAACGTAAGAAATAAAGCGCATAACGCCAGATTTGTTAGACTCATACCATAGACGATTCATTCACAAACTGCATCAGGCAAGGAACCCAGGCCCCATGTCCAAATTGTTTCCTTCTATCGACCCCGACGGGCTATTGGAATATTCCGTGGTATTCAATGATCGTTCACTGAACCATATGTCTGCGCCATTCCAGCAAGCAATGCGGGATATTTCCTCCACTCTGCGGCAAGTGTATAACGCCAGGGGCGCTGTAATCGTGCCTGGTGGCGGTAGTTTTGGTATGGAAGCCGTGGCTCGCCAGTTTGCCAACGACGAGCGCTGCCTGGTAATTCGCAATGGCTGGTTCAGCTATCGATGGACGCAAATACTGGAAGCAGGCCGAATCACTGATCGCGTTACCGTACTTCAAGCACAACCGTTGGACGATTCGCCTCAGGCCGCCTACGCGCCAGTGCCGGCGGAGGAAGTTGCGCAGCGTATCCGGGCAGAAAAACCCGCCGTTGTGTTTGTACCGCACGTGGAAACTGCCGCCGGTATTGTACTGCCCGACGACTACCTGACCATCATTGGTGAAGCCGTAAAAGAGGTTAACGGCCTGTTTGTACTGGATTGCGTAGCCTCTGGTGCCCTATGGGTTGATACCACGGCCTGTGGCGTGGATGTGCTCATCACTGCGCCTCAAAAAGGCTGGAGCGCTTCACCCTGCGCCGCGTTGATTACGTTGAGTGAACGCGCCATTGCCCGAATGGAAGAAACCACCAGCAGTAGCTTTGCGGGGGATTTGCGCAAATGGTCGCAGATTATGCAGGCCTATGAATCCGGTAATCATGCATATCATGCCACCATGCCGACAGACACCCTGGTTGTTCTCCGCGATGCCATGCTCGAAACACTGAAAGCCGGCCCTGAGTTGCTTTACCGGCGACAGGAAGAACTTGGCAGGCAGGTGCGCGAACTGTTTTACAGTGCTGGCTTCAAAAGCGTTGCGGCCCCGGGCTTTGAATCGCCCAGTGTGGTGGTTCTGCATACCGACAACCTCAATATTCACAACACTAGCTTGTTCCGTGAACAGGGCCTGCAGATAGCAGCCGGTGTGCCAATGATGTGTGGCGAACCCGAGAGCTTCCGTACCTTCCGTATGGGCTTGTTTGGGTTGGAAAAGCTGAACAATGTAGATCGATCAGTAGAAAACCTGAGAGTGGCTTTGGCGGCCGTTCAAGGCTGAGTGTGCAAAACGTTTTAGAACTCAATGAACTTTGGGCTGCCTATTGCGGCCCCGTGAACAAGGGGAATGCCTGTGTCTTTGCCAATTATCAGAAAATATCGAGTAAAGCATCTGCGTAGTGCACTGGTTCCAAACAGAAGGTGCCGTGGAATATCACAATCCATAGTGAGTTGCCTTGCGCTTGCCTTGGTGTTTGTGACGGGCGCGGTTTCTGCACAAGAGCCGGTGGTGGTGTCATCGAAAATCGACACAGAAGGCAGCGTTCTCGGCCAGATGATCCTGCAGCGCCTGGAGAGTGCGAACATTGCGGTAGAGAATCGTCTACAACTTGGCAGCACCAGTATCGTGCGTAGTGCAATCAAGGCCGGAGAGATTGATCTGTACCCTGAGTACACAGGCAACGCCGCGTTCTTTTACGGCAAGGCGGATAGCCCGGTGTGGAAAGATGCAGCAAAGGCTTACAGCACGGCAGCGGAGCTTGATCTCGAAGCGGAAGACATTGTTTGGCTTACGCCTGCGAACGCCAACAACACCTGGGCCATGAGTGTGCGCGGCGACCTCGCAGAAAAGCACAATTTGAACACCCTGGAGGATCTGGCGGATTATATTAACGCCGGTAAGCCCTTTAAATTTGCGGCCAGTGCTGAGTTTGTCGAATCAGCCAGCGCATTGCCCGCGTTTCAGGAAGCTTACGGGTTTAACCTGACGTCTGATCAGCTTTTGATTCTGTCTGGCGGAAACACGGCGGCAACGTTACGTGCAGCGGCGATTGATTCCAACGACGTTAATGGGGCCATGGCCTATGGCACAGATGGCGGGCTTAATGCGTTGGGCTTGAAAGTGATGGAAGACACCAAAGGCGTGCAGCCGGTCTATCAGCCGTCGCCCATCATCCGTGGGAGCGTGTTGAAGGAATACCCGCAAATACGCCCGCTGCTAAAGCCGGTGTTTGAATCCCTCGATCTGGAAACCCTGCAAGCGCTGAATGCAAAAGTGGCGGTTGAAGGTGCCCCTGCCGCGGCGGTGGCCCGGGATTATCTCGAGAGCCTTGATCTGGACTGATTCGTGCCCGTATCAACAAAGCCACCAAACCGCGTAATACCCGTGCTAGCACTGGCTGCTTTTGCATGTATGTGGCTGCTTGATCTTGGCGTGGTGCAGCCCAATCGCATTGTGTCTGGCACCGGCTACGGCCTTTATGCCGCCACCGGTTGGTTTGGGGCGGTGGTTGTGTCGTCCCTGCTGGCGGTTGTCATCGTGCTCGCAACAAAGCTTACCCCGAAGCGTTTCGGGGCGCTGATATTATTGCTCACCACTGCACTGATGGCCCAGCCGCTGCTGCTTGAGGTGTTTGCGCTGCGCAAGCTTCCGGAGGATTCTGCCTATGCCCGTATTGGCATAGGTGCAGGGTTCTGGTGCCTGGCATTTTTTCTGGCGCTGATGCTGCTGGAAACACTGGGACGGCTCAAAGCTTCCCGCCGACTGCAGTTTTCAGTGGTGCTTCTGGTTGTCGTAAGTTGGTGGTTCTGCGCCAGCCGCGAAGGGTTGTCCAGCCTATCGCTTATCCGTGAATACGCAAATCGTGCTGACCAGTTTTCCCAGGCTCTGACCACGCATCTATCACTGTCTCTCGGGGCCGTTGCCATCAGTGCGGTGCTCGCGTTTGGCCTGGCTTTGGCCATGGTGAGGCGAGAGCGGTTACGCAGACCTCTGCTGGGGCTGGTCAGTTTTATGCAAACCATTCCTAGCCTCGCTCTGTTTGGGCTGTTAATCGCACCTTTGGGCGCTTTATCAGCCGCATATCCCTTTCTTCAAACACTCGGCATACGGGGCATTGGCTGGGCGCCTGCGATGCTAGCGCTCATTGCTTACAGCCTGTTGCCGATGGTGCGCAATACCTACGTCGCTTTGATGGAGGTGCCCGAGCCTGTGGTCGATGCCGGGCGTGGCATGGGAATGAATGAACGGCAGATATTTTTCAAGGTGAAGCTGCCACTGGCTTTGCCGGTCATTATTGAGGGTGTTCGAATAACCACAATACAAGCCATTGGCCTGACCGCGGTTGCCGCGCTGATCGGTGCTGGTGGCTTTGGCACCTTCATTTTTCAAGGCTTGGGCCAGGCGGCTATGGATTTGGTATTGCTTGGGGCCTTGCCCACAGTGTTTCTGGCCCTGGCGGCCGATGCCATTTTGTCCGCATTAAAATTCCAGAGGGCACCCAGATGATTGAGCTGAAAGGCGTCACTCGACGGTTCGGCGACGCCGTAGCGGTGGATAGTATCGATTTGACCATAGAAACGGGTGAAGTCTGCGTACTGGTGGGCAGTTCCGGTTGCGGAAAATCCACCACTCTGCGGATGATTAATCGCTTGCTACCTCGCACCAGCGGCGAAATTCTTGTGGACGGCGAAGATATCAACAACGCCGACCCCGAGGCACTGCGACTGAATATGGGCTATGCCATACAGAGCACCGGGTTGTTTCCCCATTGGACCGTCGCTCGCAATATTGGCGTGGTCCCCGACTTGCTTAAGTGGCCAGCCCGCAAACGTGATGAGCGGGTCAGTGAATTATTAACCTTACTGGGGCTGGACCCGGCCACCGATGCCATCAAATACCCCCATCAGCTCTCCGGCGGCCAGGCTCAGCGCGTTGGCGTGGCGCGAGCGCTGGCGGGTGATCCCAATATTCTCCTGATGGATGAGCCGTTCGGCGCACTGGACGCCATCACTCGGGAAAACCTGCAGCAGGAAATGCTGCGCATCCAGCGGCAACTCAATAAAACCACGGTGTTCGTGACCCATGATATTGACGAGGCCCTGAAACTGGCCACCCGTATCGCTGTGATGGACCAGGGGCGGATTATCCAGCACGATACGCCAGAGGCGATTCTTCGGCGGCCTGCATCGGCCTTTGTGGAAAACCTGATAGGCAAGGGTGATCGCGGCCTCAAGCTTCTGGGTTTACGAACTGTGGGTGACGTGATGGCACGCCACGCCCTGCCCAGTCAGCCAGAACCTTTAGCCGAGGTCCTGAAAGAAACGGACAGCCTGCGCATTGCTTTATCCATTATGGTTTGGCAAAACTCTGGTGAACTTCCGGTGTTCAGTGAGGCTGGCGAAGCGGTTGGCACAGTAACACGCGAACAACTTCTACAGGGAGGGGCCTGATGCAAATGCGCCCGTGGATTACTCCGGTTGCCTGGGTTGCTTTGCTGTGTGCTCTGGCTGCATTGCTACCCTCGATGGCACCGCTGTTTTCGTGGGTGGAGCCGGGCAACGACAATCTTGTTTACACCAGAGACAGCTTTTGGTTTCTGTTGCAGAGCCATATCTGGCTTGTTCTGGTGTCTGCCACCATTGGTTCGCTGGTAGCGGTCTCAGCTGGCATCTTTGTAACCCGCCCTGCAGGCCGCGACTTTTTGCCGTTGGTAAGCCAGATAGCCTCTATCGGCCAGACCGTGCCGCCTGTCGCTGTGCTGGCGCTGGCCGTTCCGGTTATGGGGTTTGGTGAGAAGCCCACACTCCTCGCGCTGGTGCTTTATGGCTTGCTTCCAATCTTGAGAAATACCCTGGCGGGGCTCGGCGGCATTAACCCGACGGTGCTGGAATCTGCTAAAGGGATGGGAATGTCTTCCGCACAAGTGCTGTTCAAAGTGGAGCTTCCGCTGGCTGGGCGAGTGATACTGGCGGGCATACGTACATCCGTTACCATCAACATTGCCACCGCAGCGATTGGCTCTACCATTGGCGCCCGCACATTAGGTGACCCGGTGATTGCGGGGCTGGTGAATGGTAATACCGCTTACGTCTTACAAGGCGCTATCCTGATCGGCCTGCTGGCATTGGCTACTGACAGCTTGTTTGAGGCGATAGAGCGGGCTTGGGGCCGGGCATTTTCAATCTGATTCTGTTGCGCGGCGCTGCGTTCCAGCCGCTTCTGTTCATTTTCCAGCATCTGTCTGAGCGACTTCAGCTCCGCAATCTTTTCATCTACAACCGCGCGCTTCTGTGCCATCAGCAAGGCGCCTTGCGCGCAGTCCAGTGTGTCCTTGCGAAGTGCATCCAGAACATCACCGATTTCCTTGAGAGAAAATCCCAGGTCTTTTAACTGCCGCACCATGTGGACGCGCTGAACTGCCTGTTCGGGGTAGTCCCTGTAATTGTTGTCGCGCCGACTCACTTCCCGCAGCAACCCCTGTTTTTCGTAGTAACGCAAAGTATGGCGGCTTACGCCGGTATGCAGTTCCAGCTCGGAAATTTTCATAATAAGTCCTCCAGGCTATTGACCTTAGAGTTCACTCTATACCTTAGGGTTCTCACGAACTCAACCAAAAGGATCTTTCTATGAACCTGTTAATTACCGGTGCCACTGGCTTTATTGGACGCCATTTATGTGCCTGTTTAACCGCCCGGAATTACACCGTTGTCGCTCTGATGCGTCGGCCCGAAGATCTCCCGGAGCTACGTGCAAGGGTAGACAGGTTGGGGGGGAACGGCGATTTGATACAAGCTCTACCCGGCGATCTGTCTGCACCCGGATTGGGCATTTCCGAGCCGCTACCTCATGTGGATGCGGTGATTCACCTTGGTGCCCGTTTTGCCTGGCAGCTGACGCGCAAAGAGGTCTACACGTCTAACGTTGAAGGCAGTCTGTCTGTTGCAAAACTGGCCCGAAGACTGAATTGCCGGTTGGTGTTTATCAGTGGGTTTATGCTTGAAAACCTGCAACACCTGAGTCAACTGGGTATTGACCCGGCTAGGCCAGAACAAACCAACTGGCAAAAGGTGTATCGGCGAGCGGGCGCCTACGAAGCCAGCAAATTGGAAGCTGCGCTCAAGGTCAGGTTGTTCGCTGAACAAACCTCGCTGGATATGGTGGAAGTCCAGCCGGCAACCGTTGCGGGCCAAAGCCAAACAGGCGAACTGGACGCCGCGCAGCCTTTATATCAATTGCTGGAAAATCTGTCCCGGGGGCGCCTTGCACTGGTACCTGGAACGCCTGAACACTGGCTACCGCTGACGACAGTAGATCACCTGTCTGCTGTGATCGCTGCGGCGGCAATTGGGCAAAATGTGCCTGCGCGTTTGTTGTGTCTGGATCCGGACACCCCGACACTTCAGCAAGTGCTTGCCATGGCCAGTGGTTCGCTAGGCATTAAAGCACCACGCCGATTCATTTCCTTACCTGTACTGCGTGCAATTCTGTCCATTCCGGGGGTGCCCAAACTGATGAATACCTACCCGGAAGCTCTGCACTTCATTCAGGCAAAACGCTTCGACACGGCCAATACGGAGCGGTTTCTCGAGCGCCAGGGGCTATTTCGTCCGAATATAGTTTCGGCGATAGAGGCCAGCGCTTATTGGTATCAGAAGCAGCGAATATCAAACCCTCCAGTCATGCGCCCTTGTGGCGAAAATACATCCGCAACCCCGACTCCTCACTCAAACGAGGGATAGAAGATTGTTAATTCAGCCGATAATCTTGTTGTGAAGCATAGGAATAGCCCGGCGTTCGCTGTTTTTGCCGAATCTATCTGCAGATGTGCGGACGTCAACACAACGAGGTGTTGATATGAAAAAGCGTTTATTGGTGAGTCTTGCTGTCGCGTTGATTGCTGGCTGTGGAGGCAGCAGTGGTGGCGACGGAGGCGGAGGTGGCAATGGCGGCGGTGGTAATGGCCCCAGGGTTATTGAGGGAACGGCCGCGACAGGTGCGCCCTACACGGGCAGCGATACCATCCACATTATCTGCAAGGGAACCAACGATATTCCCATGATTGTGGATGCCGACGCACAAGGAGAGTTTTACTTGCCGCAGGAAACATTCGATGCACATGGTGCCCAATTTCCCTGCACGGTCGGTTTGCAGAGCAGCAATTTGCTGAGTTACACCAACCAGCCCGGAAGAGTTAACCTGACGCCTTTCACTACCTTGGCTTTCCATAGAGCTATGATGGACCACACAGGCCAGACCGCACTGATGGGACTGGATGTAGATACGGTCGACCCTGCAGCTTTTGGATCTGAGCTAAGCACGGCTACCGGAAATGTGAAGGTT
Organism: Marinobacter sp. KMM 10035; assembly: GCF_046537445.1. Classification (NCBI taxonomy): domain Bacteria; kingdom Pseudomonadati; phylum Pseudomonadota; class Gammaproteobacteria; order Pseudomonadales; family Marinobacteraceae; genus Marinobacter; species Marinobacter sp. KMM 10035. The sequence continues at coordinate 348,142 of NZ_JBBVMG010000002.1, read as the reverse complement.
GCGTTAAAAGCAGCGTCCGGTGGCAGTGATGTTCCTTTCGATATCTTTACGGAAATCTTCAAGGCGGATCACAACAGTGAGTATGATCGCTGGCTCGACGGGTTCGGAGATGCGGTGATTGCGGATTATCCACTACCAGGCTCAAGTTTTATGGATGCGTTTTTGAGCTTCCCTCTGAAGTATGCCACGTCAGCGGACCCGGCTTCATTTGCGGAGTCAGCGGTAACTCCGCCGTTTACAATGACGGTGCCTCAGTAGATAAGGTGTTTTATTTCAAAAGTGTGGTGGCAGGCAGCAACCACACATTGAAATCCAGCTTCACCCGTGCCGGCACCCGCCGGCATACCTCATTTTTCGTCCTGAAAAATCGATGCCTGATTAATATAAAAACCCTCGCACCCCTCCATGAAGTACTGGGTTATTCCTTGTTTTCATCTGCCTTCTGCCGGGCTTGGAAAGCATCACTGAATGCAGCCGCAAGTATACCTGTTGGCATAGCAACAATACCGATACCTGAAATGGCTGTTAGGCTGGCAAAAAACTTACCGGCAGCAGTGATCGGCGTGACGTCTCCATACCCTACAGTTGTTAACGTGGCCACGCTCCACCATAGAGCCCTGGGGATGCTTCCGAAGTCTTCTGGTTGGAGCTCTGCTTCGAATAAATATAGGAATGCGCTGGAAACCAGTAGAAGGATAAAGGCGATTGTTGCGCTCATGAGCAGTTCGAACTTGCGCCTGGCTGTAGCTGCCCAAAGAAGGTTCCAAGCCTGTGTGAACCGTCCGAGTCGAGATACTCGAAGAATTCTAAATATGCGAGTCAGCCTGATATAGAAAGCCAAGGAGTTGGAGACAAATGGTGCAATGAACGATAACAGTGCCAGTAAATCGAAAATAGCCCATCCAGATTTTATGTAGCGGAGCCGCCCGAACGCGCCAGAGTATTTTGGGTTTTCCGGTGCGACGTAAATTCGGAGGCAATATTCAGCGACAAACAATGTGAAAAAAAGCCTCTCTGATAGAACAAAGAGCGCAGGGTAGGCGTCTCTGATCGGACGTTCGGTCTCAATTACTGCCAGAAAGACAGATACAATGATCAGAATACATATCGCAAAGTTAAAGGGGGAAAGTCCTTTGCGGCCCCAAGCCGTGGCGTCCACGTACTTATAAAGAAACATGCGCATGTTGTGGTCCAGTGTTCCGTGCTTATGGCTTTAGGTGCCAATAATGAAGTAGAAATTGCAACACCCAGCCAGCAAGGGATTTATCAATCAGGTTGTGCCCGATCTAACCATACTTGGAATACCTCCGCAGTGGAGCCGTGGCGACGAGCTATGGAAAATTCACTGAAGAGCCAATCTATGGGATCGTTTGGCTGAGCAGCTAATGCAGCTCGAGCGATTCCTGTTTGCTCTTGATAACAGAGATCTTTCCAATCGCGCTCAACGCCAAATGCAAACAATCCCCGCCATGGAATTTCATCACAGATGTCATCAGGCGATAGCCAAACCGTTGTGCGCTCTTCGCCCTCGCGCCAGAAACCTGCCCAGCCTTTGATCACATCACGCAGGTGCTGGCGTTGCTTGCGAGAGCTTCGGTTTAGTCCATGTTTTTGGGCTATGTTCAACGTAAGCTCGTGTAATGTAATACCGTTTTTGCGTTCTAAAACCGCTTTAGCAAGATCGCTAAGGTTCATCCGATGATCGGTATAGAAATATCGCTCTTTATCGTAGGTAGGTAAATCAGCCAAAACATCCTCGAGATGCTGAGGCTCCTGTGTGAACTCATAAAACAGGTCATCGCCGATTTCGACGGCCTGTTCATTCAGCTCATATGTACTTCTTCCAGCCACGACTAGGGGCTTGTCGGGACTGGCTTCGGCCACTGGTTCTCTGACCGGAGTATCCGCCTCGGGTATTTGGGGCTTTATACCACTATCATCACTTTCGTTTGCCGGAGCACAGTTGCGCTCTCTATCTGCTTCGAGAAATAATTCCAGGTTTTCGTGGAGCTTTTTCAAGGCATATTCTGGGTCTTGGAAGTAGTCCGTTGACCATAGACGAAGGATGCGCCAGCCCAAGTTTTCAAGAATTAACTGACGAACACGATCGCGATCCCTAGCTGAGGGAGAGCTATGGTAAGTCGCACCGTCACATTCGACTCCAGCAAGATATTCGCCCGGCTTATCGGGATGTACGATTCCAAGATCGACGCGGAATTTTGATACGCCGACTTGGGTCTGGACTTTCCAGCCTTTCTCACGGAGATTCATGGCAACAGCGTGTTCAAAATCGGAGTCGAACTGGTCAACCCCATAATTTGCAGTGCTAAACTCGGCCAGCGCGATGGGGCCACGTTCCGCGAATTCCAGGTAGTTCTTGAGATGTTCGACTGCTGTTGCTTTGGTTCTGGAGAGATCCACCATCGATGAGTCGAAACTTGAGAAAACCAGCACTTCGGTTGTAGCCCGGGTTACTGCGACATTTAAGCGGCGCTCACCACCTTGCTTATTTAGCGGTCCGAAGTTCATGCTCATGGTACGCCCACCGGACTCCGTCGGGCCATAGGTCAACGAAAGCACAATAATATCCCGCTCGTCTCCTTGCACGGACTCGAGATTCTTCACGAAAACGGGGTCAAACGTATCAGTCGCAGTAAAGAATGGCTCCAAGGCAGGGTTTTCCCGTCGAGCTTCGTCGAGAAAGTCCTCGACCATACGCTGCTGCAGCGAGTTAATCGTGACGATACCTAAGGATTTCGTTTGTTCCACACCGGTGAGCATTCGCTCCAGTCGACGAACAACCTCTCCCACAACGGCCTGAGCCTCAATTGAGTTGGTTTGTCCGCGCCCCTTCGCATAGACCCCATTTACACGATGCAGAGTAACTGCGCTCTGTTTCGTTTCGGCCGAGGGGAAGGTGGTTAATTGATTCTCGTAGTAGTGAGAGTTCGAGAACGCAATTAGCGTTTCATGGCGGCTACGGTAGTGTCCGGTTAGCCGAAGATGCGGTAAGCGTGCCGCGAGCGCTTGGTCGAGGATGGATTCAAGGTCGCCTTCATCGGAATCTTCTTCCTCCTTGCGCCCAAAGGTGTTGCTGGGCGGCATCTGCTTGGGATCTCCTACTACAATCACGTTCTTTCCGCGGGCAATCGCGCCCACGGCATCCCATGTCGTAATTTGAGATGCTTCGTCGAATACAACAAGATCAAAAAGCGCAAAATCTGCAGGTAGGAATTGGGCCACCGATAGTGGCGACATCATAAAACAGGGTACAAGATCCGTCAGGCTGCTGCCCATTTCGTTGACCAGTGCCCTGACAGGTTTGTGTCGTGATTTTTTCGTTAGCTCCCGCGCGAGAACGCCATACTCTGGTGGTGCGTTTGAGGCATTGCGATCCGGTACGCTCCCAGCTGTTTTTGCGAAGATATACTCAGCTGTTGTTTCAGATACGTCGGCATCTAACTCCCTGAATTGCTCGATCATCGACTCATGCGATGCACCCGCAAACTGAACAAGGGCAGGGCTATGGTCAATAAGCTTAGGGGCCAGCCAGACGCACAATGCGGTCATCGCATTGTCTTCACAATCTTTCGGTGAAATTACTCGATTCTCGAGCGCAGCCGATAGAGGCTCGAGTTCGTAACGCGCAGCTACCTTCTTCATTGCCAGCCATCGGCACCACCGATTTAACCGCTGGCCTTGCTCTCCAATCGCTCTGAAATCGGCAACGACCTTGGCCAGCTCACAAGCCGTATCGACGGTTACATTGAGTTTTTCTGCTTTACCTATCAAGGAAGCAAATGTCTGGTAGTCTTCATGCAAGCTATTTGCTACACGGACGATCTGAGAACTCTCGGATAGGAAGTCCCGCCCATCAATCAGCTGTTTTCGGAGTGCAATGACAGCATCGGTCGGATCTGAAAACGCGCCAACAAACCTTTTCAATAGTGCGATTGTCCTCTCGCCCTTGTCGAGTATCAGGGCGAGCTTGTCCGCCTCGGCATCCACTCCTGGCCATGCCGGCGTGCCGTCGATATCCGATACAGCCGATTTCAATTTCTTGAGCGTTTCTCGTGCTTCAATCCCCAGATCAAGGGTTGAAAGATCAATGACTTTGTCCAGTCCAACTTTTCTGATTGTTTTGCGCAGGCTATACCGCTTAAAGAAGCCGAATAGTCCAGTCGCTTCATTTCGCCGCGCAATCCAAAGCTCCCAGTCAAGTTCCTCCAGCATTGGCCACGTGAGGCTATGCCCGAAGGCAGTCACTTGCTTGTGTAGCTGCCTGTGCAATACAACACCTTCAGTCAGTGCCTTGACTCGGCCCGGGCCGCCACTCTGTATTGCGAAGTCCACTTCACCCGTCATAGCTAAATCACAAAGTGGCTTTAGGCTCGCTAGCTGGGCAACCGTACGAGCTGAAATGTGATTCACTTGTAAGCCAATTGTCGAGAGCAATACCTCTGTGCTCGAACGCGCCCGTTTGGCCGCGATTGCTAACCGGTTGGTAAGCGAGACTGTATTTGTTTGCCACTGATTGGAAAACTCGATTTGCGTGATAGGAGCGAAGCTATTCGGATCTAGGCTTTCAATCTCCCGAAAGGCAATACCAAGATCCCGGGCGGCTTCTAAATACGAGTCGATGTCCGTCCCTGATTTGACAGGGGCTTGCGATAGGTCCGAGATCCATGAAAGTCTTAGTGGGTGCTCATGTTGAAAGCGAACAACGCGCGCCATCGCGTCACGAGCAGAAAGACCAAGCGAGTGCTGACGGTGGAGTTCAGCGACATACTTGTTCAAGCCCTCACGGACATCCTCAAGCTTTTGCGCTTTCCTTATCCAGTCGGTCTGGGTTTCTGATTCACGATGAGACCAAGCAGCTCCTAGTTGGTCCAGAACGGATTTTTTATTGGCTTTATTGGAGTGTAACTCCAAGCAAAGGTGTGCCAACCCGACCTTTTCCATCCTGCGATAGACGACCTGCAACGCAGCCATCTTCTCAGCCACGAACAGCACCTTTCGTCCCAGCGCGAGGTTGTGACAAATGATATTAGCAATCGTCTCCGATTTGCCGGTTCCGGGCGGTCCTTCAAGCACAAAATCTTGCGGGTGGCTTGAAGCTTCTACAGCAACCATCTGAGACGAATCACAATTGAGTGGCGCGTAGAAAGATTCCGGTTTTATCTTCTCATCAACCTGATTGCGCTCGATGAAATGACTTTCTTGTTGATAAGCTGCAGAAGGGTGGTCAACCAAGTGTTCGACAAAGGGGCTCTGCTTGAGGAGTTCAGTGCGATCTCTGAGATCCTTCCACATCAAGTACTTTGCAAATGAGAAGGAGCCCAGAACAATCTCCTCCACCACAATGAATCCAGGCTGTTCTTTAATGGCAGCGCGAACAATATTCCAAATGCCTGCAACATCCACTCCAGATTCATCTTCAGGAAGATCGTGGCGCAAAGAATCCAAATTGATATCATAGTCTGTCTGTAGCATCTCGATGAGCGTAAGGTTGAAAATGGGCTCTTCATCCTGTAGTTGGCGCATCTTGACGGGGGCTTGGGCGCTGCGCCGCTCCAGTTTTACCGGCAGCAGGATCAATGGAGCGCGGTATGATTTGTCGCTTTCTGGCATTTCTTTCCAGCGCAACATGCCCAGTGCGAGAAATAGGGTATTACTACCACCTTCTTCAAGGTCGTTCTTGGCCTTGCGCAATAACTCGACCAATTTGGTGTCTTTTCGCTTAGCTGTATCGTTAATAATTAGCTTTTTATTGTTGAGTTGCTGCAGCGCGAACTCGCGGTGCAAGTCTGCACCTGTGCTCAGACGGAACGCTTCTGTGCTTCGTTCATTGCTGACTAAAGGGGTCTCTTCTGCTGATACAAAGCTAAATACCTCATCGCCGGCCAACATATCTTCAAGAGTTGGTAGATCCGGGCAGAACAGCTTTAATGCAGAGCTTTTTATGTTTAGTAGAGGGTTTCTTTTCGTGAGATCCAGCAGTTTTCGCTGCCACATATCCACGCGGGTATCTGGCGTATCCTCTATCAACCGCTCATCGCCTCGAACTGGCGGAAGTGGAGGTGGTGCATCTATTCCGAGCGCTAATGATGTCTTTCCGTTTTCGCTCAACGCAGTGCCATATGCTGATTTATCTTCAACTATTCCAAGCGGCTTCACACGTCTTGCCCGTGCTTGCTTGATATCGATCAGCATGACGAATTCAGATTCGCGATCTTCTTCGAGCAATGTCTTTGCGCGTTCAATTGCCTGCTTGAAAGTGACCGGAGTGTCATTTGTAACGAGCGTGGTCTCAAACATCACGATATCAGCCGTATCCATTCGCTTGCGCAAATCGATCGGGTCGTCGTTCGTGAGAACAGGGAAGCATTCATCGATTAGCCAAAAGCCAGCGAAAGCGTGAGTCTTGGTTAGTGCGATCACTGGATTCAGTCCCATATTTTCGAGGCAGCTGGCAAAGAGCGCTGAGGTATCGAGACATGCGGCTGTTTTATGTTCAAGAATGTCGCTAGCAGAGCGGATGCGTTGCCCAAGCTTAGCCCATCCATTTGGTGGTGTAAGGTACATCAGTCGTTCATTGAACAGGGTTGACCAAAGAGCTGAGCCGAACAGGAAAGGACGCTCTCGCGTATTAGACTGATACCCATCAATAGCGCTGTTCTGCCCTGCATTTCTCAAGCCTTGCGCAACTCGACTGGTAATGGACTCTACGGTATGCACGTTTGGTTGAACAAAGGCAGCAAGCAGCTCTGCCTGCCTGGACTCTCCACCCCAGTAATCAGCAGGCAGGAAGCTCACCTGATGATTTTCAAATAGCTCATGGCTTTGCCCATTGTTATCTACATATGACACCGAAAATAACAACTGAACCAACACTTCTTCAGTTAATCCACTCAACTTTTCATAGTTGGGTTTCAGGGGGCGATCTTGCAATCTGACTGATTGCCCGGACTCAAGGCGATCTATCAACCATTCCTCAGCCTCAACGAACTGGGGTTGGCAGGATAGCCGGACGCGTATGTCCGTAACCATTTTGGTGCTGGACTCATCAACAGCATCGGGGTGTGTGATTAAAACCCGTTTCAGCAGAGGGTATGCATTTTGTTGGGCCGCCAAAGAAAATGTTGGAGCTACATCGGCATGGATAGATAAGGTCACGCGTCCGATCCTTGGTTATACAGAGTAGATATATCATGATGCCACAAATTGCTATGTTATTTGCAAAGTGGGAGTGTTGGTGCCAGCCAACTGCGGGTGCTGATTCGTAATCTAGGTTATTACTCGAAATATCCCGCTATGTAACTACGAGCGGAATCTTGAGTATTTAGCTGCGGGCGAGGTGTGGAGCTCGGATCGTCGATCGGGCTATTCAAGCGGCGCGATCCGGTCAGCATTGTTGCGGGCCCTGTGATGTTAGCGCTGGTGTGGGAGGAAAGTTGGTGCCCTCGGCAGGACTCGAACCTGCTACCTTCCCCTTAGGAGGGGGACGCTCTATCCAGATGAGCTACGAAGGCGCTTCGTTAAGAAGATCGGTATGATAACGGCCTGAGGCTTATGGCTCAAGGTGTTACCGTGATTTCTGTTGCTTTGGGAGCGTGCTGTGTCTGACCCTTTCGTGCTAAGTATCGTAGTGCCTGTCTGGATGGAGGCTGCAGGCATTGTAGAGACGCTCGAGGTCCTGCAACCGTTACGTACCAGAGGGCATGAGTTGATTGTAGTGGATGCTGGTAGTGTTGATGGTACCGTCGCACTGGCAAGCCCGCTTGCAGACCGGGTGATTCACTCAGAAAGGGGCAGGGCTGTGCAGATGAACGCAGGCGCCTCTGTTGCTAAAGGCAATGTTCTTCTATTTCTTCATGCGGATACCCGCCTTCCTCTAAACGCCCTGGAGTCCCTGACAAGTTTTTTTCGAAGCGATAAAGCTTGGGGGCGCTTCAATGTGCGCTTGAGCGGCCGCGGGGCGATGTTCCGGGTGATTGCCTGGTTTATGAACCAGCGCTCGCGCTTAACGGGTCTTTGCACGGGCGATCAGGCGCTGTTTATGCGCCGGGATGTTTTTGAAGCTCTCGGGGGATTCGAGCCTGTGCCCATCATGGAAGATATTGAGATTTCCCGCCGGCTTCGGCTTGTTTCCCGCCCTTACTGCATAAAGAACCCAGTCATTACGGATAGCCGGCGCTGGGAGCAGGGGGGTGTATGGCAAACGATTTTTCTTATGTGGCGCTTACGCTGGCGATATTGGCGCGGGGAGTCCCCGGAGGCCCTCGCTCACTCCTACCGTTCGGATGTTCGTAATGGCAAAGACTAACTCCCCCAATGCAGTGTTGATGCAGTTTGCTAAATGGCCGGAAGCGGGCCGGGTAAAAACGCGCCTTATACCTGCGCTGGGCGTTGATGGGGCTTTGAGAGCACATTTAACACTTACGCTTGCGGTGCTCGAAAATCTGTATAGCTCAGGCCTTACAGTGCAGTTCTGGTGGGATAGAGAGGTAGAGTCTGTTCCTGTTGATGCGGTGGAGGTTGTTCGCGCTATCGAGCATCGGGGGCTGGGACAGCGAATACAGCAGGGCGCTAACCTGGGTAGTCGCATGTTGAATGCTCTGGAGAACGGCCTTCAATCACACGCCCACGCATTAATTGTGGGCAGCGATTGCCCATCGGTCGAACCGGGCTATGTGCACCAGGCGGTGACTGGCCTTGAACACTACGATGTTGTCCTGGGGCCGTCCGATGACGGTGGTTACGTGCTGATTGGTGCTCGCCGGATTGTTCCCGGCATGCTTGATGGCATTGAGTGGGGCACCGCTGGTGTGCTTGAGCAAACCTGTGCTCGGCTCAAAAAACTGGGGCTCAGCGTTGGCTTGCTGGAGCCCCGCTGGGACGTGGATGAGCCTGAGGATTGGGTGCGTTTTCAGCTTACTTTGCAATAACCGCTGGTTGCTGAAGGATAAGGTCCCGGGCTTCGTTGGCGCCCAAACCCTCTCCACCCGTCACGACACGCAGAGCGCTGTTTCTGTTCAGTACTGAGTCGCGGAAGGTAGCCTCCAGCTCGTCAAGGCTGACAGCATTAACGGCCTTTGCGAGTTGTTCGCGGGAATCAAAGCCATCTGAGCCCCGGTCAATCTCACGCCAGTAGCGACCTGAAATCTCACCCAGTTGGCGATCCTGTTCCAAAATACTGCTGATGACTGCCTGTTTTTCGCGTTTCAGGCGCTGTTCATCCAAATTGCCGAGAGTCTCCTCAAAGCCTGCGGCGAATTCGTGAACTGCTTTGTCTATGTCGTTCTGGCTGGCGCTTGGGGACTGAACCACAAAGCCCAGAGCGGGTGTCTCAAGCATTTCAAACGGAGTGGCATACACAATGTAGCCGAGTTGGCGCGTGGTGCGGATTTCCTCATAGAACGGGCTACTTATAATCTGTGCGAGCAGGCGGAAGCGGGCGCGTTCTTCAAAGCTGGTGTTCTTGCCTTGTGCGTATAGCGTGTATCCGGTGTCCGGGTGCTCTACATCCAGCGAAACAAGCATTTCGGTTGTCGGTAACTTCCGAACTCGGCTGCGTTCAACCGCTACAAATTCACTCTTTCCCAGCACAATGGCGTCAATCTGCTGTGCCAGGTTAAGCGCATAGGCTTCCGTTATGTTGCCGTGTGCCAGTAGCACCGGGTCTACTTCCGAGAGCAGTGCCTCGGTGAATGATATGAGTTCATCGCGGGTGACTTCCCGAGCTGCGCGTAGCTTTTCTTCCGTGCTCCAGGCACCCTCTAGCAGAGCTGTCTGGATGAACTCAGATGTCTGGGCCACCGGCCGGTCCTTGGCTTTGTTCTGCAAGCTGTCTATCAGGTTCTGCTTGGCGATATTAAAACGCTGCTGCGTTATATGGGGTGTTGAAATCTGCATAAGAATGCGATTCATCAAGGTGTGCAGCTTGTCGTTGTAGCCACCCACGCGCACGGTGACGCCGCGCAAATGTGGGTAAATGCTGTAGTCGAGCCCGGCAAGGCGTGCGGAATAAGCCCAGGCATTCAAGTTGCTGTTAATGCTGTCTACCAGCAAGTGTGTAAGCACACTGCTACGGGCAGACACACGGGCCGCAGGGGTGCGCAAGCTGAAAAATACGTTGGCTTTGGGCGTGTTGAAGCGCGTATCCCGTGCAAACCATATAGCCATGCCGTCGCGGCTATTCAAGAGTTCGGGCTTGTCCATGGTCTTGCCTGGCACCATGGTAAGGTTTTCAGGCACAAACGGGTTGGGCAGTGGAAGCCGAAGCGCATTGGCCAGCGCTCTGGGCGCGTCGGACTCAAGCGCTTGCACATCCAGAGGTTCAAGTTGCCAGGGTGTTTCATACCACCGGGTTAGGTTCGGGTTGTTCAGTTCAAGCTGCGGGGCCAGCAAATAGACCATCACGTTCTCCGGGGTTAGCCGGGAGAGAATGGCCTGATATTGGTCGGGTGCGTAACGTTCCATCAACCAGGGTGCGCTTAGGATGTCGTCTGCCGGATAGTCCTGGAGCTGGCTCGAAAGGCGCATAACCTCGTGCATGGGCTCGCTTTGTTCGCGAAAGCGAAAATCGATCTGGGCCAGTTGTTGCATTTCTTCAAAGCGCTTCTGGCTGATGCCTTGATCACGAATGACGTCGATGTATCGGAATGCCAGAGCTACGATCTCTTTATGCCGGCTAAGGCCCTCGGGTGTAAGCGCAATGCTTATGTCCAGAGTGGCGTCTGTACCCGTGTCCATCCCCATGCCGGCAGACAAATTATCCGCCAGGCCATTCTTCTTGAGCACATCAAACAGGCTTCCCGGTCCTTCATGGCCCAAGAGGTTGGCAATGTAGCTGGCGGGCTTGGTTCGGTAGTTTTCCTGCTGCGATGGAATCGGGAACGACAGCGACAGGCTGCGCACATCCTTGATGGCTTCCGCAGATACCTTGGCGGGCAGAGTATTGGTGTTCAGCAGGCTGGCGGAGTGAATCTTAGGCTTGAGGTTGCGGTTCTCAATGGCGCCAAAACGCACTCGCACCATGGCTTCCAGCACATCGAGAGACTGTGGGCCGTAAACCGCGAGCGTCATCAGGTTGGCGGAGTAATGGCTTTTCCAGAATTCGATCAAGTCTGGCCGAAGAGGATTGGCATCGGTATTTTCAAGGGTGGTCAGATTTCCGACAGCAAACTGGTGGAATGCGTGCTCAGGGTTGCTGGCGGCTTTCTTGACTGAATAGAAGCGCCGACCATCTTCCTTTTGTTTGGCACTGAACTCCGAATGCACGGCATTGCGTTCACGGTCGACAAGCTCGGCAGTAAACAGGGGCGCGGCAAATTGCTGGGCGAAGCGGTCAAGGGCTGATTCCAGGTAATCGGCCTGTATGTCAAAAAAGTAGTTGGTGTTGCGGAAAGCAGTAAAGGCGTTATGGCTACCGCCGTGGCTCTTGATGAACTGCTGATACTCGCCGGGCTCAGGGTACTTTTCTGTACCCAGAAACAGCATGTGCTCCAGGAAGTGTGAAATGCCCTCTCGCTCTCTCGTGTCATCACCGCTGCCGACGGCCACGTTCATGGAAGCTGCCGCTTTTTCAGCCGCTTTATCGGAAATCAGGATGGCCCGCAAACCGTTATCCAGCTCAATGAAACAGTATTCGTTGTTGTCGTTCGGGCTTTTGTCCGGGGATGTTTCCGCGAAGGATGGCGAACTGACAAAGAATAGCAAAAGCAGTGCAAGTACATGTGCAGCCAGCAGCTGCATACGAATAGTCGTTGGAAAGCTGATATGCATAAAGCCTCTGTTATCCGTTTGGGAGCCTGAATAGATGCGAGCGGAAGCCGGTAAATGGTGCTCAGTGCATCATTGTTTTGCGAGTGCTATCCGGTTGTTGATCGAGGGTCTTGCGGGCGAGATCTGCTGCTTTCCCACCGTCGAGTTCGCCAGACGCAATACGCTCCAGAACCGATGCCATAATAGCGACGGACTGGCGGTAGTCTGCAAACTCCGCCTGGAAAGCAGTATCGATGGCTTGGTATACCGCTTGGATTTTTTGGTCCCTGTCCCCGGCATTCTTCGCCGTATCATTAATGGCTTTCAAGCAGGCGCGGGCAATGGCGATGTAACGTTCGGTGTTCGGGTTATCGTTCTGCATGCTCTGGTTTCCGGATATCGCTTGGTCTGTGAAAAGGACTGACGCCTGAAGAGGCAATAAGTTCCAGATTATCGCATTGCTGGCAGGCTGTTTCATTGCTTTGCGGTAATTCGTCGCTGGGGAGGGCGGGAGCCGATTACTGTGCTAGTCTAAATTTTAATGTGTCGGGAAAATGCACACTCGTCTCAAGTTGGTTTTAGAGTAATAGCTCTAGTTAAAACAACGGGTTACAGAGTAAAGGCTCTAAAATAGACCGATACATGAAGGTTGCAATTAAGTACAATGCCGACCGTTAAAGTTCGTTATAAGACTTTGGTCTAAGACGGTTGGCATGGATAGACAACAACAGAGCAACAAGCAGGGTGGATTATCAATGAATTATTTCCTGACCGGTGGTACCGGGTTTATTGGCCGTTTTCTTGTGGAAAAATTATTGGCACGCGGCGGCACTGTGCACCTGCTGGTGCGAGAGCGGTCCCTGGGTAAGCTTGATGCATTGAGGGAAGGATGGGGTGTCGATGAATCCCGTGTGAAGGCCGTCATTGGCGACCTCACTAGCAAGAACCTGGGTATAGATGCCAAAACCCTGAAAGCACTGGCAGGAAAGGTCGATCACTTTTTCCACCTCGCGGCCGTTTACGATATGGGCGCCGATGAAGAAGCCCAACAGGCCACGAATATTGAAGGTACGCGAGCGGCCGTAAATGCTGCCGGCGCGATGAAAGCAAAGCACTTCCACCATGTTTCATCTATTGCTGCCGCGGGCCTGTTCAAGGGCATTTTCCGCGAGGACATGTTTGAAGAAGCCGAAAAGCTGGATCACCCCTACCTGATGACCAAGCACGAATCTGAGAAGGTTGTGCGTGAAGAGTGCAAGGTGCCATTCCGCATCTACCGCCCGGGCATGGTGGTTGGCCATTCGAAAACGGGCGAAATGGATAAGATCGATGGCCCCTATTATTTCTTCAAAATGATCCAGAAAATTCGCCGCACACTGCCTCAGTGGGTGCCGACGATTGGTGTTGAAGGTGGCAGGCTGAACGTTGTTCCCGTGGACTTTGTGGTGGATGCAATGGATCACATTGCGCACCTGGAAGGCGAGGACGGCAAATGCTTCCATCTTGTGGATACCGACCCGTATAAAGTCGGCGAAATTCTCAATATTTTCTGCGAGGCTGGCCACGCTCCCAAGATGGGCATGCGTATTGATTCCCGCATGTTCGGGTTTATTCCGCCCTTTATTCGCCAGAGCCTGAAGAACCTGCCGCCGGTTAAGCAGATCACCAGTTCGATACTTGATGATTTGGGTATTCCACGCTCCGTTCTGTCTTTCATTAATTACCCCACGCGCTTTGATGCTCGCGAAACCGAGAGAGCGCTGAAGGGAACAGACATTGAAGTACCTCGCCTTGAGGATTATGCCCCGGTGCTTTGGGATTTCTGGGAGCGCAACCTTGACCCCGATCTGTTCAAGGATCGTACGCTGAAAGGTACGGTGAGTGGCAAGGTGTGCGTGATTACCGGTGCTACTTCAGGCATTGGCTTGGCAACGGCTGAGAAGCTGGCAGAAGCCGGCGCTATCTTGGTAATAGGCGCCCGTACAAAAGAAAAATTGGATGAAGTGGCTGCTTCTCTGGAAGCCAAAGGCGGCAATGTACACGCCTACCAGTGTGATTTCTCCGATATGGATGATTGCGACCGGTTTGTGAAAACCGTACTGGATAACCATGGCCACGTCGATGTTTTGGTGAACAATGCGGGGCGCTCGATCCGCCGTTCGTTGTCGCTGTCGTTCGATCGTTTCCATGACTTTGAGCGCACCATGCAGCTGAACTATTTCGGCTCAGTACGTTTGATCATGGGGTTTGCACCTTCCATGCTTGAGCGTCGTCGTGGGCATGTGGTGAATATTTCATCCATTGGCGTTCTTACCAACGCTCCGCGCTTTTCTGCTTATGTGGCATCGAAGTCAGCACTGGATGCGTTCAGTCGCTGTGCGGCGTCTGAATGGTCAGATCGAAACGTGACCTTTACCACCATCAATATGCCGTTGGTGAAAACGCCAATGATTGCACCCACCAAGATCTACGATTCCGTGCCGACCCTGTCGCCGGAAGAGGCTGCTGATCTGGTGACCAATTCAATCATTGATCGCCCCAAGCGAGTTGCTACGCGCCTTGGTATCACTGCGCAGGTATTGCACGCACTAGCTCCGAAGGTGGGCGAGATCGTGATGAATACCGGCTACCGCATGTTCCCGGACTCAACTCAGGCAGTAGGTGGAAAGTCGACTGAGAAGCCCAAGGTGTCGACAGAGCAGGTGGCATTTGCAGCCGTGATGCGGGGCATCCACTGGTAAGCCGAGATTGTTCATAGCACTGAAGCAAAAAAACCCGCAATGCGGGTTTTTTTGTGCCTGCTGTATTCTATTCGCTTTCGTCCATCATAAAAGGTGGCGGAAACCCGCCCAGGTCCAGCCAACGATTGACTATCCCGCAGAACAAATCGGCTGTTTTTTCTGCATCGTAAGCTGCGGAATGGGCTTCCTTGTTGCTAAAAGGAATACCGGCCAATTTGCAGGCTTGCGCAAGCACTGTGTGCCCATAGGCCAGACCGGCCAGAGTGGCAGTGTCGAATGTGGAGAAGGGGTGGAACGGGTTTCGATTGATTTCTGCCCGCTGTGCTGCGGCAAATACAAAGTTATGATCGAAGGTCGCGTTGTGACCTACCAAAACGGCTCGTTTGCAATCGTGTGCTTTTACCGCTTTGCGGATGGGGCGGAATATTTCACTCAATCCTTCGCGCTCGGGTACAGCCTCACGCTCCGGATTCCAAGGGTCTATTCCGGTGAAATCCAATGCAGATTGCTCCAGGTTGGCGCCCTCAAAAGGGTCAATCTGTTGCAAATGGGTTTCTGCACGGCGCAAGCGGCCGTCTTCGTCCATGGTCAGCATCACCGCAGCTATTTCCAGCAGAGCATCACGGTCCGGGTTGAATCCACCGGTTTCCACATCGACAACGACGGGCAGGAAACCACGGAATCTGCGGGACATTGGGTGCGATTGTCTGTTTTCGTCAGTCACTAAAACTCCGGTCTTGGCCGTTTATCAAGGAATTAGGGGCAGGTTTATACCTGGCGCCAGTTGATGGTTTCGCCTGCTTTTAGCGGAACGATGGTGCCGTCCGCGAGGGGTAGTTCGTTGGGCATTATCCAAGGCTCCCTCACCAGTGTAATGGTATCGGTATTTCGTGGAAGACCATAGAAATCCGCACCGTTAAAACTCGCAAAGGCTTCCAGTTGATCGAGAATGCCAAGCTCTTCAAAAATATCTGCATACAGACCGATCGCACCGTACGCGGAATAGCAGCCTGCGCAGCCACAGGCAGCTTCTTTCTTGTCTTTTGCATGGGGGGCAGAATCTGTTCCCAGAAAGAATCGCTTGTCTCCGCTGGCGACGGCATCCCTCAGGGCTTGCTGGTGGCGATTGCGCTTGAGAATCGGAAGGCAGTACAGGTGAGGGCGGATCCCGCCCACCAGCATGTGATTGCGGTTGTACATAAGGTGCTGAGGCGTAAGCGTTGCAGCCAAGTTGCTGCCCTGATAATGCCGAACAAACTCCGCGGAATCAGCGGTGGTTATGTGTTCAAGTACAACCTTGAGGTTGGGAAGCGCCTCCAGTGTCGGGGCTAGTACTCGCTCGAGAAACACTTTCTCCCGGTCAAAAATATCAATGTCTGTATCGGTAACCTCACCATGAACAAGCAACAGCATGCCGCACTCTGACATGGCTTCCAGTACCGGGTAGATGTTGCGGATGTCCTGCACGCCGGACGCGGAGTTGGTGGTGGCCCCCGCAGGGTAAAGCTTGGCTGCAACAATACCCTCTGCGCTCGCTTCGAGGATGTCCTCTCGACTGGTGGATTCGGTCAGATAAAGCGTCATCAATGGCTGGAAGGCGGTTCCGTCGGCGGCTGCCAGAATGCGGTTCCGGTATGCCGAGGCTTCAGCGGCATTGGTTACCGGGGGCGCAAGGTTCGGCATGATGATCGCTCGCCCGAAACAGGCTGCGGTTGCAGGCACAACGCTCTTCAGGGCGTCGCCGTCGCGAACGTGGAGGTGCCAGTCGTCGGGGCGCACAAGAGTAAGCTGATCGGTCATGGTCTGGTTTCCGCAATGCCTTAAAAAATTTGGCAGATTATAGCAGAAGGTGCCAGTGATTGTTTTTCCTCTCGCCGATTAAAGAACACGGGGCAGGTGCCGTTAAACAGTGAAACCACGAAACATCCGTGAAATAACGGTATGGCTCTTATGGCACTCGCATTCACGAAAAGAACACAGACTCTTTTGGCAACACTGGCGCTCGGCATTGTTCTGCCCGGATCAGGCCAAGCCGCAAGCTATGGTGCCGGAATATCGAACAGCCAGTGGTATCTTGCCGAGTCCGTTTTCGAGTGTTCGCTGGTGCATGATGTTCCAGGTTACGGCCGGGCTGTTTTTCGGCACCGTGCCGGGGAAAATCTGTCATTTTTTCTGGAATCCGAATCCCATCTTATGCGCCCCGGGCGAGGCTCTCTTTTTGTTGAGGCGCCACCGTGGCGCCCCGGGGTCGCTCCACGCTCGGTAGGCACGGTTGATGTGTCTGAAGGGCTCCGGCAGGTATCGCTTGAAACCCGTCATGCGGTAATTCTTGCGCAAAGCCTGCTGGACGGCATGCGCCCCACCGTTACCCGGGATTCCTGGTATGACGGCAGCCCGGTGCGGGTGCAGGTCTCGAATATTAACTTCAACGGGCAGTATCAGCGCTATAGGTCATGCGCCGCGAATCTGTTGCCGGTTAACATTGATCAGATTGGTCGTTCACGGGTGGCGTTTTCAAGCGGCAGCGCAACGCTCTCGGGTGCAGACATGGATCTGTTGGATGATATTGTTGCCTATTTAATGGCGGATTCCACAGTAGAGCGGGTCTTTATTGATGGGCATACCGACCGAGTTGGCAGTCGAATCGACAATCGTGCGCTTTCTGAGGAGCGCGCCAATGTAGTGGCAGACTATTTGAAAGATCGCGGGATAGACCCCGACTTGATTACCGTGCGGGCTCATGGGGATCAGTATCCGGTGTCCAGAAACTATGGCGAAAACCGTCGCACAACCATACGTTTGCAGCGGGAGGGCGAGCGCCCGGGCTTACAACAAGCTAATGGCTACGGTGGCGCCAGCGCAGGCTAAGGAAACCCGCTAAATCGAACTCAATACGTCCAGATGGGCGTTTACGCTTTCTGCGAGAGCTTTCAGGTGATAACCACCTTCCAGCGTTGAAATAATACGGTCGTTGCTATGTTCGCTTGCAACGCTTGTCAGCATTTCGGTCAACCAGCGGTAGTCCTCGGTTTCCAGATTCAGTTCCGCCATCGGATCAAGCCGGTGGGCATCAAACCCAGCAGATATCAGAATCACCTGAGGCTTGAAGGCATTCAGGCGCTTCATCCAGCCTGCTTCTACCTGTTTCCGGTAATCCGCGGAAGAGCACTCTGCCTCTATGGGAATGTTCACGATATTGTCAGCTTGACGATGTACGTGGGAGTGGGGGTAAAGCGGGTGCTGGAAACTGGAGCACATCAGTATCCGCTCATCTCCACTCACAATGTCCACAGTTCCGTTACCTTGATGCACATCAAAATCGACAATGGCAACTCGATCAAGATGATGGAAATTGAGCGCGCGCATGGCAGCCAAAGCAATGTTGTTGTAAAAACAAAAGCCCATGGACTTTGTGCGTTCAGCATGGTGACCGGGTGGGCGTGCGCAGATAAATGCGTTGGTTACCTGGCTACTCATAACCATGTCGACTGCTTGAATGTTTGCACCGGCCGCAAGCCTTGCGGCGCGCAGAGTATCGGGCATCATGGCAGTATCCGGATCGGTGAAGACCCGCCCCCGTGAGGGCTGCAACATATCTAGCTGCTGCAGGTAGCTTTCCGGGTGCACGCTCAAGAGCTGGTCGCGGGTAATTTCTTCCGGGCGTACCCAGTCTAGTTTTTCCGCGATACCGGTGTCGGCGATGTAGCTGATGATGGCTGCCAGGCGGGCTGGGCTTTCGGGGTGCTCCGGCCCCATGTCGTGTTTCATGCAATCATCATGAGAAAAAAATGCGGTGGTCATAATTCTCGAAACGTCCCAGCTATACTTGTATTTTCTTTGATCTTATCAGGGATAACCTGATAGCGCCGAGTTTCTTTAGCCGTATAAGGGTAGTAGGCATTTCACAAGGGCTCATCAATGCATAATATAGCGTTAACAACATATCAAGGAGAGAGAGCGTGAGCACCCAGTACCTGGAAAGTTTGTTCAATCCTGCTTCCATCGCAGTGATCGGGGCGTCTGAGCGTGCTGGAAATCTCGGTGGTATGGTGTTGCGAAACCTGATGAGCAGCGGCTATCCGGGTAAGCTGTTGGTTGTCAACCAGAAGGACTATGACAACGTTCACGGCGTGCCCTGTGTTAGAAAAGTATCCAAAATGGAGTTCTCGCCAGATCTGGCTATTGTTTGTACACCTCCCCAGACCGTAGCAAAAACCATCAGGCGATTGGGTGAAGCCGGCGTGCGCACCGCCATCGTGATGACAGGTGGCATGTCTCGTACTCACAGTAAAACCGGCCAACCACTTATGTATTCGGTACGAGATGCGGCAAAGGACACGGGGATCAGAGTGCTGGGGCCTAATACCATCGGCTTGATGGTACCCGCCAGAAGCCTGAACGCCACCTATGCACACATGGGAGCATTGCCCGGCCGCGTGGCATTTGTAGGGCAGTCGGGCACCATCGCCAGTTCAGTCATCGATTGGGCCTTTGCCCGAGGTGTTGGTTTTTCCTATTTCCTCACCCTTGGCGATGGTATGGACATCGATCATGACGATCTCATCGATTATCTTGCCCAGGACACCCAGACCCAAGCCATTCTCTTGCACATTGAACACATCCCAAACCCGCGGCGCTTTATGTCTGCGGTGCGGGTGGCTTCCAGAACCAAGCCCGTAATTTGCGTTAAATCTGGCCGAGTGCCGGAGTCTGAATGGATGACCCATGAGCTGCCTGAAGGTATCCGGCGCAGCGATCCTATATACGACGCCATGCTCCAGCGTGCGGGTGTTCTTCGGGTGGATGGGTTGGGGCAAATGTTTGATGCCCTGGAAACGCTGACCCGCATGCGCCCGCTGCGTAGAGAGACACTCGCCATCATGGCCAATGGCGTAGGACCGGGGGTTTTGGCTGTGGATCGCCTGGCGGATCTGGGCGGAGAGCTTGCCCGCTTGTCTGAAGCCAGTGTCGGCGCTCTGGCCGAACTTTTGCCAACGTACTGGACACGCAAAAACCCTATAGACCTGAACTATGACGCATCCCCCGAGCTTTATGGTAAGGCGATCAAGATTCTGGCTAAGGACCCTGAAGTAGCCAACGTGCTTGTGCTTTACGCGCCCAGTTTGACGGAAGACAGTCTGCAAATTGCCGATGCGGTCGTGCAGGCCGCAAAGGGTACGCGGTTGAATATCTTTACCTGCTGGCTTGGGCAGAGCACGGTAATGGAGGCCCGTGATGAGTTTTATCGGGCGGGTCTGCCTTCCTTCTTCAACCCGGAAAAGGCCATTGTGGCGTTCATGCAGCATGTGCGGCACCAGAGGCTCCAGCGCTTGCTGAAAGAAACCCCCGAATCCTTCACCGACCATTTCTCGGATCATACGAAAACCCGCCGAGTGGTCATGAACGCGTTGCGTTCAGGACGCTTGCATCTGTCTAGCAAAGAAGCGCGGGAAGTGGTTCGTGATTACGGTATCAATACCATTGAGACGATTTACTGTGACGATGTGGAGGAGGTGCTAGAAGCCTTCTCTATTGAGCGTCGCCCTGTAGACGTTACCGTCGTGCACGAACAGGCCTGCCATCCGTTTGCCAACCTGACTGTGGCGCAACGTCGTCATAAGGCGACGGTGCAGAAGCTGAGTAGCGAGGCTGCAATCATCGATGCCTGTAGCTTTTTAATGGAGCAGTATCAGGAATACTTCCCCGAGAGCGGGTTTCTCGGTTTTGCAATGCAACACTCCTACCAGCATGTTGGCGGTATTGAGTTCAGCGTGGGCATCACCAGAGATGCCCAGTTCGGGCCTCTGGTGGTCTGTGGTGCATCCGGTGCCCATGTGAACGTGATGACGGATCGACAAATCGCGCTTCCGCCGCTGAACATGGTTCTGGCACGGGAGTTGTTGCGCCGCACCTATATGTACAAGCTTCTGAGGGAGCACAGCCTGAAACCGGAAACGGATATCCGAGCGGTGTCTGAAACACTGGTGACCCTTTCTCAGATTGTGATCGATATACCTGAGATCCGCGGGTTGGAGATTTCGCCTCTCCTGTTCAATGACCAAGGCGCTGTTGCGGTAAAGGTGGCAATCAATCTGTCCGAGGTACCTGGAAAGCCGATTATTCAGCCCTATCCAAGAGAACTCGAGGAATGGCTGGTATTGCCCAAGTCCGGTCGCCGGGTGATTATTCGCCCGGCTCTGGCTGAGGATGAACCGTCGCATCGGGAGTTTCATGAGCTGCAATCCCCAGAGTCCATTCGCTATCGTTTTTTCCAGTACCGTAAACACTTCTCACGGGAAGACGTAGCTCAGATGGTGCAGATCGACTACGACCGGGAGATGGTATTCATCGCAAATGCCCCGAAAGAGGATGGTGACGGCGAAGAAACTCTGGGCACCGTAAGAACCTGGACTGACGCAGATAACCTGCGATGCGAGTTTGCTGTGATGGTCCACGACAAAATGAAGGGTGAAGGCCTGGGAATCGCGCTGATGCAGAAAATGATCGATTACTGTCGCGCCCGTGGCACCGTAGAGATGGTCGGTGATGTGTTGGCAGACAACCGACCGATGCTGCAACTGGCGGAGCATCTGGGCTTTGAGATCAAGTACAACGTCGAAGAAGAAGTGATGGATTTGCGGCTGGTACTGAATGAGCCGGAAAATGAATGGCAGAAAGAAAGGTTGGGGAAGTATACCCACTGAAGCTTTTGCTGAGTGCTTCAGTGGGACTTTTGGGCCTGGAGGGTTATCCTTCGACGAGGGCGGAGCGATCTTCCCCGCCCAAGGCTTCCAGTAAGCCAGGGATCAGTTTGGACAGCTCAAGAGTCATCAGTGTAAAGGCAGCATCAAATTTCGCGACAGCGTCATCCACATCGACATCATCGAGTTGGTCCTGAAGTGTTTCGCCAAACTTCAGCCGGCGAACCCCCATTTCCTCATCCAGAACGAAAGAGACATTGTCGTCCCAGGTAAGGGCCAGCTTGGTCACTTCCATCCCGGCATTCAGATGGTTGCGGATTTCGTCTGCCTTCAAATCCAGTCCTTTGCAGCGAACCACGCCGCCATCTTCGGAAGGATCCTTCAGTTCGCACTCATCGCCTAAAACCACTCTGGCGGGTAGGTCGATGGACTCGTTCAACCAGCCAGTAAAGGTAGAGATAGGGGCCTGCTCCAGAGCGGGCGGGCGTACAGGCAGAGATCCCAGGCTTTTGCGCAGTGATGAGGCCAAATCTTCCGCCTGTTTTGCGGAGCCTGCATCAACAATCATAAAGCCGTCTTTCGGTGCAAGGTACGCAAAGCTGCGCCGGTTCTTGGAAAATGCATGGGGCAGCATTTCCAGCATGACCTGCTCTTTGATCTCTTCTTTTTCTTTACGGCGAACCTTGCGGCCTTGCTCGATCTCGATGGCTTCGGCTTTTTCTTCCACCGCATCTTTTATTACCGGGCCAGGCAGGATTTTCTCTTCTTTGCGCAGCGCGATCAGGTGATAGCCATTGGCACTGTGAACGAGTAATTCACCGTGTTTACCCAGTGGCGGAACCCAGCCCTGGCGGGCGGTTTCTTGTGGACCGCACGGTTTGAATGCATCGCCGCTGAGCTTTTCTTCCAGCTCTTCAGCAGAAATATCAAACGGCTTGGTAAAACGGAAAACGCGGGCATTGCGAAACCACATCAGGCTTGATCCTTGTCGTTCATATTTGGATGATTTCTACGAGTACTGTTTTGACGATAAAGCCGAAAACACCTGCGCCCAGTACTGTAAAAAGGGCGATGGTGCCAAACTTTCCGGCCTGGGATTTTTTGGCCAGGTCCCAAACGATGAAACCCATCCAGCCAATAAGGCCTGTCAGAAACACCAGCATGGCGATCTGGGAAAAAACTGCTTCGTTCATGAGTTGCTCCGAGCTTAATCTGGATTAGTGTTCATCTCGCAGGAAAACCCAGTTATTATTGTCGGATTGGTCTTCGCTGAAATAGTAACCGTCAAGGTCGAAGCCCTTGAGGTCGTTGGCATCGGTAATGCGATTCAGGATGGCATAGCGGCACATAAGTCCGCGGGCCTTTTTGGCGTAGAAGCTGATCATCTTGTACTGACCGCTCTTCCAATCCTTGAATTGGGGGGTAATCAGCCGGCCATCAAGGTTTTTCTTCTTCAGGCTTTTGAAGTATTCATTCGAGGCCAGGTTTACCAGTACTTCGTCGTCGCTTTTCAGCAGGCGATTCATTTCCTGGGTAAGACTGTCCCCCCAGAATGCGTAAAGATCCTTGCCACGCTTGTTCTCAAACTTTGTACCCATTTCCAGCCGGTAGGGCTGCATCAGATCAAGCGGTTTAAGAATGCCGTAAAGCCCGGACAACATGCGCAGATGCTTTTGTGCAAAGCTGAAATCCTGCTCACTGAAGCTTTGTGCGTCCAGCCCGGTGTACACGTCACCTTTGAAAGCCAATATGGCTTGGCGCGCGTTCTTTGGAGAGAAGGGCACTTGCCAATTCTGGAAGCGCTCAGCATTCAATTGGCCCAGCTTGTCGCTGACGCTCATCAGATTGCTGACCTGGTGGGGCTCCAGCTCTTTGAGCTGATCAATCAGCTCGCAGGCATCGTCCAGGAAATCCGGCTGGGTATAGGTTTCAGTTGCCGGCGGGCTCTCATAATCGAGGGTTTTAGCGGGTGAGATAACCATCAACATGTCAGATAATTCCTCATTGCAGAAACGTGAGTAACTGTTCCCGGGTAAATGGCCAGTTGAGTTCGTGCCCAGTATCCTTGCGCCGGAGCACCGGGATTCGCGTGCCATAGCGCTCGACTAACTCTTCCGATTGCGCAATGTCCACCACATCCACCGGTATTGGTACTGGCATCGGAGTGCTTATCAGCAGAGCTTCGGCCAAATCACACAGGTGGCATTGGGACGTAGTGTAAAAAAGCAGTTCCATTACTTCGGCTGTGCATCCAGCTTTTGGCCGTTTACACCGGCGCTGTCGGTGCCCATCAGATACAAATAGATAGGCATCAGTTCTTCCGGCGCCGGGTTCTGTTGCGGGTTTTCTGCCGGGTAGGCATGTGCCCGCATATTGGTTCTGGTGGCGCCGGGGTTTAGGCTGTTTACCCGCACGTTATGTTGTTTGTCATCCAGCTCATCAGACAGAAGCTGGCTAAGGCCTTCAACGGCAAACTTGGAAACGGCATAAGCGCCCCAGTAAGCTTTTGCCTGCCGTCCGACCCCAGACGAGGTGAAGATAACCGAAGCCGCATCAGATTTACGCAGCAAGGGAATCATCGCACGGCTAAGCAGGAACGGCGCTGTTGCGTTCACGTGCATAACCTTGTTCCAGGTTTCCGGGTCGTACATTTCCACCGGGCTGCGGTCACCCAGAATCCCTGCGTTGTGGAGGATACCGTCGAGCTTGCCGAAGTTATCTTCCAGGGTCATGGCCAGTTCTTCGTAATCTTTTACCGCTGCGCCTTCGAAGTTCATAGGCACAAGAGCCGGCTTGGGGTGCCCGGCGGCTTCGATTTCGTCGTAGACCGTTTCCAGCTTGCTCAGGGTTCGGCCCACAAGGATGACCGTGGCGCCATGAGCGGCATAGGTTTTTGCGGCGGTACGGCCGATTCCGCTGCCCGCACCGGTAACCAGTATGATGCGGTCTTTCAGAAGATCAGCGGGTGCCTGGTAATCTTGCATAACCTGTCTCCGTAGCAGACTGGGAGTTCATCAGTGTGTTTAAAATGGCCCGTTTCAGAAGCGCGCTATTGTAACAGCTTTGCGAGATCGTTCACGGTGTCAGCGATCATGTCGGCTTGCCATAGGTCAACGGTTTCCGGCTCTTCGATATAGCCATAGCGCACGGCGATGGTTTTCATGCGGGCATTGCGGCCGGCCACTATGTCTCTTTCATGATCGCCTACATAAATCGCCTGCTCAGGTTCTGCGCCAATTTGCTGGCACGCAAGAAACAGGGATTCCGGATGAGGCTTGCGATCAGTGACGTGGTCCGGGCACACCAGCGATGCGCAGCGCTCAGCTAGACCCAGGGCCTGAACCAGCGGTGCGGCGAAACGTACTGGCTTATTGGTTACGATTCCCCAGGGTATTTCCCGCTGCTCCAGTGATTGAAGCAGGGAGTCCATGCCTTCAAAAAGGCGAGTTTCAACGGCAACGCCCGCTTCGTATAGATCCAGAAAGGCGGTGTGTTTGGCAAGATAGCCCGGGTGCTCAGGCTCCAGCCCAAAGCCCACACGCACCATGGCCCGGGCTCCGTTGGAAACGGATCGGCGTATGTGCTCCGCTGGAAGCGCCGGGAGCCCGTCGATTTGGCGCAGCTCGTTCAGGCAGCGTATAAAATCCGGTGCTGTATCGATCAGGGTGCCGTCCAGATCAAACAGAACGGTCGATGGCCGTTCAGTCTTCACGGGTATCCCGGGCGTGCATCAGATAGTTTACGTCTACATCCCGGCCCAGCTTGTAGGAGCGGGTAATGGGGTTGTAGGTCATGCCGGTGAGCTCGCGCACATCCAGCCCTGCGTGACGCAGGTGGTCGGACATTTCTGACGGCCGGATGAACTTTTTCCACTCGTGCGTACCCTTGGGGAGCATGTTTAGCACGTATTCGGCACCCACAATGGCCAGCAGGAAGGACTTGGGATTCCGGTTGATGGTGGATACAAACAGGTGCCCGCCGGGCTTTAGCAGTGCGGAGCAAGACTTGATAACAGAAGCCGGATCGGGCACATGCTCCAGCATCTCAAGACATGTGACAGCATCGTACTGGCCGGCGTGCTCAGGATCCCGGGCAAGCTCTTCAACTGTGATCTTCTGGTAGTTCACCTTGATTCCGCTTTCCAGTCCGTGCAACCGGGCTACAGCCAGAGGTGCTTCGCCCATGTCTATACCGGTTACATGAGCACCGCGCAAAGCCATGCCCTCAGACAGCAACCCGCCGCCACAGCCAATGTCTGCTACTCGCTTGCCCGCGAGGGATACGCGCTCATCGATGTAGTTGAGGCGAAGGGGATTAATGTCGTGGAGAGGCTTGAATTCGCTGGTGGGGTCCCACCAGCGGCTAGCCAAGGCTTCAAACTTGGCAATCTCGTTACGGTCAACGTTCTGGTTTGTCATCGTCTCTTCTACCTGCTCAATCTATCGAAATTCGGTTAGACAGCCTGTTGCTCGCGGATTTTCTCAGCCCAGTCTGTAACGCGGAGCATGAGGTCCGGTACGTCTATGCGCGTCAATTTGCCATCCTGTACCTGAGGTACGCCGTTAATCCAGCTATGGCTTACCGCGCGGCCATGATTGCTGTAAACAAGATGGGAAGCCGGATCGTAAACCGGCTGGATAAAAGGATCGCTGAGATCGATGGCGATGATATCGGCCAATTTGCCAGGCACCAATGAGCCCAGCTCATGCTCCCGCCCCAGCGCTTTGGCGCCATTGATCGTGGCCACCTGCAGCGCCTGATGAGCAGAAAGTGCGGTGGCTTCGTTGGCGACGACCTTGGCGACCATAGCGGCTGTTTGGATTTCGCCGAACAGATCCAGGTCATTGTTGCTGGCGGCACCGTCTGTGCCTATGGCCAGATTAACGCCATTTTCCAGGAGTTTATGAACAGGACAAAGACCACTGGCGAGCTTGAGGTTGGATTCGGGGCAGTGGATAACGTGCGCGCCAGAGTCCGCTAGCAGGGTAATGTCTGAGTCACTGACCTGGGTCATGTGGACACACTGGGTTTTAGCACCTAGAACACCAAGTTTCGCAAGCCGTTCAATTGGGCGTTCACCGTGTTTTTCTTTAGCTTCTGTCACTTCAAATTCGGTTTCATGTAGATGAATCTGAATGCGGGCACCGGTTTTCTTGGAGAGTGCAGCAGCGCGGCTCAGCGGCTCGTCGGATACAGTGTAGGGCGCATGGGGGCCAATGGCTGGCATGATGTAAGTGTTGTCTTTCCACTCATTGATCAGCGCCTCGCCTTTGTTCAGATAGTCATCTGGCCCGCTGCCCCACGCCGTGGGGAAGTCCAGCAAGGGAAAGCAGATTTGAGCGCGCATGCCGGTATCGTGAGCCAACTGGGCCACAATCTCCGGGAAAAAATACATGTCTGAAAATGTGGTTGTGCCGGTTCGCAGCATTTCTGCCATGGCCAACTGCGTGCCGTCGATAATAAACTGTTCACTGACAAAACGGCCTTCCGCAGGCCAGATGTGGTCATTAAGCCAGGTCATCAATGGGAGATCGTCTGCCATGCCCCGGAACAGCGACATTGCGGCGTGCCCATGCATGTTGATCAGCCCGGGCATAACCACATGGTGGGGAAGGTTGATGGTCTCTCGGGTACGGAACTCGCGATCTGCCTGTGCCACGGGCAATACCGCCACAATCCGCGAGCCCTGAATAATAACGGCCTGATGCTCAAGCACCACTCCGGAAGGCTCTATTGGAATCAGCCATCGAGCGTTGATGCGCATATCGGCTGCGGTGATAGTATCTGCCGTCATTAACCCTACCTTGCAGTGCCGGCGACAAATGCGATTGTGCGCTTAGGAATGCACAAGCGCGCCGAACGATAAAATGTAGCCCGGAAGTATAACCGTTATACTGGCCGTTTTCAGCGTTATGAAAGCGGAGCCAGACGATGAATAATCCCAGAGAATCCCGACCTTTACATACCCCTTCTTCTGATCCGCGATCTGCAGGTACGGTTGCCCTTCGGTGGCAGGGTGGCAGCCTGGAATTGCTGGATCAGCGCTTGCTGCCTGCAAAGGAGCACTGGCTATCTCTGGAATCCGCTACCGGCGTGGCGCAGAGCATTCACGACATGGTGGTGCGCGGCGCCCCGGCGATTGGTATCAGTGCTGCATACGGTGTCGCACTGGCTGCCCGGAAAGCGGAAGGTGATGACTGGCAAGCTGAGATCAAAATGGCTGTCCGGGAGTTGGCTGCATCAAGGCCAACGGCTGTGAACCTGTTCTGGGCCTTACAGCGAATGGAGCAAGTGCTTGAGGGCTGTGCAGCGCTGGATGAAGCCCGGCAGCGGCTGGAAGATGAAGCCATTGCCATTCATGAAGAGGATCTTGCCGCGAACCTCGCAATGGCAGATTACGCACTTGAAGCGATGGAGCTTTCTTCCGACTATCCAGCTCCTGTCTCGGTCCTTACCCACTGCAACACAGGTGCGCTTGCGACCGGTGGTTACGGCACCGCGTTGGGTGTTATTCGTCGGCTGCATGAGAAAAACCTGCTGAAACAAGTATACGCGGATGAAACCCGGCCCTGGCTGCAGGGCAGCCGTCTTACTGCCTGGGAATTAATGCGGGATGGTATCCCGGTAACCCTGAATGCCGATGGCGCAGCGGCAGCGATTCTTGCAGCGGGTGAGGTGCGGTGGATCATCGTGGGTGCCGACAGGATTACAGCCAATGGCGATGTTGCCAACAAAATTGGCACCTACGGCCTTGCGGTATTGGCGCGGTATCACAAGGTTGGATTTATGGTTGTGGCACCCTCCAGCACCGTGGATATGGCGCTGAAGTCTGGTGCAGAAATCCCGATCGAGGAGCGGGGTGGCACAGAGGTTCGGGAGATAAGAGGCATTCCGCTAGCCCCGGAGGGCGTGCCGGTGTTCAACCCGGTGTTCGACGTAACGCCAGCAAGCTTGATCGATCTGATCGTAACGGAAAAAGGTGTGGTGCAGAATCCGGGTGTTTCGGGGATGCACGGGCTATTTGGCTGAGGGCTTTTTGCCAGTGGCGGACTTGCTGGCGGGGAGTTCGTCGCTTTGTTTTGCAAGGCTTTCCCGTAGTTCCGCCACCTGCTTTTCCTGATCCTCAGCAAAGTGCAGGGACATCTCAAAACTCTGCCGGGTGAAATCCAGAACCTTGCGAAAGCCTTCATCCGAGAGCGTTCGGGCCGAATCGTGGCGGCGGAAGATATTGATAAACTCCCGCTCCCGCTCAAACTGCAAGGGTACTCGCGCAACACCCCAGTCATTCAGGATCTGCCAAACTTCCGGGTTGTAGTTCCGGGTGGTTCGCATAATAAACGGGATGGGATCATTCCGTGCAATGAGAGCGGTCAAGCGGAGTATGAGCTCAAAGGATAGGGTGGCAGTGCCGTTCTCGATGGCTTCAAGAACGGATTTATCACGAAGATCGAGCGCTTCGCTCATTTCCGAAAGCGTCAGCCCGGCCACTTCCCGAATATCCTTGAGAGACTGCCCGGCTGCCAGCATAGCTCTGAGCTGGTCCTGGGAGTTGATCAATGCCCGACCTACGCGCAAGGACGTATCCGTAGCACGAGCACCGAAGCGAAAGGCCGATCCGGTGAGGCTGGCAAGGCGGTCGATAATGCCTTCAGGCGCTTTTTCCGAAGCCGACGGTGTCGGTTTGCGCAGCACATCCACCTCTTCCTGGGAGCGCATGGCGTGCAGCGCATCCAGAAGCATGTCCTGCATGGCTCGCGCTTTGTTCTGACGTTCCTGGTCGTTGGCTACCGGTTTGTCAGCCTTTTGGCTCATTACAGAGCTTCCGCCTGAGCTGCAAACTGCTGCGGGGTAAGGATGGAGGCCATGCGCTTATCCAGCTCCAGCATATCCGCCATGATGTCACCGCCTTCACGAATCACGAAGTCGAGCTCCTCATCGCTAGATCCAAGGTCTGCTGCTTGCTGATCCTGCCAGTCTTCAAGCTCTTCCAGATTCTCAAAAGGCTCCTCACCACGCAGTTCCCTGCGGGCATTGGCAATGGTCAACCGGGTACGTTCTATTTGCTCCTGCTGAATAGTTCGCTCGTTCAGGTTAAGGCTTACGGTTTTCCTTTGGCGCTGTTCATTCAGAAAGTCGATTTCTTGCTGTAGGAGTCTGAAATCCGGGCTCGTCGCAAAACGATCGTCATGACGCTTGCGAAGTTCTTCAATGATGCCGCTGAAATCAAAGTAGCGGGTATGGGGAACGGCGTCGATCTGATCCCAGGGCAGAGCATGGTCCAAAGCATCTTCGCCGATACGGGTTTTGTCGATACGGGAAGGAATCTCAATATCCGGAATCACACCTTTGTGCTGGGTGGAGCCGCCCGATACCCGATAGAATTTTGATTGGGTGATTTTCAGCTGACCGTGGTTGAGAGGACGAACGGCCTGTACAGTGCCTTTACCAAAGGTTTGTGAACCCACTACCAGACCGCGGCCATAATCCTGAATAGCACCCGCAAAAATCTCGGAAGCCGATGCGCTCATGCGGTTGGTAAGCACGACCAAAGGCCCGTCGTAGGCAACGGATGCATCGTCGTCATTGAGAACCTGAACTTCGTTGCTGGAGTTGCGAATTTGCACGGTGGGACCGGTATCGATAAACAGGCCGACCAGGTCATTGGCCTCATGCAAGGCGCCGCCGCCATTGTTGCGCAGATCCATTACAAGACCGTCTACTCCATCCTGTTGAAGCTCTGCAATTAGCTTCCGCACGTCACGTGTCGTGCTTTTGTAGTTGGGATCACCGGCCTGCATAGCACGGAAATCTGCATAAAACGTCGGAATGGTAATCACGCCAACGGTGTATTTCTCGCCATTGCGGTCAAGCTCGATGGTGTCTTTGCTGGCGCTTTGCTCTTCCAGTTTTACTTCATCGCGGTTGATGGAGATGGACTTGGTCAGGGTTTCATCAGTTGAACTGGCAGGAACGACTTCCAGCGTTACCAAGGAATTGCGTGGGCCGCGGATGAGATCGACCACTTCATCCAGTCGCCATCCGATCACGTTAACCGGCTTTTCATCTTCTTGAGCAACCGAAACAATTCTGTCGGCGGGCTTGAGCTGTCCTTGCTTGGACGCAGGGCCACCGGGGACCAGCCTGACAACTTTCGTGTACTCGTTGTCCGCTTGCAGAACCGCACCAATACCTTCAAGGGAGAGGCTCATATTAATGTTAAAGTTTTCAGAGGTGCGCGGCGAAAAATAAGAGGTGTGAGGATCCCACATACCGGCAAAAGCATTCATATAAGCCTGGAACGCATCCTCGCTGCGGGCCTGGTAGGCGCGCTTAAGCTGGCCTTCGTAGCGCCGCTGGAGGGTATCGATAATATCAGCGTCGTCGGCACCGTTAAGGCGCTGAGCCAATACGGCGTTTTTGATGCGCTTAACCCAAAGTGCATCGAGAGCCTGCTGATCCGGCTCCCACTCGGCTTCAGAGCGATCGAGCAGGATGGTCTCGTTAGTGGTGAAGTCGAGGTTATCAATGCCCTTGTCGAGGGTTTCCAAAGCGAACTGCAGGCGCTCAATAATGCGCTGCTGAACCAGGTTGTAGATATCAAACCCCGGCTGCAATTGGCCGGTTTTGAGGGCAGACCCCAACCGGTTTCTGACTTTGTTCATCGCCTGAATGTCGCCACCAGTCAAATAGACTCGCTGGCCATCCAGATAGTTCAGGTAGGCGTCAAACACATCGCCGGAAAGCTTGTCGCTGATACCAAGGTCGCGGAAATGGGTGAACTGCAGTTGCCTGGCAATGAGAATGTTGGCGCGCGCCTGGTCAATCGTTGGCGCAACCGGTGTATAGACTTCCGGTTCGACCGCTTTTGCCTGTGCGCCAAAAGGTGCTGACAGCAGCAGGGCGACGGTAAGCGCTTTGCACACACCCATCCGGCCGGCTTTGAGCGGGGCGCGACGAACAGATGCTTTTTCCGCGATGGTCATAGATAGATACCTGACGATGCTGGGTACCTGCCAGACAGTTCTGGAACCGGTTAACCCGTGGGCTGATAGATTTATTGTAGGCAAGGGCTACACCCGTTGCTATAGGTATGACGTATCGGTTCGTGACAATCTGTCCATGACCCGGTGTTTTTCAGTCATAAAAAGATAAGGAATCAACAGGGTAGAGGAGGTTTACCGAGAATTGTAGCAATGGCGTGCTGCACAGGATGCCGCTTGATCATGGGCACATCGAGAGAGTTGTATGGATTGTTCCAGGTATAACGAGCGGCGGAGGACAGTGTCCTCCGCCGCTCAGCACCTTCAGACGAAGGGCTTTTCCTGCTCTGCGTGCTCAAGCAGCAACGCGGGTGGGGTAAAGCGCTCGCCGTAGGCTGCAGCCAGTTCTTTGGCTCTTTCTGTGAACGCTCTCACACCATACTGGTTAATAAACTGTATGGCGCCGCCAGTCCAGGGTGCGTACCCGATACCGAAGATACTACCAATGTTGGCATCTTCCACGGTGCGCAGTACGCCTTCTTCCAGGCAGCGAACGGTTTCAATGGCCTGAATGAACAGAATCCGGTCTTTCAGTTCCTGCAACTCGACCTTGCGGGCTTTTTCGCTGTCCACATAGAGAGTTTCAAGTTCTGGCCACAGGTACTTTTTGCCTTTGGCGGGGTATTCATAGAAACCGGCACCGGCAGCCTTGCCTGGACGGCCATGATCGTTAACCATCTGGTCGATGATCGCTTCTGCAGGGTGTGGCTTCCATGTGCCGCCGGCTGCTTCCAGATCCTTTTTACTCTGGCTACGAACGAGGTGCATAAGAGTCATGCTGACTTCATCGGAAATGGTCAGTGGGCCGACAGGCATGCCTGCGAGCAAACCGGCATTCTCGATACTTGAGGGGTGAATACCTTCGCCCAGCATGGAGATCCCTTCGTTAACAAAGGTGCCGAAAACGCGGGATGTGAAGAAGCCACGGCTGTCGTTCACAACCACCGGCGTTTTGCCGATTTGCTGAACGTAGTCGAACGCTCTTGCCAATGTTTCGTCTGACGTCTTCTCGCCAACAATGATTTCCACCAGCAACATTTTGTCTACAGGAGAGAAAAAGTGCAGCCCGATGAAGTTTTCCGGCTTGGCGGAAGCTTCTGCAAGTTGGGTGATGGGAATCGTGGAGGTGTTAGAGGCAAAAATGCCGTTGTTTGCAAGCTTCGGTTCGGCCTCTGCAGTAACCTTCGCTTTCAGGTCGCTGTCTTCAAACACGGCTTCGATCACCATGTCGCAGCCTTCCAGGTCGTCGGCAGAGTCCGTAGCCGTGATGCGGCCCAGAATTTCCGCTTTTTTCTCTTCGGTCATGCGGCCGCGACTAACTTGTTTTGCCAGCAGGTTTTCGGAGTAGCTTTTGCCTTTTTCAGCGCCTTCGACAGTGACGTCTTTTAGCACTACATCTATACCGCGGATAGCGGTGGAGTATGCGATACCAGCACCCATCATTCCCGCGCCCAGTACACCCACCTTTTTAAAGGTCTCTTTCTCTACGCCTTCTGGACGGCTACCACCGGCATTAATATCGTTCAACTGGAACCAGAAGGTGCCTGTCATGTTCTTGGCGACCTGGCCAATCACCAGTTCAGCGAAATAGCGGGTTTCAATCAGGCTGCCGCTATCGAAGTCTACCTGGGCACCTTCAACCGCTGCTGCCAGAATGCACTCAGGCGCCGGGTAACAGCCTTTGGTCTTCTGCTTTAGCATGGCCGGCACGATTGGCAGCTTCTGAGCCATCGCAGGATGGTGGGGCGCGCCACCTGGCATTTTGTAGCCTTTCTGGTCCCAAGGCTGTTGGCACTTGGGGTTGGCATCAATAAACGCCCGAGCCTTGGCCATCATGTCTTCGGGGGAGTCAGCCAACTCGTCAATAATGCCGGCTTTCAGGGCGGCAGCAGGGCGTAGCTTCTTGCCCTCCATCAGCAGCGGGAATGCTGCTTCAAGGCCAATCATTCTGGGCAGGCGCTGAGTACCACCGCCACCTGGGAGCAGGCCAAGCGTGACTTCCGGAAGACCCAGCTGAATGCTGTTGTTGTTCAGCACGATTCGGTGATGGCAAGCCAGAGCAATTTCGAATCCACCCCCCAGCGCAGCACCGTTGATTGCAGCAACGACAGGCTTACCACTGGTTTCCAGCGCACGCATCTGCGCCTTCATGCCGTTGACCATGTCTTCAAAGGCCTGAGCGTCGTCACGGGTAACTTTGTGGATTTCGTTCAGATCGCCACCAGCGAAAAAAGTCTTCTTGGCAGAGGCGATGATAATGCCACGAATGTTTTCCAGGTCGCCTTGGACCTTGGAGACTGTTTCGTCGAGGGCTTCACGGAATGCCATGTTCATGGTATTCGCAGACTGGCCGGGCATATCGATGGTGAGGGTCAGAATCTGATCTGAACCCAGTTCATAACGGATGGCACTCATAATCGGTTCTCCTTACAGAAAAAGTGTGGGGTTCAGACCCGCTCAATGATAGTGGCGATGCCCATGCCGCCGCCGACGCATAGCGTCGCCAGACCAAAGCGCAACTCACGGCGCTCCAGCTCGTCCAGCAGAGTGCCCACAATCATTGCGCCGGTAGCGCCGAGAGGGTGGCCCATGGCGATTGCACCGCCGTTGACGTTCACTTTTTCATCCGGAACCGAGAGTTCCTTCTGGAAGCGCATTACCACAGAGGCAAAGGCTTCGTTTACTTCAAACAGGTCGATCTGATCCACGGTCATGCCGGCTTTTTCCAGCGCTTTGAGCGCAGCCGGGGCAGGGCCTGTCAGCATGATGGTCGGATCGGTGCTGGTGACCGCAGTGGCTACGATGCGAGCACGGGGCTTGAGCCCCATTTCCTTACCCTTGGCTTCACTGCCAATCAGAAGGCCGGTTGCGCCATCTACCATGCCAGAGGAATTGCCGGCGTGGTGCACGTGATTGATTGTTTCCACGTAGTGATACTTTTCACGAGCCACGCTGTTAAAGCCCATTTCTCCCATCATCTGGAAAGAAGGTCTGAGGCCAGAAAGAGACTTAATGGTGGTGTCACCGCGAACGTGCTCATCGCGATCAAGAATTACGACGCCATTTTGGTCGGTAACAGGAACAATGGACTTGGCAAAGTATCCGTTCTTCCAGGCATTCGCTGCTTTTTGCTGCGACTTGACGGCGAAACCATCGACGTCTTCACGGCTGAAGCCATCCAGCGTGGCAATAAGGTCGGCACCGATGCCCTGCGGCATGAAGCCGGTATGCATGTTGGTGTGCGGGTCCATGGCCCAGGCACCACCATCAGAACCCATAGGGATGCGGGACATAGACTCCACGCCACCAGCAACAACCAGGTCTTCCCAGCCGGAGCGGACTTTCATGGCTGCCAGATTAACGGCCTCAAGGCCTGATGCGCAGAACCGGTTGAGGGTAACGCCGGCGACTTTCTCGTCCCAGTCAGCTGCGAGTGCGGCTGTCTTGGCGATATCTGCACCTTGATCACCAACGGCGGTAACACAGCCGAGAACAATATCGTCTACCTGAGAGGTATCGAGGTTGTTCCGCTCCTGCAGCGCATTGAGCACAGTAGTCAGTAACGTAATGGGTTTTACACTGTGCAGTGATCCGTCTTTCTTGCCACGCCCTCTGGGAGTGCGGACCGCATCGAAGATATACGCCTCGGTGGTCATTGCTTGTCCTCTGGTGTTTATTGCTTGGGGATTTATTTTCGAGAAACGTCACCATAGCCCTTTGATGGCCATGTGGGTAATGACGCCACCTGCCAATCGCGTTGGCAAAATTGCTCAGAGGTAGTGACAGGCGAGCCTGCGACTTCTATGTTTAGGATTGGGTGAGAGGTTTTGCGGATGCCCAAAAATGGGCTTATAAAGGTGCGGCGCCATGTCTTTTAATAATGCTATCGACAATTTTTACGAACGTTTGGTGATGGATGCTATAGAGGCGACCAGAGAACCCGGGGACACTGCAGATTTTTTAACTGATGTTATGTGTGTGGCCTTGAACCGGCTGCCTTCCCGATACTACCGGCACACCATCGATATGATGTTCTATTTGGCGGACGAAGAGCTTAGAGGTATGAAAGACAACTCCCTGGCAGCAGTCAAGAATGCCAGGGAGTTTGTAAGGGAACATCAGCGGGAGTGAGACTCCCGAGATTTAGCCTGCAATCAGGCTATCCAGTGCCCTGTTCAAACGGTTTGCCAACGACAGATCGGCCCCTTCGTCAGGTGCCTTGAGGCACCACCCTGCTACAAGGCCTTCGATGCCCTGCATAGCATTGTCCGTTTTCTCCGTTGACCCCATGCCTGCAGCCAGCCGTTGAACCTGTATTGCCATACGCTTTGTTTGTTCTGCGTCAGGAGAGGGTATGCCGGCAAGAATTTCTGCGCGAATGACGATTTCCTGGTCGTCCAATTCACCCGCATTTTCAGCAAGGGCCGCCCACTTATCTGGCAAAATATCCGGAGCTAGATCGCCTACGGCGCGCGCGAGTACAAGTGCCTGCCATTCGGCGATGCCCGCTTTGAGTTTCTGTGCTGCAACCGCTTGGCTCAATCGCTGTTTTTCTTGCTCAACTTGCTCTCTTACTGCTGCTGATGTCTGAGCAACATCAATGCTGCGTAGGTCAGCAATGGCTTTTGCCAGCGACTGCTCATCTTGATCGGAATCGACACCCGCAACCTTTTGCAGCAAGGTTTCTGCTGCCGAATCGGCTTCTTTTGCCGCGTGCTCTTGTTCCGTACGCTGAGCTTCACGGCGAGCAAAGATTTCATCGCAGGCCTTGCGGAATGCCTGCCACAATTTGCGATCTTCGCGGTGACGGGTAATACCAACCGCCTTCCAGTCCGACTGCAGTGCTTTTGCCTTGTTCATGGCTTCCTGCAAAGGTTCGTGGGTAGTCAGAGCTTGTGCTTGTTCAACAATTGCCAGCTTCAGAGCTTCATTCTTTTGACGCTCTTGCTCAATGGGCGCTTCAAGCTTTTTCAGTAAACCATCGAACTGCTTCTGCACCTGCCGGTTATCCCGGAATTCCACAGGCCAGGCAGATTTCCATTCCTGGCGGGCTGTTTGAAGAATATGTTCGACAGCTTTCCAGTCGATGCTGCTCCAGTCTGCGCCGTCAACAAAAAGCTCCAGCTCGGCGCAGATCGTTTTGCGCTTATCCAGGTTCGCCTGTTTCAAGCCGGATTTGGCTTTGAAGTAGGCTTTGCAGGGCTCATACGCTTTGTCGGAAGCCTGTTTGAAGCGCGCCCACAAGAGGCGATCTGATGACCCACCCAGTTCCCGCCATTCCTTTTGCAGGTCTTTTATGCGCTCGGATTTAGCTTCTGGCTCCATGGACTGTTCGGCGAGATATTCCATCTGCTCACAAAGAGCGATTTGCTTGGGTTCAGTGGCAAACCCTTGCCAGTCCGTTAGCTCCCTGAGCTGGCCGGTCAGCAGTTGTATACGGGCTTGAAACCCCTTGCTATTGCGATGGTCGAGGGATTTCAAATGTTGCTGGGCACTTTTCAGGAGTTCACGGGAGCTCTTGAGTCGTTTGGCTTCCAGGGCTTCTTCCAGTTGATCCAGCGTGGTTTTCAGGCTCTCTGACGACGCCTGTTGCTGCTTGTGGTCCTCGGTGGCTTTTGCCGGTGCTTTGGGCTTGCCAGCTAGTTTAATTGCGGGATCCAGCGTGTCTGGAGCCGGAAAACCTTCGGGCCAATTAATCTCAACCAACAGATCTGAGGCACGCTTCTGGTCTTCAGGGGTTGCGTCCTGAATCATGATCTCCGCGATCGCAAGTAGTGATTCTGTTGACTGGGTGATATGGCGGATGGCGTTGGTGTAATTGCGGAGCGCCATCATCGAAGCTTCATAGGATTTCTGTTGCTGCTTATCAACGTGAGTTTCGCGGGTCGCTTCCAGCCAACGGTTTTCCTGAGTCTTCTGAAGTGCGTCCAACGAGGCAAGTGACGCAAGAGTGTCTGTGGGTTGCTGCCGGAGATCGTTCATGGTTTGCGAAATCAGTTCTAGGGTTTCCTCTCGCTGAAGTCGCTGTTCAATCTCCAGTTTTTCAGCATCTTGCACTGCTTTCACTTCAGCGAGCCGCTCTCTGCAGCGATGCACTGATTTAAGGAACGCACTCAGTTGGTCTGGCGTCGCACTGGCTTCTACTTTAGCCCATTGGTTGAGAAGTGTGTCCAGGCGGGCCTCAAACAGGCTGGTGTCGTCGCTTTTAGCCTGGTCGTGGGCATTACGGATCAGCGTAGTGATAGTGGCTGAAACAGCATCTTTAACGGCCTGCTCTTCCCGGATAGACTGCAGCTTTTGCCGCACTAGCTGGTACACGCCCTTATCGCGACTTTTTGCCTGCTTTTGTACTCGCTGCAGGAGATCGCCATCCTGCACCAGGTCAGCAGCTCTAAGCCGGATGTCTGCTGTTGAGCCCTCAATGGCAAGGTTTGCCGCAATTTCCTGACTTGGGGTGCCCTGCAACATTTGAAGCTGCTCTTCCCGCAACTCTGCGCGTTTGTCCTCCACTGGTTCTGCCGGAGGTTGAGGGCGATCTGGCGCTTTGCGACCTGATGGAGCGGGTTTGCGGGATTTAAACAGTTTCTGGAGGAATGCAGCCATGACGTTATCCTTAGGGATTGAAACCAGTCTGCGGTGTCGGGCAAAGTAAACCGGCACCGGCCATCGGCACTCGGATATTCAGGTTCAGAGTGCCGGACACGTTTGTCGCAGGTTCAGGTAGTGAGGGTCAAAACCTGCGTCGACATTATAAAATCGGGGCTAGTCTAGCGTTTTGTGAACGTTTGCGGGAAGGGCTGAATGGTAAAACAGGAAAATAGCGGCGAACAGGAATACAAAGTGCGCTCGGTCGCGCTGAGGTTGCTTGCTCGTCGAGAGCACAGCCGACAGGAGTTGGCGCTGAAATTACGCCAGCGGAAGCTTGATAGCTCAATCATCTCACAGGTTTTGGACGACTATGAGGGCGAAGGTTGGTTGGATGACAATCGGTTTGCGGATGTCTATTCCCGGCAACGAATTGATCTGGGTTATGGTCCGTTGAAAGTACTCGCTGAATTGCAGCAGCGTGGTATTCATCAGACGCCAGCCTGTGTTGACGAACTTGGTGATGCAGACTGGATTCGAAATGCGCTTTTGCTGAGGGAAAAGCGTTTCGGGTTGTCGGATCTTAGCGATGACTGGGACGAAAAGCTGCGGCAGGCCCGATTTTTAACTCGCAGGGGGTTTACCGCTAGTCAGGTAGATCGGGTTCTGGACGTCAACGATGCGTCTGATCTTGACTTCTAGGCGTTATAGCGTAGGCGGTATCATTCCAAGCTCGGGGGGCAGCCCAGCTCTCATGTCAGCACCATCTCCCGTAAGCTCTGCCGAGGAATGTGCATCTGTGCTCTGCTCCAGACCGACAAACGGTGAGGCTGAAGCAGTTACATTGTCCGTTGGCTCCATCATCCGGGCGAGTACGTCATAGTATCGGCGAATATTCTGGACGTAGAGGACTGGTTCGTGGCCACGGGCGTACCCGTAGCGGGTCTGTTTGTACCATTCTTTTTGCGCGAGTAGTGGCAAAAACTCTTTTACGTCCATCCAGCGGTCCGGGTTCTTTCCGGCACTTTCTGTGAGCCTTCGAGCATCCTCCAGATGTCCGTAGCCTACGTTATAAGAGGCCAGAGCAAACCAGGTGCGATCAGGCTCTGCAATGCGCTCGGGAATTCTCCGATGCACCATGCGGAAATACTTGGCGCCGCCCTGAATGCTCTCTTCCGCATCCAGTCGATTGTTGATACCAATGTAGTTTGCTGTGTTGCGCGTCAGCATCATCAGCCCGCGAACCCCAGTTGGGGACACCGCATTCGGGCGCCAGTGCGACTCTTGATAACCAATAGCCGCGAGCAGGCGCCAGTCCATATTGAATATGGCAGCGTTATCCCGGAAAAGAGACTCGTAGGTTGGCAGTCGGTTTTCCACATGATGCATGAAGGTACGGGCGCCAACATAGTTCAGGTGGTCTAGGTGCCCGTAAAAGCGCTCTGAAAGCTGAGCGATGGTGCCATTGACCTGCATCTTTTCAATAAATGCCTTGGCTGCACCCACCAACGAGTCGTCCTGGCTTGCCGGGAGCAGCCATGCCAGTTCGCTGGCGTCACCAAGCGCAAATGCTTGCTTAACTTGAGGGAAAAAGACGTGGTTCAGTTCAAGCTCATTGGAGGAAACGACTGCATAGGAGAGTTCGCCAGTTTCAACGCGTGCGAGAATGCCAGCAGCATCCAGCCCTGGATGAACTTGCCAGGAAACACCTGAAGCTGCGTCCGTGTGAGCTTGAAGCTGATACTCGTGGTTGCTGTCGGGAACCAGATGAAGCATTTGCCCCGTCAGGTCTGCAAGGGTTTCGGGCCGCTCAACATCGCGATTATAAACAACGACCGACTGCGCCATAATGCCGGTGGGAAGTGTTTTGTACTGGTTTTCAAAAAGTGGTTGCGCAGACAAACCCGCCAGCCCGATGTGCGCAAAATCACGGGAAAGGACGGAAAGAACTTCGGTGTTGTCTTCCGCAATCCGGAGGCGGAGTTCGACTCCCAGTTCGTCGGCGAAGAGTTTGGCCAGTTCGTAATCATAGCCTGTGGGGCCTTCGCGCCCCTCATAATAGATAGAAGGCGCGACCCGGGTAATCACGTGCAGAACACCCTCGTTGCGAATTTCCTGAAGGGTGCTCGGCTGGCTACACCCTGCGAGGGCAAGCAAGGCCAGTGTGCAGGCGAGGAGCGATCTGTAAGCCGTTGCTGCATTGTATACAGTCAAAATTCTTGGCAAGTCCCTGTTCTCCGTTACCGCTGGATCAACAGGATGCGCGCAAACTGGCTGGCGGCATCCGGTGTCGTGGTGCGTGTGGACTCCATGTCCACAACCCAATGATCCCTGTTGCAGTGAGAGGGGTCAATCAAGTTGATCAATTGCTGCGCAAAATAATGTCAAATGTAGGCTGGCGGAATAAGCTTTCCAGCGCTGTATCCCGGCTGAGCTTTCGAGTATGATATGCGCCTTCTCAGAATGCACCCGGACTTCCCCGTTTCGCGCGATACAGGTTGATATCATGCTTGAACTTCGCGGCGCTCCCGCGCTTTCACCATTTCGTTCCCATAAGCTGTTTGTCAGAATCAAGGCCATCGTGCCTGAGGTTGAGCATGTTTATGCCGAGTTTATGCACTTTGTGGATCTGGAGGGCGCGTTTTCCGATTCCGAGCAGGCCATCCTTGATCGGCTGCTGACCTATGGTCCCAGCGTTCCGGTTGAAGAGCCAGATGGCGTGCTTTTCCTCGTTGTGCCGCGCCCGGGAACTTTGTCTCCCTGGTCCAGCAAGGCAACGGATATCGCCCGTAATTGCGGTTTGCGTCAGATTCAGCGCATTGAACGCGGTACGGCCTTCTACATTAAATCAAGCAAAAAGCTAGGTCTCGACCAGCGCGAGAATGTTGCCGCGCTGCTCCACGACCGCATGACCCAGAAGGTTTTTCATGAAATGGGCGGCGCCCAGTTGCTGTTCAATCGTGATGAGCCGCGTCCTCTGGAGCGAATCTCTGTGTTGGCCGGCGGTCGAACCGCGCTGGTAGAGGCAAACAGGCGCCTTGGGCTGGCTCTGGCGGATGATGAAATCGATTATCTCGTGAAGTCGTTTGTAGGTCTCGAGCGGGATCCTACCGATGTAGAGCTGATGATGTTTGCCCAGGCAAACTCCGAACACTGCCGCCACAAAATATTTAATGCCTCCTGGGATATTGATGGTGAGGGCCAGGAGAAATCCCTGTTTGCCATGATCCGTAACACCTATGAGATGAACAGCGAAGGTGTACTGTCTGCCTATAAGGATAATGCTTCGGTTATCCAGGGCAGTCGTGGCGGCCGCTTCTTCCCGGATCCGGTAACTGGCGTTTACGGTTATAACCAGGAAGACATCCACATTCTTATGAAGGTGGAGACCCATAACCACCCGACGGCAATAGCACCTGCAGCGGGGGCTGCAACTGGCTCCGGCGGTGAAATTCGTGATGAAGGCGCAACCGGTCGCGGCTCCAAGCCGAAGGCTGGGCTGTCAGGCTTTACTGTCTCTAACCTCAACATGCCAGATGATCCCCAGCCCTGGGAAATCAATTACGGCAAGCCTGAGCGGATCGCTTCTGCTCTGGATATTATGATTGAGGGCCCCATTGGCGGCGCCGCATTCAATAATGAGTTTGGCCGTCCCAATATCGCCGGCTACTTCCGGACATTTGAAGAGAAGGTTGCCGGCCCCGCGGGTGATGAAGTTCGTGGCTATCACAAGCCCATCATGATCGCTGGCGGTCTTGGTAACATCCGCGCAGAGCACGTTGAAAAAGGCGAGATACCTGTAGGCGCCAAACTCATCGTGTTGGGTGGTCCTTCCATGCTTATCGGTCTTGGGGGCAGCGCTGCTTCCTCTATGGACTCCGGCTCCAGTAACGAGAGCCTCGATTTTGCGTCCGTGCAGCGTGATAACCCGGAAATGGAGCGCCGCTGTCAGGAAGTTATCGACCGCTGCTGGCAGATGGGTGA
The DNA here is from genome assembly GCF_046537445.1 of Marinobacter sp. KMM 10035. NCBI lineage: Bacteria > Pseudomonadati > Pseudomonadota > Gammaproteobacteria > Pseudomonadales > Marinobacteraceae > Marinobacter > Marinobacter sp. KMM 10035. The sequence goes on along the minus strand of NZ_JBBVMG010000002.1, from coordinate 306,325 downwards.
GCAGAATCCTATGTGCTTCATCCACGACGTTGGCGCTGGCGGTCTATCCAATGCCATGCCTGAACTGGTGAAGGACGGTGGTCGTGGCGGAAAGTTTGAGTTGCGGGATATTCCCAGCGATGAGCCCGGCATGTCACCACTGGAAATCTGGTGCAACGAATCTCAGGAGCGTTACGTCATGGCAGTGGCTCCCGAGAATCTGGAGCTTTTCGATGCTCTGTGTCGTCGTGAACGCTGCCCATATGCCGTTATTGGTGAGGCAACTGAAGCTCATCATCTTGAGTTGAGCGATTCTTATTTCAACGACAAGCCTGTTGATCTGCCGATGGATGTGCTTTTTGGCAAGCCGCCCCGCATGCACCGGAGTATTAACAGAACATCGTTTAGCAAGCCGCTGTTTGACTCCACCCAGATTGGTCTCCAAGAGGCCATTCGCAGAGTTCTGAGGCTGCCCTCGGTAGGTTCCAAGAATTTCCTGATCACCATAGGTGACCGCACAATTACCGGGCTTGTTGCACGAGATCAGATGGTTGGTCCATGGCAGGTGCCGGTCAGCGATGTTGCTGTTACGGCAAGCTCCTTTGATGTCCTGGCTGGTGAAGCCATGGCCATGGGCGAGCGTACGCCGATCGCAACCATTGATGCGCCTGCATCTGGCCGGATGGCAGTAGGGGAAGCCATTACCAACCTGGCAGCCGCTGCAATTGGCAAGCTATCTGATATTCGCCTGTCAGCGAACTGGATGTCTGCAGCCGGCCATCCCGGAGAGGATGAAAACCTCTACGAAACAGTGCGCGCCGTTGGTATGGAGTTGTGTCCGGAGCTGGGAATTACCATTCCTGTGGGCAAGGACTCCATGTCCATGAAGACGGTTTGGGAAGAGGATAACGGCGAACAGAGGAGCGTTACTGCGCCACTTTCTTTGATTGTCAGTGGGTTTGCACCGGTTACCGACGTTTCACGCACCCTCACGCCCCAGCTGATAACGGATGCCGGAGACACGGATCTGATCCTTATTGATCTGGGCGCTGGGCAGAATCGGTTGGGTGGATCGGCTTTGGCTCAAGTATACCGTCAGGTTGGTGCCGTGGCGCCTGATCTCGACGATCCGGAAGATATCAAAGCATTTTTTGCGGTTATCCAGGGATTGAATGCCGACGAAAAGCTTCTGGCTTATCACGACCGCTCGGACGGTGGTCTGTTCGTGACGCTTGCAGAGATGTGCTTCGCTGGCCATACCGGCATAGATATCAAACTCGATGGATTGGCGGACGACGCTAGCCAGTTAGTGCGTGAGTTGTTCAATGAAGAATTGGGCGCAGTTATTCAGGTGCGCAGGGGTGACACGGATTTCGTTCTGCAGCAGTTTTCAGCTGCTGGCTTGGGGGACCACATCAGTGTTATTGGCACATTGAATGATCAGGATCGCCTGCGACTGGCCTTTGAAGGCGAAATGGTTGCAGATGATTCGCGAACCGATCTACAGCGTCTGTGGTCTGAGACCAGTTATCGCATACAGTCCCTCAGGGACAACGCAGATTGTGCGCAGGAAGAGTTTGATAACCTGCTTGATGCGGGTGACCCTGGGCTTCATGCTGAACTTACCTACGATGTGAACGAGGATGTTGCGGCACCTTATATCAACAAGGGTATTCGCCCGAAAGTTGCTGTATTGCGTGAGCAGGGTGTTAACGGGCAGGTTGAGATGGCCGCGGCGTTCGACCGGGCTGGTTTCGAGTCTGTCGACGTGCACATGAGCGATCTGCTATCCGGACGAGTGAATCTCGAGACGTTTAACAGTCTCGTGGCTTGCGGCGGGTTCTCATACGGGGATGTGCTGGGTGCCGGTGAAGGTTGGGCGAAATCCATTCTGTTCAATGACCGTGTTCGTGACCAGTTTGCCGCTTTCTTTAACCGCCAGGACACTCTTGCGCTGGGCGTATGTAATGGCTGTCAGATGCTGTCCAACCTGCACGAGCTAATTCCGGGCAGTGAGGGATGGCCACGCTTTGTTCGCAACCAGTCGGAACAATTCGAGGCACGGTTGGCGATGGTTGAGGTAATGCCGTCACCTTCAGCATTCCTGGAAGAAATGGCGGGATCCCGCATGCCAATAGCTGTCGCTCATGGTGAGGGCCGGGTAGAGTTTTCAGGCAGTGCGTCTGCTTCAGAGCTCGCAGAAAGCGAGCGAGTAGCTCTGCGCTTCGTTGATAATCGGGGCCAAGCGACGATGCGTTATCCTTATAATCCAAATGGCTCGCAAGATGGCATAGCTGGGGCAACTACTCGGGATGGTCGTATTACCATTATGATGCCTCACCCTGAACGTGTGTTCCGCGCTGTCCAACACTCATGGCGCCCCGCGGATTGGCAGGAGGACGGTTCCTGGATTCGCATGTTCCGTAATGCCAGACGCTGGTTTAGCTGATGAGCTGAACGATTGTAGGACTGGAAAAACCGGCTTCGGCGAGCCTCAAAAGGAGAGCTTACTGGAGTCGGTTTTTTTGTGTCTGATTTTCGGGTTTTTTGAATTTATCAAGCAAATAAAGCGGCTATATTGGAAAAATACTCCTTGACTCAGTATGTTTATGCACATTAAGAGTTCTGTCTTGTGCGTTCTGTGAACAATGTAGTGCATTGGCGTTCAATGTTTGCGCAAGGCCTGTAACTCATTGAAATATAGTGCTTAAATTTATCAGGTGAATTTGTCACCAATTTAACGAGAGTGCAGTAAATACGGGGTTTATAGAGGTGTTCCCCAAAACTTTCCCCAGAGTTATCCACAGAATCTGTGGGTAAGTGCCTAAGTCATTAATCTGTACAAAAAATGTCCTGCCCAAAGGGGGTTTCATGTATAAAATATGCTATTTCGTGCCCGGAACACATTTGGAAAAAACCAAACAAGCACTCTTTGATATTGGTGCGGGGCGCATAGGTGATTACGATTCCTGTGCGTGGCAATGTAGTGGGCAGGGACAGTTTCGTCCCCTCGAGGGTAGCAACCCTTTTTTGGGAGAGCGTGGGGGGCTGGAGGTTGTGGAAGAATTCAAGGTTGAGCTTGTCTGCACCGACGAACTAATCCGTAAAGCGGTTGCGGCGCTCAAGCAGGCTCACCCCTATGAAGAGCCTGCTTACGAGATCTATCGCATGGAAGTATTATAGATCGTCTTTGCTTCGGGTCGTGGCGATAGGGCGCCGGATATCACGTATGTGCACACCGAAGGAATCATTTTTCAGATCCTCCAGAAACAACTCCAGGGTTTTGCGCACAGTAGGGAAAGAAATATCGTCCCAGGGGATTTCATCCAGAGCAAACAGGCGGGTTTCAAGGGACTCCTCGCCAGCGCCAAATTTCCCGTTTTTGAGCGTCGCCCTATAAAACATGTGCACCTGGTTAATATGCGGAACATCGATAATCGAATAGAGGCCTTTAACATTCACTTCGGCCAGGGCCTCTTCCAGAGTTTCGCGCTCGGCCGCTTCAACCGTAGTTTCGCCATTTTCCATATATCCCGCAGGAAGCGTCCAGTACCCGTAACGAGGTTCAATCGCGCGACGGCAAAGAAGGATCTTCCCTTCCCATACCGGAACAGTGCCCGCAATGATGCGTGGGTTCTGATAGTGTATTGTGCTGCAGTTAACGCACACATAGCGGTGACGGTTGTCGCCCTCGGGGATACGCTGTTTAACCGGATGGCCGCATGTGCTGCAGTACTTCATATTTTTCCCCGTATACTTGAATTCAACGAATGTTAAGTTTAATGATCGTAGCTACTGCTGTCTCATTCAACACCAGATTTTTCCAGGAGTTCCGGTTTGCGTGATTTACTTGTACAGCGTTTAACGGACTATGCGCCTCGGAAGCTCGATCTGAACTATACCGAAGCAGGCATCCTTGTGCCGGTTACTGACGATACTGGCAATCCGGAAATGATATTTACGCTGCGTTCGGCGAATTTGAGCACCCATCGCGGGCAGGTTGCATACCCGGGCGGAAAGCGAGATCCCGGAGATTTGTCATTGGCCGCGACAGCGCTGCGGGAAACCCATGAAGAAATTGGCCTGCCGCCAGATCAGGTGGAAATTATTTCACCGCTGAGCCAGGTAATGTCACTTCACGGGATACTTGTTTCTCCATACGTTGGTGTTGTGCCGGTGGAGTATCCGTTGGAACCAAACCCCGGTGAAATTGATAGCGTCTTTCGTGTACCTCTTTCTTTCTTTCTCGAAGACAAGCGCGAGCGAACAGATGCAATCCCTTTTCAGGATCAGACAATTCATGTGCCTTGCTACCGGTGGGAGCGATATCAAATTTGGGGGCTCTCTGCTGTGGTTCTGGTCGATTTTTTAAATGCTGTGTACGATGCTGATATCGATTTGCTCAAACCCCGAACATGATAAGGAAAATAGAATGCTCTATGAGTTGGATGGCCGTGTCCCGGAGTTAAAAGGCAGTAGTCAGTTTGTCGCAGAGAATGCGACGGTGATTGGCAATGTGGAGCTTCACGATAAAAGCAGTGTCTGGTTCAACGTTGTGATCCGTGGAGATAACGAACTTATTACGATTGGGCCAGAGACAAACGTTCAAGACGGCTCTGTTCTCCACACAGATCCGGGTATCCCGCTGACACTAGGGCGGGGCGTTACCGTCGGTCATAAAACCATGCTTCACGGTTGTGAAGTTGGGGACTATTCACTGATCGGTATTAATGCGGTTGTTTTGAATGGTGCCAAGATCGGAAAGTATTGCCTTATTGGTGCCAACACCCTTATCCCCGAAGGAATGGTTATTCCTGATGGCTCATTGGTGGTGGGCTCTCCGGGAAAAATTAAGCGGGAGCTCACAGAGCAGCAAAAGAAGATGCTCGAACTCAGTGCCGCGCATTACGTACACAACGCAAGCCGTTATGTGAAGAGCTTGAAGCCTGTAAAAAATTGAGATTAATTTGTTATGGCTGTTGAGGATAAGGTTCGCTCGCCCTGCGTGAGCATATGTGCTCTTGATGAGCGGGATGTCTGCATAGGGTGTCAGCGTACCGGTGATGAGATCCTGCGCTGGACCTCAATGACCAATTGCGAACGTAAGGCTGTGCTTGTGAAAGTCGCTGAGCGGGAGCGGGAAGTAGCTCTTTAACTGAATGCAAAAGATGCCTGAGATAGTTCAGGTACTTTCTGGAGGATCGGGTTTTGAATGACGCTGGGAATGTAACGCTGGGCACGCCACTTAAAGCAAATGCTTTTAAAGTGTTGCTGTGCGGTTCCGGAGAGCTTGGTAAAGAGGTGGCGATCGAGTTGCAGAGGTTTGGGGTTGAGGTGATCGCTGCAGACCGTTACCCCGATGCACCCGCCATGCAGGTAGCTCACCGTAGTCACGTAATAGATATGCTGGATGCGCAGGCGTTAAGAAACATTGTCGAACTTGAAAAGCCTGATCTCATTGTGCCCGAAATCGAAGCCATTGCGACAGCTGAATTGATCAAGCTTGAGCAGGAAGGTCATAGGGTAATACCTTCCGCAAGGGCAGCTCATCTGACTATGAACAGGGAAGGGATTCGGCGCCTGGCTGCAGAGGAGCTGGGAGTGAAAACGTCGCCTTACCGGTTTGTTGACACAAAAGAGGCATTCCTGGAAGCGGTTAAGGCGATAGGAATGCCCCTCGTTGTTAAGCCGGTGATGAGTTCCTCTGGTAAAGGGCAGAGTACGGTTAGCGATGAAAGTGAGATTGAAGCCGCTTGGGAGTCCGCGCAAACAGGCGGTCGTGCGGGAAAGGGTAGGGTTATTGTTGAAGGCTTTGTGACGTTTGATTATGAAATAACCCTGCTGACCGTCAGGCACTCCGGCGGCGTTAGCTTCTGCGAGCCTATAGGGCACCGCCAGGAAGAGGGCGATTACCGTGAATCTTGGCAGCCGCAGCCCATGACCGCTAAAGCATTGGAGCGTTCGCGTGAAGTTGCTTTAAAAATTACCGAGAATCTCGGTGGGTATGGGGTGTACGGAGTGGAGTTGTTCATACACGGGGACGATGTGTATTTCTCAGAAGTGTCTCCCCGGCCTCATGATACTGGTCTTGTTACATTGGTATCTCAGGATTTGTCGGAGTTTGCTTTGCATGCTAGAGCCATACTCGGAATGCCGGTTCCGGTCATTCGGCAGCAGGGGCCTTCTGCGTCAGCAGTCATTTTGCCAGAAGGGAATTCCTCATCTGTAGCATTCAGCGGATTGAGCGTAGCGCTTGCAAAGCCGGATGTGCAGTTAAGGCTTTTTGGTAAGCCCGAACTTGTAGGGCGTCGGCGGATGGGTGTTGCTCTGGCAAAAGGGTCTACTATTGACGAGGCAAAATCCAAAGCCATCGCCGCAGTTAGGGCGGTCGAGGTTTGCCTGTAAGCAGGATCACAAAGACCCCGGTCGACTATGAAAGCGCTAAGAGTGGACGTTGTGCTCGGCGCGGCAGAGGTAAAATTAGAAATAGTTGTATTGCACCGTTGACACCCGCGCCAAGCTCTGTAGAATGCGCATCTCTTTCGAGGGGAGCACAGCTGAGACGCTTCCCGATCAAAGAGTAACCGCTTGAATGAATTGAAGATTTTTAAATGTTTTCTTCGAGCAAGTGGTTGACAAGATGAGGAAACGCTGTAGAATGGCTCATCTGGATTAGGAAGTGACGGTTTGATTCGAAAAGTTCATTTTTAACTTCTCTCGAATTAAGCGGTTGACAAGGCGGCGAGACGATGTAGAATACGCCACCTTGATTGAGCAACGGCTCAAACGCTCTTTAACAAATTGACCAAGTAATTCGTGTGGGCGCTGGCTGGAGTATTTCGACAAGAAATACCAAGGCAAGCGACTCGTCAAAATTGAGTTTTGTCTTGAGCAAAGGTTATAAGATCTTCGGATCTTAATATGATTTAAACTGAAGAGTTTGATCATGGCTCAGATTGAACGCTGGCGGCAGGCTTAACACATGCAAGTCGAGCGGTAACAGGGGGTGCTTGCACCCCGCTGACGAGCGGCGGACGGGTGAGTAATGCTTAGGAATCTGCCCAGTAGTGGGGGACAACAGTCGGAAACGGCTGCTAATACCGCATACGCCCTTCGGGGGAAAGCAGGGGATCTTCGGACCTTGCGCTATTGGATGAGCCTAAGTCGGATTAGCTAGTTGGTGAGGTAATGGCTCACCAAGGCGACGATCCGTAGCTGGTCTGAGAGGATGATCAGCCACATCGGGACTGAGACACGGCCCGAACTCCTACGGGAGGCAGCAGTGGGGAATATTGGACAATGGGGGAAACCCTGATCCAGCCATGCCGCGTGTGTGAAGAAGGCTTTCGGGTTGTAAAGCACTTTCAGTGAGGAGGAAGGCCTCAAAGTTAATACCTTTGAGGATTGACGTCACTCACAGAAGAAGCACCGGCTAACTCCGTGCCAGCAGCCGCGGTAATACGGAGGGTGCAAGCGTTAATCGGAATTACTGGGCGTAAAGCGCGCGTAGGTGGTTGAGTAAGCGAGATGTGAAAGCCCCGGGCTTAACCTGGGAACGGCACTTCGAACTGCTCGGCTAGAGTGTGGTAGAGGGTAGTGGAATTTCCTGTGTAGCGGTGAAATGCGTAGATATAGGAAGGAACACCAGTGGCGAAGGCGGCTACCTGGACCAACACTGACACTGAGGTGCGAAAGCGTGGGGAGCAAACAGGATTAGATACCCTGGTAGTCCACGCCGTAAACGATGTCAACTAGCCGTTGGGGATCTTGAATCCTTAGTGGCGCAGCTAACGCACTAAGTTGACCGCCTGGGGAGTACGGCCGCAAGGTTAAAACTCAAATGAATTGACGGGGGCCCGCACAAGCGGTGGAGCATGTGGTTTAATTCGACGCAACGCGAAGAACCTTACCTGGCCTTGACATGCAGAGAACTTTCCAGAGATGGATTGGTGCCTTCGGGAACTCTGACACAGGTGCTGCATGGCCGTCGTCAGCTCGTGTCGTGAGATGTTGGGTTAAGTCCCGTAACGAGCGCAACCCCTATCCCTAGTTGCTAGCAGGTAATGCTGAGAACTCTAGGGAGACTGCCGGTGACAAACCGGAGGAAGGTGGGGATGACGTCAGGTCATCATGGCCCTTACGGCCAGGGCTACACACGTGCTACAATGGTACGTACAGAGGGTTGCAAACCCGCGAGGGGGAGCTAATCTCACAAAACGTATCGTAGTCCGGATCGGAGTCTGCAACTCGACTCCGTGAAGTCGGAATCGCTAGTAATCGTGAATCAGAATGTCACGGTGAATACGTTCCCGGGCCTTGTACACACCGCCCGTCACACCATGGGAGTAGATTGCACCAGAAGTAGTTAGTCTAACCTTCGGGAGGACGATTACCACGGTGTGGTTTATGACTGGGGTGAAGTCGTAACAAGGTAGCCCTAGGGGAACCTGGGGCTGGATCACCTCCTTAAACGAAGTTGAAGCTTCGGTCAGAGTCCACACGAATTACTTGGTTGATTGATAAAGAGAGCAAGGGTCTTTCAGGCCCGACTTGGCTTGTCTGTGGCAAGCAAAACCGGGTCTGTAGCTCAGGTGGTTAGAGCGCACCCCTGATAAGGGTGAGGTCGGTGGTTCAAGTCCACCCAGACCCACCAAAATTGCTCAGCTCGGCGTTATCGAGTGACTTGCATAGCTGGCTATGCGGCGCCCCTCGATGCCTTGATCTGAACAATTTACATCTCTACTCAGTATGAGTGAGGTGGCATAGCTTAAATTGGGGCTATAGCTCAGCTGGGAGAGCGCCTGCCTTGCACGCAGGAGGTCGGCAGTTCGATCCTGCCTAGCTCCACCAAATATTACTTGGTCACCTGACTTCGGTCAGTGTACAGAAACAAGTGTTTCAACTTTGTTAAGTTCGAAATCCTTCTTTCTGATCACTGGGTCAGATTTGCTCTTTAACAAATTGGACGAGATAGAACACGAAGACGTTTTCTCATTATCTCCGAGAAAATGTGTTCAATGTGATAGCGATTTTTTCAAGCGTTATCCGGTGTTGTCGTTGAAGTGGTTGTTATATCGCTTCAAGGAACTGTCTCCACTTATTGGCCTCCTGGTTTACCAGGGCGTTGATGAATGGAACACAGTTGTCTTGGGGTTATATAGTCAAGCAACTAAGCGCATACGGTGGATGCCTTGGCAGTCAGAGGCGATGAAAGACGTGGAAGCCTGCGATAAGGTTCGGGGAGCTGGCAAACAAGCTGTGATCCGGGCATTTCTGAATGGGGAAACCCACCCGATTTCGGTCGGGTACCTTGCACTGAATACATAGGTGTAAGGGGCGAACCGGGGGAACTGAAACATCTAAGTACCCCGAGGAAAAGAAATCAACCGAGATTCCCTAAGTAGCGGCGAGCGAACGGGGACTAGCCCTTAAGCTAGACAACTGGTAGGAGAAGGCTCTGGAAAGTGCCGCCATAGTGGGTGATAGCCCCGTATCCGAAACCTGAGTCTAGTGAAATCGAGTAGGACGGGACACGTGGTATCCTGTCTGAATATGGGGGGACCATCCTCCAAGGCTAAATACTCCTGACTGACCGATAGTGAACCAGTACCGTGAGGGAAAGGCGAAAAGAACCCCTGTGAGGGGAGTGAAATAGATCCTGAAACCGTATGCGTACAAGCAGTCGGAGCAGACTTGTTCTGTGACGGCGTACCTTTTGTATAATGGGTCAGCGACTTATGTTCAGTGGCGAGGTTAACCGTTTAGGGGAGCCGTAGGGAAACCGAGTCTGAATAGGGCGAATTAGTCGCTGGGCATAGACCCGAAACCGGGCGATCTATCCATGAGCAGGTTGAAGGTTGAGTAACATCAACTGGAGGACCGAACCCACTGTCGTTGAAAAGCCAGGGGATGACTTGTGGATCGGAGTGAAAGGCTAATCAAGCCCGGAGATAGCTGGTTCTCCCCGAAAGCTATTTAGGTAGCGCCTCGGACGAATACCACAGGGGGTAGAGCACTGTTTCGGCTAGGGGGTCATCCCGACTTACCAACCCGATGCAAACTCCGAATACCTGTGAGTACTATCCGGGAGACACACGGCGGGTGCTAACGTCCGTCGTGAAGAGGGAAACAACCCAGACCGCCAGCTAAGGTCCCCAAATTCCAGTTAAGTGGGAAACGATGTGGGAAGGCTCAGACAGCTAGGAGGTTGGCTTAGAAGCAGCCATCCTTTAAAGAAAGCGTAATAGCTCACTAGTCGAGTCGGCCTGCGCGGAAGATGTAACGGGGCTCAAACTGGATACCGAAGCTGCGGCTGCATACTTTGTATGCGGGGTAGGGGAGCGTTGTGTAAGCCTGCGAAGGTGAGTTGAGAAGCTTGCTGGAGGTATCACAAGTGCGAATGCTGACATGAGTAACGACAATGCGGGTGAAAAACCCGCACGCCGGAAGACCAAGGGTTCCTGCGCAACGCTAATCGGCGCAGGGTGAGTCGGCCCCTAAGGCGAGACCGAAAGGTGTAGTCGATGGGAAACGGATTAATATTTCCGTACCTTGGATAGCTGCGATGGAGAGACGGAGAAGGCTAGGTGAGCCGGGCGACGGTTGTCCCGGTTTAAGCGTGTAGGGAGTGGGTTTAGGCAAATCCGGATCCACAATCCTGAGACGTGACGACGAGCACCCTTTTACGGGAGCGAAGTCATTGATGCCCTGCTTCCAGGAAAATCTTCTAAGCTTCAGGCTATTCGAGACCGTACCCCAAACCGACACAGGTGGTCAGGTAGAGAATACCAAGGCGCTTGAGAGAACTCGGGTAAAGGAACTAGGCAAAATGGTGCCGTAACTTCGGGAGAAGGCACGCTGGTGGTATGTGAAGTTCCTCGCGGACGGAGCAGAAGCCAGTCGAAGATACCAGGCCCCTGCGACTGTTTATTAAAAACACAGCACTGTGCAAACACGAAAGTGGACGTATACGGTGTGACGCCTGCCCGGTGCCGGAAGGTTAATTGATGGGGTTAGCATTCGTGCGAAGCTCTTGATCGAAGCCCCGGTAAACGGCGGCCGTAACTATAACGGTCCTAAGGTAGCGAAATTCCTTGTCGGGTAAGTTCCGACCTGCACGAATGGCGTAACGATGGGGGCGCTGTCTCTACCCGAGACTCAGTGAAATTGAAATCGCCGTGAAGATGCGGTGTATCCGCGGCTAGACGGAAAGACCCCGTGAACCTTTACTATAGCTTCACAGTGAACTTTGAATATGTTTGTGTAGGATAGCTGGGAGGCTTTGAAGCGTGATCGCCAGATTGCGTGGAGCCAACCTTGAAATACCAGCCTGGCATGTTTGAGGTTCTAACTCTGGTCCCTTATCGGGATCGAGGACATTGTGTGGTGGGTAGTTTGACTGGGGCGGTCTCCTCCTAAAGCGTAACGGAGGAGCACAAAGGTGGGCTAAGTACGGTCGGACATCGTACGGTTAGTGTAATGGCACAAGCCCGCTTAACTGCGAGACTGACACGTCGAGCAGGTACGAAAGTAGGTCATAGTGATCCGGTGGTTCTGTATGGAAGGGCCATCGCTCAACGGATAAAAGGTACTCCGGGGATAACAGGCTGATACCGCCCAAGAGTTCACATCGACGGCGGTGTTTGGCACCTCGATGTCGGCTCATCACATCCTGGGGCTGAAGCCGGTCCCAAGGGTATGGCTGTTCGCCATTTAAAGTGGTACGCGAGCTGGGTTTAGAACGTCGTGAGACAGTTCGGTCCCTATCTGCCGTGGACGTTGGAGATTTGAGGAAAGCTGCTCCTAGTACGAGAGGACCGGAGTGGACGAACCTCTGGTGTTCGGGTTGTCACGCCAGTGGCATTGCCCGGTAGCTATGTTCGGACAGGATAACCGCTGAAAGCATCTAAGCGGGAAGCCCCTTCCAAGATGAGATCTCCCTGGACCCTCGAGGTCCCTAAAGAGCCGTTCAAGACCAGGACGTTGATAGGTCGGGTGTGTAAGCGCTGCGAGGCGTTGAGCTAACCGATACTAATTGCTCGTGCGGCTTGACTATATAACACCCAAGACAATTGCGGATGACGCAACGAAAGAATCAACATCACAGAAAACATCTATCTCGTCCCCCAGTGATCAACCGTTTTGTCTGACGACCATAGCGGCTTGGAACCACCTGATCCCATCCCGAACTCAGAAGTGAAACAGGCCTGCGCCGATGGTAGTGTGGCATTTGCCCATGTGAGAGTAGGTCATCGTCAGACTCTTAATACCAAACCCCAGCTTCGCAAGAGGCTGGGGTTTTTTTATGTCCGAAATTATAAAAATAATTGTAAAAGCATTTAGGGAAGCCATATTTCGAAAACGCCACCACCTAAATCACCGCCATTGTGGAGCTTAATGTAGCCGCGTCGATCTCCTTCGCTGTGAAGGTTGGCAATGGCAGATACGAAGAAAAGGCCAAGGCTGGTACTTCCAGTATTGAAGTCCAAAGATTTGAAACTAAGGGTCCCTGTATGGTGCATACTTTCGGGGTATCCCTCTCCATCATCTTCTACCCCGATAACAAGGTAACCCCCGCGTTCCGTTGCGGTTAGTTTGATCTGGCTCTTTGTATACCGTATTGCGTTGTTGATGGTGTTGTTCAAAACACCTGTAAGCAGATCTGCATCGAAGAACCCGTTGATGGCATCGGATTCAATAGAACACTCAATTCCCAACCCGTCTAGAAGTGGCGTATGCCTGGCAAGGTGTTCAGACAAGAACTCCGAGATCGGATGCTCTTCTATATGGGCTGACAGGTTGTTTTCCCCAAGTCTGTATATTCCCAGCAGCTGTACCAGATCGTTATGAATCCGCTCAGCTTCGTATTGGAGGGTATTAAACTTTGAGGATTCGTTCAGCTTTGCTTCATGTTCGGTTCGTAGCTCATCCAGGGAGTTGAGCAGCATCCCCAGCGAGTTTTTCATATCATGTACCGCCAGACCGAGAACCATAGAAAAGTCGATATTTCGGTTTTTCATGAAGTTAGTGCCTTCAGTTTTCGTTGCAGAGCCAGGTAACGCCTGTATTGCCCATGCTGCTCCGGAAGGGCAGCCAAACGACTAAGGTGATGCTGACAGCGTTCGATCAGCATATCGGCTGTACCTGTTTCTTCATATTGTTTGATTAACACCTGAACCAGATTGAGATTAAGCGCGGGGTGATTGGGGATTATCTCAAGTGCTTTAGAAAAAGTACGCTCAGCCTGTTTGAAGGCACCGGATTCGAAATCTGCGATCCCTTCCCGGTTAAGGCCGCGGGCTTTGATTTTCATACGGAAGCTGACGGGTTCGTCCAATAGGTTCTCGATCTTTCTGGCAGCTTCAGGATTTAGACGATATTGCTCATGTAGATGTCCCAGCAGCCTTATTGCTTCGCTTGCGTGGTCCAGTCGATACAAGCTTTTTGCATAGTCCAGCCCTGTATCCAGGTCCATAGGGTCGGTCTGGTGTATTCTTTCCCTGATGCTCTCAAGTATTGAATTGGCTTCTTCCGCCTCTCCAAGCCCGGCCTTTATCCTGCATTGGATGATAAGGCTACGAAGTTCGATGACTTCGTTGTCCGAAAACTGTCTTTCCATGTTGTCTAGAACTGCAGTTACTTCATGCGCTAATGCTTCGCTCTCTTCATCCTTCTCACCGTCGCTCAGGTCACAAAGAGCATGAGCCAGAGCGATATGGTGGTCAGAACTGTGGTGAATAGAATGGGCACCTAGGCGAACCGTTTGCCGCCATGCATCTGCAGCTGCTTCCATGTCCTGATTCACTTCTGCCAACTCAGCCAGGTGTTTTTGCCGAAGCAGGGCGTTTGGAGAGTGGGTTGTTGCATGTTCCAGAACCTTCTGGGCTTGACCGGAGCGATTTTGACGCTCTAGCCCCTCGGCTAGAAGGTCGTAGGCCTCCATGTAGTCAGGGTGGACCGTGATCAGCTTCCGCAAACTTTCAACTGCTTCGTCGTAGCGATGGTTGGCAAGGAGCACCCTATTGCGCCCGACCCGGGCCCATGAAAGTTCGCGTTGGGACAGAACGTCGTCGTATACCCTGATCGCGTGCGAGAGGTCCCCTAACAGGAAATAGAGTTCTCCCAAGGTTTTCATTAACCATGTTTTGTACCGTGGTAGTCGCGTTAGGGCTGCAATGCAAAGCGAAATGGCTTCGGGATAGTTTTCCCGGTCTATTTCACGGTTGATCGGGAGTAAAGCGTTACGTTGACTTATCAGGCTACTAAGGCGCTTTTCCAACATTGCGTGGTTGATTGGCTTCGTGAGGTACGCATCTGGCTGGTATTCCCGTGCACCCATAACCATTTCTCTGGATGACTCCGAGGTAACCATGAGAAACAGCGAGGACCGTTTCAGAAGCTTTTTATAACGAAGCTCCTCAAGAATGTGTTGACCGTTTTTGCCCTTGCCCAAGTTGTAATCACAGAGCACTACATCTACGTGATTGTAGGTGCAGTAATCTATGGCGGGTTTGGCGTGGGCGACCAGTTCAATATTGTCGGCGCCGCAGCTGCGAAGCATGTGGAGCATGGAGATCCTGAAGTTCTCGAAATCGTCAACCACGAGATAAGAGAGCTTAGCGAACACACTCTTAACGGGGGTACTCATGAGCGTTTTTGTTTCAGTAATTTGTTCACCATGGCTCTCAAGGCTGCTGGCTTAACTGGCTTGTAGAGAATCTGGTAACCACGATCAATAGCATCATCCCGTACTTCCGGAGCCATATACCCGGTTATCAGAATGCCTGGTACGACGTGTTGTACCGATTCACGTATGGCATCCATTGCGTCCAGCCCGTTTTTGTTGTCATCAAGCTGGTAATCCGCAAGTATGATGTCGGGCTGCATACCACCGAGCTTTTCCAGAGCTGTATCCAGGCTTTCAGCAGGTGTGATGTCGCATCCCCAGTTCCCTAACAAGGCGACCATTCCTTGCAGAATTGCAGGGTCGTTGTCGATGCACAGAACGTTCAGGCCACTAAGGCTGGAAACGCGCCGAGAGGTTTTTGCTGCAATTTTCTCCGTGGCTTGGTGTGCTTCTATAGCTTGCGCAAGGGGAACTGTTACGGCAAAGACACTGCCTTTGCCCTGTACGGATTGGACACTTACAGGATAGTTCAACATGCCGCTGATACGGTCGACAATTGCCAGGCCCAGACCGAGACCTTTTTTGTCTCTTCCGTGTTGAAAGCGGCGAAACTCCTCAAAGATCAAGGTTAATTGATCTTCCGGTATGCCCGGACCAGTATCCCAAACCTCGATGCGCAGGTAGCCCTTCAGGCGCCTGCAGCCCATCAGGATTTTGCCTTGTGTCGTATAGCGAATTGCGTTGGAGAGGAAGTTTTGTATCACCCGCCGGAGCAGTTTTGAATCTGAGTAGATCCATGCTGTGCTTGGTACTACATGCAGCTTGAGGCCTTGATCTTCGGCAATCGCTGTAAAGTCTGTTGCCAGATGGCGCATGATATCGTTAACCGGGAATACGCCTAGGTCTGGTTCCAGTGCGCCTGCATCGAGCTTGGAAATATCGAGAAGGGTGCTGATGATCTCTTCCGCTGCTCCGAGTGAACTGTCGATGTGGTCGACAAGTTCTTCTGTCTCAGGACTGCTGGCTTTACCTGCAAGTGCTGAAGTAAAAAGGCGAGCAGCATTCAGAGGCTGTAAGAGGTCGTGACTGGCAGCGGCCAGAAAGCGGGTTTTACTTTGGTTCGCTTTCTCCGCAACCGACTTGGCTTTTAGCATCTGCTCGTTGATAACTTGCAGTTCCTGGGTTCGCTCTTTAACCCGCTGCTCAAGATAGGTGTTTGTTTCTTTTAGCGCCTGCTCAGTGCGACGCATGGCTGTAACATCCTGGAATGTCGTTACATAACCGCCGCCGGGGATTGGGCTGCCATCTATCTTGACGACGGTTCCGTCTGGCCTCTGGCGCTCGTAGGAGATACGTTTGCCTTCTCGCATGCTGGCGTAGTGGTCTGAAATGATTTCATCAATACGCCGTGCTGGCAGGTGGACGTTTGTCAGGTTATAGCGCATCAGATCTTCTGCAGGTCTACCGGCTTTTACAAAACCTTTCGGATAGCTGAAAAGCTCAAGGTATCGTTGATTCCAGACCACCACCTGCTGTTGCTGGTTGACCACTGACACGCCAAGGCTGATGTTCTCAATAGCTGATTGCAACAGCTCGCGGCTGAACGTCATGGCTTGCGAGGCTTCGTCGACGATGCTAACTACGTCTTCGATCTGCATATCGCGGCCCGTGAGGGTCGATTCCAAGACGACCCTTGCGGTAGATGCCCCAATTACCGAGGCAAGCTGGCGCTCTACGTATTTCATCAAATGGGAGGATGCAGGGCGGTGCAGGTGAAGCCTCACCGCATTGCGGCGCTCATAGTTATGAAAAATTGTTTCAGAGCGCTCCTCGCCCATAAACCTGTCGCTAAGTGCCTGAAGGTCTGATGTGAGTATTTCACCTTGCCAGCTCTGGTGATGGACGGTATCGCCTTTCGGGTGAGGGTCTTGAAAGAATGAGGCAATCTGAATCTTCTCGCGCACCCTTTGCCGCGTGACTAGTGACAGCAGGACGTAAACCAGAGTGTTTGTTCCCAAGCTCCAGATAATGCCGTGGCTGGTCTCGTCGAGGTCCAGTCCGAACAGCGCGGTTGGTCTGGTCCAACTCAGGCCCCACATGCCTTCGTTGATGAGTGAATCGCTAAACCAGCCTGTTGATGCAAGCGCGGGCAGCAAAAGGGTGTAACACCATATGAAAAAGCCAAGCCCCAGACCCCATGCGGCGCCTGTGGCATTACCGCGCCGCCACAGAATGCCTCCTACTAATGCTGGCCCAAATTGTGCCGCTGCTGCGAAAGACAAAAGCCCGAATGACGTCAGGCTGTAGTCTGCCCCTGCCATACGGTAAAAACCGTAAGCCGTCAGCAGAACCACAAAAATTGCCACCCTGCGTATTCCCAAAAGCAGGGAGCTTAGATCGGCCTGCCGGTTCATCCGAGGCCGAAAAAATTTGAGTAGAGCCGGCATGATAATTTCATTGCTTACCATGGTGGCGATCGCGACGGAACATACGATAACCATGGCGGCCGCTGCCGACCCGCCTCCGAGGAACGCGAGAATCGCCAGCCACTCTTTGCCAGCCATGATTGGTAGCTGAAGAATAAGGATGTCCGGGTTGCTCGCGACTGCTCCTGGTGCCAAAAGACCAGCCGCTGCAATGGGCAGAACGAAGGCGCTGGCCACAATGAGATATACGGGCATTGCCCAGCGTGCGACTTCGAAGTCCCGGTGGTCAGCATTCTCGACCACCATTACGTGGAACTGCCTTGGTAGGCAGATAATGGCAAGCATGGCAACGAGCGTCTGTGTGATGAACGCAGGCGCCTCAATGCCATCGGTTGTAAGAATACCGGTCAGATCGGCTTGCTTTATATTGCCCACCAAGTCGCCAAAGCCGTTATAGAGCCCATATCCGACGAACAGCCCAACCGCCACAAAGGCAATAAGCTTGATCAGCGACTCAAAGGCCACGGCCTGAATCATTCCACGGTGGTGCTCGGTAGATTCCAGGTGGCGAGTACCAAAAAGCACGGTAAACGCGGTGAGAGCGAGGGTGATGTACCAGGCTGCGTCGCTCCATGCCGCAGTGCTTAGCTGTTGGGCTCCGGTTCCGGTGTTGGAAAGCACGCTGAAACCCATGGCGATTGCTTTCAGCTGCAGAGCGATATACGGCACGCTACCAATCAGAGCAAAGGCGGCGATCATAGCGGCCAATAGCTGGGATTTGCCATAGCGAGAAGCAATGAAGTCTGCGATAGAGGTGCTGTTGTTGCGCTTACTTATATAGATGATGCGTCGTAGCAGTGGCGCACCGAATACAAAGACGAGCAAGGGGCCGAGATAGATAGGCAGAAACCCAAGACCTTCTTGAGTGGCCCGGCCTACGGCGCCATAGAATGTCCAGGAGGTGAAGTAGACCGCCAACGACAGCGAGTAAACGTGCGTTCTGGCAAGGCGCCGGCTATAAAGCCCCGGATGTTTATCACCCGCCCAAGCGATGATAAACAGGATTGATATGTAGGTGATGGAAATTAAAACCAGCAGCCAGACACTAATCATAGTTCTTTATTTCCGTCAGGTAGGGCAGGTTACCTGGTCTCAGTACCAGAATGTCAGCTTGAACATACCGTTGAATAAAGTTTGTCGCTTCGTTCCAAAACCTTGAGGTTGTCTATCCGTGGTGTTCCATCGGAGCCAAGTGGGACAAGTTCGCGGGTCGCACAGTTAATGATTTGGACCCTGTGAGATACCGAATCCGTTATCTTCTGTTCGAAGCGATACAGTGTAAATCTGACGATATCAGAGTTGCTGGTATCTTCTCGGCTGATGCTGTCTGTATCCACGGTGGAGAAGGCGGTCACATACGGGTAGGCCATGGACCAAGGCCGCCAGAAGATGCCTTTTCGCTCTGTACTCACGACCACGGCTTCATCTGGCAGGCGCGACTGTTTGTGGTCAAACCAAGTGTATTCTCCATAGATCAAATACCCAAGCATACCGATACCTGCAAATACCGGAATAATCCATTTAGGCGCCATGTTGCGGGTGGCAGCGCGGATGCCCAGAGCGATACCGGCGGCACCCAGCCCGCAGAAGACGGTGGCGACAAGAGTCCAGAACATAAAATATTTTCCTTAAAAAAGAACGGGCTCCCTCATTGAGGAAGCCCGTCCAGAACAACCTGACAACTCGATGAGTTAATCAGGTCAGAGTGTTGCTTAGTGGTCTTGAGCTTGTCCGGCACCGCGGGGGTAACGAACGCTTTCAACCAGTTCCTGAATCTCAACGGGCGGCTCATCAGTCGCATTTGCTACAACAAAGGCTACCGCAAAGTTGACCAACGCACCAATAGCACCGATCGACAGTGGAGAGATACCAAACACCCAGTTTGCAGGTGTATCCGCAAGGTTAGCTGTGCCTGGGATGAAGAACCATCCTTTGTACACAAAAATGTACGAGAGAGTGAATACCAGACCGCTCAACATACCCGCAATAGCACCGGTGTTGTTAATGCGCTTGGAGAATATGCCCATCATCAGGGCCGGGAACAGAGAGGCTGCCGCGATACCGAAAGCCAGTGCTACAACCTGTGCTGCAAACCCTGGGGGATTAGCGCCGAGGTAGGTTGCAACAACAATCGCAACGGCCATGGAGATGCGGGCTGCAAGCAATTCGCCCTTATCTGTGATGCCCGGATTGATTGAACCCTTTATCAAGTCATGGCTGATTGCCGAAGATATGGCTAACAGGAGGCCAGCCGCGGTCGATAGTGCAGCAGCAAGGCCGCCTGCAGCAATCAAGCCGATAACCCAGCCAGGAAGGTTAGCAATCTCGGGGTTGGCAAGTACGATAATGTCGCGGTTCACATCCAGTTCATTGCCTTCCCAGCCGCGAGCTTCAGCCTGAGGCTTAAACGCTTGGGCGGCTTCGTCGGATCCGTCGTTATACATCTGGATGCGGCCGTCTTCATTTTTATCCACGTACTTGATCAGGCCAGTAACTTCCCACTCTTTAACCCACTGAGGGCGATCCTCATATCGAATCGGCTCGGCAGCGGTGCCATCCGGGTAAACGGTTGTCATCAGGTTCAGGCGAGCCATGGACGCAACAGCGGGCGCTGTCAGGTATAGTAGGGCAATAAACACCAGTGCCCAGCCAGCAGACCAGCGCGCATCAGCAACCTTCGGTACTGTGAAGAAGCGGATGATAACGTGGGGAAGGCCGGCTGTACCGATCATAAGAGTCAGGGTGAACAGAACCATGTTCAGGTGGCTGTCAACGTCTGCAGAATACTCACTAAAACCAACATCAGTAATAACCTGATTCAGCTTGTCGAGAATCGGCATTCCGGAATCAATGTGTGTTGAGAACAGACCCAGTGCCGGAATGGGATTGCCAGTCAGCTGGAAGGAGATAAATACTGCTGGAATGGTGTAGGCAACGATCAGTACGCAGTACTGGGCAACCTGGGTGTAGGTAATACCTTTCATGCCACCAAGTACGGAGTAGATGAAGATAACGACAGCTGCGATCATCAGGCCTGTTGTGGAATCAACTTCGAGGAAGCGTGAGAAAGCGACACCGGCACCAGCCATCTGGCCGATTACGTAGGTCAGGGATGCAACAATCAGGCAGATAACAGCAACCAGACGGGCGTTTTTGCTATAGAAACGATCGCCGATAAACTCCGGAACTGTAAATTTGCCGAACTTGCGCAGGTAGGGAGCAAGTAGCATCGCTAACAGAACGTATCCGCCCGTCCAGCCCATCAGATAGGCGGAGCTTGCGTAACCACTGGCGGCAATAATACCGGCCATGGAGATAAAGGATGCTGCAGACATCCAGTCGGCACCGATAGCCATGCCGTTTGTGATAGGGTGAACTCCACCGCCAGCAACATAAAAGTCTTTGGTGCTTCCGGCCTTGGCCCAAACAGCGATGAGTATGTAGATGAGGAAGGACCCACCTACAAACATGATGTTGATTGCAAATTGGCTCATAAACTTACTCCTCGTCCACGCCGAATTGTTTATCGAGTCTGTTCATGCGCCACGCGTAGTGGAAGATAAGTGCAATGAACGTGAGGATGGAGCCCTGTTGAGCAAACCAGAAGCCCAGATCGGTGCCGCCGATAGGTATGCCGGAGAGCATAGGGCGCAGAACGATTCCAAAGCCGTAAGAGACCAGAGCCCAGACAATCAGGCTCCCAAATATTAAGCGAAGATTCGCCTTCCAGTACTTTTCAGCATCGTAGCTATGACCTGACATTAGGATTACTCCTGTCTTGTTGTTGTTTGTCTGCAGTGGGTATTTGGTGAGCTGAGAGAGCCAGAGAGTTTATTATTCATATTAGTACTTCCCCTACTTGTTCTCTTGACTGACTCTACCGGGAAGGTGATATATAGATATTGGCAAAAAGTCTAATTATGAGTAAAGAGTGGTAGCAGACGTCGGTTTTAGAAGGGATTGTCGGCGAGGTCACACACCATGAATGCTTTGTAGCCGGCGGTGGTAGCGTAGTTTGTCGTGCAACTGTTTTAGAGTTTTCAGACCGCTTTTGTTGGCCCTGTTTAGCGCGATGAGGGTTAGCTCGGCGGTCGCCAGGGCGTCTGAGGCCGCGTGGTGCCTTGCACTGACCTCAAGGCCAAAAAAGTCTGCCCAGTGATCAAGCCCCTTGCCTCCGGTGAGGGCGTCCGGAAAGAATGCAGGTAACAGATCTGCCACATCCATCCAAGTGTGGTTTCGGGTATAGCCGAGCTCAGCTTTCAGGGTTTTCTCCAAAAACTTTTGATCAAATGCAGAGTGATATGCGAGCACCGGATCACCATTCATCCATTCCAGCAAAAACAGTAATGCGTCCTCGGTTTCGTGGCCTTGAGTGAGAGCTTCTGGCCCAATACCGTGAATCAATACTGTCTCGGTAATGTCCAGTTCAGGGCGCCTCAAAATCAGATCAAATTGGTCGCTGAGATCTATAGCCCCTCCGTTGATGGCGACTGCGCCGACTGCGATGACTTCATCCTTGCCAGCATTTAAGCCGGTGGTCTCGAGATCCAGAACGATCAGGCGACACTCTGAAAGGAGCTGATCCTCTGGGGTTTTGGGAGTAGGCGTATTCTCTGGGGCAATGCTGCCCGATTGACCAGCGCGATGGCGTGCAATCCACTGTTTGATCTGTTCCAGCATGGGGCAGCGGCCTGAATTCAGAGTTGATAGGTAACTTCGAGTTTCTGTTGCAGGCGTTGGGCCTGCCGGAAAGACTCGCGTAGAATCCGCCTGTCCAGCGGGTTCAGATCGTCCGGATCAATGTAGTTGGTGAGCTCTTCTCCTCGTTCCAGCATTTCCTGGTGGGAGCGCATGCGAATGGCCTGTATAAGGCTGTAGGCGTCTTTCCATGCGTTGGCATCCTTGATATCAAAAACGCCTGCTTGGGCAAGGTCGTCGATTCTTTCAAGTGTGTTTGCGCTTTTGATTCCATTAGCCAGCGCAAACACGCGCACTGATTCTACGAAGGGCGCAAGGCCTTGGCGCTTCAAGTCCAGACTGCGTTTGTTACCGTCGGTGACATACCGAAAGTTGCGGAACATGGTCAGAGGCGGCTTCCTCTGAAATGCGTTGCCTGCGAGCATTTTCTGGAACAGCGCGTTCTTCTGGATTCTCGAGAGCACTTTTTCAAGGAGTTCATCCAGAGAATCTGTTGGGCCAAAAATAGCTCTCATATCCAGGAAAATGGATGAATACACAAGGTTTTGTGGGGTGGAGGCATCTATGAATCGGATGAACCAATCATCCCATTCGCGGTCGCTCAAACACAGCTTGGGGTTGCTGGCCATGATGTTGCCCTGGCACAGAGTAAATCCGCACTCCGCCAGCTCATCGTTAACGGTTCGGGCAAATGGCAGCAGTTTTTCACGTACCTGATCTTCCGTCATTCCATCGGGTGTCTGGAAAAGAATGCCGTTATCCTGATCGGTCAGCAGGGTTTGTTCTTGCCGGCCCTCACTGCCAAATGTGAGCCAGGTAAAGGGTATTCCCGGGTCGTTTTTCTGGATATTCAGTTCAAGCACGCGCCGCACAGTAACGTCGTTAAGTGTGGTAATGATCTTTACAACTTGCCCGGAATCGGCACCGTGGGCCAGCATGGCATCCACCAGTCGCGAAACGTCGGTACGCAGGCTGACCAGAGTTCTCAAATGGGTAGCGGTGCCAATGGTTCTGGCAAGGCTGACCAGATCGACCCGTTGCAGGGAAAACAGGTCACGCTCCGACACCATTCCAATCAGGCAATTGTTTTCGTCCACCAAGCACAAATGCGAAAAATGGTGTTCTGCCATCAGCATGGCTGCGGCAAAGGCATCTGCTGTTGCGGGGAGGCAACAGGGGCTTTTCGTCATGATCTGGCGCACCGGAGCGTCCAGAGAGCAGGTGTCTTCTGCAATCATGGTGCGTAAGTCCCGAAGGGTGAAAATTCCTGCGGGATGTCGGTTGTCATCGGTGATGACAATGCTGCCAACGTTGTTTTCATGCATGAGGGCAACCGCTTTGCGTATGGGCAAATCCGGTGTGCATACAATCGGATTGCGAAGCGCATAACGGTCAAGAGGCGTGCTCAAAGATATGCTGGACCCCATGGAGACCATGGCGCCGGTTTGTATGCGCTGGTTTACCTGGTCAAGCAGGCTGCTGACACCGCGCAAGCAGAAATCACGGAAGGGTTCACTTTCGGAAATCAGTGTAATAAAGGCATCCTGTTCGATGCTAAGGCAGAAGGTGTCGCCGGCCGCGCGGTGCAGTGTTCGGGTCGGTCGTTCGCCCACAATGGCCGCGAGGGGAAAGCATTCTCCAATGCTGATTTCAAACGTGGTTTCTGTTTTATCTGCTTTCTCATTATGGCGCTCTCCACGAATCCGCCCCTGTTTTACAACGTAGAATCTGTTAACAACACCATCTTCGGCCGCAAGAACAACATCGCCATCGGCATAGAAACGCAGCGTGGAATGTTCTGCAAAGTGGGCAAGGTGGTCATCATCCATATTAGAGAAGGGGGCATGTGCTTGCAGGAAGACCATAATGGAGCGGGTATTCTGCGGGCGACTGTTGTCCTGATTTGCTGCTGCCATGGCCAATCCGCTCATTCGTTATTATCGTGAGTTTACAGTGTAGATCACGGGCGCGCGTGCCCACCTTACGATTTTGGTCGCACCTGCGACCGATCATTGGATGCTTGGGGGCAGGTACAGTCAATCCTCCGACTTTCTTTATGGAAAGTGTGGCGGGTGGTAAGGTTCCCTCATTCTGCAGGTTATTGAAAGCACGACCATGACTACCAAAAATGATCGCCTCAGCTTTCTTGAGGAAATGAAAGACGTTCGGCGCATCCGAAAGCCCAATCGCGCTGAGATAACGACGCCCCGTGAATTGACGCCCGGTCATTTGGAGCGTCAGCGATCTGCCGTGGAAACAACGTTCAGAGACGCAAATCCACTAACCTCCGACATTGTTGAACCCCTAACCGCTCACGACATCCTCAGTTGGCAACGCTCAGGGATTCAAAATGGCGTCTTCCGTAAGCTCCGGCTTGGGCAATACCCGATCGAGGCAAGGCTGGATCTTCACCGGATGACGGTTGAGCAGGCTCGCAAAGAGGTTTTCCAGTTTGTTGAGGATTGTGTCCGCTATGGCCTGCGGTCCGTCATAATTCTTCACGGCAAAGGCGAGCGGAATCCTGATGGAGTGGCACAGCTCAAAAGCTATCTTGCCAAGTGGTTGCCAGAACTCTTGGCTGTAATGGCGTTCCATTCGGCCCAAAAGCGCCATGGAGGGACCGGAGCGGTATATGTCATGGTGCGCAAGAGCGACAGGGAAAAGCAGCATAACCGGGAGTTATATGGGACAAGTTAGCACCATGCGCTTTGTTTCGTGCCCTGAGGGCTGAAATCAGCTCCACACCCCAAACTGAATTGAGGAGTTTTCGATGAAAAAAATTGCACTGATAATGTTTGCGGTTGTCGCGCTGGCGGGATGCAAAGACCGTGTGATCTGGGATGACAAAGGCAAAATTGAAGAAAAGACCCAGAATCGTGAGATTTGGGATTCGAAAGGCAAGATGAATACAGAAGACCGTGAAGTGTGGGTTAATAAAGACGGCGAGGAAGTTGTGAAGTAACGCCTGTACAGAAGGCGATAAAACAGTTTTCTGGTACATAAAACAAGAAGCCTGAGTAGTGCATCTGGAGAGTACGCCTGAATAGCACGCCGGGACAAACAGTGGGAGTAAACAGGCATGGCACTGAGCCTTACAGTTAACGGCGAGCAGCGGTCGCTGGATGTTGAGGGTGATACCCCCCTATTGTGGGTATTACGTGATGAGCTCGGGCTTAAAGGCACCAAGTTTGGATGCGGTATGGGGCTTTGCGGTGCCTGCACTGTGCACCTGAATGGGCAGCCAGTGCGTTCCTGTTCAACACCGGTAGAGGTGGCCACCGGTGGTGAGGTAACAACCATAGAAGGCTTGGCAGAAGAGGGCCAGTTGCACGCCCTGCAAAAAGCATGGATTGCAGAGGGGGTGCCCCAGTGTGGCTACTGCCAGTCTGGCCAGATAATGAGTGCTGCACATCTTCTTGCAACCAATCCGGCGCCTGCCCGGGACGATATTGTTGCAGCCATGACCGGCAACCTTTGCCGCTGTGGCACCTACTCTCGAATCATTGCCGCAGTTGAGTCAGTGGCAGGAAGTTCTCTGGCATACGATGCTTCTGTGTCTGGAGAGGGAAACTGATATGACGATGAACCGACGTGATTTTCTAAAGGTGGGTGCAGGTGCATCCGGGTCATTGATGCTGTCTCTCTCACTCCCTGGTTGTTCCGGAATGCCGACAGGCTACAAAGAGGAAACGGGTGAGTGGAAACCGGATGCCTGGCTTGAGATAACGAATACGGACGAAATTCATTTTACCCTGGCCCGAGTTGAAATGGGGCAGGGTACCTATACCGGCCTGACCACTCTGATTGCAGAAGAGCTGGAAGTTGACCCGGAGGCGATCACCCCCAGGTTCGCGCCAGTGGCACCGGAATATCGTAACCCCTTGTACAAGCTGCAGCTCACGGGGGGCAGTACCAGTATATCCACCAGCTGGGAACCGCTACGGACGGCCGGGGCTTCGGCGCGGCAAATGCTCATTTTGGCAGCTGCCAGGGTTTGGAATGTGGATGGGGACAAGTGCACCGCACGCCAAGGCCGAGTATTTCACCCCAATGGCCTGGATTCCATGCGCTACGGACAGTTGGTAGAACTGGCCTCCAAAGAGATTATTCGCGGAGATGTTGCACTGAAACCTGCCAGTGAGTGGAAGTACATTGGCAAGCAGCGAGGCAGACTTGATGCCCGTGCAAAGTCCACAGGCACCGCAGTTTACGGCATAGATGTTGAACTCCCGGGCATGGTTTATAGCGTGGTAAGCCGGCCGCCCCAGCACGGTGGCCGTGTAAAGGCTTTCAATGAAAGTGAAGTTCGCGCCATGCTCGGTGTTCTTGATGTGTTTGAGATTGAGCGCGGTGTGGCCATTGTTGCCGACAAGTACTGGCGTGCCCGAAAAGCCCAGAACGCGTTGAAAGTAGAATGGGACAACTCGGATGCCTTCTCGCTTTCCACTAGCGAGGTGTTTGATTCCTACCGAAAGGCCGCCGATGAAGATCGCGGCAAGTCAGAGCGTAGCGAAGGCGACTATGAGGGTGCGGTTAAAAAAGCAGGGAGGGTATTTGAGGCGGAGTACAGTCAGCCCTACCTGGCCCATTCAACGCTGGAACCGATGAACGCCACGGCGTGGTACAAAGGTGACAGCATCGAAGTTTGGGCGCCTACACAGGCTCCGGATCTGGGCCGTATAGCGGCTGCCCGGGTAACCGACCTTTCACCAAGTGATGTCACGATTCATACCACGTTTCTTGGTGGCGGATTCGGTCGTCGCTTGACCCAGGATTTTATTGAAGAAGCAGCTGCAGTTGCTTATCGGGTGAAGCAACCGGTGAAGCTGATTTGGTCGCGTGAAGAGGATACGCAACACGACCTGTATCGCCCAGCCATGCTGCACAGAATGCAGGCCGGTATTGAGGCTGGGGAGCTGTCAGGCTGGCATCACCAGATCGTTGGTCCTCAGCTGCTGGACTGGTACGTGCGAAATGCCGCACCGGCGCAATACCCCTGGGCACCAAAGTTTATGTACGACACCCTTGGCAAAGTTGGTTTGTTAGCCGAAGGGATAGCAACCCCCAAGGATATGTCTGCGATTGAGGGGGCGATAGAGTACCCCTACAACGTGGACAACATAGACATCCGCCACACTCATACAGACCCGGGTGTACCTGTGACTTTCTGGCGTTCCGTTGGTTACTCGCATAATGGATTTGCTGTTGAAACCTTCATGGATGAACTGGCGCACGAAGTTGGGGAAGATCCTTACCGGTTCCGCCGCAACCTGCTTGCAGGTCAGCCGCGCCACCTGGAAGTGCTCGATAGAGCAGTGCGACTGGCTGATTGGGACACTCCTGTCGCGGAAGGTCGTGGCAGAGGCATAGCGCTATTCAAGAGTTTTGGAACCTTTGTGGCGCAGGTTGTAGAAGCCGGCGTGGAGAACGGAGTCATCAAGGTTTACAGGGTCACCTGCGCTGTGGACTGCGGCCAAGTGGTTAACCCCCGTATTGTGCAAGATCAGATAGAAGGCGGGATTATCTTTGGACTTACTGCAGCGCTGTACGGCGAGATAACCTTTGAGGGCGGCCGGGTGCAGCAGAGCAACTTCCACGACACTCAGCTAATGCGGCAGTACGAGCGGCCAGAAGTAACGGTGGATATAGTGCCGAGTACCGAAGGCCCTACCGGTGTTGGCGAGCCTGGAGTGCCGCCGGTTATCCCTGCTCTGGGCAATGCGCTGTTCGCACTGACTGGCAAACGTCAGCGCACTCTGCCTCTGAAAGCAGATGCCTGACTCCCCATCACCACAGATGACCGGTGGCCATGGGTCAGTAATCCAAGATGTATTATCGTGGCTTGAGCAAGGCAGGCGGGTGTGGCTCTGTACTATTGTGGAAACCTGGGGCTCATCGCCTCGGCCCGCAGGCTCCTGGCTGGCGGTTAGTGATGCAGGGCAGTGGAGTGGTTCGGTGTCTGGCGGCTGCCTGGAAGAGGATCTTCTACGCCGAACTGTGGCAGAGGGCGCGGATTACACGGTGGTCGTGGACTATGGCATTACCGACGGTGATCGTGACAATTTCCGGCTGCCCTGTGGCGGTCGCATCCGGTTACTGGTGGAACCCTTGGGCAGCACCGCATCGACCAGAAGCGGCGCGCTAGAGCATGTGCGGCAGTTGGCGGAGTCCTTGAGGAGCCGCCAGCCTGTAGCTCGGAGAGTCAGTCTGCAAGGCGTAGTTGAACTGGAGTTACCGGAGCCAACTGCTCAGCCAGGTATTATGTTTGATGGTGAAGAGCTGCTCCAGACACTGCAGCCGGAGTGCAGGTTACTGCTGATAGGGGCAGGTGAGGTGGCGCGATATGTGGCTGAATTTGCGACTGCTGCGGATTTCACCGTAACCCTTTGCGAGCCGCGGGAAGCTTTTTCCTCTGGTTGGGGGTACCCGCACCTGCCACTCGACCGGCGCTTGCCAGATGATCTGGTCGCCGAGTCTTTTAATGATAGCTGGTGCGGAGTCTTGGCTCTGGCCCATGATCCGAGAATAGACGATATGGGTCTGCTGGCGGCCTTGCAGTCGTCGGCATTTTACGTGGGTGCCATGGGCTCTAAACGAACCTCTGACACCCGGCGGGAGCGGTTGTTGTCACTTGGGCTTGGTGAGGCAGATTTACAGCGCCTAAGGGCACCGATTGGCATTAACATTCCCAGTAAAACCCCCGCAGAAATTGCCATTTCTGTTGTTGCTGATCTGATTGCAGCACGGCATCATTTGCGCATAACTCACGAGCCATGCGCTTCATATTCTGGAAAGTAAAACCGTGCTTGATGTAAACCAATACGCTGTTGTTGCCGAATCCATCGCCGATGCCGGGCGTTTTCTGTACGAGCGCGGCTGGTCCCCGGCCACAAGCAGCAACTACTCTGCCCGAGTAGATCAGGATCATATTGC
Organism: Marinobacter sp. KMM 10035; assembly: GCF_046537445.1. Classification (NCBI taxonomy): domain Bacteria; kingdom Pseudomonadati; phylum Pseudomonadota; class Gammaproteobacteria; order Pseudomonadales; family Marinobacteraceae; genus Marinobacter; species Marinobacter sp. KMM 10035. Next base: position 277,603 of record NZ_JBBVMG010000002.1, on the reverse strand, counting down.
TATTACAGTGTCTGGCCGCCACAAAGGTCAATTGGGTGCAGGGGATGTCATGGTGGTCGATCTTCAGGGCAGGCCGGTACAAAGTGACAGCCGCGCGTCTGCAGAAACCTTGCTGCACACGGCGTTGTATCAGGTATTTCCGGATGCTGGCGCGGTTCTTCACACGCACTCTGTTAATGCAACGGTGCTAAGCAGGTTGGTGCCAGCAGGGGAGCTTCTGACATTTGATGGCTACGAACTGCAAAAGGCGTTTGATGGCGTGGAAACCCACGAGACAGCGGTGACGGTTCCGGTTTTCGATAACACCCAGGATATTGAAACTTTGGCCCAAGATACCCGAGAGTGGTTCCTTGAACACCCTGAGCAACCCGGTTACCTGATTCGCGGGCACGGGCTGTATACCTGGGGTAAAACCATGGCGGATTGCCTTCGGCATGTGGAGGCCTTTGAGTTTCTTTTCGAGTGTGAGCTTGCAACCATGAGGGTTAGCCCATGACGACTTTGAGTATTTTTGACGCACATAACCCGGAAGCTGCGCCGGCAATCACCCATGATCCAGGTGAGATAGCCGCTCAGCTGAACAGCAAGGGTGTCCGTTTTGAACGCTGGCCCACCCAGAACCTGCCGGCGGATGCAGCACCGGAGGAGATTCTGGAAGCCTACAGCGCTGAAATCGCGAAGCTGAAGGCCGAAAGCGGTTTTCAGACTGCCGATGTGATCAGTCTGAACCCGGATAACCCCCAGAAGGAGGCTTTCCGGAAGAAGTTTCTGGATGAGCATACCCACTGCGAGGATGAAGTGCGTTTTTTCGTTCGTGGTCAGGGCATATTCTATCTGCATCTTGGCGATCAGGTGTTTGCTGTTCAGTGCCAGAAGAACGATCTGATCAGCGTGCCTGAAGGTACTCGACACTGGTTTGATATGGGGCCGGAGCCGGAGTTTACCTGCATCCGCCTGTTTACCAATCCTGAAGGCTGGGTCGCGGACTTCACCGGGGACAATATTGCCGGGCAATTACCGCGCTATGAAGCTCTGGAAGGAGAGGCCGTATGATTCGCGTGATTCTTACCGACATTGAAGGCACAACCAGTTCCATTTCCTTTGTGCACGATGTGCTGTTTCCCTATGCTGCTGAGCACCTGTCGGAATTTATCCGCGAACATTGGGATAGCCCGGAAGTGTCGAAACAACTGGATGGAGTGGCAAAGGAATCCGGTGCAGATCGCGAGGATGCCGGGGCATTGATCGAAGCACTGCAAGGGTGGATTCGTGAAGACCGCAAGGCTACATCGCTCAAGGCGCTTCAGGGCATGGTTTGGGAACAGGGCTACCAACAAGGCGAGCTCAACGGCCATATCTACGAAGACGCCGCCCAATACCTGCAGCACTGGCACGACCGTGGTCTGCGTTTGTACGTTTACTCGTCTGGTTCGGTGAAAGCCCAAAAACTTATTTTTGGTTTTACCACGTCTGGCGATTTCACACCGTTTTTCTCTGGTTATTTCGACACCCGGATTGGTGGAAAGAGAGAGCCGGAAGCTTACCGGAACATTCTTGAGGAGCTCGGCGTAGAGGGCGCTACTGTCCTGTTTCTGTCGGATGTTGAGGCTGAACTTGTGGCAGCAGAGGCCGCGGGCATGAAAACTGCCTGGCTGATCCGGGATGGTGATTTGCCCGAAACAGAGCGTTTTGTCGCCCGGGATTTCGCCGAGGTGGACGCTGGCTTGCTGCGGAAGCGGTAGTCGTTCGCTCGCGAGCACAAGTGGGTGTCGGGAGGTAAATATGTCTGCAACCCGATCTGCCAGGCTGCTTGTCTCCAGTGCAATTATCTTGCTGCTTGCCGGGTGCAATCCTTTCTCCGATGCCCGCCCCATGATGGACGAATACGTGGAGCGGGTTGGCCGGGTTCTGGACACAGAGCCAGAGCTTTCAGAGATTCCTGCAGCAAATCCCATTCCCAGACGTCGTAACCGTGTCCTGCCAATGCCCGAGCTGGACCTGGGCATGCTGGACTTCCTGTCGCTGTATGGCTGTGAACTGCAGTATGTGGTGGGGGAGAAAAACTCCGTCATGGGCAAGGTGATGCAGCCCCTGAACCGCCTACGCTATGAAGTTCGTTTCATCCGCGCCGCCGGCGAGTGTCTAATGGTAGAGGATGAAGAACTTCAGGATGTTTTAGAACAGGCTATTGCCAGCAAGCGTGAGTCACTGCCAATAGCCATCTGGAATGCTAGCTGGGGCGTGGAGGAAGTAGAAACCCTGTTCACGCTCGCCAAGGGTGAGTATCCGGTTGGGGCCGAAGATCTTCTCTCGGACCTTGCCCGGGATACCCGTCAGTTAAACAAAACCGTGGCAGCACTTCTCGATCAGAACCTTGAGGTAGATCTGAGCTTCTGGGGAAAGGTGCATCAGCGCTGGCAAGCGGAATATCGGGCAGGGCAACTCATCAACAGCAGCAAACTGGTCGTTACGCGCCTCGACGATGCCACCCACCTGATTCAACAGCGGTTGGATAGTCGGCCGCTCTGCTTCAACGGCAAGCCCAACAGCCAATCGGATATCGTTCAGGGCATGTTTTTCAGTATCTACATAGGGAAGGTTCAGCCCTATCTGGCCGACTTGCGACGGGCTCGTAGGGATTTGATCGAACCTTTAACCGAGCTGGCGAAAATGCAGGCAGAGGTAATGCCTGCAGACTTTCGTGAGTGGCGACGCTCAGCGCTTGCCCTTGAGGGCGTGGAAAGTGTGTGGGCGAACCTGGATCGCGCCGTGGAGAGGCATACCAAAGCCTGGCAGTCTTTGCTTGAGCAGTGTGGGCTTAGACCCGGAGCATAGGGTAGAGCCTCCCTCACTTGACCGTGAGCTTACTGCAGCATCAGCGCTGGCTTGCCGGTGTTACCCTGAGTATTTCTTCAACGGTGGTCAGGCCGCTGGCCACTTTCTGGGCGCCGCTCAAACGCAGCGACTTCATGCCTTCGCGGTAGGCGTCCAGCCGCAACTGCTCCAGCTCGCAGTGGTCCGTAATCTGGCTTGTCAGTGCACCGGAAAGCGTCATGATCTCATACACCCCGGCACGGCCAAGGTAGCCGGTATTGCGGCACTCCAGACAACCCACGGGTTTGTGAAACTCCTTTGGTGGCGGAGCTTTCCAGGGCTTGGTTAGAGTCTGCCATGCCTGGAGGTCAACAGGCGCTGTTGCTTTGCAGTGCGAGCAAAGTGTTCGAACCAGACGTTGGGCCATAACGCCTAACACGGTTGCGCGAATCAGGTAGGGCGGTATGCCCAGCTCCATCATTCGCGTCAGCGCACTCGGAGCGTCATTGGTGTGCAAGGTAGAAAGTACCAAGTGCCCGGTTAGTGCCGCCTGCACCGCCATTTCGGCGGTTTCCAGATCACGGATTTCACCAATCATGATGATGTCTGGATCCTGTCGCAGCAGAGCCCGGACGCCCGATGCAAACGTCAGATCGATATTGGTTTGAACCTGCATCTGGTTGAACGCAGGCTCAACCATCTCGATTGGGTCTTCGATGGTGCAGACGTTCAGTTCGGCAGAGGCGATTTGTTTCAGTGTGGAATACAGAGTGGTGGTCTTGCCTGAGCCTGTGGGGCCTGTAACCAGAACAATTCCATGGGGTTTCGAAGTGACTTCCTGCCAGCGCTCCCGGTCTTCGCGGTTGAACCCCAGTTGTTCGTAGGATTTCAGAAGTACATCCGGGTCAAATATCCGCATCACCATTTTTTCCCCGAATGCCGTTGGCATGGTGGCCAGGCGCAGCTCGACTTCGCTGTTGTCGGGTTTGCGGGTTTTCAGGCGACCATCCTGTGGGCGGCGTTTTTCAGCAACGTTTAATCGCCCCAAAATCTTCAGCCGGCTGGTAATGGCCATGCCCACATGCTCTGGGAATTCGTAAACACTGTGCAGTACGCCATCAATACGGAAGCGGATGTGAGTCAGGGTGCGGCGTGGCTCAATGTGGATGTCTGATGCGCGTTGGTCGAACGCGTATTGCAGCAGCCAGTCCACGATGCGCACAACGTGCTGATCGTTGGCATCGGCACTATCACTGGCGCCTAAATCCAGTAGTTGTTCAAGGTTCTGCTGGCCAGCCTTATTGGCGGGGGCCTGGCCACCACTTGCTTTGTTTACGGAGTTTGCGAGCTGGTAAAACTCGACGGAGTATCGGCGGATGTCTTCCGGGTTCGCCACCACCCGGCGGATATCCTTACGCACGGCCTGACGAAGATTGCTTTCCCAGTCAACTTTGAAGGGCTCTGCACTGGCCACAAGGATTTCGTCCTGTCCAATCTCAACTGCGAGAATGTCATGGCGCTGGGCGAATGCGTAAGACATGACACGGGCAATCGCGGGCGTGTCTATCTTCAGGGGATCGATATGGTAATAGGGTTGGCCAGCCCAATCTGCCAGCCACTTTGTGAGTCGCTCAAGATCCAGAACCTTGCCGCTTTTATCACTGGTGAGTGCCGCGATAGCCACAAGCTCCAGCGGATGGCGCTTCGCTGTGTGGCTGCTGGCGGCACCAAGATTGGCGGAAAGCACCCGTTCAGCGCTCTCCTGACCAATTTCACCATCGGTGACCAAAGCTGTACAGATATCCCGCAACGTCAGAGTGCTGCGCGGAGGCGCTGCCAGCTTCGATTGAAGTGTCGGGGGCGTCTGCTCTGTTTTAGTGGAGTTGGGCATAAGGTGTCACTTTCCGGTAATGGAGCATGTCAGCCTGTAACTGGCCGGTTCACTTTCAAATGAACCATCGCCATGATGAATAGCAGGAGCGTGAGTACCATAAGAACAACGTGGTCGGGTGCGCCTTGGCTTAGCCATGATGAAACAACGGCTTGAGTAAAGTAAAAAATCACCACAAAGGCTAACCAGATATATCCACGATTGTTGCCACGGAACACGGGGACAATCAGTGCTAGCAGGGGAATCAGCTTGACAGATAGAATCAGGGCAATGGAAACCCCCTCGATTGGCGCTGGGTAGAAGGTTGTAATCAAAAGCGTTGCCAACACGGCCAGATAGAGAAATTGGGTTGCTTTCGCAGTGTGCCGGGCTTTGGGGTTATGGAGCATTGTCAGATTCCAGAAAAGTATAAAGAGCTTTGCGTGGCATAGCCGTGTTCGTATCAATCAGCCAGTTTGAGCGCCAATTTTGCCAGGCGCTCACCGAAGAGTTGGCAAAGTGCCTTCTCATGGTTGCTCAGGGGTTGCTGCTCTCCGGTGCCGGCCCAGTGCGAGGGGCCGTATGGTGTGCCTCCGGTTGTCGTCTTACTCAGGTTTTCGTCTGTGTAGGGCAAGCCGCACAACACCATGCCGTGATGAAGCAGGGGGATCATCATGGTCAGGATTGTGGCTTCCTGACCACCGTGCAGGCTGCCAGTTGACGTAAATGCTCCCGCTGGCTTGCCGACGAGCGCGCCGTTTAGCCACAGATCGCCGGTTGTATCCAGAAAGTGTTTAAGTGGTGCTGCCATGTTGCCGAAGCGGGTAGGGCTGCCGATGGCCAGCCCGGCACAATTGGCGAGATCGGACTTGCTGACATAGGGGGCTCCCGCATCGGGAACCGCTGGTAACGATGCCTCAGTGTCAGGTGAGACTACAGGAACAGAGCGCAGCTTTGCCTCAATACCGCCCACCCTGGCGACCCCGCGGCCTATTTGGCTGGCCAGCTCTGCGGTCTGCCCTGTGCGGCTGTAGTAGAGAATCAGAATATACGGCAGTTGCTCTGGCACTTTGGTTTCCTTAAAACGGTGGTCATGTAACTAAAGAATTTTGAGTACGTTTTCAGGTGGTCGGCCAACGGCGGCTTTACCATTGGCAAACACAATAGGCCGTTCAATCAGTTTCGGATTTGCTACCATAGCAGCAATCAGCTGTTCGCGGCTCAGATCCGGGTTGTCCAGGCCAAGTTCCTTGAATTCACTTTCGCCGGTACGCATGAGCTCGCGGGGTTGGCGGTCGAGCGCGTCAAGGATATCGGAAAGCTCCCGCTCTGTTGGTGGCGTTTCCAGGTAGCGTATAATCTCCGGCGCAATACCCCGGTCTGTTAGCAGTTCAAGTGTCTGGCGAGATTTTGAGCAGCGCGGGTTGTGGAAAATCCGAATGGGTTCTGTCATGTTCGTGCCTGTTTGTTGAAATGGAGCCGCAATAGTTTGTGGCGAGCAGTCTAACAGGAGGTTTTCCCTTGCAGAACCCTGTCATTTCCCGGTTGCCGCGGAGAGCAGTCGTTACCGTTGCCCTGTTTGTAATAGCTTTGCTGGCAGGCTGTCAAAAAATTGAGCTGGAAAGGGCGGAAGGCACAAAACTGGCCTGGAGCGACCTGCGGGGCCAGTGGGTTTTGGTGAACTACTGGGCCGAGTGGTGCAAGCCCTGCCTGGAAGAAATACCGGAGTTCAACGAACTGGACAATGCCCCTGATATTACTGTGCTCGGGGTTAATTTTGACGGCGTGAAGGGTGAGCAACTGGTTGCTCTCGGCCAGCGCATGGGTATTGAGTACACCATGCTTGCAAACGACCCAGGCCCTGAATTTGACTGGCAGCGCCCGGTTGCCTTGCCAGCAACATTTGTTGTGACCCCCGACGGAGATCTTCTGGAGGCCCGTTTTGGTCCCCAGACTGAAGAAGATATACGTGCATTAATTGGCGACTGATTGCTTTAGGCATTTTAAAGAGGCCTTTTCAGGCGCCGTTAATCGACACTCTAAATAAATAAGCAGGAACCAGCTGACGCTATGTCGCAGACTTTTGTACACCTTCGCGTGCACTCAGAACATTCCATGGTGGACGGCCTCGTTCGCGTTAAGCCTCTGGTCAAACGAGTGGTGGAATTGGGCATGCCGGCCGTGGGCCTGACAGAACAATCGAACATGTGTTCGCTGGTCCGGTTTTACAAAGCAACCACTGGTGCGGGTGTGAAGCCCGTCATAGGTGCGGATCTCTGGCTGGAGAACCCGGATGAGCCGGAGAGCCCGTTCCGCCTGACGCTGCTGGCCCGGAATGACAAAGGCTACCTCCACCTTACAGAAATCATTTCCCTTGGGTATACCGAGGGGCAGAAATACGGCAAACCGATTATCCAGCGCAAATGGCTAGAGACAAGAACGGAAGGCCTTATTGCCATGTCTGGCGCCAAAATGGGCGATGTGTGCAAGGCTTTGCTGGCGGATAAACCCGGGCTTGCAAAATCCAGGGCAGAGTACTGGATGAAACTCTATCCAGGCTCTTATTATCTGGAGCTGCAAAGAACGGGTCGTCCCGGTGACGAAGACTGCCTGCACATGAGTGTTGAGTTGGCCCAACAATTGGGGCTGCCGGTTGTTGCTACCAACGACGTGCATTTTCTTGAGGCTGAGGATTTTGAGGCCCACGAGGCTCGAGTCTGCATCGGTGAAAGTCGGGCATTGGATGACCCTCGCCGTGATCGCCGTTTTAGCGATCAGCAATACCTGCGCAGCGCTGAGGAAATGATTGATCTGTTCAGCGATATCCCCGAAGCCATTGCGAACACCGTGGAGATAGCTCGGCGCTGTTCGGTCACCGTGCGCATGGGCGAGTACTTCCTGCCCAATTACCCGGTGCCGGAAGGCATGACCATGGACGAATACTTCCGCAAGGTGTCTGAGGACGGTCTGGAAGATCGTTTGGCAAAAACCCTTTCCAAAGACGACCCGGAATACGACAGCAAGCGCGACGCCTATTTTAAACGGCTGAAATTCGAACTGGATATCATCATCCAGATGGGATTTCCTGGCTACTTTCTGATCGTTATGGACTTCATCAAGTGGGCCAAAAATAATGGCGTGCCCGTTGGGCCTGGCCGTGGTTCCGGTGCCGGCTCGCTGGTTGCCTATGCCCAGTTGATTACGGATCTGGACCCGCTTGAGTACGACTTGCTGTTCGAGCGCTTCCTAAACCCTGAACGAGTGTCCATGCCCGACTTCGACGTCGACTTCTGTATGGAAGGTCGGGACAGGGTTATCGCTTATGTTGCTGAAAAGTATGGCCGGGAAGCGGTTTCCCAGATCATTACCTTCGGTACCATGGCGGCCAAAGCGGTGGTGCGGGACGTCGCTCGTGTTCAGGGTAAGTCCTACGGTTTGGCAGATAAACTGTCCAAGTTGATTCCCTTTGAAGTGGGCATGACGCTGGAAAAGGCGATAGAGCAGGAGCCCGCCCTCAAGGAGTTTCTTGAACAGGATGAAGAAGCCCAGGAAATCTGGGAGATGGCCCTGAAACTTGAGGGCGTATGCCGAAATGCCGGTAAGCACGCTGGTGGTGTGGTAATTGCACCCACTAAAATTACCGACTTCTCACCGCTGTATTGCGATGATGACGGCGGCAGTCTGGTGACCCAGTTCGACAAAAACGATGTGGAGGATGCCGGACTGGTCAAGTTCGACTTCCTTGGTCTGCGAACTCTGACCATCATCGACTGGGCCCTGAAAATGATTAACCCGCGGCGGGAAGGTCGGGGCCTCCCTCCGCTGGACATCAGCGAAATTCCGCTGGATGACCCGGCTTCGTTCGTCATGCTGAAGAAGGCGGAAACCACCGCCGTGTTCCAGCTGGAATCCCGCGGCATGAAGGACCTGATTCGCCGTCTGCAGCCGGACTCCCTGGAAGACATGATCGCACTGGTGGCGCTGTTCCGCCCAGGGCCGCTGCAGTCAGGCATGGTTGACGACTTTATCGACCGTAAGCACGGCAAGCAGCCGATGTCCTTCCCGCACCCGGACTACCAATACGAAGGCCTGAAGCCGGTTCTGGAGCCCACCTACGGGGTTATCCTTTACCAGGAGCAGGTTATGCAGATTGCTCAGGTAATGGGTGGATATAGCCTGGGTAATGCGGACATGTTGCGCCGTGCCATGGGTAAGAAGAAGCCCGAGGAAATGGCCAAGCAGAAGCAGTTCTTTCTCGATGGCTGCGAAGGCAATGGCATTAACAAAACACTCGCGGAAAACATCTTTGATCTCGTTGAAAAGTTTGCTGGCTACGGCTTTAACAAATCCCACTCCGCCGCCTATGCGCTGGTGTCTTATCAAACGCTATGGCTGAAGGCCCATTATACGGCTGAGTTTATGGCTGCTGTTCTGACCGCAGATATGCAGAACACAGATAAGGTCGTCACGCTGGTTGAAGAGTGCCGCAATCTTAAGCTGGATTTGGTGCTGCCAGATGTCAGTCGTTCGGAATACACCTTCACCGTTAACGATGAAGGGCAGGTTGTTTATGGCCTTGGCGCGATCAAGGGGTTGGGTGAGGGCCCCATTCAGGCCATTGTGGAAGGGCGTGCAAGTGGTGAGCCGTATCAGGATATTTTCGATTTTTGCCGCAAGGTTGATCTGAAAAAAATCAATAAGCGGGCAATGGAAGCGCTGATTCGCTCAGGCGCCATGGACAAACTTGGTGCCAGTAGGGCCCAGTTGATGGCCAGCATACCGAAAGCGGTTCAGCAGGCCGATCAACAGTCGCGCAACGAATCCGTAGGCATGATGGATATGTTTGGCGAGATGCTGGAAGCCGAGGATGGCGGTGATCCCTATGTCGATGTGGCTGACGTGCGTGAGTGGCCGGAGAAACAGCGGCTTAAAGGCGAGAAAGACACTCTGGGCCTCTATCTTACTGGGCACCCGTTCGATGAATATGAGCGCGAAGTTCGCCGTTTTGTGCGTTCTTCGATCTCGGACCTGAAACCCAACAAATCTCCCCAGCGGGTTGCCGGACTGGTGATAGCACAGCGCACCATGAAAACGCGCACAGGCTCTACCATGTGCTTTATCACGCTGGATGACCGCAGTGCGCGCATTGAAGCCACCCTGTTTTCTGAAGCCTTCTTCGAGAATCGGGAGTTGCTGCAATCGGATCAGGTGATTGTGGTTGAGGGACAGGTGAGCCACGATGATTATTCTGGCCAGATGAAAATGCGCGTCAGTTCGGTAATGGATGTGCCCAGCGCCCGGAAGCAGTTCAGTAAAGGATTAAAGTTGAACCTTCACGCCGACCAGCTTCAAAATGGCTTTCTGGATAAGATTGATAGCACACTAAGGCCGTTTCGTTGCGAGGGTAGCCCGGTGTGGATTGAGTACAGCAGTCCCGAAGCCAGCACCCGAATTGAGCTGGGTGAAACCTGGCGTGTACGGCCAGATGACAGCTTGTTGCTGGAACTGAAGTATCTGGTGGGCGACCAGTGCGTGGAACTGGTCTATGATTGAGTGATAAAGACAAAGAGCTGCGCGGAAAGTTAAATATCTGTCAGATTGCGGACTCATACCAATGTCCGCTTTAGCCATGACCCGGGCACTGCTATCTTTGTACCAAATTCTGAATAGGCGGCGCGCTGTCCCGCCTGGTAATAAAATGATGGAACATCATGAACCCTAATTATCTGGATTTCGAACAGCCGATTGCCGACCTTGAAGCCAAGATTGAAGAGCTTCGCATGGTGGGCAACGACACCGATATCAATATTTCTGACGAGATTACACGGCTGAAAAAGAAGAGTGTCAGTCTGACGGAGAGCATATTCTCCGATTTGCACCCTTGGGATGTTGCTCGTCTTGCGAGGCATCCGCGCCGGCCCTATACCCTGGATTACATCGAGATGATCTTTGATGATTTCGATGAACTCCATGGCGACCGCCGTTATGCAGATGATCAAGCCATTGTGGGCGGCACCGCACGGTTGAACGATAAGCCCGTGATGGTTATTGGTCACCAGAAGGGGCGGGAAGTGCGGGATAAGGTAAAACGCAACTTCGGAATGCCGCGTCCGGAAGGCTACCGCAAGGCCTTGCGCTTAATGGAAATGGCAGAGCGCTTCAGAATGCCAATTCTCACATTTATCGATACTCCAGGAGCCTATCCCGGTATTGGCGCTGAAGAGCGTGGGCAGAGTGAAGCCATCGCGTTTAACCTGGCGGTGATGTCTCGCCTAAAAACACCCATCATTTCCACCGTCATCGGCGAAGGTGGGTCGGGTGGTGCGTTGGCCATTGGCGTATGCGATCAGTTGAATATGCTGCAGTACTCGACGTATGCGGTGATCTCGCCGGAAGGCTGTGCCTCTATTTTGTGGAAGAGTGCGGAATTTGCCTCTCTCGCAGCAGAAGCCATGGGTGTGACTGCGGGTCGCCTGAAAGATCTCGGGCTTGCGGACAATGTAATCACTGAGCCTCTGGGCGGTGCGCATCGTAACCCGGAAAAAATGGCTGAGGCACTGCGTGAGACGCTGGCAAACGGGATGGCAGAGCTAAGTCGCTTGCCTTTGGATGAATTGGTCTCCCGGCGGTACGAGCGTTTAACCCGCTATGACACTGGGCGCTAAGCCCTCAATCGGGTACGCCTTTCCTGAGGCGTTGCTTGCGCCGGTTAAAGCCATTTCTGGCTACCGGCGTCTTTGGGTTGCCCTCAGTGGTGGCCTGGATTCCACCCTTCTTTTGCATCTTGCCGCACTCTGCCATTCCGGAGTGCGAGCGTTGCATATCAACCATCAGCTTCAGGCCAATGCTGGTGACACGGAAGTGTTTTGCCAGGCACTCTGCGCTGAGTTGGGTGTTCCTCTCACTGTTCAGCCCGTGACGGTCAAACTCGGTGCCGGCCCTGGTGAGGGCCTTGAAGAGGCGGCGCGTAAGGCCCGCTACAGAGTTTTTGAAACACTTCTTGAGCCTGATGATGTGTTGCTGATGGCCCATCATGATGATGATCAGGCTGAAACAGTACTGTTTCGAATGTTCCGTGGCAGTGGTGTCGCCGGTCTTGCAGGCATGCCTGAAACCCGCCCCTTAGGCCAGGGCCGCCTTGCCAGGCCATTGCTGGGGGTCGATCGGGCGGAACTCGAGCTTCACGCTCGCCAGGCCGGACTTTCCTGGGTTGATGATCCCAGCAATACAGATCAGAAATTCGATCGAAACTTCCTCCGTATCCGCATTCTTCCGGCATTAAAAAAGCGCTGGCCTGGGCTGAATCAGCGACTGCGGCACAGTGCGGGCGCTTGCTCAGAAAGCGATTTTTTGAACCAGCGGCTGGCGGAGTTGCAGTGGCGGTCATTGGGAGGGCATAAACGTCGCCTTCCGGTGGCGGGGTTGGGTGCGCTTACCCTGGTGGAACAGAAAAATCTTCTGCGTTGGTGGGTCCTGCGAGCCGGATATGATGTCCCTTCAATAAGTGATTGGTCACAGGTGTTGGGCGATCTATTGCAAGCTGCGGAGGATCGATCTCCGGAATTGCGGGGTGACAATTACAGCCTTCGACGTTTTCAGGGCGAGCTGTATTTGGTTCCTGAGTCCGCTGACTTGCCAGAGGAACCTGTAACGCTTCAATTTGGCGAGCCGGTGCAGTGGGGCGAATGGACGATCCGTCTGATTCCATCGTTTACAGCGAAAGCCGCTACGCCGCCAATACGAATATGTACGAGGCAGGGTGGAGAACGCATGCGTTTTCACGCTGGAGGCCAGTCAAAATCACTGAAAAAGTGGCTTCAGGAACAGGCCGTTCCACCTTGGGAAAGGCTGCGTCTACCCTTGGTTTTCATGGGTGTGGAGCCGGAAAAAGAACTCATCGCCATTGGCGATTTATGGTGTTCTGAACAATACTGCGGGAAGGCGCCGGCTGCAGGCTTGCAGCTGATTGTAGAGCGGGATTGTCATTGAGTCGTTGAGGGCTTTCTGGTAGTCTGGCGTCCCATCTTGAGATGACAATCTCCCTCCTTCACAGAACCTGATAATCATGGAATCTGCATGACGCGTTATATTTTCGTCACCGGCGGTGTTGTGTCCTCACTGGGGAAAGGTATCGCATCGGCCTCATTGGCTGCGATCCTTGAGGCGCGCGGCCTGAAGGTCACTATCCTCAAGCTGGACCCATACATAAACGTTGACCCAGGCACCATGAGCCCGTTCCAGCACGGTGAAGTCTATGTCACCGAAGACGGCGCTGAAACCGACCTTGATCTTGGCCATTACGAGCGCTTTATTCGCACGCCCATGAGCCGCCGTAATAATTTCACGGCTGGCCGGGTGTATGAAGAGGTTATACGCAAAGAGCGCCGCGGTGATTATCTTGGCGGTACTGTTCAGGTTATTCCCCACATTACCGACGAGATCAAACGTCGCGTGGTCGAAGGCGCAGCCGGTGCGGATGTTGCTCTGGTTGAAGTGGGCGGTACCGTTGGTGATATTGAATCCCTGCCGTTTCTCGAAGCCTGCCGTCAGCTGAAGGTTGAAGTGGGTTCTGCCCGTGCGCTGTTTATGCACCTGACACTGGTGCCTTACATTGCGACTGCTGGCGAAATCAAAACCAAACCGACTCAGCACTCCGTGAAGGAAATGCGCTCTATCGGTTTGCAGCCAGACATTCTGCTGTGCCGTTCAGAGCATGAAGTGGACGCCAGCTCCCGCCGGAAAATCGCGCTGTTCACAAACGTGGAAGAGCGCGCTGTTATTCCGATGCGTGATGCAAAGTCCATCTACGCTATTCCCCGCATGCTGCACGAGCATGGCCTGGATCAGTTGGTTATTGATCACTTCAGGCTTGATGCACGGGAGGCGGACCTTAGTGATTGGGACGGTGTTGTCGAAGCACTGATGAATCCTGAGCAGGAAGTGACGATTGCCATGGTTGGCAAATACATGGAGCTGCTCGAGGCCTACAAATCACTGATCGAATCTCTGCTGCACGCCGGTATCAAAACCCGCACCAAGGTAAAGATCAATTACATTGATTCTGAAGACATCGAACGTGACGGCACTGCTGTACTTGAGAGCGCCGATGCCATTCTGGTTCCCGGTGGTTTTGGTGAACGTGGTGTGGAAGGCAAAATCCGCACAGTTCAGTATGCCCGTGAGAACAAGGTTCCCTACTTGGGTATCTGCTTGGGTATGCAGGTGGCAGTTATCGAATACGCTCGTAACAAAGCCGGTCTGGTTGATGCCCACAGCACCGAATTCCGTGCGCACACGCCAGAACCTGTCGTGGGCCTGATCACCGAGTGGCTGGATGCGACCGGTGAGCGCGAAGAGCGCACAGACGACTCCGACCTTGGCGGCACCATGCGTTTGGGTGCGCAGGATTGTGTGTTGACTGAGGGTTCGAACATTGCCAACTGCTACGGTAGAAGAACCATCCGTGAACGCCATCGCCACAGGTACGAGGTGAACAACCACTTCCTGCCACAGATGGAAGCTGCAGGCTTGGTTGTTTCCGGTCGCTCCACTGACGGTAAGTTGGTAGAGGTGGTGGAAGTGGCGGACCATCCCTGGTTTGTTGCCTGTCAGTTCCACCCGGAATTCACTTCGACACCCCGCGACGGCCATCCGTTGTTCAAGGGGTTCATTGAAGCAGCGCTGGCGAACCGCAAGGAATCCTGAACATGGCTCAGAGCACCGTTACTGTTGCTGATATCGACATTGCCAACGACAAGCCGTTCGTTTTGTTTGGTGGTATGAACGTATTGGAGTCTCGCGATCTGGCGTTTGAGGTTGCTGAGAAATATGTTGAGGTGTGCAGCAAGTTGGGCATTCCTTACGTATTTAAAGCGTCCTTTGATAAGGCCAACCGTTCTTCGGTTAACTCCTTCCGGGGGCCGGGTCTTGAGAAAGGCCTGCAGATTCTGGCTGATATCAAAAGCAAGTACGGTGTTCCGATTATTTCTGATGTTCACGAGCCAGAGCAGGCGGCGCCTGCGGCTGAAGTGTGTGACATCATTCAGCTGCCGGCTTTCCTGAGTCGCCAGACTGATCTGGTGGTCGCCATGGCGAAAACCGGCGCGGCGATCAATATCAAGAAGGCCCAGTTTCTTGCTCCGCAGGAGATGAAACACATCATCACCAAGTGCGCAGAAGCCGGAAACGACCGGGTTATATTGTGTGAGCGGGGCAGCAGCTTCGGTTATAACAACCTTGTGGTCGATATGCTTGGTTTTGGCATCATGAAGGCCATGAACGTGCCTGTGATGTTCGATGTAACCCATTCTCTACAAATGCCTGGCGGCCGTTCCGATTCGGCTGGTGGTCGCCGCGCTCAGGTTACTGACCTGGCATTGGCTGGCATGACCCAGGGCCTGGCTGGGCTGTTTCTTGAGGCTCACCCGAACCCGGACGAAGCCAAGTGCGATGGCCCTTGTGCGCTGCGCTTGAGCCAACTTGAGCCGTTCCTGCAGCGAGTAAAGGCTGTTGATGACCTTGTGAAAAGTTTTAAACCTATCGATACCGCCTGATTGGCGGTTTTCGCGTTATAGGTACAAATTATGGGAGAGCGCGGGGCACGGCTTTACGAAAATGTGCGTAGCCATGGATGGCGGAGCCAAGCGCACATGGATGTGCTTGTAGCGGTTTTCGTAAAGCCGTGCCCCGCGCTCTCTTGCACCAGATTTTGTTAATGACCTTTGAATTGAAAACCTGGAGACTCCCTGAATGACCAAGATTGCCAACATTAAAGCCCGTGAGGTTATGGACTCCCGTGGGAACCCTACTGTCGAAGCAGACGTGATTCTGGAAGACGGTACGCTTGGCCGCGCTTGCGCTCCCTCTGGCGCCTCCACCGGATCTCGCGAAGCGCTGGAACTGCGCGATGGTGATGCATCTCGTTACTTGGGTAAGGGCGTGCTGAAGGCAGTCGAGGCTATTAATAGCAAGATCCGTACTGCGCTGCTGGGTAAAGATGCTGCCGACCAGCGTGGTTTGGACAACATCATGCTGGAACTGGACGGCACTGAGAACAAGGCCAACTTGGGCGCCAATGCCATTCTGGCGGTGTCGCTGGCAGCGGCAAAAGCGGCGGCTGAGTCTCTGGGCAAGCCACTTTATGAGCACATTGCAGACATCAACGGTACTTCCGGCAAGTTCAGCATGCCTGTACCAATGATGAACATTCTGAACGGCGGTGAGCACGCGGATAACAACGTTGATATCCAGGAGTTCATGGTGCAGCCGGTTGCTGCCAAGAACTTTGCAGAAGCTCTGCGCATCGGTGCCGAGATTTTTCACAGCCTGAAAAAAGTGTTGCAGGCACAGGGCTTGAACACTGCGGTAGGCGATGAGGGTGGTTTTGCGCCTAACCTGCCTTCGAATGAAGCAGCCCTGGCGGTGATTAAGGAGGCTGTTGAAAAGGCAGGCTACAAGCTGGGCACGGACATTACTCTGGCTCTGGACTGTGCCGCTTCTGAGTTTTACAAGGATGGCCAGTACGTATTGGCTGGTGAAGGCAAGAGCTTCGATTCTGAAGGTTTTGCGGATTACCTGGCTGGTCTGGCTGAGCGCTATCCAATTGTGTCCATCGAAGATGGCATGGACGAGAGTGACTGGGACGGCTGGAAGGTGCTGACCGACAAAATCGGTGACAAGGTACAGCTGGTGGGTGATGATCTTTTTGTAACCAATACCAAGATCCTGAAGCGCGGTATTGATACGGGTGTGGGCAACTCTATCCTGATCAAGTTCAATCAGATTGGTAGCTTGAGCGAAACTCTGGACGCCATCAAAATGGCTCAGGATGCCGGCTTTACGGCAGTGATTTCTCACCGTTCTGGTGAAACTGAAGATACTACTATTGCGGATCTCGCGGTTGCGACCTGTGCTGGCCAGATCAAAACTGGCTCGCTTTGCCGTTCTGATCGAGTAGCCAAGTACAACCAGCTGCTTCGCATTGAAGAGGCGTTGGAAGGTAAGGCACCTTATCTGGGTCTCAGTGAGATCAAAGGGCAAGGCTGAGTTTAACAGCTGTTTTTTTACCTGTGATCCTTGAGGTCGCAAGTAACAAAATGTTAAGGCCGTCGTGGTTTGAATGAAAGTTCAGTCACGATGGCCTTTTTGCCCAATCAGTTAGAAGAACTTGTTGCGAATTTGCTCTAAGGTCTATACTTGTCATCCGGTGTTTGATTTTTGATCGCTTAACTCCTGTACGGAATCGGTATTAATGAAGTTGCTCTGGGCCCTCATGGTTGTTCTCATTCTCCTTCTGCAGGTGCGTCTGTGGATTGGTGAGGGCAGCTTTGCTCAAGTATGGGCCCTGGAGCACTCAATTTCCGAGCAGCGAGATGAGAATGCTGAGCTATCGTCCCGTAATGAGCGTCTTTATGCTGAGGTACGCAACCTTCGTAATGAGCAGGGCGCTGTTGAAGAGCGGGCCCGGATGAATCTTGGGTTGATTCGTGATGATGAGACCTTTTTTCTTGTTGTTGAGCAGTAATTTTCGGGTTTGGAGTTCAGAGCGTCGGATAGGCCTTTTCCGGGAAACGCTACGAGCACATCCATGTGCGCTTGACGGTGGCCATCCTTGGCCACCGACATTCCCGGAAAAGGCCTATCCGCCACTCTCCAGGCATTGTGCGAAATTTCTATGACTTCTCCAAAACTCTGGTTGATTGTTCCCGCCGCAGGCGTTGGTCAGCGGATGCGGGCTGAGTGTCCCAAGCAGTATCTCCGTATTAATAATCGCTTTATTCTGGATATCACCCTTTCGCGACTGCTGGCTTCCGGCTTTTTTGCTGGTTGTATGGTTCCCCTGAATTCAGCGGATAGTTGGTGGCCAGAGTCTGATGCCAGTAATGATGAGCGCATTCAAACCTGTGGCGGCGGCGCTGAGCGGGCGGATTCTGTGCTCTCGGCACTGCGCGCTCTCAAAGAGCAGGTGGCTGACGACGACTGGGTGCTGGTTCATGATGCGGCGCGTCCCTGTGTTCATCCGGCCGATCTTGCGAATCTTGTTTCAACACTGGCGGATCATCCAGTAGGTGGCCTGCTCGCGGCTCCGGTTGCGGATACGCTTAAAAAGGCGGAGTCGGGTGATTTGCCTGAGGTATTCGAGACCGTTGATCGCAGTCAGCTTTGGCGTGCGTTAACGCCTCAGATGTTCCGCTATTCCATGCTGGTTTCGGCATTGGTGACGGCGCTGAAGGATAAGCAGCCGGTTACGGATGAGTCCTCGGCTATGGAGTTTTCCGGTAATATGCCGGTTCTTGTGGAAGGTCGGCCGGACAATATCAAGATTACCGTGCCTGCTGATCTGGATCTTGCTGGCTTTATTCTTGGCCGGCTCTGAATGTCTGAATTTCCCCGGAGTTGATTATGCGAATTGGTCAGGGCTTTGATGTTCATGCCTTCGGCGAGGGCGATGCCGTTATTATTGGCGGTGTTTCCATTCCTTACAGTCAGGGTTTGAAAGCCCACTCTGATGGGGATGTGTTGCTGCATGCTTTGGCAGATGCCTTGTTAGGTGCAGTTGCACTGGGTGATATTGGGCATTTGTTTCCGGACACCAGTGCCGAGTGGGCGGGCGCGGATAGCCGTGATCTTTTGCGTAAGGTTATGGTTCGTGTGGCGGAGGAAGGGTTTAGTGTGCTTAACGTAGATACTACGATTATTGCGCAGGCACCCAAAATGGCGCCGCATATTGAGGCAATGCGTCTGAATATTGCGGATGATCTGGGCATCCCGGCCAGTCGTGTAAGCGTTAAGGCAACTACCAGTGAGAAGCTGGGCTTTACGGGTCGAGGCGAGGGGATTGCCTGCCAGGCCGTGTGTCTGCTTGAGCCGGTGACGGTGTGAGTGACTCCGAAGCTAATGCAAAAAGCTGGCGGCTGGACTGGCCGGTATCGGGCGGCGCACGGGTGGCCAGTGCACAGTTGAAAACCGTGCCAGAGGATTTTCGGGTCAGTGAGGTTTTGGAGGAGTTTCCGGAGCAGGCGGAGCCATCTGGTGTATTAAGTGTTACCGGCGAGGGTGAGCACCTGTGTTTGCGTATCGAAAAAGTCGGTGACAATACGGAGTTTGTGGCGGGGGAGCTGGCCACTCTCGCGGGCTGTCGGTCTTTTGATGTGGGGTTTTGCGGGCTTAAAGATCGCCATGCAGTAACCAGTCAATGGTTCAGCCTATACCGTCCCGGTATGATGAGCGATGACATGGCTCTGATAGAACAAATTTCAGAGCGCTGGTTGGTGAAGTCGGCTCACCGCAGTGTGCGCAAGCTGCGCCGTGGTGATCATCAAGGCAACTGGTTTGTGATTACGCTCAGGCAGGTTAATGCTGATCGCGAGCGGGTTGAAGGCGCCCTTGAGCGCCTGAAAGTTCAGGGTGCACCTAACTACTTTGGTCCCCAGCGTTTTGGCTTTTCCGGCGGCAATCTGGATCGAGCGGTTCATATTGATCCTGCAGCATTGAACCGCGGTGGCGGGAAAGGTAAACGCAGAGGTCGGGGGCGCGGCGCGGGCAAGTCAGGTGGTGGCAGAGATGATCGGAAAAACGTATTGTACTTTTCGGCCGCCCGATCCTGGTTGTTCAATGAAGTGCTTGCAGATCGGGTAGCAGAGGGCAGCTGGACAATGCCGATACCGGGCGAACCTTCGGAGTACCCAACCGGCCCATTGTGGGGCGATGGCGGAACAAGCGCCGGTGGTGAGGCCGAGCAGCGTGAACGGGAAACAGTGGCCCAGACACCCGAGTTGGCATCGCTGTTTCTGGCGACGCGAATGCAGCCCGAGCGTCGTCCGCTGGTTGCCATGGCAAAAGATTTAAGTTGGAGCTGGCTTGAAGATGGCAGCTTGGAGCTGAATTTCGTTCTTGATCCGGGCCAATACGCCACTACGGTTTTGGGAGATATTTTTGAGCTTGAGGACATGAGCCTCAGCCAACATAACAAATAACACAGCTAACTGGTTACGGTTGGCTAGTGTTTAGCTAGCAAATATCTGGAGTGTACTTTGCGTATTCTGTTGTCTAACGATGATGGTGTTCATTCACCAGGGCTTATCGCCCTGTATGAAGGACTCAAAGGCTTGGGTGATCTTGAGGTGGTTGCACCGGACAGGGATCACAGCGGGGCGAGTAATGCGTTGACGCTCAATCGCCCCCTTACGGTCGAGCGACATCCCAATGGCTTCCGTTCTATCGATGGCACGCCCACAGATTGTGTGCATCTGGCGGTTAACGGATTATTTGAAGAGCCTTTCGACCGGGTGGTTTCGGGTATCAACACCCACGCCAACCTGGGTGATGATATTATCTACTCAGGTACCGTGGCAGCAGCCACCGAAGGCCGTTATCTTGGTTTGCCAGCTATTGCGGTATCTCTGGTCAGTGAAGGGCGAAATCATTACGACACGGCCGCCAGAGTCGTACGCATGCTGCTTGAAAGCCAGCGCCCTTTTGTTTTAGGGCCGCGCTCTATTCTGAATGTAAACGTGCCAGACTTGCCTTGGGAGGAACTCGCGGGGTTCCGCGTCACCCGCCTGGGTGATCGGGAGCGGGCCGAAGGCGCTGTCCCTATGACTTGTCCAAGGGGAAAGGAGCGTTACTGGATTGGCGCTGCGGGCAAAGGCGGCGATGCTGGCCCGGGAACCGACTTCCATGCCGTCGCGCAAGGTTACGTTTCCCTCACGCCGGTACACATTGATATGACTCGCCATGAGGCACTTGTGTCTCTCAGAACCTGGGCTGATTCCCTTCAGGCATCCATGGGGGATGATGTGTGAGTGGCGAGCTTCAAGGTATAGGGATGACCTCCCGGCGCACACGTCTGCGCTTGGTTCAGCGCCTCAAGGAATCCGGCATCAGCTCTGATCGCGTGCTGGATATTATGGGGCAGGTTCCCCGTCATATCTTTCTCGATGAGGCATTGTCCCATCGGGCTTATGAGGACACGGCCCTGCCTATCGGCTATGGGCAGACGCTATCCCAGCCCTACATCGTTGCTCGAATGACCGAACTGCTTCTCGGGCACGAACCTGCCAGAGTGTTGGAACTGGGTACCGGGTCAGGCTATCAAACCGCTGTGTTGTCGCAGCTGTTTGACCAAATTTACAGCGTTGAACGGATCAAGCCACTTCAGGATCGTGCCCGTGATCGGTTACGGCAACTCAATATCCGGAATGTCATGCTAAAGCATGCAGACGGAGGTATGGGATGGCCAGATAGGGGGCCATTTGACGGCATTATTGTTACCGCCGCTCCTGTTGAGATCCCTTCAGAGCTTTTGGACCAGCTTGCTGACGGGGGAGTGCTGATAGCACCTGTCGGTGAAGAGCACCAGGTATTGGTTGAGGTGAAACGCAAGGGTGATCAGTTTGAGCGGCGAGAGTTAGAGCCGGTTCGCTTCGTACCCTTGTTGGGTGGGGTTGTCCGTTGAACGTTCAGCAACATCCCGCCTCGGTGTTTCTCAAAGGCATGGCGATGGGCGCAGCAGATATTGTTCCCGGTGTTTCCGGGGGAACAGTAGCCTTCATCACCGGTATATATTTCCGGCTTCTTGAGGCGATTAATGCAGTTCCGGGAGCTGTATTCAAGGATCTGCTCCGGGGCAATGTAAGGTCCTTCTGGCAGGCATGTGATGGCACCTTTCTCAGCACGCTACTGCTGGGTATTCTTGTCAGCATTGTGACTCTGGCCTCCGGCATCAGCTATATGCTGGCCGAGTATCCAATTCTTGTCTGGAGCTTTTTCTTCGGGCTGATTCTGGCGTCTGTCTGGCACGTTGGGCGTCAGGCGAGGCATTATCGTGCAGCGTTGCTTGGCCCCCTTATTTTGGGCATTGCCGTCGCATGGTGGATCACAACCTTGTCTGCTGGGCAGGTTAACCCATCGGCTCTGACATTTTTCGCCGCTGGCGCTGTCGCAATATGCGCGATGATTCTGCCCGGAATTTCCGGGAGTTTCATTCTGGTCATTATCGGTATGTACGCACCGGTTCTTTCAGCGATTAAATCCCTCGATATTACCGTGCTGCTCTTGTTTATGGCTGGCTGTCTGGTGGGGCTTCTATCTGTTGCAAGGCTTATCACATGGGCTTTTCACAAGTACCACGACCATGTTCTGGCCCTGTTGACTGGCTTCATGATCGGCGCATTGAATAAAGTTTGGCCGTGGAAAGAAACTCTTAGCTGGAGAACCAACAGTTCCGGCGAGCAAGTGCCCCTGACTGAAGTCAGTGTCAGCCCTTGGCAATTTTTTGATCTGACAGGGGCTGACCCGCAGATTGCCACGGCGCTGGCGGCCGCTGCAGCAGGCGTGGTGCTCGTTTTACTGATTGAATGGCTGGGTGGGCGAGGGCCGAAAAGTGAACAAGCGTTAGGCGATAGCATTGGTTAAGTCGTGTTACCTTTTCAGGCATGCTGTTGTTCCCACCCGTAACAAAGAGCGGAGCGGGTAACGGAGATAGTCAGCAAGTAACTTGGAATTGATTTTAAAATGTGTAATAAATTAGCGAGTTACTTTTGAAACTTCAGGATCTTCTTTGATCAGAATCAGAGTCAATAAAGATTAGGTTTAACCGAGCTGGTGCTATTCCTGTGAGATTATTTCGTGGGTCAGCTAAAGCCGCGCAGTCGGCTTCCCCGCGGTTCCTCGTTGGTGCCCAGTTTACCTTGTGGGTTTCTCAAAACAGTCGAGCCTGCCTGTTTCTGTTGGGGTTCCTCATACTCTCGGGTGCCTTGTCTGGCTGTAATACCCAGGCCCTTCACCAAGACGATATCTACAACCCTCCGGTGTACTGGGGGCGCCATGTTGTGCGTCCGGGCGAGACTTTGTACGGCATTGCCTGGACTTATGGGCGCGATTACCGAGAGCTGGGCAGCGCCAATGGAATCAGTCCACCCTGGACTATCCGTGCAGGGCAGGTGCTTCGCCTGGATCTTCGCGGCACCGCTCAACCAGACAGTAATTCACGGGTCGCAACGAAGCCAACCAGACCAACGGGCACCACGTCGGCTGGAGCGACCCGGGCTACCCCCCCTGTACCAACGCCTGCAAATACCCGGAAACCTGCGGTTACTCGTAAGCCTGATACGTCTGCACCAATTGCGTCGCGAACCCAAACTGTGGCCGGAGTTTCATGGCGCTGGCCACACTCTGGCACCGTAATTGCAGGCTATTCAGCATCCGGGAAAGTCAACAAAGGCGTTGATATTGCGGGGAAAGCCGGGGATGCTGTTAGATCTGCCGCAGATGGAAGTGTGGTCTATGCCGGCAATGGTTTGCTTGGATACGGCAATTTGATTATTGTGAATCATAACGAGCGTTATCTGAGCGCTTATGCTCATAATCGGAAGATTCTGGTCAGCGAAGGAGAGGGGGTGAAAGCCGGGCAAGTCATAGCAGAACTTGGTAGTAGTGGTGTAGATAGGCCGAAGTTACATTTTGAAATTCGAAAAAATGGAAACCCGGTTGATCCAGCACATTATCTGCCACCTCGTTAGTGACAAGCCTGGTTCGACAAAAATAAGAAGAAAAGGTGGTCAAAGCGCCAAACTGGCCACTGAAGAAGTCCTGAATAAAAAGCGAAGTATCCAATGTCCGCAATAAAAAGAAGTATCGGGCGAAAAAACAGGATTGTTGAAAGGCGGGGTAATAGATATGTCAGCAGAACAAGAAGATATCATTATTGATCGCATAAAAGATGTTGATGGCTCTACAGACGTTGAAGATCCTGAGGAGCAGCTTCTCGCAGAAGAAGAAAACGATAAGACGGCCCCAGAAGTGACTGAGGTTGAAGGTAAGTTCTCCACCAAAGGTAGCTACTACAGTAGTGCCGCCAAACAGCTGGATCCTACGCAGCTTTATCTCAATGAAATTGGTTTTTCGCCACTCCTGACTCCGGAAGAGGAGGTCTACTTTGCACGTCTTGCGCGTAAAGGAGAGGAGTCTGGCCGCAAGCGAATGATTGAGAGTAACCTTCGGCTGGTTGTGAAAATAGCACGGCGCTATGTGAATCGTGGTCTGACCCTGCTGGACCTGATTGAGGAGGGTAATCTCGGCCTGATTCGTGCAGTCGAGAAGTTTGATCCGGAGCGAGGCTTCCGCTTCTCTACCTATGCAACATGGTGGATCCGCCAGACAATTGAGCGGGCCATTATGAACCAGACCCGCACCATTCGATTGCCTATCCACGTTGTTAAAGAGCTCAACTTGTACCTGCGCGCGGCCCGAGAGCTGACGCAGAAGCTTGATCACGAGCCAACAGCCGAAGAAATTGCCCAGTTGGTCGGCAAGCCGGTCAATGATGTAAAACGAATGCTAGGTTTGAATGAACGTGTTGCATCCATGGACACGCCCATTGGCCCCGGCGGCGAGAAATCCCTGCTTGATACTGTCGCGGATGAAGGTGCATCTGATCCTGCAGATGTGTTGCAGGAAAACAACATGAGCGCCTGCATTGGGAAGTGGATAGATCAGCTGAGTGAAAAGCAGCAGGAAGTACTGTCCAGACGGTTCGGGCTTCGGGGCTACCCGGTAAGCACGTTGGAAGAAGTTGGGCAGGAAATTGGCCTGACTCGCGAGCGAGTTCGTCAGATCCAGGTAGAAGCGTTACGGCGCCTGCGTGAGATTCTGGAAAAGGAAGGACTCACAGGAAACCTGTTATTTAAATAGCTTTTCTGACGAAGCACCCTGAACGCCGGCCATGCCTCATGGTCGGCGTTTTGTGTTTTACTGACGTTGAAAACGTATTTCTGCAAAAACAACTCGCTAAAAGTAACCCTGCAAATGAGAACCAGGTGGCGCTTCACCCCACGTGGTCGTTGGTAGAATAACAACGCCGGGGGCTAAGGATTTGTACTTGGTGACGAATGAATTCTCATAATAATGACTGAAAAGGAAAGGACTATGAAAAAAGCGTTTTTGACGGGCTTTGCATCTCTTATATTGGCAGCCACACTTTCAACACCTGCAGCAGCACTAACAGTTGGCGGTGTTGACGTTCCGGATACTTATACTGCTGGCGGCACTGAGCTTCAGCTGAACGGTGCGGGTACCCGGTCCAAGTTTTTCATGGATCTGTACGTTGGCAGTCTTTATGTGCCCCAAGCGCAGAAGGATGGCACTGCCGTTGTTGAAGCGGATGAGCCTCAGGCGATCACGCTGCATATTACTTCCGGCATGATCACCAGCGATCGCATGACTGAAGCAACTATGGAAGGCTTTGAGGCCTCAACAGATGGTGATATGTCATCGGTTAAGGCAGATATTGATCAGTTCATGTCTGTGTTCAAAGAAGAGATCAAAGAAGGCGATGTGTTTGATCTTGTCTATGTGCCTGGCGAAGGTGTAAATGTACTGAAAAACGGCGAGCAAAAAGATACGGTGGGTGACCTGGCCTTCAAAAAGGCGCTGTTCGGCATCTGGTTATCTGATGCTCCTGCACAGAAGAGCCTGAAAAAAGAAATGCTGGGTAAGTAATAGTAGAGCTACTTCAGTATCCCACTAAAAAGCCGGCAACAGCCGGCTTTTTAGTGCCCAAAACAATTGTTTACTGATAATCGTTTTTGTCTTTAAACTCACAAAGATCCTCAATAATGCAGGCACCACATCTGGGCTTTCGAGCTACGCAGGTGTAGCGCCCATGCAGGATAAGCCAGTGGTGCGCATCCAGTAGAAACTCCTTGGGTACTAGCCGCATCAGACGCTTTTCTACTTCTAGTACGTTTTTCCCCGGAGCGATGCCCGTGCGATTTGATACCCGGAAGATATGGGTGTCTACAGCCATGGCGGGCTGACCGAACGCTGTGTTGAGAACCACGTTTGCGGTTTTTCGGCCAACCCCGGGGAGGGCTTCAAGATCCTCCCGGTTATCGGGGACAACGCTGTCGTGCTTTTCAATCAGCATGCGGCACGTCTTGATAACGTTTTCAGCTTTGGTATTGAACAGCCCGATGGTCTTGATGTAGTTCTTCAGACCGTCCACGCCCAGCGCCAGTATGGCTTCCGGCGTGTTCGCGACAGGGTAGAGTTTGTCGGTGGCCTTGTTGACGCCGACATCCGTTGCCTG
The DNA here is from genome assembly GCF_046537445.1 of Marinobacter sp. KMM 10035. Taxonomy (NCBI): domain Bacteria; kingdom Pseudomonadati; phylum Pseudomonadota; class Gammaproteobacteria; order Pseudomonadales; family Marinobacteraceae; genus Marinobacter; species Marinobacter sp. KMM 10035. The sequence continues at coordinate 251,831 of NZ_JBBVMG010000002.1, read as the reverse complement.
GGCAGACAGAATGACGGCAATGAGCAGTTCAAACGGGTTGCTGTAATTCAGCTCGGTTTCTGGCTTGGGGTTGGCATCCCGAAAGCGAGAGAAGATTTCAATGCGTTTTTCTTTGTTCATGGTGTTTCGTTACGACTCCGATGACAAATCATGAGACGTTTCCGGTAACGCGCACGCGCTTGCTGCCGGGTGTTGTTGCTGGCTGGAGCGTCTTTTTACGTTCCTTGAGATGGCGGTCAATACCGTTTTTCATGGCGATCAACAAGCCGAGACCGACGAAAGCGCCGGGCGGCAATACCATGAACAGCATATCCGGGTAGTTTGCAAAGGGCTCGATAACACAGTCTGAAGCCATGGGGCCGAGTAGCAGGTGCATATCAACAAACAGCGTGCCTTGCCCGATCAGTTCGCGCATACCGCCGAGAATGATGAGCACGACGAGAAAGCCTGCGCCCATCATCGCGCCGTCGAGCAGTGCAGGGCCTGGAGCGTTGCGTGACGCAAAAGCATCAGCTCGGCCAAGGATGGCGCAGTTGGTGACTATGAGGGGGATAAAAATACCCAGAATCTGGTACAGCTCGTAGGTGTAGGCCTGCATCAGCAATTCTGCACAGGTTACGAACGACGCGATAATCATCACGAATGCAGGTAGCCGTACTGACTCACTTACGAAGTTCCGGATCAGCGATACTGCAAGGTTCGAACCCATCAACACCATCAGAGTGGCAAGCCCCAGGCCAATCGCATTAACGACAGTGCTGGTAACCGCAAGAAGCGGGCACAGCCCCAGTACCTGAACCAGGGCAGGGTTGTTGTCCCAAAGCCCATCGCGAATGATCTCATTGGAGGTTTTAGTGGCCATGATCAGAACTGCTCCACGTTCAGGGATTCATCTGTCAGATCTCCGGGTGTAACCACCGGGCCTTGTCCGGACGGAGTGCTATTCAGTTGCGCCTGGATTGCCTGCTGGTTCTGACGGAAATAAATCAGTGATTTCTGTACTGCCTTCACTACTGCTCTCGGAGTGATGGTGGCCCCGGTAAACTGGTCAAAAACGCCGCCGTTCTTTTTCACGGTCCATTGCTTTGGTGCAGGGTTCCCGAGAGAACGTCCCTCAAAGTGTTTGACCCAATCCGATTTACGGGTTTCTATCCGGTCGCCCAGCCCCGGGGTTTCCTTGTGTGCGATAACACGTACACCCAGAACCTTTCCCTCAAGATCGATACCGACCAGCAGCTTGATAGTGCCTGAATAGCCGTCTGGTGCAACCGCTGGCATGATCATACCGACTGGCTTTCCGTCCTGGCGAGCTACCCATACTGTGACCGGCCCTTCGGTAGCCAAACGATCGCTGGCAGGCAGTACCAGAGTGTCTCTGAGCAGATCGTTGTTGTGGTCACTCTCAGGGATAATCTCGAACAGTGCTTTGGCTTCTGCCCTGGCAGCTTGTTCCTTGATGCGCTCACTGGTCAGTGCTTGTGTAAATGCAATGGTGCCACCTGTAATGACTGCAAATATGCCAAGGCCAATGGCGCTGCGACGAATTGATTGAATCATGGTCGCCATGGTCAGCTCCTGCCTCCGCCAGAAAAGCCTCTGCGGGCCTTGTGGTGGCCGTAGGTTCGCGGCGGCGTGTAATGGTCGATAAAGGGCACGGCAAAGTTCATCAGCAATACACTGAATGCAACGGCATCCGGATAGTTGCCCCAGCTCCGGATCAGATAGATAAGTACGCCAATACCCGCACCATAAATCATTTTGCCCTGATGGCTGGTGGCCGCAGATACTGGGTCAGTGGCGATGAAAAACGCACCGAGCATGGTGCCGCCTGCCAGCAAATGCAGTGAAAGCGGTGCGAACTCATCAGCGTTGCTACCAAAGGCCAGGCTCATAACGATCAGCGCGCCCAGAAACGCGGCCGGAATGTGCCAGGTGATAATTCTGAGGCCGATCAGCAAAAGCCCGCCGGCCAGAAAGGCAGCATTCACCCATTCCCAACCCTTGGCAAAAGCATCACCAAACGTGGGGTGGACAAGAACTTCCTCTGCAGTGTGAGTCGCAATTTTATGTTTGTATTCGTCGAGAGGGGTGGCCATGGTCCAGCCGTCAACCGCTGTTTGCTGTCCTGAGGCAATAGCCGCCAACGTATCTCCGAAGCCAGGTGCCTTGTCCCAGAGCATTGCCGGCTCAGCCCAGTTGGTGGTCATGGCAACCGGGAACGAGATCAGCACCAGTGCGTAGCCCACCATGGCGGGATTGAAAGGGTTAGAGCCCAGCCCGCCATAAAGCTGTTTGGCAATCACTATTGCGGAAATGACCGCCACTGCGGATACCCACCAGGGTGCAAACTGTGGCATGGATAGCCCCAGCAGCAACCCGGTTACAGCGGCTGTGTTGTCCTTGAGAACAAACGCAATCGGTTTGCTGCGCAATTTGAGAACAGCGGCTTCCGAAACCAGGGCGATGGCGATGCACCAGGCAACGTTGATGAGGTTGCCCCAGCCAAAAAACAGGGTTTGAGCCAGCAACCCGGGTAAGGCCGCGAGTATGACCCACAGCATCACCTTTGAGGTTGGGCGAGCCTTGTGAGCATGGGGTGAAGACTGTTGAACAAACGCCATGAAAATCGGGCCTGATTCAGATTATTTGATGGATTGAGGTTCAGTGTGAATTGCCAGCGTTTTGCGTGCATCCGCAAGGGCTTCTTCAGCCCGCTTAACCCGGTCGTGGTTCTTGGCAACGGCTCGTTCAAGCTTGTCCACGTTGTCTGCTTGTTGTGCTTTTGCATCTTCAAGCATGGCCTGCATGGTTTCCAATTTGGACTGCGCCTGCGAGAACTGTTTTTCCAGCGCATCCAAATCGGGCGTTTCCTGTTCTGCCTCTGGGGGAGGAGCTGCCTTTGCATTGCTGGCTTCAGAGCTGGCTTTTTTGCGTGCCAGGGCCTGCTCCACCAAAGCAGATTTCGCTGCTCGCTCGTCGACAGCCTCTCCGCTCGCTGCAGACTGCTCCGCCTCTGCTTTCTTTAGGGCCTGAGCTTCTGCAGCGGCTTTGGCGCGCTCTTTGCGGCGCAATTCTTTCTCCTGCTGTTCGCGTTCAAGCCTTTGCTGGCGGGCTTCGAAACGCTCCCGTGCTCTATCTGCTTTCAGCTGTTCTGCCCGCTGTACGCGGATCTCGCCCTTGGCATAGCGATAGTACTGCACCAGCGGGATGGAACTGGGGCAAACGTAAGAACAGGCACCGCACTCTATGCAGTCGAACAAGTTCAGATGCTCTGCTTTTTCGAACTCTGCCGCTTTGGAATGCCAGAACAATTGCTGCGGTAGCAGTTCCATGGGGCAAACCTCTGCACATTGGCCGCAGCGGATACACGCTTGCTCCGGTGGCGGTGCAGGCAACTCACTGGCGGTCGCAGCAATGATGCAGTTACTGGTCTTGATAACCGGCACCGCTGTGGTGTTCAGGGTGTAGCCCATCATGGGACCACCCAGAACCAAGCGACTGACCCGGTCTTGCTGCAAGCCGGCCTGTTCCAGCAGATAAGCCATTGGTGTACCCAGCAGCACTTCAAAATTACCCGGGCTGTCAGTGGCTCCACCGGTTACCGTAACTACTCGACTAATAAGCGGCGAGCCTTCAAATACAGCATCAGCCACGGCTACGGCGGTGCCAACGTTCTGGCACATGACACCTATATCTGCCGGGATGCCGCCACTGGGCACTTCCATACCAGTGAGGATCTGGATCAGCTGCTTTTCCCCGCCTGAGGGGTATTTGGTCGGGATAACCGCTATTTCAATTTGCGTACCTTGAATGGCATCGCGCAGTGCTGCGGTGGCTTCCAGTTTGTTGTCTTCTATACCGATCACGCAACGCTCGGGTCGCAGGATCCAGGCCATTATCTTTAAGCCGGCCACAACCTTGTCCGCTCGTTCGCGCATGGTCATGTCGTCAGCGGTAATGTAAGGCTCGCATTCGGCGCCGTTGAGGATCAGCGTGTCGACTTTACGATCCCTGGGCGGCTTCAGTTTTATATCCGTCGGAAACCCCGCTCCCCCCATGCCGGAAATACCGGCAGAGTGAATAATGCCAAGCACCTGATCCCGCTCAAGAGTGCGGTAGTCGCTGATCGGGAAGCGCTCGCACCATTCATCCTTGTCGTCGGGCTTCAAAACGATGCATTGGTCTGACATGCCAGAAGGGTGAGGTACCGGGTAGTCGCCAATGCGTTCTATCACGCCAGATGTCGGTGCGTGCACTGGAACGCTCATACCATAGCTTACGTCGGCAATTTTCTGACCTTTCAGGACGACATCGCCAACCGCCACTATAGGTTCTGCAGGTTCACCAATATGCTGTTGCAGTGGCAGTACCAACTGCCCAGGAATACCTGCGGATTGAATCGGCCGGCCGGTAGAAATCTGCTTGTTCTCTACGGGATGAATGCCGCCGCTAAAGTCCCAAAGCTTGATGGTTGAGGGCATCAGGAGTTGGCCTCCTGTTTGTCGGTAGTGATAATCCGGGGTTGAGACCAGGTCCATCCGCGGATATCCGGCTCGATAGTAATCATGTCGATGCAATCAACCGGGCAGGGCTCCACGCACAGATCACAGCCTGTGCATTCACTTTCGATAACCGTGTGCATGTGTTTTGCAGCCCCAAGAATTGCGTCTACCGGGCAGGCCTGAATGCACTTGGTGCAACCTATACATTCATCTTCCCGTATAACGGCAACCGTGCGCGCCTGTTCTACGCCGTGTTCTGCATCCAGCGGTTGAGGGTCTATATCGAGCAGGTCGGCCAGCGCTTTGATGGTGGATTCACCGCCGGGAGGGCATTTATTGATGGGCCCACCATCGGCAATGGATTCAGCATAGGGGCGGCAGCCGGGGAATCCGCACTGGCCACACTGGGTTTGCGGCAACATGGCATCAATCTGTTCCACCAGCGGGTTGCCTTCAACCCGAAAACGCTCCGAGGCGAAACCCAACAACGCGCCAAACGCCAGGGCAAGGCCAAGCAGAACCAGAACGGCGATAAGAATGCCTGTCCACATAAAACTGCGTCTCCGTTAAACGCTGACCAGGCCGGTAAAGCCCAGGAACGCCAGTGACATCAACCCTGCGGTAACCATGCCAATCGCGGCGCCCTGAAAAGACACCGGGACATCAGACACGGCAATGCGCTCGCGCATTGCGGCAAAGAGCACCAGTACCAGCGAAAAGCCGGCGGCGGCGCCAAAACCGTAGAGTACTGATTCAACGAAGTTGTTGTTTTTGTTCAGGTTAAGAAGCGCTACGCCGAGCACGGCGCAGTTGGTGGTAATCAGCGGCAGGAAAATACCCAGCACGCGGTAGAGCAGAGGGCTGGTTTTACGTACAACCATTTCGGTGAACTGAACCACCACGGCAATCACCAGAATGAAGGTGATGGTTTTCAGAAACACCAGATCCAGAGGTGCCAGCAGGTACGTGTAGGCAAGATAGCTGCATACCGATGACAGAGTCAGCACAAACGTGGTGGCCAAAGACATGCCCATGGCGGTCTCCAGCTTGCCTGAAACCCCCATGAAGGGGCACAGGCCAAGAAACTGCACCAGTACGAAGTTGTTCACCAGAATGGTGCTGACCAAGATCAGTAAATATTCTGTCATTGTTGCATCACCGGATCGCTCTGCCTCGACCTTTTCTTACATTACACGCATGCCGGGCGTGGCACCCGAATCAGGAGACAGGATAAAAATATCCTTGCCGCCCGGGCCTGCCGCCAGAACCATGCCTTCGGACATGCCAAACTTCATTTTCCGGGGTTTCAGGTTGGCAACCATTACGGTCAGGCGACCCTCCAGATCCCCAGGCTTGTAAGCAGACTTGATACCAGCAAACACGTTGCGCTCGCCTTGCCCCAGGTCAAGCGTCAGGCGAAGTAGCTTGTCTGCTCCTTCTACATGCTCGGCTTTGACTATTTTAACCACCCGCAGGTCTACCTTGGCGAAATCATCAAACTCGATTTCATCAGCAATAGCTTCGCTGGTGTCCTGCTTGTCTGCCTGAGCTGGTTTGCCGATGGCTGCAGGCATCTCTTCTTTCGACGCATCCAGCATCTTTTCGATCTGTGCCATGTCTACCCGGCTCATCAGAGGGCTGAACTTGTTGATGCTGTGGTTTTCCAGCCGCTCGCTGCGATTGTTCCAGTCCAGCTTCGCGTTGAGGAAGTCTTCCGAAGCCTTGGCCGTCTCTGGTAGCACAGGGGCGAGATAAGTCATTAACAGGTGGAACATGTTCAGGGCGTTGGTGCAGATGGCCTGCAGTTTTTCGTCCTGGCTTTCCTGCTTGGCTACGACCCATGGCTGCTCATCGTTAACATACTGGTTGGCAATGTCTGCCAGCTCCATGATGCGGCGCATGGCACGGCCAAACTCACGAGCCTCATAAAAGGCTTCCAGCTCTTCGCCCGCTTCAATAAATTTCTTCAGCTTGTCGTGCTCAGTTACTTGGCCAAGCTTGCCGTCGAAGCGTTTGGTAATGAAACCGGCACTGCGGCTGGCAATATTAACTACCTTGCCCACCAGGTCTGAATTCACTCGCGCAGCAAAGTCCTCGAGATTCAGGTCCATATCATCCACGCCGCCAGTCAACTTGGCTGCAAAGTAATAGCGCAGATACTCGGGGTTCAGGTGGTCCAGATAAGTGCGGGCCATAATGAACGTGCCCCGGGATTTGGACATCTTCTTGCCGTTAACGGTTACAAAACCGTGGGCCCAGACCGCTGTTGGCGTGCGGAAGCCCGCATCGTGTAGCATTGCCGGCCAGAAGAGGGCGTGGAAGTTGATAATATCCTTGCCGATAAAGTGATAAACCTCGGCAGTGGAATCCACCTTCCAGAAGTGTTCGAAATCCACGTCTTCCCGGTTGCAGAAGTTTTTGAAGCTTGCGAGGTAGCCAATAGGCGCATCCAGCCAAACATAGAAAAACTTGCCGGGGGCATCAGGGATTTCAAAGCCAAAGTAGGGGGCATCACGGCTGATGTCCCATTCTTGCAGGCCTGCATCAAGCCATTCAGCAAGCTTGTTGGCAACCTGAGGTTGCAGCGCGCCACTGCGGGTCCACTGAGTCAGGAACTCGGTGAATTCCGGCAACTTAAAGAAATAATGCTCGGAATCCTTCTCAATTGGTGTAGCGCCGGACACTGCAGAGCGTGGGTTGATCAATTCAGCAGGTGTGTAGGTTGCGCCGCAAGCTTCGCAGTTATCGCCATACTGATCGTCAGTTTTACACTTGGGGCATGTGCCCTTGATGAATCGATCCGCAAGAAACATGTTCTTCTCTGGGTCGAAGAACTGAGTGATGTTGCGAGTCGCGATCTTTCCGTTCTGTTGCAACTGGCGGTAGATGTACTCAGAGAAGTACCGGTTCTCCTCCGAATGGGTGGTGTAGTAGTTATCAAAGCGGATGTGAAACCCGGCGAAATCCTGTTGATGTTCCTCACGGATGCGGTCAATCAGCTGCTCGGGAGTGATGCCTTCCCGCTCGGCACGAAGCATAATGGCGGTGCCGTGAGCATCATCGGCGCAAACGTAGTAGCAAGTATGGCCTCGCATGTTCTGATAACGCACCCAGATATCGGTCTGAATGTATTCCAGCAGATGACCCAGGTGAATGGGGCCATTGGCGTAGGGCAGTGCGCTGGTAACCAGAATATCGCGCTGTTGCTTTGAACTCGCTTGCGTCATGGTGTGTCCGAACCTTTCATCAGAGTAAGGGTTGTATGGTCAGAAACGGGCACAGATGATACCTTTTGAACAGATAATTTTCACCCGAAACACCTGTTTTCATGCCGAAAACCCGCATGAACTTATTTACGGAGAGCCAGATGACACAGATTTCAGAGCAGGCCCTGCAAGCGGCCGTTCGTGAATACCGAGATCCCTACCTGGAAAAGGATCTTTACGAGTTGGGTGCCGTAAAGTCACTGGTAGTTGATGAAACGGGCAAGGTTACGGTGATGGTAGAGTTGCCATATCCGTCTAAAGGCATCGCAGGCGGCTTGAAACAGCTGGTTTCCAACGCATTGGAGAACGTTGATGGGGTTGAGGCTGCTGAAGTACATGTGGCTCAGAAAATCCATTCCTATAAGGTCCAGAAAGAACTCCCGTCCGTTCCCGGTGTAAAAAACATCGTAGCCGTAGCCTCTGGCAAAGGCGGCGTTGGTAAATCTACGACTGCGGTAAACCTTGCCCTGGCACTCCACGCCGAAGGCGCTCGGGTAGGTGTGCTCGACGCAGACATATACGGCCCCAGCATCGGCATGATGCTCGGTGTCCCTGAAGGCAAGCGCCCGGATGTGCGAGAAGAAAAGTACTTTGTGCCCATGGAAGCCCACGGCCTCCAAACCATGTCTATGGCCTTCGTAACCACCGACAAAACTCCCATGGTGTGGCGCGGCCCAATGGTCAGCGGTGCAGTGATGCAGTTGTTGCAGCAGACCCTGTGGGATGAGCTCGATTACCTGATCGTCGACATGCCCCCAGGCACTGGCGACATCCAGCTCACCCTGGCCCAGAAAGTTCCGGTTACCGGTGCAGTAATTGTCACCACCCCTCAGGACATTGCCTTGCTTGACGGCAAACGCGGCATAGAAATGTTCCGAAAGGTCGACATCCCGGTACTGGGTGTTGTGGAAAACATGAGCGTGCACATCTGCAGCAACTGCGGCCACGAAGAGCACCTCTTCGGCGAAGGTGGTGGTGGGCGCATTGCTGATGAATACGAAACGACCCTGCTGGGCCAATTGCCCTTGCACATGACCATTCGCGAACAAACCGACGGCGGTAAGCCCACGGTAGTTGCCGTACCTGAGTCCGAAGTGGCACTCCGATACCGCGACATTGCCCGCCGGGTTGGGGCTGAGCTTTCCACAAGGGAGCGAAACCTCAGCGGCGCTATCTCAAGTGTGTCCGTAAAATCGCATTAAGCGTCGACGCTTAATGCAGCGGATGTCACCAAGGCATGCTCGCGATCACAGGTACAACCGTCCAAAAATGTCGAAGGCCAAGGACGGCCGAAGACAAGCGCACATGGATGTGCTCGTAGCGGTTTTTGGACGGTTGTACCTGTGATCGCAGTCGCCGGGCAGTTCACCCCTGTAACCACCAAATCCCGGTAATTAAGGGCTTCGACAGAACCCAACCGAACAGGTAAACTACGCCCCAATTTTCCCAAGTAGAAACGAGATTTCGCCATGAGCATCAAAGCTGACAAGTGGATTCGCCGAATGGCTGAACAGCACCGCATGATCGAGCCCTTCGAAAGCGGCCAGGTTCGTGACGGTGAGCAAGGCAGGGTTATCTCCTACGGCACCTCAAGCTACGGCTACGACGTACGTTGCAGCAACGAATTTAAAATCTTCACCAACGTGCACTCAGTTACCGTCGACCCCAAAAACTTCGACGAAAAAAGCTTCGTAGACTTCACCGGCGACGTTTGCATCATCCCGCCGAACTCCTTTGCCCTTGCGCGCACCGTCGAATATTTTCGTATTCCCCGCAGCGTACTCACCATCTGCCTGGGTAAATCCACCTACGCGCGTTGCGGCATCATCGTAAACGTCACACCGCTGGAACCGGAGTGGGAAGGGCACGTAACCCTGGAGTTTTCCAACACCACCAACCTCCCGGCGAAAATCTACGCCAACGAAGGTGTGGCCCAGATGCTCTTCTTTGAATCTGACGAGATTTGCGAGACCAGCTACAAAGATCGGGGCGGAAAGTACTTTGGCCAGACTGGCGTAACACTGCCAAAAACATGAACGCCAACCAGTTTCTTAAAGCAGTAGCCCAATTGCAGGGATGGCGTGAATGCGCCTTCCTGCTGGCACTTGCCGAGCGCTCGTTTCCGAACTACGCGCTCTTTGCCGAAGCGGTTGACCTGAAAACCGGCGGCAAAATGCACCAGATACTCGATCTCGCCTGGGGCACGCTTCAGGAAGATGTAGCCGAATCCGCCATACCGCAACTGCTGGTAAAGCTCGAAGCCTTGTCTCCGGATGTGGGGGCTTATGACGCTTATGGTGTATACCCGGCGTTTGATTTCTGTCAGCTGCTAGAGCAAGCGTTACTGAATCGACTGAATCCGTCAAAACACCGTGCGACAGAAGCCTCGCAATTGGCAACGAGTACGGTAATGAGTTTCATTGAGCTGTCTGAAGGTGACGGGCTGGAAGAATATGAACTGGTTCGCCTGCTCGACTCACACCCCCTGATGAAAGAAGATAAAGCCTTTCAGCGCAACCTCGTGCTTGAGCTGAAACGCCAGCGCACCCCAGTAGAGCAATTTATTACCGAAGTTCGGGAAACTGCTGCCAACGACGGCGTCAGTAATCTTGGTATCTCGCCAGGAGACTGAATTCTTCCCAGTCTTGGAACAGGTTTTCGCCACTCCCGCTAAATGTTCAGTACCGACCCTATGGATGCAAACCCATGAAACTCTCCACTTTTGGCCGTAAGTTCACCGCCGACGCAGGCATCACCTCGCTGATGGATGATCTGGGTAACGCCATGGCGTCTGGCGACGACATGATCATGATGGGGGGTGGGAATCCGGGGCACATCCCTGAAATTCAGGCGCGAGTGCAGGAGATTTTGGCGGACATGAGCAAGAGCGAAAGCGACGTTCGCCGGTTGGTGGGAATATACGATCCCCCCCAGGGAGAAAAGCAGTTTATTGCCTCACTGGCAGACCTGCTAAGCCGTGAGTATGGCTGGGATCTGAAGCCGGAAAACATCGCCCTGACCAACGGCAGCCAGGCCGCTTTCTTCATGTTGTTTAACATGTTTGGTGGCGATTACGGCGAAGGTCAGCGAAAGCATATACTCCTGCCACTGGCGCCTGAGTACATAGGTTATGCTGATGCTGGTATTGAGCCGGGGTTATTTCACGCGGTGCAGCCCGATATTTCGTTCACCGATGCTCACGAATTCAAATATCGTGTGGACTTTGATGCGGTAGAAGTAACGGGAGAGACGGGTGCCATTTGTGTATCCCGACCAACCAACCCGACCGGCAACGTGGTGACCGACGAGGAGTTGGCCCGGTTAGAGGAGATGGCGCGTCAGCACAACATACCGCTGATTGTGGATGGGGCCTACGGCACACCTTTTCCAAGCCTGTTGTTTGTAGATGCCAAGCCCACCTGGAACGAACAGATTATCCTTTGTCTGAGTTTGTCCAAGCTTGGTTTGCCGGCTGCCCGCACCGGGATTGTGATTGCTTCAGCGCCCGTTATCAAAGCGCTATCTGGAATCAACGCGATCATGAACCTGGCAACGGGTAGCTTTGGTGCCATGCTGGCCGAGCCGCTGGTGCGTTCCGGAGAAATCCTCTCATTGAGCCGGGATGTCGTTTGTCCGTTTTATAAGCGAAAGATGGAGCGGGCGGTAGCCGCGTTTCGTGAGGCCATGGGCGAAGACAGTTGTCGCTGGTATGTGCACAAACCTGAGGGCGCCATGTTCCTGTGGCTGTGGTTCCCGGATTTGCCCATCACCAGTCTTGAGTTATACCAGCGGCTAAAAGCCCGGGGCGTTCTGGTGGTTTCAGGCCATTACTTCTTCCCGGGATTGCCGGAGGATGGCTGGAAACACCGTGATGAATGCTTGCGTGTGACCTATTCCCAGGACGACGAGCGGGTAGCGCAAGGGTTGCGGATTATCGCTGATGAGGTTAAGGCTGTTTGGGCTGAGGTGGGCCGGGAGGTTTAACCTCCCAAGTCCACATTTTTTAGTTTGAGTTCGTACTTGCTGCCGTCTGGTTCAACCTGAAGCAGACGCACCAGTACGAACTGGCTGGCCGGATCAAACCACATCAAGGTTTCGCGTTTGGAGTTTTCACGAACCTTCTCGGCTTTGAGCAGTGATGATTGGGCGCCATCTGAACTGCTTGCGTTGTCGTTCACAACGGCAAACCGCTCACTGTCAATTTTACCGCGATCCAGAACCTGATACTCCATCTCGCGCTTTCCGTTCAGAACATCCTGGTGCAGTTGCACCTGAAAGCCAAGAGGATCGAGAAGACCTTCCTGCAGCTCTACGTTGAATGATTTGCCCCTGTAATCTCCCGTGGCTACCCCGGCCTTCCAATCGAAATCGATAGATTGCGTTCTGTCTTTAATAAGGAAGCCAGACAGGCGATATCGATATCTGAGGGGAACAACCTTGCCATCCTCCCATTTAAGTATCAGAGACTCGTCCAGATCGGCAATAAAAGACTTTACCTCTGTGCGGTACAGCCAGACATCATTGCCCTGGGAGGTGAGGATGCGTTTGGCGCTGCCATTCAGGGAGACGCCCTTTTCCATGGATGCGCCATAACTGACCTCAAAAGGAAATAAATCCGGGGCTGGCTCCGCCTGTGCAGCGTTACTTAGCAGCAGTGCGAGCGCGCACAGGAAGCTGGCTGCGATGTTTCGGCCTGTTTTCAGGGAGGGTGCAATAACTAGAGCTGGAAACATGTCGTTGACCTCGAATCCTTCAAGTATGCTGAAAGTTTAGCGGGTCGGTGGGCATCGCGTGGTGACAGTCTGTTAAGGTGCGCCTCAGCTGTCGGAGAGACGCATGGGTTTTTCCATAACCTGGCCATCGAACAGCACGTAGTCGCTGCCCAGTTGTATTCGGCCTTCGCAGAACCAGCGCACCACGATCGGGTACAACAGGTGCTCTTTAAGCTGCACTTTTTCGGCAAGCGATTCACTTGTGTCATCTGGCATCACAGAGACCTCTGCTTGCGCAATCACCGGACCGCCATCCAGTTCTTCGGTTACGAAGTGAATTGAGACACCGTGAGTATTGTCACCAGCATCCAGCGCTCTTTGGTGTGTGTTCAGGCCGGTGTACTTTGGCAAAAGCGATGGGTGAATGTTCAGCAGTTTGCCGCGAAATGCCTGTACAAAGCTCGGGGTGAGGATGCGCATAAAGCCTGCAAGTACGATGACATCCGGGCTGTAGCGCAGAATGTGAGCGATTAGAGCAGCGTCGAACTCGTCTCGAGAACCAAATCCTTTATGATCAACGACAAAGGTTTCAATGTTGGCTTGGGCGGCGCGTTCAAGGGCAAACGCTTTGGGCTGGTTGCAGCCCAAAGCGATGACCTGGCCCGGGAAATCCCGTTCCCGGCTTGCGTCTACCAAGGCCTGGAAATTGGTCCCGCTGCCGGAAGCCAATACGAGGATTTTGGGCAGAGTAGGTTGGTCTGCGTTCATTCTGACAGCAGCCCCGGTGCATAGCGCACTACCGCGTCTTCTTCAGGGATCTCAGCGCGCTCAATAGCGCCCACCTGCCAGGCAGTCTCTCCGAGCGCCTTCAGGGTATCCAGAGCCAGCTCTTTCTGGTTATGTGGAATACAAACGATCATACCAATGCCGCAGTTAAAGGTGCGGTACATTTCTTCAATGGCAACACCACCCGCCTCTTTAAGCCATTGGAATACGGGAGGTAGCTCCCAACTTGTGGTATCGATAGCAGCAACCATACCTTTGGGTAGAACTCTGGGAATGTTTTCTGGTAAACCACCACCCGTGATGTGGGAGAGAGCGTTTACGTCCACCTGCTGAATGAGTTTCAGCACGTTTTTGACGTAGATCCGTGTGGGCTCCATCAGTGCATTTTCCAGAGTGGTATCGCCAATAGGCTGCTTAAGGTCGGCGTTGCTAACCTCAAGGATCTTGCGAATCAGTGAGTAACCATTGGAGTGGGGGCCTGAGGATGCCAGTGCCAGCAGCACGTCGCCTTCGCGCACATTACTGCCATCTATAATTTCGCTGCGCTCTGCTACGCCAACGCAGAAGCCGGCCAGGTCGTAGTCGTCGCCTTCATACATGCCCGGCATCTCAGCCGTTTCGCCACCTACCAACGCGCAACCAGATTGTTCGCAGCCTTCGCCAATACCAGCCACTACCTTCGCGGCTATGTCTATGTTCAGTTTTCCAGTGGCGTAGTAGTCCAGGAAAAACAAGGGCTCTGCGCCACCTACGATAAGATCGTTCACGCACATGGCGACCAGGTCAATACCAATGCTGTCATGCTTTTCGAGTTGCATGGCCAGTCTGAGCTTTGTGCCCACGCCATCGGTGCCGGACACCATGATGGGTTCTTTGTACCCTGGAGGGATAGCGACCATGGCACCAAACCCGCCAAGTCCTCCCAGAACCTCGGGGCGCCGGGTACGTGCGGCGGTTTCCTTGATACGGCTGACAAGTTCATTACCGGCGTCAATATCAACGCCCGCATCGCGGTAGGTCAGGGAAGGCTTCTGTTCGCTCATGGGAATCTTAACCAATTAGGCAAGTGGGTCAGGCCGCGGATTTTAACAGGTGCAGTGTGGGGGTCCAAGTGCAATTGCTGCGAGCGAGTGCAGATTTGACGAGTAACTGTGTGGTCCGGGGTGGGCGAGATTGCATTTCAGCAACCCGGGTCGGCTACTCAGGCTCCGGGCCATGGTGTATCCTATGCGCCATTCATGCGAACAGCAGGGTGTTTCATGCCAGTACCAAACAAGATCCGGGCTTTAAAGCCCTTACCAGCCCTTTGGCTTGCCATTTTTTGTGCCTTTCTGCTGGCAATATCTACCCCAGCAACGGCCGTTACAGTATCAGGGCTTTATACAGTAGAGGTTCCTGTGGCCGGCTCCGGCCCGGCTGCCCTAGCTCAGGGCTATGCAGATGGATTGGCTCGGGTTTTTGTACGGATTTCGGGTACCCGCGATGTGCTTGCGCTAGATGGTGCCGAAGCATTGATGGCGGATGCGGAGTCCTTGCTACTGTCCTACCAAGTGCTCCGTGGCGCAAATGGTGATAGCCGGCTGAATATGGCCTTTGGTGCGGTGGGCGTAAACCGTGCGCTGGCGTCGATTGATGCCCCTGTATGGGGTGCAAACCGGCCTTTGACTCTGGCGTGGGTCGCTGTTGAGGATCGCGGTGTTCGCAGGCTAGTGACGGGCTCCGGTGGAGATATGGCAAATAGCGGAGACTCCGGAATCTGGTCTTCCGCGTTTGCCCGAGCGGCTGAGGAGCGGGGGCTTCCCGTGACACTTCCACCGGCGGAATTCAGCGATAACAGAGAGTTGTTGTCGGACATTTGGGGGCAGTTCACCAGTCGTGTGCGCAGCGCCTCAGAGGGCGTTGAGCATGATGTGCTTGCCCTGGTTCGTGTTAGCCGCTCTGGCAGTCAGTGGCGTGCAGGCTGGGTGTTTGAAGGTGCAAAGCTCAACAGCAGTGAAGAGTCGGTCAGTGCCGATACGCGGGAAGCTTTGGCGGAGGCGCTGGTGAATCGTTGGGCAGAATTGTACGCCAGTCGTTACGCTGTTGCAGCCGGTGAGGTTGGAGACTTGCCACAGGTTGATATTGTACTGCGGGGTGTTACCTCAGTTACGGACTATGGCAAGGCTACTCAGGTTCTTGAGGGGCTAACACCAGTAGTAAGTGCAGGGGCTTCGCGAGTCAAGGGTGAGCAATTAACACTCAGGGTGGCATTTTCCGGTGAACTCGATCAACTCAGGGAATACATTGCTCTGGATTCAAGGTTCGTGCCTGTTGAGGGTGAACCTCAGGATATGCGGCAGTCTCGTTTGACGCCACCTGAAACCCCCGCAAAGCCAGCTCAGTCGCAAGCCGGGCAGAACAGCCCAGAGGCGGCTCAAGAAATAAAATCAGGCACAGAAGCGGGTTCTGCTGAGCAATCCATGTATACCTACCAGCCATCTCCTGTAGATGAAGAGGAGGCGGAACAGGCATTCGAATCGCTCTATCAGGTTCTCTATTACCGCTGGCAGCCCGTGCCGGTTATTGTGAATGATGGCGGGCAGTAAGCCGCAACCGGAGGCAACTCAGTGAACACATACGCCTGGCGCTGGATTCCCAATGCTTTGACGTTTGTGCGTATATTGCTGATTGCTCCTTTTGCCAGGGCGTTACTGGTGCATGAGTACCGCCTTGCTTTGCTTATCTTTGCTGTCGCGTCGTTGACAGATGGTCTTGATGGTTTCCTTGCACGGCATTTCAACTGGCGTTCGCGTTTTGGTGCTGTGGCCGACCCTTTGGCAGACAAGGCCCTATTAATCACAGCCTATCTGGTGTTGACATACACATCTGTACTGCCGTTGTGGTTGTTCGCACTGATACTCGGGCGGGATCTTCTGATTGTTGGTGGTGCACTGGCTTATCATTACCGAATCGGCCGCTTTGAAATGGAACCCAGTATGCCCGGAAAGTTGAATACCCTGGTTCAGGTTCTGGTAATTTTGGGCGTGATTATTGTTATGGCGGGTTTGCCGGTACAGCCCGTGTGGATGGATGTCGGAATCTGGCTGGTTGCAGCTTCTACTGTGTTTAGTGGAAGCCATTACGCAGTTGTCTGGGGTGCACGGGCGTGGAGGGCCAGTCAGTCGTGAGCGCATCGCAACTGGTTCTTGGTGTCCGGCTTCGGGACGATGCACGTTTCGATAATTTTCACGGGGATCGCAACCGGGAAGCTGCGCAGCGGCTGGCATCGGTGTTCAGTCAGCCTGAAGGACTGCCGGTGGTGGTGGTGTGCGGCGATTCTGACACCGGTAAAAGCCACCTGTTACAGGCAGCCTGCCACCACGGAGAGGCCGATGGAAAAACAGCCGTGTGTATCAGTATTGCCGAACTGGAGCCTTTCGGGCCAGAAGCGCTTGCGGGGCTGGACACCATGGATGTTGTCGCGCTTGATGATCTGGACCGGATAGCCGGTAAAGCAGACTGGGAAGAGGCGGTTTTTCACCTTTATAACCGCCTGCACGACGGTGGGCGTATGCTCGTTGTCAGTCTCTCTGAGGTCCCTGCCTCCTTGCCCTTTGTATTGCCAGATCTGGTCTCTCGGTTGCATCACGGTGTTACGGTGCAGCTTGGGATTTACCGTGATGATGACCGGTTAAGAATACTCATGGCCCGTGCAGAACAGCGCGGGCTAACAATGACGGACGACGTTGCAGGCTTTATTATGCGCCGTGCTCCACGGCGTCTCGGAGAATTGTTGAGCATTCTTGATACCCTCGATGAAAATTCCCTGCAAGCACAGCGACGTCTCACTATTCCGTTCGTGAAAACGGTCATGCAGTGGTGAGTCAAAGGCTCAGGCATAACCAAACACAAAAACAGCAATCAAACGATAAGACGCTGAGTAGAGCGCCAGATGGAGAAATGACATGAGACGGGTAGTATTCAACCAAAAAGGTGGAGTCGGAAAATCCAGTATTACCTGCAACCTGGCAGCGATCAGCGCGGCACGAGGCAAGCGCACGCTGGTTGTTGATCTGGACCCCCAAGGTAACTCAACGCATTATCTCTTAGGCAAACCTGCGAGCGAGCTCAAAGATACGGTTGCAGACATGCTGGAACAAACGGTGGCCTTCAAGGTATTCAACCGGCGTCCGGAGGAATTTGTTCACGCGTCGCCGTTCCGAAACCTTTATGTGTTGCCCTCCAGCCCGGAGTTGGATTTTCTTGAGCGCAAGCTGGAAGCGAAGCATAAGATTTACAAGCTGCGGGAAGCCCTCAAAAAGCTGGGTGAGTCCTTCGACGAAATCTACATCGACACGGCACCGGCTCTGAACTTCTACACCCGTTCGGCACTTATCGCGGCTCAGCGCTGCCTGATTCCATTCGATTGTGATGATTTTTCTCGTCAGGCGCTATACAACATTCTCAATGAAATTAGAGATCTGCAGGAAGATCATAACGAAGAGCTGGTGGTGGAAGGTATTGTCGCCAACCAGTTCCAGCCCAGGGCCAGCCTGCCCAAGAAGCTGGTAAAAGAGCTGATCGAAGAAGGATTGCCAGTGCTGCCCGTACGCTTGTCAGCGTCTGTAAAAATGAAAGAGTCTCACCAGTGTCGGCAGCCGCTTATTCACATGGCTCCAAAGCACGCCCTCACAAAGCAGTTTGAAGATCTGTATCGCGTATTGAGTGGCGAGACCGTAGAGCTGGAACCTTTGGCGGATTGAGGAGGGGTTATGGCCGGCACCGGTGACGTGACAGGGCAGGTGGCAGATTGCCTTCTTGGAATTGAAATAGAGCTGCGCAAACTTGACATGTGGGCGGTTGAACGCCCGCCAGCAGAGGCATTCGACAGCACTGAGCCCTTCTGCATCGACACACTGGCACTTACACAGTGGATTCAATTTGTATTTCTTGAGCGCATGAAGTTCATAGTTGAAAACGGCCACCCTCTGCCCAGGGTGTCTGGCATTGCGCCCATGGCAGAAGAGTACTTTCGTGGCCTTCCTGAATCAGGGCAGGGGTTGATACAGGAGCTTGAAGCAGTTGATCAGCTACTTTCAGGTAGCTGATCACTGTGCTTGCATGCTGAGCTGCCCGGTTCAGTCCAGGCGCATGGATAGGTCAGTTGCTTTGACGTCTTTGGTCAGCGCGCCAATGGAAATATAGTCGACACCGGTCTCTGCAATAGGAACCAATGTGTCTGTATTGATGCCTCCCGAAGCTTCCAGTTTTGCCCGCCCTCCGGTCATGGCGACGGCTGTGCGCAGATCTTCCATGGAAAACTCATCCAACATGATGATGTCAGCGCCCGCGTTGAGTGCCTGCTCCAACTCGGTCAGATTCTCAGTTTCCACTTCTACGGGTTTGCCTGGGGCGATTCTGTGGGCTGCCTCAATGGCGGCAGCAATGGAACCGCAGGCGGAAATGTGGTTTTCTTTGATCAGAAATGCATCCCAAAGCCCCAAGCGGTGATTGTGGCAGCCGCCGCAGGTTACCGCGTATTTCTGGGCAAGTCGCAACCCGGGCAGTGTCTTCCGGGTATCCAGAAGGCGAACACCGGTATGCGCCACACGCTCAGCGTAGCCTGCACAGTTTGTTGCAACCCCTGAAAGCGTTTGCAGCCAGTTCAATGCGGCCCTCTCAGCAGTTAAAAGGCTCCGGGCAGTGCCCTTCATTCGGAACAGAACCTGGTTGGGCGAGGCGGGTTCACCATCCTTGATTAGCCACTCCAGAGTGACCGAGCTGTCCACCTGACGGAACACTTCATTCACCCATTCGCGCCCTGCGATGTGGGCCCGCTCCCGGGTAATAACATGACCTGTAGCCTGCTTCTCCAGTGGGATAAGTTGAGCTGTAATATCGCCATCGCCGATATCTTCTCGCAGGCTCGCTGCGACGGATTCAATTCGTGACTGGCGTAGGCGTTCGGTGAAATTCATGGTGATACATCCGCTTGTGTCTGGGGCCAAAGTGTTCTGAACGAGTTAAGGAGCACGATTCTATAGACCGCTAGCGGTTTCGCCAAATTCTGCCAAGATTGTGATCTGGGTCCGCTCTACACAAAAGGTGACAATTTCTGACACAAGGTGACGCAACTAACTCGTATGATATGTAATCCGAGTAGTTTCTTAGCGATGCTCAGGCGTTTCACGCACCTTGGCTGAGGGGTAATCAATGAAGCAGGAAAACAAGGTTGTCAATTTTTCCGGGCAGAAATCGTTTTCACGGTTTGATCTGCCGCCGGCCCTTGTTCGTCTGCGTGATTCGTCTGGCCAGTCTTTGAAAGGTGTGCTCGAACGTTTTTTCGAGCGTGCTGACGACTCCTTGTTCGAGCTTGCGGATCGCGCCGGCTCCAACATGGATCAGACAGTCTATTTTGATGCTATGCGCGAATTGCGGCTGCGCCGCAAAGCCATGGTCGTTTCAATGCTGCAGTACGTTAGCCAGGCTTTTAACGATATTGGCAAGTTCCGGCCCCGACAGGCCGCAGGTGCGCTTGATGAAGTTGATCGCGATTCCCTGAGTCTGCTGGAGCATTCAGACCTGGAGCAGCAGGTAGCGATTGATAACCTGATCAATAAGCTGCGAAATCAATATCAGGCCCCTATCCAGCTTTTGTCTTTGCGGGTGAACCATCTGGTGAAGGGGGTGGATCTCTCCGGCAGTCAGATGCCTCTCAGTCCCGAGGTGATCTGTGGCGGTATCGCAGAAGCTTGTGCTGATCTGGATATCGATATACGTGCAAAACTTGTTGTTCTTAAACTGTTTGACCGTTTGCTGGCGGATACGCTCGGTGATTTCTATCAGGAAGCCAACCGCACGCTGGTTTCAGAAGGTGTTCTTCCGGATGTAAAGCGTCCACCAGCCCGTTCCGCCGGTGCCAGGTCTGCGACCTCCGCCCCGGTGCCGCCAAGCTCAAGGCAGCAAGGTGCGAGTGAAGGGTCGGGTGAGGTCGATGGTGGCCAGTATTACAGTCATGACCAGATCCAGGGCGGTGCTTCCTATGCAACGTTTTCCGAATTGAGCGCGCTCCTGCATCAAAGAGGTGCATCCCAGGCCATGTTAGAGCCGGACAAGGCTGATGAAGCCTACCTGGATACTGATGGGTTGTTGGCTCGTCTCAGCGAGGCACAGACATCGTTCGCGCAGTGGGAAGGCGGTGATGTAGCTTCTCTCGATCAGAGGCTTCAGCCTGTTCTCAGGGCGGCTAGTGGCGAGAAAGCGAACATTGGGCAGGTAGACAATGATGTCATAAACCTGGTCTCCATGTTGTTTGACTTTATTCTGGAAGATCGGCAATTGCACCCGGTTATGAAGGCGCTCATAGGGCGCTTGCAGATACCCGTTCTCAAGGTTGCCCTGAGCGACAAAAACTTTTTTAACCGTGGTGGGCACCCGGTACGAAAATTATTGAACGAACTGGCGCTATCTGCCATTGGTTGGAGTGAGAAGCGAGCAGGCCAGCGCGATCCGCTGCACGAAAAGATCGAAACGGTGGTGGACCGGGTGTTGAGTGAATTCACCAACAATGTTTCACTTTTTGATGAGCTCTTGAAGGATTTTTGCCACTTCACGGACCTTGATCGCCGCCGTCGGGAACTGGTTGAGCAACGCTTGCGCGATGCGGAGGAAGGTCGGGCGCGGCAGGAGCAGGCGTCGAAGGTTGCTGAAACACTGATTCAGCAGCATACGGCTGGCAGGGATATTCCTGAGCCTGTGCTCGAAATGCTCACAGAAGCATGGGCAAAGTACCTGCAGTGGGTGGTATTGCGGGAGGGGGAAGACAGTGAGCGCTGGGCAGACGCAAAAGAGCTGACTGGCCACCTTGTGTGGAGTGTGGATCCTCAGCCTGTAGAGAGCTCCACCCGAAGCGACTTGCTTCGCGCAATCCCGGCTATTGTGGATGATTTCCGCAGGGCGCTTCAGGAAATTTCCTGGGATCCGTTTGCAACAGATACCGCGGTAAGAGATCTCGAACTGGCGCACGTGGACGTGTTTCAGCGTTTGGCAACGGCCCCGTCGCGGCCAGTAGCGGCGGTGGAAGATGAAGAACCACTGATTGAAACGTTTGTAGTGCCAGAGACCGAAGCTACACCGCCGGACACCGGAACGAAGGCTGAGGCGAATATACAGCAGCAACCTGAAGTGGTGGAGTCACTAGTCGAAGCGTCCCCTGAGTCGGTTGGGGAAGATATTCCGGAACGGTGGCTGATCAGGGCAGACGGCCTTCGCGTTGGCGCCTGGGTTGAGCTTACCCGCGAGGAAACCAGGCTTCGTTGCAAGCTGGCTGCCGTTATCAGAGCCACCGGCAAGTACATTTTCGTTAACCGCAGCGGTGCCAAAGTGGCGGAGTATCATCGCCAGGAGTTGGCAGCCGCAATGGCCGCTGGCTCGGTATGCATGCTTGACGATGGGCTTATCTTCGACAGAGCACTGGAATCCATCATCGACAATCTGCGCAACACTCGCAAAGATTGATCCGTGGTAACAGGTGTTACTTTGTGATTCAATCAGATCACAGTGTAATGCTCTGATAATAATGGATTCATCTTGCCCCATTCAGCCTCCGATCATGTTAGTAGGGCCAATTACGGCGAAAACATAGAGGCGCTTCGCCAAACGGGGCGCCTTGAAGGCGCTCGCTGGTGTCCTTCGCCGAATTACGGCCCTCGCCCGGAAAGCGCGACCATAAACCTTCTGGTGGTGCACAGTATCAGTTTGCCGCCCGGCGAGTTTGGTGGCCCCTACATTGAAGACTTCTTCACCAATAGCCTGAATCCGGAGTTGCATCCTTACTTCGCAACCATTGCGCAGATGCGCGTGTCGGCCCACGTACTGATTCGCAGGGATGGCAGCCTGGTTCAGTTTGTCAGCCTGCTTGAAAGGGCTTGGCATGCGGGCCGATCCAGTTTTCAGGGTGTAGAAGAGTGCAACGACTTCTCTATTGGAGTTGAGCTTGAAGGTGCAGACGATGTTCCTTACACGCTCAAGCAATATCGGGCGCTGGCAGAGCTCTCGGTAGTTATTTGTTCTGCCTGGCCGGATATCACCGGCAACCGTATTACTGGCCACAGTGATATTGCACCTGGTCGCAAAACGGACCCTGGGCCGGCATTTGATTGGCAACACTTTCGGACGTCTCTACAGGCAGCTCAAACTGGAAAGAGCAGTGCCGAACAGCCACCTGAAGGAGCGGTTTAGATGATTCTGGTGGTATTTCTCATTGCGTATCTGGTTCGGAGACGGCTTGATAGCCTGAATGCGATTTCCGGGGACGAGCTTTGGCGGCGTTGGTTTCGCCAAGGTGCTGTTGTTAAAGCGGGTCGTGAATCAGAGCTTGTGACTGGTCTTGTTCTGATCACTGTACCTGCGCTGCTGGCGGCTTTGAGCATTTATGCTTTTGAGCTACATGGTTGGCGGCTTGCTGCCTATCCGCTGGAAACTCTAGTGCTTGTGCTGATGATGGGCTCGCCGGGCTGGCGGCAAGCGCTTGAGCCCTACGCGGAAGCTTGGCGTAAGGGTGACATGCAAGCTGCATGGCATCTTATACAGGAGCGCCTGCCTGCCAACGAGCGTGGTGCTGCGGTATCACCTGAGATCATGCACCTTGCCTTGTGCAAAGCGTTGATGCTGGCCGTATTTCAGCGGTTCTTCCTTGTGGCTTTCTGGTATGTAGTGGGCGGCATTGGCTTGGCCATTTTTGTACGTGGGCTTGTGGCTCTGTCAGAACAGTGGCCACAGGCAGCGGCGAGACCGCGGTACATGAAAGTATGTGAATGGTTTAACTGGATACCGGTGAGGTTGCTTTCAATAACCTTTGGGATTGCCGGTGACTTGTCGGGCTGGTTGAGTGAATCCAGAGCTGCGATGGCGGGTATTACGAAAAAGACGTCAGAGATCCTCATGATTTCCGCGAATGGGTCGTTAACCGGGTATGCACTTGATCCAGCCCGCTTTTCCCGGATTCATGCGGACGAATGGTCCAGTTTTGGCGGTCGCAGTTTGAGTGCGGTAAGAGACTTGCTCAGCCGGAGCATGCTGGTGTGGATTTGTGCGCTTGCGTTACTGGTGATTGCAGGGGTTGTTTGAACCTTAGTTTGGTAATAAATAGTTACTCAAGTTTTTTCGAATTTGGGCGATAATAAAAACAGAACATGCATTCATTTGTTTGCGTCTCAAAGAGAGGGTCGATGTGAAGCAACTCATTAATCCCGCAGTAGCACTGATGAACCGGCTGCCGATGCTGTATAAGTTCAGCCTTATCAGTATTTTGTTCCTCTTACCGATTGGTGGGTTGTCCTGGCTTGTCATGACGGAACTCAACCGCTCAGTTGCAACCACAACACGGGGCGTTGAGGGTCTTGAACAGCTCCGCCAGATTGACCGACTTGTAGACGCAGCTATTGATTATCGGGACTACCGCGCACCCGGAGTCGCCAAGGATGAAGGCAGTCTAAAGGCTCTCTCCGACCAAACTGCCACCGAAATAAATTCCATTCTTGATGCCCTGACTGCAGAGCCACGTTCCTTTGATACGTCTGGAGCCTGGGCTGAGCAAGTGGAGGCGCTCAAAGCAGAGTGGCAGAGCGTTCGTGGGGATGATAACTATCAGACCAACTTCGACCCTCAGTTCAAATATTTTCAGGAGTTTGTTCAGAAAGCGTTGGCCTTGATTCCTGCGACTATAGAGACGTCGGGGTTGGGCCAGGGTGCCTCAAGGGAAAACCTGCTTATTCTCGGCCTTATCCGTGAAACCCTTCCCGATGCACGAAGCGAACTGGGTCGGGCGCGCTCCTATGGTTTGTTCGCGCTTGTTGATGGCCAGTTAGGTTACGCCCTTAGCGAAAACCTGAATGAAATCTACGATGCTTTGACTAACCGTAGTTCCTTGCTTTCGCCAGCCTTGACCCTCGCGGCAGATGCGTCTCCAACCCTTACGGCTTTGGCGGGAACAGCATTGAATCGCGTTGATAAGAGTCTTTTGAACGCCCGTGAATTGCTTGAGGTGAATGTCATTGCGCCAATGCGGCTGGAGATGGCTTGGGCGGAATACGATTCCCGGATTTCTGCAGAGTTGGAAGGTTATGTTGAGCTGAAAGATGCTGCGTTTGATGTGGTGGCCGCCAACTTGGGAGCCAGGCTGGAGCAGGAGGTGAGTCAGCGCCGTCTCATTGTAGTGGCACTGATTGTTGTGCTGCTGTTTGTTGTGTACCTCTATGTCGGCTTCTTTATGTCTGTCCGTACTGCGATAAACCGCTTCAGCGAAGCGGCTCGCAAGGTTGCTGCTGGTGATATGACGACCCGGATTTCGCTGGATAATCGCGATGAACTTGGCGAGTTGACCGGTGAGTTCAACAATATGACGGATCGCATAGCTGAACTGATTCGCTCTGTTGGCCAAACAACGCACGAGGTCGATCAGCAGGCTGCGCGCGTGAAGGATACAGCGGCCGCCAACAGTGAAGCGGTAGCCCGGCAGATGGCCGAGAGCGGTCAGATCAATGAAGCCATGAGCCAGATGGTAGAGGCGGTGAGTGAAGTCACTGAAAGCGCCCACCGGGTTGCTGACAGCGCTACCGCCGCAGAGCAAGATACGGAAACCGGCCGCGGCGTTGTTTCCGATACCGTTGCAACCATCAATCGCCTGGCAACGGAGATTTCCAGTGCGGTGGATGTGATCAACCGGGTAAGCGAGGACAGCAATAACATCAGTCAGGTTTTGGTGGAAATCAAAGCCATTGCTGAGCAGACCAACCTATTGGCCTTGAACGCTGCCATCGAAGCAGCACGTGCCGGCGAGCAAGGGCGTGGGTTTGCGGTGGTTGCAGATGAGGTTCGCTCTCTGTCCCAGCGCACGCATAAGTCCACTGAAGAGATTGAAGGCATGATTTCACGGCTTCAAAGTGGCGTAAAAGATGCCGTAGCGGCCATGACCAATAGCCGTGATGTTACTCAGACAACCGTTCAGAAGTCGGGAGAGGTTACTGAGGCGCTAAGCAGAATTGCCAAGGGTATTTCGGTGATTGTGGACATGAGCCACCAGATTGCCCAGGCTGCTGAAGAACAGTCTGCGGTTTCCAAAGATGTGAACTCCAGTGTTGCCCACATTGGCGAGCTGGGTGCATCGACTGCCGCGAACGCTGAAGAAACTCTGGCTTCTTCCCAGGAGATGTCTGATTTGACGGCGTCTTTGCAGAGGCTTGTTGAGGCGTTTAAGGTTTGAGTTCTTTAGACGGCCAAGTGGGGCGCTGAGACTCCGGAAACACGCTGTGAATACGTCCGTGTACGCTTGGCTTCGCCATCCATGGCTACGCACAGTTTCCGGAGTCTCAGCGCCCCACTTGGCCTGGTTTTGGAGCAAGCCGTCTCGCATTTTTAAGCCTTGGTGAACGCTACATGCCAGATTTTTTCTGGTCCCACAGAATCTCTTCAGCGCCTTCCCTGCGCGCTAACACCCTTGAAGCTACAAACAACAGATCGGATAAACGGTTCAAGTACTGGCGCCCCAGTGGATTGATGGAATCCTCGTGACTGAGGGCTACCACTACACGCTCTGCTCTGCGGCAAACGGCGCGGGCCAGGTGGCATTGAGCTGCAGCTGGGCTTCCGCCTGGCAGGATGAAGTTCTTCAGAGGCGGCAAGGGCTCGTTCAGTTCATCTAGCAGAGTTTCCAGCCAGCTAATGTGATCTTCAGTGATTGCTTTGCTTCCGGGAATCGCAAACTCGCCACCCAGGTCAAAAAGGTGATGTTGAATGCGGCGCATGGATTCCAGCATGTCATCGTCACTATCCAGAGTTTCGATCAGCAGGCCGATATGGCAATTCAACTCATCGGCCATGCCCATTGCCTCAACACGCTGAGCGTTTTTGGCAATACGATTACCATCGGCCAGGCCGGTAGTGCCGTCGTCACCTGTGCGGGTGTAGATCTTGGAAAGGCGGTTGCCCATGATGTTGCTCCTGGTAGTTTAAGCTGATTGGCTAAAAGCCTTATAGACCTTGTACTCGTTCGGTCAGCATTTGGTTTACCGGCGTGGCAATGCTATGGCGCCTTCCGCATTGCACTAGATAGCCGTTGATATAGTCAATCTCTGTTTTACGACCCGCTAAAATATCCGCGCGCATGGAAGACGTATTGCTGGCGGTGTTTCTCGCCACAGTTTCTATACGCTCCCGAAGAACCTCTGGTGCAACGGCTTCTGAGGTCTCAGCTGCCAACAAAACAGATATCTCCGAGCAAAGCCCATCAATGTTCTGCTGATAAAGAGGTGAGCTCAGAATGTCTCCATTAGGGCAGTCGAGCAGGGCCGTAAACGGATTTATCCCGGCATTCACTACCAGCTTCTGCCAAAGCCGCTGCAGAATGTTCTCCTCTGCATGAACCCGCAAGCCGGTTTCAGCTAGTTGCTGAACAACACTCGCGGTGTGGTCAACGGCACTAGCCGTAAGCGCGCCCACCCAGGTATCACCAGTTCCGGCATGGACCAGAACATCCGGGGAAGGGCGATTCGCTCCTTCGGTAGTGCTGGCTGCCAAAATCGACCGCTTCGGCCAGCGCTCGGCAACTGCTTGTTGGCTGCCTAATCCGTTCTGAAACAAAACAACTGGTGTGCCAACCGGAATCCGAGGCAGCCAAGCGTCCAAGGCAGCGAGGGTATCTCCAGCCTTCGTTGTTACGAGCAGAAGACCCACTCTCTCAACTGACTGAAGCCACGGAGGGTTAATGTTAGTGCGGGCTTCACCAGAGCTCGGCGAAGCCGTCAGGACATCCCTCCCGAAACCTTGTGGAGCCATGGATGGCGGAACAGAGCGTACAAGGACGTATTCACAGCGTGTTTCGGGAGGGATGTCCTGACGGCTGACGCTTCTCCCAAGCCGATAAGCGTGCTCAGGCCGAGGCAAGAAACCACAAAGAGCAGAAGGCAAAAGGGCGGCCCAAAGCCGCCCCAAAGAACCCGCTCCAAGAATGGCGATCACCCCGCCACCCCCGGAACGCTCACCCGCAGACACCATACCTACATGGCCTCAATATCTGCGCGCTGCTGCTGCAACCGGCTCAGATTACCCTGAACCTCATCCAGCTTTTCCTGCTCCTTGGCAACCACTTCAGCAGGCGCCTTAGCAGTAAACTTCTCATTGTTCAGCTTGCCCTCAAGACGACCGATCTCCTTCTGCAAACGCTCAAGCTCCTTATCCAGGCGCTTCAGCTCCGCATCCTTATCGATCAGCCCGGCCATAGGCACCAACACTTCCATATCGCCAACCAACTGAGTGGCACTCATGGGTGCTTTATCGCCTTCAAACCATTCCAGACTTTCCAGCTTGGCCAGAGAGCTCAGGAACTGACGGTTTTCATTCATCCGGCGCTGACCTTCTGCACTGTTGCCACGGAACAGCACCGGAATTTTCTTCGCCGGGGAAATGTTCATCTCGCCGCGAATATTGCGCACCGCCACAATCACGCCCTTCAGCCATTCAATGTCTTCAACGGCCTTGGCATCGTGCTTGCTGGCGTCCACCTGCGGGAATGGCTGCAACATGATGCTGTCACCGGATTTTCCAGCCAGCGGTGCAATCCGCTGCCAGATTTCTTCGGTGATAAACGGCATGATCGGATGCGCCAGGCGCAGAACCGTTTCCAATACGCGAACCAGAGTGCGGCGGGTTCCGCGCTTCGCCTCAACACTGCCGCTGTCGTCGCTCAGGCAGGGTTTGGAAAGCTCCAGATACCAGTCGCAGTACTCATTCCAGATGAACTCATACAGTGCGTGAGAGGCCAGATCGAAACGGTACTGGTCCAAGTGGCGGGTTACATCCTGCTCGCACTGCTGCAGGGCACTGATAATCCAGCGATCAGCCAGAGACAGCTCTACCGGCTCACCATTTACGCCGCAGTCTTCGCCTTCCACGTTCATCAGTACGTAACGGGCAGCGTTCCACAGCTTGTTGCAGAAGTTGCGGTAACCTTCCAGACGCTTCATGTCCCAGTTGATATCGCGCCCGGTGGTGGCCATGGCTGCGAGAGTAAAGCGCAGGGCATCGGTGCCGTGGGCAGAAATACCTTCCGGGAATTCCTTTTCAGTCTGCTTGGCAATTTTCTTCGCCAGCTTCGGCTGCATCATGTTGCCGGTGCGCTTTTCAAGCAACGGGGCCAGATCGATACCGTCAATCATATCCAGCGGATCAATCACGTTGCCCTTGGATTTGGACATCTTGTCGCCGTGCTCGTCGCGGATGAGGCCGGTCACATACACCGTTTTGAACGGAACCTGAGGCGTGCCGTCTTCATTTTTCATGAAGTGCATGGTCATCATGATCATCCGGGCAACCCAGAAGAAAATGATGTCAAAACCAGTCACCAGAACATCCGTCGGGTGGAAAGTTTTCAGGCGCTCGGTGATTTCCGGCCAGCCCAGAGTGCCGAAGGTCCACAGGGCAGAGCTGAACCAGGTATCCAGTACATCGTCGTCTTGCTTCAGGGCGAAGTCGGCTGCCAGGTTGTGCTTCTGGCGAACTTCTTCCTCACTGCGGCCGACATAAATATTGCCTTCGGCGTCGTACCAGGCAGGGATGCGGTGGCCCCACCAAAGCTGGCGGGAAATACACCAGTCCTGAATGTCACGCATCCAGGAGAAGTACATGTTCTCGTACTGTTTGGGCACAAACTGAATGCGACCGTCTTCGACCGCCTCAATGGCAGGCTCGGCCAGTTTTTTCGCATCGGCAAACCACTGGTCGGTCAGCATCGGTTCAATGATCAGGCCGGAGCGGTCGCCACGGGGTACGCTCAGTACGTGATCTTCCACTTGCTGAACCAGACCGGCGGCTTCCATATCGGCCACGATCTGCTTGCGGGCGTCTTCCCGGGTCAGTCCGGCGTACGCTGCGGGCAGGCTGGCATCCAGCTCGGTGTTCTCTGTGCCATCACTATTGAAGACTTCGGCCTGCTCACGGATGTTCGCATCCTGGGTCAGCACGTTCATCATCGGCAGGTTGTTGCGTTTGCCTACGGCATAGTCGTTAAAGTCGTGTGCTGGCGTAATCTTCACGCAGCCGGAACCTTTCTCGGGATCGGCGTGGTGGTCGGCAATCACCGGGATGCGACGGTTCACCAGCGGTAGCATCACGAACTTGCCAATCAGGTGCTGGTAACGCTCGTCATCCGGGTGAACGGCGACAGCGGTATCGCCCAGCATGGTTTCCGGACGGGTAGTGGCCACAACCAGATAGTCTTTACCATCTTGTGTGGTAGCGCCGTCAGCCAATGGGTAACGCAGGTGCCAGAAAAAGCCTTTCTCTTCCTTGTTCTCAACTTCCAGGTCGGAAATGGCGGTGTGTAGCTTCGGGTCCCAGTTCACCAACCGTTTACCACGGTATACCAGTCCGTCCTCGTAAAGGCGGATAAACACTTCCTGCACGGCTTTGTAGAAGCCGTCGTCCATGGTGAAGCGTTCGGAGTCCCAATCGACGGAGTTACCTAACCGGCGCATCTGGCCGGTAATGGTACCGCCAGACTCTTCCTTCCATTCCCAGATACGCTTGATGAACTCGTCGCGGCCCAGGTCGTGGCGGGTTTTGCCTTCTTCTGCCGCCAGTTTGCGTTCAACCACCATTTGGGTGGCGATACCTGCGTGGTCACTGCCCACCTGCCACAGGGTGTTATGGCCCTGCATACGTTTGTAGCGGGTGAGGGTGTCCATGATGGTGTGCTGGAAGGCATGGCCCATGTGCAGGCTGCCGGTCACATTGGGTGGCGGGATGGCAATGCTGTAGGACTCGCCCTCGCCGCTGGGGCGGAAGTAGCCTTTGGATTCCCAGTTTTCGTACCACTGGCGCTCAATGTTTTCTGGCTGGTAGGTTTTTTCCATGGGTTTTTCTGGCGACCGTTTGATTGATTCACAAGGGGAAATTGAATCGCTGGATTATACATGGTCGCTTGCCTTCGAGCCATGGAGGTCGGCTTCGGCAGGCCGTGTCCCACCTTCGGGTATGTGAAATCGACATGTAGTCGTGGAAGATGTTCGCTGTTTTTCTCTATAATCGCCGGCTTTGCTGCGTGGGTGCGCCGCAATGCACCTCAGTCATGGTTGGCTCAGGTCTTGTGCTGTGCACTCGCCGGTCACTTTGAAAGCATCTTAACGAGGGAATACCATGGATTTGGTTTACAAGAACGAGAAACCGTTGCTCAGGATAGCGGTCGTGTTTTCAGCGATTATCTGGCTTGCTTTGTTTGTCGGGACGTTCGGGATTTTGTTGTTGTACTTGCTTTTGGGCTATGTGTTTTTCCTGTTTGCGCATTCTGCATTTATCTCCCACCTGAAAGGCTCGGGTGTGCGCATCAGCCAGGATCAGTATCCAGATCTCTATGAACGGCTTGTCCGTTGTTCCGAAAAAGTCGGCGTCACAGAGTTACCTGAGGCATATCTGCTTCGCACCGATTTCTTTAACGCACTGGCCACCAAGTTTCTCGGCCGTCACTTTGTGGTGTTGTTTACCGATGTGATTGATGCTCTGGAAGATCAGCCGGGTGCAGTCGACTTCTACATTGGCCATGAACTTGGCCACATACACCGCAAACATCTTTCGTGGCGCGCGTTTGTCATGCCCGGCTCGCTGTTGCCTGTGGTTGGGCCGGCTTTGCGCCGCGCAGAGGAGTACACCTGTGATCGCTACGGCGTTGCCTGTTGCCAGTCTTCAGAGGATATCAAGGCCGCCATAGCAGCAATCGCTGCAGGCGATACACGCTGGAAGACCATCAATGTGGATGCTTACCTCAGTCAGATTCAGGCAACCAGTGGGTTCTGGATGTCGTTTAACGAACTAACCGGCGACTATCCGTGGCTGACAAAACGCATGGCGACCGCTTTGGCACTGGCGCAAGGCAGGGAGGTGAAGCATCCTCGCCGCAGTATCGGGGCCTGGGTGCTATCGATGTTTGTGCCCCGGTTGGGTGGTGGTGCTGGCGGAGCGGCATCCCTGTTGGTAACTGTCGCGATCATCGGTGTGCTGGCTGCGGTGGCAATTCCTGCTTACCAGCAGTATGTAGAAAGTGCACGTTATTCGGCTGCATACTCCATGGCTCAGGAGGTCCAGGCTCGAGTCACTTCCTACGCCACTGAGAACCAGGCTTGGCCGGTAACTATGCAAGAGCTGGGTTACCCGGAGCTGACATTGGAGAATGACGTTCAGAACTATACGATCGATGTATATGAAGACGGCATGATCGGGGTCGAAATGGGCGTGGACCGTTCGGGAGAGTCCAAATATATCGTACTTGAACCTGCCGTCGATGACGGCGAGATCAGTTGGATGTGTTACGGCCAGAATGTGAATGAAAAACACTTGCCAGCGAATTGTCGTTAATTTCGTCGTATTCGCAAGCTGGAAGCTTTAATCCAGCGCTGTCCAGCAATGTATGATCAACGATCAGGATCGCGGTCGTTGATCATACACCTGGGCCTCGATACCCAAGGCGCGCAACTGCTTGAAATGTGAACGAGCCTGGTTGAGAACGGCGGGGTCGTTATGGGCCACTAAAGCGAGGCGTTTGAATTTGTCTGCGTTCGCGGGAAGGGTTTGGGAGAGAATGATTACGGTATCCCAGTCCTCCGCAATCGGCGGGCACAACAGTATGCCAACAGGCTCTGCGCAGGGTGTTGCGGCATCCGGTATGACGCTGTGCGGGATGAATGCGTCCGGGCTGAAGCTCCAGATTAGTTCGTCCAGCTCCTCAGCTTGTTGCTGGGTGTCACACACAATGCACACCCTGTCACCCTGCTGCCAGGCCTTGCTTACAAGCTTGGTGGCGTGCAGGTTGCGGGCGGCGGGAGTGTCTTGCAGGAGAATGTGAAACCAGTAACGCTGGTTTTTATCTTCCTGTGCAGACCCGGGCCGAGAGTTGCCGGCAGCAGGTCTACCGGCTTGTGAGGCTGAATGACTTTCCATTATTTTCCAGCGTGGGACATCAGGTAGTCGACCAGCAGGGGAACCGGTCGGCCGGAGGAACCCTTGGCTTTACCGGAATGCCATGCAGTTCCCGCGATGTCCAGATGAGCCCAGCGATACTCCTTGGTGAAGCGCGCGAGGAAGCAGGCCGCGGTAATGGTGCCTGCGGTGCGGCCCCCAATGTTGGCCATGTCTGCAAAGTTGCTGTCCAGCAGGCTCTGATACTCGTCCCAAATGGGCAGGCGCCAAGCTTTGTCGCTGGCACGTTCGCCCGCAGCCAGCAGTTCGTTGGCCAATTCGTCGTTGTTTGCCATCAGGCCTGTCGTTTCGTGGCCAAGGGCAACGATGCAGGCACCGGTCAGTGTGGCCAGGTCGATGACCACTTCCGGATCAAACTTCTTCACATAGGTGAGGGCATCGCACAATACCAGGCGGCCTTCAGCGTCTGTGTTGAGGATTTCAACCGTCTGGCCAGACATGGTGGTGACGATATCGCCAGGGCGAGTCGCGTTACCATCAGGCATGTTCTCAGCAGCCGCGATAACGGCAACCACGTTGATTTTTGGTTTGGTTTCCGCGAGTACCTGCATGGCTCCGAATACGGCAGCAGAACCGCCCATATCGTATTTCATTTCATCCATGCCAGCGCCCGGCTTAAGGCTTATGCCGCCGGTGTCGAAGGTAATGCCTTTGCCTACCAGGACATGAGGCTTGTCTTTCGCATTGCCTCCACGGTATTCCATGATGATCAGGCGTGGTGGTTGGGCGCTGCCCTGACCCACGGCCAGAAGGGAATTCATGCCGAGCTTTTTCATCTGCTTTTCATCAAGCACTTCGGTCTTGATGCAGTCGTGTTCAGTGGCCAGTTTGTTGGCTCGCTCTGCCAGCCATGAAGGGTGGCAGATGTTCGGTGGCATATTGCCCAGATCGCGGGCCAGGTTCATGCCGCGACCGGTTGCCAAACCCAGATTAAAGGCTTCTTTTTGTGCTTTTCCAGCATCAGAAGTGGCGACCAGAACTTTGTTGAGCTTGCGCGCTGAAGGCTTTTCGCTCTTGAACTCGCTGAAGCTGTAGAGCTGATCTTCCAGAGTACGGCCGATCAGGCTCAGTTTTGCCAGTTCGGAGCTAAGGCTGTCATCGCCAGTCAGGGCGGTGTCGGTCAAGCTGATCAGCACGCTCTTTGATGGCCCATCTTTCAGCGCGCCCATCATGGCAGCCAATGTCTTTCGAAAATTTGCACCAGTGCGTTCAGTGTCTTTACCTGTGCCAACAACAAGCAGTCGATCCCATGGTTGGTCGCTAAGTGGAATCAGGCTTGTGTCCGTATTCTTACCTTTGATGTCGCCGGCTTTCTGGAGTTTGGTAATCAGCCCGCCAAGTGCGCTGTCGGCCTCGGTAGTAGAGGCTGGCCAATTCCCTTGTTCTGGAAGGGCGACGACCAGGCAATCGGCTTTTGTGCTCGCAAGGGCAGTACTGTTAAGGCTGAAGTTCATGGAAACTCCTATAGTTATCCGGGGAACGCCGCAATGATGAGCGGCGAGAATGATTTAATCCTGTTCCACCAAGCATTGGGGTTTGTAGGCGGATTATCAAGTTAGGAGGGCTACACTGTTATTCAGCCCCAAGGTTACATAGAATACCCGCAGTTTTCCCATTCCTCCATGTTCCGGTTTATACGGGCAGAGAAACCGTTTTGAGCATTATTTTCCGCTATCTCATACGTCAGGTTATGGTCAGCATGGTTGCCGTCTCGGGCATTCTTCTGCTGGTGTTCATGAGCGGCCGCTTTCTCAAATATTTGGCCGGTGCCGCTGAAGGCAAGATTGCCCCTGGCGTGTTGTTTGAAATTATGGCGTATCGCTTCCCCGGGTTTCTTGAGCTTATCCTTCCGTTAGGTCTGTTCATCGGCATACTGCTGGCCTATGGCCGTATGTATCTCGAAAGTGAAATGACCGTGCTGTCCGCTTGCGGTGTAAGCGACGGTCAGTTGCTGTCGAAAACCCTGGTGGGCAGCCTTGTTGTTATGCTGATTGTCGGAAGTATGAGCCTGGTGGTTTCGCCTTGGGGTATGCAGCAGGTTGAAGAAATTTTTGCGGAGCAGGCGAAGGCAACAGAATTCGATCTGCTGGCGCCGGGGCGGTTCCAGAAGCTTTCGTCGGGTGGGCGAGTGACCTACACCGAGGCCCTTAGCGATGATAAGCGCCAGCTGCAAGGCGTGTTTATTGCTGAGTACGGTAAAGGCGGAACTGGTGTGAACGTCATCACCGCCGATTCCGGATCCCAATTGATTGATGAGGAAACCGGCAGTCGTTTCCTCATTCTCGAGAACGGTGCGCGTTTTGATGGGACGCCCGGGAAACTGGATTACCAGATTACAAGCTTTGAAGCCTACGGCCTGAAGATTCGCAGCGGCAGCAGCGGTGATGTGGATTTGGATGAGGGCGTCACTACCGGTCAGTT
This sequence comes from Marinobacter sp. KMM 10035, assembly GCF_046537445.1. Classification (NCBI taxonomy): domain Bacteria; kingdom Pseudomonadati; phylum Pseudomonadota; class Gammaproteobacteria; order Pseudomonadales; family Marinobacteraceae; genus Marinobacter; species Marinobacter sp. KMM 10035. The sequence goes on along the minus strand of NZ_JBBVMG010000002.1, from coordinate 217,142 downwards.
GATGAAGTCGAACGACCCCCGCGACCGGGCCTTGTTGCACTGGCGCTTTTCGTTGCCGCTGATTGTTCCGATAGTAACCCTGCTGGCGGTTCGGCTAAGCCGGGTTAATCCTCGACAAGGGCGCTTTTTCCATCTTCTGCCCGCCATGCTTGTATACGTTGCCTATCTTGGCTTGTTAATTGTTGCCCGAGATGCCATGGCGGACGGCAAGGTGCCTGAGTGGTTGGGCATGCTCTGGGTGCACGCCATCTTCCTTGCGCTTGGTCTCTGGCTGCATTTTGGCCCAGCCTGGCTTCACAGAAAAAAGGTGAAGCGGGAAGGAGTGGTCAATGCGTAAGATCGATCATTATGTGATGCGCAATGTCGGCGGAGCCATGCTCCTGGTGATGCTCGTAGTTCTGTCCCTCGACCTGATCTTCGCCTTCGTTGCCGAGCTGGACGACACTCGTAATAACTATCAGATTCTGGATGCCCTCTGGTTTGTAGTCCTTACCGTGCCGCGCCGGGTATACGACTACCTGCCTCTTGGAGCCTTTATGGGCTGTTTGATCGGGCTGGGTAGCATGGCCAGTTCTTCCGAGCTCACGGTGATTCGTGCGGCGGGGGTTTCTATCAAACGGGTTGTCTGGTCTGCAATGAAGCCTGCATTGGTGATCGTTCTGGCGGGTGTCCTTATTGGTGAGTACCTGGCGCCTCCGGCGGAGCGCGCTGCTCAAAGCCATAAAGCGGTTGCTCTCGGTGCGGGCCAGAGTGTGGCCGCAGCCCACGGGGTATGGCACCGGGAGGGTAATGTGTTCATGCACCTTAATGCGGTGCAGCCAAACGGTGTGTTGCACGGTGTTTCGTTGTTTCGTTTTGATGATCAACGGCAACTGATAGCGGCCAGTTTCTCGGAGCGGGCAATTTATCAGGGCGATCACTGGCTGCTGGAGAACTCCACGACCACTCGCCTTGAGGGTGAATCCACCAAGCGGGTAGATCACAAGAGTCTGCGCTGGGATACGGGGCTGTCCCCAAGCGTGTTGAGCGTGCTGATCGTTAAGCCGGAAAACCTTTCTATGACTGGCTTGTATACTTACGCCAACTACCTTGGTGATCAGGAGCTAAATGGCTCTCCCTACTGGCTGGCCTTCTGGAAAAAGGCCCTGATGCCGCTGGGCACAGGGGTGATGGTATTGGTGGCGATTTCCTTTATCTTTGGGCCGCTGCGCTCAGTGACTATGGGGTTCCGGGTGTTTACCGGGCTACTCGTGGGATTGTTATTCAAGTATATGCAGGACCTGTTGGGCCCCATGAGCCTGGTTTATGGATTTAACCCGGTCCTGGCGGTGGTCGTGCCGATTGCAATCAGTGCGGTGTTTGGTGGCGTATTGATGCGCCGGGCAGGATAGCCGCCCGGCATTCTGGTTCAGCCTGCCTTGGCTTTATGGGGGATGCCGACAACCATGCTGTCTGAAAACCTGTCAGTTATGGACAGACCGTTTATAGGGTAGAACAGCGCGATCATCGCTGGAACGGACAGAAATAGAGTTGCCGAACCGAGGTAGTAGCCGGCCAGAAGAGTCAGAAAAAATACCGCCGCTGCGCTCACATACCTACGAAGAGCCTGGCCCCAACTCACCGAGGAGCCATCCAGATTCTCAATGCGGATTCGCCAAACCTGCATGCCCAGTGTTTGCCCGATTCGCGTCCAGAAGTACGCAAAGAACAGGTACATCACCAGAAACAATACGAACGTCAGGCCGGGGTCGCCGGATAACTGACCCGCTTCGGCTTTCTGCTCCATGCTGTCCCAGCCGGTAATCCAGCCAGTTATCATGGTGTATATCCATGTGGTAACCAGAAGTACGGCAATGCTGATCAGGCCATCGTAAATAATGGCCAGTGATCGTTTGAGAAACGTCGCCGGGGGTAGTAGTTCGTCAGCGGCGTGGAAGCGGCGGGGCATGGGCTCTCCTGTGATTTTTCACGTTTTTCCTGTACTCAGCGTGTGCTAGAGTAGCCGATTTGCACACGCATGTAAGTATTCGAATTCAATCGCGGATCCCGCCGCTTCCCGGTGGGATTTATGGAAAGGTATCAACGGGCTATGAAAACCGCAGAGTTGCGACAGGCATTTCTCGATTATTTTAAACAGCAAGGTCATTCCATTGTTTCAAGCAGCTCGCTGGTGCCGGCGGACGATCCGACACTGCTGTTTACCAATGCGGGAATGAACCAGTTCAAGGACGTATTTCTTGGCCGCGAGGAGCGTGACTACACTCGCGCAACCAGCTCCCAGAAATGCGTTCGTGCCGGCGGCAAGCATAATGACCTGGAGAACGTGGGTTACACAGCGCGCCACCATACGTTCTTCGAAATGCTGGGCAACTTCAGCTTCGGTGATTATTTCAAGCGCGAAGCCATCAATTATGCGTGGACCTTTCTGACCGGCGAGCAGTGGCTAAAGCTGCCCGCTGAGAAACTCTGGGTAACCGTCTACGCCGATGATGACGAGGCCTACGATATCTGGAATAAAGAAGTGGGCGTTCCGGCGGATCGTATTGTTCGCATTGGCGACAATGGCGGCGCACCCTATGCTTCAGATAACTTCTGGCAGATGGGCGATACCGGCCCCTGCGGCCCTTGTACCGAAATTTTCTATGACCACGGCCCGGACGTGGCGGGTGGCCCTCCCGGCAGCCCTGAGGAAGATGGCGACCGCTACATCGAAATCTGGAACGTGGTCTTCATGCAGTACAACCGCACTGCAGATGGCGAGATGCTTAAGCTGCCGAAGCCTTCGGTAGATACCGGCATGGGCCTGGAGCGGGTTACAGCTGTGATGCAGGGCGTACACAGCAACTACGAAATTGACCTGTTTGATGATCTGCTGAATGCAGCGTCGGCCATACTGGGCGGTGCTGCAACAACGGAAGCCAGTCTGCGCGTCGTGGCCGATCATATCCGCTCTTGTGCATTCCTGATTTCCGACGGGGTTATGCCTTCAAATGAAGGTCGTGGTTTTGTGCTGCGCCGCATCATTCGTCGCGCAGCTCGCCACGGCAACAAACTTGGCGCTACCGGTCCGTTCTTTTACAAGTTAACCGGTGCATTGGTTGAGTTGATGGGCGAGGCTTTCCCACAACTGGTCAGCAGTCGGAAGCAGATAGAGAGAGTGCTGCTGCAGGAAGAAGAACAGTTTGTCAAAACTCTGGATAAAGGCCTGCGCCTGCTGGAGCAGGATATCGCCGACTTGAAAGGCGACGTGATTCCCGGGCAGACGGTTTTTACCCTGTATGACACCTATGGCTTTCCTGTGGATCTCACCAACGATATCGCCCGTGAGCGTGGCCTGACGTTGGACTATGAGGGCTACGAAAAAGCTATGGAAAGCCAGCGTGAGCGGGCCAGAGCTGCCAGCAAGTTTGGCATGGATTACAACGCAGCTGGCTTGGGCATTGAAGGTAAAACCGAGTTCACTGGCCACGAGCACATTGATGGCCACGAGCGTATCCGTGCCGTCATCGTCAACGGCGAGCAGAAAACAGCAGAAGCCGGCGATGAAGCAATTGTGGTGCTGGAGCGCACACCGTTTTACGCTGAATCCGGTGGCCAAGTAGGTGATACCGGGCTGCTGACCTGGAGCGGTGGCCGCTTCAAGGTAACCGATACGCGAAAAGACGGTGATAACCATCTGCATGTGGGCACCCTTATAGAGGGTGAGCTGTTCGAAGGCCTGGAAGTGGACGCCCGCATTGACCACGCACGCCGTGAGCGGGTTCGCCGGAATCACTCTGCCACGCACTTGCTGCATGCGGCATTGCGCAAAGTGTTGGGAGAGCATGTAGGCCAGAAGGGTTCTCTTGTGGATCCGGACAAGCTGCGCTTTGACTTCTCGCATTTCGAAGCGGTTACGCCTGAACAGTTGAAAGAAATTGAGCGCCAGGTAAACGAGCAGATTCTCAGCAACACCGCAGTACAGACCGACATTACAGATATGGAGCAGGCGCAAGCAAAAGGCGCCATGGCTTTGTTTGGTGAAAAGTACGGTGATGTGGTTCGGGTGCTGAGCATGGGTACCGACAGCTACTCTGTAGAGCTTTGCGGTGGCACCCACGTAACCCGCACTGGCGACATTGGCCTGTTCCGTATTACATCCGAAAGCGGCATTTCTTCGGGTGTTCGTCGAATTGAAGCGGTGACCGGTTTTGGTGCCCTTGAGTGGGTTGACGATACCGAGCGTACGCTGCGTGAAGCAGCCCGACTGGTAAAAGGCAGCCGGGAAACGGTTATCGACAAGGTGCAACAGACCATTGACCGGAATCGGCAGCTTGAGAAAGATGTTGATGCCCTGAAGGCCAAGCTGGCCAGTTCCGCTGGCAGTGATTTGGCTGATTCTGCTGTAGATGTTGCTGGCCTGAAGGTTGTTGCTGCCGAGCTTGAAGGCGCAGACCGTCAAACGCTTATGGAAACTGCAGACCAGCTTAAAAACAAGCTGGGAGAGGGTGTGGTTGTTCTCGCGAGCGTAGAGGATGGAAAGGTAACCTTGGTTGCGGGTGTAACAAAGTCTGCAACTGGCCGCATCAAAGCGGGTGACTTGATGAAGCACCTGGCAGGGTTGGTTGACGGTAAAGGCGGCGGTCGCCCGGATATGGCCCAGGGTGGTGGTAACGATGCCTCGAAGCTTGCGGGTGCCCTTGCCGGGGTGCCTGAGTGGGTTGGTAAAAATATCGCCTGAGCAACTGTTTTTCAGAAGCGATCGGGGTTTATAATTCCGGTCGCTTGTATATTGACGGGCAGGGTACTCTGCTCTGCCGTAGGCCTCGATTCGGATATTGGAAAGACAATGGCTCTGTTTGTTCAGAAATTTGGTGGCACCTCGGTGGGTACAACCGAGCGCATAGAGGCAGTGGCTGAAAAGGTGATTGGCTTCCGCAATGCGGGCCATGATGTGGTTGTTGTAGTGTCTGCCATGAGTGGTGAAACCAACCGGCTAATCGGGTTGGCCAGCGATATTATGGAAGAGCCTGCGCCTCGTGAAATGGATGTTCTGATTTCTACGGGGGAGCAGGTAACCATGTCGCTTCTCTCCATGGCACTACAAAAGCGTGGCTTTGATGCTCGCTCCTATACCGGTTCGCAGGTCCGCATACTAACGGACAGTATGCACACCAAGGCGCGTATCAAGCAGATCGATGAGCAGCGTATACGTGCAGATCTGGACGCGGGCCGTGTTGTGGTTGTTGCCGGATTTCAGGGCGTTGATGAAGAAGGCAATATCACGACTTTGGGCAGAGGTGGTTCGGATACCACCGCGGTGGCCTTGGCGGCCACGCTCAAGGCCGATGAATGTCAGATCTATACCGATGTAGATGGCGTCTATACAACGGACCCACGAGTGGTAGACAGCGCCCGTCGGCTGAAACAGATTACATTTGAAGAAATGATGGAAATGGCGAGCCTGGGATCCAAGGTTCTCCAGATTCGCGCTGTAGAATTTGCAGGAAAATACAACGTTCCGTTAAGGGTTCTTTCCAGCTTCGAGGAAGGTGAAGGCACCCTGATTACATTTGAGGATAACAACGCCATGGAACAACCGGTCGTCTCCGGCATCGCTTTTAATCGTGATGAAGCCAAAGTCACCATCTCTGGAGTGCCTGACACCCCGGGTAGTGCGTTGCGCATTCTGAAGCCGGTAAGTGAAGCTAACATTGGTGTGGACATGATTGTCCAGAACGTTGGCGAGGATAACCGCACAGCCTTCACTTTTACCGTTCATCGCAATGATTTCAAGCGCGCTAAAGACGTGCTTCAGCGTGTGTCGGATGAGCTGGGTGCTCGGGGCGTCAGTGGCGATACCAAAATCGCGAAAGTCAGTATTGTCGGCGTTGGTATGCGCTCTCACGCGGGTGTGGCAACTCAAATGTTTGAGGCGCTGTCGAATGAAGGGATCAATATTCAGATGATCTCCACATCGGAAATCAAGATTTCTGTCGTGATTGATGAGAAATACCTTGAGCTTGCGGTTCGCGCACTTCACAGTGCGTTTGAGTTGGACAAGCCTGGAGTAGAAGAAACCTTATAAAAAGAGACCCACTTTCTGGCCTAGTGCTCGCATGTGTTCGTATAAGGGGATGTGCGTCTTTTGGTTAGCCCGTGTTCTCAGTATAAAAGTCGAACTAAATAAAACATTACTTGTCGGAACAGGTAGCTCAGGATAGGGAGAAAGGGATATGTTGATTTTGACTCGCCGTGTTGGCGAAACGTTAATGGTCGGTGATGATGTCACTGTTACTGTGCTTGGGGTGAAAGGTAACCAGGTGCGTATCGGTGTTAATGCGCCGAAAGAAGTAGCTGTGCACCGGGAAGAGATCTATCAGCGCATCCAGTCTGAAAAAGACGGCGATGAGCCGGAGCCGGGCAACAGCTGAGAAGAGAAAAGAGGCCGCCCAAGCAAAACTTAGGCGGCTTTTTTGTTTTCAGGGAAAATGAAGGTTAAAAAAATCTTGTCAAGCCTATGAAAACAGAAAAATTATGGTAGTATACGCCCCGTTCTGAAGGAGAGGTGGGTGAGTGGCTGAAACCAGTTCCCTGCTAAGGAACCGTACGAGCAATCGTACCGAGGGTTCGAATCCCTCCCTCTCCGCCATTTTCTTTTTATAAGAAAAGCGGAACAGGTTGAAGTTGCATTCAACCAATTAAAGTGATCAATGCGCGGCTGTAGCTCAGCTGGATAGAGTACTCGGCTACGAACCGAGCGGTCGGAGGTTCGAATCCTCCCAGCCGCGCCACTTAATAGAATGATGATGAATGAACCCGGCTTTAGAGTCAGGCTCATAAGTCAGACAGGATTTGAACCGAAAAGAGGTTCGACCGAAGCACACGCAGTGTGCTGAGGAACGCCAGAGCGAAGCGACGGCGGCCCCGAAGGGGTGAGGGCCAAAGGCCCGAATAATCCTCCCATTGGCTCATAGCCATCCGGGCAGGATAGAAAGTTATTGGCGGCTGTAGCTCAGCTGGATAGAGTACTCGGCTACGAACCGAGCGGTCGGAGGTTCGAATCCTCCCAGCCGCGCCATATTCAAGTCAAAACGCCCCAGTTTGTGAATCTCACAAACTGGGGCGTTTTGCGTTGTGCCCCCGCAATCATTCCCGCCTATGGGAATACCCCTACAGCTCAACAGCTTCCAATTGACCGCCATCAAGTTCCTCCATTCCACCCTTGCTAGACTTTCGTTAGTTACCTTATTAATCCACGTCCAGCGCTAATGGATGGAGAACTCATGGATAAAATTCGCCGCGCTCTGCTAGGGCAGATTGCCAAACTGACCGCCGGAGCAGCGCTCGTTCCTCTAAGCAGCATTACTTCTGCAGGCATTAACGACCAGCCTCCGCGCCGAGAAGGGGATCCGGAGAGGCGCTATGCGATGCTGATTGATCTAAGGGCGTGTATCGGATGCCAGGCTTGTACTGTTTCATGTCATATCGAAAACGAAGCACCGCTCGGCAACTTCCGCACCATTGTCTCGCAATATGAAGTGGAGCACGAAGAAACGGGCAACACTGCCACCTTCATGCTGCCGCGCTTGTGCAATCACTGCGAGAATCCGCCGTGTGTTCCTGTGTGCCCTGTACAGGCAACCTTTCAGCGTGAGGACGGCATTGTTGTCGTCGACAACGAGGCATGTGTGGGCTGTGCCTACTGCGTGCAGGCTTGCCCATACGACGCCCGGTTTATCAATGAGTACACCCAAACCGCTGACAAGTGCACTTTCTGCGCGCATCGCTTGGATGTCGGCCTGCTGCCGGCCTGTGTGGAATCCTGTGTGGGTGGTGCCCGTATTATTGGCGACATACGCGACCCGGACAGCCAGATCAGCCGCATGATGAAAGAGCACTACGGCGAGCTAATGGTACTCAAGCCTGAAATGGGCACAGCTCCGCATGTGTTCTATTTGGGTATGGACGAGCGGTTCGTATCCCGGCCAGACGCCAAGCCCGCAATCTGGGATGTTCGAGACCAACAAGGTGAGGAGATTGGCTATGAATTCAGCGGTCATTGAGGTTCTGGCACCTCGTTATGGTATTGCCTGGTACCCATGGGCAGTCCAGTACTTTTTCCTGATTGCGATCTCATACTCGTCGCTGCTGTTGACGGTGCCGGGTTTGCTGTTCGGCAAGAAGAATTATGAGTCGCTGGCGAAAGTGGCCCTGTTAGTCACCGTGAGTTGCACTCTGGTAGGGCCGGTAGCTTTGCTGGCTGACCTGCATCAACCGCTAAGGTTTTGGCATTTCTACGTGAATCTCACGCCTTGGTCGTGGATGTCTATAGGCAGCTTGCTGCTACCCGTGTATCTCGTGCTGGTTGTGGCTTATGCATGGCTGGCATGGCGGCCGGCTATGCAGGTGCAGGCTCAGGGTGAAGGGTGGATTGCGAGGCTCTCGGGCTGGGTCAGCTTGGGCCAATGGCATGCGTCTCGTTGGATGCTGGTGGTTGCGGGGCTTGGTGCGCTCGTTCTCTCTGTTGGCATCATGGTCTATACCGGCGCGGAAGTGGCGATCGTTAAAGCCCGTCCTCTCTGGAATACCTACTGGCTCCCCGTCATGTTCGTGCTGACCGGTTTGGTCGCAGCGGCGGGATTGGTGATTCTGATTAACCGCCTGATGACAGGTAACGATCAGGAGGTTAACGAGCAGAGTCTGAAAGTCATCTTCGTGACCATGGTTCTCTCTGCCCTGGTCGCTGCGCTCTGGGTTTCTGAAGGTATTACCGGCTTCAGCCCCTCGGTTGAGCAGGCCTTTGCGTCGCTGAAGAGAAACCCCGAGTGGCGTGCCGTCGCGATCTACGGCTTGTTGGTAGGGGTGGCGCTCACACTCAGTGCCATCGCTATGCTGCGGCGTCCCGGCTGGATAGGGCGTTCCTGGCTAGCAGGCCTGTTGGCCGTGCACATCGGCTGGACGTTTCGCTGGATGGTACTGATGGAAGTGCAAACCGTGGCCAAAAACACGGCGGGCTACTACCACTACGCCATTGAGGCTGGTTCCAGCGGGTTGATGGGCATTATCGGAACCTTCGGGCTCTGGCTAGCCGCACTGCTGATTATCGATATTCTGGTGCCCTGGAAGAAGAGTCTCCAGGCAAGCACCCACTGACAGATATTTTCGGAGCGAGATTATGGACAAGAATCGTCGTAATTTCCTGAAGGGGGCAGCCGCTGCCGGCGGTGTCGCAACTTTCGCGGCGGGCTACTATGGCCCGCTGGAAAAAATGGGCAAGGGCCTGGTGAACGGTACTTCTGGTGTAGCTACGGCGGATCGGCTGCACGGCAACAGCTTGGCACCTGAATACTCGGTTGATCCCAAAACCGGAGAAGTAGTGCTTAATCCGGATCAGCGCATCGCTTTTACCGTCTGTTATGGCTGTACCACCAAATGTGGCGTGCGGGTTCGTATCGATAACAACGAGGAAAAGGTTCTGCGGGTATCGGGTAACCCATACCACCCGTTGTCCTCTGACGAGCATCTGGATGAAAGCACTCCGGTGCTGGAAGCCTTTCAGCGTATGAGCAGCTTTCAGGATCAAGGCCAGCTTAACCGGTCGACTGCATGTGCCCGTGGTAACGCGGCAATGTCACAGCTGACCAGCGACCAGCGAGTACTGAAGTGCCTCAAACGAACCGGCCCTCGTGGAAGCAATCAGTGGGAAAGCATTCCCTTTGAGCAGTTGCTGGACGAAATTGTGGCTGGCGGTAACCTGTTTGGAGAAGGTGAGGTTGAAGGCCTGCGCTCTATCCGTGATGTGAAAACACCACTGGATCCGGAGAATCCCGAGTACGGCCCCAAGTCAAACCAGTTGCTGGTGATGGAGGCAACGGATTACGGACGGTCGGCGTTGCTTAAGCGCTTTGCATTCAATGCTTTTGGAACCCGAAACTACGGGCATCATGGCGCCTATTGTGGTCTGGCGTTCCGTATGGGCTCTGGCGCGCTGATGAATGATCTGGCGAAGAATGCCCACGTGAAGCCGGATTATGCCAACGTAAAGTTTGCCTTGTTTATCGGAACCGCGCCCAGCCAGGCGGGTAACCCGTTCAAGCGTCAGGGCCGCTTGCTGGCGCAAGCCCGTACGACAGGCAATATGGAATATGTGCTGGTTGACCCCGCACTGACTGCCGCTGCATCCCATTCCGCCAGTGACCGTAACCGTTGGGTGTCTATCCTGCCGGGTACCGATACTGCCTTTGCCATGGCATTGATTCGCTGGATGCTGGTGAACGAAGCCTATGCCAAAGATTATCTGGAACTCCCTGGCAATATGGCCGCCAGTAAAGCAGGCGAGTCTGGCCACACCAACGCAACGCACTTGGTGATTGACGACGATAACCACCCCCGTGCAGGTTACTTTCTGCGCCTGAGTGACATAGCCCAGGCACAGGCCGGCGCCGATGATGATTACCCGGTCGTGGTGAACATGGCGGGCGATCTTGAAAGCTCTGAAGTAGCCACGCGCGGCCAATTATTCGTTGAACGCACTGTGGAAACCGGTGCTGGCCCGGTACGGGTGCGTAGTTCACTGTTCAAACTGCGCCAGGAGGCCATGCGATACAGTATCGAAGAATACGCAGAGTTCTGTGGCATTGAGCCTGATGTTATACGCAATCTGGCCAAGCGCTTCACAAGCTTTGGGCGTATGGCGGCAGCAGACACCCATGGCGGAATGATGTCGGGCTCTGGCTTCTATGCCTCATACAGCATCAACATGCTGAACCTGCTGGCCGGTAGTTTTAACCAGAAGGGTGGGGTGGCCAAAGGTGGCGGAAGCTTCAACGGTGTTGGTGCTGGCCCCCGCTATAACCTTGAGGACTTCCCCGGGAAAGTTGGGCCCAAGGGCGTGTTTCTCTCCCGCTCGCGTTTCCCCTATGAGAAAACCAATGAATACAAACGCCGTGTGGCCGCGGGCGAGTCTCCTTATCCGGCTGCTGCACCCTGGCGTTCGCTGGCTCCACCCATTCTCACTGAACACCTGCTTTCTGGCCTTGAAGGGTACCCCTACAAGATCAAAGCGATGATAGGGGTTATGGCTAACCCCATGTATGGCCAGGCAGGCCTGACCTCTTTGCTGGAAGAAAAACTGAAAGATCCCAAGAATATTGGTTTGTATGTGGCTGTAGACGGTTTCATTAACGAAACCAACCGTTTTGCAGACTACGTAGTGCCGGATTCGGTTATGTATGAGGTTTGGGGCTTCACCGGCGCCTGGAGTGGCACTCTGACCAAAATGACCACTGCTTGTTGGCCGGTTGTTGAGCCTCGTCAGGCCAAAACCGCTGCGGGTGAGCCGGTTTGCATGGACAATTTCTTTATTGAGCTGGGTAAGCGCCTTGAGTTGCCGGGTTTTGGTGATAATTCCATTGAGGGGGCAGGTGGCCAGATGCACGGCCTGAATCGCGCCGAGGATTTTTATCTGCGCGCGGCGGCCAATATCGCCATGGCTGGAACGCCTTTGCCGGTGGCCAGTGACGAAGACATCCATGCCAGTGGTATTGAAGCATTGCTGGATCGAATCAAAAGCACGGTAGCCGGAGATGAAGTTGGCCCTGTGGCTCACTTGTACTCCCGTGGTGGCCGTTTTGAAACCATGGAGAAGGCCTATGACAAGGATAAGCTCGGCCATGCCTGGAAGCGCCCTTTGTGCGTTTACAATGAGGCAGTGGGTACGGCAATCGACAGCTACAGTGGAAAGCGACTGGTGGGGACACCCACGCACCATGCGCCAAGGTTCTGGGATGGCTCCCTGTTAAGAGACCACTACCCGGAGAGCGAATGGCCATTGCTGGCTTTCTCGTTCAAATCGAACCTGATGAACTCCTACGCCATTGGCCTTGAGCGTCTGCGCATGATCAAGCCTTACAACCCGGTGCTTTTGCATCGCAACGATGCTGAGAAGTTCGGTGTGCGTCACGGGGACACCATCAGTATTGAAAGCCCCGGCGGCAAGGTTCTGGCACTGGCGTTGGTAGGGGATAACGTGCACGAAGGCGCACTCGGTATTGAGCATGGCTACGGCCACCGCGAACTGGGTGCTGCAAGCCACATCATTGATGGTCAGGAGCGCGTCGGCAATCCCTACCTCGCGGCAGGTGTGAACATCAACGATCTGGGTTTTGCGGATCCCACCCGCAAGGACGGCACAGCTACCTGGCTGGAAAACGTCAGCGGTGCATCTGTTCGACAGGGATTGCCGGTGCGGGTGCGTGTGGTAGAGGGTATGGTCTGATATTTGAGAGGATAACGGCCCAGCGATGCTGGGCCAGAATCTCTGAATTGTTCAGGGTTTTGGGCTACCCATAATGGCTTCCATTTCATCGGAACGCGGCGCACCCTGTTTCATCTGGATGGAGCCATCAGCTCCTTTGTAGTAGGTGCTTGGTGTAGCACTCAGCCCCAAGTCAGACATCAGTCGGTTGTTCTGTCTGATTTTTTTCGCATGCGCACTGACGATGTTGCGATCCACGGTAACGCCACCCTGAGCATGATTTTGCTGGTTTTCTTTCAGAGCTTCACTGGGGTTGTTTGAGCCCAGGATTGTCGCGGCCTTGGGCAGACTGTCCTGTGCCAGTATGCCCACCATTACGTGCCGGAGTTGCACCTTGCCTGCATCAATCCAGGGCTCCGCGGCTTGGCGGAATCTGTGACAGAACGGGCAGTTAGGGTCGGTAAAGGTGTAGACAATAACCGGCGCATTGGCATCGCCATCACGCACCCAGTTGGCTTTTTCAATCTCACCCCAGGCCTTTTCGTTCTGAGGCCCCACCACCAATTCCTGTATTTTCGGGGCCGTAAGGTTTTCGCCGCGGCTGTCCAGCATGTTGCCTACGATCACGTGCTTCTTGTCTGGAGTGAGATAGAACGCAACCGGGCCACCTGGCATGCTGCCGACATAGCCGGTCATGCCTCCAGGGCCTTCAAAAGTTGCCGAGATCGTTACGCCGCGATCAACCAGAAGTTGAACTGGATCAGGAAGTTTTTCTTGCGCGAGCGCGGGGAGGCTTAGCAGCCCGCTGGTCATCAGCGCCGTTGCAAGCAGGGATCGTTTCAGAGAGAAATCAGACAAGTGCATAGTAAGTCTCCAGGTGAGGTTCAGTCCGCGCTAAAGCTTCGGAGATTGTGAGCAAGGGATGCTTTCGACAGTTCGCCCAAGTGGGCATTTACCTGCTTGCCGTCAGCATCGTAGAAGAGGGTTGTTGGCAAGGCTTGGCTGCCTGTTGTGCGGCCAAGGCTGGCGCCGGTGTCAGTAAGGACATTGTTCAGCGATAGCTTGTGCTGGTTTATGAACTGAGCAATGGTTTCAGGGTATTCACCCTGATTTACAAACACAAAGGTAATGTCCGGGTTTTCCAGTTGGGCCTGTTCCAGTACAGGCATCTCCCGGATGCAGGGTGGGCACCAGGTTGCCCACAGGTTGACCACAATGGGCTTGCCTTTTGCCACTTCCTGAAGCGTTACCGGCGTGCCGTCCATCAGGCTGAAACTACTTTGAGGCATGCTTCTGGAGCTGCTTTCGACCAATGTGACCAGCAGCGATATGGAACCCCAGGTTAGCATCCCGGTTGCTACAGCAATCGATAGTGGTTTGCGGATACTGGCGTGTCGCCAGAGTTTCCAGGCAGTCAGCGCAATGGCGCCGAGCACACCGGCGACAATATGAAAGCCGCCATCCCGAATATCGACGATGCCCCACAGGTTATCCTGATAGTACTCGAAGTACTGGATTACAAAGCCGACTCGCGCCGCAACCATGGAGGCCAGAAAAATATCAGATAGGGTTCCGGCAATAGGCACGCCGTGTTTTCGCCCGCTGATCGCACCAACAACCAGCGCAAGCACGAAAGCGCCAAGCAACAGAACATGCCCCAAAGACAGGCTTAGCGGGCCTAAACTAACCGATAGCATCATCGCTCCTTGTTTATAACTTTATAACTGGCGGGCATACGACCCGAAGATCTCCCATGAGTTCCTTTTTCAGGCTATTGTTAGGCTCAATAGTTTGTTTTTTAAGGATGACTGGATACAAGCATGTTGTTGAATTGCGATATTGGTGAGAGTTTTGGTGCCTGGACGATGGGGCTGGATGAGCAGGTTATGCCTTATATTGACCAGGCAAACATTGCTTGCGGCTTTCATGCCGGTGACCCTTTAGTTATGCAAAACACCGTTCGCTTGGCGCTGCAGCATAACGTGGCTCTGGGTGCCCATCCTGCCTACCCGGATCTTCAGGGCTTTGGTCGCCGCTCCATGAAGTGCAGCCCGGAAGAAATTCACGCCATGGTGCTTTACCAGGTAGGTGCCTTGAGCCAGATGGCTACAGCGCAGGGCGGCAAGCTCAGTTACGTCAAACCCCACGGTGCACTCTATAACGACATGATGCGGGATGAAGCGGTGCTCACGGCGATTCTTGGAGCGCTTGGTCAGACCTCTGGCAAGCTTGCACTCATGGCGATGACAACGGCTGATAATCAGCCATTAAAGGCGTTGTGTGCGGAGTATGGCGTTGAATTATTACTGGAAGCCTTCGCGGATCGTGCATACGACGAAAAAGGGTACATTGTTCCTCGCCGCATCGCGGGGGCCGTACATCACGATACGGACATTATTCTGCGCCAGGCAAAAGCGATTGCTGAAGGGGACGCCATCTCGACGATTAACGGAAAATTGCTCACTCTGGAAGCAGATACTCTGTGTGTTCACGGCGACAACCCCGAGTCGGTTGCCGCCGTGCGAGCTATTCGTCAGGCGCTTACCACATAAGATCGTCGGGAATTTCATACCCTGCGTATGGATCATCGTCACCCACATCGTCTGTCTTGCGGTCGTGGAGCACAACCACTGCCTGCGCATCACGTTCGATAATCTTGCGCGCCACACCTTCGGCCACAATCTCATACTGATCACTTACCGACACGATAGCCAGGCGGCCACGGGATAGCTGGTCGGCCATGGTGTCGTCGACATACATTTTTTTGATCTTTTTGTCGTGAACGAATTGATATGAGGTTTCACCCCGGCTGCGGTCCAGCCGATTGGTCTCCACCAACTGGCGAATCTGGGCCTGAACGGCCTTCCTTTCTGCTTCCTGTTGACGTTTAAGATTCAGCTGACGGTCACGCTCGGCTTTTTCCTCCCGTGCTTGGCGAGCACGAACCTCGGTCTCATTAACCTGCACCGCGCCTTTGGGTTGCTGTTTGCGCTGCTTGTGTTTTTCATTGCGAATAGCTTTGGCCTTTTTTTGATCGGCCAAGCCCGCTTTCAATAGCTGATCCTGCAGGGACGCCATGGGATAACTCCGTTAATTGGTCATGAATTCTGGTATTCTATGGCGCTAGTATACGCCCTCGTGCTTACCTTCTTAACCAGCAACCGCTGATTCCGGGATTTTCTTGTATGCCTTCCTTTAAAGATCTTGATCTGTCTGCAGCCATGCAGGCCAATCTCGCCCAGTTGGGCTTTTCACAACCTACGGACATTCAGGAGCGAGCCTTGCCTCATTGCCTGGCGGGTCGTGACGTGATCGCCATGGCGCAGACCGGCAGTGGTAAAACGGCGGCTTTCGGCATCGGACTGATTGAAGGTCTCAAGCCTAAACTGTTTGCGGTGCAGGGGCTGGTGCTGTGTCCCACCCGTGAGCTGGCAGATCAGGTAGCGAAGGCCCTGCGGGAATTGGCACGGGCGCAGGAAAACGTAAAGATTCTGACCCTCTGTGGCGGCGTGTCTATTGGACCGCAAATTGGCTCTCTGGCTCATGGTGCGCATATCGTTGTTGGTACACCTGGGCGAATTGCCGACCATCTGCGCAAAGGAACTCTGGATCTGAAGCGACTCATGACCCTGGTTCTGGACGAGGCCGACCGGATGCTCGATATGGGTTTCCAGCCTGCCATGGAAGAAATACTGAGTTACACGCCCAAGCAACGTCAAACGCTGATGTTTTCAGCGACCTGGCCGGATTCGATCCGTAAGCTCAGTGCAGGGTTTCAGCGTGAGCCAGTTGATGTGCGGGCGAAGTCGCAAAGCGTCAATACCGATATTCGTGAGCTGTTTTATGAAATTCCCGCCCCCGAGCGCACACGAGCCATCGTGAGCTTGTTGTCTGAGCATCAGCCGGCTTCTTGCCTGGTGTTCTGCTCCATGAAGCAACAGTGCGATGAACTGGCAGCAGAATTGGGGGCACAAGGGTTCTCGGCTTTGGCGTTGCACGGCGATCTCGAGCAGCGCGAGCGCGATAGTGTCTTGGTGCGTTTTGCTAACCAGAGTTGTCAGGTTTTGGTGGCAACCGACGTTGCAGCACGCGGTCTGGACATCAAGGCGTTGCCATTGGTGATCAACGCCGAACCCGCACGGGATCCGGAAGTGCACACCCATCGGGTAGGGCGCACGGGGCGCGCAGGTGAAGCAGGGTTGGCGGTTACGCTGTGTAGCCCCGCACAGGGGCACAAGATCAATCGTCTTGAGAGTGAGCGGGGCCGCCCGGTTACCTGGGGAGACACCGAAATACTGCTTTCAGTACCCGCAGAGCCAGTCACCCCTGCCATGAAAACGCTTTGTATCGCAGCCGGGCGTAAGGAGAAGCTCCGCCCGGGGGATGTGCTTGGTGCACTCACCGGAGAAGCCGGCCTGGATGGTAAATCCGTGGGCAAAATCGATCTGTTTGAGTTTCAGTGCTTCGTCGCTGTCGAGGCAGGGCAGGCCAAACGTGCCCTGAAACGCCTTGAAGATGGAAAAATAAAGGGTCGCAAGCTAAGGGTCAGGCTGGTCTGAGAGTGTGTCGTCGCGGGCTTTTCTTGCGCTTTGAGGTCGTGGCGAAGCGCTCGGAAAGTTCGTATAGCCTTTTTTGATTTGGTTGCTCACTGCGCCCGAAACCGGTAAATTACGCAGGATTTTGCCTCCGGGTTTATTCCGGCGCACCTAAAGGCTCCGGCCATCGGTGCTCCGGTTCCCTGGGAAAACACACAAATGAATCACAGGTAGCTATTCAATATGGATGACCTGATGTCACAAGCCGTCGATCTGATGGTTGCGGGTATGGGCTTTGTGTTCGTGTTCCTGATTATTCTGGTGTTCGCGACCCTGCTTATGTCCAAACTGCTTATCCGGTTTGCACCGCCCGAGCCGGTAACCCCGGCCAAAAAGCCCCGTGCCAAGCCCAAGGCACCTGTTTCAGTTGATCCTGATACAGCAGAGGCGATTAAACAGGCGATTGCCAAATTCCGGTCGCGCCACAAGTAAGTGAGCCGGTAACCGATTAGATAGAACCTTTAAACAGAAGGCTGACACGATGACTGATACAAAGAAACCGCTGGGGATTACGGACGTTATACTCCGCGACGCCCACCAGTCCCTGCTTGCCACCCGTATGCGGCTTGACGACATGCTGCCCATTGCCGAGAAACTCGACAAAGTCGGTTTCTGGTCTTTGGAATCCTGGGGTGGAGCTACCTTCGACTCCTGCATCCGTTACCTGGGCGAAGATCCTTGGGAGCGCATTCGCGAACTGAAAAAAGTAATGCCCAACACGCCTCAGCAGATGCTGCTTCGTGGCCAGAACCTTCTGGGTTATCGGCATTATGCGGATGACGTGGTAGAGCGGTTTGTTGATCGTGCCGCAGAAAACGGCATTGATGTGTTCCGTATTTTCGATGCGATGAACGATCCCCGTAACCTGGCGACAGCCATCAAGGCCGTGAAGAAAACCGGCAAGCACGCACAAGGCACCATCTCTTATACCACCAGCCCGGTGCACACCATCGAGATGTGGGTAGAGTTGGCGAAAGAAGTTGCCGACATGGGCGCAGATTCCATTGCGATCAAGGACATGGCCGGTATTCTCAAGCCCTACGTGGCTTTTGATCTGGTCAGCCGCCTGAAGAAAGAACTCGATATCCCAATTCACATGCAGTGCCACGCGACCACTGGCATGTCTACCGCCACAGCCATCAAGGCAGCGGAAGCCGGAATCGATAACGTGGATACGGCCATCTCGTCAATGAGTATGACCTACGGCCACTCGCCCACTGAGGCGGTTGTCGCCATTCTTGAAGGCACCGAGCGTGACACTGGTCTGGACCTTGTGTTGCTGGAAGAAATTGCCAGTTACTTCCGCGAAGTTCGCAAGAAGTACGCAAAGTTTGAAGGCAGCCTCCGTGGTACCGATTCGCGCATCCTGATTGCTCAGGTACCGGGTGGTATGTTGACCAACATGGAAGGCCAGCTCAAAGAGCAGAATGCTGCGCATCGATTTGACGAAGTACTGGCTGAAATCCCCAAGGTTCGTGAAGACTTGGGCTTCATCCCGCTGGTAACTCCGACATCTCAGATTGTTGGTACTCAGGCTGTACTTAACGTTCTGACGGGCGAGCGTTATAAGTCTATCTCCAAGGAAACCGCGGCCATCCTGAAGGGCGAGTACGGCTCCGCGCCTGCGCCTTTCAACAAAGAACTGCAGGAAAGGGTTCTGGAAGGTAAAGAAGCTATTACCTGTCGCCCGGCTGACAATATTGAGCCGGAAATGGACAAGCTGACCGACGAGCTGAAAAAGCTGGCAGACGAGAAAGGCATCAAGCTGGCGGACAACACCGTTGATGATGTTCTGACCTATGCTCTGTTCCCGCAGATTGGTCTCAAGTTCCTTGAAAACCGCAACAATCCGGATGCCTTTGAGCCAGTGCCTACGGCTGAAGACGCGCTTCCGGCCAAGAAGGCCAGCGGCCCTGAAACTTATACTGTTGATGTTAACGGTAAGAAGTTCGTGGTTGCAGTGTCTGAAGGCGGCGAAATCTCCCAGATTCAGGGCGAGGGTGGCGCTGCATCTGCGCCAGCTGCGTCTGCCGCGCCAGCCGGTGAAGGCGAGCCTGTTATCGCACCTCTGGGTGGCAACATCTTCAAGGTACTGGTGTCACCAGGCGAAGCCGTTGAAGAAGGCGATGTGCTGATTATTCTCGAGGCCATGAAAATGGAAACCGAGATTCGTGCACCAAAGGCCGGCACTGTCGGCGAAGTCTTCATCAAGGTCGGTGATGCCGTCTCCCCTGATGATGAAATGCTGACAATCGCATAAAGGGCCAGCATTCCATGGATAAGTTAATGACGTTATGGACAGGTAGTGGCCTGTTCAATATAGAGCTTGGCCAGGTGATCATGATTGCCGTTGGCCTGCTTCTTCTGTTCCTTGCGATTCGCAAAGGGTTTGAGCCATTGCTGCTGGTGCCTATCGGCTTTGGTGGCATTCTGGCGAATATTCCGGAGGCAGGGCTTGCCCTGACTGCGGCAGAAAATGCTATCCATCTTGCCATGAGTGGCGGGAAAGGGGAGTTGCTGGCTGCGCTTGCTGCGCCTCTGGATGTGGCTTATCAGGCTGGGCAAGCAATTACGCCCGAGCTGAAAGAAGCCTTCAAGGTGGCCGTAAAAGAAGCTAGCTATTCCGAAATGGCAGCAGCTAACACGGTCGCTCAGGATGCCGGTTATGGTAATGGCATGCTGTATAACTTCTATTCTGTGGTTATCGGCAGCACCATCGGGCCCCTGGTGATTTTCATGGGTGTTGGTGCAATGACGGATTTCGGTCCGTTGCTGGCCAACCCGAAAACCATGCTGCTGGGTGCTGCTGCCCAGTTCGGTATCTTCGGAACAGTTTTGGGTGCAGCACTGCTGGATTGGCTTGGCATTCTGGAGTTCACGATTCTGGAAGCCGCTGCTATCGGTATCATTGGTGGTGCTGATGGCCCGACGTCCATCTACGTTTCCAGTGTTCTGGCTCCGCATCTGTTGGGTGCAATTGCGGTATCCGCATACGCCTACATGGCTATGGTGCCGATGATTCAGCCGCCGATCATGAAGGCGCTGACTACAGAGAAAGAGCGGGCTATCAAGATGTCCCAGCTACGCCCTGTCAGCAAGCGTGAAAAGATCGTTTTCCCGCTGGTTGTTCTGATCGCTGTGGTTCTATTCCTGCCAGATGCTGCGCCCCTGCTGGGTATGTTCTGCTTTGGTAACCTGATGCGTGAGTGTGGTGTGGTGGAGCGTTTGAGCGACACTGCCCAGAATGCTCTGATCAACATCACTACGATTTTCCTGGGTTTGTCTGTTGGTTCCAAGCTGATGGCGGACAAGTTCCTGGATGGCCAGACTCTGGGTATTCTGGGGCTGGGTATCGTAGCGTTTGGCGTGGGCACAGCGTGTGGTGTTCTCATGGCCAAGCTGATGAACAAGTTCAGTAAGGATCCGATCAACCCGTTGATTGGTTCTGCCGGTGTATCTGCGGTGCCGATGGCAGCGCGGGTTTCTAACAAGGTTGGTCTTGAGGCGAATCCGCAGAACTTCCTGCTGATGCACGCTATGGGGCCGAACGTTGCTGGTGTTATCGGCTCGGCTGTTGCTGCGGGTGTGATGATAAAGCTACTTAGCTGATTGTTGCTTTTGTAGTGCTTTACAGAAAACCTCGCCTTTGTGCGGGGTTTTTTGCTTTTTAGCCTGTTGATTTGGGTGCTTGAGCTCAGGTGATATCTCCCTGCAAACTAGCCTCAACACAGCAGGCCTAATGAAAATCTCGCGAGCTAATCGGAAGTGACTGAATCAGATGACTCAGGTCTGAGAGCTTCCCCGCCATAACGTGAACAATCTCTCCCTCTCTTTCCAGAATGCCTTTTACGTGCAACAACCGGGCAGTGAGTAACGGCTTGCGTTGGCGGCGGGCGGTTTCCAGCCAGACGACTACGTTCACGTTGCCGGTTTCGTCTTCCAGGGTTACGAAGGTAACGCCGGAGGCGGAGCCGGGGCGCTGGCGGCCGGTTACCAGGCCGGCTACCTGTACGGGGATGCCGGCTTTGGTGGTTTTTAGTTGTTCAGCGCTGAGGCAGAACTGTAGGTGGCCTTGTTCCCGGAGCAAGGCCAGTGGGTGGCGTTGAAGGGTTAGGCCCTGACTGGCGTAGTCGGCGAGGACGTTCTGGCCTTCGGTGGGTTCCGGTAATTGGTTGCAGGTTTCCAGCTCGTAGTGTTCGTCGTCTTCGGCGGCAGCGAAGAGCTCAGAGGGTTTTTCGTGGCCCAGCAGTTGCCAGTAGGCTTGATGTCGGTTAGCAGCGAACGCGGGCATGGCGTTGGCGCCGGCAAGGAGTTCCATGTCGCGCTGGTTGAGGCTTGCCAAGCGGCGTAGCTCTGTGGAAGACCGGTAGCCAGTTTCGGGGCGATTTTGATATAGGCGCTCGGCGGCACTGCTTGAGAATCCCTGGATGATTCTCAGGCCCAGGCGTAGTTGCAGACCCGGGCTTTCTAACGTGTGATTCCACTGGCTGTTGTTGATGTCGAGAGGTAGTGCCACTACGTTGTGGCGTTTCGCGTCCTGCAACAGTTGCGATGGGGAGTAGAACCCCATGGGCTGGCTGTTGAGTAAGGCGCAGTAGAACGCAGCAGGGTAGTGGCATTTTATCCATGCGGAAACGTAAACGAGCAAGGCGAAACTGGCTGAATGGGATTCCGGGAAGCCGTAACCACCGAACCCGCAGATTTGCAGGTAGAGGCGTTCGGCAAAGTCGGCATCGTGGCCCCGTGAAAGCATACCGTTGATGAGCTTTTCCCGGAACGGCGTCATGTCACCATGGGATTTCCAGGCAGCCATGGCGCGGCGGAGTTGGTCGGCTTCGCCTGCTGTGAATCCCGCAGCGACCATGGCGAGTTTGATGACCTGTTCCTGGAAAATGGGCACGCCTAGCGTGCGCTCCAACACGCCACGGATGGCGTCGTTGGGGTAGTCCACCGGCTCCAGCCCATGCTTGCGGCGCAGGTATGGGTGCACCATGTCGCCTTGAATGGGACCAGGGCGGACGATGGCAACTTCAATCACCAGATCGTAATAGGTTTCAGGCTTCAGTCTGGGGAGCATGTTGATCTGGGCGCGGGATTCCACCTGGAATACACCAATGCTGTCGCCTTTTTGCAGCATGTTGTAGGTGGCTCGGTCTTCCTGGGGAATGTCCTGCATGCGAAAGGGTTCGCCTTTCTGTTGACTGATCATCTCCAGGGCTTTGTGTATTGCCGTGAGCATGCCCAGTGCGAGCACGTCAACTTTCATCAGGCCCAGGCTTTCCAGGTCGTCTTTGTCCCACTGGATAACGGTTCGGTCTGCCATGGCGGCATTTTCAACTGGCACCAGTTCGGACAGGGGGCCGGAGCTGATTACAAAGCCACCCACGTGCTGGGACAGGTGGCGGGGGAAGCCGAGCAGGGTGTTCACCAGAGCAAAGAACTGGTCTGCCACTTTCGGGTTGCGGGTCAGACGTTTGTCGAGAATTTGCTGGCGCCAGTTGGTGGCTTTGTCACGCCAGTCGATGCCTTCAAGAAGTTGCTCCACCAGTGCTGGATCGAACCCCAGAGTCTTGCCAACGTCGCGAATAGCGCTCTTTGGACGATAGCGGATAACTGTGGCTGCCAATGCCGCCCGCTCTCGGCTATAGCGTCGGTAGATGTACTGAATCACTTCTTCCCGGCGTTCATGTTCAAAGTCCACGTCGATATCCGGCGGCTCGTTTCTGTCTTTGGAGATGAAGCGTTCAAACAGCAAATCCACCTGTGCCGGGTTTACTTCGGTAATGCCCAGGCAATAGCACACGGCGGAGTTGGCGGCGGAGCCACGGCCCTGGCATAGAATGTCGCGGCTGCGGGCGAAGGCTACTATGTCGTGAATGGTGAGGAAGTAGTGTTCATACTTCATCTCTGAAATCAGCCCCAGTTCTTTGCGGATCAGGGCCTGAACAGACAGTGGCGTGCCTGCCGGGTAGCGTCGTCGCTCACCTTCCTGAGTTAGGCGTTTCAGATAAACAGCTGGGGTTTCTCCCTTTGGCACCAGGTCTGGGGGATATTCATAACGCAAGCTGCCGGGCTCAAAGGTGCACTGTTGAGCAATGCGTACAGATTCTTTCAGCCAGGCTTCCGGAAACAACCGTTGTAGGACCGGTAACGGGCGGAGGTAGCGTTCACCGTTCTGGAATAGACAGTGGCCGGCGCTTTCCAGGCTGGTGTGGTTGCGCAGGGCAGTGAGGACATCTTGCAAAGGTTGGCGTTGCCGGTTGTGCATGTGAACTTCGCCAATGGCCGTAATCGGGCAGCGCAAGTGGTTACTAAGCCAGCGGGCTCTGGCCAGTTGCTGCTCTTCACCGGATTCCAGGGTGCGGGCGGCGGCAATCCAGAGGCGGTGTTCGAATAACCGGGTTAACCATTCGCCGCAGGCCAGAGCCTGATCCGCATCAGCTTCGATAGTTGAGGGCGGCAACCACAGGCACAGGCAGTCATCCAGAGCATGTGTTTCCACGTCGCTATGGAAAATCTGGTATTGCCCTTTTTCTGCCCGCCGCCGACCGGTGGTTATAAATTGACAGAGCTGACCGTAGCCCTTGCGGGTGCGTGCCAGAAGAATAAATCGGGGCGAGCTGGCACCGGGTGGGCTGTCCGCCAGCTCAAACCAACTCCCGGTAATCAGTTTTACCGGGCTTTCTTTCAGTGCCGCCCAAGCGCGGGGGATACCCGCCACCGAGCAGGCATCGGTAATGGCCAGTGCTGTGTATCCAAGCTCTGCGGCGTGTTCCGCAAGTTCATGGGGGTGAGAGGCTCCAGTCAGGAAGGTGAAGTTGCTGAAGCAGAAGAGTTCGGCATAAGAAGGTTCGCCCATCAGCCAAACCATCCGTGTATGAACCAGCCTTCCCGCATATCCCGGAATACCCAAGCCAATTGGCCATTATTCAGTTGGGCAATGTAATAATCTCTGTGCACTCGCTGGCCATCCCACCAGCCACCACTGATCCTTTCCGGGCCGGCAAACCATGATTTCGGGGCTTCTGTCAGCGGCTGTGGGCCTGGCAGAAGCCACAGGGGGCGACGGGGTAGTTGGCCCGCTGTTGTTATAGTTGCGCGGTTTGATCGCCGCACGCCTGAAGCACTCCATGCCCGCTCGGGCCGGTGATCATCTTTGGGTGCCAGCTGTTTTAGTGCATGGTCTCCAAGCCTTGCCTGCAGTCGGCTGATCAGGGTGTGCCAGGCTTCGTTCAGATTCTGGCTCTCGCCTAGCAGATCCTGCCCGCCGGGTGCCTCCCGCCCAAGAAACCGTTTAACGGTCAGGCGCAACGATGCGACCGGAGCTTTAAGTGGCTGCTGTTCAAATCGCAGGTTAATTAGGCTCAAAAATGCCTCCGCGCGGTGTTCTGGGCCGGAAGTGCGAATGCGAAGGCACGTGGGTTCCCCGTGCCGATGCTGGAGCACTAACAATAAACAATCAGTATCCTGCTGGCGCCAACACAGATCTTTTTCCAGTTCAGAGAGCATGCGGTGCAATGGAAAAAGCAGCCCTTGTGAGTGCTCTATATCCTGTACAAAGTCTGCTTGTTGCCGGAAATGATGTGGCGGTTGCCAAGGGGCCTGAGGATCCGCTCTGGAGCCCTGGATTTTCTGGATAGTCGCCAAAGTTTCCGGGGATAGTCGCCGTGCCATTTCTGCCGGGGGTAAACCGAAGACTTCACCAAGAGTGCTCAAGCCGAGCCGTTTTAAGCGTGTGCTGGTGCGCGCATCAAACTCCGCAGCTTGCAGTGGCAGTCTGCCTAGAGTCTGGAGTATCTGGGCTGTGTCAGATGTGCATTCACCCATGCTATTGCGTGCAATAAGCCCTGCTGCCAAGGGTGTGTGGCCTATGCCCATCCAGGCTGTAAGCTGACGTTCGTGCAGTACTTCTTCTATTGTTCTCCAAGCTGCCGGAAGGCCACCGTACAATCGCTGCAGACTGCCGATTTCAGCCAACAAACCGTTAGGCGGAACCAGCACAATATGAGCTGCATAGCGATACATCCAGAGAGCCTGGTCTTCCAGAATGCGGGCTTCTTGTGGTTGGTCTGCTCTTACTATTCCCAGATCCGGCACAAGGCTGACGGCCGTTTTTAGCCGCATGCCAGCTTTCACGCCCAGATCCCGGGCGGCAGGGCAGGCCTGTATTACCTTCTGTCCGGAACCTTGCACAATCACCAGCGCCGCGACGTTTTCACCGGAGCGGCGAATGTGATCCAGCAGCAGGTGAGGGAAGTGCAAATGCAGCCAAAGCATAGAAGTTACCGTGCTGCCTCAGGCCATGGGCCTTGAACCACGCGGGGCGCTTCATGGTGAGACAGGCTTGCCCGATGAGCTATGGCAAGCGAGCAGCGTTGGCCCGGCCAGCTGCCGCGGCGTTTGACCACATTCACTTTCAGGCCCTGCTGATGGTCAGGCTCCAGCTCAAGGCGCAATGCAGCGGGGGAGTTTTGTTCCACGTAGTGGCGCTCACGAAAAAGCACGCAAACATTGCTTCCAGCTTCAGCCGCCAACTGCAAACGCCGGACTTCCCGAGCAGCCAGTTTGCCGGGCCAAGCGATAACCAGGCCGGTAACCGGGGAACGTAGACAGTTTTCCAGAGTCCAGAGAAAATCGTCTTTATCATCGGTGTGAATCATGATGACCTGATCCAGGTTGATGCATTCTCGCGCCAGTGCCGGAGCATAGGGTGTGTATGGCGGATTCAGCCAGAACACCGTTTTGCCATCTTGCGAGAGTCTCTGCATTAGTGGCACTAACAGGGTCAGCTCACCGATACCAGGCGCATCCATAAGGCACTCGCTCAAGGCGCCTCGGGGCCAACCAAGTCCACCAAGTTGATTGTCCAAGGCCTGATAACCGGTCGGTTCTGCCGGTTGAGTGGTTTTGTTGTGTTTGTGTCCCTGCCAAACACGGGCATCCTGCATTAGCGTGTTAAGAAGCTCGCTCATGGTGTAATCTCGGAATACTGTTTAAATATACAGTATTCCGAAGAGGGGCCGATTTCAAGACGCCGGTTGATAAAATGTATGACCGGGCCCATCTTGTATTATGTGTAGCGGTAGAGAATTCGGATATCGGCTCGGAGGTTTTGCATGAGTGGACTGGCTGAACTGCGTTGTGAGGCGTGTAGTGCGAACGCCCCCAAGGTAACTGATGAAGAGAAACGGTCACTGCATAAAGACGTTCAGGAGTGGGACATTCTCAGTGTTGATGGCGAAGAACAATTACGCCGGGTATTTAAATTCAGGAATTTTGCTCAGGCCCTGGCGTTTACCAACACGGTAGGGGAGCTGGCTGAGGAAGAAAATCATCATCCGGCCATTTTGCTGGAATATGGGAAGGCGACCATAAGCTGGTGGACCCACTCAATCGGTGGGTTGCACAAGAATGATTTTATCATGGCAGCGAGAACAGACTCGGCTTACCACTGATCGTCTTTTTTTTCCTCGGCTTCAAGTTCCGCCTTGCGCTTGCGGACTTTTTCCAGCTTGTCTTTGGGAATGCTCATTTTTCTGGCTGAGTCCCGAAGCATGAATAAACTGCCCAGAATCAGACCCAAGGCGGCGAGTATAAAAATCCAGCCTATCATTGGCATACGTCAGGCTCCTTTTTAGTTGGAGTAGTATTGTTGAAATGGCTTTCTCTATAGTGGCATGTCCCGGCCGGGTTGGCGGCACATTCCACCCCTTATAAAGCATTATGGCAGTGTCTGCCGAAAACAGGAGTGCTACCAGGTGGCAAAACTATTACAGATCGATTTTCCTTTCACGGGTCCGTTTGGTTCAGAAATGGCTGAGGCGCTAAGAGATCTCGCCGTTTCCATCACGGAAGAGCCCGGTTTTATCTGGAAAATCTGGACGGAAAATGAGTCTGAAAAAGATGCGGGCGGTATTTATCTTTTTAAAACGGAAGAGACTGCGCAAGCCTATCTTGAGAAACACACAGCAAGGCTTAAGGAGCTGGGTGTTGAAAAGGTTTACGCCAAGATCTTTGATGTAAACGAGGCATTATCCAAGATTACAGCAGGGCCGATTTGAAACTCTGGTATCCCCATAGATCCGTAGTAAACAAACAGCATTTAAGGAGTCCGATATAATGAGCGATCCCAGTTATGTTCCCCCTAAAGTCTGGAAGTGGGAATCTGCCAGCGGTGGTGCATTTGCAAATATTAACCGCCCTATTGCAGGCCCTACTCACGAGAAGGATCTGCCGATTGGCAAGCATCCTTTTCAGCTCTATTCACTGGCGACACCAAACGGTGTAAAAGTCACAATAATGCTGGAAGAGCTGCTGGAGCTGGGCATCAGCGAGGCGGAATACGATGCCTGGTTGGTTCGCATTAATGAAGGTGAGCAGTTCGGTAGCGGGTTTGTGGATGTGAATCCCAACTCCAAGATTCCCGCGTTGATGGATCACTCGCAGGACCCTGCTGTTCGTGTGTTTGAGTCTGGTTCCATACTGCTTTATCTGGCTGAGAAGTTTGATAAGTTTCTGCCGTCGGATATCACTGCTCGTACCGAGACACTTAACTGGCTGTTCTGGCAAATGGGCAGTGCCGCGTTTGTGGGTGGTGGTTTCGGACACTTCTATGCTTATGCGCCAGAGAAGTACGAATACCCTATTAACCGCTACACCATGGAAGTGAAGCGGCAGCTGGATGTGCTGGATCGCCAGTTGGCCAATAATCGCTATGTTGCGGGTGACGAATACACCATTGCCGATATGGCCATCTGGCCTTGGTATGGCGCACTGGTAACTAACGCTGTGTACGATGCCGCAGAGTTTCTTGAGGCACACACCTACACCAATGTGATGCGCTGGGCTTTGGAGCTTAAAAAACGGCCGGCCGTGCAGCGCGGGCGAATGGTCAACCGCGCCTGGGGTGAACCAGAAACCCAGTTGCACGAGCGCCATGACGCCAGTGACTTTGAGCACAAAACCCAGGACAAGATTGGTGAGAGTTCTGAAGGCTGAGGGCTCTTAATTCCTGAAGCGTTAATTAAGCCAGGCAGTTTGATGATTTCTGACATTGCTTACATTGTTGGCTTAACGGCACTTGCCGGTATCTGTATTCCTCTTGGCGGATTACTGGCAAGCGTTGAGCGCATTGGTCCCAAGTGGCTGGAACAGGAGTTTCGGCACTTCCTGATCGCGCTGGGCGGGGGTATTCTGCTTGGCGCGGTAACCATTGTGTTAATCCCGGAGGGGCAGTCGAGCATTGGCGGTTCCTTCTGGGCTATCCCCGCCATCATTGCGGGCGGCCTGCTGTTTTTCTGGATTGAGCGGATGCTGGGCGTTCATCATCGGGAATCCCCACAGTTGATGGGGGTGATGCTGGATTTCGTGCCGGAAGCAGCAGCCCTGGGTGGGCTGATCATAGTTAACCCGAGTCTCGCGCCCTTGATGGCTGTGCTGATTGCCATGCAAAACCTGCCTGAAGGCTTTAATGCCTACCGGGAGTTTCTGGATAAGCCAGGCTACACACCGAAGAAAACCCTGGCTGTCATGTTCAGCCTGGCAATGGCCGGGCCGGCCGCAGGGCTTCTTGGGTACTTCTTCCTTTCTGAGCAGCCCGTGGTTCTGGGAACCATCATGCTGGTGGCGTCCGGTGGGATTCTATACCTGATCTTCCAGGATATAGCGCCCCAGTCCCGATTGGACAGGCACTGGGGGCCACCGCTTGGTGCAGTACTCGGTTTTTGCCTGGCGTTGTTCAGCGATATGTTGGTCGCAGGGGGCTGAACTATTTCGGCCTCCGGTCCCCCTCCATAATTTTTGCCACAAAAACGGACTTTCCATACGTCTCAAATGACCACTTCATGGTATCGGAAAGTACCTTCATAACTTCGTCATACTCACCAAAAATCTCAGTACTCATGCGCCCAGCGACAACTTGCAGGCCGGTTTCTTCCAGCCGGGCAATCAGGTCCCAGATAGGCTGCTTGTAGTCGTCGGTAAGTGGGTAGCAGCTAAGTTGTACAGACAGAAACATAAAAGCCTCCAGTGTTCATATTCACTAGTCGTTTGTTCGGTGCGCAAAACATCAGTAACCCATGGCCGAAGACGTGCTGCGTCTCGGATCTGCGCCGCCGTACAGCGTGCCATCTTCTCCAATCATAATACTCTGAATGGCCCCCATGGCTGAGTTGGTGACCACCTTGTGGCCCCGGCTTTCCAGCAGGCGTATTGTGTCTTTGCTGATACCTTGTTCGATGCGAATTTCATCCGGCAACCACTGGTGATGGATGCGTGGTGCATTGACGGCGGTTTGTATATTCATGCCGTGGTCAATCACGTTCATGAGCACCTGCAGGGTCGTCGTGATAATTCGGGAACCGCCGGGGCTGCCGGTGACCAGAAAGTTGCGGTCGCCTTTGCGAACGATGGTGGGCGACATGGAGCTGAGCATGCGCTTACCAGGCTCCACTTTGTTCGCTGCGCCGCCAATCAGGCCGTAGGCATTGGGCACGCCCGGCTTGGCGCTGAAGTCGTCCATTTCATTATTAAGCAAAAAGCCGGCACCTTGAACGGTAATGCCTGAGCCATAACTGAAGTTAATGGTGTAGGTGTTCGATACCGCATTGCCCCACTTGTCGACAACCGAAAAATGCGTGGTTTCAGGGCTTTCGTAGCTGGCTGGCTGGCCGTAGCGAACGTCTTGGGCAGGGCGTGCCTTGTCTGGTTTGATGCCTTGCCTTAGCTCTTCTGCGTAAGCTTTGCTGGTCAGCCCTTTCAGCGGTACGTCTACATAATCCGTATCGCCCAAATATTCGGAGCGGTCGGCATAGGCAAGCTTCATGGCTTCGGCCATATAGTGAATGGTATCTGCTGAGTTGTGTCCCAGATCCGGGATAGGAAAGCCTTCAAGAATGTTCAGTATCTGTACGATGTGAGCGCCGCCAGAAGAGGGTGGTGACATGGAAAAGATATCGTAGCCCCGATAATTCCCATGCACAGGGGTGCGTACAGCTGGCTGATAGTTTTCAAGATCCTGTCGGGTGATGAGGCCCCCGTGCCTTTCCATCTCTTCAACAATCAACTTTGCAGTTTCACCTTCGTAAAAACCTTTAACGCCCTCGTCTGCAATGCGCTGCAGGGTGTCTGCAAGTTCCGGCTGGCGAAAACGCTCGCCGGCTTGCCAGGCAGAACCGTCTTCTTTGTAAAAGGTTGCCTGGGTTGCGGGCCAACGCTGAAGTCGTTCGCGGGCTTGCTCAAGGCCTTCGCTGAATCGCTGCGGAACAATAAAACCATCACGGGCAAGTTTGATGGCCGGGGCCAATGCCTGTTTCAAGGAGATAGTGCCGTGACGCTCCAGTGCCAAAGCAAAGCCAGCAACGGTGCCTGGGACGCCCGCGGCCAGATGGGTAAACCGGCTGCGATCCTTGACCACTTCTCCGGATTCATCCTGATACATGGTTTCAGTCGCGCCGGAGGGTGCTTTTTCCCGATAATCTATGGCTTCCGGTTCAGAGCCGTCGCCTTTGGAGATCAGCATAAAGCCGCCGCCGCCGATGTTTCCGGACCTTGGTTGGGTGACGGCAAGTGCGAATCCGGCGGTTACAGCGGCATCCACAGCATTGCCACCGTTTTTCAGCACTTCCAGTGCTACCTCTGTGGCCAGGGTATGACTGGTTGCCACCATGCCGTTAGTGGCGCTGGCGGGATAAAAGCGTTCACCCTCCAGAATGGCCTGGCTGAAAACCGGAGTTGCCAGAGTTGCAAGGTAGACTGTGATGCTCGCCATCAGGGCGAGTGCGCGTAGCCTGCCTGAGGGTGCAGTGAGTTGGGCTTTTCGGATTTGCTGGTGCGGGCCTCTGTCCATGTCTCGATTCCTCGTTTCTGATGTTCAGATAGGCTATAATAGCCCGTCATTTTATAGGGTGCGTACCGACTAACCCTGGTTTCTATTCAGGTTCCTGTTCGGACTGCCGTTTCCGGCAAGAGTTTTCGACGCATCTGCTTTCCCGTTTGTCAGTTAAGGAAAGGCTTTCATGGAGCATACCTACCGTCTTGTGATTTCCTGCCCCGACGGGGTTGGAATTGTCGCCAAGGTGAGTAATTTTCTATCTACTTATAATGGTTGGATAACCGAAGCAAGCCACCACTCCGATACTCATAGTGGTTGGTTTTTCATGCGTCACGAGATCAAAGCTGAGTCTATCCCGTTTGGTCTTGAGCAATTCCGTGCTGCATTTGCGCCGATTGCCCGGGAATTCAATATGAATTGGCATATCGCCGATTCTGCCCAGCCAAAGAAAGTGGTCCTGATGTGCAGCAAGGAGTCCCACTGCGTGGCCGATCTCCTGTACCGCTGGCACAGCAACGAAATCAACGCTGATATTGTCGCGGTTATTTCCAATCACGATGACTTGCGCAGTATGGTGGAGTGGCACGGTATCCCATACCACCATATTCCGGTGAGCAAGGCCAACCGTGAAGAGGCGTTTGCCCAGATCGACGAGCTTTTCGAGGGCTACGAAGCCGATGTGGTGGTGCTTGCGCGCTATATGCAGATTTTGCCCGCCGAGCTTTGTGCAAAGTACTCAGGCAAAGTGATCAACATTCATCACAGCTTTCTGCCCTCCTTTGCCGGGGCGCGGCCCTACCACCAGGCGTACAGCCGTGGCGTGAAGCTGATCGGCGCTACCTGCCACTACGTGACCCAGGATCTTGATGAAGGGCCAATTATTGAGCAGGACGTTATCCGCATTAATCACAGTGACACCATCGAAGACATGGTGCGCCTGGGTAAAGATGTCGAGAAAAACGTTCTTGCAAGGGGGTTGCGCTCTCATATCGAGGATCGTGTGATCACCCACGAAAACAAGACAGTGGTATTTGATTAAGGCTGACGCACCACAGTTGCCCCCAGCAGGGTGCGACTGTGGTAGAGTTGGCGGTTTGATGAAGAATAATTATGGGGCCGGGAAGCGGCCCTGAAACGACTTCCAGATAACGCAAAGGAACCTTTCTCGATGGGTGAATTAGCCAAAGAGATCCTGCCGGTCAATATTGAAGACGAACTGAAGCAGTCTTACCTTGATTACGCCATGAGTGTAATCGTCGGGCGAGCGCTTCCTGACGTGCGGGATGGCCTCAAGCCGGTTCACCGTCGTGTTCTGTTCGCTATGTCCGAACTGAACAACGACTGGAACAAGGCCTACAAGAAGTCTGCCCGTGTGGTGGGTGATGTTATTGGTAAATACCACCCGCACGGTGACTCTGCTGTTTACGACACTATCGTTCGTATGGCCCAGCCTTTCTCTCTGCGATACCCGCTGGTAGATGGTCAGGGCAACTTTGGTTCTATCGACGGTGACAACGCGGCAGCCATGCGTTACACCGAAATCCGCATGAAGAAAATTGCACACTCGTTGCTGGCGGATCTCGAGAAAGAAACCGTAGATTTTGTCGATAACTACGATGGTACAGAGCGTATTCCTGAGGTTATGCCTACTCGGGTTCCTAACCTGTTGGTGAACGGCTCGTCCGGTATCGCCGTAGGTATGGCGACCAACATACCGCCCCACAACCTGACCGAAGTGGTTAGTGGCTGTTTGGCGTTGATTGATAATCCGGATCTCACCTGCGATGAACTGATGGAGTTCATACCAGGTCCGGATTTCCCGACAGAAGGCATCATTAACGGTCGTGCCGGAATTGTTGAAGCCTATCGTACCGGTCGTGGCCGCATTTATATTCGCGCCCGCCACGAAATCGAAACCGATAAGAAAACCAATCGCGACGCCATTATCATCACCGAACTGCCGTATCAGCTGAACAAGGCTCGCCTGATCGAAAAGATCGCTGAGCTGGTGAAGGAAAAGCGTCTGGAAGGCATCACCGAGCTTCGGGATGAGTCCAACAAGGAAGGTATTCGGATCTTTATAGAGCTGCGCCGCGGTGAAAACCCGGAGGTTGTGGTCAACAACCTGTTCAAGCACACCCAGCTACAAACTGTATTCGGTATCAACATGGTTGCGCTGATCAACGGCGAACCAAGAATACTTAATCTTAAAGAGATGCTGGATGCGTTCGTGCGTCACCGCCGTGAAGTGGTGACCCGTCGTACCATCTTTGAGCTGCGTAAAGCCCGCGAGCGTGGCCATATTCTTGAAGGCCTGACCGTTGCACTGGCCAACATCGATGAGATGATCGAGCTGATCAAAGCTTCCCCAAGTTCTTTGGAAGCCAAAGAAAAGCTGATGGCCCAGGGCTGGGCGCCCGGTAACGTGATGGCAATGCTTGAGCGTGCTGGCGAAGATGCCTGCCGCCCGGACGATCTGCCAGAAATTTATGGGCTGCGCGATGGCCTGTACTTCATGTCACCGGAGCAGACCCAGGCTATCCTGGATATGCGTCTGCACCGCCTGACGGGGCTGGAGACTGAAAAGCTCCAGAACGAGTACAAGGAAATCCTGGAAAAAATTGCTGGCTTGCTTGAGATTCTGGCTGACCCTGATCGTTTGATGCAGGTTATCCGTGAAGAGCTGGAAGCCGTAGTTGAAGAGTTTGGTGATGAGCGTCGTACGGAAATTACCAGCTCCCAGCGCGATCTTACGATTGCCGACCTGATTGATGAAGAAGAGCTGGTTGTCACCATTTCCCACAGCGGTTATGCGAAGACCCAGGCGGTAGAAGACTATCAGGCCCAGCGCCGTGGTGGCCGTGGTAAGGCCGCGACCTCCATGAAAGACGAAGACTTCGTTGAGAAGCTGCTGGTTGCCAACTCCCACGACACCATTCTGTGCTTCTCTAACCGGGGCAAGGTTTACTGGTTGCGTGTGTTTGAGATTCCCCGTGCCAGCCGTGCGTCCCGTGGTCGGCCGATGGTAAATATCCTGCCGCTGGATGAAGGTGAGCGTATTACCACGTTCCTGCCGGTGCGTGATTACCCTGAAAACCAGTTCGTTCTGATGGCAACGTCTGCCGGTGTCGTCAAGAAAACGGCTCTGCCGAATTTCTCACGCCCGCGTAGCAGTGGTTTGATTGCTTTGTCTCTGGACGAAGGCGATACATTGATTGGTGCTGCGATTACTGAAGGTGATGCGGAAATCATGCTGTTCTCTACAGCAGGCAAGGCGGTTCGCTTTAATGAAGAAGCCGTTCGACCGTTGAGCAGAACAGCCCGCGGTGTGCGCGGTATCAGAATGCCGGAAGGCCACCAGGTGGTATCCCTGATCATTCCGCAGGAAGGCGGCGTCATTCTGACCGCCAGTGAGAATGGTTACGGTAAGCGCACCGCGCTTGAAGAGTTCCCAACCTACGGTCGTGGCAGTCAGGGCGTTATCGCCATGCAATGCTCCGATCGTAACGGCAACCTGGTTACAGCTCTGCAGCTGTTCGAGGGTGACGAGATGATGCTGATCTCCGATAAGGGCACGCTGGTTCGTACCCGCACGGATGAAGTATCGGTTCTTAGCCGGAACACTCAAGGTGTGCGTTTGATCAGATTGAGCCAGGAAGACGAGCGCCTGGTTGGTGTGGAGCGGATAGCGGAAACCGACGATGAAGACATCGAAGATGCAGATGTAGACGTTGAAGGTACAGATATCGAAGGCGAAGACGCTTCAACAAACGAAAGCGATACTAACAGTCCGGAACAGGATGCTGGCGAGGAATAAGCCAGCACTGCCGAACACCGAATCCGCAAGACGTGAGAGACCACAGGAACATGAGCAGGGCGTATAACTTTTGTGCAGGTCCGGCAACCTTGCCGGAAAGTGTGCTGGCACAGGCACGGGATGAAATGCTGGACTGGCGTGGCACAGGCATGTCCGTAATGGAGATGAGCCACCGTAGTGATGCGTTCGTTGAGATCGCCGAAACTGCTGAGCGAGACTTGCGTGAATTGGCCGGTGTATCAGATGATTACGCCGTACTTTTCATGCAAGGTGGAGCTTCAAGCCAGTTCTCCACGATTCCTCTGAACCTGCTTGGCGACAAAACGTCTGCGGATTATGTAAACACCGGAATCTGGTCGAAAAAGGCTATTGATGAAGCCAGGCGCTACGCCAATGTGAACGTAGTTGCGAGCTCGGAAGAGGGCGGCTTCGTCAGCATTCCAGATCAAACGTCATGGCAGACCAGTGCCGATGCTGCTTACCTGCATTACACGCCTAATGAAACCATCGGTGGTCTGGAATTCGATTTTGTTCCTGAAAGTGGCGACGTGCCACTGGTGGCAGATATGTCTTCTACCATGCTTTCGCGCCCTGTGGATGTCTCAAAATTCGGGATGATTTACGCAGGCGCCCAGAAGAATATTGGTCCTTCCGGTTTGGTTGTGGTCATCATCCGGAAAGACCTTCTGGGCAAAGCCCGTAAGGACACTCCGACCATGATGAACTATCAGGTAATTGCGGATAACGGCTCTATGTACAACACGCCCGCAACATACTCCTGGTACCTTGCCGGACTGGTTTTCAAGTGGTTGAAAGCTCAGGGTGGTGTAACTGCCATGGGCGAGACAAACCGCAGAAAAGCAGAAAAGCTGTACGGCTTTATTGATGCCAATACGTTTTACGCCAACCCTATTGATCCACGCTTCCGTTCCTGGATGAACATTCCCTTTACCCTTCAGGACGATGCCCTCAACGGTGCTTTCCTTAAAGGGGCCGATGCGCGGGGATTGTTGAACCTGGCAGGACACCGCTCAGTGGGAGGTATGCGTGCCAGCATCTATAACGCTATGCCTGAAGCTGGCGTGGATGCCTTGATCCAATACATGACTGAATTTGCAAAGGAGCGGGGCTGATCATGAGTGATGAGCAGACTCGCTTAGGAGAACTACGGGTAGAGATAGACAGCCTCGATCAACAGATCATGGAGCTGATCAGTGCCCGCGCAAAATGCGCTCAGGAAGTAGCCCACGTAAAGACGGCTGCAAGCCCCGGGCAGGACGTGTTTTTCTATCGTCCGGAACGGGAAGCTCAGGTACTACGCCGTATCAAAGAAGCCAACCCGGGTCCTTTGCCTGACGAGGAAATGGCACGGCTGTTTCGTGAAATCATGTCGGCTTGCCTGGCGCTGGAAAAGCCCATGCACATTGCCTTTTTGGGCCCTGTTGGCACGTTCACCCAAGCCGCTGCGCTCAAGCATTTCGGGCATTCGGTCGTAAGCGTACCTCTGCCGGCAATTGATGCGGTGTTCCGCGAGGTCGAATCCGGCGCAGCTCATTATGGTGTTGTGCCGGTCGAGAACTCCACGGAAGGCATGATCAACCACACCCTTGATATGTTCATGTCATCTCCGCTCAAAATTTGCGGTGAAGTGCAGCTTAGAATTCACCACCATCTTTTGGTGTCGCCGGAGTTTCGGGATCAGGAAATAACCCGCATTTATTCCCACCAGCAATCATTTGCCCAGTGCCGCCAGTGGTTGGATACCCACCGCTATGGTATTGAGCGAGTAACCGTTTCCAGTAACGCCGAGGCGGCACGCCGTGCAGCTAAAGAGCCCGGTACCGCAGCGATTGCTGGCGATATGGCCGCAGAGCTCTATGGCTTGGAAAAGCTGGCGAACAGCATCGAAGATCGACCAGACAACACCACCCGGTTCCTGATTATTGGCCGTGAAGAAGTGCCAGCCAGCGGACACGACAAATCATCCATTCTTGTCTCCATGAGAAATAAGCCGGGTGCTTTGTATCAGCTGCTTGAGCCGTTTCACAGTCATGGTATCAGCCTTACACGTATTGAAACCCGGCCGTCGCCTAGCGGCACATGGGCTTATGTGTTCTATATCGATTTTGAAGGGCATATGAACGATGAGCAGGCTCGCAAAGTGCTTGCTGAGGTGGATGAAGAGGCGGTCGAGCTCAAGCGCCTGGGTTCCTATCCCATCGGTGTTCTTTAGCAGATAGTTTTAAGGAAGGTATATGGCCATCGATTATCAGAGCCTTGCTGTAAAAGGCGTTCAGGCTTTGTCTCCTTACCAGCCGGGCAAGCCGATCAGTGAGCTGGCCCGTGAGCTTGGGCTGCACCCAGCTGACATTATCAAGCTTGCCAGCAATGAAAACCCTTTGGGCCCCAGCGATAAAGCGATTGCAGCGGCTGAAGGCGCGCTGAAGGAACTTTGCCTGTATCCCGACGGCAATGGATTTGATCTGAAGCAGAAACTGTCTACCTATCTTGGTGTTGGCTCGGATCAGATCACGCTTGGAAACGGCTCAAATGACGTGCTTGAAGTGATTGCCCGTTGTTTTGCAGGCGCGGATTCCGAAATTGTATTTTCCCAGTATGCATTTGCCGTTTACCCGATTGTTACTCAAGCCATTGGCGCCAAAGCGGTTACCGTACCGGCCAAAGACTGGGGTCACGACCTGGATGCCATGGCTGCCGCAGTCACAGAACGCACCCGGCTGGTATTTGTGGCTAACCCGAACAACCCAACGGGCACCGTGCACGGTTCGGACGCAATTGAAGCATTTTTGGGCAAAATTCCGGGCGATGTGCTGGTAGTCCTTGATGAGGCCTACTACGAATACATGACTGGACTGAAAGACCCGGACGGTGTTGCGCTGCTGAGCCGCTTCCCCAATCTGATCGTGTGCCGTACCTTTTCCAAAGCCTGGGGTCTTGCTGCCCTGCGTGTTGGTTACAGCATCAGCTCACCGGCGATTGCCGATATCCTGAACCGCGTGCGCCAGCCTTTCAATGTGAACTCCACTGCTCTAGCAGCCGCCACCGCGGTGCTGGACGACAAGGACTATCTGCAGCGCTCCCGTGCTGCCAACACTGCTGGTCTGAAACAGTTGCAAGAAGCCTTCGATCAGATGGGGCTTCGGTATATTCCGTCATCCGGTAACTTTGTGGCCGTTGAAGTGGGGCCGCAAGCGATGGGTGTTTACCAGGCCCTGTTGAGCCAGGGAGTTATTGTGCGCCCTGTAACAGGCTACGGCATGCCCAATCATCTTCGGGTGTCCGTGGGTTTACCTGAACAAAACGAACAATTTATCAACGCCCTCGCAAAAGCGCTGGCGGCATCAGGGCAGGGAGCCTGAGGTGCGATTGCGCGAACCGCTATTTCAGCGTGTGGCCATTATTGGCTTAGGCCTGATAGGTGGTTCGTTGGCGAGCGCCATCCGCAACAACAACCTTGCACGGGAAGTGGTTGGCGCAGATCAAAGTAAAGAAGATCTCCTGTTTGGCCAGTCTCTGGGTGTGATTGATACAATTGCGGAAACCACTGCAGAGGCGGTGCAAGGGGCTGACCTCGTCGTGCTGGCTGTGCCAGTGCAGGCGACCCGAAAGGTATTAGAAGACGTACGCCCGCATCTTGCGGAAGACGCCATTCTTACCGATGTGGGTAGTACGAAATCCGGTTTCGTAAAGGACGTAGAGGCGGTGTTTGGTGAGTTTTCGCCTCGCGTTATTCCCGGACACCCGATTGCGGGATCGGAGCGAAGCGGTATTCGTGCGGCCAACCCCGATCTGTTCAGCAACCACAAGGTGATACTGACCCCTCCCGATAAGGTTAGCGCCCCTCATCTGGCAAAGCTTCAGGCCTTGTGGGAAGCCTGCGGTGCCACAGTTCTCACCATGTCGGTGGCATATCATGATGAAGTGTTGGCGGCGACCAGCCACTTGCCCCACCTGATTGCGTTCTCCCTGGTGGATACACTGGCCGGCGAAGACCAGAACATGGATATTTTTCGGTATGCTGCTGGGGGGTTCCGTGATTTTACCCGGATAGCCGCGAGTGACCCGGTTATGTGGCACGACATTTTTCTTTCAAACCGCGATGCCGTTCTCCGGGTGATTGACCATTTTACCCAGGATCTGGACCAACTGCGCACAGCAATCGCAGATCAGGACGGCGCCACACTTTTGCGTGTGTTCGGCCGCGCCAAAGCAGCACGCGAACACTTTTCAAAAATGCTTTCAGGACAGGCTTACGTGACAAATAACAGTGAAAATCAAGTGACGTTTCGTCTTCAGCCCGGCGGCTCAGTTAATGGTGACATTCGGGTGCCCGGCGATAAATCCATTTCTCATCGCTCGATTATGCTTGGGGCGCTGGCAGAGGGGGTGACCGAGGTAAAAGGTTTCCTCGAAGGAGAAGACAGTCTCGCAACACTGCAGGCTTTCCGTGATATGGGTGTTGCCATTGAAGGGCCAGATAACGGCTTTGTGCGCATTCATGGTGTTGGAATGCATGGTTTGCAGGCGCCGCGTGGGCCAATATATCTCGGCAACTCTGGCACTGGCATGCGCTTGTTTACCGGGCTGCTGGCCGCGCAGCCTTTTGAGTCTGAGCTCACCGGCGACGCCAGCCTATCCGTTAGGCCTATGAATCGAGTTGCTGATCCACTTAGGTCTATGGGTGCAGTGATCGACACAGCAGAGGGTGGTCGTCCGCCTTTGAAAATCCGGGGTAGCCAGAACAAGAAGCTCACCGGTATCCACTACGATATGCCGGTTGCCAGTGCCCAGGTGAAGTCTTGCCTGTTGCTTGCCGGCTTGTATGCCGACGGCACCACCTCTGTTACTGAGCCAGCGCCAACTCGCGACCATACTGAGCGCATGCTGACTGGGTTTGGTTATAAAGTAGAGCGTGATGGCCCAACTGCCAGCCTTACAGGTGGTGGTAAGCTAATCGCTAATGCTATTGATATTCCCGCAGATATATCGTCGGCCGCTTTTTTTATGGTTGCCGCCAGTATTGCTCCGGGGTCTGACCTGACGCTGCGCCATGTGGGCATGAATCCAACACGGGTAGGTGTGATCAACATCCTGCAGCAAATGGGCGGAAACATTGAGGTCATGGCCGAGCGTGAAATTGGCGGCGAACCAGTTGCCGATCTTCGCGTTCGCTCCGCTGAGCTCAAAGGTATTATTATTCCGGAAGACCAAGTGCCGCTGGCTATCGATGAGTTCCCGGTGCTATTTATTGCTGCCGCTTGCGCTACGGGGCGTACCGTTTTAACCGGCGCTGAGGAGCTGCGGGTAAAAGAAAGTGACCGTATTCAGGTGATGGCAGACGGCCTTGCAACACTGGGTGTCGAAACCACGGTTACGGGAGATGGCATTATTATCGAGGGCGGGCAGACCATTAAAGGCGGCTCTGTTTACAGCCATGACGACCATCGCATTGCTATGTCTTTTGCAGTGGCCTCGTTGCGCGCCACCGAAGAGATTGAAATTAACGGCTGCGCGGTTGTGGCAACATCCTTCCCGGGCTTTGTGGAGCTTGCGAAGGAGACAGGTATTAATATTGTCGCTGAGGTTTCCGAGCCGGGCGCTGAAAAGGGAGCCCTTTAATGCTGGAAGGTAGCGCACCCGTTATTGCCGTTGATGGCCCGGGCGGATCAGGCAAGGGCACAATTACTCAAATGTTGGCCAAAAAGCTGGGCTGGCACTTGCTCGACAGCGGCGCGCTCTATCGGCTGACGGCTCTTGCGGCAGAGCGTCAAAACGTATCGCTGGAGGATGAGGCCGCGTTGGTAAGTGTGGCAGCGTCTCTGGATGTGGCTTTCGAACCCACGCCCGAAGGTGAGCCGGTAAAAGTGATATTAGCCGGAGTAGATGTCACTGCAGATATACGTACAGAAACTTGTGGCAACAACGCTTCAAAGATTGCCGTTATGCAGCCGGTTCGTGATGCGCTTTTGCAGCGTCAGCGTGACTTCCAGCAAAAACCTGGGTTGGTCGCTGATGGCCGTGATATGGGTACCGTGGTGTTCCCGGATGCACCCGTCAAAATTTTCCTGACGGCCAGTGCAGAAGAGCGAGCCCAGCGGCGTTTCAGCCAGTTGAAGGCAGCGGGTGTCGATGTTAGTATTGACGCCCTTTTAGAGGAGATACGGGTTCGTGATGAACGGGATATGAACCGTTCCGCAGCCCCTCTCAAACCAGCAGACGATGCGCAAGTCATTGATTCTACAGGTTTGAGTATACAGGAGGTGCTAGACAGGTGTGTGGCCGCAGTAGGTCAGACCTGACTACACCTTTTTGTCGTTGAAAGTCCGGGAACAGCGTAATCTGCCAGCCGCTGGCTGATTCCGGAATTTATTAACAGACCGTGTTGCTGGTGACACGGAGCATACTTGCATTGAACCTATAGGACTCATAATGAGCGAGAGCTTTGCGGATCTTTTTGAAGAAAGCCTAAAAGAAATTGACATGAAACCAGGTTCCATCGTCCAGGGAACCGTAGTTGATGTTGATAGCGACTGGGTCACAGTTAACGCCGGGCTGAAGTCCGAAGGTGTTATCCCCGCCTCCCAGTTCCTGAATGAAAAAGGCGAGTTGGAAGTAGCTATTGGCGACGTAGTCGACGTAGCACTGGATGCAGTGGAAGATGGTTTCGGTGAAACCCGTCTTTCCCGTGAAAAGGCCAAGCGTGCTGAATCCTGGAAGGTACTCGAGAAGTCCTTCGAAGCGGAAGAGGTGGTCAAAGGTATTATTAACGGCAAGGTTAAGGGTGGTTTCACCGTTGATCTGGCTGGTATTCGTGCGTTCCTGCCGGGCTCCCTGGTAGACGTTCGTCCGGTTCGCGATACCGCGCACCTGGAGAACAAAGAGCTCGAATTCAAAGTTATCAAGCTGGACCAGAAGCGTAACAACGTGGTTGTTTCTCGCCGCGCCGTTCTGGAAGCTGAAAACAGTGCCGAGCGTGAAGCTCTGCTCGAAACCCTGACAGAAGGCCTGTCAATTCA
This sequence comes from Marinobacter sp. KMM 10035, assembly GCF_046537445.1. Classification (NCBI taxonomy): domain Bacteria; kingdom Pseudomonadati; phylum Pseudomonadota; class Gammaproteobacteria; order Pseudomonadales; family Marinobacteraceae; genus Marinobacter; species Marinobacter sp. KMM 10035. The sequence continues at coordinate 175,624 of NZ_JBBVMG010000002.1, read as the reverse complement.
GGGTATCGTCAAGAACCTGACCGACTACGGCGCGTTCGTAGATCTGGGTGGTGTTGATGGTCTGTTGCACATTACCGATATGGCTTGGAAGCGCATCAAGCACCCGAGCGAAATCGTAAACGTTGGTGACGAGATCAACGTTAAAGTACTGAAGTTCGATCGTGAGCGTAACCGTGTATCTCTGGGTCTGAAGCAGCTGGGTGAAGATCCCTGGGTTGATATCAAAGGCCGTTACCCTGAAGGTACCAAGGTTACTGCACGTGTAACCAACCTGACTGATTACGGCTGCTTTGCTGAGCTGGAAGAAGGTGTTGAAGGTCTGGTTCACGTATCTGAAATGGATTGGACCAACAAGAACATCCACCCATCCAAAGTCGTTAATGTTGGCGACGAAGTGGGCGTGATGATTCTGGACATCGATGAAGAGCGTCGTCGTATCTCCCTGGGTATCAAGCAGTGCGTATCCAACCCATGGGAAGATTTCTCCGGCAACTTCAACAAGGGCGACCGCATCTCCGGTAAGATCAAGTCAATCACTGACTTTGGTATCTTCATCGGTCTGGACGGTGGCATCGATGGTCTGGTTCACCTGTCAGACATCAGCTGGAACGAAACAGGCGAAGAAGCCGTTCGTGAATACAAGAAGGGCGACGATGTTGACACCGTTATCCTTTCTGTAGATCCCGAGCGCGAGCGTATCTCCCTGGGTATCAAGCAGCTCGAAAGCGATCCATTCGCTGAGTTTGTTCAGTTGAACGATAAAGGCTCTATCGTTAAAGGCACTGTTTCCGCCATTGACGCCAAGCAAGCTACTATCGCTCTGAACGACGAAGTTGAAGCGATTCTGAAAGCCTCTGAAATCAGCCGTGATCGCGTTGAAGATGCGCGTAACGCTCTGAAAGAAGGCGAAGAAGTCGAAGCTAAGATCATCAGCATCGATCGCAAGAACCGCATCATCAACCTGTCGGTCAAGTCCAAGGACGTTGAAGACGACAAGCAGGCGATTGATACAGTTCGCAGCAAAACTGCAGAAACTTCCTCCGGTGCGACCACCATTGGTGATCTCATCAAGGAACAGATGCAGCAGCAGAACGCCAACAAGGACTAATATCCGGTTGGTAATAAAAAAACGGGCTCTAAGAGCCCGTTTTTTTTGTGTTTTTTTCTGATTTAGCTAAACTGAAGGGGTGGGAATTCGGCGATCATCGGCCGAATAAATAAGAAAAGAGGGAAGTGCCTCATGACGAAGTCAGAACTGGTCGAATTAATTGCCTCGAAACAAACGCAGCTCTCAGTTAAAGACGTTGAGTTGGCGGTGAAAACAATTATTGAGCATATGTCCCAGTCGCTTGCTAACGGACAAAGAATCGAGATCCGGGGATTTGGCAGTTTCTCCCTTCACCATCGAGCCGCCCGCACAGGCCGGAACCCAAAAACCGGAGAGGCTGTGCAGCTACCGGCAAAGTATGTTCCTCACTTCAAGCCCGGCAAGGAACTGCGTGAACAGGTGAATGACAGTTTGAAGCAGGGCTTTTAGGCTTTTCATCCCTGAATCGAAACACCTATAATTCGAGCACTTAACAGCGTTTGGGAGAGCTAAAGCTATGGCAGGATTACAGAAGATCCTTTTGATTCTGTTGGTACTGGTCCTGGTATTGCTGGCCCTTGTGTTCTCTCTGAATAATCAGATGGCGGTGGCTCTCAACTTTTTGGTGTTTGAGACCAAGCCCCATGGCGTCGCCGTCTGGATTATCATGTCTTTTGTTATTGGCGCATTGGTTGGAATTTTAATAACCATCCTCGCCACCTTCCGCACGTCGGTTTCCCGTCGAACTCTCCAGAAACGACTAGGTCGCGCCGAGCAGGCATTGGAGAAATCCAAGGCTCAGAACGATCAGGCTATTTAATGGACATAGTCTTTCAGTGGCTACTGTTGACCGTTGCAGTTGCCGTGGGCTGGTTTGTCGGCCGGCTGGGTAATGGTCGTAGCCGAACTCGAACAAAGATTGCCGACGAAGACTCGGTTAAAGATCGACTGCAGTTTCTTTTTACGAATTATTCGGACCAGGCCGTCGATAATTTTGTGCAATCGCTGGCTGTTAATAAAGATACCGTAAGTCTTCATCTCTCCATTGGCAGACACTTTCGCAACAAAGGCGAAACGGACCGAGCCATTCTCGTGCACCAGAATTTGCTTGCAAGGCCTGAGCTGCCTCCTCGGTTTTCCCCTCAGGTAACGCTAGAGCTCGCGATGGACTTCCTCAATGCAGGCTTGTTGGACCGCGCTGAAGCGCTACTGCAGCAGTTGATGGGGGATCGCGAGTACGGTCGAAAAGCGGCGCAGCAACTCATCGAGCTTTATCAACAAGAGAAGGAATGGGGCAAGGCTGCAGATGTCGCCCGAACCCTGACCAAAAATGATGCAGACCCTGCCATGTTTAAGGATCTGGCTTATCTTACTTGTGAGTTGGCGGAAAAGGCCCTTGTGCAGGATGACCGTTGGAACGCTCAGAAGCTTGCCAAAGAGGCGCTGGATTACGACCGCTCTTGTGTTCGCGCCACATTGATTCTGATGAAAATACTGGTCCGACAGGGCAGCTATCGGGACGCGGGTAACCAGGGACTGAAAGTATTTGACCAGAACCCGAATTTTGGGCCGGAAGCCATTGACCGCCTCATGAAGCTTGAGCACGAGCACGGAGATATTGGCAGGCTGGCCAAAAAACTACGTAAGTTATACGAGACCTACCCGAGTACCAGCTTACTATTGGCTCTGGTAGAGTCGGTTGAGCGAGTTTCAGGCCGCCCCGCGGCTATAGAGTTGTTGCGTCTTGAGCTGGAAACCCGCCCCAGTATGAGAGGCCTGTTACGGCTTGTTGAAATGGCAGGCTATGAAAAGGGTATAACCACTGACGAAGGGCGCCTCGTTAGCCGCATCGGTCTTATGATTCTTGCCAACAGGCCGGTTTACCGCTGTGTAAGTTGCGGCTTCTCCGGTCAGCAGCTGCACTGGTTGTGCCCTAGCTGTAAACAATGGGAAACGGTTCGCCCAATACAAGGCGTTGAGGCTGAATAGTTTTGTCCTTGTTTTCAGTTATTAATATTTACCAACATTCTTTATCAAAACCCCGCAGGACATACCAACGTGCAAACTTCGAACGACCCCAATATCATCGTTGCTCTGGACTTCCCCTCTGCAAACCCGGCACTGGAACTGGCAGATAAGCTTGACCCGAAGAAGTGCCGCCTGAAGGTTGGCAAAGAGCTTTTTACCCGATCCGGACCTCAGTTGGTTGAAAGCTTGCAGAAGCGCGGTTTTGATGTGTTTCTGGATCTGAAATTCCACGATATTCCCAACACTGCTTCATCGGCTGTGGCTGCCGCGGCAGATCTGGGTGTGTGGATGGTGAATGTGCATGCATCTGGCGGCGAGAAGATGATGCTGGCTTGCCGCGAGCGGCTGGAGGCCTTTGGTAAAGATAAGCCTCTGTTGATCGCGGTTACGGTCCTCACCAGCATGGGTGCTGAAGATCTTGCTGGAATTGGTATCACAGGCTCGCCGGAAGCACATGTGTCCCGCCTGGCAACACTGACGCGAAACTGCGGTCTGGACGGCGTAGTCTGCTCTGCGCAGGAAGCCCCTAAGCTCAAAGCAGAGCAGGGCATTGACTTCAAACTGATCACCCCGGGCATCCGGCCCTTAACCGCAGATAAAGGCGACCAGCAGCGCATCATGACGCCCAGCGATGCCCTAAAAGCCGGTTCCGACTACCTTGTTATAGGTCGCCCGATTACACAGGCTACGGATCCTCTGGCTGCGCTTGAGGCTATTTATGCTGAAGTGATGGGTCTTTAGGGTGTAAAACGAAAAAACCCGCTAACTCAAAGAATTAGCGGGTTTTTAAATAGTGGCTCCCCGAGCTGGGCTCGAACCAGCGACAAACGGATTAACAGTCCGTTGCTCTACCAACTGAGCTATCGGGGAACGTCGTCATGTGACGAGGCGCGTATATTAAGATTACACCACGGCCTCGTCAACCCCTTACCGATTTTTTTAGCTCAAAGCCTTCTGCAAACGCTCAATGGCCTTTTCCAGATTATCCATGCTCGTCGCAAAACTCAGGCGCATGTGGCCAGGGCAACCGAACGCAGAACCCGGAACCAGCGCAACGCCCGCTTCGCTCAACAGCTTCTCTGCGAACTCCACATCGTTGCTGACATCCGGGGTGGCATCAATTGCTGCCTGGAAGCTCGGGAACACGTAGAAGGTGCCGTCGCCTTTCAGGCATTCAACACCTGGCAGCTTGTTCAAGGCGTCTACCAGCCAGTCGTGGCGCTCTTTGAACGCCTTGACCATTTCACCTACGCAGGCCTGATCCCCATCCAGAGCGGCAGTAGCCGCGGCCTGGGAGATGGAGCAGGGGTTAGAGGTGCTTTGAGACTGAATCTTCTTCATGGCCCCAATGATTTTCGCGGGGCCAGCCGCGTAACCGATACGCCAGCCCGTCATTGAGTAAGCTTTGGATACACCATTGAGTACAAAGGTGCGCTCGTAAAGCTCTGGGCAAGCGTTGAGAATGTTGCAGAACGGCTGACCTGTCCAGAGGATCGGCTCGTACATATCATCTGTGGCAATCATGATGTTCGGGTGCTTCTTCAGCACCTCGGCAATCGCCTTCAGCTCTTCCATGGTGTAAGCCATACCGCTGGGGTTGGAAGGGCTGTTGATCACGAACAAACGTGTGCGCTCGGTAATCGCGCTTTCCAGTTGTTCCGGAGTGATCTTGAAGCGGGTTTCGGCACCGGTTTCGATGATAACCGGCTTGCCTTCAGCAACCAGAACCATATCCGGGTAGGATACCCAGTAAGGCGCAGGGATAATGGCCTCGTCGCCCGCATTCAGAGTTGCCAATGCAAGGTTGAAAAAGCTCTGTTTGCCACCACTTGACACGAGTATCTGGTTGGCTTCGTATTCCAGGCCGTTATCCCGTTTGAATTTCGCAATGATTGCTTTCTTTACGGCTGGCGTACCATCAACAGCTGTGTACTTGGTCTGGCCGCTTTTGATGGCCTCAATGGCTGCTTGCTTGATGTGCTCCGGGGTATCGAAATCCGGTTCGCCTGCACCAAGGCCGATAATATCCTGGCCAGCTGCGCGCAATTCGGCAGCTTTGTTGGTGACTGCGAGGGTGGGGGATGGCTTGATTGCCTGTACTCGGCTGGAAAGTTGAAGGTCCAAACTTGCGCTCCTTAAAGCTGCGTCTGATAGGTCCGTGACCGGCGGGGTGTCTGAATCCTTGCCTTATGGCGGCTGATTTTCGCCCAGCCGTCGATCGCGTTGATGGTACCATGAAGTTGGCGTAACAATAAATTTCTCTCTCGGGCCAAGTCTTGCAACCATAAGACCTGGCTAGGGTTCGTAGGTTGTGTAAGCGGAGGTTGTGTGCCGATTATGGCCAGTAGTGATTCCAGCATTTCAGGTAAAGAGGGCGTCTTCATTGTTGACTCGCCATTTGAGCCCGCCGGTGACCAGCCAAAGGCCATAGAAGGCCTAATTGACGGCATTCATTCGGGATTGGCAAGCCAGACGTTATTGGGCGTTACCGGCTCGGGCAAGACGTTTACCGTAGCCAAGGTGATCGAATCGGTACAGCGTCCGACCATTGTAATGGCCCACAACAAAACCCTGGCTGCGCAGCTCTATGGCGAATTTCGCGAATTTTTTCCCGACAATGCCGTGGAATACTTCGTGTCCTACTACGATTACTACCAGCCTGAGGCCTACGTTCCCTCATCGGATACATTTATAGAGAAAGACGCTTCTATTAACGAGCACATAGAGCAGATGCGGCTGTCTGCCACTAAAGCACTGCTTGAGCGCCCCGATGCGATTATTGTGGCAACGGTGTCTGCAATCTATGGCTTGGGTGATCCAAAGTCCTACCTGAAAATGATGTTGCACCTGGATAGGGGCGACAAGATAGACCAGCGGCATATTCTGCGCAGGCTGGCTGAGTTGCAGTACACCCGCAACGACATCGAATTCCACCGGGCCAATTACCGGGTGCGGGGTGATGTTATCGATGTGTTTCCGGCGGAATCGGAAAAGGAAGCGGTGCGGATCGAGTTGTTTGATGAAGAGGTGGAAAACCTCAGTTATTTCGACCCGCTTACCGGCGAAGTGCTCCGACGGGTTCCCAGGGTTACGATTTATCCCAAGTCGCACTATGTCACGCCGCGGCAGACGATTCTGGACGCCGCGGAGCGAATCAAGGTGGAGCTGGACGAGCGCCTGCAGCAGCTCCGGGACAACAACCGCCTTGTGGAAGCCCAGCGGCTGGAAGAGCGAACCCGCTACGATATGGAGATGATGAACGAGCTGGGCTATTGCAACGGCATCGAGAACTATTCCCGCTACCTTTCAGGTAGGGAGCCTGGCGAAGCCCCTCCAACACTGTTTGATTACCTGCCGCCGAATGCGCTGCTGGTTGTTGATGAATCCCACGTGACCATTCCGCAAATTGGTGCCATGTACAAAGGCGACCGCTCCCGAAAAGAAACTCTGGTGGAGTATGGTTTCCGCTTGCCGTCTGCGTTAGATAACCGACCCATGCGGTTTGACGAATGGGAGCGCATTGCGCCCCAGATGATCTTTGTGTCAGCCACACCCGGCAATTACGAAGCCGAACATGCGGGGCAGGTGGTAGAGCAGGTTGTCAGGCCCACTGGTTTGTTGGATCCGGTGATTGAAGTGCGCCCGGCGTCGACACAGGTGGACGATCTGCTTTCGGAAATCCGTGCCCGGGTGAAGGTGGAAGAGCGAGTTCTGGTAACAACGCTTACCAAGCGAATGGCGGAGGATCTTACGGACTTCCTGATGGAGCACGATGTTCGCGTGCGCTACTTGCACTCGGACATAGACACGGTTGAGCGTGTAGAGATTATTCGCGATTTGCGCCGGGGCGAATTTGATGTGCTTGTGGGCATCAACTTGCTGCGTGAAGGTCTGGATATGCCGGAAGTGTCGCTGGTGACCATTCTGGATGCGGATAAGGAAGGCTTCCTGCGCTCCGAGCGGGCGCTGATTCAGACGATTGGCCGCGCCGCCAGGAACCTCAACGGGAAAGCAATTCTGTACGGCGACCGCATTACCGGTTCCATGCAGCGGGCCATTGATGAAACAGATCGCCGGCGCGCCAAACAGCAAGAGCACAATGAGGCGCACGGTATCACTCCTCAGGGGCTTAATAAGAAGGTGGCGGACATCATGGAAGGTGCCGGTGGTGGTGGCCGCGGCCGACGAAAAGCCGAACGGCCAGGGGAGAAGGCTGCAGAAGAGGCTGAGCAGTATCGCACACGGGTTGGCAGCCGTTCGCCACAGGATTTGCTCAAAGAAGTAACGCGCCTCGAGGATGAGATGTACAAGGCAGCAGCAGAGCTCGACTTTGAGGCAGCCGCCCGCCTGCGGGATGAAATATCCGGCCTTAAAGAGGCCGCTCTGCGAACCGGATAAACCGGTTCAGATACCATATCAGCGCTTGGGGCCAACAATAACAGCGGCCCTGAGTGGCTGAACGCTGCCGTATCGCGAAATTTGGCTGAATACCCGCTTATCCACCGGTAAATATTGCTTGTCTGCCACGGTTTCGCCATCGTCGGCGTCTATTTCCGGATCGTGCAGATAGACGAACTGATCATCTATGGCGCATACCGTAACCCAATGAGGCACGCGGCTGCGGTTCAGTTGCCAGGTGCTAATCAGTATCACTGGTATCTGGCCGTTGAGCAGAGCCTGCTCCATGGCGTCCAGCGTCAGCGGGTCGTGGTGTAGCTCGATGTCTGTTTGGCCGATATCATGCAAAAACCCTTCATGGACCAGTTCCAGAACCCGCTTTTTATCGTCGTTGCGAACTGTGTCCCGGAATAGGGGGCCTTCTGTGCTGATCCAGACACTGGCTTCAAAACCACGCTTCCATGCCGATAGCGCAAGACCGTGTGGGCCGCAGCCACCATGGCCGGCGAGCATGAAGATTGTAGTCGCTTCACGCCAGATTCTGAGCTCTTCCAGAGTGGTGAGCGACTGCTCCTCATCAAGCGCGGCCATAGCCATAATCAATGCTGCTGGGCCGCAGGAAAAGTCGGTGGTTTGAGGGTAGTAGGGTACGGGCAGGAATTCCTGCGTGGGCTCATAAAACAGAATGCGGCGTTCAAAGCGCAGGGCCGTGCCCTGATCTTCGTAATAGTCCCGATAGGTACCAAACTGCCGATAGCCCAGGCGCTTGTACAGGGCAATGGCGCCGCTGTTATCTTCCCGAACTTCGAGGCGCATGAGAATGCGGCCGGCCTCTGCTGCCTCGCGCTCTGCCAACTTCACCAGCTTTTCACCAACACCACGGCCGCGCGCCGCAGGCAGCACCGCAATAGAGTAGATGCGCGCCATTCGGGTTGCTGCGCTCATCAGCACCAGGCAATAGCCCAGGAGCTCGCTCACGCCCTCATTTTTTGTTTCCGCAACGATCAATCTGTCCCGGGGCATGTCCAGAAAACGCCGAAAGCTTCGACGGGATAGCCTGTCTTCCGTAAAGCAGCGATGCTCAAGCTGGAGAAGCGCATTCAGATCATCACTTGTGGCTTGCCGGAGTTGCAAATCGGACATGGTTAAAGCGGCCTTGCGAATATAGGCATGGGGCATGCTGGTAGGCTTCCCGTATGCAGCTATTATGATTGAGAGTAACGAATTGGAAAATACGCTTATTATGAGTAAAAGCACTCATTATCAGTGGATTGTTCCAGCACCCGCAGCGGCGTATTGTTGCGGCGTGTTATCCAGGCAATTATCTCCGGGGAGGAGCGCCTTTAATGTCTCGTTTGCTTATCGTTGTAGACCGCACCAAGGACTGGGCTCCGTATTACCCCAGTGAGGATGTACTGACGTTCGATCAGTACCTGCAATTCTCTGCGCCGGCGACCAGTCGCGTGCGTGTTATCAACTTGTGTCAAAGTGCGAAATACCTCAGCCGTGGATACTACTGCTCATTGCTGGCTGAAGCCCGTGGGCACCATGTAGTTCCGTCTGTGATGACGCTGAACGATTTGAGCCGGAAAGGGCTGTTCTCTCTTGAATTGGAAGAGCTCGACGCGAGTGTTGTCAATTGGCTGGAAGCGGCTGGCTCGGCCATTGATCCGGCCAGCGATGAACGCAACGCCACCCACGAAGTTCGGGTTCGCACCTACTTCGGGCAAACCGAGCATCCGGATCTTAAACCGGTGGCGCGGGCCTTATTTGAGCGGTTTCCTTGCCCGATTCTTGAAATCGTGTTCCGGCGCCGGAAAAACTGGCAAATTGAATCCATGAAGCCCGCTGCGCCTGCAGATCTGAACGAGGCTGACCAGGATGTTTTTGCTGCTGCATTGGACCGCTTCAGCAGCATGGTTTGGCGCAAGCCGAGAACCCGCCGCCGGTACCGCTATGACCTTGCGATTCTGGTGAATCCGGATGAAGAAATGCCGCCCAGCGATGCGGTGGCATTGAAACGCTTTGAAAAAGCCGGGCGCAAGCTGGGAATTAACGTGGAGCAGATTACGCGCCGGGATTACATGCGTTTGCCTGAGTACGACGGCCTGTTCATCCGTGAAACCACAGCCATCGACCACCACACCTATCGCTTTGCTCGTAAGGCCGAAGCTGAAGGCATGGTGGTGATTGACGATCCTGCATCGATCCTCAAGTGTACTAACAAGGTCTTTTTGGCGGACCTGCTGAAAAACAACAAGATACCTACGCCCAAAACGCTGATTCTTTCAAAAGACCAGAAAGATGCTGTGGAACAGGTGATTCAGGAGTTGGGTTTTCCGGCGGTTATTAAAATACCGGATGGTGCATTCTCTCGAGGTGTGACCAAGGCTGAAGATGAGGCATCCCTCAGAGCAGGGCTGAAAGATCTGTTCCGGCAGTCAGCGTTGGTATTGGCGCAAGAGTACCTGTATACCGATTACGACTGGCGTATCGGCGTGCTGGGTGGCCGGGCAATCTACGCGTGCAAATACATGATGGTGAAAGGCCACTGGCAGATCTATCAACACGGCGAGTCAGCAAGTGAGAGCGGTGGGTTCGAAACCATGCCCACTTATGAGGTGCCGAGAAATGTTATCCAGGCCGCGCTGAACTCCACGCGACTGATCGGTAACGGGCTCTATGGCGTGGATATCAAACAGTCTGGAAACCGGGTTGCCGTCATTGAAGTAAACGATAACCCGAGTATTGATGCGGGTGTTGAAGATCTGTTTCTCGGCGGCGAACTTTACACGCTGATCATGCAGGAATTCCTTTCCCGAATGGAAGAGAATCGCCGCCGTTAACACCTTCTGAGTTACGGATGCCGGGTGGCCGGCTTACAGGCCGGCTACCCAGATCCTTACACTGCCAAACCATGGGTATGCTTCCAGATGCTGCCGGACGTTTTCGGGTGTGAAAACCGCCTCCGCGTCCTGCTCGTCGAGAAAAATCTCCAGATGCAATTTGTTTCTCAAGTAATGAAGTCTTAGCCGGCTACGCTGGGGTATTTCACCCAGGTGTTCCGCAATGATGCTTGTAACCTCTGCACGCGAGGGTAGCTGTTTGGTGGTTGCAAACTCGTGGTCCTCATCATTTTCGGCGTCAATGTGGAAGTTGATGTCGAGAATGTTGTCCAGAGCATTGCGCATTCCGGCGACTACTTGCATACCAATCTGATGCCCTTCTGACACACTGATTTCCGGGCGCACGACCAGGTGGATATCCAGAAGAATATCCTGCCCCATACGCCGGCTGCGAAGTTCGTGCACGTTTAAAACGCCGTCAGTTCCCCGCGCTATGGTTTTCAGCATTTCGGTATCATCGGGTGATAACCCGGTGTCTACAAGCTCCTGAACGCTGTCCCAGGTAAACTTCCAGCCAATGTGGATAATGATCACCGCAATCGCTACGGCTGCGAGCATGTCCAGCCATACAAATCCAAGCATGGCGCCCGCCGTTGAAACCAGAACCACCAGGGAAGAGAGGGCATCGGTGCGGCTGTGCCAGGCATTGGCGATAATTAAATCTGAGCGGATGGCCAGGCCGACGTGCTTGGTGTAGCGGAAAATCCACTCCTTTCCCACAACCGAAATGGCTGCGGCGACCAGCACTGGCCATTCGGGAATGTGGTCAACATCGCCTTCAATCAGCCTGAGGGTGTTTTCCCAGGCAAGGGCTGCACCCACAGCGATCAGGATACTACCAAGTACCAGGGTGCCAAAGGTCTCGATGCGCTGATGTCCGTATGGATGACAATCATCCGGTTCCTGGCGGGAGACTTTCATTACGCCCAGCACAACAACATCGGATGCTACATCCGTAAAGGAGTGAATTCCGTCAACCAGAAGAGCTTGGGAGTGAAAAAGCGTGCCGCCGATGACTTTGATGACTCCAAGGAAGGCGTCAAGGATCATTCCTATAATCGTAACCCGGGAGGCTGCTTTCATTTCCACCGCCAGGTTGTCGCGATTGCGTTGGGCTGGTGAAACGGGTTGCTGCATTGAAAAAAGCTCCGAAAATTTCTGCATTCCTGCTTGATTTATACACATCATAGCAGTAGTGGCTTTGAATGACAGTTTGTTCAGAATCTTTTCTATTTTAAGTGAAAATTAAATAACATGTTGAAAATAAACGAAAAATAAACTGGTCAAAAAATGATCAATCTGTAGATGAGCGCAGATTGCAAGGGTTAGGCAAGGATGCTCCGTGATTTTCAACAGGGTTATCCACAGATTCCGTGGAAAAGCTCCCAAGGGCCTAAGTATACAGATGTTTAGCACTGTTGTTTTATGTTACCGGGCCGCTGTGGAAAACTTCCGGTATACTCGCGAGCACGTTTTCTTGAGGAGTTTTCAGATGTACGGCGTTATCCGCAATCTGCTTTTCCGGTTATCACCCGAACAGGCACATGCTGTTGCATTAAACAGCTTGGATCTGGCGCATCGCCTGCGTCTGCTGGGTGCTTTTTCACCGAAAGCAGAGGCACTGCCAGTCAACGTGATGGGGCTTGATTTCCCCAACCCGGTGGGGCTTGCAGCAGGGCTGGATAAAAATGCAGACCATCTGGACGCTCTGGGCGCCCTCGGGTTTGGATTTATTGAAGTTGGGACAGTTACACCGCTGGCGCAGCCCGGTAACCCGAAACCCCGCATGTTCCGCTTGCCAGAGCATCAGGCCATCATTAACCGCATGGGGTTCAATAACGAAGGCCTGGCCCACATGCTGGAGCGAGTAGACAAGCGCAGCTACCGGGGCATTCTCGGCATTAATGTTGGTAAAAACAAAGATACGCCAAACGAGGAATCCGAGTCGGATTACCGTAAGGGTATTGCGGCTGTTTATAGCCGCGCAGACTACATCACGGTAAACGTGTCATCACCGAACACGCCCGGTTTACGGGATCTTCAGTTTGGTGATTCCCTGAAAGGCCTGCTCCACGCCATCAAGGATGAACAGTTAAAGTGCCAGAGCCAGCTCGGCCGTTACGTGCCGATTGCCGTTAAAATTGCTCCGGATATGGATGATGAAGGTATTCGGTTTGTTGCCTCAGCTTTGAAAGAGGTCGGGCTGGATGGTGTTATTGCTACAAACACCACCATAAGCCGCGATGCAGTTGCAGGCCACGTGTATGGGGCAGAGGCCGGTGGGTTAAGTGGTGCTCCGGTTAGAGAGGCGTCCTTAAGGGTTATCAAAGGGCTGTATGCAGAGCTTGGCGATGAATTGCCAATTATCGGTGTGGGAGGCATTATCGATGGTGAGAGTGCGGCTGAAAAGATCCGTGCAGGCGCCAAGCTGGTTCAGCTATATACTGGCTTTATTTATCGAGGGCCCGAACTGATTGGTGAAACCGTCGAGGCGATTCGGAAGCTCCGGTAAAGGAAGGGCCCGCAATGCGGGCCCTCACGGGGAGTTAACCCCGTTGCGCTCATCAGCGCATGAGACGGGGCGGGAGGCCCCGTATTGGTTGTGCTGAATACTGCGTCAAATTGTGTGACAAAAGATCAGATTAAGAAGTCGGGGTTTAGTAAATATCACGCGGTGGTGACGTTTGCCATTTTATGGATACCAGAGACGCCGGTCATGCCATCCCATTGATCTGTGCGGCCTTCTCGCCACCCGTTCAGCCATTCCTGGCGAACTTCTGCCTGGTCGAGCGGACAGCTGTCTTTGGACTTTCCGGACACGCCAGCGAGGTAACCCCGCTTGAATGCACGAGCGTACATATCTCTTTTCTGTCTTTTCATGCCGTTCCTCACTAATGGATTAACAGAACAAGCGTGTACACTTCTGCAGTGGCTGTGACATGTGGAATCCACTCCGGGATAACCCACTATTGCCAGCTCCAGCCAGAGCAGTCAGGATCCTGTTAACGAAAGGGAGTTACCCCTTTCCGAACGACGCGTCACCTACAAGGTAAGCCGAAGTTCGAGCAGAAGTACACTATCATTTTGATCTAACGGATCGCTTTTTTTGGTCTAAACTGAATAAGCGATGACCTGAAACCTATGAACGCTGCAATTCCCGTGACTTAGCGAGAATTGCCTAAAGAGCCTGGAGTTGAACTTGTCCAAACCTGTATTTTTTGTAAGTTGCCCAAAGGGTGTTGAGTACCTTCTGGCGGACGAGCTCGGCACCTTGGGTCTCGGGCTGGTGAAAAACGCACCGGCTGGCGCATGGGTAGAGGGCTCGCTTGAGGCTGGATACCGGGCCTGCCTGTGGTCGCGTTTGGCGAACCGGGTGGTTCTCCATATTGACGAAGTAGCGGCTACCAGCGCCGATGAGCTTTACGATGGCGTTGTTCACATTGACTGGCAGCAGCACATTCCTGTCGATGGCAGTTTCCGAGTCAACTTCATTGGTGAAAACGAGGAAATCCGTAACACCCAGTTTGGTGCTCAGCGGGTAAAAGACGGAATTGTAGACCGGTTCACGATGAGCGGCGGAAAGCGTCCGGCGGTTGAAGCCAAAACACCGGATGTCACCGTATCTGCACGGTTGCATCGTGGTCGACTGGCTCTGGGTATCGACATCAGTGGACACAGTCTGCATCAGCGCGGCTACCGAACAGAGCAAGGTCTTGCGCCTTTGAAGGAAAACCTTGCAGCTGCGTTGCTATTGCGAGCGGGCTGGCCTGAAATTGCAGCGGCGGGTGGTGATTTTGTTGATCCGATGTGTGGTTCAGGCACGCTCGTAATTGAAGCGGCGCTGATGGCATTGGACATAGCGCCAGGCCGTCGTCAGGAGCGATTCGGTTTCGAAAAATGGTTGGGCCACCAACCTGAAACCTGGCTGTCTTTAAGGCAAGAGGCTGAGAAGCGAGCATACGAAGGCAAGCAGGGCAGAGTACCGAAGTTTTTGGGATTTGATCAGGATAGCCGGGTCATTTCCACAGCGCGCAATAATGCTCAGCGAGCAGGGCTTGAAGGCTTGGTTGAGTTCCAGGTGCAATCGATTGAAGAGCTATCATTGGGTGATGACAGGGCAGAAGCCGGGCTGGTTCTGGTAAACCCTCCCTACGGCGAACGCCTGAGCGACAGGCAGGCTTTGGCAGGCCTATACGAATCACTTGGCGATGCTGTCAAAGAGGCCGCGTCAGGATGGCGCCTGGGTGTGTTTACGGGGGCTCCGGAATTCGGCAAGTCCATCGGCTTGCGCAGTTTCAAACAATACAAGTTGTTTAACGGCAAGCTACCAGCACAACTGCTTCTGTTCACCATTGATGAGGCGAGTGTGCGCACGCCTCGCGAGCCTGGACTCCCGGGTGAAGTCCTGCCCCGCATTGCGAATGAAGAGCGAGCAGCCATGCTGCGAAATCGTCTGAAGAAAAATATGAAGACTATCGGTCAGTGGGCGCGCAAGCAAAATATAAGCTGTTACCGCCTGTACGATGCGGATATGCCAGAGTACGCGCTGGCGATCGATATGTATGAGGGCAGGGTGCATGTGCAGGAATACGTTGCCCCCAAAACCATTGATGAGCGCTCCGCACGGGATCGCCTGGCCGAAGCACTGGCGGTTATTCCGGAAGCCTTGGGCATTGAGCGGGATCAGATGGTGTGCAAACAGCGGCAGCGTCAGGCTGGCGTTAACCAGTATGAAAAGCAGGATGCCAGCGGCGAGTTCTTTCATGTGAAGGAGCACGGTGTCACCCTCAAGGTGAACCTTAAGGATTATCTCGATACCGGGCTATTCCTGGATCACCGGCCTGTGCGCCACTGGATTCAGCAAAATGCTCAGGGCAAGCGGTTTCTGAACCTGTTCTGTTACACCGGTGCCGCGACTGTTCATGCGGTTGCTGGAGGCGCCAGCCGCTCCCTGAGCCTCGACTTGTCTAACACCTATGTTGGCTGGGCTCAGGACAACCTCAGGTTGAACGCGGCAGATCCACGGAAGCATAAGGTAGAGCAGACGGATTGTCTGGCTTGGTTGGCTGCAAAGCCCAAACCTGATCAGGTTTACGATCTGATCTTTATGGACCCGCCAACCTTTTCCAACTCTGCCCGTATGGCAGGTGTATTGGATGTTCAGAAGGATCACGGCAGGCTGATCCGCCAGGCCATGGCAAGGTTAAGTACGGACGGCTTGCTGATTTTTTCCAATAACTTCCGGCGCTTCAAGCTTGATGATGAGTTGGCCGCAGAGTTTGAGGTTGAAGAGGTAAGTGCAAGCACTCTGGATAAGGACTTCCAGAGGAATGCTCGAATTCACCGGTGCTGGCACATCCGGAAAAGTCTGTAACATTCCATCTGAATTTTGAGAAGGTGTTTAAAACTCGTATTTCAGGCCGGTAGAAAACTGAAAGGTGTTAGCGTCAGTACCAGTATCCTTGAAGAATTTACCGCCCTCTAATACGAGGTAAGTGTCGTCAAACACTTCGAAGTCCATCCCGAATACCCAGCTTACGCCGAAGCTGCTGTCTGGAAAGTCGCCTTCCATATCCTGGAATTCGGATCGTACCGGCCCATTTTCATCGTTGATTTCAGCGGTGCCGTGGATAAAAGAAAATCCGGCCTGTGCGTAGACGTTGGCATAGTCTGTAACAGGGTAGTGCAACCCCATATACCAGCTGGCAAAGTAGTCAACGGCAAGGGTCAGGCCGCTATCGCCTACTTTGGCATCCCTGTATCCTCCGCCTGCACGTAGCTCTGCGTGAAACAAATCTGTGATATGGGTGCCCATAATCAGTGCCGCGCCACTACCAGTAGCCTGCTCTTTCGAGACTTCACCTATGGTGCGGTAGTTAAACGCTGTGGTTATCAAACCCACATAGTGCTTATCCTCCCGTGGCTTTTCCTGCGCCAGGGAAGCTTGAGAGTGAAGCAGGCAAGCTGGCAGCAGTGCGAGGATCAGGTGCGATCGAACAACCTTTTTCATTATTATCGGGTTTCCTGACGTGAGCGGTTACGGTCTGAGTTTGCCTTGTGTAACCGATTGTTACGTCGACCCATGTCACAGTTTAGTCTTCCTCGAACAGGCCATGTTCCTGAGCCATCAACAATAGAGCGTAAACGCCATTTTCCGGAAGTTGGGGCTCAAGACTTTCATCAAACAGCAACTGACGCCGGCGATCTTCCAGGGCGTTGCTATCCATGCTGGTGATCAGGTCTGTGATGGGAGCGATCTCGAAAGGTGCATCTTGCTCCATGGCGGTAAAAATCAAATCAATCAGGATTTCGTCCGGATCCAGCCCGTCTACGTATACGGTTTGATCAGGCAGGTCCTGATGCAGTTCATGAACAATCTCGATCAAAGGCACGCCCTGTTCGGCCAGGTAGTTCAGATCGATGTCGCCCAGATCGCCGTCTTCCGGTAGCCATTCATCCACCGGAGCAATAACCACCGTTTTCATTTGGCCGTCTTCCAGTGACCAGGCCATAGCAATTGGAAATAGGGCATCTTCGGTCTGGCAGTACTCGATATCGAGAAATCTTGGTGTCGACATGGCAGGCTCCGTTTAGTGGGTGGCGTACAGTGAGTTCAAGGTTTTAAAGAAGGCGATTAATGTCTGTTGGTCAGGTATGAGGTATTAAGGCTTCATGCCATACTGTAGCAATCCATATCATTCTATCAGGGACACCATGGAACAAGCTGAATTCAACAAAGATTTACTGAAGTTTTTGAACGCATCGCCCACGCCCTGGCATGCTGTGGCAACCATGAAAAAAAGGCTGGATGCAGCCGGTTTTAAAGAGTTGGATGAAAAAGAAGATTGGTCTCTTGATCAGAAATCCAGCTACTACGTTATCCGCAACGGGTCGTCTATCGTAGCGTTCCGCACCGGAACAAACGATGCCGTGGCATCCGGCATCCGCATGGTTGGCGCTCATACCGACAGCCCGTGCCTGAAAGTTAAGCCCAACCCCGAGCTGCGCCGGAAAGGGTATTTTCAGCTGGGCGTAGAGGTGTACGGCGGCGTTCTTATGAACCCCTGGTTTGACCGGGATCTTTCATTGGCCGGTAGGGTGACGTTTCTTGATGGCCATGGCAAGGTCACAGACACGCTGGTGGACTTCCATAAGCCGATGGCGTTTATCCCCAGCCTCGCGATCCATCTGGACAGAGAAGCCAATACCAAGCGCACAGTAAACCCCCAGACCGATCTTCCGCCGGTGTTGATGCAAGTGGCTGAAGACGATGCCACCAGTTTTCACGAGCTTTTGGGCCAGCAAATTACCAGTGAATCCGGCCTGAAAGTACGCAAGGTGCTTGGTTATGAGCTGGGCTTTTACGATGCCCAAGAGGCGAACTTTGTCGGCTTGCGTGACGAATTTATTGCATCTGCACGGCTGGATAACCTGTTGAGTTGCTACATCGGCCTGCAAGCTTTGCTGAATACCTCAGGTGACGAAGCGGCGCTGCTGGTGTGTAACGACCACGAAGAAGTGGGTAGCGTATCTTCCGAAGGCGCCCAGGGGCCATTCCTGACGGCGGTTCTTGACCGCTGGTGTGGCGCCGGCAAGGCAAAAGCCATTGCACGCTCCATGATGATATCAGCCGACAACGCCCACGGCGTGCACCCCAACTACATCGACAAGCACGATGAAAACCATGGCCCTATTCTGAACAAGGGCCCGGTTATCAAGATCAACCATAACCAGCGCTACGCAACCAACAGTCGCTCTGCTGCGGTTTACCGGCATATCAGTGATGAGCTTGATTTGCCGCACCAAAGCTTTGTCGTGCGCAGTGATATGGGCTGTGGCAGCACCATTGGGCCGCTTACGGCTGCAAATTTGGGGGTGACAACACTGGATATTGGCGTGCCGCAATTTGGCATGCACTCGATTCGTGAGCTGATCGGTACTGAGGATGGCTTTACGCTGTATAGAGTTTTGACCGAGTTTATGCAGCGCAAGCAGGTGTTCTAGCGGTTTTTGACAGTCCGGAACGAAAAATGCCGCTGCTTCGTATGAAGTAGCGGCATTTAGGAATAAGTGGCTCCCCGAGCTGGGCTCGAACCAGCGACAAACGGATTAACAGTCCGTTGCTCTACCAACTGAGCTATCGGGGAACAGCATCAAGTCGGGCGGCATAGTAGTCGCTTTGAATTAGCCGGTCAACCCCCTGATATAAAAGGTCAAAATTTGTACCGTAGTATGGCTCATCAATATCGCCCTCCACCCTGGTTTCGCAGTGGCCATGTTCAATCGGTATGGCCCGCGTTGTTTCGCAAGGTAAACCTGCAGGAGCCGGTGGCAGAAGTGCTCCCTACGGACGACAAAGATGAGCTGCATCTGGATTGGTATCGCCAGGGCAGCAGCCGCTTGGCGGTCATTTCCCATGGGCTGGAAGGAAATAGCCGGAGACCCTATGTGAAAGGGCTGGCCAGGGCGCTGATGGCCGAAGGCTGGGATGTTCTGGCCTGGAATTTCCGCTCCTGCGGCGGTGTGATGAATCATCAGCCAAGGTTTTATCACAGCGGCGCCACTGAAGATCTGCGCCGGGTTGTGGATCATGGTTTGGCGCAAGGCTATCAAACAGTGTTTCTGTCCGGTTTCAGTATGGGAGGTAACCTTACGCTGTTGTATCTGGGTGAGCAGAGTGAGCGCGTTGACAGCAGAATCTGTGGCGCAGTGGCGTACTCAGTTCCCTGTGATTTGGCGGGCAGTGCAGACAAACTGGCATTGCCCAGTCGGAAGATCTACATGCAGCGGTTTTTGAAGGATCTTCGCGTAAAAATGGCTGAAAAAGCGCAAAAGTTCCCCGATCTTATTGATGTGTCCGGTTTTGAATCAATCCGGAGTTTTCATGACTTTGATGAGCGCTATACCGCGCCACTGCACGGATTCAAGAGCGCTGAGGATTATTGGGAGCAGTGCTCTGCATTGGGCAAGCTGAGGCATATCCGGGTGCCGGCGCTGATGATTAATGCCGCTGACGATCCGTTTTTATCACCCGCGTGTTTCCCGGAGTCGCCATCCGTACTTGGTGCCCACGTGAGCATGGACGCACCCAAGTGGGGCGGTCATGTGGGGTTCGTGGAGCATGGACATGGCGGCTTCTATTGGTCTGAGCGCCGGGCACTGGCATTTTTGCAAGGTGTGGTGTGAACTGCGTTACTGAAGCAAAGGTTTGAGCACCGGCCATACGTTGTCAAGGAGTATGGGTTGGGCTTCGGCGGTGGGGTGAATGCCATCGCGCTGCATCAGGTTCTTTTGATCGTAGATATTGTCGAGAAAAAAGGGAACCAGAGCGGTGTTGTAGCTGTCTGACAGCGCTGGGAAGATGTCAGCAAACATTTGTGTGTAGCGCTGGCCGTAGTTGGGAGGTATTTGTATTCCTATCAGAATGGCGCGGGCGCCAGCGTTCTGAACATGCCCAACCATGGTTGCGAGGTTGGATTTGATTACATTGGGTGGAAAACCCCGCAGGCCATCGTTACCACCCAGCTCGATAATCACCACGGAGGGGCTATTCTTTTCCAGCAGCTCAGGCAGGCGGCGAACACCGCCATCGGTTGTTTCGCCGCTGATGCTGGCATTTATTACGCGCCAGTTGCCAAGGCCGTTGTTTTGTAAGCGCTCACGCAAGAGTTGTACCCAGGCGGTTTCTGTTGGCACGCCGTAGGCAGCGCTGAGGCTGTCACCCACAATCAGAAGCGTTTGCTGGCTGGCCATCACAGGCACGGCAATGAATGCCAGCAGAATGAATACGATCGATCTTGAATACAGCAGCACTTTATACATAAACAATCCGTATACCTTGATAAATGAACGTGCTTTTTCCGGGAGCCCCGTAAACAAAATGCAGACTACAAACTCCGATAGCCAGCGCCCGATGTTGCGCGTTGAAAACCTGACTCACCGCGTAAGCCTGGAAACAGATACGCTGACGATATTGAAGGCGGTCAGCCTTGAAATCAATCGGGGAGAATCCGTAGCCATTGTCGGCCGCTCCGGTTCCGGAAAAACAACCCTCCTTGGACTACTTGCCGGCCTTGATACACCTACCGAAGGTACTGTGGAGCTCGATGGCGCCATT
Source organism: Marinobacter sp. KMM 10035 (assembly GCF_046537445.1). Lineage (NCBI taxonomy): Bacteria > Pseudomonadati > Pseudomonadota > Gammaproteobacteria > Pseudomonadales > Marinobacteraceae > Marinobacter > Marinobacter sp. KMM 10035. Next base: position 155,088 of record NZ_JBBVMG010000002.1, on the reverse strand, counting down.
ATAAGCCGGTTAAGTGAAGATGAGCGGGCCCAATTGCGTGCTCATCGGGTGGGATTCGTATTTCAGTCATTCCAGTTGCTGCCGGCGTTGACCGCTTTGGAAAACGTGATGCTGCCACTGGAGTTGGCAGGTATGGACGCGCCGGAAAAGCGTGCCCGTGAATTGCTTGAGCGGGTTGGGCTTGGTGAGCGGCTTACCCATACCCCTCGGCAGCTATCTGGCGGTGAACAGCAACGGGTGGCCATTGCCAGGGCCTTTGCCTCTGACCCGGCCATCCTGTTTGCCGATGAGCCGACTGGCAACCTGGATAACCGCACGGGGCAGGAAATCTCTGATTTGCTGATGGCGTTGAATCAGGAGCAGGGCACCACACTGGTGATGGTTACCCACGATGAACAGCTGGCGGCGCGCTGCTCCCGGCAATTTCATATTGAGGCGGGCGAGTTGACTGAGCCAGTTGCTCAGGTGGAGCTTGCACACTGATGGCTGCTGCAAAAAAACTCATGTCGGTGCGCCGCGACTGGCGAGAGAGAGATGTGCGAGTGGTGCTTGCGGCGCTTATTATCGCCGTCGCTACGGTAGCCACCATTGCCCTGTTTGCCAGCCAGTTGCAACGCACCCTGGTGTCTTCTGCCAGCTCATTCCTGGCAGCGGACAGGCAGCTGGAGGCCGAAAATGGCCGGCCGGTTCCGGAGCCCTGGATAAACGAAGCAATCGAGCGTGGGCTGGAAACCGGTCGCATGGTGGAGTTCTCTACCATGGTGTTTGGTAGCGATGCCTTTCAGCTTGTGTCGGTAAAAGCGGTCAGCAACGAGTACCCGTTGCGTGGCGAGCTCGAGATCCAGGGGCCGTCAGAAGGTTCGCGGGTTCAAGTGCAAAATGGCCCGGCGCCGGGCGAAGTGTGGATCAACCCCAGGCTTTTGAGGCTGTTGGATATTCAGGTTGGCGATACCCTCGAAGTCGGTAGCCGCAAGCTGACAGTGTCGGGCCTGGTGCTGCGGGAGCCGGACGGCGGGTTTAGCCTCTCTGCACTGGCACCCCGAGTGATGATGCACGTGGACGACGTGGCGTCGACCGGCGTTCTTCAGGAAGGTAGCCGGGTAAAATACGTTTACCTCTTTGCCGGCGAAGAAGCATCTCTCGAACGCTATTATCAATGGCTGCAACCTCAACTGGAGCCCAGTCATGAGTGGGAAGGCGTGCGCGACGGTGAAACCTTTTCACGCTCGCTTGATCGCGCTGAGAGCTTCCTGCTGTTAGGCGGCAGCCTTGCGGTCTTATTGGCCGCTGTGGCGGTGGCTGTTGCCAGCCGACAGTACGCACTTTCCCAACGCGACACCGTGGCACTACTCAAAACCCTGGGCCTTGGCAGTTCCGGAATCGGCCGGCTTTACCTCAAGCGGCTTGGACTCTGGGGTGTGACTGGTATGGTCGGCGGCCTTCTGGTGGCCTTGCCGCTGTTCTGGATACTCACCCGATTACTCAGTGAAGCATTGGAAAGGCCGGTGCCGTTTCAGCTGGATTCAGCGGCACTCACGCCAGCGCTTTTAACGGCGGTCGTTTCATTGTTTGCCTTTGCATACCCACCTATCAGGCGGCTCAGAAACGTGCCGGCCATGGGCGTATTGCGCAGCCAGCCGGGCGAAACAGGGCGCGAAGCACTGCCTGACATGCTGATTGCTATTGTGGCCGTGTTTGGCTTGGTGTGGCTGTATGCGGGTGAAGTGTCTTTGGTGATTTCCCTTCTGGGAGGCCTTGCCTTGCTGTTGGGTGCTTTGGGCGTACTGGGTTGGGTGCTTGTGGCAACCCTTAGAAAGGTTCGAGGTGGCGGGCATGCCTGGCGCCTGGCGTTGGTTGGATTGTACCGGCATCGCCGTGCCAGCTTGTCGCAAATTGCCGTATTTGCCATGACGCTCATGCTGGCAACAACACTGATTCTGGTGCGCACCTCCTTGCTGGACGACTGGCAAGCTCAGCTTCCAGACGATGCGCCGAATCACTTTTTGATCAACATTGCTCCGGAGGCAGTGGATGACGTTGCTGCCTACTGGGAAGAGCTTGGCCAGCCACTGGATCAGCTATACCCCATGGTGCGAGGGCGGTTTACAGAACTGAACGGCCAGCCTGTAAAAGAAGTGGTGAGTAAAGATCAGCGGGTAGGCGCCCTCAACCGGGAACTCAACCTCACCTGGATGCCCTCTCTGCCTGCAGACAACGTTGTTGTGGAAGGCAGTTGGTTCGAGGAAGGCCAAACCGACGGTGTCTCCGTGGAGGCAGATCTGGCGGCCGCGCTTGATTTGGCGCTGGGTGACGAGCTCACGTTCACCATTGGCTCCGACAAGGTCAACGCAACGGTCACCAGCATTCGCACGGTTCAGTGGGACAGCATGAAGCCGAACTTCTATATGGCGTTTCCTCCGGGCGGGGCTCTCACCAATATGCCCGCCACCTGGATAACCAGCTTCCATCTGCCAAGAGACCGTAAAAGCGAGCTGAATGAGTTTTCCCGGCGTTTCCCAACCGTGTCGCTGCTGGAAATCGACAATATAATTGAACGCATACAGGAAATTGTGCGGCAAGTTACCCAGGCTATAGAGGCGATTCTGGTGTTGATACTGGCAGCAGCCCTGGTGGTGATGGCTGCGGTAGTCAGCGCTACGCTTCAGGATCGGCAACGGGAAGGGGCACTTTTGCGCACCCTTGGCGGTCGTCAGAGCCTGTTGGTGCGCAGCACCATGCTGGAGTTTGCCTTGCTTGGTGGCTTTGCAGGCATTCTTGGGGTGGCAGCGGCAGAAGCGGCGGTCTGGGCGTTACAGTTCCGGATGTTTGAGGGCGCCTTTAGCTGGCACTGGCAAGTTGTTCTGCCTATACCGATAATCAGTGCGGTAGTACTTTCATTATTCGGGCGTTGGCAACTCCGGCCAGTATTGAGTGTTTCGCCTATGCTACTGCTTAGGCGCCTCGAATAAAGCGATGCCTCCGGCAAATGAATCGTCCGTTTGAGGGGGCCGCACACAGGGAAAAACAATGCCTAAAAGACAAGGTTGGTATCGGCAGCCGCCGCGGCTAAAAATAGCCGGCATGGTTGCGGGGCTTTTTTCCCTGGTTTTGATTGCCATGATCTGTGCCGTTTCCATTGTTCAGATCCAAGCTGCGATTACGGCATACGCGGGTGGCGAAAGTATCTGGTCCAGATCCCAGTTATCTGCTGTGATCTATTTTGACCGGTACGCCCGTTCCGGTAACCCTCAGGAATTGAAACAAGCCAGAGACTGGCTTTCGGTTCCGCTTGCTGACCGCGAAGCGCGTTTGGCCATGGAAACTGAACCATTTGATCGGGACGCGGCCAAAACAGGTCTCCTTGCGGGTAAGAATCACCCGGCTGATGTTGGCGGAATGATCTGGTTGGTGCGCAATCTATCGGATGTTGATGATTTTCAGAAAGCCATGGACGCATGGCGAAAGACAGATCCCGGATTGCTTAAGCTTCGCAAAATTGGTGATGCCCTGGAGGCGGAATGGTCTTTGGCGCAGCCTGACCGGGCAAACATTGCGCTGCTTCGACAACAGTTGGCGGAGACAAACGGCGAGCTGGAAACATATGCGGTGCGCTTTCGCGAAGCGATGGCCAGCGCGACCAGAAGGTCAGCGGGCGTACTATCGATTATAAGCACAGTTTTTCTGTTGATTCTGGCCCTTGTGGCCTGGCAACTCAGTGCCCGCCTGACACGTTCGGTTCGACATTCGGCGCAGAAGTTTCGCGCCATATTTGAACAGGCGGCGGTCGGCATAGCTCAGCTCCGGAGCGATGGCTATGTGCTCGATGTTAATGAAGCCCTCAGCAGGATTCTGGGTTACTCAAAGCCCGAGTTACTTTCGATGCGGTATGAAGACCTGTTGTTTCCCGAGGATTGGGAGTCTGGTCGGTTACAGCAACAGGCGGTCATGATTGAAGATGAAGCCAACTATACCTTTGAGCAGCGCCTGAAAAACGCCAGCGGAGACGTGCTCTGGGCCAGGCTCACTGTGTCTAAAGCCGAATCACACCAAGATCGCACCGGCAATTATATCGTTGTGCTGGAAGATGTTTCTGAATCCTACCGCATGTCAGAAGAATTGAGCTACCAGGCGAATCACGATGTGCTGACCGGGCTGGTAAACCGCCGGGCATTCGAGCGTCATCTGGAGGCGGTGCTGAATGAAGCACACACTGAACACACCAATCATGCCTTGTGCTTTCTGGATCTGGACCAGTTCAAAGTTGTTAACGACACATCCGGCCACCTGGCAGGTGATGAGCTGCTGCGGCAAGTTGCTACAACAGCACGCCATTCACTGCGGGAAAGTGACGTTCTTGCGCGCCTGGGCGGTGATGAGTTTGGCATCATTCTGCGTAACCTTTCGGCGGATGCCGCAGCTGGTATCGCGGACAAGCTCCGTGTGGCACTTGAGGATATGGCGTTCACATGGGAAGGCAAAAGCCACAGTGTGGGCGGCAGTATTGGTATTGTGCCGATAACACCCGGCGTTGCCGATATCAGTACGCTGATGCGTGCGGTGGATATTGCGTGTTACGTGGCCAAGAGCCGGGGTCGTAACCGGACTTACCTTTCTGTTAAAGATGACCTTCAGATATCAGAGCAACGCACTGAGATGGAGTGGGTGAATCGCATTCAGGAAGCTTTGCAGGAAAAACGATTCTTTCTTGATGCCCAGTTTATCGTGCCACCGGTGAGCAACGGTGGCAGGTTGAGATACGAAGTCCTGGTACGGATGAAGGGCGAAGACGGGAAAACTGTTCCCCCGGGTGCCTTCCTGCCTGCGGCCGAACGCTTTGGAATTGCGCCCAAAATAGATCGCTGGGTGATCGACGAAGTCTTCCGCCAGTTGGTGGCACATGCCGCGCACCTGGAGGAACTGGATGCCTGCCATATAAATCTGTCTGGTCGCTCATTTGATCAGCCTGATTTTGCCGACTTCGTTATCGAGCGGTTAGAGCACTATGGGCTATCAGGCCGCAAGATTTGTTTTGAGCTGACTGAAACCGCTGCCATGCACAACCTTGCAGATGCCCAGGACTTTATGGAACGCCTGCGAGATTCGGAGTGCCGTTTTGCCTTGGATGATTTTGGAACCGGATTGTCGTCGTTCAGCTATCTTCGTCGGCTCCCCGTCGACTATCTGAAAATTGACGGGGTATTTGTGCGGGACATAGTGACTGACGAAACGGATTTGGCGATGGTACGGGCAATAAACGATATTGGTAAAACCCTGAAGAAAGAAACCATCGCTGAGTTTGTCGAAAATGACGAAACCCAGGCATTGCTCAAAGATATGGGTGTGGATTATTTACAGGGGTACGGGCTACATCGCCCGTGTCTGTTCCAGGATATTCTTAGCGGTAATTCGCGAGGATAGCGGCCAGTTCGCCGCTCTTGCGGATGCGTGCCAGTTCTGCGTTGAACTTCTCGGCAAATGGCCGGGATTCCTTGCGCAGCATAATCCGGAAGCCGTAAGAGCTTATGCCCCCTGAAGACACGAACTGATCCTGCAAGCCTTCATTTTTCAGCATCCACTTGCCCACAAGCAAATCCATCACCGCGACATCGAAACGGTCGCCGTGAAGTAAAAATTTAAACATATCTATTTCTTTGGGCACGTCGAAACGCTTGATAGCACCAGACTCAAAGTGTGGTTCCAGTACCGGGTATATGTAACCTAAATGGGTAACGACCGTTTTTGAAAACAGGTCTTCGGGGGAATGGTAAGTCTCACCGGTACTTTTGGGTGTAAAGAACACTTCCTGCACATCCACTACGGGTTCAGTAAACAGAAAGTCTTCGGGGTTTTGTGTCCATTCAACAGCCCGGGAAGTGCCATCGATATAGCTATCCAGCAACATCTGATCTACGCGTTTGCGGGGAATCTTTTTAGCGACGAGTTCATAGCCCAGGCGCTCGGTAATCAGCGAAACTACGTCCCACATGATGCCGGAGGGCGCGTCCCGATCAACGATCATATAGGGCGGGTAGCCGTTAGGGGAAATGTTGAAGCGAAACACCTTTGCATCGCTGGCAAACGCAGTGTTTATGGCCAAGGCAAACGTCAGCAATAAGGTCAGGCAGACAAAGCGTCTAGTAAAAGCTGTAAGCCAGCCAGATTTCAGGTGCTTCATCAAAAGGGACTCTCTGCGGGTGGTACGGTCCGTGGAAGAACTGACCCGGCTAAATCCCTGCCAGAAGGAGGGTAATTGTTACTCGTCTGTCCTGTTATTTCAACAGTGTTGAGTAATGTTGTGTTAAACAGGAACGGAGCCGGTGTTCGGGCCCCGTTTCAGCGTCGTTGTTGTATCAGGCCCAGGCGCGTTGCAGTACTGCTCGTGCGTCCTTCAGATTCACCTCTTTCGGATTGAACATGATGGAGCCGTCGTCGAGCGCCATTTCTGCAATCTGGTCCAGCTGATCTTCGGTAACCTTGCCTGTTTCTTTCAGCGTGCGTGGCAGTTTGCAGCGCTTGTAAAGCGCATCTCTCAGCTTGCGCAGCGCCGAAATACTGGCTTCTGCACGGCGGCTGGAAGGCGTGGCTGCGTATACTTCCGGACCTTCCAGGTGCAAAAGCAACTCGCTCAGCGGTTCACGAATGGTTTCAAGGTTGTACTCAAGTACATAAGGCAGGTACAGACTCATGCACAGGCCGTGGGGCAGGTGGCAGATAGCACCGGTGGCGTGGCCAAGAGAATGCACCAGCCCAACCATGGAGTTGGAGAACGCAATGCCCGCCATGGTGGACGCCTGCGCCAGCTCAAGCCTGCCATCACTGTCTTTCGGGTTGTCCATTACCTGTAGCAGAGAACGGCTGACCTTTTTTATAGCCGCGGCAGCATAAGCATCGCTCAGGGGGTTTTTCGCCATACACGTGAAGGACTCAATTGCGTGGGTCATGGCGTCCATGGCCGTTGCTGCGGTGATGTGAGGTGGCAACGTCAGGGTCATTCGCGGGTCGATCACCGCTGCGTTGGGCAGCAGATATGAAGAGGTGAAAGGCAGTTTTACGCCTTTTTTCTCATCGGTTATGACAGCAATAGAGGTTACTTCGGAGCCAGTTCCTGCCGTGGTAGGCACCACCAAAAATGGTTTGAGGGGACGTTTCAGTACGCCAGCACCCGTGTACTTGGCAACGTCATCTCCGCCCTCTGAAACCAGAATGTTGACCGCTTTGCCTGTGTCGATGGCCGAGCCACCGCCAATAGCAATGATGGAATCGCATTTTTCCTTACGGTAGACGGCGGCAATGTCACGAACGACGGTGGTGGATGAGTCCGGTGGAACATCGTCGTAAATGGAAATAATTTCGAGCCCACTTTCTTCACAGGCCGCAATAACGGGGTCCAGCAGCCCGGCGGCACGAACGCCCTTATCTGTGACAATCATTGGGCGCTTGGCGGCAAGGCCGCTTAGCTCATATGGAATGTGCTCAAGGGCGGCTTTGCCGGCAATGACTTTTACCGGGCAGAAGAACTCGTAATAAGTGTTGGACATTTAGGCTCTCACTGTCTGGACAAAATGGGTGGCAACTTTCAAGTAAATCTGTGCAGCACTGATCAATTTTTCCGGGAGATGCAGGTTTGCCGGATATTCTTTTACGGCTCGTTCGGCAATGATCTTGGGCAGAATGAATGCCTCCAGCCGGTTCAGCACCCGTGTCATACGCACTGCGTAACTAACATCGCCATCCACCAGCATGCGGTCATTGGCAAATGCGACTGAGGTTTTTTCCTGGAACGACAACACCAAAAAAGCGTGGGTAAGGTGCTTGAACTTGATGGACACATCTACCGGGCGAGGGGCTGAGTCCCCATGGTAATGGAAACGGCCGTTGCCGATGTGTTCCACGATCAGCTTGGAGCCGTCTGGCATCACCATCATTTCAAACAGGAACCCTTCAGGCAGAGTTCGCGCCTCTGCCTGAACCTCGCTATCAACCTCACTGACCGCCTGTAGGGCCCGTCCCATAACCTGGAACATCAGCTCTACATACAGGCGTTTCGCCTGGGAAGCCATCGGCTGGATACGTTTCGCTAACATGTCCGTCACCTGAATATGGTTATTGATGACTGATTTTTAGAGTTATTGCTCTAAAAGTCAATGATCATGATGACAGTAAAGTTGCGCACTCTCGGCAAACCTGGATTCGGAAACGAAAAAAGGCCGTCATCCCCAGGATGGCGGCCTTTTAACGCATGATTTTGGAGGTGTTACTGGGTTAGCGCGGCAAGCTTACGCTTGGCTTCCTCCGCAATGTCGCCGCCGGACTCCGCCGCTGTGCTGTAATAAGCGATGGCCTCCTTGCGGTTGTTATCCTTTACGGCAATATCGCCCAGCCGCAGAAAGGCAATGGACGTGGGTACCACCTCGTTAGCCCGGGTCAGGTTCTCCCGCGCTTTGCTCAGATTATTAAGCTGCAGCGCAGTCAGGCCGCTGTGGAGGCGATATGTGAACATTTCGGGGTACATAGACACCGCCTTGTCGAAATCAGCCTGGGCTTTCTCGGGCTGCTTTTGCTCCTGATAAATACGGCCACGCAAAGAATAGAACATGGCTTCACGGGGTAGCAGGTTAATGGCCTCGTTGACCTTTTTAAGCGCTGCATTCATATCGCCATTGGAGGCAAGTTTCATAGCTTCGTCGTGGGCATCGTAAGCCGGCTGAGCCTTGCGCAGGAACGCGGTTTTCTTCTTGTAAACCTCTTCCCCGCGATAACCACCGCCGCCTATCTTGGCAACCAGCTTACTGTTCTCCTGTACGCGCTTGGCGGAAGGCGGGTGGGTCGCAAAAAGACCATCTACAAAGCCTGCCTGCTGCCCCTTCGAAAGCTGAAGGAAAATCTCTTGCAGCTCAACAGCAGCCTGCGGGTCGTAGCCGGCTTTTTTCATATAAACGATGCCGTAGTAATCCGATTCCAGCTCATCTCCCTGGCCGTATTGCGCCAGAGCAAGCTGTGCGCCGACAGCCGCGCCACCCATAAGCAAGCCAGCCCACTCGTTATCAGACAGCGCAAACCCTAACCCGGCCACGCCGGCGCTGATCAGCATTCCCTTTTGCATACGCTGAACACTGTGGCGCGCTGCCGCATGCACAATCTCATGGCCCAGCACAGATGCAAGCTGGGCTTCATCACTAAGCTGCGTCAGCAGGCCACGGTTAATCGCAATCTTTCCGCCCGGCAACGCCCAGGCGTTAGGCACACTGCTGTTAAGAACCACGAATTCGTAGGGTAGGTCGGGGCGGTCGCTCACCTGCGCCATCTTCTGGCCAACCTCGCGGACGTAGAGCGTAAGCTCGGGGTCAACATAAAACTGCCCGCCTTGAGTCTGCTGGGTGGGGGTATACTGTTCAGCACCCATGGCGAATTCCTGGCTCTCACCAATCAGCGAAAGCTGGTTCTCGCCAGTAACCGGGTTTACCGAGCACCCGGAAAGCACCAGCATAAATGCCAAAACTGGCGCACAGCGTTGCAAGACCGTGTTTTTCACACTCGACTCCTGTAATTGAAATACTAAGGCGTATAATTACACGGCTGCTGCCGGCTTGAAACACTGCCAGTGGTAAAACCCATACACGACGCACAGGTTTGTTCTGAATGGACGATCGAATCCGGGCCGACCGGGTAACCCGGTTTATCCAAACGCTCAACCAGGCTGTGGAGCTTGGTCTCACGGTGACCGAGACAACAGATCGCAGCCTCACTCTTTGCCTGCCATACAGTGACCGAATCATCGGCAATCCAGTTACCGGCGTGATTCATGGCGGTGCCATCACTACGCTCATGGACACCACATCCGGCTCGCTCATGCTCTGCGCTCTGGACGTATTCGAACTTTGCCCCACGCTGGATCTTCGGGTTGACTACATGCGCCCAGCCGAGCCCCACAAGCCCGTTTACGCACGGGCAGAGATCCACCGATTAACCCGCAACATCATATTCACCCGATGCGAAGCCTATCAAGACCACGGCGAAACCGTAGCTAACTGCGTAGGAACCTTCATGCGCATCGGCCCCCAGGCGTTGCCGCAAGCCTACCGTGAAAAAATCACCGGAGGCCCGGTATGACTGATCTGGAAACCTTGAAATACACCCGCGAAACAGGCGACTTCTCCCGGCTGATCGCGAGCATTCCCTATGCAAACTTTATTGGCCTGGAGTGCGATCAATTTGGCGACGACCTCATCTTTCGCCTGCCAGCCAAAGATCAAAACCTGGGTAATCCTGTACTGCCCGCTATTCACGGCGGCGTAATAGGTGGTTTCATGGAGCTCTCGGCTGCGATATACCTGATGCTCGCCCAGGAAACCGTTCGCATGCCCCGCATCGTAAACTTCTCCCTGGACTACCTCCGCGCCGGCCTCGACCGCGAAATCTACGCGGAATGCCAACTCACCCGACAGGGCAACCGGGTAGCAAACGTGATGATAACTGCCTGGCAAAAGTCCCGCTCCAAGCCAATTTCCACCGCGCGGGCGCATTTCCTGCTGGAAGACTGAGCCGCTTTCTGCATCAGGGCTTGAAATGCTTTCGCGCGACCCCATTTTTGCATCATGAATAATTCCGATGCCGGATGACACGGGAGCGAAGGGCATTCCAAAACCGTGCGGAGCCATGGATGGCGGAGCCGAGCGTACACGGACGTATCTACAGCGTGTTTTGGAATGCCCTTCGCTCCCGTGTCTCACCACATGTTTCATGCAGGAGAGACTGAAGAATGACAGTTGAATCAAAAAAAGAGACGTTAGGATTCCAGACCGAAGTAAAACAACTACTTCACCTGATGATCCATTCCCTATATTCAAACAAGGAAATTTTCCTCCGCGAACTGATTTCCAACGCCTCCGATGCCGCAGATAAAATGCGCTTCGCCGCCGTAAAAGATGACGGCCTGTACGAAGGCGATTCCGACCTGCAAATCCGCCTGGGTTTCGACAAAGAAGCCAACACTATTACCCTGACTGACAACGGCATCGGCATGAGCCGTGAAGACGTCGTTCAGAACCTCGGCACCATCGCCCGATCTGGCACTGCAGAATTCCTTAAGCAGCTTTCCGGCGATGAAAAGAAAGACAGTAAACTGATTGGCCAGTTTGGTGTGGGCTTCTATTCCGCATTCATCGTTGCCGACAAAGTTGACGTGTTCACCCGCCGCGCCGGCGCGCCAGCAGAAGAGGGCGTGCATTGGCAGTCGGCTGGAGACGGCGAGTTTACAATCGAGCAGGTCGCTCGCGAAAAGCGCGGCACTGAAATTGTTATTCACCTGAAACCCGATGCCACCGAATTTGCCGATGGCTTCCGCCTGCGCAACCTGGTGAAGAAGTACTCCGACCACATCTCCTTCCCGGTGGTCATGAAGTCCGAACCGACCGAAGAAGGCGAAGAGCCAAAAGACGAAACCATTAACGACGCAACCGCGCTGTGGACACTGCCTCGCACCGAAATCAAAGACGAGGAATACAAAGAGTTTTACAAGCACATTGCTCACGACTTTGAAGACCCGCTCACCTGGTCCCACAACAAGGTAGAGGGCAAACTGGATTACACCAGCCTACTGTACATTCCGGCTCGTGCGCCGTTTGACATGTACAACCGTGATGCGCCCCGTGGCTTGAAGTTGTATGTACAGCGTGTATTCATCATGGACGACGCAGAGCAGTTCCTGCCGTTGTACCTGCGCTTTGCTAAAGGTGTGGTGGATTCCAATGATCTGTCACTGAACGTATCCCGTGAAATTCTGCAGAACGATTCCACGGTAGACAGCATTCGCACAGCGCTTACCAAGCGTGTGCTGGACATGCTTGGTAAGTTGTCCAAGAAAGATGCCGGTGAATACCAGAAGTTCTGGGATGAGTTCGGCACGGTTCTCAAGGAAGGCCCGGCGGAAGATTTCAGCAACCGCGAGAAAATTGCCGGCCTGCTGCGCTTTGCCTCTACCCACACAGGTGAGAGTGCCCAGAACGTATCTCTGGACCAGTACATTGAGCGGATGAAAGAAGGTCAGAGCAAGATCTACTACATCACAGCCGATAACTTCATGGCCGCGAAGAGCAGCCCGCATCTGGAAGTGTTCCGCAAGAAGGGTATTGAGGTACTGATTCTCTCCGATCGTATCGACGAGTGGATGATGGGCTACCTCAATGAATACAGCGAAAAGCAGTTCCAGGACGTAGCCCGTGGCGATCTTGATCTTGGCGATGTGGAAACCGAAGAAGACAAGAAGCACAAGGAAGAAGCTGCTGAAGAGCACAAGGCGCTTCTGGAGCGTATCAAAACAGCACTCACCGACCGGGTTCAGGAAGTGCGGGTAACCAACCGCCTGACAGACTCACCGGCGTGCCTGGTAACCGGCGACTTCGATATGGGCGCCCAGATGAAGAAGATTATGGAGGCGGCTGGCCAGAAGGTTCCCGACAGCAAACCGATCTTTGAAGTCAACGTAGATCACCCGCTGGTTCAGCGCCTTGAAAGTGAGAAGGGCGATGAGCGCTTCAACGAACTTTCTGCCGTTCTGCTGGATCAGGCCACTCTGGCCAGTGGCGAGCAGCTACAGGATCCGGGTGCCTACGTAACCCGCTTGAACCGTCTGTTGCTGGAACTGGCTAACTAAAGCCCATGCACCAGATTATCGTGGACATAAGCATCAGCCCTGATGAGTGGATAAAATTCTACCAGGGCGTTGCTACCGATGTTCACGCTACGGCCCGGGACGGACGCTCAGTCCGCTTCCCGGCCCGTATTCTCTCCCGCTTCTATCTTCGCGACGGCGTTCGCGGCTCCTTCCGAATCGTGTTTAATGAACAAGGTAAGTTCGAGTTCATTGAGCGAGTCTAGTATTTCCCTCCTCTCATTCCTGATAGTTAAAAACTTTCGATGTCTTTCTCTTAATTGATTATCTGCACGGTGATTGGCGTGGTCCAATGATTTTGAACGCTGACACCGGAACAAGGAAAAGAGCACAAGTTGCTGAGTACGAGTCTTGGTATAAGCTGTTCAATGATGATATGAATTTCAGAGGAACGGATCATGACCGATGAAAACTCAAAAAAGGGTAAGTGCCCGGTATCACACCTGACAACCGCTTTTGGTGCCCCGGTAGTCGACAACCAGAACTCGATGACCGCTGGTAAGCGTGGCCCCGTGTTGGTTCAAGATGTGTGGCTTAACGAAAAGCTCGCTAATTTCGTGCGTGAGGTTATTCCTGAGCGCCGCATGCACGCCAAAGGGTCGGGCGCGTTTGGTACGTTTACCGTAACCAATGACATTACCCGCTATACGCGCGCTAAAATTTTCAGTGAAGTAGGGAAAAAGACCGAAATGTTTGCCCGCTTCAGTACTGTCGCAGGCGAGCGGGGCGCGGCCGATGCCGAGCGTGATATTCGCGGCTTTGCGCTCAAATTCTATACCGAAGAAGGCAACTGGGACATGGTGGGCAACAATACCCCTGTGTTCTTTTTACGGGATGCCAAGAAGTTTCCGGATTTGAATAAAGCCGTAAAACGCGATCCTAAAACCAACATGCGTTCGCCCACGAACAACTGGGATTTCTGGACACTTCTGCCCGAAGCTCTGCACCAGGTGACTGTGGTGATGTCAGACCGTGGCATCCCCAAAAGCTACCGGCACATGCATGGCTTTGGCAGCCACACTTATAGCTTTTGGAACGAGGCAGGTGAGCGTTATTGGGTGAAATTCCACTTCAAAACGCAGCAAGGCATTGAGAACCTGACCGACGCCGAGTCAGCGGCAGTTGTTGCTGATGACCGTGAAAGCCATCAGCGGGACCTTTTTGAAGCGATCGAGCGTAGCGACTTCCCGCGCTGGAAAATGTATGTGCAAGTGATGCCCGAAGCCGAGGCGGAAACCTACCACGTGCATCCGTTTGACTTGACCAAGGTTTGGCCCAAGGGGGACTACCCGCTCATCGAGGTCGGCGAGTTTGAGCTAAACCGAAATCCTGAAAACTATCATATGGATGTTGAGCAGGCGGCCTTCTCGCCAGCGAATCTAGTGCCTGGTATCAGTGTCTCTCCGGACAAGATGCTTCAGACGCGCCTTATTAACTACCCCGATTCGCAACGGTATCGTTTGGGTGTGAACTACCAGCAGATACCGGTGAATGGGGCTAAATGCCCGGTTATGAGCAACCATCGCGATGGTCTTGGCAGGGTAGACGGCAATTACGGTAGTTTGCCGCATTATCAGCCAAACAGCTTCGGTCAGTGGAGAGACCAACCCGAATATGCAGAGCCGCCGCTCAAGATTGACGGGAATGCGGCCATGTTCGATTTCCGTGAGGATGATGACGATTATTACAGTCAGCCCCGCGCACTGTTTCAACTGATGACACCTGCTCAACAGCAGGTACTGTTTGAAAATACCGGGCGGAATATGGGGGATGCGCCAGACTTCATCAAACAGCGCCACATCGACAACTGCACCCGTTGCGACCGGGCCTATGGCGAAGGCGTTGCCAAGGCTCTGGGTATGTCGGTCAAGTCGCCTGATGAGCTGGATCCCAACCCTGAATTGGCAGAGTAATATCTGCTTGCAGTAACAAGCACTCATGGGAGGTGAGCCCCGGTAGCCTTCACTACCAAAGCGAGCGCGAATTGCCTACAATCGCGCTCGCTTGAATTTTGAACAATTGGAGACCCCCATGCGAATCATCCTTGCCCCGATGGAAGGGTTGGTCGATGCACCTATTCGTGAAACCCTGACCAAAGTCGGCGGGATAGATCGTTGCGTGACCGAGTTCATCCGTGTGACCCATAGCATGTTGCCGCCACGGGTTTTCTATAAGTTTGCCCCTGAACTGCATAACCATTCCCTCACACGGGTGGGCACCCCTGTGGCTGTTCAACTGTTGGGTTCAGACCCGGAGCAAATGGGTTGGCACGGGAACAGAGCAGCAGAGCTGGGCGCAACTCAGGTTGATATCAATTTCGGCTGCCCCGCCAAAACGGTGAACAAGCACAAGGGTGGCTGTGTGTTGATGCGAGAGCCGGAACTGATGCATAACATCGTTGCGGCCGTGCGTAGGGCCGTTCCTGAAGGCGTGCCGGTTACGGCCAAGATGCGCCTGGGGTACGACGATCGCTCCATGGGCGTGGCCTGTGCTCAGGCGCTGGAAGCGGCCGGGGCAGAGGAGATTGTTATCCATGCCCGCAGTAAGGTGGATGGCTACAAACCACCAGCCTACTGGGAGGAAATCGCCAAGGCTCGCGAGGCGGTTAAATGCAAAGTCATAGCCAATGGTGAAATCTGGACAGTAGCCGATTACTGGCGCTGCCGGGAAGTGTCCGGTTGTGAAGATGTCATGATCGGCCGAGGCCTGATTGCAAGGCCGGATCTCGCCCTCAAGATCAAGGCGAGTCAACAAGGTGAAAAGGTTACAGACATGACCTGGCCAGAGGCCGTAGCCTTGGTTCGGGAATATGCCGAAGTGCTGCAGGGCTGGCTGGAAGACAAGTATGTAACCGGCCGCATCAAGCAGTGGCTGAACTTTTTGCGACAGGGATTTCCGGAGGCGGAAGCCATCTGGCAGGATGCCCGTAAGATCCGTGAGGTTGCACCTATGCTGGCGTGCCTTGAGCAGGTTGTCCCTGCCAAGCCCAAGGCTCCCGTTCAGGCTGCCTGAATTACCTTCAGGTTTCCATATCGGGTGTGTACAAGCCTTGAGACGCAGCACCGTTCAGACGTGCGCGTTTTAGCATGGCTGCCTGAGTGTACGATTTGTTATTAAGGTCGCCAGCCCAGGCTATCTGAGCTGGCTCTTGTAGTGCGCGCCCATAGGAAAAGCTCAGATACCAAGGTTGCGGGCCATGGCAGTTCATGGCGTTCAGGTTACTGGTCGCTTCTTCAGGGGTCTGTCCTCCAGACAAGAAACTAATGCCTGGAACCGCTGCAGGCACAACCTTGCGGAATACTTTCAACGTCGCTTCTGCGACTTCCTCTGGAGACGCCTTCGCACACTCTTTGCCCGGCGTTACCATGCTCGGTTTAAGAATGATGGTTTCCAGTTGCACTCGGTGCCGGCGAAGCGCGTTGAAAACCTCCGAAATCACGACTTCGTTTACTTCCGCAGACCGTTCGATGGTGTGATCACCGTCAATCAGTACCTCGGGCTCCACAATAGGCACAATGCCTATGGCCTGGCAGAGCGCGGCATAGCGCGCCAGCATTTCAGCGTTGGCTTCCACCGCCTGGCGTGAGGGTAGGGTCTCGGAGATAGTGTAAACAGCGCGCCACTTGGCAAACCGGGCACCCTGGTTCTTGTAGATTTCCAGACGATCATCCAAACCGTCCAGCCCGTAGGTTATTTCATCGCCCGGGGCGTTAACGAGTGGTTTCTTACCCTTATCTACCTTGATCCCCGGCACAATCCCCTGGTTTTCCAGCAGCGCCGGGATCGTGACTCGTTCAAGGCTGTTCTGGCCAAGGGTTTCCTCAAAGAGAATGACGCCACTGATGAACTCACCGAGCCCTGGTGTAGAAAAAACCAGGCTGCGATACTCCAGACGTTTGCTTTCCGTACATTCGACACCAACGGCCTTGAAGCGCTTGGCAATCGTGGGATGGCTTTCATCGGCGGCAAGAATTCCTTTTCCTGGCTGAATGAGGGCTTGAATGGTTGAATTCAGTTCGGCTTGAATGCTCATACCGGCTCCTTATGACGGGGAGAGTGTTATGGCGTATATCCGTTGTGGTATATCTTCAAGTGTAGTCTGTGTTTCAGGGCCATTCTTTGATTGCACCCGGTTATCTCAGTTGGCTATCTTTACTGCCTCGTCGGTTGATGCCGCCTGATCCTGTTTCCTGTTTTTCCAGCGCCGCCTGACAATTAACACACAGGCGTACACCGGAAATCGCTTTGCGCCGAGCTTCAGGAATAGGGCAGTCACACTCTTCGCAGAACTCCGCACTTTCACCCCTGCCAAGCCGACTACGTGCCTCAGCGACGGCATCCTCTACGCTCGCATCAATCTGATCCTGCACAGCCCCATCACGGGTCCACCCACCAGCCATAACCTTACCCTCGGCAAAGCCTTTACCTGTTGTGAACATCAGCATACCAAAGCCGCGGTGATCGGGCTAAGGTAGGGCATCGTATTAGGTTTTCCCACGTATAGATAAGGAAGCAGAATGTCGCCTGAAAACAACTCAACCCGACGCGGCGGAAAGTGGCCACTTGTTACAGCGTGGCTTGCAATAACCCTGTTGATAGTAGCAGGCGCGTTGATGGGCGTTGCCGGGCCGGCATTCAGGGCAGAGTGGATTAAGTTGGGCACCTCCTTCACGTGGATGCGGCAGGGCGCGCAACTGGCAATGGGTGCTGCGGTAGTGGGGCTGATTACTTTGGTACTTGCAGGTGCGCTGCGCCGCTGGCGGCCGGCTCTGGTGGGTGCTTTGGTCACCTTGGCGGTAGTGGCCATAATCGCCATACCCATGCAGATGAAGCAGCGCGCCCAAAGCGTGCCGCCCATCCACGATATAACAACGGATATGGAAAACCCTCCGGCCTTCACATTGTTGGCGGCGGCCCGTGAGGAAGCACCCAATGCCGTCGATTATCCGGGAGCGGAAACTGCAAAGCAGCAGCAATTGGCCTACCCCCAGTTAAAGCCGATTATTCTGGATGCTCCTTTAACGCGTGTTATGACCGCAGTGAAAACCATGGTTCAAGCCCGTGGTTGGGAGATTGCCGGAATCACCGACAATACCATTGAAGCCACCGCGACAACCCGCTGGTTCGGGTTTAAAGATGACGTGGTGATCCGCATGACGGAAACAGAGCAAGGCGTGCAAGTAGATATGCGTTCTGCCTCCAGGCTGGGCAAAAGCGATCTTGGCACCAACGCAGAACGAATTCAGGTTTTTCTTGAAGATCTGGCAAAACGTTAAAGTCGTTTTCCAAGCGAGCCAAGGGGTATACTCTGAAGGTGTAGGATTTTCCGCTTCATTTAACAGGTTGGCGGGCCTAACTCCTTTAGTGTGACCCACAATGAAATCACCCCTGCGTCTTCGCTACCAAACTATTGAGTTCGGCAACGTGGACATTCACGTGTGTACCTTGCGTGATAATCAGCAATTCGACGATCCAAACGACATTGCCCTCAAACTGGGCATTTCCTCTGCTACCTGGCCGCTGTTCGGAATTATCTGGCCATCAAGCCTGGTGCTTGCCCATCACATTGTGAAGCATCCAACGGAGGGCAAGAGAGTTCTGGAAATTGGCTGCGGAATGGCGCTGTCCAGCCTGCTGCTGAACGAACGTAACGATGATATTACGGCGACCGACTACCACCCTGAAGTGGGCGTTTTTCTGGAGCGGAACACTCAGCTCAACCAAGGGAAAGCGATAGGTTACCAGCGAGTTGATTGGGCAGATAAAGCCAGTGATCTCGGCTTGTTCGATATTATTATTGGCAGTGACGTGTTGTACGAAGACGAGCACGTAAACCTGTTGGCCGATTTCATTGACCGGCACGCCAACCCAACCTGTGAAGTAATTCTGGTGGATCCGGGAAGAGGCAGAAAAAACAAATTCAGCCGTCGCATGGAAACCCACGGATTCAGCTTTTCTGAGGAGAAGCCGGAGCATACGGATTACCTGGAAAAGCCCTTCAAAGGGCACGTGCTTAAATTCTGGCGGGGGGGATGTGTAGAGCCTGCCTAACGGGACTCTTAAGATACAGGCAGGCTGTTAGTTTTTCTTCTCAAGCGCTTCCTTCAGGCCTGCAAACGGGTTGTGCGTTGCGGCTTCACGCCGCTTCTCGGAACTTCCGCCGTAGCGCACAAAATCCTCAAACTTGCTGTGCTCTTCATCGTGACAGTACACGCACAACAGTTCCCAGTTACTGCCGTCGGCCGGGTTGTTGTCGTGGTCATGGTCAACATGGTGCACGGTGAGCTCTCGTAAATTGATGCGCGTAAACTCACGGGCGCAACGGCCACATACCCAGGGGTACATTTTCAGAGCGCGCTCACGGTAGCCACTTTCGCGCTTTGCGATATAGTCACGCTGCTCAGCCAGCAGTTTATCTACCTTGCTTGTGCTGCCGGTATTTTGGCTCATGCAGGCTATTCCTCTGTTCGGGCGTAATTGCTGCCCATGCTGTCCGATAGGGCTACCCAAACAATAGTTGGAATTCGATTGCGTAACGCATCGGTTAGCCGTTTTATTAGTTCAAATGCTACAGAGCAAGCGTGATTTTCATATCTTTCGATGCTCAGGATTCAGCACAGTTCTCGATGATTTTTCCTGAAGTGCCGTCAGCCATGTGATGGAGGAGGGCAGCTTCAGCTCCGGGGCCGGAACCCTTCGTCCACCACTCCAGCTCGTTGCCAACGTAGCGTGAACCACTGGCAGAGACTGCGATTTGCAGTGTGTGCTTGGCACCCTTGTGCTGAATTACAGCAGATTTGTTCGAAGGGTAGGTTGCCGTAATCGTTTCGCACTGTCGCACTGATAGGTATGCGTGGTGCCCACATCATCTTGCTGCGAACTTGCACAGGCAGTGAGGAAAAGGGCGGACGCCATCGTAAGGGGAGCATAAATGTTCATACATGCCTCGAAAGTTTGATTAGTGATGAAAAAGTTGATCAGGGTTCGATAAACCCGGAAAACTTTACTCCTGATAACAGAGCCATCTCTCGATGCCAAGTTGCCAAATCGTCACTGTTGAATGAATTCAACGAATCGTGACCACAGGCTCTGGCCATCACTTGCATCAATTCTACAGAGGCTTCAAAGAAATTCCTGAGCTGCCCGGCGGATTTTTCGACGTTCAAACGCTGCCGAAGATCGGCCTTTTGTGTGGCTATACCGGCAGGGCAGTTGTTTGTATTACACATGCGCGCAGCGACACAGCCTATTGATTGCATGGCGCTGTTTGCTATGGCTACGCCATCGGCGCCCAAAGCCAGGGCCTTCACGAAATCCATGGGTGTGCGCAGGCCACCGGTAATAATCAGGGTAACGTCGCCACCCACGCCCTGCTCATCCAGGTATCGCCGCGCCCGTGCCAGTGCAGGTATGGTCGGCACACTGATGTGATCGCGGAACATTTCCGGCGCCGCACCCGTGCCGCCACCTCGGCCATCCAATATGATGTAATCGGCGCTGGCATCCAGAGCAAACTGAATGTCCTTTTCAATATGGTTGGCACTGAGTTTGAAACCAATGGGGATGCCACCCGTTACCTCACGCACGCGATCGGCAAATTTCTTGAAGTCTGCCGCCGTGTGCAAGTGTGCAAATGTGGGTGGAGATACCGCAGGTTCGCCTTCGGGAATGCCTCGAACCTGTGAAATTTTACCGACGTTTTTATTGCCTGGCAGATGGCCGCCAGTGCCGGTTTTTGCGCCTTGACCGCCCTTGAAGTGGAAGGCCTGAACATCTTTCAGTTTTGCTTCGTCATACCCGAATTGCGCACTCGCCAATTCATAAAAATAACGGGAGTTAGCGGCCTGTTCCTCTGGCAGCATTCCGCCTTCTCCAGAGCAAATGCCCGTGCCTGCCATTTCGGCGCCTTTCGCCAAAGCCAGCTTGGCTTCCTCAGACAGGGCTCCGAAACTCATGTCGGAAACAAACAGGGGAATCTTGAGCTTCAGCGGCTTTCTGGCTCTGGGCCCGATAACCAGCTCGGTACTAACGGGAACATCTTCAAGCAGAGGCTGAGTAGCCATTTGCGCCGTCATCACCTGAATATCATCCCAGTGCGGCAGCAAATGACGGGGCACCCCCATGGAGGTCATAGGACCATGGTGCCCCATCTTTGATAAGCCATCTCTGGCCAGTTGGTGAATGAACTCGACCGTAGGTTCCTCAACAGTGGCACTTGCCACGGGAATCTCACTTGCGCCCGCTTTGATGCCAGGCCCTTCCTTGCCAACTGCACTGGCATCAAACTGCTTATGAGTACCATCGCAAAACGGCAGATTTGCCGAATGTTTGCACTGGCACAAATAGGCATCACCAGATTTCTCAGCCGTGAAGGGTTTTGGTTTGAACTCAGTTCCCACGTGGGAACCGTCGCAAAACGGCTGTTTGTTGGAACGGCCACAGGTGCAAAAGTAATATTCCTCGCCTTCTGCGAGATCCACTTTTACAGGCCTGTTATTCGCTACGGTCGGGTTCATTAGGTAACTCCAGGGTTCAGCTTATATGCCCATGCAGTTGGCGTAGTAGGTTGTAGTGGCCGGCCAGTCTGAAAAAATACCGATTACACCCACTTCCTGAGCCAACACATCTATCACTGTGAACATGTCACCGTCGTTGTTGATGGCATCGGTTACGCTCTGATAGTACCACCCGCCGCCCGTGTGTAGCGGTCCGCTGCGCTCAAGCGACCAGCCAATCAGGTCAAGGCCTGCAGCTTTGGCGTTGAGTGCATACTCGGAAGGTACAATTTCGTTGTTGCTGTTCAGGGTCAGCATTTTCCAGATTGCAGGCGCCAGAACAGGAACCCCTTGTTGAACGAGGCTTTCCATGTACTCAAGGGATACGTTTTCAGGGGAGTGATCATCTTCATCAAGGAAGACCGCTTGCTTGCCAAATTCAGGCGTTTCATTGATCCAGAAAACCACGTCTTCCAGCAGGAACGACTGGGGCCATACATCGGAAGGGCTAACGCCTGCCTGTACATAATCATTAATCATCTGGCGAGCATAATCCTGCTGTGTGTAGTCGCCTTCAAACGGCATGTCGACCACCGGCGTTTTCAGCTCCGGAGTGAACTGAACACCCAGTTCCTTGAGCAGCTCGATGCTTTCACGGTGGCTTAACACCGTTCCATTCGTGGCGTACAAATCCGTTCGCCAGTCGGCTGTGCCGCCCAGGTATTCTTCTGGTGTGGTGGCATCGGCGTTAAACGCATCCATTTTACCCCTGAGCGATTTGAACTCAGCCAGTGTTATGTCGCTTGTGCGGCATTCAGCTTCGGCCTTTTGGCCTGTGGCCGGATCTGCCGGGGTAAAAGGCTTGGTGCACTTGGCGTTCAATTCCGGCACAGCCACGATGTTGGTGGTTGTGTGCAGGTCATTCTGGGCATGGCGGCACACCAGCTCCCTGTCCTTGGTAAAGGCCACGTCGCACTCTACGATCCCGGCGCCCATTCGTGCGGCCGCTATGTAAGATTCGCGGGTATGCTCAGGAAACTGCATAGGAGCACCCCGGTGACCGATGGAGAAGGTCGAAGAGGTCACCGGCTTGGATTCACACGCTTGCAGGGACTGCTTCAGCTTGCCTTCGTCCATGTTGTTAATCAGGAAGTAAGGCCGGGGTCCAACTTGAACCAGCGCCTGGCTGTCAGTAGGGGAGGCTTCAGGGGTGCTGGCATTGTGATCCATGGTGCTGCAGCCAGACATGACCGCAATAGAACCCGCGAGCAGTGACAGGGAAAGTGTACGTTTCATGACAGAATCCTTCTGTATTTTTTGTTTGAATTTATATTACTGAGCTAAACATTAGTGGCCACCTCACTATTGATCAACTAACCACCAGCTGTGGTTCGTCGCATTCAATGATGGCCATGGAGTCGGGCAAGTTTGCCCGCTGTTTCCGTGGGACGGAATCGGTGTAAAAACGGTCAACGTATTTGAACGTGGCCACTTTACAATGTGCGTTCAGAGTCCATTTGCTGTGGTCTGCCACAAGCATACGGGTTCTGGTGTTTGCGATGATGGCACGGCTAACTTCAGCCTCGCGGATTTCGTGATCCATCAAGCCTTGTTCCAGATCCATGCTTCCGGTGCTGAAAATGCCGAAGTCTGTCGTGAAGGAGCTGAAAAAGCTGCTGACTTCTGGTCCAACCACATCGTGATGGTTATGGCGGTACATGCCTCCAGACACGATAACCTCGATACCCGGGTTACCTGAAAGTGCTGCCGCCACACTGAAATTGTTGGTCAATATCCGAAGCGAATGATGATGAATCAGCGCTTGTGCAACCAGTTCAACGGTACTGCCAACCCCCAGGCTAACGGTGGCGCCTTCAGGAATATCTGTGGCAACGCGTTTGGCCATTCGCTGTTTAGCGAGTTGACTGGATGTAGGTTCATCCTGGGGCACAGCAAAGGATGGTGCAGGCGTTGCCGGCAGGCTGACACCGCCATAACGACGGCGCAACAAACCCTGTTCGCACATCTTGTTGATGTCGCGGCGAATGGTTTGCGTAGTGACGCCAAAGCGCTGAGCGATGTCTTCAACTTCGACATGCTCTTGTTCATGCACCCATTCGAGGATGCAGCGCTGGCGTTCTTTGGCACTCATCAGATTACCTGCTCGGTCAGGTGCGATGTTGCAGCCAGGCCTCTGCCATTTCAGCAAAGCCCAATCCCGAAGGTTGGCTGACAATCGCTGCGGGCTGATGGGTCATAACGTGTAAATGCTTCCGAATATTGGCTACGCCAACACTCATGGGAAAGCTGCGGAACATGCTCTCGTCATTGGGGGCATCACCAATGAAAATGGAGCGCTTCTGCAAAGACTCGATATCCAGCCCCAGTAACTCCTGGCCCACTCGAAGTGACATAGTGGATTTGTCGAAATCGCCGAGCCAGATGTTGATGTGGATAGAGCTTTGCCGAACGCTGAAGCCCTGGGAAACCAAAGGATCATGTATCGCCGCTACCTGCTCAGGTGTTAGCGATTCCTGCTGGTTGTAGTCTACTGCCACATCGACAAAACGGAAGGGTTGGTCTGTGGCCAGCTTTGCCTCGAAATCCAAATCCAGTGCTGCGACAGCGTCTAATATGGACTGCTGGTCGCGTCGGTGTTTCGCTTCGTTTTCCCAGAAGTGCCATTTAACAGTTTGCGGGGCAGTGCGCTCAGCATAGAAGGCTCCGCCTTCACCAATCACCGCTTTTACCGGCCAGGTACGAATGATCTGGTCACACCAGCCAGCACAGCCCCCTGTTACGGGGATGACACTGATACCTGCATCGGCCAGCCGGCAGATCGCGAGATAAGTCTCTGGCAGAAGGCGGCCACAGGTGGTGAGTGTATCGTCCACATCGGTGAAAAGAATGTCGGCCCTGCCAAAATCAATACTGTCTTTCATAGAATCGGTTATCCAGTTCACAGCGCGAGTGTTTGCCACCCGAAACGCTCGGGCGGCAAACAACTCAAGGTCAAATTACTTTTTTGCGCAGGACGCTGGTCAGCGCCTCGCCCAGAATGACCAACACAACGATTGCAAGCAGGATGGTTGCAACGGTTTGCCAAGCGAACATGTCGATTGACCCCTGCAGCAATACACCGATACCACCAGCACCCACCAAACCCAGCACAGTGGATTCACGGATGTTGATGTCCCAGCGCAGAATAATGATGGCGAAAAATGCCGGCATTACCTGAGGCACAATCGCGTACAACACCACCTTCATCTTGCTGGCACCGGTCGCTTCCATGGCTTCCACCGGGCGGCGGTCAATCTCTTCTATCGCCTCGCCCATCAGCTTGCCGATAAACCCGACTGAGCGGAACATCACCGCCAAAATACCGGCCAGCACGCCGGGGCCAAAAATAGCCACGAACAGCAATGCCCAGATAATGGTGTTCACAGAGCGGCTGGATACCAGAATGAACCGGCCAATCCAGAGCGTGATCTTGTTCGGTGTGGTGTTCTGAGCCGCTATGTAAGACACCGGCAGAGCGATGAAAATCGTCAGCATGGTGGACAGGGTGGCAATGTGCACCGTCTCCAGCATGGCGGAGAAAATCGCACTCCACTTGCTGAATTCCGGCGGCCACATGCGTGCGCCCAAGCTTTGGATCTGGTTGGGCGCATCCCAAACCCAGGGCCAAAAAATATCAATATCACGCACGGCCCAAACAACAGCTATCAGCGTGGCCAGGTAGACCGCATAGCGCGTAAGCTGTTCTTTACGGTCGTAGCGCGACCAGACTCGGTCGGTCAGTTTTGCAGCGTGATCTACCATACTTTTTTCCTCACCCATCCGCTCAAGCCTTCACTGACCAGAATGATCGCAATAATCATCAGCAAAATGGCAAAGGCGAAATCGTAATCGTAACGTCCGAAAGCGTTCATCAGAGTGCCACCGATACCGCCGGCACCCACAATGCCAACAACGGCCGATGCGCGAAGGTTACTGTCGAGCTGATACATGGATAGCCCGATCTGGCGCGGCATGATCTGTGGGAAAACCCCATAAACCAGGATTTTCATGTAACCGGCGCCAACAGAACGCATGGCTTCAACCTGGCCCCAATCAATTTCTTCAATCTCTTCTGCCAATAACTTGGCAACGAAGCCGATGGAATAGAGAGTCAGGGTAAGAATGCCCGCCATAGGGCCAAAGCCCACCGCTGCAACAAACAGAATGGCGACGATAACCGGGTGAAAGCTGCGGGAGACGATAATAAGAGTCCGCCCCAGAATGTAAACGGGAAGGGGCGCTACGTTACGAGCCGCCATGACCGCAATGGGAACCGACAGGAGAACACCCAGCATGGTCGCCAAAAAGGCAATCTGGAAGCTTTCCTTGAAGCCCGTCCACAGCAGCCCGCCGCGTTCAAAACTGGGAGGGAAAGCGCCGCCAAAAATTTTGCCTGCCCGAGGCAAGCCTTCAGCGATACGCTGCCAGTCAAAAGGCAGTGTTGAGAATGCCCAGTACAAGTAGGCCAGGGTGATTGCGACCAATCCATAGCGAATCCAGGGATTTGCTATGAAAGGGGGCTTTTTCCAGACCCTGCCCGGCTGTGCACCGGATGCAGTGTTCCCGGATGTCATGCCGAAGCCTCCTCAGTTGGGGATGCAGGCTCACCAGCATCTTCTTCCGGCGACTCAATGCCACCGTAAATGGCATCCAGAGCATCCTGGTTGAAGTCTTTGGGTTCACCGTCAAAAATCATCTGCCCATGGCGCATGCCGACAATACGGTCGGTGTACATACGCGCCTGAGTTACGTTGTGAATGTTGATCAGTACAGGCAAAGACATTTCACTGGCAAGGCTTTGCAGCAGGCTCATGATCTGCTGTGAGGTTTTCGGGTCCAACGACGCCGTGGGCTCATCGGCCAAAAGAATTTCGGGCTCTTGCATCAAAGCACGTACCACGGCAACACGCTGGCGTTCACCACCAGACAGCTGGTCGGCACGTTTATCGGCGTAGTGGGCGATACCCACACGCTCCATGAGGCTGAACGCGCGGTCGATATCCGATTGTGGGAAGCGACGAGTCAAAGCCTGAAAGAAGGACACATAGCCCAAGCGGCCGGAGAGCACGTTTTCCATAACGGTTAAACGGTCAATCAGGTTAAAGCCCTGAAACACCATACCGATCCGCCGACGAGAGTGGCGCAGGTCGCTTCCGCGAAGATTGACCAACTCGTGGCCGTTCAGCTTGATCGAACCCGACGTTGGCTCGACCAACCGGTTGATGCATCGTAACAAGGTGCTTTTACCTGCACCGGATGCGCCGACGATGGAAACAACACTGCTGCCTTCCACCTTCAGATTCAGGCCTTTGAGCACAGGTTCGTTTTGCCCGTAACGTTTTACGAGGTTGGTAATCTCTAACATGTGTTTACTCCGGATAGAGCCTCTGGCGCGATGCCAGAGGCTCCTGGGCTACTTATTTAAGGTTATCGCGGGTGTACTGAACGCCATTAGAGGCCTGGATGGTGCGGATGACCTTCCAGTTATCTTTGTAGTTGATGGGAATGAACGTTTCGACGCCTTCAAATTCCTCACCGAGCTCAGTGCCGGCAAACTTGAAGGTGTAAAACGCTTCGCGGATCTTCTCAACCAGATCCGGGTGCAGGTTGTGCGCATAGTTGTACGAGGTAGTCGGGAAGCGATCTGATTCCCAAACCAGACGCACGTCGTCTGTGTCATACAGCCCGCGAGCCGCCATACGCTCCACAACTTCTGATGCTACCGGAGCGGCATCATAGTCTTTTGCGACGACACCAAGCATGGACTGGTCGTGGCTACCCGAGAAAGAAATCTCATAGTCATCCCCAGGAACGATACCCATCTCAGGGAACAGAGCCCGTGGAGCCTGGTTGCCCGAGTTAGACGTTGGGGAAGTGTGAGCGACACGCTTGCCCTTCAGATCTTTCATCTCATGAATATCGGAATCAACGTGGGTGAACACCTGCAGCGTGTAACCAAACTGACCTGTTTCTGAACCCATCAGCGCAAACGGAACCGCACCGGCCAGGTTAACCGCGAAAGGCGTTGGGCCAGTGGAGAAGCCAGCAATATGCAGACGGCCGCTGCGCATAGCTTCTACTTGAGCTGAGTTGGACTGAACGGCAAAGAAGCGAACATCACGGCCAGTTACTTCCGACAGGTGATCGATGAACGGCTGCCAAATATCGGAATAAATGGCGGGGTCTTCAACCGGGGTGTAGGCAAAAATCAGGGTGTTGGGATCGTTCCACTTGGACTTGTCCTCAGGCAAGTCTGCAACCATGTCGCCATTTTCATCGCAATACAGAGTATCCAGTGCGCCTCTCTCGCAGTCGGCAAATGCCTGACCGCTGAAACTTGCCATCAAAACGGAAGCCGCTAAGGCAGCAGAGGGCAGTACCCCGGGAAGCTTTTTTTTATGGAAATTCATTGTGATTCTCCGTCGGGAGCGGTCCATGCATGGGGTTCCATGCGGTTTTATTGAACATCTGGGAGGGCCGACTCCATTGGTTTATTATTACTAGATGTTCAATTGAACATGATGATAGCAGTAAACACTGACTAGGCAAGGATGAAAAAGCATGAATGTTGATCGGGCTATGGTGGATCAACACGGCGATAGAAAGCCTCCAACATGCTGTACATGCCGAAAGCGAACAGCCCGACGGCGATGAACGCCATAAGTGGCGTGCCGAAAGGCTGCTTGCGGAAGGTTGAGAACACTTCAGCTATACCGCCGGCCTCGTCCGGATTGACCTGGTAAGCCGCGATAATAAAAAAAGTACCCGTAACGATGAACACTAAGCCACGAACGACCAGGCCAAATCGGCAGATGGGGTAAGCCCAGCGCTGGGTGCTCTGTGGCATACAAAAATGGCGTTCAAATTTGGCCTTTGCGCCCTTAACGCTGTGCGCTACTCCGGCGCCGATCATCATCAGCCCAACAGCTCCCACTAACCACTGGCCATAGGGTTGCTTCATGAGCCAGCCGGCAGTGCCGTCAGAACCACTGCCACCGCCGCTGCCACCCAAGGTAAAGATCAGATTAATGGCAAAGAACGCGAGTAGCAGGTGCGTTGCGGCACTTACGAGCAGGCTGGCCCTGATAATAATGCCTTTAAAGCTTTTTCCATGGCGGTCGGTGTCTGCGATGGCTTGTATGCAGCGCCATAATGCATAACCAACAAGGCCGAAGGCCATTGCGCCTAAAAGAATCTCGCCCAGAGGTGCCGACAACAATCTTTCCAGCGCGCCTTGGCTTCCCGTAGTCTGGCCGCCTCTACCGAGCGCCGACAGAGTGGCAAGGCCTCCGATCAGCAAATACACAATCCCGCGGGCGGCGTAGCCAGCTCGAGCAAAAAAAGCGATGGATTCGTCGGGGGGCATTGTTTTGACGGCTCCTCTCGTAACTCGGGCTGTTGTGCACCCGAACCTTGCTACAGATATATGCAGTCTAGCCTATCAGGCTCGTTGGCGTTCAGCGTGGTTGAGGAAAGTCTCATCAGGTATGCTCGTAAAACGCTCACAACCAACTGCAAGATAATCATTATGTCTGTTGATCCCCTGAAAACTCTGGCTGATATGGCCAGTGAAGCACACGCACGAATTCAATCCACGCATGAGCACATAAACCCAGTTGTTGAAGTGCGCCGCGGCATGCGCGATGCAGGCATTCCTGCAGATGCAATGACCATCGATTGCCTGCGAACGCGTCGGCGCATTACGCTTATTTTGCATGACGAGCAGCCCGGCAAACTTCTCTATCAGTTTATTACCATTGATGAAGAAGTTGGCGAGGGGTTCAAAAGTGTTGATATGGCGGATGTGAGCGCGGAAACGTTGTTTGAATGGATGCAGGAGTACTTTGGTTGAGCAGTACTCCCGGAGTCAGCCTTCTCAGTGAGCACCGAGAAGGCGAGGTTCAGTAAGTATTGAAGTTTGAACTTACTGGTATACAACCTCTCTCTTGGAGACGAGGCAGATATTGTCGTTCGTACCCTGAGCTGAGAGATAGATATTCACTGTGTCGTCGTCATTTTTAAGAATTAGAGTCTTCTCGTTCATGGTGCCTACATAGGCCCAGTCACCAAACACCTCTTCTCGGGTGAGCATGCAGGATTTGGCCAAGGCAAAGGTTTCAATATAGGTTGTATCGCACTTGCCTGATGACGTGGGCGCGGCAATCACCGTTACATGGGAATCGCCATCGGAGTAACCCTTGCTCGACAGGGACGCATAGATACGGTTGTCCGGGTCTTTCGAGTTCCATGTTGAATGGGACGCGTGGCTCTTATCCCCAATAATGAAATCCCCCATCTCTGCCAGAGGTGCAGCGCATTTTACGACACCATTTTTGACGGCCTGAGACTCGATTACTGTAGTGTCTGCGCGGGCACTCAAAGTAAACAAAACAGACGCGGCCAAAAGGATTTTTTTCATTGTGTCTCCAAAAATTGAACTAATCTTCGCTTGGGCTAGGCCGGCGTAGCAGCCAGCCGTTTAGGGTTGCGCTAACCCTAGCCCAAAGCGATTGGAACCGGAACACGGAACCCGCGGATTTTGCAGTGTTTTACGGGGCAGGGTGCCTTTTACTGCACGTTTTCCGTATCGCCAAACTGCTCAGCAAAGAGGGCGCTGGAAAGGTAGCGCTCGGCAGAATCCGGCAGAATGACCACAATGTTCTTGCCCTTGTGTTCAGGCTGCTGGCCAACACGGACAGCGGCAACCACTGCCGCACCACAGGAAATGCCACACAGAATGCCTTCTTCCTGCATCAACCGGTGGGCCATGGCCATGGAGTCTTCATTGGTGACCGTTTCCACCTGATCAACCATGTCCAAATCAAGGTTTCCAGGCACAAAGCCAGCACCAAGGCCCTGGATTTTGTGCGGTGCCGGCTTGAGGGCTTCGCCATTACGCACCTGAGTGATGATAGGAGAGTCAGCAGGCTCAACGGCTACCGTAGTAATAGCCTTGCCCTGGGTGTTCTTGATGTAGCGAGAGACGCCCGTGAGCGTGCCGCCGGTGCCCACACCCGAAACAAAAATATCCACGGCGCCATCGGTGTCGTTCCAGATTTCAGGACCGGTGGTATCTTCGTGAATTTGTGGATTGGCCGGGTTGTTGAATTGCTGAGGCAGAAAGTACTTCTCAGGCTCGGCCGCCGCCAGTTCTTCCGCTTTGGCGATCGCGCCGGGCATGCCTTTGGCGGGCTCGGTCAGCAGCAGGTCAGCACCCAGAGCCTTCAGCACCTTGCGGCGCTCCAAGCTCATGGAAGAAGGCATGGTAAGAACGATTTTGTAGCCTCTGGCCGCAGCCACAAAGGCCAAGGCTATACCCGTGTTGCCACTGGTCGGCTCTATAATGGTCATGCCCGGCTTCAGCACCCCCCGTTTCTCGGCATCCAGCACCATGGCCGTGCCAATTCGGCACTTCACCGAGTAGGCCGGGTTACGGCCTTCAATCTTGGCCCAGATAGTCGCGCCATTATTCACACGGTTAAGTCTCACCAGCGGTGTGTTGCCAATGGACTGAGAGTTGTCTTCAAAAATGCGGGGCATGGGCTGTCTCCTTGGCACCGTGTTGCTTAATCGTAGTAGGCTTCAACCTTACCTTTCATGGTCATCATAAGCGGTTGGCCACGACGGTCTAGTGCCTTGGGGGAGGCGATTTTTATCCACCCTTCACTGATGCAATATTCCTCAACATTGGTGCGCTCTTTTCCATTCAGCTTGATAGCAATGTCGTGCACGAAAACTTCAGCGACATGGTGCGGGCTGTTGGGGTTTCTTGAAAGACGATCCGGCAGTGCTGGCAAAGATGTAGTTTCGCTCATGATAGTAATCCGCGTTGAATAGGAAAGGGCGCCATTCTAGGCAATATAGATCGGGCGCTCAATAACGGCCGCAGGGTTATTCGCCCTGCACTTAGTTGCCTTCGCGCCGAGGGCCGGGCTTGAAGAGCTTAAACCAGGCAATGGAGCCTGCTATAGACGCGAGCGCTAGAATTACGAAGAATTCCTGCGCGTTAAAATCGCCAACCTTGTGCAATAACCCCAGAAACACCAAAAGAAATGTTCCAATGGTGCCAACAATCCTTAAATTCATATTTCTTCCTCGGAGCTGGAGCAGCCCACTGAGTGTGCTGCGTGCTCCCCTCATAGATGGTTTATTGTCTTTGGATCAGAACCCGCTGGATAACATGGCCCCAGGTGCGATCTTTTGCATCGCTGGCATGCTGGTCAGCGCGGCTTAGGGCTTCTGCTTGGCCCGCACTTGATACAAAGGCCGTAAACTGTTTGGTCACGGCTTTATGATAATTCCTGAAAGCAGCCTCACAGCCCGCTTGGGCGCCCTTGGCAATGTCTGAAGGGGGAGCCGAGCTGATATGGCTGAAGCGATCGGATTCACCGACCATGCAATCCTGATACGCCTTGTACTTCTCGTTCAGGTTGGCACTGAGGGCTTTCTTTTCATCGGTGGTCAAATTCGGTGCAGGAGAAAGAGCCGCGCAGCTTGCCAGCGACCCGCACAATGCCACCACAATGGTAGCGCTCCGCCAACGGGCGGCGTTAAAGAAAATCATACCTATCAACCCCTTATATTATGCATTGAGCCTTGTGTTCTAGCTTTTATAGAGCCGGGCCCGCTTTAATTCTACCTTCACGGGTAAGGGTTCAGAAAATACGGAAGCCAGCCCGAGTTCTTGGATAAACCCTTTAAGCTCTGAAGAGCCTGCCTCCACATTTTGATTGATTCGTTGCACCATCCAATAAGGATAACTCACGTTGTAGCGCGTCTCCGATTCTCCCTCAATCGTTAACCTGGCGTCTCCAAGGCGTTGGGGTATCTTATCTTTAGCGGGGTTTTCATCTGCCCAGGATTTCACCCCCTGAATAGCTTGTTCTAACAACGGGGCCTGCAGTGATGACATTGCCTGCAATACTGGAATCAGTGTGTCAGGTATTTGATCATTTGTGGGCAGGTCCTCAAGAGGCTGCTCGAACGATCCATGCATGGCGATTAGCCAAGTATACAAATGGTCGTATTTTTTAATTAGATCTACCGGTTCGGGGTCACGATGCAGGTGGGCGTATAGCTGGCCATATAGTGCAAAGTCTCCAATGGTAGGCTGGCCGCCTAATAGAAATGCATAGGCCTTAAAGTGCTCGTCCAACAGGGACAGAATGTTTTCAACCGCGACCTCTAACCTGGGCTCCATTTTTTTCGTGATGCCCAGTATTGGCAAATAGCCTGACATCTTTCCGGCGAATTTTTTAGCCACAGTGCGTTGTAGGACACCGGGGAAATAGGGGAGTGCATTCTTGCCGAATTCGCCAATGATAAACTTCAAGTTACCCTTGTAGTTCCAACGGTAGTGAAGAGAGGCCATGGGCAACCATTCATCAGCAAATAGCTCCACCAACAGGCTGGCAAGGGCTTGTTTTGGCGTTTCCGGGAAAACCGGTTTGAGTCGGTTTTCGGTTTCATAAACATCGATGATATGGCTTGAATCTTGTAGCACGGAGCCATCGAGCCGAAACACAGTGGGCATTATTATTTTCCCAACGGCAGGCTGCACTTTTCTGAAAAGCGTATGAGCGTTGGGTGGCTTGTAGTCGTAGGGAATATTTTTGTAGTTAAAGTAACTCCGCACCTTCGCGGTGTATGGAGAAACATCCCACCCCAAAAGCTGATCTTTTTTAGCCATCTTATTCTCTTTGTTTTATGTTTTTGGCCGACGCTGATTATGCGACTCGCTAAATGATCTCCTTTACGATCATGTTTCGAACCTGCTCAACGGCATCTCTATGGCTCAATCACCCGCAGAAGGTGCAAGCTGGTGATTGAGAGCGCAGCGACAGCAACATTCGTTGTTACTGGATTGAACGCGCCAAACAGAAGTAAGGGCTGAACCAGCACTACGAATGCCAGCAAGCCTACCATTGCGGCTAATGTAAGCAGCAGCGGCCAGCGCTGTCGCCAAAATATCAAGATAACAACGGCCATGGCAATCTCTAACACCCCAGCGATAGTGGCCAACTGAACTGCACCAGAATGTGAAAACCCTGCCGCCATGCTCATTGCCAGCTCATCCTCATGGGGGTAGAGCAATTTCGGAATCAAGCCTTGATAGAACCAGATAAAAGCAATGGTGCCCCGACATACTGCGTAACTTAAAAGTGGACTATTCACCCAGGAACCTTGAATCATGATCTTTGTTGGGAATCACACAAGCATCGTAGCGACCGAACAGCTTGTAGCGGTTTAATGCAATTCGGTCGTATAGCCAGTCTCGAATCATTGATGGCACAACCCAACCAACACAGGTCAACGGCCACGGCCATGGCAGTTCACGCATCACCCTGAAAAAGGCAGTAGATTTGGTATAAATATTCGGCCCCTCGGCAAGCAGCATGGTTTCGTAATAATCCGTCGGGAAACCATGCGACTGAAGAATCGCCTGGCCTTCAGGTGATTGAACAGTCGCTAATTTGAATCGACGGTTTTTATCGAATCTAATAAGGAAGCGAGCCCACGCGGAGCAAAGTCGACACACACCATCGAACAAAACCACCCGGTCCTCAGGAGCAATATTGGGATGAGATTGCGATTTATTTTTCATAGTAAAGTTGAGTTATGGGTGTTTTTCTTTGGCATGACATGAGCCGCCTTGAAAGCCCGGACTGCAACAACCGGGTGCCGCATCTCGTTGGGGACGACGAAGCTTTCGCCCTGGCGCTATGCATTGGTTATGTCGTGCGCGGAGCAAACATAATTATAGCCATACCTACCAAGGCAACCCCTGAGCCAACCAGATCCCAGGTAGTTGGGCGAATGCCATCCACTGTCCATAGCCAGAGAATGGCCGTGAAGATATAAACGCCGCCATAGGCAGCATAAACCCTGCCTGCAGCCGTGGGGTGCAACGACAGCAGCCAGGCAAATGCCGCAAGGCTCAACGCCCCCGGCACTAAGAGCCATATGGATTTACCTTCCCGAAGCCATAGGTAGGGCAGGTAACAGCCAACAATCTCGGCTAGAGCGGTGACGAGGAATAGACCAACGGTTTTCAACTCAGACAAAATAACCCGCTCCTTGGTAGTAACGTTGGAATAAGCGACGGCCCGATAACGTGCGCTTGCAGCAGCCTCTGGTTAAATCCTCCCCAAGGCATACTGAACCGCCTGCTCGGCATGTATTTCTGTGGTGTCATACAGTTTGACCTCTGTATCCGAGCCCTGAATCAAAAGGCCTATCTCCGTGCATCCCAAAATTACGCCCTGCGCACCGCGTTCAGCCAATGATGCGACAACATCCAGATACATGGCTTTTGAATCAGGCTTGATCACCCCTTGGCACAACTCATTGTAAATCACCGAATGAACAGTCTCTCTTTGAGACTCATCTGGCACAACAACCTGGATACCATGGTCCTGAAGACGCCCAAGGTAAAACGTCTGCTCCATGGTAAATCGTGTACCCAGCAGTCCTACACAGGTTATCCCATCCTGTTTGAGCACGTTGGCCGTGGCATCTGCGATGTGGAGTAGGGGGATGTTCACTGAGCGTTCAATTTGGGAAGCGACTTTATGCATCGTGTTCGTACAGAGAAGCAAAAACTCTGCGCCTGCCGACTCAACCGACTGGGCGACTGATCCCAGTATTTCCCCTGTTGCCTGCCAATCCCCTTGGTGTTGCAAGGCCTCAATCTCTGCAAAATCAACGCTGTATAGAACAAGTTTTGCCGAATGAAGCCCGCCGAGCTCATCTCTGACTCTCTGGTTGATCAGGCGGTAGTAACTCTGCGTTGACTCCCAGCTCATTCCGCCAATTAGACCTATTGTTTTCATAGGATGCTTTACCGTGTTTACCAACCCCACCAGCCCCAAACTTTGGCCATAGCGCGCCAAACAGTCCCGAGAATAGATGGAAAGAGTTGCGGGAGCAGCAAAGCCAACACAGCAAATAGGATGATGCAGGTGACAAGGTAGCTACTACTGAGAAAGCCATCCCAATAGACGGCCAGCTCCAGGTTTGCCCAGAGCCAAACGAACGCTGCGGTTGGGATAGAGAAGAACAGCGATGCGAAGAGACTGATCAGCCTCGATTCAATCGGCCCACTTTGGCCGCGATTTTTTGCCATGATAGATGACTTCCTTGTGTATAACATCAGCGTCCGCACCCGCCTGTAATAATAAAGCAGAAGCACGCCCCATTCAGCTCATTGTCGGTGCCATTGAGGGCAGTTGAACATTAATGCTTGGTGAAGTGCTAATCTGACCTCAGTTTACCGCTACGATCAAACAGTTCAGCGAAGTGACAGACAGCCTAACGTTTTCAGGAGAAGAAAAATGTCGGACACCAACATCGAACTTATTTCTACCATTAGCGAAGACAACACACTGGAACTTGCCCTGCGGGAGATCGAGATCCCCCAGCCCGGCGAAAACGAAGTAGTCATCCGCATCGAAGCCGCCCCTATTAACCCGTCTGATCTGGGAGTGATGTTCAGCGCGGCCGATATGACCACTGCCAGCCAATCCGGTAGCGCCGATCGCCCGGTTATCCGTGCCGATGTCCCGGCCAAGTTCATGGGTGCCGTTAAAAAGCGGGTTGGCAAGGCTATACCCGTAGGCAACGAAGGCGCCGGTACAGTTGTAGCTGCAGGCCCATCAGCCGCTGCGCAAAGCCTGATGGGCAAAACCGTTGCGTTCATTGGCGGTGGTAGCTACCGCCAATATCTCTGTGCCAAGGTGCAAAGCTGCCTGGAACTGGAGCAGGGTACGACTGCCGCCGAAGGCGCTTCAAGCTTTGTGAACCCGCTGACGGCACTAACCATGGTCGAAACCATGCGCGCTGAAGGTCACAAAGCCATCGTTCACGCGGCTGCCGCCTCTAACCTCGGACAAATGCTCAACCGCATCTGCATCGCCGACGGCATCGACCTGGTGAATATTGTCCGTAAGCCAGAACAGGAAACATTGCTGCGGGAATTGGGTGCAAAATACGTGGTTAATTCCAGTAGCGACAGCTTTATGGCTGACCTGACCCAAGCACTGATCGAAACCGGCGCGACCATCGCGTTCGACCCGATTGGTGGCGGTAAATTGGCCAGTGACATTCTCACCTGCATGGAAGCCGCCGTGTCTCGCAACATCACTGAATACAACGTGTATGGATCTGATATCTACAAACAGGTTTATATCTACGGCGGGCTTGATCGCGGCCCCATCATGCTAAACCGCAACTTTGGTTTTGCCTGGGGCGTGAACGGCTTTTTATTGTTTAATGCATTAGGAAAACTGAGCAAGGAAACCGCCATCGCCATGCGCAAACGCATAGCAGCAGAGATCAAAACCACGTTCGCCAGCCACTACACTCACGAAGTATCGCTGGCCGGTGCTTTACAGCTGGATGCGATGGCGGTTTACGGCAAACAGGCTACTGGCGAGAAGTTCCTGATCAGACCACAGAGCTGAGGTTTGGTGTGTGGCCGTGAGGCCATCCAGGCTGCTAGAGACAGAATGACTTCAGCGGCCTGGGGCTCTTTTTGTGCTGTTTAGCGTTCGCCTTCAGCCGACCACTTGGAGCGAATGACCGAAGGGAAGTAGCGGAAATCGTATCAGCGATTTATTAGGTTTAATGTTTACTATTGGAGAGTATTTCGTTTATTGTATTAAATACAAAATCAATGGTCATGTTTCCTTTTTCAATACCTGCTAATAAATCAGTTGATTCATCTTGAGAAATTTTGTTGTTTTTAATAAGCAATTGAATACCTTCGATTACTTTTTTCATTTTTTCGTTAGATTTATGTAAATGTTGGGATTGATTTTGAAGCACTTTAATTCTTGTCTGCAATTCGAGAATATTCATCTGCTTTATCGCATCACTTTTACCACCACTACTTACAAGCTTACTAATTCCGTACCCAACGGCTCCACCAACCGCAACGCTACCTACAACCCAACCAATCGGCGTTGTGGTGACAAAAACACCTCCAAGAATAGTACCAAGGGTTGAAGAGCCAAAAATCGTAGCAGCACCTGCGGTACTCGCCGCCGCAGCTGCGAGACCAGCCCCTGCAACGCCACCCAATCCTGAAGCTCCTAATTCGCCAAGAACTCCAATCCTATCTCTAGGACTTTTTTTCATTTTCTCTAATGCTCTTATATATTCTTCTGCAGTCAATGTCTGATTGTTTTTCAAGACCTGCCACCTGTCAGGAAAATTGCATACGCAATGCATTAAAAATATTTGCAAATAATTCAAAGAATTTCTTCGCAATCAAAATTATTTCTTGAGTCACCCCAACCACACCATCAGTTGTCTTCTTTCCTTGATCAAGTCGATAACCTGAAATACCACCAACTAGTATTGAGATTGCCGCTGCGAGCGGTGCTAATATCGGCCCTAAAAAGGGGATCATGCTTAGCAATGCCCCAATTGCTGCACCAATCGCTACGCCAACCGCCAGATGAGGGTTTTCATTAATAAACTTCAAAATTTCAACAAATGTTATCTTGCCAATGTGTATAATTTGGCCGCCAATGATTTTTGTTTTTTCCCAAAGCTCATCTATCCGAGTGATAATTTCTTGCGGCAAACCAGAGTTCGTAAGTCGTGTGATCGTATCAATTCTATCTATCCTCATAGCATTAGAATTTAATACCACCATTTTTAATTTTGCTTCAGGTTCTGACAGCGACATTTCTGATCCCCTCATGGCTGGTCATTTCTACGCTTGGCTTTAAGGTGCGCCGGAGCGCAGCGTAGGTGCGTCCGCCAACATCCACTGGTTATGTGATGGTAGCTCAATTTGGCAGCCCCTCGAACTTTGGCACTTCCCCAAACTCCCCATCCCAAGCAGCTTTGCTGGATGAAAAGATGTGCGCTGTTGGCGACATAGAGATTTCAGTGTCCAAACACCCAGCCGGAACGACGAGCAAACCTGCGATCTGTGTGTTCGGCAATGCTGAGCCACACAGCTCACAAAAACTTTTGCTATGACGAGTGCCTGGAAGCGTAAAGGAAGTCACAGCATCTGCACCCGACCGCCAGACCAATTTAGCTGACTGTGAGAATAGATTTGCCGCATGAGCCGAACCCGTATCTTTTTGGCAATGCTGGCAATGACACAGGTAAAAGCTATCGAACTCACCTTTTACCTCAAAGCTCACGGTGCCACACAGACAAGAACCGAAATGATCAGTCATCAGAATCCCTTCCATGGCCTGTGGATAAAACACACATAGCGCTTGCAGCAGGGGCGCGACGTCAGGAGCGTCCCTTGCCTGCATTTGTGTACGCCCAGCATGGGCATGAACTAATGGGGTGAAAGTCCCCTGTGGGAAGATCACCGTTCAGCCGGTTTTAGCCGATTGAACGCTAACCACTAGCGAATGGCAAGGGCCAACCCGTGAGGGTTGGTCTGGAGGAAGCCGCTAGCAAAACTGCGAGCTGATGAACAAGAACATCATATGAGGCGTAGGCCGGAGGCGAGTTGGCACAAGCCGACGGGGCGGCCTCCCGCGAAGCCGCGTGATCTAACGGCCACCGTAAATGATGCAGTTGTGCAGTGACAGTGCATGCTTTTATCTGGGGAGGTCTGCTCAACGAGCGATCGGTCAATTACCAGTCAGGCCACTGGTCGATCAAGCCTGGGCGCAGCCGTTGCCATCGGCGGTTGCGAGCGAACGAGATGGACACCGATAGCGCCGATGGGGGTAACTCCACCGGTGATTGAGCAGAAGTCAGCAGCGGCCATAGTAGCCAAACGCCCGTCGTAATGGTCGGGACAGGGTGAAGGGCCTAACACCGGAAATAAAGGAGGAGCCTTGACCGACTTGAACACACGAATGCCGTCCGGCAGTGACGTGGCTCAGCGTACGGCCATGAAGCCAGCCTTTAGCAACGATCTACTCGATGCCGTACTGCAACGGGCTAACCTACAACAAGCCTGGAAACAGGTTCGAGCCAACAAGGGAGCGGCGGGGGTCGATGGCATGACCATCGATGAATTTCCCGCTTGGGTAAAGGCCGGCCACTGGAGCGTGGTCGAGCAGTCGATTCGCTTGGGCGATTATCAACCAGCGCCAGTGAGGCGGGTTGAGATCGACAAGCCGGACGGTGGCAAGCGACAGCTTGGTATCCCGACGGTGACAGACCGGGTGATTCAGCAAGCCATTGCCCAGATCCTGATGCCCCTGTTCGGCCCGGGATTTTCAACGGACAGCTACGGCTTCCGTCCGGGCCGGAACGCGCACCAGGCGGTGCGACGAGTGCAAAGCATTCTCAAGGAAAGGAAGCGCTTTGCCGTGGATGTGGACCTGTCGAAGTTCTTCGACCGGGTTAATCATGACCTGCTGATGACGCACCTGGGCCACAAGGTTCGGGACAAGCGCCTGCTGGCC
Organism: Marinobacter sp. KMM 10035; assembly: GCF_046537445.1. Taxonomy (NCBI): domain Bacteria; kingdom Pseudomonadati; phylum Pseudomonadota; class Gammaproteobacteria; order Pseudomonadales; family Marinobacteraceae; genus Marinobacter; species Marinobacter sp. KMM 10035. The sequence goes on along the minus strand of NZ_JBBVMG010000002.1, from coordinate 115,468 downwards.
CTGATTGCCCGGTACCTGCGAGCTGGGATTATCGATAACCAGCTCTATCTGGAGAGTCGGGAAGGTGTACCTCAGGGTGGCCCATTGTCACCTCTGCTGGCTAACATCATGCTTGACCCGCTGGATAAAGAACTGGAACGACGGGGCCATCGGTTTGCCCGTTATGCGGATGACTTCACCATTGTGGTGAACAGCCGACGCGCAGGCGACCGGGTGCTGGCCAGCATCAGCCACTACTTGGAACATCGTCTGAAACTGACGGTCAACACGGCCAAGAGCCGCGTAGTCAGAACCAATGACAGCAAGTTCCTGGGCTTTACCTTCAAGGGAACCCAGATCCATTGGCACCCGGACACGTTGCATAAGTTCAAGCAGCGCATCCGGGTACTGACGAACCGGAACTGGGGCGTGTCGATGCACTACCAGCTCTTCAAGGTCAGCCAGTACCTCCGTGGCTGGATCAACTACTTTGGCATTGCCACTGGCTACCAACGCTGCTGCGATCTGGATCATTGGATCCGCCGTCGCGTCCGGATGGCTTACTGGCGACAGTGGCGTAAGCCGCGCACCAAAGTGAGAAACCTGATGAGGCTGGGTGTGCATGTGCAGTCTGCCGTGGCATGTGGCATCACCAGTAAAGGTCCATGGCGCAGCTCCAAAACTCCGGGCATTCAACAGGCTCTGTCGAACGACTACCTGAAAGCCGAAGGATTGGTATCGCTTCGCGATGGATGGATCAGGCTTCACCATTCCCGGTGAAACGCCCTGTGCGGACCCGCATGCAGGGTGTTGTGGGGGCCGGGGGTTAGATACCCTCGGATACCCGATTAAGAGCGTCAGCAACGGCCATGGACACTTGGTCCCAGAAAACATCCTTATCATAGGGTTTTCGATCGTAAGGGTATTTTACTTTCGCGCTACTCCCAAGGACAAGTGGGGGCGAATCGACAAATTGCGATAATGCTACCAGCGTTACGGCACTACTCTGTTTTTCGACAACACTTTGGTGAAATACATCTAAACCAACCTCGTAGCTATCGCCCGAATGTCTTAGCTCGTCAACTATTGGCACTACACCGATTTCTTTTTCTGTCTGAGTTATTTCTGACCCGCCTTTAAAATACCTGACTGAATATATTACATCTTGCCCGCCGTCAATTGTTTTATAGCGGATGTCGCGAACGCTACCTCGCAAAACAAAACTTGATAGAAAGTACGAATGTGTATGTATTGGCCAATCTGGATTCTTGACTCTTCGCTCTCCCTTAGGCCAGAAATGAACCCTCAAAGTATAATTTTGAGTTTCTTTTATTATGCAAGAAACAAAACCTAGAGGATGCCATAACGGCACAGCCTTGCATCGAAGCTCATTTATATTTTCATATAGAAAACCTAAATAGTTTTTCGCCTCAATTTTCATAAGGGTTCCGTACATTTCTGCATGCGTTAAGAATATTGGCTGGCCCCAATGTCCTGCAAAGCTCTTTCATGCCAATACTTTCAAGAAAACTATCTATATCTATTTCTTCTATTGAAGCTACAGTATCCGATTCTTTTAAACCAGTAAGCGTAACTCTCTTTGCTTGCTGTCTGGAGAATTGCATTTGCAGATCAAAGTGCTCAAACATAAAGTGACCATTTGTGATTTTTAAGGCCGGGCTCCTTCTATCCTCAACTGTAATGATCATTGCATCATCGTTTGCATCAATCCGAACCGGATCGAAGACGGAGGTAAGATGTAAGTCTATTGCTATGTTTTTATTGGTAACGTACCAAGCACATATAATAATCGTCACAACCACTTCGAGGGCAACGCTATTCAGATCATATTTCTTGCCCTTGTCAATCGAATTAATACTGTTTCGATAGCGAGCATGCTCTTCGCAAAGCTCTCGATTATTCGGATCTATAATACACACGCTGATATGAAAATTAGCTTTTGACGCTAAAGTTGGCAGAACTTTTCCTCTCATATATCTACCAAAATTTCCCTTATACCTCCACCGACCGGCATTGGATAGTAGGACGTCAAACTCTTTAGTTATATTTTTGGGATGTATCTCTTGTAAGCCATCAATATCTTCGGTGCTTGACGCATCAGGAGAAACCCGGATTTTCGAGTAATTACGGATTGAATAAACAATCAAGCCCATGCCAAAAAAGCAAAAGATAAGGCCAGGACCACCTTTACCCAAATTGAATTCATGATTATCGCCATATGCGATAGAAAGCGCCGCGCCACCCTCCTGAATTCCGGATATGAAAAGATTATATCCAAAAAAAGCGATCGTAAGACCTATCAATGCAACGAGGACAGGGAAGCCATTCTTTTTAGGATTTAGAAACAAATCAACTATTCTTATAAATGCATTCACGAAATCACTCACAATTCATCTTCCATGCTTCAGATCCGATGTGTTCTTAACGCTGAGTGCAGCGGCAGTTTGTGTAGTGGCGGTTTGTGCTAGCGTAGCGGCCAGCACAAAAAGAGCCACGGAACAAACTGTCCGACTGACACGTATTGTTATGTCCTTTCATCACACAGATTAAATACAAGCAGAGCCTAAGCATCAAGTGGGCTACCTAATACATTATCCTTGGCAAATATCCGATCAAGTACCGTAATTGACTTTTCGGATAACTCTTGCGTAAACAGCAAAGTGAGATTGTGTTTGGCTCTCGAGCAGCTCACGTAGAACAAGTTTCGATTTCGCTCAAATGTATCTTGTTTATCTTCGGGACAGCTACCGTCCATCCACTCCAACATCTGATTCCAGTTGTATTGATTCCATCCGCGACCACAAACGACAAGAACATTATCAAATTGCGCTCCTTTCACGCCGTGCTTCGTCGAGAAAGGCGTCTTTTCATCGATGTACTCACCCAAGTTAGCAACCTCAAGATAATCTACGGAGCGCAACTTGCTAAGCTTTTTCACAAACTTCGCTTCATACTCATCCAGCTCGTCAATCGGTTTTGATGTCAGTTGCTTATATCGCTTTTCTGATTCTTCAATTTTTGATGAAATTCTAGGTATTTTGGTTTCCATCAAAAGATCCAGCATATCGCCAACGCTAGAATTTTTTCTTGCGTGCATTACCCTATCAAGAATATTCAGCCATTCTGTTTTATCGGCCTGACACTTCAATTGAGGATGGTTTTTCTTTTTAATTTGCAACAATTCACCATATTGCTGCTTCTCATAGGCAAATACTGTTGACTCTATCACCTCAAGAAAAAACTGGACATATTTGTCATTTTTTTTGAGATAGTCATCTGTATATCGAAAGCAATCAGTAAGATTCTTAAAGTTTTGCTCACTAGCTATAAGATTGTTGGTTAAAAACAAGATTTTAGTTTTCTCGGGAGACATATCCCATTCATCTACGCACATCAATTCTTTCGTTTTTTCGATATATTCCTTCACATTGCATTCTGGAAGATCATCCTTCCAGTGGCCGCCGCCTTTACCATCTCTCCGGACACCCGCCCAATTATTGGAATGGAAAACTTTTATCACTCCATTTGAGTTAGGGTCTGATTCTGCTTGGGGAAGATCTGGGCGCATTCTGTTCAAACATTGAACTATATTTCGATCCGACCGGAAGTTTGCTTTCTTACCGATCTCTACGATTTTTCCTTTTTCGCTCGAAATCAAGCCGCAAGCTGAAGCGCCGTAGATTTTCTGCCAGTGATCGCCGAAAAGGCCAACCATTACGCCGGAGTCGTTATCGATAAGATTAGTGACAATGCTATCAGCCAGCTTGTTATTGGTATCCTGATACTCATCGATTAAAACTATAGGGAACTTGCTTTTAAGTAGCTTCTGAAACTTTGGATACATAAGCATGCGCGCCATCAACGCGACTACGTCGTCATGATGTAAGGTAATTTCGTGCTCATTGACAGCGGGGAATCCTAACTCGTACTTAACCTTCTGGTTGGTAACACCTACCGACTCATCTATTCGATTTTTCCATTTTTCACCAAGTTCTGGAAGATGCTCTCGTAGCTTAACCTGGTAGTGTTGCAGTATGCTCCAGCAGAACGCGTGAATTGTATCGGCAAAAATAACTGGGTGATGATCCGTTCTATCCTTTATTTCATCCTTTGCTACGTTTGTGTATGTAATACATGCTATCTGCTGCCGATTACCTAGCAACTCAACTGCGCGATTCGATATCAAATACCTAATTGACTCGATCAAGGAATAGGTTTTACCTGCGCCCGCACCTGCTTCTAAACGAAAACACAGACCTTTATCAATACAGCTCCTGAGCTGCTCCAACGCCTCGATAGAAGCCTGTTCGGCAGGGTTTGTGTTGGTCATGGCTGAGCCTCCTCAGCCTTAACCGCAACGTCTTTATCCAGCCATTCGAGTCCTTCGCAAATATACTTAGGAACACCCCAATCTGTCTTTTCAATAGCATATTCAATAGCAAAGTTGGCTTTACTTTTACTCCCAATTTTTTTAGCCCTTTCGAACACAGCATTTTCCAGCACCAACCCCTTTTCATCCTTTAATTCAAAAAGGCTTGTATTCGCCAGAATAAACGCATCCTCAAAGCTTCGGCCACACAGACCACTTTCACCTTCATCCACCTGAAACGCTAATCGACGACATCCAGAAATTTTGGTGCTATCGTCTTTTAAACGTATATCCTTCAATTCAGAATACCCGTCCATCCCAAACCAGTTAGACAGGCCTACGTTACTTGAATGTGAACCATCACTTACCATGGAAGCAGGATATGTTGTTTTCTTCTCACCTTTGGTCTTCTTTACTGAATCTAAATCAGTAATGAACAGGGTCTTTAGCTCAAGAAAGTCGATGAACTTATAAAAATGATGAGCATAGGCGCCACCCACCTCGACTACAGACATATACTTTCTGCGTAAACCACACTGCTTCGCCTCGTCCACTTTTTTAATCATCTCAGGCAGTAGAATTCTTTCCGTGGCCCCTTCGATTAGAATTGCTCTATCTGCAAAATAGAGGTCGCACTTGGTCAGCGTTAAATACTTATGCAAAAACTCTTTGTCTGCCTTTACCTCATCACTACCAAATGCTTCGCCCAAGTCTTTCACCTTGGTTTCTTTTCCTTCCTTGGATAAGAAATAACGGACTTTGCTAAAATCTGCTTCGTTGGCTATATGTGAGGAATGCGTGCTGACCACAAACTGCACTGGCCAAATATTCCCATCATTAAGCTGCTTTTGGAACTCACTGACTATTTCCTCAAGCTGCCGAATGAAAACTTCCTGCATTTGCGGATGCAGATGGGCTTCGGGCTCTTCGATAAAAATTAAATGACCTTTCGGTGGGGTAGGCTGCGACTGGAACTCTCTAAAGTATTCATAGATTCGAAAGAGAATAAAAATCAAATTACGAATACCCAAACCATTGTAGGTTTCTGGCAGAGTAAAATGATCATCGCCTTCATAGAATACCCTGGTATTGCTCTCCAGCAATGATTTTACATTTAGCTCAGTAGCAGCACTTAAATTTGGATCTTGCAGCCCGGGATACCCAAAGATGTTAAGCGTTGGCAAAAGCGCTTTTACTTTCTCCTGAAAATCCGTATCGACTTTCTCTTGGAGCGCTTCTACTACTGTATTGACTTCATCGGACTTGGCCTTAAATGCTTCAGGCGCACCGGCACTGTTCGCGCTTTTAAAAATGTTTCCTAGTGATTTACCCAGCACATCGCGCTCACTGTGTGTTTCATCATCGAGGCCGCGCTGAGCATTAATCAATCCTGACAATATCAACCGTTTAAAGGAAGAGAATTCGAGCCTGACTTTATTATTCAAATTGGTCGGTTCGATCGCATATATCACGGGCTCATAATGCTGGTTGATCAAAACTTTAAGATCAGCAAAATATTTTTTACGGTTAGCTGCATCCAGTGCCTGAAAGAAGTCCTTAATTTTTCCGTCTTTTAACTGGTAAGAAACCAATACACAGGTTTCAAACAATGTGTCGTCGAGATCAATAATGAAATCACCCAAGGCTCCAAAATCGTTCTCATCGTCTTTATAGTGGATAAGTAGCTGTAGCTCAATCGCTGGCATCAAGAGACGAACGGCCTCATCTTCTTTGCCTTCCTTGAAAGCCTTTAGGGCTTTTTCAAACTCCGCCAAACAAGACTGATTAAAATCCTCATAACGAACTTTCGGCCCCGTTGAACTTAGGAAGCTGCGGAATATTTCAGCAAGCGAAGTCTTACCGGTATTGTTTCGCCCGACAATCAGTGTCGTTCTGTCATCTAGGCTCAGACATACGTCTTTCAACAAGCGATAATTTTTGATGCGGGCACTTTTTATTTTCATTGTTCTTCCTTGCTAGGATGCAAATAGACAAACCTGTCAACAATTAAAACTAATATTTTCGTTGCACTTCGCTATAGACATAACAGCAATTAGACTGCACTATTCGTTATTAAACACCTTTGACGTCCGCAATAGTCCGCGTCGTTATTACGCCTTTCTTCAGCAACCAAACCAATAAACTAGCCCAAAACCAGGCGGTTACCAGTCCGGGATTGTCAAATTCCGTAATATCACCGCGCAATAACGAAGCTGTCACACGAATACGTGCTTTCGTTGATGCTGGCCATAAAAAAAGGCCCGAGGCATTCGCTCCGGGCCTTCCTGTTTCTCATGCTGCCGAGTTACCTCAACCGCACTTACTATCCCCACAAGACAAGCAAGTCGCACAACCGTCCATCACAATCACCGCCTTGGTGCTGCACTTGCCGCACATGGTGGCGTTGGGTGGGAAGTCGCCAGCTTTGTCGTCGTTCGTTGCCTTGGCGTTATTGGCTTCAAACTCTGCACGCTTTTCCGCGAGGATGCGCTTGGTGGTTTCGCTCATTTCCTCGCTTTCCATCAAGCCTACGGCCTTCAGGTGCTTCTCGATTACCGCGCCAATTTCAGCTACCAGGGAGGGCATGAATACGCCGCCCTTTTTGAAGTAGCCGCCGTTGGGGTCGTATACCGAGCGCAGTTCTTCAACCAGGAACGTCAGGTCGCCGCCTTTGCGGAATACCGCAGAGATTACGCGGGTGAGGGCGATTACCCACTGGAAGTGCTCCATGGATTTGGAGTTGATGAACACTTCGTACGGCTGACGGCTTTCGTGGTCAGTGTCTTCGTTCAATATGATGTCGTTAATGGTGATGTACATCGCGTGCTCGGCCACGGGCGGTTTGATCTTGTAGGTGGTGCCTACAAGAAACTCTGGCCGCTCGATGTACTCATTCATTTGTACCAGTGAGGTTTCTGGCTGTGCTGCCGGCTGTGGGCTGGCTGCATCTGTGTCGGCTTTCTTTACCCGGTAGCCGACGATTTTGTTGCTGATTTTAACTGTCATGTCTCTATGTCCTGTGTCGGTGTTCCGGATCAATACTTTCCGTAGGTGCCTTCTTTAAGCGCGTCAAACAGGTTGGCGGCGGTGTGCATTTCGCCGTCGTACTCCACCTGTTCGTTGCCTTTCAGCTCTACTTTACTACCGTCGTCGAGGGTGAACTCGTAGAGGGTGTTTTCCAGGTCTTTCTCTTTTACCAGTACGCCCTGGAAGGCTTCCGGGTTAAAGCGGAAGGTGGTGCAGCCTTTCAGGCCCATGTCGTAGGCGTAGAGGTAAATGTTTTTGAATTCCTGATATTCAAAATCAGTAGGCACGTTTGCGGTTTTGGAGATCGAAGAATCCACCCACTTCTGGGCGGCGGCCTGGATGTCTACGTGCTGTGCCGGGCTTACATCATCTGCGGTGGTGAAGTAGCTGGGCAGCTTTTTGTCTTCTTCGTCTGAGAAGGGCATGGCACCGGGGTTTACCAGGTGGCGGTAGGCCAGCAGCTCGAAGGAGAACACGTCGACTTTTTCTTTGGTTTTACGGCCTTCGCGGATTACGTTACGGGCGTAATGGTGCGAGAAGCTTGGCTCTATGCCGTTACTGGCGTTGTTGGCCAGCGACAGGCTGATTGTGCCTGTTGGTGCAATAGAGGTGTGGTGAGTAAAACGACCACCTTTTTCAGCCAGCTGTTCAACCAGTTCAGGCTCTACCTTGGCGATTTCCTGCATGTAGCGGCTGTACTTGGCGTGCAGTACGCGGCCTGGCAGTTTATCGCCAATTTTGTGGCCATCTTTGGCCAGTTGTGGGTTTTTGCCCATCATTTTAGGGGTAATTTCAAAGTCGTCGTTCATGATCGGCGCAACGCCTTTCTCTTCCGCAAGGGCAAGAGACTGGCGCCAGCCTTCTACAGCCATTTCACGTACTACGTCTTCGGTGAACTGTACGGATTCAGACGAACCGTAGGGCATACGCAGCATGGCGAGGGTTGAGCCCAGGCCCAGAATGCCCATGCCGTGGCGGCGCTTGTAGTGTATTTCGTGGCGTTGCTCAGGCAACGGCAGGCCGTTGATTTCTACTACGTTGTCCAGCATGCGGGTGAAGATGCCCACAACCTTGCGGTACTTTTCATAGTTGAAGCTGGCTTTGTCGGTGAACGGGTAGTCCACAAACATGGTCAGGTTCACAGAGCCCAGCAGGCAGCTGCCGTAAGGGGGCAGGGGCTGTTCGCCACAGGGGTTGGTGGCGCGAATGTCTTCACAGAACCAGTTGTTGTTCATCTGATTGACCTTGTCGATCAGGATGAAGCCGGGCTCTGCATAATCGTAGGTGGAGGTCATGATGGTGTCCCAGATGAACTGGGCTTTCAGGGTGCGGTAAATACGGCACGCCACCTTGCCTTCATCGTTAACCACGTAGCCGTCCAGTATGGGGAAGTCGCGGTACACGAACTGGCTTGGGTCGGTCAGATCCAGGCCTTCTTCTGCGACTTCTTTCTCGGTTACCGGGAAGGAGAGGTGCCAGTCGCTGTCGTTACGAACGGCTTCAATGAAGTCTTCGGTAATCAGCAGGGACAGGTTGAACTGGCGCAGGCGGCCGTCTTCACGCTTGGCCTGGATGAAGTCGATTACATCCGGGTGGTGAACATCGAAGGTTGCCATTTGCGCACCGCGGCGACCACCGGCAGAGGATACGGTGAAGCACATGCGGTCGAAGATATCCATGAACGACAGTGGGCCAGATGTGGTTGCACCGGCGCCGGCAACGTAAGCACCTTTGGGGCGCAGGGTAGAGAACTCATAACCGATACCACAGCCTGCCTTGAGGGTGAGGCCTGCTTCGTGGTTTTTCTCCAGGATGTCGTTCATGGAATCCTGAACGGAGCCAGATACGGTGCAGTTGATGGTGGAGGTTGCAGGTTTGTGCGCTTCGGCACCGGCGTTGGAGGTAATCCGGCCTGCAGGAATGGCACCGTTTTTAAGAGCCCAGGCAAAGTTCTTCATCTGCTCGGCACGAACATTTTTGTTCTCTACCTGAGACAGAGCTACCGCAACGCGGTGATACGTGGCGTCGATGTCCTTGTCTACAGGTTCGCCGGTTTTCGTTTTCAGCTGGTATTTACTGTTCCAGATATCCAGCGAAGTTTCCTGCATCGGAATCGTTGTAACCACTGCCTCTGCTTTAGCCTTAGCGTTCATTGCCACCCTCAATCTTCAAATATGACTGTTGTCTGTCGATGGCACCCTTTCGGCGGTGCCATTTCCCTGTAAAAGTTTGCTAAACCTGCGCTTGTGCTCTTGATCTTTGTACGGCGTTTATGTTTCGCCGATGAAACACTATATGTGGTGCTCGCGAGAACCTGCTGTAGTGCTCCGGTACCTGATAACTACACCCGGAAAACAACCCCGTAAGCGCTCATCTCGGGGCTTTGGCCGCTAGTATGCTTGCTTTGGTGCAGGTTTGCTAGGAAGTAGTTTGCCCTATATATGGGATTATTGTGGGGTGAGTATAACAGGATATAGTGGTTTGTGAATTTAAGCGGAGCTATTGAGATGTGACTTCTTGCAAAGAAAATCAATGGAAAATGGCTTGCAAGAAATAAAAGTTCGGTAAATCCGTCGCTTGGGTTCAAAAAATGGAAATTACTACATGTTGTGATCAAAAAATGCGCGAAGTTGGTTGTTTTACCTAGTAAATACACACTATTTGTGACTCTTGCACGTATTCAAATCGCACGTGTCGCTAAAGTAGCGACGTGGCGTCGAAAACCGCAGTGGCCCACAGGATGTAATAACGACTATAAAAAGGAAACGAACAATGAAGGGCCTGAAACCTACATTGCTAGCGCTGTGTATTGCGGGGGTCACACCTGCAGCCATGGCTGACATACAGCGCCTGGATGATTCCATGATGGGTAACATCACGGGGCAGGCGGGTGTAAGTATTGAACTTGAAACGAAAATCGATATCGGCCGCTTCCTTTATTTCGATGAAGGTGCGCTGGCTATCGAAAACATCAGTATTGGCGGTGCCGAACGCACGGATTTCTTCGGGTTTGGCGGGATTGCCGGGCCAACCGGTACTGATCGGTTGGACAATATCCGGATTGATATCGATGTGCTCGCGGATGGCGATGCAGCAATTAATATCGTGCCCACAAACTTTGCTGCGGTGGATTTCCGTATCACCACAGGTGCCTGGTATTTGGCTGCCACAGACGGAAGTAACAACTACACCGATCTGATTGGCAACTTTTTTGCGGAGGGCTTAATGGGGCGTGGCTCGATTCACATCGATACAGCAACGGATGTGATGCGCTTCAGAACGGCCTTCGCGATTGAGACCATGGAGTTTGATGTGCCGTTCCTGGCGATTGGTGTTCGCGGCATGCAAATTACCGGTGCCGATTACGATCGCTCTTTCCCCAGCCCGTTGGATCTGTTTGCTGAAGTGGATCTCTATATCTACGAAGGCGCTCGGTTCTCTAACGGTTGGTCGTCTTTGGCGATTGAGATGCCGTCGTTCCGGGCGGATATCGGGATAGATGAACTGATTGTTGGCCAGCAGTCCATAGGCAGTATTTTTGTGGATGACCTTGCGATTACCAATACGTCGATGCGTATCTACGGTCACTAAGGGTTGGTGCAGTAACAAAAAAGCGGGAGCTCAAGGCTCCCGCTTTTTTGTTAGCCGAGCAGTAAACTGTCGTCGTCTACCGTTAGGCCTCGCTGCTTTTCAAACAGCTCCAGAAGATCCTTAACTTCCAGACCTTCCCGGTCTTTGCCTGCAATATCGAACACCACCTGGCCCTGGTGCAGCATGACTGTGCGGGTGCCCACTTCCAGCGCCTGCTTCATGCTGTGGGTGACCATCAGAGCCGTCAGTTTCTGCTCGTTGATGATCTTGGTGGTGAGTTCCAAAACAAAGGCGGCTGTTTTGGGGTCCAGTGCTGCGGTGTGCTCGTCCAGCAATAGAATGGCCGATGGAGTAAGACTTGCCATCAACAGGCTTACGGCCTGGCGTTGGCCACCGGAGAGCAGGCCCATTTTGTCGCCAAGGCGGTTTTCCAGCCCGAGGTTCAACGAGGAAAGGCTTTCCCGGAATTTGTCCATGTACTGTTTTTTAACGGCGGTGCCCAACCCACGGAACTGGCCACGCTTGATGGCGAGCGAGAGGTTTTCTTCAATGCTCAAGCCTTCGCAGGTGCCTGCGAGAGGGTCCTGAAAGACTCGTGCCACTCGTCCCGCGCGCTTGTGGGTTGGCAGTTTGGTAACGTTTACGTTGTCGACCACGATGGTGCCGCTATCCACCAGGGTTTCACCTGCCAGAGCGTTCAGGAAGGTGGACTTGCCGGCGCCGTTACTGCCAATCACGGTAACAAATTCACCCTGATTTACGGTCAGGCTCATGCCTCGCAGTGCAGGGTTCTCCAGTGGAGTGCCCTTGCCGAAGGTAAGCCGGAGATCGGTTGCGCTGATCATAGTGCCTCCTCAGGCCTTTTTGCGGGTGAGTTTGTTTACCAGAGAGGTGCGAACACCAGGCAATACAATTGCCAGGGTAACCAGCACAGCGGTAATCAGGTTCAGATCTTGCGCCTGCAGGCCAAGGAAATCGGCGTTCAGTGCAAAGGCAATGGCCAGGCGGTAGATAATGGCACCAACCACACAGGCAATCAGCGCGCGCACAACGGTTGAAGGCGTGATAACCGCTTCACCACCAATCAGTGAGGCCAAGCCAATAACAATGACGCCAACGCCCATGGTTACATCGGCAGCGCCCTGGCTTTGGGCAAACAGAGCGCCTGCCAGGCCAACCAGGCCGTTGGATACGGCAACACCAAGAATAATCATGGCGCCGGTGGCGATGCCTTGGGCGCGGGCCATTCTGGCGTTAGCTCCGGTGGCGCGCATGGCCAGGCCGGTTTCAGATTTCATGAAGCGCCAGAGCAGAATAAGGGCGACAACAATCACGATCGCAAACAGCAATACCGGCACCTGGTGGTAGGCGATGTCCAGCGAGTACCAGGGGGTGAGTACGGTTTCTTCACCTAGTAGCGCTATGTTTGGCCGCCCCATAACCCGGAGGTTGATGGAGTAGAGGGCAATCATCGTGAGGATGGATGCCAGCAGGTTCAGGATGTTCAGTTTTACGTTGAGTATCGCAGTAACTGCACCGGCGGCCATGCCGGCAAGGACGGCAGAACCGGTTGCCAGCCAAGGGTTCCAGCCTTCCATAATAAGGACGGCTGCAACGGCTGCGCCAAGGGGGAAGCTGCCATCAACGGTCAGATCCGGAAAATCGAGTACACGAAAAGAGAGGTAGATACCGAACGCAACCAAGCCATAAATAAGGCCAGTTTCGACTGCGCCGTAAAATGCAATTTCACTGAGCATGGGAAAGATTCACTGTGGAAGAAAAACGGGCGGGCCCTTTATACAGAACCCGCCCGTGTAAGTCAGGTGTTACTTGCCACTACTAATCACTTCAGCAGCTTCTGCGAGTACGTCGTCTGGCAGGGTGATGCCCATGCGCTCACCGGCTTCGGGGTTTACAAACAGGTTGAGTTTTTCCATGGTTTCTACCGGCATGCCAGCTGGCTTTTCACCGTTAAGGATGCGCACAACCATAACGCCTGCCTGGCGGCCGTGGTCGTAGTAATCAAAGCCCAGTGCGGCAACGGCACCACGGGCAACAGTGGCTGTGTCGGCGGCAAATACCGGGATCTTGGCGCGCTCGCCCACAGAGATTACGGCTTCAGCGGCGCTGATCACGGTGTTGTCGGTGGTCAGGTAAATAGCATCGGCTTTGCCCACCAGGGAGCGCGCTGCACCGAGTACTTCGGAGGTCTTGGTGGCAGCACCTTTAACCAGAGTCAGACCGCGGGCTTCAAGGCGCTCTTCAAGCAGTTCAATTAGGGACACTGCGTTGGCTTCACCGGGGTTATATACGGTGCCGATACGCTTGGCGTTCGGAACCATGCGCAGCAGCATGTCGATGTGCTTGTCGATCGGCAACATGTCGCTTACGCCGGTTATGTTCGCGCCGGGTTCTTCAGCAGTTTTTACGAGTTTAGCGCCGACCGGGTCTGTTACGGCTGCAAACACGACCGGAATATTCCGGGCAGCGGCGGCAACGGTTTGTGCAGACGGTGTTGCGATGGCCACAATCACGTCGGTGTTATCGCCCACAAATTTACGGGCAATCTGGGAGGCGATAGCGGAGTTACCTTGGGCACTTTCGTGCATGAGTTTGAGGTTTTCACCCTCAATAAAACCCTGTGCAGCCAGTTCATCTTTCACACCTTGATGAACAGCATCGAGAGCAGGGTGCTCCACAATCTGTGTAATAGCGACAACACGCGGTTCCGCGGCCATTGAAAGACTTGTCAGTGCCATTAGTGACGCGCCCAGCAGGGTGCGCAGTGTTTTCTTGGCCATATTGCCCATCTCCGAGGTTTGATACGGTATTTCGAGTTGTTAAGGTGCGGGAGTTTATCACAGCCTCACCCACTTGTTGTTAGAGCGTGCTAACGTGTTTGCAGTCTGATTCGTTATTCTCCGGTTGAGTTTCTGTTCAGCAGGCTTGTGTCACGCTTTGGCCCGCCATAATGTGTTGAAATATGCTACTAAAGTCTAAATAATGCCCTTATAAATCAAATAACGTACGTAAGGAAAGTCCATGCCAACTAAAAATAAATTGCCCCTGGATATGGTCTATCACTGGGAAACGGCTAAATCGAACTCCCTGTATATGACACAGCCCATCGGAGATGGGAAGGTGGTTGAATACACTTGGGGTAGAGCGGTCGACGAGGCCCGCCGAATGGCGTCGTATTTGAAGTCGCTCAATCTTCCGGAAAAGAGCCGAGTAGGCCTGATTTCCAAAAACTGCGCGCACTGGATTATGACCGACTGGGCAATCTGGATGGCGGGCCATATTTCCGTGCCTTTGTATCCAACGCTCAACGCTGACACGGTCAATTACGTGCTGAATCACGCGGAGTGCGACGTGTTGTTTGTGGGCAAGCTCGACGACTGGGATATGATGAAGCCGGGCGTTCCTGAATCTGTTCGCTGCATTTCCTTCCCCCTGAGCCCGCCTAACGATTTCGAAACCTGGGATGATATTGTTGCCAAGTACCCGCCGCTGGAAGAAAACGTTCAGCGTGATGCAGACGAACTGGCAACCATCGTTTACACCTCCGGTAGTACCGGGCGGCCCAAGGGCGTCATGCTCAGCTTCCGCAATATGGCATACGCGGCGGAAGGTGGTATGGATGTGCTGCAGGTAGGCCCCAATGAGCGCATGCTGTCTTACTTGCCTCTTGCTCATGTGTTTGAGCGTACGTTTGTTGAGCTTGCATCGCTGTATGCTGGCTTTCACCTGTTCTTTGCGGAATCTCTCGACACCTTTGTTGATGATATGAAGCGCGCGCAGCCAACTCTGTTCCTCTCGGTTCCGCGCCTTTGGGTCAGGTTCCAGCAGGGTGTTCTGCAGAAGCTGCCACAGAAAAAGCTGAATACGCTGCTGAAGATTCCTGTGGTGAACAAGCTGATCAAAAAGAAGGTTCTCACTGGGCTGGGCCTGGATAAGGTCAAGTTGGCCGGTAGTGGTTCTGCGCCGCTGGCCGGTGATGTGCTGGATTGGTATCGCAACCTTGGCCTGGAGTTACTTGAAGGCTACGGCATGTCGGAGAACTTTGCCTATTCCCATATCAACAAGCCTGGGCGCTCCCGCACCGGTTATGTGGGTGAATCCATGCCCGGCGTAGACACCAAGATTAGCCAGGAGGGTGAAATTCTGGTGAAGAGCCCGGCCACTATGATGGGTTACTACAAGGATGAGGAAAAATCCAAAGAGGCCTTTACCGAAGACGGATTCCTGAGAACCGGCGATAAGGGTGAAATTGACGAGATGGGCCGCCTGAAAATTACCGGCCGGATGAAGGAAATCTTCAAGACCAGCAAAGGGAAGTACATTGCTCCCGCGCCCATTGAAAACAAGTTGATGGCAAACCAGTCTATCGAGCTGGTGTGCGTGTCGGGTGCCAATCAAACCCAGCCCTATGCCATGATTCAACTGGCGGAAGGCGTTCGGCCCAAGGTAGGCGATGCGAACTTCCGGAAGGAGCTTGAGGCGGAACTGACGGAGCTGGTTGAACGGGTGAACAAAACTGTGGATCCCCATGAGCAACTGGCGTTCGTTATTATTGTTAGCGATGAGTGGAGTATCGAAAACAGCTTCCTTACACCAACGTTGAAGCTGAAGCGGAACGTGGTGGAGGATACTTACGAAGGCAAAGTAAACGAGTGGTATGCGCAGAAGAAGAAGGTAGTTTGGCAGTAACGCGCAATCCGTTTTGTTTCAAATCAGGCCCGGCTCACGCTGGGCCTGATGCGTTTTGGAACCGACATTGGTCGCATTGGGAAAGACGAGTGGCGGGCATAGAATTAACTCACATCAGGAGGGGTTTATGGCTCAGCTTTCCGCGTTCCAACGGCGCATCCATGAGGAAATTCCGCTTTCTCGCGCGCTAGGCATTCAACTGCATTCATGGGATGGCAGCTCGTTGCTTCTCAGCGCCCCGCTTGCGCCCAACATCAATCACCAAGGTACTGGTTTTGGTGGTAGCGTTTATTCAGTGGCCGTAACCGCAGCCTGGGGGGTCACGGAGCTTGCGCTGGCTGATCTCGGGTTGAAGGGGAGTGTGGTGGTGCAAACGGGGAGCATTGATTACCTTGAGCCAGTTACCTCTGACTTCTACGCCATTTGTCGCCTACCTGGGGATGAAATTCCGGAGCGCTTCAGGAAAAGCCTGGCAAGGCACGGTAAGGGCCGTCTGGATTTGACCACAGAGGTGTTCTGCGGCAAACCTAACCCTTTGCCCCAGGGTGATCCGGTGGCGGTGTTTCAGGGCCGGTTCGTGGTTCAGGACGCCCGATCAAAGATGCCCCCGCAGCTTTGAGGTGTATCAGGCCATAGAGCGGGAGTTGGAGATGGATCGGCTCATCAGAATGATGGGAATAATACCGGCCAATACAATAATCAGGGCAGGCAGAGCGCTGTGGTACAGGCGCTCATCAGAGGCAAACTGGTACACGTAGGTGGCCAGAGTTTCAAAGTTGAAGGGCCGGAGTATCAGCGTGGCTGGTAGTTCCTTCATGCAGTCCACAAACACCACCAGTGCGGCGGTTACAAGGGTGCCGCGCAACATGGGTAGGTGCACCTTCACCAATGTTTTGCCGGGGCTGTTGCCCAGTGACCGCGAGGCCATGTCCATACTCGGGGTAATCTTTTGCAGTGCGCTTTCGACGCTGCCGGCGGAGACCGCAAGAAAGCGCACCGTATACGCAAATACGATGGCGAAGGCCGAGCCGCTCAGCAGCAGGCCGGTGCTCACACCGAAGTAATCCCGCATCAGGCTGTCCAGCCAGTTATCAAAACCCGCCAGGGGCACAATCACACCCACGGCCAGCACAGCACCCGGCATGGCGTATCCCAGGCTTGAAAGCCGCATGAGCACCTGCATGCCGCGGGTATTGTGAAGCCTGCGGCTATACGCAAGGGTTACGCCGATCAAAAGGGTGGTCAGGGCCGCGGTTCCAGAAAGGAACAGGCTGTTAAATGTGTTGCGCACGAAATCCGGGTTCCAGCTTTCACCAAAATACTCCCATGCATAAACACTCAGCGTGACGCCGGGAACGACAAAGCCAAGCACCACTGGCACGGCGCAAACAGCAACGCAGATCAGCTGCCGGGGGAACGACATGGTAAAGCGGCGAATAGGGTCGCGGTTGTCTCGCGCTGCGAATTGTTGCTGGCGTCGTCGGGAATAGCGTTCAAGGGTGACCAGAATAACAACGAAGATAAGCATGGTGGTGGCAATTTGCGCGGCGCCGCCCAGGTTGCCCAGGTTCATCCAGGTATCAAACAGGCCAGCGGTGAGCGTTTGTACGGCAAAGAAATCGACGGTGCCAAAGTCGTTCAGTGTTTCCATTAATACCAGTGAAAGACCTACAGCGACGGCAGGGCGGGCGATGGGTAGAACCACTTTGAAAAAAGTGCTCAACGCTGAATGGCCAAGGCTGCGGCTAACGGCAAACAGGGAGGGCGACTGTTCCAGAAAGGCGGCACGGGCAAGAAGGTAAACGTATGGGTAAAGCACAAGGCCGATCATTAACGTGGCCCCTTCCAGACTGCGAATTTCCGGGAACCAATAATCGGCGGCGCTGGTCCAGCCAAACACATCCCTCAGGGCACCTTGTACCGGGCCGGCATAATCCAGAAGGCTGGTGTATACATAGGCGATAACATACGCCGGAACCGCAAACGGCAACAACATCGCCCATTCAAAGAACTTGCGCCCCGGAAATTCGCACATGGTGACGGCCCAGGCGGTTGCAAGGCCGATTACCAGAGTAATGGCACCGACACCGGCCATGAGCTTAATGGTGGTTACAAGGTAGCGGGGTAAGGTTGTATCCAGCAGGTGTGGCCAGATGTTTTCTTCAGGGAAAAAGGCCAGAAAAATAACGGTGAGAACCGGCAGCGCGACAATGGCAGTGGTGAGTGCAGCACTGACCAACCAACGGCGTGAGGTTCGCTTTGCCAGCAAGGGCTGGGTTAGCCCGGGGTTAACGCTGGTCGCGACCTCGCTCATAGGGTTCCTGTTGGCAATAGGGAATAGGGTTTAACGTTGAAGGGTAGGGATTGTAGTCAGCTCAAATAGCCGCTGCAATGACTGGTGTCATTTGCCAGGCCGATTTAAAGAAATAGCGAGGGTGGTTGTGCCACCCTCGCCAAAACGCTTACTCGCCGTCGTAATCTACGCGGTCAACCAATTTCACTGCTGCATTGCGCTTGTCTGCAATTTCCTGAAGAGAAAGGCTGTCTGGGTGGATTTCTCCCCATTCTGCTACCAGGCCAGTGGGTGTTACGTTCGGGTTGGCTGGGTATTCAGTATTCGCCTCAGCGTAGATGCCCTGGGCTTCCGGAGATGACAGGAACTCCATCAGCTTGATCGCATTTTCGCGGTTCGGGGTGCTCTTGGTCAAAGAGATACCACTGATGTTGATGTGTGTTCCACGGCCATCGGCATTAGGGAACACCAACCGAACGGCTTCTGCCGTTGGGCGTTGGCTCTCATCCTGCAGCATGTTGCCGTAGTAATAGCTGTTGCCGATAGACACATCGCACACACCTTCCGCGATGGCTTTAATCTGGTCGCGGTCTCCGCCTTGGGGTTTGCGGGCGAGGTTGTCTTTCAGGCCTTTGAGCCAGGTTTCTGTCTCGGCTTCACCGTGGTGCGCGATCATGGATGAAATCAGAGCAATGTTATAAGGGTGCTTGCCACTGCGGGTACAGATGCGGTTGTCCCACTTGCTGTCAGCCAACTGCTCGTAGGTTGTGATTTCACCTTCTTCAACGCGTTCTTTAGAGGTGTAAATCAGGCGGGCACGGGTAGTAAGGCCGAACCACTTGCCTTCGGGGTGGCGAAGGTTTTCGGGAATGTTCTTTTCCAGCACATCGTTGTCCAGGCCTTGAACCAGATCGCGCTCTACCAGTTCGTTAAGGCGTGAAATGTCTACGGTCATCACAACGTCTGCCGGGCTGTTGCGGCCCTCGCGCTCCAAGCGCTCAGCCAGGCCCTGCTTTGCAAACACAACATTACTCTTGATGCCAGTCTCTTGCTCGAATGCGTTCAGCAGCGGCTCAAGGAGATACGCCTGCCGGTATGAGTAGATATTAACTTCACCGTCTGCGGAGGCGGCAAGTGGGAGAGCTGTAAGGGCGATTGCCGCAGTTGCAGCGAGTTTCATGCGCATAATGCATCCTTAAATGAGTCTGTTTGGGTTCGCATCTGAGTTTGAGATGAGTTGCGGTCTGTAAACGCCAACCATTCTCATTTCTATTACAGGTGTTGTCAATATTCCCTTTGGCGTACTTCTTCAAAATGGTGTTACTCTACGTATTGATACATACGAAATATGATTCGTATAAACACATAAAAATCTACAATGTACCGTAGTTAAGCAGTGGATCTTTGTTGATGGCTGTAGATGACCGCAGAATACACTGTCGCACAGCGATGAGTGCCAAGGTAAAAGTAACCCACGAGCAGCTGGGAGAATTTATATTCTCTACCCGCGATATATCAGATGGTGGTGTGTTCATCGTGGTAGACACCGAGCCATTTGCTCCGGAAATGGGCGACAAGGTGAATGTTCAGGTGCAAGGTTTGCCCGTAGAGGCACCGCTGCTGGAAATGGTTGTAGTTCGCAAAACCATAGATGGATACGGCTTGCAGTTTGATGAAAGCGTAAACTAGGACGCGCCCGCCGACTGCACCACCACACAGATTCCCTATGTATAGATTAGGTATCATGACCGCTTTCCGATTTCACACCTCTATTAGTGGTACTGCTGGCATTGCGCGCTTATTGGTTGTCGCCGGGTTGCTGGTGACGCAGGCTGGCTGTGCTACTTATTACTCCCATTACGCGATGTTTCCTGCTGAAAATTCGAAAGGAGAGCCGCGTACTGTCCGGCTATCCTGGGACACTGCGGAATACCCCGGTTGGTGGTTTGTATCCGATCGCGCCACGCCTTTAACTGTCGAAACCCAGTGTAGTGAGCGAGTTTGGAAACTTTATGATGCGAGCCATGCTGAGGCAGAAGGCTGTGGCCAGGGTATCCGGGCCTGCGGGCAGCCCGGGCAAGACCGACTGGTAGAAAGCAGGCGGCCAGCGGGTTCGGACGATCAGTGTATGTCGGTGAGATCTTCGGATTCGGAAGCAAGAATTGCAGATATCCCCGGCCGGTTGGAGCTTGTCGTAGCCTGTGAGCCGGTTTCTCCGGTGAAGGGCGAAGGCAAGGAGGCGGTGAATGTTGATTACATTCGCGCATCGACGGTGCCTTATACTGTCTACTCTCGCAAAGCCCCAAGGGGCGCGTTCAATGCGCGCCCTCCAAAGTTTGAACGCTCGGTATGCGATGCCGAGTGATCGGCATTTGGATTTAGTGACATGGCGAGGGTAAGCACTGTGATGTTTGTCACGGTATTACACTCCGTTTCCGGCCGAATACAGTCGTTACTGTTTGTGTTGTTGTCGTTACTTTAAGCTACCAAGTTGTAATGGACTATTCCCTTTCTTCGGTTGAAAATAGTAGCAATCAAAGAAGTATTTGGCTCAAGGAGTGACGCAGTGGGTGTCTGTCAGAGAAAAGTAGCGGTGCATGATCTGGAGGTTGGCATGTTTGTGTCTGACCTTGATCGGCCGTGGCACCAGACACCGTTTCCGATTCAGGGTTTTCATATCCGCTCCGAAGACGATATTCGTGCGCTTGTCTCCCATTGTAAATGGGTGTCCATCGACGTTGCGGAAACAGCTGGTTCCGTTGAACTGACACGAATTGTGCGGCCGTCTTTTGGAAAAAGAAGCCAACAAAAGAATGATGGGCGCGAACAGCTTCAGCTTCCGCCGCTTAGTATACGTGAGCCGGTAAAATATCAGGCAAGCACCACGCTGAAGCGTGAAATGAAAACCTCCAAGCATCTGCTTGAAGATGCCGGCACTGCCCTTGAGCGGCTTTACGCCGCTGTAAATACCCAGGAAACCCGCGACCTGCGCCCGATTGCAGCCGTGATCAATAAAATGGTGCGCAGTGTTATTCGCCAGCCAGACGCCTTGTTATGGCTGAGCCGTGTTCAGCAGCACGATAACCATGTGTACCGGCATGCCCTCAATACGTCCGTGTGGGCGCTTGTTTGTGGTCGTCAGCTTGGTTTGAATGAAGGCTTGCTGAGTCATCTTGGTTTGGGTTGCCTGTTGTCCCAGGTGGGTAAAGCTCAGCTGCCTCAAGACCTGCTCAGTCGGGAAGGCCAGTTGGGCCCGGAAGAATTTGCGCTGTACCGGAGTTATGTCGAAAAAGGTATGGCGATGCTAGAGGATAGCGGGCTTTCCCGTGCGGTTCTCAGCGTTGTGCAGGGCCACCGTGAGCGCCATAACGGTTCGGGCTTTCCGGAAGGGATTCGTGGTGACAGGATTCCATTGCTGGCCAAGATTGCCGGGATTGCTGAGTTCTTCGAATCGCTGATTGAGCCGAGGGAAGGTTTAGGCGAGCCGATGACGCCTGCAAGGGCAGTAACGCTGCTTTATGACATGCGCAACATAGAATTTCAGGATGAGCTTGTTGAGGGGTTTATACGTGCCATAGGCATTTACCCAACAGGCAGCCTTGTGGAGCTGACGGATGGTCAGCGCGGTATTGTGGTGTCGCATTCACCCGGGCGCCGTTTGTGGCCCAAGGTGATGGTGATGTCGGACAGCAACCGCTCGCCCCTGAAAGCCGCAAAGGTTGTTGATCTTGCGAAATACAACCAGAGCCGTTCAGCAGCCCAGATATTGGCGATCAGAGAGTGCCTTGCCCACGGAACTGAGGGCCTGAATCCGGCTGGTTACGATGTTACCGGTTCAGAATCCCGTTGGAGTATGAGCCGGTTTATCAGTCGATAACCGTTTTCAAGGTGTTATAACAACCCGCAGAGTCTTCCGCACCCACCTGTAAGTAGAATCGGGCAAGAAGCTGGTCACAATCTCGGACTCGCCACCG
Source organism: Marinobacter sp. KMM 10035 (assembly GCF_046537445.1). Lineage (NCBI taxonomy): Bacteria > Pseudomonadati > Pseudomonadota > Gammaproteobacteria > Pseudomonadales > Marinobacteraceae > Marinobacter > Marinobacter sp. KMM 10035. The sequence continues at coordinate 93,504 of NZ_JBBVMG010000002.1, read as the reverse complement.
GCAGGTCCGTCTATAAAGTATTCCACATCGGCCGTTTGCCAACTAAAAGAATGCACACTCACATCTTGTGGTCGGGTTGTGATGGCTTCAATGTCTGCAAGCTCAGCACTGCCACCAATACGCCGTATTTCGAACCGCTTTATTCCGGTGTCGCTAGCCGAGTGCTTGGCTACGTGATTTTCCAGATAAAAGCGGTTTCCAATGGTGGTTGAAATACTGTCCAGCTCCCGGGTTAGATAGAGCCTGGCATCTTCAGCATCAACATCCTCCATGGAGCGAACAGAGTCGAGAATGCGTTGTCTTTTGTTGCGCAGATCTTCTTTGTACTCAATGTTCGGGTCCCATAGATCTTCGTCTTCAGGCCGATCAGGCGCCTTGTCTATTTCGTCTTCTGTTGGGGGCACCTGGCAAAGTTCATCATCTGCCGGGTAAAAACAGATGTTGGTCAGCAGCTGGTTTGCTGGGGAGGGCGCCGCGCCTGTTGCATTAAACTCGGCTTCACTCACGCGGAAATCAATGGGGCCTGAAAGGCCAGGCAGGGCCGCGTTCATCTGCTGAAGTACGCGGTCGCGAATATCGATGCCATTGCCTTCCCGCAAATTTTCGGACCAATTGAGCGACAACAGGAATCGGGTGAGGTTGGTCAAGGTTACGTTAGTAAGAAGCTGTTGTTCGGTAATCCTGTGAGTGCTGAGGCCCTCAGCATCGACAGCGGGTGTTGTGAGTTGGCTGCGTATTTCCGGTAGAAACTCGAGCAGCGTGACCCATTCCTGCGCAGGTACGTCTTCTGCCAGAAGCAGATCGCCAACTTTGAGGCGGAGTGTTTCACCTGGGTAATACTGAAAATGACCCTTGATGCCGGTTTTACCGGACTGGCTGCTGGTTTGATAACTTAGTCCGCTAACGCCCAATGCGTTTATTGTCCCCGTGCTCGTGCCACCACCGTTATTGTTGCTGTCACTGCTCAGGCACCCGGAGAGTAGTGGCGCGACAATCAACGCAGCAAGGAGCGCGCGGGGAGGAGTAAAGAGTGAGCGAGCAAGGTGAACGGCAGCCATGGTTCGTTGTACATTCCCTGAGGTTGGGCCGTGCCAACTGTGCAGTCGTGGACGGCCTTCTGTAAATTGTTGTAACCGGCATTATAGGGAGCCCAATCAGGGTATATCGGGATACCTGTCGCAGTTTGCAGATTTCGCGGAGCCTGAGTGGGTGCGCATTGGCCTTGAAAAAATAGGATAAGCCTCAATAAATGAGTGTTCCCTGAACACTGCCTATTTAATCGGAACCTTTTATGACCAATGCTCTGGAAATCGAGGGGCTAACCAAAACCTACGGTAGTGGGTTTGAAGCACTCAAGGGAATTGACCTGAAGGTAACGGAGGGCGATTTCTTTGCATTGCTGGGCCCTAACGGTGCCGGCAAATCGACCACGCTGGGTATTGTGTGCTCCCTGGTGACCAAAAGTGCGGGTAAGGTAAGCGTATTTGGTTACGACATTGATACCCATCTTTCAGAGGCAAAGCTCCATCTTGGGGTGGTGCCGCAGGAGTTCAATTTCAACCAGTTTGAGAAGGTGTTTGATATTGTCACCATTCAAGCGGGCTATTACGGAATTCCATTAAAGAAAGCGGCGGTTTCCGCTGAAAAATACCTGAAAAAGCTCGGTCTGTGGGACAAGCGGAACACACCAGCACGCATGCTGTCTGGTGGTATGAAGCGCAGGCTGATGATTGCCCGTGCCCTTGTGCACGAACCGAAACTGCTGATTCTTGATGAGCCCACCGCGGGTGTGGATATTGAATTGCGGCGTTCCATGTGGTCATTTCTTGAGGAAATGAACCGGCAGGGCACCACCATCATCCTTACGACTCATTACCTCGAAGAGGCGGAGGCCCTGTGCCGGAATATCGCCATTATTGATCATGGGCGTATCGTCCGGAATACCAGTAAGCGGGAACTGCTGCAGCAGCTCAGCCTGGAAACCTTTCTGCTTGATACCGAGAAGCCGTTGAGTAAAACGCCAGAGTTGGAAGGTTTTACCTGCCGGTTAGACGATGAGGGTGTTCTGGAAGTGGATGTGCACAAAGGGCAAGCATTGAACGATGTATTTGCGCAGTTGGAACAGCAGGGTATAAAAGTTATCAGCATGCGGACCAAAGCAAACAGGCTGGAAGAGTTGTTTATCCGCATGGTGGAATCCAGTGAGCCTGCAGGCGAAGCCATCACGGAGGGCAGGGCATGAATGCTCAGGCACTGTTTACCGCTTACAGCACTATTGTGCTGCGGGAAATTCGCCGGTTTACCCGTATCTGGCCCCAGACATTGTTGCCCCCCGCAGTTACAATGACGCTCTATTTTATAATCTTCGGCAATCTGATTGGTTCCAGAATCGGTGAGATGGGCGGTTTCGATTATATGTCGTTTATCGTGCCGGGGCTTATCATGATGGCGGTTATTACCAGCTCCTACGCCAACGTAGTGTCGTCGTTTTTCTCCATGAAGTTTCAGCGTAGCGTTGAAGAGCTGCTTGTTTCACCAGTGCCGAACTGGATCATATTGGCCGGTTATGTAACGGGAGGTATGGCGCGCGGGCTAGGAATTGGCGTGATTGTGACTCTTTTGTCGCTGGCGTTTACCCAGCTGAAAATACACAGCCTTCCCATGGTTGTGGTAACGGTATTTCTGACATCTGCATTGTTCGCGGTGGGCGGTTTTATTAACGCGCTTTTAGCCACCAAGTTTGATGATGTCTCCATCGTGCCGACCTTTGTTCTAACGCCGCTAACCTACCTCGGCGGGGTGTTTTACAGCATCGATCTACTGCCGGATTTCTGGCAGGGCGTGTCTATGGCGAACCCGATCCTGTACATGGTTAACGGCTTCCGGTTTGGCATACTCGGCGTTTCTGATGTAAACCCGTTTGTGTCCCTTGGAATGATACTGGTGTTCATCGTTGTGCTTTCCTTTATTGCGCTCAAATTACTGGCGCGGGGCAAGGGCATCAGGCATTGATGCCTTCACCAGATACTGACAACTGTTATTTTTAGGACGTTTTATGGCTCTTGATAATGCGCCGCTTGGCAAAACCAGTGACTACCCGGATCGGTACGATCCAGCTCTGCTTTTCCCGGTAGCGCGGGATGAAAATCGCCGTCGAATCGGCCTCGAGGATGGGCGCTGGCCCTGGTTTGGGGGTGATCTGTGGCAGGCTTGGGAAATATCCTGGCTGCGGCCCGATGGCATTCCCCGGGTTGCCTGGGCAGAAATCCGGTTTCCGGCTGCGTCTCCGTCCCTGGTTGAATCCAAGTCACTCAAGCTCTATTTGAACTCCCTGAATCAAACCGTGTTCTCATCCGATGAACAGGTTGAGGAGACCGTTACTGCGGATCTCTCCAGTGTGTGTGGAGCTGCAGTGAATGTTCGCCTTTTGAGTGTTGATGAGTCTGACACGGCTACCGGGCGCCCGTCGGGATACGAATTGATTGATAACGAAACGGTTGAGGATGTGGTGTATGACTATGCGCCGGAATCACTTGCCGCATCCGGGCCTGTAGTTTCAGAGAAGCTGTGTTCACACTTGTTGAAGAGTAACTGCCCCGTAACCGGCCAGCCCGACTGGGGTACGGTGCTGATCAGTTATACCGGCTCTGCCATTGATCGCGCTGGGTTGTTGCGTTACATCGTGAGTTTTCGGCAAAAACAGGATTTCCACGAGCATTGTGTGGAAACCTTGTTTACGGATTTGTTGAGTCGTTGCAAGCCTGAGAGCCTGACGGTCTGCGCCCGTTATACCCGCCGGGGTGGCTTGGATATCAACCCTTGGCGCAGCACGGAGCCAGAAGAACAGGTTGGCCCAAGGTTGATTCGTCAGTAATCAGTCCCGGGCGCTGTCTTCTTCATGCCGCAGACGCTCTGCGGCATCTTCCAAGGCACTGAGGATACTCTGCCGCTCTTTGCCGGTGATCTTCTCGGAATCCAGGTACATGGCAAAACCGCTGTGTTCATGTTCCATAAAGCTGCGGTTTGGCCCCATGTCCCTGCGGAAATCTACCACTTCATAGATGGGTACGGGGCGGCCGAAGCCTTTCACCGTGATTTCGCCCTTGTCTCGGCACATGATCCGATCTTTGATCAGTGAGAAGGTCTCGTAGGAAACGAGAATTTCCCCCGGCTCTGCGAGAGATTCCAACCGGCTGGCAAGGTTAACTTCCTTGCCAATAATGGTGTAGTCCATGCGGTTTTCAGCGCCAAAGTTGCCTACGGTTGTGTAGCCGGTGCTGATGCCCATGCGAATTTCGAGGGGGGATTTAATGCCCTGGCTGCGCCACTTCTGCCGCATGATCTTCATGTGTTTGCGCATATCAATAGCCATGGATACGCAGGCAAAGGCGTCTTCCCGCTGGCCACGGCTGGTGGGGTCACCAAAGAAAATCATGATGGAGTCGCCCACGAATTTGTCGATGGTGCCGCCATACCTGAGGGCCACTTCAGACATGCCGTTGAAGTAGTGGTTGAGCAATTCAGTAAGCGCTTCTGGCTCCATTTCTTCCGACAGTTCGGTAAAGCCTTTTATGTCGGAGAAAAATACGGCGAGCTTTTTACGCTGGGTTTCAAGGCGAACATCTCTTTCCCCGGTAAAAATGGATTGCCATACCTGGGGTGAGAGGTATTTGGACAGCTTGTGGGAGAGTGCTATGGACTGCTCGCGCTGGTTTTGAATCTGGGTTTTTGCCAGCATGAGCGCCCGCGCCTGTTGATGCGAGTAAAACGCAGTCACGCAGATGTAGAAGCCAGCCGCTAGTATGGAGAACAGGCTTGTAAATAAAGGTGACTGGAACGAATCTGCGGGCCCCACCAAGGCCAAAAAAGCCAAAGCGGAGATGAGCATATACACGCAGCCGATGAGCCACTGTCGAATCCCACCAATGATCAGCGCGCTGAACATCACCATAAGCCCGGCACAAGCGGATGGAATGGCAATCAGCCCGATGCATCCCATGAAACTGCCGCCGATCACGGAGTCGACCATCAGCATTTTTTGTCGAATGCGGGAGGAGTTTTTCAAAAACGTACGACGGCTTAACAGGTGCGCAATGTGGGGCCACATCAAGGCGCCGGCAACCAGCCACAAATGCCATGTTTGGAACACTTCCTCCCAAACGCCCACAGTAATAATGATGGCTGTGGCCGTATACGCCAGCACTCGCCCGCTGTAGTCGGGCATCGGGGGAATCACTACCGGTCTGTTCTGAGCATCGGATGCCAGAGATTTCCCCAAGCTATTGCTGGCATTGCGCAGATCTGCCGGAGCACTCATCATGTATGCTGATCACTCATGGTGCTGGAACCATTCAAATTTATTTGTAGTTTGTAAGGCACGTTTGAGAGTAAAGATTGGAAGTACGACTAAAGGTTAGCAGTATTACGTATAACCCACAATTCGCTGGCACGGTTTGAATGCTAACGGGCCAGTGTTCTGTTATTGGAAAATTATCGATATGAGTTCAGTCACTGACTTTTTGCTCAACAGGGCATCTGAGCCACGGCTGGAAGCGCCAGCTCCTGATGCCGCAATACTTGACCGCGCCTTTACTTGTGCAGCCCGGGCACCAGACCATGCATTGCTGCGCCCATGGCGTTATCTGGTGATTGAGGGTGAGGGTCTGGATGCCCTGGGTGAGGTGCTTGCGGTGGGCTACTCCGATTTAAGGGGTAAGACCGACGAAAAAAAGCTCGACATCATACGCAATAAGGCGCATCGATCCCCCATGATTATTGTTGGAATTGCGTCCCCTAAGCCCCATCCAAAAGTTCCTGAAGTTGAACAGATACTCTCAGCCGGCGCCAGCATGAGCTATCTTGGACTTGCCCTTCAGGATGCCGGCTATGGGGTTATGTGGCGCACCGGTGAACTGGTCTACAATCGCTTGGTTCTGGAAGGGCTGGGCCTTGAACAGGGAGAATCTATAATCGGTTTTCTCTATACAGGTACCGTGTCGTCGAACAAGCCTGCAGTCCCAAGGCCTGAGCTGTCGGAATTTGTTGCCCGTTGGCCAGCGTAACAACAGGTCTGCTTCCCCTGCCGATTCAGCGGGGGAAGCAGCTTGCCGCTTTCATCAGGCTTTGCCGCTTCTTTATCTGCATCATTATTCCCCGCACCTCTGTAATCCCCTAAGACACCCGAATTCAGCGTACTTCCAAAATCTGGCATCAGCATTGCTTTAGTTCTGCCATAGAACGAAACCGGCAAAGCCAAATATTGCTGGTGACAGTATTTCGGAGGTTGTATGGCAATCACTTTTGATAGAGCTCTTGGCATTCACCAGCATGCGCTGCACGCCAGGGTTCAGCGTGCGGAAATTCTGGCGAACAATCTTGCCAACGCCGATACGCCGGGTTTTAAAGCCCGTGACGTGGACTTTCAGGCCATGATGCAGAAAGCCCAGGACAGCATGAGCGGTATCAGCATGGAGAAAACCCACGCAGGCCATATGGATACCTCTGCCGGTGGCGATTCAGATTTGCTGTATCGGGAGCCAGACCAGCCTTCGGTAGATGGCAATACGGTGGATGCCCAGGCAGAGCAGACCCGGTTCATGCGCAATGCGATGGATTACCAGGCGAGCTTCCAGTTTTTGAACAGTAAATTTACCGGCCTGACCAAAGCCCTGAAAGGCGAGTAATCCGCGGTTCCACGATTTGTGAAGGAGAATCACCATGTCCCTGGGCAACATATTTGATATCGCCGGCTCCGGCATGACAGCGCAATCGTTGAGGTTGAATACCACCGCCTCAAACATCGCGAACGCCGAGACAGCGAGTTCCAGCACCGACACGACCTATCGTGCGCGCAAGCCGGTTTTCTCTGCTATCCAGCAGTCCATGATGAATCCGGGCCAGCAGGGATTTGGGGCTCAGGCAGGAGAGGGTGCTGGTGCAGGCGTTCGTGTTGAGGGCATTGTTGAGAGCGATGCCGAGCTGCAGATGCGTTACGAGCCACATCACCCGGCCGCTAATGAAGATGGCTATGTGTACTACCCCAACGTGAACGTGGTGGAAGAAATGGCAGACATGATGTCTTCCTCAAGAAGCTTTCAAATGAACGTGGACATTATGAACACGGCAAAATCCATGATGCAGCGCATCCTGACACTTGGTCAGCAGTAACGGGGCGGGGATTCAATCATGAGTGCAGTTAACGCAACACAAGCCTCAGATGTACTGGCGAACTACAGAAGCCAGCCACAGAGCGGCGCCAGCGGCAAGGGCGAACTCGGCAAGAATGAGTTCATGGAGCTTATGCTGGCGCAGCTTAAAAACCAGAACCCGTTGGAGCCCCAGGACAACGGCGAGTTTATTTCCCAGCTTGCTCAGTTCAGCTCGCTGGAAGAAATGCAGAAACTGTCGGGCACTGTTGAAGACGTGGTAGGGCAGTTCCGCTCCACGCAGGCGCTGCAGGCCTCTGCAATGGTTGGCAAGACGGTTCTGGCGCCTTCGGAAGTCGGTATTCTTGGAGCGGAGGGTGAAATCTCCGGCAATATTCAGGTGCCGGCATCCACCGGTGGCGTGCGCTTGTCTATCCAGAGCCCCAGTGGCGAACTGGTGCGGCAGATTGATCTTGGCAGCAGTTCTGCCGGGGTCAAAGCGTTCAGCTGGGACGGTAAGGATGGCAACGGCAACAGTTTGCCGCCCGGGCCTTATCGAATTGTGGCTGAAGCCTCGTATCCGCAGGGTAGCGTGCAGCTTCCGACTCTGGTCAGTGCAAACGTAGACAGCGTGTCACTTGGGCAAAATGGGTCAGTTACTTTAAACCTGGCAGGCATGGGCTCTATTGCTCTGTCAGATGTACAACAAATCAATTAATACCGGTGTCAGACCAGGGGTGAATTATGGCTTTTAATACGGGGCTCAGTGGCCTGCGGGCTGCAGCGGTAGATCTGGATGTTACGGGCAATAACATTGCCAACGCCAGCACAGTGGGGTTTAAAGGGAGCAGGGTTCAGTTTGGCGACCTGTATGCCAGCGGCTTTCTGAGCGGCGGCTCCAACCCGATTGGCGACGGTGTCAATGTTCAGGACGTAAAGCAATCGTTTGGTCAGGGTAATATCAGCTTTACAGACAATGGCCTGGATATGGCTATTAGTGGCGATGGCTTCTTTATTCTGAATAGTGGTGGCGAAACCCGCTACTCACGTGCCGGGCAATTCACCATCGATAAAGACGGCTTTGTGGTAAATAGCCAGTCAATGCGGGTACAGGGCTACACTGCTGATGATGATGGTAACCTCTCGGGCATCCGGGGCAATCTTGAAATTGCCACGGATAACCTGGCGCCGCGGCGTACCACTAATTTACGCTCTGATCTGAATCTGGACTCTCGCCAGTCTGTGCTGGAATCCAGAGTACGGGATGTGGTGCCTTTGTCATACAATGACATTAGCGGTGAAACCTTCGACGTTACCTATACCGATGGCACTCCTGCCTATTCCGTCGATTTGAGTTCATTGCCGACGGCACGTGCGATGGCCGACCAAATAGCCGGTGCGCCGGGTCTTAGCGCTTCCGCGACAACCACTGCACGCATTCAGCACCCAACCACGCCTGCACCAGCGGGCTCGGAACTCAACGACGCCTATATTTCGACCGCTCAAGCTCAAGTCCCTAGCAGTTTTTCATTCAATCTCAGTGTTAACAATGCGCCGATTCCTATAGATACCAGTTCTGTAAACTCGCTGGTTGACCTGCGGGATGCTATTAACAGATCGAGTGATAGCGCAATCTCCGCCACTATTGACAGTACCACTGGTGTGTTGAATGTCGTTCATAACCAGGGTGAGAATCTTCAATTCAGTTATGGCAATGGAAATCCGGCCCAATCTATAGATCCAACTACGCCTGTAACTGTCTTCGGTGATGTGAATGCCATAGGCGACCGAACCATTTTAGGTCTTACATCTACAGGCGGAACAAGCAATTTTGTTGACAGTTATGGGACCTCTCCGATCCGCATAACCAATGAGTTCAACCCGCAGGATCAGCGAACCTATAACCACGCCACATCGACCTCGGTTTTTGACAGCTTAGGTAACTCCCACGAGCTAACGCAATTCTTTGTTAAAGAGCCAGCCCCTGGAAACGGTGTGGGCGTGAGTGAGTGGTCTGTGTACCTGCAAATTGATGGCGAAATGGTAGCGGGCACAGACATTACCCCCTACACGGCGCGATTTGATCAAGACGGTGTGCTGCAATCCATTAACGGCGATACCAGTGGTGAAATTCTGATCACTGACTGGGTTCCGAAAGATAGCCAAGGCCTACCTAACGGCGCCGATGGCCCTCCGGCGGCTGGCGCACCTGTGGTCACTCCCATTCCGGAGCCGCCTACTTCGTCCGCCTTCGTGTTGAGCCTTGGGGAAACCACCCAGTACGGTGCAGCCTTTGGCGTGGACGATCAGCGGCAAAATGGCTACACCACTGGGCGTTTGTCCGGTCTTGATGTGTCCAAGCAGGGTGTTCTGTTCGCCCGCTACACCAATGGCCAATCCAAAGCCCTGGGTCAGGTGGCCCTTGCCAGCTTTAATAACACCGATGGCTTGTCGCCCGTGGGCGATACCAGCTGGGTTGAAACCTTCGAGTCGGGCCAGCCAATTATTGGCCAACCTGATACGGGAACATTAGGTGGTATCAAAGCCAGTTCGGTGGAGGAATCCAACGTGGATCTTTCTGCGGAACTGGTCAACCTGATCATTGCGCAGCGCAACTATCAGGCGAACGCGAAAACCATTGAGACCTCCGATGCGGTCACCCAGACCATCATTAACCTGCGCTAAACCGGCTTTGATCTGAACATGGCATGACTCCTGCAGGAATGACTGTAAGAACACTGAAAACAGTCAAAATTCCGGCAGGAGTTTTCCCATGGACAAAGCACTCTATCTTGGTATGTCTGGCGCGAAGCAGAATATGCTTTCCCAGCGTGCCCATGCCAACAACCTGGCAAACGTAAACACTACAGGCTTCAAGAAGGACTTTGCTCAGGCCCGTAGCATGCCCGTGTTCGGTGGGCATCATCCTACCCGTGCTTACGCCATGGCTGAACGCCCCGGTACAGATCTTTCGGCGGGTGCACTGATGCAAACCGGCCGGAAAATGGACGTAGCCATTGAAGGCGAGGGCTGGCTTGCCATTCAGAACAACCTGGGCGAGGAAGTTTTTACCCGGTCTGGCAGCTTGCAGATTGATGTGAACGGCCTGGTGCGCCTGGGCACTGGCGAGATGGTTCTCGGTAACGGCGGCCCGGTGGCTCTACCCCCCTTTGATAACGTACAGGTCGGTGCTGATGGCACTGTGTCTATTGTTCCCGTAGGTGGCCCGCCAGACCAGTTGGTGGAAGTGGACCGACTAAAACTGGTCAACCCGCCGCCAGAAGCGCTTGAGAAAGGTCTGGATGGTTTTATCCGCCGCAAACCTGGCGAAGGAATTGATGGCGAAGAACCCACCGATGCGAACTTGCGCGTGGCCTCAGGCTTCCTCGAAAGCTCCAATGTGAATGCCGTAGAAGAAATGATTTCCAACCTTCAGCTCTCCCGCCAATACGAGATGCAGGTGAAGGTAATGCGTACGGCAAACGAGAATTCTGAAGCAGCGGCACGACTGTTGCAGAACCTTTGATAGCGATTGAAAACAACGCCCGTCTGGCCAGGAAGCGGCAAATCTTAGCCGCAGGCCGGGCACCGGCAAGGAGTAATGACTATGCATCCAGCTCTTTGGGTTAGTAAAACGGGGCTCAGCGCCCAGGACACCAACATGTCCACCATCTCGAACAACCTGGCCAACGTGAACACCACTGGCTTCAAGCGAGATAGGGCGGTATTTCAGGATTTGCTGTATCAGATCAACCGGCAGCCTGGAGGCATGAACACGCAGAACTCTGAGCTGCCATCGGGTCTGCAGTTGGGTACGGGTGTGCGAGTGGTTGGCACTGCAAAGCAGTTTAGCCAGGGCAACCTTCAGATCACTGAACAGCCTCTGGATTTGGCTGTTAACGGCCGTGGGTTCATGCAGATTGAACTGCCGGATGGCCAGACCGCTTATACACGGGATGGCCAGTTTCAGCTCAACGCAGATGGCGATGTGGTTACGCCAGAAGGCTATGCACTTCAGCCCAATATCAACGTGCCTGAAAACGCCACAAAAGTGACCATCGGCAAAGATGGCACTGTTTCGGCGATTACTGATGATCAGGCTGCACCGGTGAACCTTGGGCAGATTACCCTGGTGAACTTCATCAACCCTCAGGGCTTGCAGGCCATCGGCAACAACCTGTTCAAGGAAACCAACTCCAGTGGTGACCCTGCTGAGGGTGAGCCTGGCTTGGCCGGGCTGGGCTCATTGGAGCAGGGAATGATTGAGTCCTCCAACGTGGAAGTGGTTGAAGAGTTGGTGAACATGATCACCACCCAGCGTGCTTATGAGATGAACTCAAAAGTTGTTTCAACTACCGATCAGATGCTCCAGTTCATTACCAATAATATTGGCTAATAGACTGAAAGAAGTGAGGAGTGAGCTCATGAAACCGATTACATCAACCTGGATAGCTAAACCGGCAGGCACCTTTGTGTTGGTATGGCTGCTGATCCTGCTGCAAGGATGTACGGCCATGAGCCGGCCCAGAGCCGAGCCGAATGATCCCGCGTACGCACCTGTGCGTGCCAGCGCAATGATGCAGCGTGATCCGGAATCAGGCGCGATTTTCCAGAGCTCCCGCAACTACAACTTTTACGGCGACACAGTGGCTTTGAATGTAGGCGATGTACTGACGGTTACGCTCAAGGAGTCCACGCGGGCCAGCAAGAATGCTGAAACCAAGATCAATAAGGACAGTGATATTTCACTGATCGAGCCCACTATTCTGGGCAGGAATGATTTTGGCATCGCAACGTCCATCAAGAATGAAAGAGACTTTAACGGTAAAGCCGAAGCAGACCAGAGCAATAGCCTGGCGGGCAGTATTACAGTGACGGTTATAGAAGTGTTGCCCAACGGCGTATTGAAAGTGCGTGGCGAGAAGTGGATCTCGCTGACCAACGGCGATGAGTATGTGCGCCTGACAGGCCTGGTGCGCCCACAAGACATCGACCCGGGCAACATTGTTGCTTCCAGCCGTATAGCCGATGCTCGCATTGCCTACGGCGGTACCGGAGATTTTGATCAGGCGAATCAGATGGGCTGGCTGGCCCGGTTCTTCAACAGTGAGTGGTGGCCCCTATGACGATACGCCGGTGCGTAGTTCTCTCACTGATGCTTGCCGTCATGGCGGCACCTGTATTGGCAGACCGCCTGAAGGACTTGGCGCGTATCAAAGGTGTGCGTAACAACCAGCTTGTCGGTTATGGCCTGGTGGTTGGTCTGGATGGTACGGGCGATAAAGCACCTTTCACCAACCAGACGTTTCGAAACATGATGAACCAATTCGGCATTACTCTGCCGGATGGTGTGAACCCGAACCTGGCCAACGTGGCTGCGGTTACTGTGAGTGCCACTTTACCGCCATTTGCGAAAATGGGTCAGGAAATGGATATAACCGTTTCGTCGATTGGAAACGCCGACAGTTTGCGCGGCGGAACCTTGCTGATGGCCCCCCTGAAAGGCGCAGACGGTAATGTTTATGCCATGGCACAGGGTAGCCTTGTGGTGGGCGGGTTCGGTGCTCAGGGGCAGGATGGTTCGCGTATTACAGTGAACGTGCCCAGTGTTGGCCGAATCCCCAACGGTGCGACCATTGAGCGTGAAATTGCCTCGCCGTTTACCCGTGGTGACACGATTACCTTCAACCTGATGCGTCCGGACTTCACTACGGCGCGCCGGGTGGTAGAGGTGGTTAACGAATTTCTTGGCCCTGATATGGCCTATGCCCATGATGCAACAGCAATCTCGGTTCGTGCGCCACGGGACCCATCACAGCGTGTGAGTTTTCTGTCCATTCTCGAAAATCTGGAAGTGGAGCCGGCAGAAGACGCAGCAAAAGTCGTCATAAACAGCCGCACGGGTACCATTGTTGTTGGGCAGAACGTGAAAGTCAGCCCCGCGGCCGTCACCCACGGCAACCTGACGGTGACCATTCAGGAGAACCCCTCTATTCAGCAGCCCTTGCCGTTTTCAGGTGGCACCACTGCGACCGAGCTGGACAGCCAGATTGCCATCACAGAAGACCCGGCCCGCATGTTCAAGTTTGGGCCAGCGGTTACGCTCAACGAAATTGTTCAGGCAGTAAACCAGGTAGGTGCGGCACCGGGGGATGTTATGGCCGTGCTGGAAGCTCTCAAACAGGCTGGCGCACTGCGCGCTGAGCTTATTGTTATCTAGGTGATGTGATGCAGGATTATCAGCTTCAACAGGCCAGGGTATACACAGATTTCAGCGGGCTGAATGCACTTAAGCACAGCGCCGGGGATGACAAGCAGGCTGCGCTGGAAGAAGTGGCGCGCCAGTTTGAGAGTATTTTTCTGTCTGAAATGCTGAAATCCATGCGCAAAGCCGGAGATGTGTTTGCTGAGGGCAACTACCTGAACAGTAGTCAGTCTCAAATGTATCGGGATATGTTCGATAGCCAGCTGAGCCTGTCCATGGCTAGCGGGCAGGGCACTGGGCTTGCGGATGCTCTTGTGCGTCAACTGGGTAAAAGTATCCCTGGAATGGATGAGGAAGGTAGTCCCTTGGCCGCTCACAAGAAGCTGCTGACGGACTACGAACGCAGCCTGCCGGTCATTTCACCACGCTTGCCAGAGAGAGTTGATGAAGTGGCAGAAGTGGCAGAAGTGGCACAGAAAACGAATGCAGAGCCTGCCGCGCAAGCCATCAAACTACCTGAACAGTTTGAATCGCCGGAACATTTTGTAAGCACATTGCTACCAGTTGCAGAATCGATTGCGGCCGATACCGGCATTAGCCCCAAGCTGATGGTCGCGCAAGCGGCTCTGGAAACCGGTTGGGGCCGACACATGATTCGTGGTGACGGAAACCAGCCGAGTTTTAATCTGTTTGGTATCAAGGCGGACAGCCGTTGGCAGGGTGATGCGGTGACGATTACAACCACAGAGTTCCGTGAAGGTGTGCCCATGAAGGAGCGAGCGGACTTCCGTGCATACCCGGATTACGAATCCAGCTTCCGTGACTATGTGGCCTTTCTGGAATCGAACCCCCGGTACCGTGATGTGTTGGCCAGTGCCGATCAGCCCGATGTGTTTGCCAGAAAGCTGCAGGAAGCCGGGTACGCCACGGATCCGCAGTATGGGGATAAGATCAATCGGATTATGAACCGGGATTCTCTGATGACACTTTCAATGGGCAATGGAGCCGGGGAGTAAATTATGGCGGGACTGATTGGTATTGGCCTGACCGGTATCCTTGGCCATCAGAGTGCCTTGAACACCACGGGCAACAACATCACCAACGCGAATACGCCTGGCTACAGTCGGCAGGAAGTGGTGTTCGAAACCCAGCAGGGGAACCGAACCGGCGCCGGAACCATCGGCACGGGTGTCAGCGTTATAGACATCCGCAGGCTGGCGAATGAGTTCCTTGTGCAGCAGGTTAGGGAAGACAGCACCCTGACAGGCGAGCAGCAAACGTTGAATTCCGAACTGCGCCGGCTCGACAACTTGCTGGGTGGCGAGACCACGGGGCTGAACAATGCCCTGAATAACTTTTTTGCGAGCCTGCAGAACGCGGCAGAAGACCCAGCCTCCCTGCCACAGCGCCAGCTTGTGTTGAGCGAAGCCAAGCAGGTGGTCAACCGGTTTCAATCGCTGAGCCAGGAATTCATTCAGCAGCGGGAATCTGTAAAAACACAAATGCAGCAGGGTGTTAAAGACGCCAATACCCTGTTGAAAAGCATTGCCGATCTTAACCTGGCAATCTCGGAATCCCCAGGATTGGCCCAAGGCAGAATGCCAAATGAGTTGCTGGATCAGCGTGATGAAAAACTGCGCCAGCTCTCTGAACTGGTCAATATACGGGTAACCGAAACAGAGGGTAGTCAGGTTAACGTTTCTCTATCCAATGGATTGTCCCTTGTGGTTGGAAATAACGCGGCTCAGCTCGGTACCCGGAATAACGCGGAAGATCTGACCCGCCTGGAGTTCACACTCTCCACTGGTGGCCGCACTGTCAATATTAATGAGCAGATCACCGGTGGAAAGCTCGGTGGTTTGAGGCGGTTTGATGATGAGGCACTGAAACCCGCGTTTGATGAACTGGGCCGGATTGCCATTGGGCTTGCCGCCAGTGTGAACCATCAGCACGAAATCGGGATGGACCTTGAGGGGGATCTTGGTGGCCTGTTTTTCAACGATATAAACGACCTGGCTGTACAGAGAAGCCGTGTGGTGGCCAACGCCAACAACCAGTTGCCGAAAGATGGGCGGTTGGCGGTTGAGATTACTGATAGTACGAAGCTGCCTGCGGGTAGCTGGACACTGCAATTCAGTGGCGACGGCAGCAGCTTTGAGCTTATCGACAAAGCCAGCGGGGAAGTTGTAAATCAGGGCCGGCTGCCAAATCCCGTGCAGTCGGAAATTTCCATGCCCGGTTTTAATATTCGCATTGAAGGTGGCACCTTCAACGCGGGCGACAAGTACCTGATTCAACCGAGCCGAAACGCCGCCGAATCCATGGGTTTGCAGGTAAGTCGTGAAGAAGATCTGGCATTTGCCAGCCCGGTAAGGGCCACTACGGGCGAGCAGAACGTAGGAACTGGCAAGATTGACCAAGGCACCATGTTCAATGTCCGCAACCCGTTTACCGGCTCTTTATTACCAGGGTTTCAGACAGCGGGTGAGTTGGCTAATGGTCCTCTGACCATCCGTTTTGCTGCAGGCGGTCCAACGGGCATGACTTTTACAGTAACCGGTCCACCGCCATCGAATACTGGCGTGGGAACGCCAAACCAGCCCTATGAGGCAGGGGAAATTAACGATGTGTTCAGTGACGACCCTGCGGCGGGAGTGGATTACCAAGGCTTTCAATTCAAGTTGACCGGCAAGCCAGCAGTAGGCGATACCTTTGAGATTGCCTACAACAGCAACGGTGTGTCAGACAACCGCAACGCTGAACTGTTGGCTGCACTGGGTACGGCGAATACGCTGAACGGCAAAAGCCAAAGCTTCACCGAAGGCTACGCCGGTTTGGTTGAGGATATAGGCGTTAAAACCCGCCAGAGCCAGTTTGATCTTTCAGCGGGCAAGACACTGCTGGAGCAGTCCACGGCTCAGCGCGAGTCGGTTTCAGGGGTCAACCTTGATGAGGAAGCCGGCAGGCTCATTCAGTACCAGGCCGCTTACAACGCTTCGGCGCAGGTAATATCGGTGGCCCAGGATTTGTTCAATACACTGTTGCAGACGTTCCGGTAACAGACGAGGTGATGTGACATGATCAGAATTTCATCACAACAGGTGTTCTCAAGCGGTATCAACCGGTTGCAGGAGTTGAACAGTAACCTGAACAACACGCAACAACAGATATCTACGGGTAAACGGGTGAACAAGCCCTCGGATGATCCGGTGGCTGCGGCTCGCATTCTCAAGCTGGATCAAGAGCTGACCCGGGTTAAAACCTATGAGCGCAACGTGAACCTTGCGGATAACCGGCTCAAGCAGGAAGAAAATACGCTCACAAGCGCGATCGACGTAATACAACGGATCCGCGAGTTGACGGTGCAGGCAGGTAACGGGGCACTGTCCCCCAATGACCGCAAGTCGATTTCCTCAGAAATGAAAGAACGACTAGGGCAGCTTGCCAACATCGGCAATACCCGCGATTCCTCAGGTGAGTATATTTTCAGTGGGTTCCAGGGGTCGGTGCAGGCGTTTCAGAAAAATGCCGAAGGCAAGTACGAATACCATGGAGATGAAGGGCAGCGGGTTCTTGAAATTGATGACGGTGTGACCGTACCGATCAGTGACAACGGCAAGGGTATATTTGTCAATGTGCCAGCGGCGGTGACAGGGCAGTTTGATGGTGCAACCCCTGCGGGAGAATCTATTTCAGGCGTTAAGGTGGTTAACGAGGCCGATTTGGCTGCTGCGTTTCCGAACGGATTCCCCAATGATATAACGCTTCAGGTCGATAATAGCGTGCCGCCACAGGTGTTAGCTTTCGACAACAACAGTACCCCACCGCAGGCTTTACCTGTTAGCCCGGCGGACTACGAGGATGGAGGTGTGTTTGTTGTTGCAGGGATCGAGGCAAGTATTACCGGAGCAACCCCAGGTTCGCCCGATACGTTCACATTGAAGGTAGGGGAGAAACAATCCGTTTTCGGTACCATCGAAAACCTGATTGCCGGCCTGGATTCTATCAATAAAGGCACTCCGGAAGGTCAAGCCGAATATGACGATTTGATCGCGCATTCTCTGGTGAATCTCGATAATGCTCAGGAAAGCTTTATTCTCAAACAGACAGAGCTCGGTGGTCGAATGAATGCAGTTGAATCTACCAAGAGCTTCCTTGCAGACTCCTCTGTGTACACCAATGAGATTCGCTCGCAACTGCAAGATGTGGATTATGCAGAGGCAATCAGTAACCTGAGCTTCCAGAGCTTTGTGTTGCAGGCAGCCCAGCAGTCGTTTGCCCAGGTTTCCCAGCTGTCGTTATTTGACCGGCTGTAAAATGTTTGGCCTGTGAGGAAAACTTGCAGGCTCAGTGTCTTGCTTTCACGATCAGGCTAAGTATAATTCCCCCACTCTTCGTTGGCGGCGTGGTGGAATTGGTAGACACGACGGATTCAAAATCCGTTGCTAGAAATAGTGTGGCGGGTCGAGTCCGCCCGCCGCTACCAAAATCTTACGAAGGTTTTTGGTTAAAAAGAGAAACACAAAACCAGCTTCAAGGCTGGTTTTTTTGTGCCTGATTGTTTTTCGGGTATTCAGTAAAGGGGCGGGCAGTATTCCTACTCAGTTCACTAAATTGAGAGTTTCGTGGGCTATTGATAGGTCGCCTGGGAGCTGCTGAACTATAATGTTCTCGATTTGCGTCTGAAATCTCGAGCAAGCGAACAAGAAAAGGTCGAGCCTTGGCCTTAAAAGAATCAAGAGGAAGAGTATGAAAGGAACTACGGCGATGATGAAATATGCCTGCTTTTTTATTGCTGCACTTCTGGTCGGGTGCGCTGGCCCCGGTACGAAGGTTGAGCGCATTGATGCAGTCTCAGAGGTTGATAAAGACTATAAGCGCGTCATGGTGTTTGCGGTAACAGAAAAAGAGCATAACCGTTCGATGATTGAAGCCGCGCTTGTTG
The DNA here is from genome assembly GCF_046537445.1 of Marinobacter sp. KMM 10035. Lineage (NCBI taxonomy): Bacteria > Pseudomonadati > Pseudomonadota > Gammaproteobacteria > Pseudomonadales > Marinobacteraceae > Marinobacter > Marinobacter sp. KMM 10035. Next base: position 75,209 of record NZ_JBBVMG010000002.1, on the reverse strand, counting down.
CGGAACTGAACGCGCATAATTTCAAAGCCAGTCCGTTTCCTATGTCTAACTCTGATATCCCCTGGGGTGACCCCACCAGGCTGCAGCAGCTCGTTGCTGAGGATGCCCGAAATGGAGCATACGATGGTGTGATGGTGGTTTCGCTTGTGAGTAAGCAACGCGAATCACGGTATGTGCCAGAGCAGGTGAACTACCAGCCAATTGTTACATCCGTAGGGCCTCTCGCTGCATCTACCTACATGCAAACAACGGTAGCGCCGGCTGATTATGAAGAAACAACAACCTACGCGTTGAAATCGACGCTGTTTGATACCGACTCCGCCACGCCTGTTTGGCAACTTTATTCCAGCACCGTTGATCCAATGTCTATAGATTCCGCTGCCAAAGACTTCGGAGCGGTTATTGTTAAAGCACTTGAAAAGACCTTACCCCACGTAAAGAAGGGTAAATAAGGGTATTCAGACCCTGGATGGTTACACTGCGCTGTAAGCTTGGGCTACTAGCGCTGCGCGGTTGTAACCAAGCTGGCGGGCGTGCGATACTATGCCGCCTCCGTAAGTGGGTGAGTTCAACTAAATCAACCACTTATGGAAATTAACCAGCAGCGATCCGGAACTGGCATCTGCAGCTACCCCAATCAAGTCGCAGGAATGCGGCGCCTTGAATAGTCTGGTTCATGAACGTCTCCGATTTTCACTTTGATCTCCCGGATGATCTCATCGCCCGGTACCCTCTCAGGGAACGTAGCGCTTCCCGTATGCTCTGTCTTGACGGTATTACCGGCGACACTGCACACCGATCTTTTACGGATCTACCGGATTTACTCCAGCCAGGCGACCTGCTTGTTTTTAATAACACCCGGGTTATCCCTGCTCGGCTGTTCGGAAAAAAGGAAACCGGTGGGCAGGTTGAAGTGTTGGTTGAGCGTGTCACCGGTGAGCATAATCTTGTTGCCCATGTTCGTGCCTCCAAGGCATTGAAGGAAGGGCAGAAGGTGATCCTTGAAGATGGCAGCGCACTGCGCATGACGGGGCGAAGTGACGCCTTGTTCCATCTTGAAAGTGAGGCAAGTGAGCCGGTGTTGGAGCTGCTTGAGCGCATCGGGCATATGCCGCTGCCGCCTTATGTTGATCGTCCCGATGAATCAACTGACCGCGAGCGCTATCAAACCGTTTACGCGAAAGAATCCGGTGCGGTTGCTGCTCCGACAGCGGGCTTGCATTTTGATTCGACAATTTTGGATGTTTTGAAAGCCCAGGGTGTTGAAAGTACGTTTGTAACCCTGCATGTAGGGGCAGGCACGTTTCAGCCGGTGCGGGTTGATCATATCGATGAGCACGTTATGCACAGTGAAATAGTGCATGTCTCCCAAGAGGCAGTGGATGCGGTTAATCGCACCCGGGCTAGGGGAGGGCGAGTGATCGCCGTTGGTACTACATCTGTGCGATCCCTTGAGTCTGCCAGCCGGAGCGGGTGTCTGGAAGCCTTTCAGGGTGAAACCAGGATCTTTATATACCCCGGCTATCGATTTCAGACCGTAGATGCACTGGTCACTAACTTTCACCTGCCGGAATCCACACTGATTATGCTCGTCAGTGCCTTCGCAGGGCATGGGCATGTAATGCAGGCATATAAAGAAGCGATTGCCGAAAAGTATCGGTTTTTCAGTTACGGCGACGCCATGTTCATTACCGGGCAGGAGCCGAGCAGAGGTATGCTACTGGGCGCGCCCGATGAACATGCACATGCGGGCAGCCCATCATCATTCAATTCCGGAGATAAGTCGTGAGCCAGTCCTGTTTTATGACATTCGAAAAGCTGGCGGAAGATGGCCTGGCCCGTCGCGGCCGGCTGAGCTTTCCCCGTGGAACCGTTGAAACACCGGCGTTTATGCCCGTAGGTACCTACGGCACGGTGAAAGGGATGTTGCCCCGGGATATCCACGAAACCGGTGCAGAAATTATTCTGGGTAATACATTTCATCTGATGTTGCGCCCTGGTACGGAAGTAATAAAGGCTCACGGTGATCTCCATGATTTTACTCAATGGAAAGGGCCGATTCTCACGGATTCCGGTGGGTTTCAGGTGTTTAGCCTGGGGGAGATGCGAAAGATTACTGAGGAAAAGGTGACGTTTCGGTCCCCGGTAGACGGATCCCCCGTCGAGTTGTCCCCAGAAATCGCGATTCAGGTTCAGCGCGATCTCGGCTCTGATATTGTTATGATTTTTGACGAGTGCACGCCGTACCCTGCAACAGAAAAGCAGGCAAAGGAATCCATGGAACTCTCATTACGCTGGGCAAAGCGTAGTAAGGACGCTCATGGAGACAGTTCTTCAGCGCTGTTTGGCATTGTTCAGGGCGGAATGTATGAATCGCTGCGCGATCGTTCTCTCGAAGGGCTTACGGATATAGGCTTTGATGGCTACGCCATTGGTGGTCTTTCCGTTGGTGAGCCCAAAGAGGATATGATCCGCATACTCGACCACCTGCCACCCAAGATGCCGGCTGATAAGCCCAGGTATCTGATGGGAGTTGGGCGGCCGGAAGATCTCGTGGAAGGGGTGCGCCGTGGCGTCGACATGTTTGATTGTGTGATGCCCACAAGAAATGCCCGCAATGGCTACTTGTTCACATCCACCGGAATCGTAAAGATCCGAAACGCCAAGAATCGCCATGATACAGGCCCTTTGGATGATCGTTGCGACTGTTATACCTGCAAGAATTTTTCTAGAAGTTACCTGCATCATCTGGATAAGTGTGGGGAAATGCTGGGCTCCCAGCTGAACACAATCCACAATCTGCGCTACTACCAGAACCTCATGGCTGGATTGCGCGGGGCCATTGAAGCAGGTACATTGTCGAGCTTTATAAATGACTTCTATGCTCTGCGCGGCGAGACAGTGCCAGCCATGGGTAATGAGTAAATCCTTTTGCTTAATCAACGGAGAGTTTTGATGAAATCAGTCAAGTTGTTTTTGGCCGGCCTAATAGCAATGATGCCTGCACTGGCTATGGCTCAGGCGGCGCCTGCCGCTGGTGGTATGGGTGTTATGGGTCAGGTTATCTTTTTCGCCGGCTTTATCCTTATTTTCTACTTTTTGATCTGGCGCCCACAGTCCAAGCGTGCGAAAGAGCACAAGTCACTTATGTCGGGCTTGAACAAGGGTGATGAAGTGATTACCTCTGGCGGCATTGCCGGAAAGATCACCAAAGTAGCTGACGACTTCATCGTTGTTGAGATTGCCGACAATGTTGAAGTAAAGGTACAGAAAGTAGCTGTAGCTGCCGCACTGCCTAAAGGTACGCTCAAAGATATCTGAGCAAGGACTCTCTGGCCGGCCCTGATACCCGCCGGCCTGAACCTTTCTGGCTGAAACACCAAGGCCGGCTTTTGGGCCGGCTACAAGGGATCCCATGCTGAACAAGTACCCGCTTTGGAAAAACCTGATTATCCTGGTCGCGGTCGTGATCGGGTTTATCTACGCTTTACCCAACCTGTTTCCCGATGATTACGCTGTGCAGATCACCGGTGCCCGTAGTAGCACTGAAGTGAACTCCGCTGTTCTTGAAAGAGCCGTTAAAGCGCTGGAATCGGATGGCATTGAAGTTAAAAGCAGCACGCTTGAGGATCGGGATGCCCTTATACGGTTAACCAGTTCCGATGATCAGTTGCGTGCCCGCCCTGCCGTTCAGGCAGCTCTCGGCCGAGACTATCTCGTTGCGTTGAATATGGCACCGTCTACGCCAGCCTGGCTCAAGGGTCTGGGTGCAGGGCCAATGAAACTTGGCCTTGATCTGCGTGGTGGCGTCCACTTTTTGCTTGAAGTGGATATGGATACTGCCGTTGGTCAGAGGCTGGAAGCAGTTTCAGGTCAGATCAAGCGCGAACTTCGCGAAGAACGCATCCGCTACCGCGGGGGCGATGTTAAAGGTACTCGCGATATCGTTTTGAGCTTCCGCGATGAATCGTCGCGTACCGAAGCCTTTAACCTCATCAAGCGTCAGTACAACGAGTTTCTTTTGGATGAAAAGACCGTCGGCGATGAGTTCCAGATTGTCCTTACGCTTTCCGAAGCTGAAGTAAGTGCCATTCGAAAGTATGCCCTCGAGCAAAACCTGACCACTATTCGCAATCGAGTGAACGAGTTGGGTGTTGCAGAGCCTTTGGTTCAGCAGCAGGGCGCAGACCGGATTATTGTTGAGCTTCCGGGTGTTCAGGATACCGCTCAGGCAAAACGGGTACTTGGAGCCACGGCAAACCTGGAATTCCGTATGGAGGCGCGGCAGGATGCGCCTGCCAGTGAAACCGAACAGTTCAGTTTCCGCAATGAGCGTCAGCGTACTGCTCGTTTGGAGCGGGACACAATCGCTACCGGCAACAACGTTGCAAACGCGCAGCAGGCCTTTGATGAGAATGGTCAGCCACAAGTCAGCATTACGATGGACTCGATCGGTGGCGATCTGATGAATCGCGCTACGCGGAATGCAATAGGGCGGCGCATGGCCGTTCTGTTTATCGAGTTCCGTACGGAAACCGAAACCAGAATGGTTGATGGTGAGCCTGTTGAAGTAGACAAGCGGGTCGTTGAGAAAGGCATTATCAGCCTCGCGACTGTTCAATCTGCTTTAGGTAGCAGCTTCCGCATCACCGGGCTGGATTCCATACCTGAAGCGTCCGAGCTTGCGCTGTTGTTGCGTGCAGGTGCTTTGGCGGCGCCTATGTACTTTGTTCAGGAGCGCACTATTGGGCCTAGCCTGGGTCAGAAGAACATTGATGCCGGCATGATGTCGGTGGCTCTGGGCTTCATTCTTGTATTGCTGTACATGCTGGTCTACTACCGTGGGTTTGGCGTTGTTGCGAATATCGCTCTGACCATCAACCTGATGCTGCTGATAGCGTGCATGTCCATTCTCTCCGCGACGCTAACGCTGCCTGGTATTGCCGGTATCGTTCTGACTGTGGGTATGGCGGTCGATGCTAACGTTCTGATATTCGAACGTATAAAAGAAGAGCTTAAATCGGGTGCGTCGCCGCAGCTTGCTATAAACGCGGGCTACTCTCGTGCTTTTGTGTCGATCTTTGATGCGAACATCACCACCTTACTTGTGGCCATTATCCTTTTCGCGATGGGCTCAGGACCGGTAAAAGGGTTCGCGGTGACACTGTGTATCGGGATTATGACGTCCATGTTCTCAGGACTGATGGTCAGCCGCAGTATCGTTAATATGGTTTATGGCGGCCGCAGGGTCGAGAAACTGTCGATCGGAGGAAAGCTCGCCAATGTCTGATGATCAGAAGCAAAAGTTCGATTTTATGGGGTTTCGGAAAATTGCTTCCGTAATCTCCATTACTTTGGTGGTCGCGTCTATCGTGTTGCTTGGAGTCCGCGGCCTCAACTTCGGCATGGATTTTACCGGTGGTACGTCGGTAGAGCTGGAATACGCACAAGCGCCGCAACTGGATGAGGTGCGCTCAACTCTTACAGAGGCTGGCTACGATCAATTTGTTGTGCAGAACTTCGGTGCAGATACGATTGTTCTTGTGCGCCTCAACGAATCGGGTAACGACCAGTTGGCGCCAGAGATTGTCAGCGTTTTGGCCAAAAACGGTGGCGATCTGAAGTTGATAGGTTCCGAGTTTGTAGGGTCGCAAGTGGGCGACGAGCTTAAAGAGAACAGCGGCCTTGCGCTTCTCATCGCGCTTGCGGTGGTGCTCATTTATGTGGGCATGCGGTTCCAGTTCAAGTTTGGTATTGCGTCGGTAGTGCCATTGGCGCACGACGTTATTATCGTTCTTGGGATCTTCGCGCTGTTTCAGTGGACGTTCGACCTTACGGTTCTTGCAGCTCTGCTGGCGATTATCGGCTACTCGCTGAACGACACCATCGTTGTGGCTGATCGTATTCGGGAGAATTTCCGGAAAATGCGGGTGGGTGAATCCTGGGATATCATCAACGAGTCTATTCATCAGACCATTGCCCGTACCATCAACACCTCTGGTACTACGTTGGTGGTTCTTCTGGCTCTGTATTTCTTCGGAGGCGAAGCCATTAACAAGTTTGCGTTGGCATTGATTATCGGTGTGGTGGTGGGTACCTACTCATCTATCTATGTCTCCGCCAACTTGCTGATGGTTATGGGTGTTTCTCGCGAAGACCTCATGGTGCCTGCTAAAGAGGGTGCCGGGGAAGGTGCTGAAGAGGAACAGCCACCGGAATGGCTTGACCGTATGTGATTCAGGTCCCGGGTTAATAACCCGGGCACAAAAAAAACCGCCACTCGTTCGTTGGCGGTTTTTTTGTGCCCTGAACTTGGCTTTGGTTCAGTTCAGGGGTTAAGCGTATTCAGCTCAGGCGGGCATGCGACCACGGAATGGGTGCAATACCTTGAGAACCTCCCGGAACAGCTTCGGGTTCGCAACAACGAGTTGGCGTGCCTTATCTGTTGAAGGGTTGCCCGAGAAGTCTGCGGTAAGAGCACCGGACTCCATTGCCAAGGCAACGCCGAGGTCCAGATCAACGGCATCTGGGCGGAAGATGACTGCAGCATCGAGAAGGCCGGCAGAAACCCGCGCAATATCAAGGACCACGCAGCCAGATGTGCGAAACATGGAGGAGTTCTGGGCCAGTACTGCGGCCATCTCGCCCCAAAGCAGCGGGTTCTCGCTTTTGCGCGCCTGATCAAGCAGGTTGGTTGCAAACGCGGCTTTCTCGGCATGCTTGACGTCAGACACCCGAACTCTGCGGCTATTCAGTGCGGCGCCTCGGCCACGGCTGGCAGAGTATTCCTCACCGGTAACCGGGTTAACCAGTAGAAGGTTTTCCGTGCGGTTGTTTTTCTTCTGAGCCAGTGCCAGAGCAAATTCAGGAATGCCACGAAGGAAATTTTCGCGTCCCAATACCGGGAAAATATGCCAGCTACGTTCGCTGGTTCCGGCGTCTGATTCGTTCAGGGGCGCAATGGTGTGATCTTTGTAGGCCTTTTCGAGTTGCTCTGCAAAGTTGTCATAAATGGATTGCTCGACCCGGTCCAACTGGAAGCGACGCTCGTCGTCGTCTTTTCCGGTAGGCTCCTGGCGCTCGAAGTGGGCTTTCAGGTAATCCGACCCTTGACGCGCGACGCGCAGGGCCATTTTAATAGCTGGTTGCATCTGTGTGTTCGTTATCCGGGTGTGTGAAGGCCGGGTATGATAGCAAAAGATCCCCCTCCTTGTATGTTTTTTGACTCAGGAAAAGCACGGATGTTGCTATGTGAGTGAATATCCGGAGCGCAGAAGGTATCTGGTTTCTGCTATCATTGCGGCCCTTAAATTTTAACCTCGGGCTAGTCACCAATGCATAAGCCATCTCCGCCTCTGGAAGGGCCAGACGCGTTTCAGGATAAAATTCGAATTGTCCTGGTCGAGACCTCTCACTCCGGAAACATCGGGGCTGTCGCACGGGCCATGAAAAACATGGGGTTGGCCAATCTCTGGCTGGTCAATCCCAATTCTTTTCCAGATGAAGCCTCATACGCTCGAGCGGCCGGAGCCTCCGACATACTCGACAGAGCCCAGGTAGTTCCAAGTCTGGATAAAGCGCTTGAAGACTGCATTATGGTGATGGGTACCAGTGCCAGGGGTCGGAAAATTCCCTGGCCCGTATTGCCGCCGCCAGAAGCGGCCGAAATTGCAGCGGAGAAGAGCCTTAGTGGCCCAGTGGCATTGGTGTTCGGGCGTGAAAATCATGGGCTGAGCAACGATGAGCTTCACCGGTGTCATTACCATATTCATATCCCCACGAACCCCGATTACAGTTCTTTGAACCTGTCTATGGCGGTTCAGATTATGTGCTATGAATTGCGCATGCTTTTCTTGCGTAACCTTGAAGAGGGTAAAGACAATCCCTATCTAAAACCGATGCTCGCGCCAGGCGATGCTGGCTGGGATGTGCCGCCCGCCAAGGTAGGTGATGTGGAAGGCTTTTTTGGCCACCTTGAGCAGACGCTACATGATGTGGATTTCCATCGTCGCGATAATCCCAGACAGTTGATGTCTCGCTTGCGCCGATTGTTCCAGCGCGCAAAGCTTGATCAGATGGAAATCAACATCCTTCGGGGCATTTTGAGTGCTGTTCAAAAGGCCGCAGGCGCATCCGGGCACACCAATTCAACCAAGGCCAGTACAGACTGACCGGGCAGGGAAATGGCCATGTTTAGGCATTTGAAAGAAGATATAAATAGCGTTTTTCATCGAGATCCTGCTGCCAGGAACACGTTTGAGGTACTCACGAATTACCCGGGGCTCCACGCTCTGCTTATTCACCGGTTCTCCCATTGGCTGTGGAATGTCGGGCTGAAATGGCTGGCTCGTACAATATCGACCTTGGCACGATGGTTTACGGGTATCGAGATTCATCCGGGCGCAACGATTGGTCGGCGCTTTTTTATTGACCATGGCATGGGCGTGGTTATTGGGGAAACGACGATTATTGGCGACGATGTGACGCTGTACCAAGGTGTGACTCTCGGCGGAACAAGCTGGAATAAGGGAAAGCGGCATCCCACGATAGGTAACGGTGTGGTCGTTGGTGCAGGCGCGAAAATACTCGGGCCCTTTGAGGTAGGCGAGGGTGCCAAGGTTGGATCTAACTCAGTGGTAACCAAAGCGGTTCCCGCCGGTGCGACTGTTGTGGGAATCCCCGGGCGGATTATCGTGAAGCAAAAAATGGAAGACGATGCCCGCCGCAAGGTTATGGAAGAGCGCATGGGTTTTGATGCTTATGGCGTGACCGAGGAGATGCCGGATCCTGTTGCTCGCTCCATGCGTGCGCTGTTGGATCACATGCATGCGGTGGATGATCGCATTGAAATCATGTGTAAGGCACTGCGCAAGGTGAATAGTGAGTACCAGAATGGAGAGCTTCCGGTGCTGGACGAAGACGATTTTGATTGCGTGCGTGATGAAAGCGAGGATCGCGGCTGAATACTTGACTGATTTACTTGGTCAATTCATACTCAGTCTCGCATACTGAGATTCATTCCCATCATGGGGCTGATGCCATGAAGTTGACTACTAAAGGCCGCTACGCCGTTACGGCAATGCTGGATCTCGCTCTCCACGGAGGGCAGGGGCCGGTAACGCTAGCGGATATTTCAGCCCGTCAGGAAATATCGCTTTCCTATCTGGAGCAACTCTTCTCACGTCTTCGTCGCCGGGAGTTGGTGATAAGTATTCGTGGGCCCGGCGGTGGTTATCACCTGAGCCGAAGTGCGGCCAGTATTTACATTGCCGAAGTGGTTGATGCAGTCAGTGAGTCCCTGGATACCACGCGGTGTGGAAATAAGGGCGATTGCCAGAATGGTGAAAAATGTCTGACGCATCACCTGTGGTCTGACTTGAGTGATCAGATTCATCAGTTTCTTAGCGGGATCAGTCTCGGAGATCTGATGCAAAGACACGAAATCCGCCAGGTTGCGGACCGACAGAATCGCCGGCAAGCCGAAGGTGATTCCGACACAATTAATACCGAGCGTCTGATAGATCAGGCGCCCGCCTGAATCAAGCCTCTGTATTCTATGAAAAAGCCTGTATACCTCGATTACGCGGCAACAACACCCGTTGATCCTGCCGTAGCGGAAGAGATGATCAAGTATCTGACACCGGAGGGCTTCTTTGGTAACCCTGCGTCCCGTTCCCATGGTTTTGGTTGGCAGGCTGAAGCGGCTGTAGAGGCTGCTCGAGGTCAGGTGGCGAGCCTGATTCATGCGGATCCTCGTGAAATAGTCTGGACTTCCGGAGCTACCGAATCTGATAATCTCGCCATCAAGGGCGCGGTTGCGGGTCGAGATAAAGCCCACATCATAACCTCTACTATTGAACACAAGGCGGTTGTTGATACCTGTAAATGGCTCGAGGGCCGCGGTGTTGAAGTTACGTGGTTGGAGCCTGAACGTGATGGCGTGATCCGGCCGCAGCAGGTATTTGATGCGCTTAAGCCAGAAACTCTTCTGGTGAGCCTGATGCTTGTGAACAATGAGTTGGGTTGTGTAACTGACATAGCCACTATTGGTACGGAGCTTCGAAACCGTGGTGTTTTGTTCCATGTCGATGCGGCCCAGGCCGCTGGCAAGCTCGCCGTTGATGTCACCACTATGCCAGTGGATCTTATGTCTCTCTCTGGCCACAAAGTATACGGACCCAAAGGTGTGGGCGCGCTCTATGTGAGGCGATCGCCGGATGTTCGTATCGAAGCCCAGATTCATGGCGGTGGCCATGAGCGTGGTATGCGTTCGGGAACCCTGCCGACGCACCAGATTGTTGGCATGGGTAAGGCATTCGCAATTTCCCAGCTCTGTCTCGAGGAAGAAATCGGCAAGCTCGAAGCCTTGCGTGCTGAATTTCTTGGTGGCCTTGAAGGGTTGTCAGGGGTGACTCTCAATGGTTCTGATACGTGCCGCGTGCCGGGAATCATGAATCTTTCATTTGATGGTGTTGATGCCGAGTCTCTGATGCTTGGTCTCAGGCATCTCGCTGTGTCATCTGGTTCTGCTTGCGCTTCTGCCACCTTAGCGCCTTCATATGTGCTTCTCGGTATTGGGCTGGGCGAAGAGTTAGCCCATCGTGCACTGAGATTTTCCATCGGGCGTTTTACCACGTCTGAGGAAATTGCCTTCGCCAGCACGCAAATTGTTGAAGTTGTTACCCGCCTTCGCGCAGTGCGGTAGGCAGTGGGCCTCTGACTGCGTATAATCGCAGGCCTGAAATTCACCCGTATTCCATAACCCAAACCCTCTAGGAGAAATACCATGGCTAATGAGCGCACGCTTTCTATTATCAAGCCCGATGCAGTTGCAAAAAATGTGATCGGTGAAATCTACAGCCGCTTTGAAAAAGCCGGCCTGAGCATTGTAGCGTCACGCATGATGCACCTTACCCAGGAGCAGGCGGAAGGCTTTTACGCTGAGCACAAAGAGCGTCCTTTCTTCAACGATCTGGTTGCATTCATGACCTCCGGTCCTGTTGTTGTTCAGGCTCTGGAAGGCGAAGGCGCCATCCTGAAGAACCGCGACCTGATGGGTGCAACTAACCCGAAGGAAGCGGATGCCGGCACAATCCGCGCAGACTTCGCTACATCTATTGATGCGAATGCGGTTCACGGTTCCGATTCTGCAGCTTCTGCAGAGCGTGAAATTGCTTATTTCTTCAGTGACAACGAAATCTGCCCGCGCGGCTGATTTTGTTGGTCGGGGGCTGCCGTCGGCGGCTCCCGCATTGATTATCTGATCGAGGTTATAAAATGACAGCCGCTGCTGAAAAAACCAACCTGCTGGGAATGCCCAAAGCAAAGCTTGAGGCTTTCTTTGAATCCCTGGGCGAGAAGCGTTTTCGTGCTACTCAAATGCTCCAGTGGATGCATCAGCGGGGTGTGGATGACTTCGATCAAATGACCAATGTGAGTAAATCTCTACGGGAAAAACTCAAGGAAATAGCCGTAATTCGTGGTCCGGAAGTCGTCTACGATGAAACATCGAAAGACGGCACACGCAAGTGGGTCATGCGCATGGATAACGGCAACAGTGTAGAAACTGTTCTGATTCCAGACGGTGAGCGGGGCACTTTGTGTGTGTCTTCGCAAATCGGCTGCACCCTGGACTGCACCTTTTGCTCAACGGGCAAGCGTGGTTTTAACAGAAACCTTACGGCTGCCGAAATTATCGGGCAGGTATGGGTTGCGCGCAAAGCCTTCATGCCATTTGAGCCGGGCCCTGACCGGCCAATTACCAACGTTGTCATGATGGGAATGGGAGAGCCCCTGATGAATTTTGACAACGTGGTAGATGCAATGAATCTTATGATGGAGGATCTTGCATACGGTATCTCCAAGCGCAGGGTAACGCTCAGTACCTCGGGTGTGGTGCCGGGCATTGATAAGCTTGCGGAAGTTACCGATGTTTCACTGGCCATTTCCTTGCATGCGCCCAATGATGAGTTGAGAAACAAGCTGGTGCCGCTTAACAAAAAATACCCGATTGCGGAGCTTTTGGCGGCCACAAAACGCTATTTCAGCCGTCTTCCTGATAAGCGTAAAGCGACCATTGAGTATACGGTTATTGAAGGCATGAATGACAAGCCGGAGCATGCTCACGAGCTGGCTGAGTTGTTGCGGGATATTCCCTGCAAAATCAACCTCATTCCCTTTAATCCGTTCCCGGAAAGCGACTTCCGTCGGCCTAGCATGAACGCTACCCGGCGTTTTCAGGCTGTCCTGAATGAGGCAGGCTACATCGCTACGATCAGAACAACCCGCGGCGATGATATTGATGCGGCGTGCGGACAGCTTGTTGGACAGGTTGAAGACCGTACCCGTAGAAGCCAGCGATACATCAATGTTCAACAGGTGAATTCCTGATCGGACACTTGCAATGTTTAACCCGCGAGGAACGCATTCTGTGGCTATGAAATTGCTAAATGGACGATGTTCTACAGCAGCGGCCTTGTTGGTTGCTCTGCTGGTCACCGGGTGTGTTACCACTACGGATAACCGTTTTTCCCGTGAAGCGGACCGCCAGAAAGCTGTTGATAATTACGTTGAGCTTGCCTCGGCCTATATTGGCCAAGGTAATATTGAGCGCGCGCGGCATCATCTGGACCGTGCTCTTGAGATTGAACCAAACAGCCCGCAGGCTCTGGCGACTCTGGGGTTGATTTATAATGCTGATGGCGAGTCGGAGCTTGCAGAAGAGAGCTTCAAGAAAGCAATCTCCAAAGACGCCGGATACACACGTGCAAGAGTGTATTATGGCGCCTTTCTTTATTCCAAACAGCGGTTTTCAGAGGCGCGCAATCAATTTAGCGCAGCTTCCAGAGATACGAGTTACAAAGACCGTGGGTCTGTTTTTTACAATCTGGGTATGACACAGGAGCGCCTTGGGGAGCAGGACGGTGCAATTGTTGCCTATCGTCGCGCGACGGAGCTTTCCCGTGGCGATGCGCGCTCCTTGCTTTCGCTTTCCCGGGTAATGGTCGACTCGGGCGATGTGGCCGGGGCCAAGCGCTATTATGACCGCCTTCTGTCGATCATGCAGCGTAACCCGAATTTGCAGCATTCGCCTGAGAGTCTTTTTACGGGTATTCGTATTGCGCGATATTCCGGGGATAGAAATCAGGAAGCGAGCCTGATTTTGCAGCTGAAGAACAAGTACCCGGAGTCAGTAGAGTACCAACAATACAAGGCGCTGATTTCAAATGACAAGTGATGACTCCCAACAAAATGCAGCGAATGAAGCCGTTGGCCTGCAACTGAAGCGAGCTCGTGAAAGGCAAGGATTGAGCGTCGCCCAGATTGCTGATGCCCAGCATTTAAGAAATGGTGTTGTCCAGGCTATTGAAAACGGCGATTACGCACAAATCGACAGCGAGCTATTCCTTAAAGGTTATGTTCGAGCCTATGCGAAACAGGTCGGCCTGGATGCAGATGCCATTATTGCTGATTTAAATGTTGAACTTGAACCGGCGCGAATTCAGAAAGCCCGGGAGCTTGAAGCCAACCCTCTCATTGATATTGAGCGTCGGAGGCGCAGGAAGCGCCGCATCGCCAAGCTTTTTTTGCTGTTTGCGGCAATGGTGGCTGTTGGCGCTTTAGTGGTCATGTTTGTTGTGCCGAAGTTTACTGCTGGCCAAGCAGATGCCGAGCTTCCGGCGGAAACGGGTGTCATGTCGCAGCCGGATGATGCGCTGCCAGAAGATAGCATCAGCATACCCGATGAGCCCCGCAGCAATAGTGATGACAATAACGAGATTCAGTCTGATCTTGGATATCTTGATGAAGCCCCAGCGGCCGAGCTGGTTGCCAGGGATGTTGAGCCTGAGCAGGTTGTGGTGCAGCCCGAAGTTTCAGACCAGGTACCCGTTGTGGCTCAAACCATAGAGCCAGCTCTGGCCCAGCCGCCGGTTACGGAAAGCTCTGGGCCTGTATCCGGCGTGCTGGAAATTGCATTTACAGGTGACTGCTGGGTACAGGTAAGTGATGCCACTGGAAATCGTTTGGCCAGTTCCCTGCAAAGAGCAGGTGATACACTTCAAGTATCCGGCAAACCCCCATTGAAGGTTGTTATTGGCGCAGTAAGCACTGTGGATACGATTCGCTTTCAGGGCGAATCTGTGGACATAAGGGACTTCCCGGTGGTGAACAACCGGTCTGAGTTCACACTGACAATCTGAACATTTTTTTGCATTTATCTATCTCGGTCGTAAGCACATGAAACACGAATCCCCGATCAAAAGACGCAAATCCCGCCAGATCATGGTTGGGGATGTTCCCGTTGGTGGCGATGCGCCCATAGCTGTTCAGAGCATGACCAACACCAACACCTGCGATGTTGACGCAACGGTTGGTCAGATTACTGCGCTTCAGGAAGCGGGTGCCGACATTGTCAGGGTATCTGTACCCTCAATGGAGGCTGCTGATGCCTTCGGAAAGATTCGCGAGCGGGTGTCTCTGCCGTTGGTTGCAGACATCCACTTTGATCATAAAATAGCGCTTCGGGTTGCTGAGCTGGGTGTGGATTGCTTGCGCATCAACCCTGGCAACATTGGTCGTGATGACCGGGTCAGTGCAGTTATCAGCGCTTGCCGGGATCGCAACATACCTATGCGCATCGGCGTAAACGCCGGATCACTTGAAAAAGAGCTTCAGCGCAAGTACGGCGAACCCACGGCGGACGCTTTGGTTGAGTCGGCAATGCGCCATATCGACATTCTTGATCGACATGATTTCCAGAACTTCAAAGTCAGCCTGAAAGCTTCGGAAGTGTTCATGACGGTGGAAGCCTACCGCAAAATCGCGACTCAGATTGATCAGCCGCTTCACCTCGGCATCACCGAAGCCGGCGGGCTCCGTGCAGGTACGGTTAAATCATCCATCGGTCTTGGCATGCTGTTGATGGATGGTATCGGCGATACTATCAGGGTGTCGCTGGCCGCAGACCCGGTTCAGGAAATCAAGGTCGGTTTCGACATACTCAAAAGCCTGCGCTTGCGTAGTCGGGGCATTAACTTCATTGCGTGCCCGAGCTGCTCCCGTCAGAACTTCGACGTTATCCAGACCATGAACGATCTGGAAGTGCGACTGGAAGACGTAAACGAATCTCTGGATGTTGCCATCATCGGCTGCATCGTCAACGGTCCCGGTGAAGCCAAAGTGGCGGATATCGGCCTAACCGGAGGCAGCCCAAAGAACCTGTTTTACAGGGCAGGAAAACCAAATCAAAAGCTCGACAATGCCAATCTTACGGATGATCTTGAGCGGCTGATTCGTGAAGAAATCGCCCGAAAAAAAGAACAGGAAGATGCCATTATTGCGCGCTCGGGCAAGTAATCGAGCAGGCACGATTATCCAGCAGGAATTAAGGGTTTACATTGGCTAAGATTCAGGCAATACGCGGGATGAACGACATCCTGCCAGAGCAGACACCCATTTGGCAGTTTGTTGAGTCCACTGCGCGTAAAGTGCTCCGGCAATATGGGTATCAGGAAATCCGGATGCCCATTGTCGAGCAGACAGATCTGTTTAAACGCTCCATTGGCGAAGTGACCGATATCGTTGAAAAGGAGATGTACACCTTTGAGGACCGTAACGGCGATAGCCTGACGCTTCGGCCAGAAGGTACGGCTGGCTGCGTTCGGGCTGCCGAAGAGCACGGGCTGCTGTTCAACCAGACCCGGCGGTTGTGGTACACCGGGCCGATGTTCCGGCATGAGCGGCCACAAAAAGGGCGCTATCGTCAGTTTCATCAAATTGGCGTTGAGTGTTTCGGTATTCAGGGCCCGGACATTGACGCAGAACTGTTGATTCTTACGGCCAGACTCTGGCGGGCATTGGGCCTTACCGATCATGCTCGCCTGGAAATCAACTCAATTGGATCATCTGCTGCCCGCAAGGAGTTTCGTCAGGCATTGGTCGAATACTTGGGGCAGTACAAATCGGAGCTTGATGAAGACAGCCAGCGACGACTCGATACCAACCCACTTCGCATTCTGGATACCAAAGATTCGGGCACCCGCAAGTTGCTTGCCGATGCGCCGCGCCTTGAAGACTATCTTGATGCAGAGTCACGTGAGCATTTCGATCGCCTGAAAGAGCTTCTGGATGCTGCGGGTATCGTCTACACCGTTAACCCAGCTCTGGTTCGCGGGCTCGATTACTACGGGAAAACCGTTTTTGAGTGGGTGACCGAGAGTCTTGGCGCCCAAGGTACTATCTGTGCGGGCGGCCGGTACGACGGTCTTGTTGAGCAGCTTGGCGGGAAGCCGACGACGGCTGTTGGTTTTGCCATGGGGCTGGAGCGTCTCATTTTACTGCTTGATACCCTCGGGCTTGTGCCGGAAGAAGCAAACAGCAATGCGGATGTCTACGTAACCGCTATGGGCGATACAGCGTTAGCACCAGCAATGGCGCTCGCGGAAACACTGCGCAATCAGCTGGAAGGTCGAGTGGTGATCAGCCATTGTGGCGGTGGCAGCTTCAAAAGTCAGATGAAAAAGGCGGACAAAAGTGGCGCTCGGTACGCAGTGATTCTGGGCGACAACGAAATAGAGAACGCAACGGTGGGTCTCAAACCGCTGCGTTCCGATGAAGAACAAAGCAGTGTGGCACAGAGCGATCTTGCATCGGTGCTTGCGAAAGCCCTGGCGAACTGAATTCGCATCACTACAAAAGTAAAAAACCATTACAGGAGTCATCATGGCGGAAATGCGCACCGAAGAAGAACAGGTTCAGGCGATCAAGGACTGGTGGAAGAAAAATGGCAGCTCTCTGCTCATTGGTATCGGTGCCGCCCTCGCAATTGTTTTCGGCTGGCAGGCTTGGCAGAACCATCAGGAACAACAGCGAGCGGAAGCTGCTAACCAGTTTGCCACGCTGTTAAACGCATTTGGCAATCAAGCGGATGACACTGCTGGCGAAACTGTAGACTTCGTTGCGAACACGCTGCGTGAAGATCATGCCGAAAGCGCCTATGCAGTTTATGGCAATTTGATTCTGGCCCGTCAGCAGCTGGTTGAAGACAAGGATGCGGAAGCAGCCGTTGCTTCACTGGAGTGGGCTCTGGAAAAAGCCGGTGACCATAAAGCACTGGCGCTGGTGGTTCGTAACCGTCTGGCCCGCGCTCAATTCTCTGCCGAGCGTTATGATGATGCACTGGCAACCATCGATGGTGCTGGCGATGTTGAAAGCGCTGACGCTTTTGCTGCAATTTTCTCTGAGTTGCGTGGTGACATTCTGTTGGCTAAGGGCGACAAGAAAGGTGCACTGGATGCTTATCTGGGTGCCCGTGAACAAAGCCAGCAAGGCCGCAGTGGTATTTTGGAGCTCAAGCTGTCTGATCTTGGTGTTGGAGAGGAGGCCTGATGAAGTTTGCGGGTAACAGGCTGTTCCGGGCTGGTGTTTTTTCAGCCCTGGTAGCTGCACTGGGTATCACCGGGTGCAGCACAACCGATACCTTTGAGCAACCGGTGCCGGTTCCTGAAGTAGATACCTCCGTTACGCTTAAAACAGTCTGGAAGACGTCCGTGGGCGACGGACATGATGGCGATTTTCTATACTTGGCACCATTGAATGCGGGAGACGTTGTGTACGCGGCTTCTGCAGATGGCGAGCTGGTTGCCGTGAATTCGGAAACTGGCAAGTTGATATGGGAGCGCGAGCTTCAAGACCGCATATTCGCCGGTGTTGGTGGGGATCTGGAACAACTCTACCTGGTCACCCGTGAAGCAGATCTGATCGCGCTTTCCCGTGAAGACGGGCGGGAGCTATGGCGTAGCGCCTTGCCCACAGAGGCCTTGGCAGCGCCGCAATCGAACGGATCGCTGGTAGTGGCTCAAACAACGGATGGGCGAGTCCTCGCGTTTGATACAGCTGATGGCGAAATACTCTGGCAGTATGACGGCGTTGTACCTGCGTTGTCTCTGCGGGCCGCTGCTGCTCCACTGGTGGGCGGCGATGTGGTGATTGCGGCGTTCTCCAACGGAAAGCTAATGGCGTTGGCGGCCGACTCAGGGCAGCCATTGTGGCAGTACGAAGTTGGGCAGCCTCAGGGGCGGACGGAACTTGAGCGGCTTGTGGATATTGCGGGTCAGCCTTTGGTGCTCGAGAGTGCAATAATGGTTGCGGGATATCAGGGAAAGCTTGCGCTGGTTGATATCCGCACTGGGCAGGAGATATGGAGCCGCAAGGCATCCAGCTTGCAAGCCCCGATGATCGGGGGTGGCAATATATATATGTCATCTGCTAACGGCGATGTTGTGGCTTATCGTGGCTCGGACCGAAGAGAAGTATGGCTTCAGGATAAATTATCCTGGCGCCAGTTGACCCAGCCAGCTGTTTACGAAAACTATCTGGTTGTTGGCGACTACGAAGGCTATCTGCATGTATTGTCTGCAGATGATGGGCGCCTTGTTGGCCAGACGCACTATGATAGCGATGGCCTCCGGGTTCCATTGCAGCGGTTGGCGAACGGTAACCTGATGGTTTTCGGAAACGGCGGTAAACTGTCTGTATTCACACTGAGAGAACGGAACGGTTCCGTTCGTACTCAAGGCTCTGCCAAAAGACAGAGCCTAAAATAACTTCATAGCGAACCATTATGACCCCAGTAATTGCCCTTGTTGGCCGGCCGAATGTTGGCAAGTCGACGTTATTCAACCAGATGACGCGCTCCCGCGATGCTTTGGTGGCAGACTTTCCCGGCCTGACCCGGGATCGAAAGTACGGTGAGGGCACCTACGAAGACCAGCGCTTTATCGTTATTGATACCGGCGGTCTGACGGGTACAGAAGAAGGGCTGGATCTCGAAATGGCCCGGCAGTCCATGCAGGCCGTAGACGAAGCAGACATAGTTCTGTTCCTGGTTGACGGTCGCGCGGGTTTGACTGCCGGCGATGAGATAATCGCGGATCACCTGCGCCGGTCAGGCAAACCAGCCCATTTGGTGGTTAACAAGACCGACGGGCAGGATCCCGATGTCGCTGCGGCTGACTTTTATAGCCTTGGATTTTCTTCAACGTTTATGGTTGCCGCATCCCATAACCGCGGCATACGATCGATGCTTGAGTTGCTGCTACCTTCTGAAGAAGAGCGTGAAGCAGCTGATCGGGCGGATCGTTACCCTGGTATTCGCATAGGCATTGTTGGTCGTCCCAACGTAGGTAAATCAACGCTGGTCAACCGTATGCTGGGCGAGGATCGGGTGATTGTTTATGACATGCCTGGCACTACTCGGGACAGTGTTTATATCCCTTATGAGCGCCACGAAAAGCAATACACTCTTATCGACACCGCAGGTATTCGGCGCCGCAAAAATGTGAATGAAGCGGTGGAGAAGTTTTCCATTATCAAAACATTGAAGGCCATCGACGATGCCCATGTTGTGATACTGGTTATTGATGCGCGTGAAGGATTGGTTGATCAGGATTTGCATCTTATCGGCTTTGTTCTCGATGCCGGCCGCTCACTGGTGATTGCAGTCAACAAGTGGGACGGAATGGATCCTGAAGCCCGCGCCAAAGTGAAGGAGCAGGTGAAGCGTCGTTTGGACTTTCTGGATTATGCTGACAAGCACTATATCTCTGCGCTGCACGGCTCGGGGGTAGGGGTTCTGTACGAGTCAGTGGAGGCTTGTTATGAGTCAGCCATGGCGAAGTGGCAGACCAACCGGCTTACGGCGATTCTGGAAGATGCAATTGCGCAACATCAGCCCCCAATGGTTCGTGGACGCAGGATAAAATTGCGCTATGCACACCAAGGTGGCTCTAACCCGCCGGTTATTGTTGTCCACGGTAACCAGACAGATGCCTTACCTGGATCTTACAAGCGCTATCTTGAAAATACGTTTCGCAAAGTGCTGAATGTCACCGGTTCACCGATCCGCTTTGAGTTCCGCTCCGCCGAGAACCCGTTCGCCAACAAGGTTGATCGGAAAACACCTCGCCAGAAGGTAAAGCAGGACAACGACCAGAAGGCAGGTCGTCAAGTGAAAAAGACCCGCCAGAAGAGCACTAAACGCTAGCGGGACTGTTTGTTGATCGGGGTGGCTCAGGCCAGCCCCGCATCCTCAACCTGCTTTGCCTGCACCGCTGTCAGTGCGATGGTAAACACAATATCCTCTACTAATGCGCCCCTCGACAGATCGTTAACTGGTTTCCTCAGGCCCTGTAGCATTGGGCCAATGCTCACTACATTAGCGCTACGCTGAACCGCTTTATAGGTCGTGTTTCCGGTGTTGAGATCCGGGAATATGAACACTGTCGCCTTGCCCGCGACCTTGCTATTGGGTGCTTTACTGCGTGCCACGCTTTCGATGGCTGCTGCGTCGTACTGAAGCGGACCATCAATGAGCAGGTCCGGCCTGCGTTCACGCGCTATTCTGGTGGCCTCTCGCACCTTCTCCACATCGTGACCACTGCCAGACTCGCCAGTGCTGTAGCTGATCATGGCAACCACAGGCTCCACACCAAAAGCTTCTGCAGATTCGGCGCTCTGGATCGCGATATCGGCCAGCTCCTCTGCATTGGGGTCTGGATTGATTGCACAGTCACCATAAACCAGCACCTGCTGCGGAAGCAGCATGAAAAACACTGACGACACTACTTTGGCGTCGTCATGGGTCTTGATCAGCTGAAGGGCAGGGCGCACGGTGTTTGCGGTGGTGTGGATAGCGCCTGAAACAAGACCGTCGGCTTCATCCAGAGCCACCATCATGGTGCCCAGAACCACATTGTCCTCAAGCAGTGCTTCGGCCATATCCGGGGCCAGCCCTTTGTGTTTGCGCAGCTCAACCATGGGGGCAATATAGTTTTTGCGCACCTCAACCGGGTCAATGATCTCAATATCGTCAGGCAACTCGAAGCCCTGCGAAGCCGCAACATCCCGAATGTCTGCTGCGTTGCCAATCAGGGCGCAACGTGCAAGCTTGCGTTGGTGACAAATGATCGCAGCCTGAACGGTGCGTGGCTCACTGCCTTCTGGCAGTACAATGCGCTTGTTTGCCGCCCGGGCGCGTTCAGATAACTGATAGCGAAATGCCGGTGGGGACAGTCGGCTCTGAACTGCAACGCGCAGGTGCTCCTGCAGCCAGTCGGTATCGATCTTTGTCGCTACGGCTTCCATCGCTTTTTCGACCCGGTCAGGGTCGTCGGTGGGAATCGCGCTGGAGAGATTCGCCAACATGTGTGCGGTTTCGTACGTATTGGTGGGGGAGCTCAGCACCGGCAAGCCCGTATGCAGCGCACGGGAGCACAGATCGATGACTCGCTGATCAGGCATAAGCCCGCCGGTCAGCATGAGGCCCGCTAAAGGAACACCATTAAGTGCCGCAACGGCGGTTGTCACGATGATGTCTTCGCGGTCGCCAGGAGTCACCATCAAGGTGCCTGGGCCAAGGGTCTCCGTCATGTTGCGGATGGAGCGGGCGCAGACAGATACTCTCTGTACCCGGCGAGTGTGCATCTGGCCTTCATACAGCACCGGGACGTTAAGCTCTCGGGCAATATCAGACACGCGCGGCGCCAGTAGGTCGGACTGCCACGGAATTTGGCCAAGCAAGCGGAAGCGCCCATCGCGGAACACCTTGCAGCTATTACGGTAGTCCGGAGTTTCCCCTTCGATCTGGCTGATATTGCTGTAGGGTTCCATTCCAGAACGTTCGGGCTCGCCGAGTTTGTTGAGAATAACAGCAATCACATCCTGAGCTGAAACATCTGAAAACAGCCGTGCAGAGAAATCCAGTTCCTCGTCAAGTTCGGCAGGGCTGCTCTTGCCCGGTGTGCTGACCAGCACCACGTCTGAGCCCAGATTGCGCGCCACTTCCACGTTTAAACGAGCGATGTAGGCCTCGCGACGGTCGGGAACAAGACCTTCAATAATAACAACATCGACATCTTTGGCGACTTTCTGGTATTCGCCCACCACGGTTTCCATCAGCAGGTCCGATTTGCCGCGGTTCAACAGGTGCTGAGCCTTCTTCAGGGGAATCGGTTCGGGGGGCTGCAGGTGGCTTCGCGAGCGCACAAAGGTAACGGATGAATCTTTGCCATCGTTATGCAAAGACTCGGCTTGGTTCACCGACTGGTAGAACGGCTTGTAGAACCCAACGCTTATACCCACGCGCTCCATTGCGCGCAGCAAGCCCAGACAAACGGATGTAAGCCCTGAATCCATGGATGTAGGTGCAATAAACAGACTTTTAGCCATATATAGAGGTTCCGGTAGTTCTGGTAACAGGTTCTGGTAATGGGCGAAGCAGGCAGCCCGGTAAATCTATTTAAAAAATTTCAGCCAGGCGAGCAGCCTCGCGTGCGATTACAAGCTCTTCGTTAGTGGGAATGACCAGAATCGGGAATCGTGAGTTGGCGCTTTCTATCCTGCCATCGCTGCGACGCCCGTTACGCTGATTCCGGTCCGTATCCAGATCAAATCCGAGCAGCTTGAGATGACCCAATGTCTTCTGTCTTACCCGACTGCTGTTTTCTCCGATACCACCGGTGAACACAAGCGCATCAAGATTATCCAACGAGGCCATCATGGCACCAACATACTTTGCCAGGCGGAAGGAGAATATCTCGATTGCTAGCGCTGAAGGCTCGTGCCCTTGGTCGGCCAGTTCACACAAGGTGCGCATATCGTTAGTTTTGCCGGAGATTCCCAGAAGCCCACTGTTTTGGTTCAGTTCCTTGTGTACATCGGCTAATTGCATACCTCGGGAGTTCAGGTAATCGAAAAGCCCCGGATCGATATCACCACTACGGGTACCCATCACCAATCCTTCCAGCGGGGTCAGACCCATGCTGGTGTCCACGCTGGCACCGTCCTTGATTGCCGTAATGCTGCACCCGTTCCCCAGATGCGCTGAAATAATCGAGGTAGTGGCAAGGGGTTTACCAAGAAGACGCGCCGCCTCATTGGCCATAAAAAAATGGCTGGTTCCGTGGAACCCGTAGCGTCTTACACTCCAGTCTCGATAGTAGGACTCTGGCAGTGCATAAAGATATGCATGGGGTGCAAGGGTTTGGTGGTACGCGGTATCAAACACGGCGACTTGTGGTATTTCAGGAAACTGTTCCCGGGTGGCTTCAATGCCAGCAAGATTGACCGGGTTATGGAGAGGAGCCAGCCCTGCGCAGTCGTTAATCGCATCCACAACACCGTTGTCTATTAGAACGGCTTCGCGGAAGGTTTCGCCACCATGCACCACGCGATGCCCGATAGAGGTGGGCGCTGCGGGCATAAAATCACGCTCACGGAACGCCGATACCAATGCACTAAGGGCTTGCTTGTGATTGGCTTTGGCTGGCAATTCGACGATGCGGTCATCACCATTGATTCGTGCGAAGGCTTGCGGCTCATTGAGCCGTTCTGCTATTGCAGATACGAGCTTTTCTTCATTTTCGTCGAACAAGGCAAGTTTCAGCGACGAACTGCCGCAGTTAACGACAAGAATGGATTGTTTCATGTTCCCGGTATTCCGTGAGAGTCAGGTTGGTGTACGGTGATTGGCTTTCAGCCACTCAATAAACTCCCCTGCAGGGAGTGGGCGACTGTAGAAATAGCCCTGGGACAAATCACACCCTTCCTGCTTCAGGAAATGGGTCTGTGATTCCTCTTCAACGCCTTCCGCTATGATGGTTAGCCCCAGGCTGTGCGCCATATTAATTATTGCGCACACCAGGGAGGCTCCCCCTTGCGACTTTGTTACATCGTTGATGAAGGTGCGGTCAATTTTGAGGGTATCGAACGGGTAGCTCTTGAGGTAGCTTAGAGCAGAGTAACCAGTACCGAAATCATCGACTGACAGGCGGATGCCCGCCCGGTCCAGTTCTCTGAGAATTTCTGCTGTTTCGATGGAATTGTCGAGCAGCAAGCGCTCGGTAATTTCCAATTCCAGCAACTGGGGAGCGAGATCGTTGTTGGTTAACGCACGCATCACAGCATTGATAAATCCGGGGTCCCGGAACTGTCTTGGTGACACGTTGACAGAAATTCCAATATCCCGGCCGGCAATCGCTTTCCACTCGATAGCTGCGAGGCAGGCTTGTTCAAGCACCCATTCACCAATAGCGATGATAAGCCCTGTCTCTTCAGCCAGCGGAATAAAGCGGTCCGGCATTACCATTCCCATAACGGGGTTGTTCCAGCGCAGAAGTGCTTCTACAGCGCGCACTTCGCCAGTGGTGGTCTCAACAATAGGTTGAAAATACAGTTCGAATTCATTTTGCTCCAATGCCCTCCGCATGCGGGATTCCATTTGCAGACGCTCATGGGAGACCTCAGACATTTCGGGAGTGAAGTGCGCAAAGGAGCTTTTGCCTTGGCGCTTTGCCTGATACATGGCGGCATCCGCGTGCTGGAGAAGGGTGCCACTGTTGTCTGAATCGGTCGGGAAAATTGCAATACCAATACTGGTCGTAACGAAGACTTCCTGGCCATTCAGGGTATAGGCCGGGGTAAAGTTCGAAAGAATACGTTCTGCCACCTGTGCGGCGGATTCAGAGCCGTTAAGCCCTGGCAAAATCACAAGAAATTCATCGCCTCCGAGTCTGGCGACTGTGCTTGTTCCGCGCAAGCAACTGGATATTCGCCTCGCCGCTTCAATCAGCAGATTGTCGCCGGCGTCGTGCCCTAGTGTGTCGTTAATGTGCTTGAAGTTATCAAGATCCAAAAACATGACGCCAACCATGGTGCCTTCGCGGCGCGCCTGAGCCAGGGCCAATTTGAGCCTGTCCAATGCCAGCATGCGGTTGGGTAAACCGGTCAGTATGTCGTAGTTCGCTTGACGCAATAATTGTTGTTCGTAACGCTTACGAATGCTGATGTCTTCACCGAGAATAAGGTAACCCGTCGCTTCGCCAGCACTATCCTTAATAGGTGTAACAATAAGCTGTTCCCAGAAGCGCTCGCCATTGCGTCGTGCGCTGTTCACTTCACCCTGCCATACACCCACGCGCTGAACTTGCAGGCGGATGGATTGCCACAGTTGGCGATTTTCACGGATTTCCATGGTGTTATCGCTTAATGCACCAGGGTGTTGGCCAACAATCGCTTTTGCGTTGTAACCCGTAAGCTGCGTGAACTTGTGGTTCGCAAACTCGACCCGCCACTGCCGGTCGCATATAACGACAGAGGAGGGGCTTTGCTCGATAGCCATGGAGAACTTGTGAATCTCGGCGGCATCCCTTTCCTGCCGCACCATGTCGTCATTCAAACGCTCGCGCATCTGATTGATAGCATCGGTTACTCGGCCGATTTCGTCCCTGTGGTGCGACGGCGTATCCGGACGGTCAAGAGTGAGCGGGGTGCCGAGGTTCTTCAGGGAGATGTCCTTTGCGTAGTTCGCCATAGCGGTTAAATGGCGGGTAACAAAGTGCTGGAAAACCCAGATGATCAATATCGATACGAAAAAGGTTTTCAGGAATTGGGTGGCGAGAATAATACCGACTTTAACCTTCAGATCTTCATAAACACGATCAAGATTGGCTGTTACCGTGAGTTCGCCCAGTTTGAATGCCCCTTCTCCCTCATGAAGCAAATCAAATTTGTGGGATTTGGTATCAGAGCCTCGGGGAATGTCTCCCATAACCAGTTCAGAGTCTGGTTCAATGCCCAGTCTCAGATGAACGATGTCTGGCAGGCTGAGAATCCCTTCCATCTGGGTTTGCAGAAGTTTCTGGTCAAGCGCCCAGAGGCTTCTGGCAAGGCTGGAGGCATACCCGGATTCAACCACAGCTATGCGGCTATCAATCTGTGATAGGTCTTTGCGGTAATCAGAATAAATTTGGATAGCCGATGCTATCAGCGTGAAGGCCGAGCTGAACAGAAGTATCCAGGCGAGCAGCCTGAAGGACAGGGGGGAGCCTGAGCGAAAACGTTGTAAGCGTGTCGGCAGTTTCGGCATCTTGTACTTCAGCCACCCAGACCGGTTGATATAAGCAGATAGTCCATTATTCGCTGACTATAGCAGTCCTTTTATTCAAATTCCCTGCAAATCCGCGAAAACACGGGAGAATTATGTTCACTTTTGTATTTGAGGGCTTTTGAGTTATAGCAGTGATGCTGCCATTGACCTAGATCAATATCCGTATTCAGTAGTGACGTAATCTGAGCTTAACCAAGTTTGAATATGGGTAGGAGAAAAAATATGTATATGGATGTGGTGGTTTTCGCTGGAATTGCGACTGTGTTGTTGATGGTGGCGTTTTTTGTTGGCGTAGGCATTTTCGTGATGCGAGATCAGAAAGCTCATGGAACTAGCGCCGCAAAGAAAGATATTAAACTGGATAGAAAGGCCGCCTGAACAGGTGCGCCTTGATTTGGGCAAACAAGCGTTTTTTTCACTCAAGAGTTCTATGAGGGAAAAAATGGCGTCCCCTAGGGGGTTCGAACCCCTGTTGCCGCCGTGAAAGGGCGGAGTCCTAGGCCACTAGACGAAGGGGACGCAACGCTTTAAAACTTTGCCTCGTCGAGGTGGCGCGTATATTAAGTAAGCCTCGTGCAGCTGTCAACGCTTTTGATGAAAAAAGCTAATAAGTTATTTAGTGGTGGCTTCGAGCGCTTCTGCAAGTGTCGGATAGCGAAATTCGAATCCGGCGTCGATCAGCCTTTCTGGTATTGCCCGCTGGCCAGTCAACAGTAGTCGTGACATCTTCCCGAGTGCAAGTTTGAGCACTGGTGCCGGAACAGGGAACATAGCGGGCCGATTGAGTGTGCGAGCAAGGCAAAGGGTGAACTCACGATTAGTGACCGGGTTAGGACTGACTACATTGTATGCACCGGAGGCCTGTGGCGTTTCCAGCATCCAGATAAGAGCCGCGACCACATCCTCGCGATGAATCCAGGGCATGTACTGATGCCCGCCACCAAGGCGGCCACCCAGTCCAAGCTTAAATGGTAAAACCATACGCTTCAAAAAGCCGCCCCCAGGACCTGCCACTATGCCCGTTCTGGAGATGCATACGCGCACTCCAAGCGATTCCAGTTCGAGCGCTGCCTTTTCCCAGTCCCTGCACATCTGGTGAGTAAACTCATCGTTGGGTGCGGTGTTTTCGGTTACCCGCAGGTCACCCTGATCACCGTAAAAGCCGACAGCCGAGCCCGAAACCATCACGTCAGGCTTTTGCTTCCAGCTCTTGAGGACCTCTACCAGAGTGTGGGTCAAAGCAATGCGGCTGTTTAGCAATGCTTGCTGCCGCCCGGCAGTCCAGCGCTTGTCGGCGATGCCTTCACCTGCGA
Source organism: Marinobacter sp. KMM 10035 (assembly GCF_046537445.1). Lineage (NCBI taxonomy): Bacteria > Pseudomonadati > Pseudomonadota > Gammaproteobacteria > Pseudomonadales > Marinobacteraceae > Marinobacter > Marinobacter sp. KMM 10035. Next base: position 47,951 of record NZ_JBBVMG010000002.1, on the reverse strand, counting down.
GATTGATCACGGCATCGTAACCCGCATGGCCGCGGAGGTTTTCAAGGTTATTGATCACCTCAACCTGCCCGCACAGGGCCCGCACTGCATCGGCAGACTGTCGGCTTAAAATGGTCAGCCCGTAGCCACGATCAAGCAATGTGCCGCAAAGCGCGCCGCCAATAAAGCCAGTGCCGCCGGTAATCAGTACGCGCTTTTTCATGTTGACGCTCCTTAATCTTTGGCGCTGTGAGCCAGTTGCAGGGTTACCACGCCTTTGATTGCCTGACCCAGAAGCGGGTTCTCTCCAATGGGGGGGGAAAGCGTAATATTTGCCCCAGTGGATGTCTCAAGGGCTGTAATCATGGCCGGCACATCTTTACGCAGGTGGCGCCCGGCGGCTAGAAAAAGGGGGACAACTGTGAATTCTCGGCTTCCGGCTGCCACACCGTCGCGAACGACGGCCTCCAGGGAGGGTTGCGCCAGTTCCATATAGGCAATCCTCGAGTTTGGTACAGCCTTTAGCGTCGGCTCTGCAAGCGCCTCGAATGTGTCGCACCAGCGTTTATCGCTGCTACCATGGGCTAACAGAATAATGCGGCGACTGCTCATTCGTGCTCCTCGATGATCTGTGACAGGTGCCTGTCGTAAATTTGGTTGCGGGCCGGTATTCTCTGTCGATCCCGTCAGTCAAGATAACAGGGTGTTCTTTAATGTTCGATTGGAAAGAGATTCTGGATTTCTGGTTCGGTGAATTAGATGAAAATGGACTCCCCGACAGCGAACATCGTAATCGTTGGTTTCTTTCAAGCCGTAAGTTCGACCAGGAAATTCGCCGTCGGTTTCTTTCCATGGTTCTGTTCGCGTCTGAGCAAGGTCTGGATCACTGGCGTAAGATTCCTGGTGGGCAGTTAGCTGAAATTATTCTGCTTGACCAGTTTTCCAGAAATATTTTTCGGGGCGGGGCACTTGCGTTCGAGCAGGATAAGCAGGCAAGGGCGCTTTGCAAAGAGGCCATGCGCAGGGGAGGTGACGTCGCGCTTCCACCGATTCAGCGTGCATTTATGTATATGCCACTACAACACTCTGAGCGGCTTGACGATCAAGCGTTGTCGGTTGAGTGTTATGAGCAGTTGGTCGCGTCTACCTCAGGGATGTTGCAGGATTTTTTAAGAAGCTTTCTGCGGTCAGCTCAGGATCACCGCAACATCATTGAGTGTTTTGGGCGGTTTCCCCATCGTAATAAGGCTCTTGGACGACCCTCGACTGACGCGGAGAAGGACTATCTGGGCACCGCCAATCGATTTGGGCAATAAAAAAGTTTGCAAAGGAGGTTGACGAAAGGGGCGGGATGCGTAGAATACACATCCGTTGTTAGCGCAAGCTGGTCAACATTGCGGGAATAGCTCAGTTGGTAGAGCACGACCTTGCCAAGGTCGGGGTCGCGAGTTCGAATCTCGTTTCCCGCTCCAAATTCCAGAAACCCGACCTCGAAAGAGGTCGGGTTTTTTGTTTTTGGTTATACTGCCCGCCTCCCCACATTTGATTCCTGCTCTGGAGACGCGCCTTGAAAGTTCATTCACTCCATGTTTACCCGGTGAAGTCGCTCACTGGCATCGAGGTTTCCTGTTTTGAAATGGACGACTTCGGCCCTAAAGGTGACCGGCGATGGATGATTGTTGATGAGGAGCGCCGGTTTGTTACCCAGAGAGAGCTTCCTGAGTTGGCCAAGGTGTCAACCTCTCTACATGGGGGCTCCGTCAGTATTCACGTGCCAGGTCAGGGCGATTTCTTGTTGCAGCAGACTGACCGGGAGTTACGAGTGCTGGTCTGGCGCGACTGGGTTAAAGCTCTGGAGGGTGGGTCAGCCGCCAGTGAGGCGCTAAGTCGCTATTGCGGTAGGAGCTTGCGCTTTGTCTATATGCCGGACTCTTCGTTTCGGCGGGTTGATGCCGGGCATGTAAGTGAATATCGTCGAGTAGGCTTTGCGGATGGCTTTCCTTTTTTGATCACCAATCTGGCCTCTTTAAGTGAGCTTAACGGGCGACTCGAGGCGCCTGTGGATATGCGCAGGTTCCGGCCCAACATCGTTATAGAGGGCATGGCACCCTGGCAGGAAGACCACTGGCGCAAGCTTTTGGTAGGAGAACAAAGCTTCAATGTTGTGAAGCCAAGTTCCCGTTGTGTGCTGACCACCGTTGATCCGGATACCGGGTTGAAAGATCCCGGCCTGCAGCCTTTGAGAGCGCTCTCTGGATACCGCAGGACGCCAGATGGTGTTATTTTCGGCCAAAATGCCATTCACGAATCCCCCGGAATAATCCATGTGGATGATTCCGTCACTGTTATTGAATCGGAGTAGAAAACAACGTGCCACTGTTAACACTGGACTCGATTTCCCTGGCCTTCGGAATGCACCCGCTGCTTGATCAGGCTTCGCTGATTATTGAAGCTGGCGAACGGGTATGTTTGTTGGGAAGGAATGGCGAGGGTAAGTCCACTCTGCTGAAGATCGTCTGCGGTGATGTTATTCCGGATGGCGGCAAGGTGCGCCTTGACGATGGCGCCGTGTTGGCGGTCCTGCCCCAGAACCTTCCCTCAGACGATACCAGAACGGCGTACGAAGTAGTGTCTGGCGCCTTCCCGGAAGCAGGCCAACTCCTGGCGGAGTTTCACACGCTTACCCAAAGCGCAGACGAATCCAGTCTCGATCGCATGATGAAGGTTCAGGAGCGCATTGAAGCTCTTGACGGGTGGCGGCTCGATCAAAAGGTTACGGCCATTTTGGCGCAATATGGCATAGATCCGGACCAGCGGTTGAATACCCTCTCCGGAGGGTGGCAGCGTCGTGTGTTGTTAGCTAAAGCGCTCGTTGGAGAGCCGGATATTCTTTTGTTAGATGAGCCCACCAACCATCTTGATGTGCCAGCCATCGCTTGGCTTGAGGAAGCGCTTGGTGCATTTCGTGGCGCCATGCTGTTTGTGAGCCACGACCGGGCTTTTATCAGGCGCATGGCTACCCGAGTCGTAGAGTTGGATCGCGGGAAGTTGATCAGCTTTGCTGCCTCTTATGACCGATATCTTGACCTGAAAGAGAAAGCGCTTGAGGAGGAGGAACGGGAAAATGCGCTGTTCGACAAGCGGCTGAAACAGGAAGAGACCTGGATTCGCCAAGGCATTAAAGCTCGCCGCACCCGCAACATGGGTAGAGTAAGGGCCCTGAAAGCGATGCGCGAAGAGCACCGGCAGCGCAGAGTTCGTGGGGGTACAGCGAGCTTCGCTGTGGAAGATGCTGCGCGCTCGGGCAAGCTGGTAGTAGAGACAGTTGATGCCAGCTTTGCATACCCTGACGGGACAGCCATTATTCGAGATATGAGTCTTACGGTGCTCCGGGGCGATAAAATTGGCCTTGTGGGTGAGAACGGAACGGGTAAAACAACGCTGGTGCGTTTGTTGTTGGGCGACCTGAAGCCGACTGAAGGCACGATCCGCTTGGGTACTAACCTCCAGGTGGCCTATTTTGATCAGCTTCGTGGTGAGCTCGACCTTAACTTGAACGCACTCGACAACTTGTCGGAAGGCCGGGAATTTATTGATATCAACGGCCAGAGCAAGCATGTGCTTGGGTATTTGCAGGAGTTCCTGTTTACGCCGGAGCGGGCCAGATCGCCTGTTCGGGTATTCTCCGGGGGTGAACGTGCAAGGTTGTTGTTAGCAAAACTGTTCAGCAAGCCAGCAAACATTCTGGTACTGGATGAGCCAACCAACGATCTGGATGTGGAAACCCTGGAGTTGCTGGAAGAGCAGCTTTCCGAATTTGCCGGCACCGTGATTGTTATCAGCCACGACCGGGAGTTTCTCGATAACGTTGTAACGGAAACGGTTTTCCTGGACGGTTCTGGGCGGGTGCGAGAATACGTAGGTGGTTATAGCGACTGGCGTCGGCAGGGAGGATGTTTCCCGGCTGAGGAAACGGGCGCACGCCCCGATCGGCACGACAAGGCGGCAAAGTCAGGTAAGCAAACGGGTGGCAAAAAAAATGGTGATACGCCAGCCAAGGGTGAGCAGGCTGCAGAAAGCTCGAATGATGCCGGTGCCAGCAAGCCTAAGCCGGTTAAACTGAGTTATAAGTTGAAGCTCGAACTTGAACAGTTGCCAGGGCAAATAGAAGCTTTGGAGCAGGATGTAGCGAGCATTCAGGCGCGTATCGCTTCAGCCGATTTTTATTCAGGTACAGCTGAAGACGTTGCTGAGGTTCTGGAAGAGCTGGAACAGAAAGAGCTCAAGCTGGAGAAGGTCATCGAGAGATGGATGGAACTGGAAGAGCAGGCGCTTGGTTAAGGCAAGTGCTTGGGATTAATAAAAAAGCCTGGGGCAGTGCATTGCCTCAGGCTTTTTTCCAGGGCTGGGTGTTGCGAGATGAGTTAGCGAATTCTGATCGCTAAAACATCGCACTCTGTACCATGCAACACGCCATTTGCAGTTGAGCCGAGTAGCAACTGGAAGCCCTTCCTGCCGTGGCTTCCCACAATCACAAGATCCGCAGCCTGCTCTTTAACCAACCGGTGTATCTCAGATTCCGGTCGGCCCACAGTCACAATCTGGTTGGTCTTTTCGACGCCATACTGTTCACCGTACGCAGCCAGCTGTTCCCGAGCCGCTTTATCGAGCTGAGTCTGAAGTTCGGTAAGGTCCATCGGAATATCACCGCCATACGCGTACCCCACTGGCTCGACAACGTGTACGAGAACCAGGTTGGCACCGTGAGCTACGCTCATGGCTTTAGCTTTTTCCAGAACCTGGGGTGCTTCTTCGGTAAGATCGATAGCAACGAGCATTTTATTGTATGCAGACATCCCTAACTCCTTCTATATCGGCTTTGCTACAGCATAGTACGCGAGCCCGACTGGGGGAAGGGCTCTCGTGGTATTCACGCGCTCTGCTGGAGTAGCGAAATAACCGAAGTCAGGCTTTCGAGGATGCGCTTGGAGTACCGGTCAATTACAAAGCCTACGTTGTTTTCGTTGTAGTTGATGTAAGAGCCGCGGATAAACTGCCATTTTGCATTTACGTCGCTTAATAGTCCGCTCAGCTCTGCGTTACTTTCACCCGTGCTCATTGTTTCAAGCAGCTTGTCAAAGTCTTTGGCCTGCTCATCAAGTGATGTTTCCAGGGAGGAGCCTTGAAAGATTTGCGCAACCGACGAGTTGGTGCGAACTGAGTACTTTGCCATCATTTGGGCAATGACAACCGCACCCATTCTGGCTGCTTCAACCCGCTGGCTTGTTTGTTTCGCGGAGCCTTCCTGGGCGATCTGGTAAAGCTCGGTTGCCTTGCTGTTCATTTCCAGTGCCTGGTTAGCCATGTCTGACACCAAACGTAAATCTGGATAACCCGTTGTCCGCACATCGTTGATGTTGTCGCGCATCAGACTTTTGAATTTATCGAATTGGCCGTTGAGCTCTTCAAGTTGTTCTTTGGATAGTCCGCCACCTGTATTGTTTGTAACGAGGTTCATGGCGTCGTTGGCTGAGTTGATACCGGCCACGATCTCGTTCAGAGTGTTGGTGCTGCCAGATCCGATAAACCGGTAATACGCATCAAGCGCCACGTAGTTGCTCACGCGGAAGTTATGCAGTTGGGCGAGGAAGTCGTCAGACTCCTGTGCCTTTACGTTCATAGATGTGAGCAAGAACAAAAACAGTGAAGCAACCAGAGAGGCGCGAGCGCCCAGGTGGGTGGTTTTCATCGGACGGATTCTCCGTAAAGCGTTTATTATTGTGTACCAAAGTCGTAGAACGAAGGTAAAGTAAGTTTCTCGGCCAATCAAGCAGTTTTGCTGGCGCGGGAATGGGGAATTGTAAATATCTTTGAAATTTGCGTCATGAAGTTCAAGCTCCTTCTATGCATTAGGTTGTAATCTATTGATACATAAGGATCTGACGTCGTGGCGCAGGTGTAATTGCTGCATGTTGCGTTCGATCATAAAGAAACAAATTGACAAACGTGCTGTTTTTTCACATCGTGTGCCCTCACGATTCAAACGACTGTATGAATTTTTAGTCGTCTGATCGGGCAGTGACAGAAATCTCGCTGCATCAAACAGCTTTGGCAATCTCGATAAAGAGGCTGTCCAGAGTTGGAAGCAGTTCCAAACACAGACTGGAGATCAGTTGATGATTTACGAAGGTAAAGCCATCACGGTTAAAGAGATCGAAGGCGGGATCGCTCAGTTGGACTTCGACTTGCAAGGCGAGTCGGTAAACAAGTTCAACCGTCTTACCATTGAAGAGCTCCACGCCGCGACTGATGCACTTAAAGCACAGAAGAAACTCAAGGGCCTGGTAGTAACCAGTTCCAAAGACAGTTTCATTGTTGGTGCCGACATTACAGAGTTTACTGAACTGTTTGCCGGTTCCGAGGAAGATCTGGTTGCCAACAACCTGAAGGCCAATGCAATTTTCAGCGCGGTAGAGGATCTTCCTTTCCCCACTGTAACTGCAATTAACGGTATCGCTCTGGGCGGCGGTTTTGAAATGTGCCTGGCGACCGATTATCGGGTTATGGCTCCGAAGGCTAAAGTAGGCCTGCCTGAAGTAAAACTGGGTATCTTCCCGGGCTTCGGCGGCACTGTTCGTTTATCCCGCCTGGTAGGTGTGGACAACGCCGTTGAGTGGATTTGTGGCGGTGCAGAAAACCGTGCCGACGTAGCTCTGAAAACAGGTGCTGTTGACGCAATCGTTGAGCCGGCGAAGCTGGTTGAAGCGGCTGTTGCAATCATTAATCAGTGCAACGAAGGCAAGCTTGACCACGAAGCGCGTCGCGAAGAGAAGAAAGGCAAGATCAAGCTCAACGCCATGGAAAGCATGATGGCGTTCGAGATTTCCAAAGCCTTTGTGGGTGCCAAAGCGGGCAAAAACTACCCGGCACCGGTCGAAGCGATCAAGGTGATGCAGAAGCACGCTGGCATGACCCGCGACAAGGCCATTGAAGTGGAAGCCAAAGGCTTTGCCAAAATGGCGAAGACGAATGTGGCGGCCTGCCTTGTTGGCTTGTTCCTGAATGATCAGGAACTTAAAAAGAAAGCCAAAGCTTGGGAAAAAGAAGCGTCTGAAGTGAAACTGGCTGCCGTTCTGGGCGCCGGAATCATGGGTGGTGGTATTGCTTATCAGTCGGCACTGAAAGGCACGCCTATCATCATGAAAGATATTAATCAGGACGGTATTGCACTGGGCCTCAAAGAAGCCAAAAAGCAGCTAACCAAGCGCGTCGATAAAGGCCGCATGGACGCAGGCAAGATGGCTGATGTTCTCAACAGCATTACTCCAACGCTTAACTACGGTGATTTCAAGAACGTAGACTTGGTTGTTGAAGCTGTTGTTGAAAATCCCAAGGTAAAAGATGCGGTTCTGCGTGAAGTTGAAGATGCGGTTCGTGATGACGCTATTCTGACGTCTAACACGTCGACTATTTCTATCGACCTTCTGGCTAAGAACCTAAAGCGTCCGGAAAATTTCTGTGGCATGCACTTCTTTAACCCAGTGCCCATGATGCCGCTTGTTGAAGTTATCCGTGGCAAGAAGACCAGCGATCGCGCTATTGCAACAACGGTTGCCTACGCCAAGGCGATGGGTAAGACCCCGATTGTTGTTAACGATTGCCCAGGTTTCCTGGTGAACCGTGTCCTGTTCCCTTACTTCGGCGGTTTTGTCGGCTTGGTACGTGACGGTGCGGATTTCCAGCGCGTAGACAAGGTAATGGAAAAGTTCGGCTGGCCTATGGGCCCGGCATACCTGCTGGACGTTGTTGGCATGGATACCGGCAAACACGCTGGCGAAGTGATGGCCGACGGCTTCCCGGATCGTATGAAGCATGCAGAAAAAACGGCCATTGACGTGATGTTTGAAAACAACCGTTATGGTCAGAAGAACGAACTGGGCTTCTACAAATACGAACTGGACCGTAAAGGTAAGCAGAAGAAGGTTGTCGATGAAGAGACCTACGAACTGCTCAAGCCGGTTGTTCAGGGTGAGGGCGAGTTCAGCGACGAAGATATCATTGCTCGTATGATGATTCCGCTATGTCTGGAAACTGTGCGTTGCCTGGAAGATGGCATCGTGGCAGATGCAGCTGACGCGGATATGGGTCTGATCTTCGGTATCGGCTTCCCGCCGTTCCGTGGTGGTGCCCTGCGCTACATCGATGATATGGGTGTAGACAAGTTCGTTGAGCTGGCAGACAAGTTTGCAGATCTTGGTGCTTTGTATCATCCGACCGAGAAGCTGCGTGAAATGGCCAAAACTGGTGAAAAGTTCTTTGGTTAACCCTGAACGAGATTTCCGAACGGAGAAAGATCTATGAGCCTTAATCCGAGAGACGTTGTCGTCGTCGATTGCGTGCGGACTCCGATGGGTCGTGCCAAAAATGGTTGTTTCCGCCATGTGCGTGCGGAGACCCTTTCGGCTACGCTGATCGATGCGCTTTTCGAACGCAACCCGAAGCTCGACCCAAAAGAAGTTGAAGATGTTATCTGGGGCTGTGTAAACCAGACCAAGGAGCAGGGCTTTAACGTGGCGCGGCAGATTTCTGTGCTGACCCGTATCCCTCACGAGTCTGCAGCCCAGACTGTGAACCGCCTGTGTGGATCTGCAATGAGTGCAATCCATACGGCAGCTCAGGCCATCATGACCGGCAACGGCGATGTGTTTGTGGTAGGTGGTGTAGAGCACATGGGGCACGTACCCATGACGGAAGGTTTCGACCATAACCCGGCTGCCTCCAAGTACACTGCCAAGGCCTCGAACATGATGGGTCTGACTGCAGAAATGCTGGCGAAAATGCACGGTATTACCCGTCAGCAGCAGGATGAGTTCGGCGCGCGTTCACATCGTCTGGCCCAGGAAGCGACCGTTGAAGGTCGTTTCAAGAACGAAATCGTGCCTATTGAAGGTCACGATGAGAATGGCTTCAAGGTGCTGATTGAGCATGATGAAACCATCCGTCCACAGACCACCGTTGAATCACTGGGCCAGCTCAAGCCGGCTTTTGATCCGAAGAGCGGTACTGTAACGGCTGGTACTTCCTCTCAGCTGACTGATGGTGCCTCTGCAATGGTACTGATGTCTGCAGAGCGTGCAGAAGCGCTGGGCCTTAAGCCGATGGCGAAGATCCGCAGCATGGCCGTTGCCGGCTGTGATCCCGCAATCATGGGTTACGGCCCGGTACCAGCAACCAAGAAGGCGCTTAAGCGTGCAGGCCTGAAAGTTGAAGATATCGACTTCTGGGAACTGAACGAAGCCTTTGCTGGTCAGTCTTTGCCAGTACTGAAAGACCTGAAACTGCTGGGTGTTATGGAGGAGAAGGTAAACTTGAATGGTGGCGCGATTGCTCTTGGGCATCCGCTGGGCTGCTCAGGTGCCCGTATCTCTACGACTCTGCTGAACGTAATGCAGGCCAAAGGCGGTAAACTTGGTGTGTCCACCATGTGCATCGGCTTGGGTCAGGGTATTGCGACGGTCTGGGAGCGCCTGTAATCCGCTAGACGGATGCAGTAACGCTTTCATGGAAGGCCCGGCTCGCGCCGGGCTTTTCTTGTTTCTGGGGAGCTGTAGAGTGCGCCACGGAAACTTGAAAAATGCATGACTGAAACAAAGAATGGGTTGTCTTGCTATTCCTGACCCTGTAAAACAGTGAGCCTATACACAATGGCGGCTCCTATAGCTTTTCCAGCCGATTGATTTTACAGCGAGTTTACGGTCTGCTTGTTTACCGGCCGATTTATCGCAAAGGATACAGAACTCCGATATGGGTAAAAGTCTCGTAATTGTCGAGTCACCAGCGAAAGCGAAGACCATCAACAAGTACCTGGGCTCTGACTTCATCGTAAAGTCCAGCGTTGGGCACATTCGTGATCTCCCTGTTAGTGGCAGCGGATCCCAGTCTGATCCGAAAGAGCGCGCCAGGCAGGCGGCGATCACTCGCAAGCTCAGCCCGGAAGACAAGGTTGCACACAAAAAGCGCAAAGCGCGGGAGCAGTTGGTTGCCCGGATGGGTGTTGATCCGGACAATGACTGGAGCGCTCGCTATGAAGTGCTTCCTGGCAAGGAAAAAGTTGTCAGTGAGCTGAAGCGCCTTGCCAAAAATGCCGACCACATCTATCTCGCAACGGATCTTGACCGCGAAGGGGAGGCCATTGCGTGGCACCTTAAGCAGACCATTGGTGGTGAGCCTGAAAAGTATCGCCGCGTTGTGTTTAACGAAATTACCAAGCGCGCGATTCAGGGAGCGTTCGAGAATCCGGGCAGCCTGGATACCAATCAGGTTAATGCGCAGCAAGCTCGACGCTTTCTTGATCGGGTCGTGGGCTACATGGTGTCGCCGCTGCTTTGGGCCAAGCTTGCCCGTGGCTTGTCGGCTGGCCGTGTTCAATCGGTTGCGGTGCGTTTGATTGCAGAGCGTGAGCGAGACATTCGTGTGTTCGTGCCTGAGGAATACTGGCAGATGTTTGCCGGACTGGGTGCAAAGGCCAGTGAACAACCTGTGCGGTTTGAAGTCACTCGCTACAATGACAAGCCGTACCGCCCGGTTAACGAACAGCAGAGTAATGAACATGTAGAGCGCCTGAAAGCTGGCGCCTTTGAGGTGGCCAAGCGGGAAGACAAACCAACCAGGTCTCGGCCCGGAGCGCCTTTCATTACCTCAACGCTACAGCAGGCTGCAAGTAATCGCCTTGGGTTCAGTGTCAAGAAAACCATGATGCTGGCGCAGCGCCTCTATGAGGCCGGTTACATCACATACATGCGTACCGATTCCACCAACCTTAGCCAGGATGCAATCGACAGCTGCCGTGATTTTATCAAGGAGCAGTTCGGTGATCGTTATCTGCCAGAGAAGCCTAAGGTATATGGCAGTAAAGAAGGGGCCCAGGAAGCACACGAGGCTATTCGTCCTACAGAGGTCTCTCGTAAGGCAGCCGCTATCAGTGGTTTGGAAAAAGACGCGGAGAAGCTCTATGAGCTTATCTGGCGACAGTTCGTTGCCTGCCAGATGGCTGAAGCAGAATTTCTTAGCACGTCTATTGTTGTTGCCAATGGCAGTTACGAGCTGCGCACCCGTGGCCGCATCATCAAATTTGAGGGCTTTCTGAAGGTTGCCCCGCAGTCGGCCAAGAAAGAAGAAGACGTTGCCCTGCCCGACATCAAGGTAGGTGAGGCTTTGAGTCTCGAAAAGCTTGAGCCAAGCCAGCACTTTACCAAGCCAGCGCCTAGGTATACGGAAGCCAGCTTGGTTAAAGAGCTCGAAAAGCAGGGGATTGGACGGCCATCCACCTATGCGTCGATTATATCGACCATTCAGGATCGCGGTTACGTGCGCTTGCAGAACCGTCGCTTCTACGCGGAGAAGATGGGTGAGATTGTCACAGATCGCCTGTGCGAATCGTTTTCCAATCTGATGGACTTCGATTTTACAGCCAAGATGGAAGGTGATCTGGACCGCATTGCCTTGGGTGATGTGGAATGGAAGAAGGTTCTTAACGACTTCTATGCCAATTTCCGTCAGCAGCTGGAATCTGCGGAGACAGCTGATGGTGAGGGCGGTATGCGCCCGAACGATCCAACCGAAACCAATATTCCCTGCCCAACCTGTGCTCGTAACATGCAGATTCGTGTTGCCAGTACGGGTGTGTTCCTGGGGTGCTCTGGTTATTCACTGCCACCTAAAGAACGCTGCAAAACCACCATCAACCTGGTGTCTGGTGATGAAGTGGTTAGCGCGGATGACGATGTTGAGGGTGAGGGTGAAACCCGGCTGTTGCGTAAAAAGCGTCGCTGCCCGATCTGCGCAACGGCCATGGACAGCTATTTGGTAGATGAAACCCGAAAACTCCATGTGTGCGGTAATAATCCGGACTGTGCCGGGTACGAAGTGGAAGAGGGTACATTCCGGATTAAAGGCTACGATGGCCCCACGCTGGAATGCGATAAGTGTGGCTCCGAAATGCAGCTGAAAACAGGCCGATTTGGCAAGTACTTCGGTTGCATGAGTGATACCTGTAAGAATACCCGCAAGCTGCTGAAAAGCGGGGAGCCGGCGCCACCCAAAATGGATCCAGTGCCGATGCCTGAATTGCAATGCCAGAAAGTCGACGACACCTATGTGTTGCGTGATGGTGCATCAGGAATGTTTTTGGCGGCCAGCAAGTTCCCGAAAAACCGCGAGACTCGGCCACCACTGGTCATGGAGATTAAGCCGCACCGGAAGGAAATCGATCCGAAGCACGATTACTTGATGGAGGCTCCGGAGCGTGACCCTGAGGGTAACCCGACGGTCATCCGGTATAGCCGAAAAACCAAAGAGCAGTATGTGATGACGGAAAAAGACGGTAAGGCGACCGGTTGGTCCGCATGGTATGTTAATGGAAAATGGCAGCCGCGCGAGAAGTAGTAATGGCTGGTCAGGCGAATAAGAAAAGAGGTCAGAGCGCAAGCTCTGGCCTCTTTTTCGCTTAGCTGGGTTTTTTTCCTGGCTTATCTGAACTTCCGTAGTCTCTGAATCAGCGAAGACGTATCCCAGCGTTTGCCGCCCATATCCTGAACGTCGCCATAAAACTGGTCTACCAGTGCTGTAACTGGTAGCGAGGCATTTACCTTGCGTGCTTCATCGAGGCATATGCCCAAGTCTTTGCGCATCCAGTCAACGGCAAATCCATGATCAAATTTACCATCAATCATGGTTCCTGATCGGTTTTCCATCTGCCAGGACTGAGCTGCGCCCTTGGAAATGACGTCTACAACTTTTTTCACATCGAGATTTGCCTGTTCGGCAAAATGCAGAGCTTCTGAGAGGCCTTGCACCAAGCCTGCGATGGCAATCTGATTGACCATTTTTGTCTTCTGGCCACTTCCAGCGGGGCCCATGAGATTCAATGCTCTGGCATAGATCTGCAATAGCGGTTGGGCTTTCGAGTAGTCTTCCTCTGATCCGCCGCACATGATCGTAAGCTGTCCGTTCTGGGCGCCTTGTTGGCCTCCGGAGACCGGTGCGTCGATAAAACCCATACCGACCTTGCGGGCAGCCTTGGAGAGGTTCTCAGCTACGCCGGCAGAAGCGGTGGTGTGATCCACCAGCACCGCACCATGTTTTGCATGTGCCAGAATGCCATCTTCACCCTCGTAAACCGCAATCAGGTCCCTGTCGGCACCTACGCAGGTCATTACAAAATCAGCGTCTAGGACGGCTTCTTTGATGGTCTCGCAGGCGGTTCCGGGATAGTCTTTGGCCCACTGTATCGATTTTTCCGTGGAGCGATTCCATACCCGAACCGTAATGCCGGCTTTTGCCAAGTGGCCGGCCATGGGGTAGCCCATAACGCCAAGACCTATAAAGGTTGCGGTTGTCATTGCTTTCTCCTTGTAGAGTTATGGCGGTTAAATTAGCACAGACAAGCACAAGTTAACCGCGATAAAGGGTGGCGATCAAACCCATAAAAAAAGGCCGCTGATTCAGCGACCTTTTTTTATCCAGTGCAGTTCAGGGTTACTTTTTAGGGTAATCCCTTGCTGGAGAACCAGTGTACAGCTGGCGCGGACGGCCAATGCGGTAATCACCGCTGACCATTTCGTTCCAGTGGGAGAACCAGCCGATCGTCCGTGCCATGGCAAAGATTACCGTAAACATGGATGTCGGGATCCCGATAGCTTTGAGAATGATACCTGAGTAGAAGTCTACGTTCGGGTAAAGCTTACGCTTGACGAAGTATTCGTCTTCAAGGGCGATCTGCTCAAGACGCTGAGCGATTTTCAGGAGAGGGTCATTTTCCAGTCCAAGTTCGCTCAAGACTTCATGGGCAGTTTCGGCCATAACCTTGGCGCGCGGGTCAAAGTTTTTGTAAACCCGGTGACCAAAGCCCATCAGGCGGAAAGGATCATCTTTGTCTTTAGCTCTGGCAATGAACGCATCGATGTTGGATACGTCGCCAATTTCCGCAAGCATGTCCAGGACAGCCTCGTTAGCGCCGCCGTGTGCAGGGCCCCAGAGTGCCGCAATGCCAGAAGCGATGCAGGCGTACGGGTTGGCGCCAGAGGAGCCTGCCAGTCGCACAGTAGATGTGGAGGCGTTCTGTTCGTGGTCCGCATGGAGAATAAAAATCTTGTCCATGGCTTTTGCGAGAATCGGGTTTGCCTTATAAGTCTCGCAGGGCACGCCAAACATCATCTGCAGGAAGTTCTCTGAGTATGACAAATCGTTTCGTGGATAAACGAAAGGTTGGCCGATGCTGTATTTGTAGCACCAGGCCGCAATTGTTGGCATTTTGGCGATGAGGCGATGGGCCGTAATGTCGCGCTGATGTTCGTTGGTAACGTCCATCTGATCGTGATAAAACGCGGAAAGTGCCCCGACAACTCCACACATGATTGCCATAGGGTGCGCGTCCCGGCGGAAGCCGTGGAAGAAATTGCGCATCTGGTCGTGCAGCATGGTGTGGTTTTTGATGGTGTCGTGGAACAGCTTGTTCTGTTCAGCTGTTGGCAGTTCGCCTTTCAGTAGCAGGTAACAGACTTCAAGGTAGTCTGAATGCTCTGCGAGCTGCTCGATTGGATAACCTCGGTGCAGTAGAACGCCTTCGTCACCATCAATGTAGGTGATAGCCGACTCACAGGCGGCCGTAGAGACAAAGCCCGGGTCGTAAGTGAAAACGCCATTCTGGACTAAACCTCTAACGTCGATAACGTCAGGTCCAACGGTGCCGGAATAAATCGGTAGCTCAATGGACTCATTCCCCACCGAGAGCGTGGCTTTCCTGTCGGTCATAGTGCTCTCCTGTTTATCAGCTTTGACAGTGCTAGCTGTCTTTATAGTTGCGCGAGAAGGCGCGTATTATCGCAAAACTGGCGGCAAAATATAGGGCGTAGGCTTTTTTTGTCAATGAAAGAGTACGGAAACATCGCGATAAGCCCTTCATTGTAAATCAGGGATATCACGAATAATGCGGCCCCGGATGGAAAAAAGCATTTGTCAATACGCTTAATAGCTTGCTCTGTTACAGTCCTCGCGCGGCTTCGGCGCGTGTTGCGCGTTTGTAATTATACGGGCGCCTCCTTATAATCCCTAGCCCGGAATTGGGGATCCATCTTCATGGGCGTTTGTGCGTAGCAAGCTACCTTGTTGGTGTTCACCCTCCTGAACCAATCGTCTGTCGATATCGTATTCAACATTCGATCGTTACATACCAACTAACCGCCGCCGGCTTGCCGGTTCCGCGGCACCAAAAGAGAGTGTGAGAGCGCTGTGAATAGCAAACGACCAGTAAATCTCGATCTCGGCACGTTTCATTTTCCGCTGCCAGCCATTACGTCCATA
Organism: Marinobacter sp. KMM 10035; assembly: GCF_046537445.1. NCBI lineage: Bacteria > Pseudomonadati > Pseudomonadota > Gammaproteobacteria > Pseudomonadales > Marinobacteraceae > Marinobacter > Marinobacter sp. KMM 10035. The sequence continues at coordinate 32,612 of NZ_JBBVMG010000002.1, read as the reverse complement.
TTGCACCGCATCAGCGGCATCATCATTTTTGTTGGTGTTGCGTTCATGCTCTACGGGCTTCAGCTTTCCCTTTCAGGGGAAGAAGGCTTCAGTCAGGTCAGTGAACTGCTGAACAGCTTCCTTGCCAAGCTGATCACCTGGGGCATTCTATCTGCTCTGCTTTATCACCTTGTTGCGGGTATCAAGCACCTGCTGATGGATATGGGCATTGGTGAAGAGCTGGAAAGCGGGCGAGCAGCTGCAAAAATTACGATTGCAGTATCCGTTATCCTTATCGTTCTGGCAGGAGTTTTCGTATGGGCATGAATAGTGTGACCAACATTGGCCGTAACGGTATCCAGGATTGGATTATCCAGCGGGTTTCTGCGTACGTCCTTGCCTTTTATACACTGTTTTTGATTGGTTTCTTTGTGGCAACCGATGTGGATTACCAGTCCTGGTCGGCTCTGTTTGATCAAACCTGGTTCAAGATCTTTTCATTGCTGGCTCTGCTTTCAATCGGCGCTCACGCGTGGGTTGGGCTTTGGACGGTATCTACCGACTATATCAAATCAGCAATGCCGCGCTTTCTGTTTCAAGCCGCATTCATCCTGGTTGGTTTTGTGTATGTGGTCTGGGGAATCCAGATTATTTGGGGGCTTTGATCGATGTCTAACATTAAGACTATCTCTTACGACGCAATTGTAATCGGCGGCGGCGGTGCCGGCATGCGAGCGGCCCTGCAGTTGACCGAGTCAGGCGTCAAAACTGCGTGTATCACTAAAGTGTTTCCAACCCGTTCGCACACGGTATCTGCCCAGGGTGGCATTACCTGCGCGATTGCAAGTGCAGACCCCAATGATGACTGGCGCTGGCACATGTATGACACCGTTAAAGGGTCTGATTACATTGCTGACCAGGATGCAGTTGAGTACATGTGTTCCGTCGGGCCGCAGGCTGTTTTCGAACTTGAGCACATGGGGTTGCCTTTCTCCCGAACTGAGCAGGGCCGCATCTATCAGCGTCCATTTGGTGGTCAGTCCAAAGGGCCGGATAACCCGACTCAGGCCGCACGCACTTGCGCAGCCGCTGACCGTACCGGCCACGCGCTGTTGCACACGCTGTATCAGGCGAACCTGAAGGGCGGTACTACCTTCCTGAACGAATGGTATGCCGTTGATCTCGTGAAAAACAGCAAGAACGAAGTTGTTGGTGTTGTTGCCATTGAAATTGAAACCGGCGAAGTGGCTTACATCAAGTCCAAGGCGACGGTTCTGGCAACCGGTGGCGCCGGTCGTATCTATGCGTCTACTACCAACGCGCTGATTAATACTGGCGATGGCGTTGGCATGGCACTGCGCGCGGGATTCCCGATGCAGGACATGGAAATGTGGCAGTTTCACCCAACCGGAATTTACGGTGCCGGTACGCTGGTAACGGAAGGTTGTCGGGGTGAGGGTGGCTACCTGATCAACTCTGAAGGCGAGCGGTTTATGGAGCGCTACGCTCCGAACGCGAAAGACCTTGCGGGCCGTGATGTTGTGGCGCGCTCCATGGTTATTGAGATCCTTGAGGGTCGCGGTTGCGGTCCCGATAAGGATCACGTGTTGTTGAAGCTGGATCACCTGGGCGAAGAAACCCTGAATCTGCGACTGCCGGGTATCTGTGAGCTGTCCCGTACATTTGCTCACGTAGATCCCGTAAAAGAGCCGGTCCCGGTTGTTCCTACCTGTCACTACATGATGGGTGGTGTTCCTACAAACGTAGGTGGCCAGGCGCTGACGCAAGACGAAAGCGGTAACGATCAGCCGATCCCGGGCCTGTTTGCCTGTGGTGAGGCAGCCTGTGTTTCCGTCCACGGTGCAAACCGTCTGGGTGGTAACTCGCTACTCGATCTGGTTGTTTTTGGTCGTGCGGCAGGCCTGCACATCGAAGAGCAGTTGCGCGGCGGTTTTGAAACTGACGACGCAACCGACGCAGACATCAAGCGCGCGATGGCTCGTCTGGATCGCCTGAACAGTGCTTCTGAAGGTGAGAGCGTTGCTGAGGTTCGTAAGGATCTTCAGAATTGCATGCAGCTCTACTTTGGTGTGTTCCGTGACGGCAAGAGCATGGAAGAGGGCTTGAAGAAGCTCGCGGCGATCGGTGAGCGCGTTCGCAACACCAAGCTGACCGACACAAGCAATGCATTCAATACTGCCCGCATTGAAGCGCTTGAGCTGGACAACCTTTTTGAGGTGGCTCAGGCAACGGCCATTGCGGCAAACGAGCGTAAAGAGAGCCGTGGTGCTCATGCCCGTAACGATTTCACCGAGCGTGATGACGAAAATTGGCTGAAGCATTCTCTCTACTTCCCGCTGGATAAGCGTATTGGCAAGCGTGATGTTAACTTCGCGCCGAAAACTGTCGAAACCTTCCAGCCGAAAGTCCGGACATACTAAGGGGAACGTACACTATGTTGGTAAGTCTTTACCGTTATAACCCGGAAACTGACAACGCCCCTTACATGCAGGACGTAGAGGTTGAGCTTCCGGCAGGAAAGGATCTGATGGTTCTTGATGTGCTTAACCTCATCAAGGAAAAGGATTCGTCAATGGCCTACCGCCGCTCGTGCCGTGAAGGTGTGTGTGGTTCGGATGGCATGAACATGAACGGCAAAAATGGCTTGGCATGTATTACGCCGATGTCGCAGGTCGTCAAGAATGGCAAATTGGTATTGCGCCCTTTGCCAGGCTTGCCGGTTATCCGCGATCTGGTCGTAGATATGAGTCTGTTCTATAAGCAGTACGAAAAAGTAATGCCGTACCTTGTGAACGATACGCCAGTGCCTGCTATTGAGCGTCTCCAGACACCAGAAGATCGGGAAAAGCTGGATGGTTTGTACGAGTGTATTCTCTGTGCATGCTGCTCCACATCCTGTCCTTCGTTCTGGTGGAACCCGGACAAGTTTATTGGTCCGGCAGGTCTGTTGCAGGCATATCGCTTCCTGGCGGATAGCCGCGATACAGCGCAAGCTGAGCGCCTTGCCAATCTGGATGACCCGTTCAGTGTGTTCCGTTGCAGGGGCATCATGAACTGTGTCAGCGTATGTCCGAAAGGCCTCAACCCCACAAGGGCAATTGGCCATATCCGGAATCTTTTGCTGCATAGAGCTACATAAGCGGCAAGATTTCAGACAGGCGCTATACTGGTCTGGATAGGTTGGACTCCCGGAAGGCCTCGCATTTTATGCGGGGCCTTCAACCAAAGGCTTATAGTCAAAGGTCTTACCCGGGTGCACACTACGCAAGCCGTGCCGGGAACTCAGCAGGTTTTCTTGCGGCGTTGCAGAGTATAAAAAATCATTGGGGAACGGAAAACATCCATGTTGGGTGTGGTGGCCATAGTCGATCCCGTAAAAACCCGTATTGACTGATAGTTACCCCTGGCCGACCATACTTGGCTCCCCCGCACCAGCCCAAGGTGAGCTATTCAAAATGCAAGAAAGCATGATGGAGCAGTTATGGCAGACGTCCCACTTGCAAGGTGGAAATCTGGCCTATGTTGAACAGCTTTTTGAAACCTACCTGACAGACCCTAATGCCGTTCCTGAAGAGTGGCGCAGCTATTTCGACAAGCTTCCAAGCGTTGATGGCAATCATGGCCGCGACGTTATTCACTCTTCGATTCGGGAACAGTTTGAGCACATCTCCCGCAATCAGCGTTTCCTTACGACTAATGGCGTGCCAGCTGGCGCTACGTCGGATGCTGATAAAAAGCAGATTCGTGTTCTTCAGTTAATCAATGCTTATCGTTTTCGTGGTCACCAGGAAGCAAAGCTTGATCCACTCGGCGTCTGGAATCGTCCCAAGGTAGAAGATCTTGAACTGTCGTTTCACGATCTGTCCGAGTCCGATCTCGATCTGGAATTCCAGACAGGCTCTCTGAGCTTTGGTTCTGACACCATGAAGCTTGGCGATATCTACGATGGTCTCCGCAAGACATACTGCGGAAGCATCGGTGCCGAATATATGCACGTGGTTGATACCCGCATCAAGCGCTGGTTTCAGCAACGTATGGAGCCGGTTCGCTCAGAGCCCGGTTTCGAATCCGCTACCCGAACCCATATTCTTGAACGCCTGACAGCTGCCGAAGGCTTGGAGAAATACCTTGGCTCCCGCTACCCAGGCGTCAAGCGTTTTGGTCTTGAGGGTGGTGAAAGTCTTATTCCTTGCATGGATGAGCTTATCCAGCGTGCCGGTCATTACGGTGCCAAGGAAATTGTTCTGGGTATGGCCCACCGTGGCCGACTGAATATTCTGGTCAATACTTTGGGCAAAAACCCCAAAGAACTGTTTGATGAGTTTGAGGGCAAAAGGCTCGCCGATTCAGGTTCCGGCGACGTTAAATACCACCAGGGCTTCTCGTCCAACGTTATGACTGACGGCGGTGAAGTGCACTTGGCCATGGCGTTTAACCCATCCCACCTGGAAATAGTATCTCCAGTGGTAGAGGGGTCGGTTCGTGCCCGCCAGACTCGGCGTTCTGATACGGAAGGCAATCAGGTTGTTCCGGTTATCATGCACGGTGATGCGGCATTTGCTGGTCAGGGTGTGGTGATGGAAACTTTCCAGATGTCCCAGACCCGTGGTTTCGGGGTGGGTGGCACCATCCATATTGTTATCAATAACCAGGTTGGCTTCACCACCAGCAAGCAGGAAGACGCGCGCTCTACGGAGTACTGCACCGACATCGCGAAGATGGTCCAGGCGCCGATACTGCATGTGAACGCTGATGATCCAGATGCGGTTGTGTTTGTAACTCAAATGGCGATGGACTATCGCAACGAATTCAAAGGTGACGTGGTTATCGATCTGGTTTGTTATCGCCGTCGTGGACACAACGAGGCGGATGAGCCTGCTGCAACACAGCCGATGATGTACCAAAAAATTCGTAAGCTGCCAACCACGCGCAATATCTATGCAGACAAGCTGATTGCTGCAGGTGTGGTAACTGAAGACGAAGCCAAGCAGATGGAAAATGACTACCGTGATGCGCTGGACAACGGCGAGCACGTGGTCAAATCTCTTGTCAAAGAGCCGAACAAAGATCTCTACGTGGACTGGGCTCCTTATCTTGGTCACGCATGGACTGCCAAGTGTAAGTCCAGCGTGCCCTTGAAAACCATCCAGAAGCTGGGCAAGAAGCTGACCCAGGTGCCCGAAGGGTTCAGCATTCAGCGCCAGGTATCCAAGATCGTCACTGACCGAGACAAAATGACGGCAGGTGCGCTGCCCATTAACTGGGGTTACGGCGAGATCATGGCGTACGCAACGCTGCTCAATGAAGGGCATCCAATCCGCTTGACCGGACAGGATGTGGGGCGTGGAACCTTCTCTCACCGTCACGCGGTTTTGCATAATCAGAAAGACGGCTCCAGACACATAGCGCTCGCACAGCTCTCTGATAAACAGCCAAAGTTCGAAATATACGACTCGCTACTGTCGGAAATGGCAGTGATGGCGTTCGAGTACGGCTACGCAACAACTACGCCGGATGCACTGGTTGTCTGGGAGGCTCAGTTTGGTGACTTTGCAAACGGCGCCCAGGTGGTTATCGATCAGTTCCTGACCAGCGGCGAACATAAGTGGGGCCGCCTGTGCGGGCTGACTCTGTTGCTGCCGCACGGCTATGAAGGGCAGGGGCCTGAGCACAGTTCTGCACGGCTTGAGCGTTTCCTCCAGCTATCTGCAGAGCACAATATTCAGGTATGTGTGCCAACCACGCCTTCCCAGGTTTTCCATATGCTTCGCCGCCAGGTTAAGCGTCCATTGCGTAAGCCTCTGGTGGCAATCACGCCCAAGAGTCTGTTGCGCCACAAAGAAGCGACCTCGGATCTGGACGATCTGACCTCAGGCACCTTCCAGACAGTACTTCCTGAGAAAGATCTGCCTGAAGCGAAAAAGGTTACCCGGGTTATTCTTTGTAGTGGCAAGGTCTATTATGACCTTCTGGAAAAGAAGAAAACCGACGAGCGGGACGACGTTGCCCTAGTGCGTATTGAGCAGCTCTATCCGTTCCCCGGCGAGGATCTGGACGAAACCTTGGCGCAGTATCCGAAGCTCAAACATGTTGTTTGGTGCCAGGAAGAGCCAATGAACCAGGGTGCCTGGTATTGCAGTCAGCACCATATGCGGAATGCGCTGCAACGTCTGAATCCAAAGCTGTACCTTCAGTATGCTGGCCGTCAGGCTTCCGCTGCTCCGGCGGCAGGGCACATGTCCGTGCATATTGAAGAGCAGAAAAACCTTGTTAACGACGCGTTTGAAATCTGACGAGCTACCGAACTAAGGAACTGTAATGTCTACTGAGATTAAAGCCCCCGTATTCCCGGAGTCGGTCGCAGAGGGTACCGTCGCGACCTGGCACAAACAGCCTGGCGAAGCCTGTTCACGTGACGACCTGATTGTCGATATCGAAACCGACAAAGTGGTTCTCGAAGTTGTCGCACCTGCAGACGGTGTAATCGAGGAAATTCTTAAAGGTGAAGGCGATACCGTAGAGAGCGGTGAAGTCATTGGTAAATTTAAAGCGGGCGCTGCGGGCGACTCCGGTTCTTCGGAGAGCAAAGCCAGCAGTGCCAGTGCGGATAAAGGTGAAGCCAAGTCTGAGCAAAGCCAGGAGTCCGGCGACGCGATTCTGAGCCCGGCTGCGCGTAAGTTAGCTGACGAAAACAACGTTGATCCGGCTGCTGTAAAGGGCACTGGAAAAGACGGGCGCGTTACGAAAGAAGACGTTCAAAATCATGTGGATACTTCCAAGTCTTCAGGTGGTTCCGCAAAAGCAGCTGCACCGTCTGTTATGCCCGAAGTGAACGTGGCCGCTGGTGAGCGTCCTGAAAAGCGTGTGCCAATGACCCGTTTGCGGGCCAGCATCGCCAAGCGACTGGTTAATGCGCAACAAACAGCTGCCATGCTGACGACCTTTAACGAGGTTGATATGGGGCCTATCATGGAGCTGCGCAAGGCATATCAGGACAGCTTCGTGAAGCGTCATGATATCAAGCTGGGCTTTATGTCTTTCTTCGCCAAGGCTGCCACGGAAGCGTTGAAGCGTTTCCCGGCGGTGAACGCGTCTATCGATGGTAACGATATGGTTTACCACGGCTACCAGGACATCGGTGTTGCCGTATCCACTGATCGCGGCCTGGTTGTTCCGGTACTCCGTGATACGGACGCAATGGGCTTGGCAGATATCGAGAAGAAGATTGTTGAGTACGGCACCAAGGCGAAAGGTGGCAAGCTTGCGATTGAAGATATGACCGGTGGTACCTTTACCATTACTAATGGCGGTATTTTCGGATCCCTGATTTCTACGCCGATCCTGAATCCGCCGCAAACAGCGATTCTGGGTATGCACAAAATCCAGGAACGCCCCATGGCGGTCAATGGCAAGGTGGAAATCCGTCCGATGATGTACCTTGCACTGTCCTATGATCACCGCATGGTGGATGGCAAGGAGGCGGTACAATTCCTTGTGGCCATAAAAGACATGCTTGAGGACCCGGCGCGCATTCTGCTGGACGTGTGAGCTGACACCTAACGAATCGGAAAACAGGATTTACTATGTCTGATAAGTACGACGTAATTGTTATTGGCGCAGGCCCTGGTGGCTATGTTGCGGCCATCAAAGCGGCTCAGCTTGGTCTCAAAACTGCGTGTGTCGAGTCTTGGAGCTCTAAAGATGGCAAGTCACAGGTTCTGGGCGGTACCTGCCTGAACGTGGGTTGTATCCCGTCTAAAGCTTTGCTTGAGATTTCCCATAAGTTTGAGGAAGCAAGCCACGACTATGAAATGCAGGGCATCATTGCCAAGGATGTCAAAATCGACATCGCCAAAATGATGGAGCGCAAGGACGGTATAGTAAAACAGCTGACTGGCGGTATCGCCGGGTTGTTTAAAGCTAATGGTGTCACCTCTATTTATGGCCACGGCAAGCTGTTGGCTAATCGTCAGGTGGAAGTGACTGACAAAGACGGGAAAACCAGCACCTACGAAGCGGATAACGTTATTATTGCAACGGGTTCCAAGCCTATCGATATCCCGCCTGCGCCTATGACGGAAGGCTATATTGTCGATTCTGAAGGTGCGTTGGAATTTGATAAGGTGCCAAAGCGTCTTGGCATCATTGGCGCTGGGGTTATCGGCCTTGAGCTGGGTAGTGTTTGGGCCCGCTTGGGCGCTGAAGTGACTGTACTGGAGGCGCAAGATACCTTCCTGCCGGCGGTTGACCAGCAGATTGCAAAAGATGCACTGAAGCAGTTCCGTAAGCAGGGCCTGGATATTGTCATGGGTGGCCGCGTAACCGGTGCCGAGGTCAAGCGCAAGCTGGTTAATGTGAGTTACGAAGACAGCAAGGGTAAGCAGGAACTGAAGGTCGACAAGCTGATTGTTGCCGTCGGTCGCAGACCTTATACCGATAACCTTTTGGCAGCCGATTCCGGCGTAAGTATGGACGAGCGCGGTTTCATCTTTGTTGATGAGAAGTGCAAGACCGAAGCGCCGGGTGTTTGGGCTGTAGGTGATGTAGTGCGCGGCCCAATGCTGGCGCACAAAGCTTCGGAAGAGGGTGTAATGGTCGCTGAGCGCATCGCTGGCCAAAAGCCCCAGGTAAATTACGACTGCATTCCCAACGTTATTTACACCTCGCCGGAAGTGGCTTGGGTAGGCAAGACGGAAGAGCAGCTCAAGACTGAAGGCGAAGCCTACAAGGTTGGTACTTTCCCATTTGCGGCGAACGGCCGTGCAATGGCTGCAAATGCCGCCTCAGGTATGGTGAAAATTATTGCCGACGAGAAAACTGATCGAATTCTGGGTTTCCACGTTGTTGGGCCTCAGGCATCAGAAATCGTTGCCCAGGGCGTTATTGCCATGGAGTTCGGTTCCAGTGCAGAAGATCTGGCGCTGACCTGTTTTGCACATCCGACTCTTTCGGAGTCTGTGCATGAGGCGGCCCTGGCAGTCAACGGTGGTGCGATTCACATCGCGAACCGTCGCAAAAAGAAGTAACGCAAAACAGGAAGTAGGGGCGTCCGTAATGGCGCCCCTTTATTATAAAAAGACAGATTTCCGTTTGCGATCGTGGTGAGCTGAGGTGATCCCCTGCTCATCGAACAGAATTCGCGTTTAAGGCTCCTCATCCGGGGAGTGGCGAGTTCACTGCCGTACGTGGTTATCCTCCATCAAAAAGCGGGACACTAACTATGAATTTGCATGAATATCAGGGCAAACAGCTTTTCGCTGAATATGGCCTGCCCGTATCTCAAGGCATTGCCTGTGATACTCCGAAAGACGCGGTTGCAGCCGCTGATGAAATTGGCGGCAATGCGTGGGTGGTTAAAGCCCAGGTTCACGCGGGTGGCCGTGGTAAGGCTGGCGGCGTAAAGCTGGTCAAGACCAAAGACGAGATTCGCGAGTTTGCTGAAAAGTGGCTGGGCAAAAACCTGGTGACTTACCAAACAGACGAAAACGGCCAGCCGGTCACCAAGATTCTGGTTGAGTCCCTGACCGATATTGATCAGGAACTGTATCTGGGGGCGGTTGTCGACCGTGCCTCCCGTCGGGTCGTGTTCATGGCGTCCACCGAAGGTGGTGTCGAGATCGAGACGGTTGCTGAAGAAACACCGGAAAAGATCCTGAGAGCTGAGATCGATCCGCTGGTTGGTGCACAGCCATTCCAGGGCCGCGAGTTGGCATTCAAGCTTGGGCTGGAAGGCAAGCAAATCGGTCAGTTCACCAAGATTTTCATGGGTCTGGCGAAGCTGTTTGAAGAGCGTGACCTGGCTCTGTTGGAAATCAACCCGCTGGTTATTACCCCAGCCGGTGACTTGCACTGCCTGGATGCCAAGATTGGTGTTGACGGTAACGCACTGTATCGCCAGAAAAAGATTCAGGAAATGCACGATCCTTCCCAGGAAGATCCTCGTGAAGCCGAAGCTGCCAAGTGGGAGCTCAACTATGTAGCGCTGGATGGAAATATCGGCTGCATGGTTAACGGTGCGGGCTTGGCCATGGGCACCATGGACATCATCAAGTTGTCTGGCGGTGAGCCAGCAAACTTCCTTGACGTTGGCGGCGGTGCAACCAAAGAGCGTGTTACTGAAGCGTTCAAGATCATCTTGTCTGACGACGCAGTACAAGCCGTTCTGGTTAACATCTTCGGTGGTATTGTCCGTTGCGACATGATTGCTGAAGGTATTATCGGTGCAGTCAAGGAAGTGGGCGTCAAGGTTCCTGTGGTTGTGCGCCTTGAAGGCAACAACGCTGAGAAAGGCACCAAGGTACTTGCTGAAAGTGGCCTGAACATTATCGCCGCCACCAGTCTGGCGGATGCTGCAGAGCAAGTTGTTAAAGCCGCAGGGGGTAAATAATGAGCATCCTGATCAATAAAGACACCAAGGTTATTTGCCAGGGCTTTACTGGCGCACAGGGTACCTTTCACTCTGAGCAGGCTATCGAATACGGAACCAAAATGGTCGGTGGCGTAAGCCCGGGTAAGGGCGGCACTGAGCATTTGGGCCTGCCGGTATTCAATACCGTTCGTGAAGCAGTAGAAAAGACCGGAGCCGAGGCTACCGTAATCTATGTTCCTGCTCCGTTCTGTAAGGATGCGATCATTGAAGCGGCAGATGCCGGTATTGAGCTGATCGTGTGCATCACTGAGGGCATTCCGACCATCGACATGCTTTACGCCAAAGAATACGTTGATCGTAAAGGCGTTCGCATGATTGGTCCTAACTGTCCGGGTGTGATTACTCCGGGTGAGTGCAAGATCGGTATTATGCCGGGCCACATTCACAAGCCAGGCAAGGTGGGTATCGTATCCCGCTCCGGCACCCTGACTTACGAAGCGGTCAAGCAGACCACAGACTTCGGCTACGGCCAGTCTACCTGCGTAGGCATTGGTGGCGACCCGATTCCAGGCTCTAACTTCATCGATATTCTTGCACTGCTGCAGAATGATCCGCAGACAGAAGCGATTGTGATGATTGGTGAAATTGGCGGTACTGCTGAAGAAGAAGCGGCTGCATTCATCAAGGATAACGTCACTAAGCCAGTGGTTGCCTACATTGCCGGTGTTACAGCACCTCCGGGCAAGCGTATGGGCCACGCCGGAGCCATCATCTCTGGTGGTAAGGGCACGGCAGACGAGAAGTTCGCGGCTTTGAACGATGCCGGCGTTAAAACTGTTCGCAGTTTGGCCGATATTGGTAAGGCTCTGAAGGAAGTAACTGGCTGGTAAGTTAGTTTCTTTCGTGAAAACCCCCGTTTCTGTTCTGCAGAGCGGGGGTTTTTTATTTATAATGCTGGGTCGTCTGATCTAGTATGGGCGAATCCCATTCAAAAGAAGGAGTTTGTGCTTTGAGTTCAGTAGAGTCCCAGCAACGGGTTTTGTCTGGTATGCGTCCGACCGGCAAGCTACATCTAGGTCATTACCATGGTGTGCTAAAAAACTGGGTGAAACTCCAGCACGAATTTGAGTGCTTCTTCTTTATAGCCGATTGGCATGCCCTGACAACGCAATACGACGACCCGTCCGGCATAGAACAAAGCGTATGGGATATGGTGGTCGACTGGTTGGCGGCGGGGGTGAATCCTGGCTCATCCACCATGTTTATCCAGTCTCAAGTACCGGAACACGCAGAGCTTCACTTGCTGTTGTCCATGATTACACCGCTGGGCTGGCTGGAACGCATTCCCACCTATAAGGATCAGCAGGAAAAACTGCGGGAAAAGGATCTGGCAACTTATGGGTTTCTTGGGTATCCACTACTGCAGACGGCAGACATTCTTATGTACCGGGCAGGCAAGGTGCCTGTAGGCGCAGACCAGGTGTCCCATGTGGAAATCACCCGCGAAGTGGCACGCCGCTTTAACCATCTTTACGGGCGTGAACCCGGTTTTGAAGACCAGGCAGAGGCGGCCATCGTGAAGATGGGTAAGAAAAACGCCAAGCTCTATCGCACACTCAAAAAGCGTTATCAGGAAGAGGGCGACATGGAAGCGCTTGAAACTGCCCGAGCGTTACTTATGGAGCAGCAGAATATCTCCCTTGGTGATCGTGAACGCCTTTACGGCTTCATCGAAGGTGGTGGCAAGATCATATTGCCTGAGCCACAGCCCCTTTTAACGCCCGATTCAAAAATGCCGGGGCTGGATGGTCAAAAAATGTCCAAGTCCTATAATAACTACATTGGGTTGCGGGAAGATCCTGACACCGTCGCTCAAAAAGTTCGTACCATGCAGACAGATCCACAGCGAGTGCGTCGCACTGACCCCGGCGAACCTGAAAAGTGCCCTGTCTGGGGTCTGCACAAGGTGTACTCCGATGAGTCCACCAAAGAGTGGGTTCAAACGGGCTGTCGCAGTGCCGGCATAGGGTGCCTGGATTGCAAAAAGCCATTAATTGACGCAATTGTGGAAGAGCAGCGCCCCATTCGTGAGCGGGCTCTTGAATATGAAAACAGTCCAGATCTTGTACATTCCATTCTGCAGGAAGGGCGTGAGCACGCGCGGGACGCTGCAAGAGATACTCTGGACGAAGTTCGAGCAGCGATGGGATTGAGCTATCGCTAAGCCAGATCAGGCTCCATTAGCGCGGGTATCAGGTAAGGAGGTTGTTGACCTTCCTAATGACCTGTATATCCCGCCGGATGCCCTTGCGGTGTTTCTTGAGGCTTTTGAAGGCCCGCTAGATCTTTTGCTGTATCTCATACGGCGCCAGAATATGGATATTCTGGATATAGACGTCAGTGAGATAACCCGGCAGTACATGGAATATATTGGCGCCGTAGAAGTCATGCGCTTCGAACTCGCAGCTGAGTACCTGGTAATGGCGGCAACACTTGCGGAGATCAAATCCCGTATGTTGTTGCCACGGCATGAGGCAGAGGAAGACGATGAGGTGGATCCGCGTGCAGAGCTCATTCGTCGACTGCAACAATATGAGCGTTTCAAAAAAGCCGCTGAGGATATTGATACCCTTCCGCGCATGGAGCGCGACACATTTACTGTGTCCGCATCCTTGCCGAAGCTTCCGTCAAATCAAGCGCACCCAGACGTTGAAATGCGTGATCTGCTTCTTGCCTTGCAGGGCGTACTGAGCAGAGCTGACCTTTTCACCAGTCATCACGTTGAGCGGGAAAGGCTGTCCACCCGCGAGCGCATGTCCGCTATTTTGTCAGTGTTGCGGGATGATCAGTTCGTCACCTTCCAAAGCCTGTTTACCATTGAGGAAGGGCGGTTAGGGGTGGTGGTGACATTTCTGGCGACCCTGGAATTGGTGAAAGAGCAGCTGATAGAAGTGGTACAGGCAGAAGTGCTTGGCCAGATTCACGTGCGTGCGCGGGCGGCACGTTAGAATAAATATCGCATTGGAACGCCGCACTGAGAAGGCTGATAGCCATCATGAATGAAGAAAACCTCGCTAAAATTCAGGCGATTGCCGAAGCGGCGTTACTTGCAGCGGGCAAGCCTCTAACTCTGGACCAGCTAAGAGAGTTGTTCCCAGAGGATGAGCGCCCGGCGCGGCAAGTTATGGAGCACGTAATGATGCTTGTGGGCAATGCCTGTGAGGGTCGCGGTTTCGAGCTGCGCAAGGTTGCTAGCGGCTATCGCCTACAGATTCGTGAGGAGTTCGCGCCTTGGGTCAGTCGCCTTTTTGAGGAGAAGCCTCAACGCTACTCCCGTGCTCTACTGGAAACTCTGGCCCTGATTGCCTATCGTCAGCCAATCACTCGCGGTGAAATTGAAGATATCCGGGGTGTTGCGGTAAGCAGCAATATCATTCGCACCTTACTTGAGCGAGAGTGGGTCCGTATTGTAGGGCATCGAGATGTTCCTGGCCGACCGGCTATGTATGCGACAACCCGTCAATTTCTCGACTATTTCAATCTTTCCGGCCTGACTGAATTGCCACCTTTGTCTGAAATCCGGGATCTGGAAGAAATCGGTAGGGAAATTGAAAAGAATATACAGGCTGAGATCGAGTTTGATTCAGCATCAGCTCAGCCCACTGGCGACAACACGCCAGATCAGACATTTCACTGATACCATTCGGGTGTCAGTCAGCGATTAAGGATTAAGTTCATGGCGTCAGAACGCCCCGGAAGAAAAGCGAAGCCGGCCGCAGATACGGCTATCAATGACGAGCCAGAGCGGATTCAAAAATTGTTGGCCCGTGCTGGAGTAGGCTCACGTCGGGAAATAGAAGGCTGGATGGAATCCGGACGTCTTATCGTGAATGGTGAGCCTGCAGTGCCCGGCCAGAAAGCCACGGTAAGCGATACGTTTGAATTGGATGGAAAACGACTGGACGTCGCGGCAGCCGCTGTTACGGTGCGTCGGGTTCTTATCTATAACAAGCCAGAAGGCGAAGTCACTACCCGTAAGGATCCCGAGGGCCGGCCAACGGTCTTCGATCGTCTGCCAAGGCTGAAGGATAACCGTTGGATATCCATCGGCCGATTGGATATTAACACTACGGGTCTCGTACTGTTCACCACCGATGGTGAGTTGGCCAATCGCCTTATGCACCCCTCCAGCCAGATTGACCGGGAATACGCCGTCCGGGTGTTCGGTGAGGTGGATGACGCCATGATAGCTCGCTTGATGGCGGGCGTTTTGCTCGAAGATGGTATGGCAAAGTTCAGCGATATCACTCAGGCCGGTGGAAGCGGCATAAACCGCTGGTTCCACGTTACGCTTCTTGAAGGTCGCAACCGTGAGGTTCGTCGTTTATGGGAGTCTCAGGGTGTACGGGTAAGCCGGCTTAAGCGGGTGCGCTATGGCCCTGTCTTCTTGCCAAGCCGGCTGACGCTTGGGAAGTGGGAGGAGTTGGACCAGAAAGCGGTCGATAGCCTGAGCAAAAAAGTTGGGCTTGCCTCTGTGGATATACCTCAGAAAACCCCGGACGAGCAGGCCGCACATGAGCGGCAGAGACGAAAAAGCCCTGGAAGCGGAGGCAAGAAGCCTGGAACCAGGCGCTGGGATGTCAGTGACACCAAGCCCGCCCGTAGTGGTGGTTCTGATAAGGCCCGTGGCGGTGCCGGAAAACCACAAAGAGGAACGGGCAGACCCCGGAAATCCCATTCCGACAAGTAATATCTGAAATGCATAGCCTGGGTGCCGCAGGGCCCAGGCTATTCATCCAATGCTTGCAAATACTCTAGTGCAGTTCCGGCCTTGAGCCTTCGCCCTGTAAAGAGCCTCATCGGCGCGGGCTATCCATTGGCTCGGGCTTTCTTCACAAAGGTGCCTTGCTAGGCCGCAGCTGATGGTTACAGATAGCTCTGTACCGCCACAATCTATCTTGATATCGCCAACCGCATTTCTTACGCGGTCAGCAACGTCTCGCGCTTCCCGCTCACCGGTGTGTGGTAGCAAAATCGCGAACTCTTCACCACCAAACCGGTACACACTGTCTGAGTTTCTGATCGCGTTTTCAATTGCTTCTGCGGTCAGTTTCAACAGGTGATCGCCTACTACGTGGCCGTGCTGGTCGTTTACAGTTTTGAAATGGTCCAGATCACAAAGGATCAGCGTGTATTCCTCTCCGTGCCTGTCTGACAACGAGCTTGCTCGCTGAAGGTGTTCATCAAGCGCACGCTTGTTGGGGATTGATGTGAGCGCATCCGTTAGAGCTGCTTGTTCAATTGCAATATATTGGCAGGCATTGCGCAGCGGAAAGATAGCGGCGCTGATGACCATCTCGATGGCTTGGAGCTCATCATCCGTAAACCTCTTTCGGCGGTTCAGCGTGAGCGTACCGTAAAAGAACCCTTCCAGGTTAAGGCGGTATTCGCATTGGTGGGGGCCGCCCATGCCGGTAGCAAACACGAAGTCACGGTGTGCGATTGTATGGCGGTAGCTCAGCGCATCGAAGGGGATAGCATTGCCAATTTCTTCCGCCAGAATTCCCAGCTGAGT
The DNA here is from genome assembly GCF_046537445.1 of Marinobacter sp. KMM 10035. Lineage (NCBI taxonomy): Bacteria > Pseudomonadati > Pseudomonadota > Gammaproteobacteria > Pseudomonadales > Marinobacteraceae > Marinobacter > Marinobacter sp. KMM 10035. Next base: position 16,668 of record NZ_JBBVMG010000002.1, on the reverse strand, counting down.
TTCCAGCGAGAGCGTAGTGGATAGCCGGCGCGTCAGCCGTGTGAGTGGGTCGGGGCTGTTTGACCATCGCTGAAACGCCTGCCTGATTGCAGCCAGATTTATTGGCTGTTTGGTGGTTCGTTGTACCGACGGTGTGTTTTTCACTTGGGCTCACTCACTGGCAAAGTGTATCAATGCTTTAGGGAGCTCCAAGCACCGATTGTGCCATGATCTGTAAGTTGTTTATAAGCAGTGAGTTAGGCGATGATCTTAAGGCGGTTTGGTGACGAAATCAGTGAAGGTCGAGCTAAGCGTCAAAAATACGACAAGTCTGTTCCTTCACAAGTGCAGGCCGAAATGAAATGCCTGTTCAGGAGGGGTGGGGATGTAGAATCCCTGTGGTAAACTCACTGTCTTGTATTCGCCCCATTTTAAGAAGTGAGCACCATTTCGTATGACGTTTCAGGCTCCAGAAAGTCTTTCCGAACAGATCGCCCAGCATTTGGGGCAGCGAATTGTTACACGGGATCTGAAGCCTGGTAGCCGCATCCAGGAACTCAAGGTTGCCAGCGATCTTAGCGTCAGCCGGGGGTCCGTGCGCGAAGCCTTGTTGATTCTTGAGCGGAGGCACCTGGTTGAGATATTTCCCCGCCGGGGCGCAGTGGTTTCCAGCCTGACGGTGGCCAGCGTCAACAATCTTTATGATATTTACATCGACCTGCTCTGCATGCTCGGGCGAAAACTCGTTGAGCGTTGGGCCGGTAATAAAGAGCTGGGCGGAATCCTTGGGCGGGTTCGTGAGGTTGAAGCAATAGCGCAAGCTGTGAACTCGACCGGGCCGGATGCTGCCGAGAAAGTGATCGAGGCGGGCTTTGAGGTTCTGCTTTATGCCTATCGACTGGTGGAAAATCCGTTTCTGGAGGAAACGCTCGAAAACTTCCGGCCTGCCATCAGTCGCACCTATTTTGTTGCACTTGAGAACTTCCGGGGTGGCATAGGCCAAACCGCCGCCTTTTTTCAGCAGCTTGCAGAAGCTGCGCTGATTGGTGACGCAGCTCGTTTAGAATCTGCAATACAGGCATTTGGTGAGCATCAGCGCCAACAGGTCCTGAGTATTCTCATGGAGGAGGAGAGCGCGTGACATGCGCCTGAAGTCCATCAAGCTTGCCGGGTTCAAATCATTCGTTGATCCCACTACCGTGCCTTTTCCTACCAACCTGACCGCGGTAGTCGGGCCTAATGGTTGCGGTAAATCCAATATTATTGACGCCGTTCGCTGGGTAATGGGGGAAAGTTCCGCCAAGTACCTGCGAGGCGAATCCATGACTGATGTTATCTTTAATGGTTCCAGTTCCCGCAAGCCAGTTGGTCAGGCGTCCATTGAACTGGTGTTTGATAACAGTGATGGGTCGGCTCCCGGTGAGTTCGTGCGTTTTAACGAGATATCCGTTCGGCGCAGGGTGTCCCGGGAAGGCCAGTCGGAGTATTTTTTGAACGGCACGAAATGTCGACGCCGCGATATTACTGATCTGTTCCTCGGTACCGGCCTCGGCCCTCGAAGCTATGCCATCATTGAGCAAGGCATGATTTCACGGTTGATTGAAGCCAAACCTGAAGAACTGCGAGTCTATATCGAAGAAGCTGCAGGCATTTCCAAATACAAGGAGCGGCGCCGCGAAACCGAAAACAGGATGCGGCGCACCCAGGAAAACCTTGAGCGCCTGACAGATCTTCGTGAAGAGCTGGGGCGCCAGTTACAGCACCTTGAGCGGCAAGCTGCTGCTGCAGAAAAATACAAAGCCTACAAGCAGGAGGAACGCCAGAAAAAAGCCGAACTCACGGTTCTGCGCTGGCAAGCCCTCGATAATGATCTTCAATCCTGGCGTGGCAAAATCCGCGACACAGAGCTGGAGCTTGAAAAGCAGCTTACTGAACGCATCAGCCTTGAAACGTCCCTTGAATCCCTTCGCGACAGCCACCACGAGCGAACAGAGCACTTTAATCGTGCTCAGGCCCGCTATTACGAGGCCGGCGCAGATATTGCCCGCATTGAGCAGAGTCTTGAGCATCAACGGGAGCGCAGTCGGCAAACCGCGGTGGAATTGGATCAAGCCATGGCCAACCAGCGCGAGCTCACTCGCGAGCTTGCCCAGGACGAAGACAAATTGTCTGCTATCCGTGAAGAGCTGGAGATGATTGAGCCAGAGCAGGAAGCTCTTGCTATTCGTTCTGAAGAATCCGGAGAAAAGCTTCAGCTGGCGGAAGACGCCATGAGTGAGTGGCAGCAACGCTGGGAGGAATTCAGTTCACGGTCGGCTGATGCTCGTCGTGAGGCAGAGCTTGCCCAGTCACGCATCAAGTCTCTTGAGGAGGCCATAGATCAGCTTCTTGCCCGTCAGCGCAAACTTCAGGAAGAGCAGGCGCAACTGGATGACCAGATTGATCGAGATGAGCTACAGGATTTCCAGGAACGGCAGGAAACGCTTTCGCTGCAGCGCGAGGAAATGGCTGAGCGCATTGAAGCGGAGCAGGATGAGTTGCAGCATGCCCGACAAAATCAAAGGGATACTGAACAAAGCCTGACAGACGTACGGCAACGGGTGCAGAGTTTACAGGCTGCACTGGAATCCCAGCAGTCGCTTCTGGATGAGCAAATGGGTGGTCAGAATGACACGCTGCAAGCGTGGCTCTCAGAACACCGGCTTGGTGACCTGCCACGGGTTGCCGCCAAGCTGCAAATACAAGATGGCTGGGAATTTGCTGTAGAGCAGGCGATTGGTCGCCTAAGCCAGGGGCTCTTGTTGCCAGAAATTGAACACATTTCAATGGCTTTACAGAGCGCGCCAAAAGGTCTTGCTGTGATGGAGGTGGGTGCTGGCGACAAGGCATCTGCTCAAGGCCTTGCAGCAAAAGCGACCGGTGTCGCTGCGGTAACAGCCATGTTGGCAGGCATCGAAGTTGCCGACACCCTTGAGGAGGCGTTGTCGCAGAGGTCGGCGCTGGCAGAAGGGCGCAGCATCTTTACCCCCGAAGGTGTTTGGGTGGCGAAGGATTGGGTGTTGATGCCTGATTCGGATGTCAGCCAGATCGGCGTTATCGAGCGGCAGAAGAAAGTGGATGAGCTGGCGGAGCAACTGGCACAAGCCGAGCATTCTCAGGAAGAGGTGGTCGCTCGTTATGAAGCACTGCAGGCGCAAACAGAAAGAGCAGAAGCTGCACGGGATGAGGCGCAGGCCCAGCTAAGTGAAACTGATCGTGAACTCAGCCAGGTCGTGTCCAGGATCAGTGGTCTTCGTGCGCGGGCAGAGCAGATTGATGCGCGGCTTGCGCGGATTCATGAAGATGCTTCGGATGTGGCGCTGAACCTCGAGGGTCAGCAGGAATGCCTGGGCATCGCCCGTGAAGAATGGCAGCAGGCGTTGGTGCAGGCTGAAGACGGTGACGATGAAAAAGAGCGCCTCCTGGAGCAGCGCGACGTACTTAGAGAAAAGCTTGATGGCCTGCGCCAGGAAGCACGTCATGATCGGGATCACGCCCACCAGCTGCAATTACAACTGCAAACTCTGAGTAGTCAACGAGATGGGCTGAGTCAGACTATAGATCGTATGCAGTTACAGAAAGAACGGTTGGAAGAACGGCTTGAAATGCTCAGAGAATCGAGAGAGAGCGCGGAAGAACCCGTGGAAGATCTGCAAATGCAGCTCGAAGGGCTGCTGGATCGACGTCTTGCCGAAGAAGAAAAACTTGGCGTGGCCCGAGACGCGTTGGAAGAAATTGATCGCGAGGTGCGTGAGAAGGAGCAGGGTAGAAGTGGCACCGATCACCGAGTGCAGGATGTTCGTACCAAGCTGGAAAAGCTGAAAATGGAATCTCAGGCTCTTGAGATCCGAGCGGGGAATCACATTGAGCAGCTTGAAGAGCTGAATGTGAAGTTGCAGGAAATACTGCCGCAACTGCCGGAAGGCGCCACCCAGGACGTGTGGGCAGAAGAGCTGGAAAAAATTGGGAATCGTATTCAGCGCCTTGGTGCTATTAACCTTGCTGCGATTGACGAGTACCAGGTGCAGAGTGAGCGCAAGACCTATCTGGATAGCCAGCATGAAGATCTGACCGAAGCGTTGGATATTCTCGACACTGCCATTCGCAAGATCGACCGGGAGACGCGCCAGCGCTTCAAGGAAACGTTCGACCAGGTAAATGCCGGCCTTCAAGCCCTGTTCCCGAAGGTGTTTGGTGGCGGCAACGCATATCTGGAACTGACTGGTGAGGACCTTCTGGAAACGGGTGTGGCTATCATGGCGCGCCCACCGGGTAAGAAAAACAGCACCATCCACCTGCTTTCAGGCGGTGAAAAGGCCTTAACGGCCATTGCGTTGGTATTTTCGATTTTTCAGCTCAATCCGGCGCCTTTCTGCATGCTGGACGAAGTTGACGCCCCCTTGGACGATGCAAACGTTGGACGTTATGCGAATCTGGTCAAGGAAATGTCAAGACAGGTACAGTTTATATACATAACTCACAACAAAATTGCTATGGAAATGGCGGACCAGCTGATGGGGGTTACCATGCACGAACCTGGCTGCTCGCGCTTGGTTACTGTGGATGTGGAAGAAGCGGCCGCTCTGGCTGAAGCCTGAAATATCGCTGACCAGAAAACCGCAAAAATGACAAAAAGGCCATGTGATGCGGCTTTGCGTTGTATTCATTACGGGCTTTTTTTAGAGTATCAGCCGGAGCCCTTTATTCGCTTCCGGATCTGATCTGCAAACAGGACAGCAGCACTATGTCACTTAGGGAATGGTTAATTGCCATCGGCACCTTGGTTATCCTTGCCATTGTTATCGACGGATTGAGGCGCATGCGACGCGCCCGCAAAGAATCTATTGCGATTTCATCCGGTATGGGTGTTGATGACTTGAAAGAGTCTCCGCTGGATGACTACCATAATCCTGAGCTCCCAAACGGTGGGGCGAGGGCGATTTCAAAAGATACACTCGAAGAGCGTGGTTACGTGCGGCGTGAAAAGCCCTCGCGTTTTCAGGCTAAGCCACAGAAGCCAACACGACCTGTTCAAGAAACACTTGGGGAAAACACGCCTGCATCCGATGACACGTCATGGGGGCATGAACCGCCCGAAGATGATGTCGATGACTGGGAGCTGGAAAACACGGATGCAAATCCTGAAGAGGACGAATTGTCGTCTGCTGAACTGGATGATTTGACCGCTGATACTGGTTGGGGGGCATCAGAGGAAGACCTGCCTGTTTCCGAGCCTGCTGAAAGCCCGGCTATCGATGTCGAAGAAGATACCGCTCGTCGAGAGCCGCAGAGCAGGTCTGGCACAGACCAACCTTTGGCGGGAGCCAATCGCCCGGAAGCCCGTGAGGTTATCGTTATAAACGTGCTTGCTCGCCAGGGGGAAGAGTTCAGCGGAACCGCTTTGCAGAAACTGTTTGAGGCATGTGGCTTGGCTCACGGTGATATGGAGATTTACCATCGCCATGAGGCAGAGAATACCACCAGCCCTGTACAATTCAGTGTTGCGAATGCCGTAGAGCCAGGCACGTTCAAGCCGAATGATGCGGCTGCTATGACAACACCCGGCATCAGCTTTTTTATGAGTATGCCAGGGCCAACAAATGCGCTCCAGGCCTTTGATTTCATGCATGAAACGGCCCAGTGTGTGGTCCGAAATCTGGGAGGTGAGCTCAAAGATGAACGGCGCAGCGTGATGACAGCCCAAACCGTAGAGCATTGTCGGCAACGCATTCGTGAGTTTGAGCGCAAACAGCAAACGCCACGCCACTGAGCTGGTCTGGGACATAAGAGAAATAACAATGCCCGGGTTTGTCCGGGCATTTTTTTGACAGCCAAGAGCACTAAGTTATGACCAAGCCGTTACCGGAACCGATCAAGCGGGTAGAAGAGTTGCGTTCCGCCCTTGATGAACACAATTACCGGTATTACGTGCTGGATGATCCCGGCATCCCGGATGCGGAGTACGACCGCCTGTTCCGGGAGCTTCAGAATCTTGAAGCGGAGCACCCAGAGTTGGAGTCTGCGGACTCGCCCACTCGCCGCGTAGGGAGCAGTGCTGAAACCAGCTTCGAGGAAGTTGTTCATCGCTTGCCCATGCTGTCGCTCGACAACGCTTTTAATGAAGACGAAATCCGAGACTTTGATCGTCGGGTCAGGGAAAGGCTGGGCACGGATGAAGACGTTGAATATGTCTGTGAGCCCAAGCTGGATGGTTTGGCGGTTAGCCTGCATTACGAACAAGGCTCCCTCACGCGCGCGGCAACCCGGGGTGATGGTTATGCCGGCGAAGATATCACAGCAAATATCCGCACTATCCCATCGGTTCCACTGCGCCTTAGAGGCAGTGATGTACCCGATCTTGTGGAGGTAAGAGGTGAAGTTTATATGCCTCTTGCCGGCTTTGAAGCGTTGAATGCAAGGCTGGAAAACCAGGGCGAAAAAACCTTTGTGAACCCGCGAAATGCAGCGGCTGGAAGCTTGCGCCAAAAGAAATCAACGGTCACCGCGCGGCGGCCACTGGAGATGTGCGCCTACAGCGTCGCGGTCACAGATGAGAGCTTGTTGCCAGACACACAATGGGAGGGGTTGCAGCAGGTTCAGCGCTGGGGATTTCGGATTAATCCCGAAATGCGCAAAGCGGTTGGCGCCGGGGAGTGCCTAAAGGCTTATGAAGAGCTAATGCAAAAGCGCGGTGGGTTGCCTTACGAAATAGACGGCATTGTGTTCAAGGTCAATCGGTTGGATTATCAGCAAGCGTTGGGATTTGTTTCCCGTGCGCCACGCTGGGCCATTGCCCAGAAGTTTCCTGCTCAGGAAGAATTGACCGTTGTTGAAGATGTTGAATTTCAGGTTGGGCGCACCGGCGCTGTTACACCGGTTGCGCGGCTGAAGCCGGTGTTTGTCGGGGGGGTAACGGTAAGTAATGCCACCCTTCACAACATGGATGAGATACGCCGGCTGGATGTTCATATCGGCGATACTGTGTTCATACGCAGGGCTGGCGACGTCATTCCAAAAGTTGTGAAGGTGGTTCTGGAAAAGCGCCCGGCAAACGCTCAGTCGGTGGAGCTTCCCAAGCAATGTCCTGTCTGCGACTCGGATGTTATCCAGATTGAAGGCGAAGCCATCGCACGTTGCTCCGGTGGTCTTTTTTGCCCTGCCCAAAGAAAAGAAGCGATCCGCCACTATGCGTCCAGAAAAGCCCTGGATATCGAAGGCCTTGGTGATAAATGGATCGATATTCTCGTTGACCAAGGCATGGTTAAAACCGTTGCAGACATCTATCTTCTGACCGTCAAGGATTTAACTCGTCTGGAGCGAATGGGTGAGAAATCGGCTACTAACCTTGTTGAAGCCATTGATCGCTCAAGGCAGCCGGTTCTCTGGCGTTTTCTGTATGCATTGGGTATCAGGGAGGTGGGTGAGGCTACGGCAAAGTCCCTGGCATCTCATTTCGGCACTCTGGAGGCTGTAGCAGAGGCAGACATGGACGCGCTCATCGCTGTGCCAGATGTTGGGCCTATTGTCGCTGGCCATATTCGCAGTTTTTTTGGGCAAACCCACAACCGCGAGACTCTCACAGCCCTTCGTGCCGCAGGTGTTGAATGGCAGGAAGAGGAAGTTACCGGCGGTGAAAAGCCCTTGCACAGTCAAACCTGGGTGCTCACTGGAACCTTATCTGAAATGACCCGTGATGAAGCCCGCGAAAAGCTTGAAGCCCTTGGTGCAAAGGTTGCGGGCAGTGTGTCGAAAAAAACATCCTGTGTGGTAGCGGGTGAGGCCGCGGGTTCCAAGCTCACAAAAGCTGAGCAACTTGGCGTAAAAGTTATGGATGAGGTGGCCTTGCTGGATATGTTTAAAGAACATGGTTTGTTATAGGCACTGGATTCACAATTGGCGGGCAACTGTCCCGGCGAAGTTCGGCTGGCCGGTGAATCTGAGAACTCGCGCAGATACCCGGTTTCCGAAACTGGCTAACATGGAGGCACTCTGTAACTGTGTGTAAATCGGTGGTTTCCGCCAGGATTCACGCACTGCTATAACAACAACGTTCTGAAACGGATTTTTCCATGCGCGCCGAGTTGTTTCCCCGCCCTGTCACCGCTTTGCAGGTGAGTATTGCTCTGTCACTTACCCTCATTGCTGCAGGCTGTAAAACCGAGAAAGATCCCGACCAGCCGACAATTCTGGGTATTCCGCCAGGGGTTGCCTACATAGGCGTTGAGTATTATTACAACTTTGGTGCCTATGGCGGGGAGGACATACTTGACTACTCGTTGACCAATGCGCCTTCCTGGCTGGCTTTGGAAGATACCAGCAACAAGGCCCGACAGGGCATTATCATGCGCGGTGTGCCAGGCCTGAATGGCGGAGCCCGGGGCGATGCCGACCTTGGTAAGCTGACGAATATTAATCTGGTGAGCACTGACGGGCAGATGGCGGGCGCAGTGCCATTCGATATTGAAGTAAAATACAACGTGCTTTCACTCGAAGCCGAGACGTTTACAGAAGGAAAATCTCCCTCCATTCCAGACACAAACCGGGAGCGCTGTGAGTTGCCCGATCTGGAAACCCCGGGAGAGCACAGCTTTACCGTCAATACCTATGATGCTAATGGTGCGGTGACTGCAAGCCCCCTCGATCTTACGTTGCCCACCAGGCCGGTTTTCGTAAAAGTACTGCTGGATCGTCCATCCGTAACCCGTGTCGCCGTCGCTTTCGAATTGATATCGGATTACAACCCACAAAGTTGCGACCCTGGCTTTACGGCGCCCCATCAACGGTGTGACCACGGTCGAGCCAACACTGGCGACGCTATTCCCGGTACCGATATTGTGGCCCTTGGTAGCGGCAGTGAGGCACTGCTCGAAGACATTCCCTATCTCACTTATGAAACGGATCCCGCAGGGGCTTATCCTGGTGTCTATACAGGAGGCGTAATCACCTTCGAACCAGGTATAACCGAGTGCTACATTCGTCTGGAAGTTGTAGATGATAGCTTCCCCGAACCTACAGAAGTGGCACAGTTGCGCCTGACAGAAGTGCGCTCAGGTCTCGCGGCGGTTGGGCCAACCAATGAGGGTGCTCGCACTAATCTGGTTATTGATGACAACGAGCCAGAAGTACACCTGGAGACGGTTAAAGGCGGAACCCGCGATGCGTTGAATGTGGGCGACTCCCGCACGTACATTGCGCGCCTTACTGGTGAGCGAGATGGAGAGATTCGGGCGAAGCTGGGCCATACGGAAGATTCGTCGGCGCGGTTGAATACCGAATTCGGGACCGATCTACCCAACGACGAGTTGGTATTCCCCGTGGGCACAGATGAGGTTAGCTTCACAGTGACGGTTGAGGACCCTGCTTCCTACTTCAATGCGGGGCCGGATGATCGTTTTATGCTTCTGGGGCTGGATACGCTCTATCAGCTTGGCCGAGAAAATTACGCCCGGGTTGACGACGAAGACGTACTTCGCGTCAGCATTAATGAGCTGACATCGCCGTTGACCGTTGGCTCTAGAGTTGGCTTTGTCGCAACTGATGTTGTGGTGGGGCATGGCGGCAAAATGTTCGTGGCCGGTTACGATAGTGCCGATAGTGACCGGGTGTTTGTGAAAATATACGACCAGAAAGGGAATCTACTGCAGTCGCTTTCAGTATCCGCGCCCGGAGACCAATTAGCAGCACCGGATCCGGTCGTTGGTGTGGCGAGACGTGAGGTGGTGCAAAACAATATCCGCACGATCCGCTATGAACTTGTGGTGGCATACACTGCGGAAGGCCCGACAAGTGGGACGACCGGAGTCGGTGGGAAGGATGTTGTTTCGTCGTTGTATTGGTATGACGAGGCGAGCAATACCGGAGAATATGTAGAAACCTGGACCACTCGCACTGGTACCACTGCCGACGACATAGTTCGCTCCGCAGGTATCAATCCCGCAAGCGGATTTGTCGTGATTGCTGGTGAAACCGAGGGTGAATGGCCGGATCAAACCTCCGCTGGCGGTTTTGACAGCTTCGTGCAGCGGATAGATTCATTACCTGACGGGAACACCTTTGCTCCGACATTGGCTTGGACTCGCCAAGCTGGGTCCGCCGCAGACGACCGTGTTGCTGGCGCAAGGGCAACGGGGCTTAGCCCGATATTGTTTGGGTCTGCCATGGGTTCGGTTAACGGTGAGTCGTCACTGGGAGGCGAAGATGTCTATTTTTACAGCGCGGCATCAAAAGATGGTGAGCTTAACGTGCGCCAGCGTGGTACAGACGCGGATGAGCAGGTTGCTGACGGCATAGTAGAGGGAACCACTTTGTGGTTGCTTGGGAATGGCAGCAACCGATACACCGTAGAGCAGGGCGACGAAGACAGTTTGAGCCTGACAAGTCAGCCGGACTCCAGCCTGAGTGGCTTCATATTGGGCTATACCATTGAAGGAGAGATTGTTCGCTCGTTTAACTTGAATGATGAAAACGATCTTTCCAGCGAGCAGTTTTCGACATTAACCGGCTTTTTCGGAGACTTGATTGCCGGAGGTGTTTCCGATGGTGATTTCACCGGTTCCGCAGGAACCAGTGGCTCAGAAACTGGCATCGTTGCGCGAATATCATTGGTGCCCGAAGACGAGCCGGATGCAGAAACTGCGGCATATCGTAATGAGTGGCGCTTTCAGATAAATGCCGCAGACTCGAACGTTATGAAGCTGGCCAATTACCGGGATGACGAAGTTGTGGCGCTGACACGTATCGGGGCGGATTGGGCAATACTGCTGCTGAGCCCTGAGGGTACGCTGCTGACACCTTAGTCTGCAGCATATCTGCCGCTTTAATGTCTAGACATTGCCTTGTTGTCCGCTGGCGCTGGCATACAGGCGAAGGTAGTCTGTGCTGGTAACAATGCCCACGGGCTGGCCTTTGGCATCAATTACAAGGGCCGCGCTCAGTTGATGTGCCAGCATGAGCCTGGCTAATTGGTGAGCATCTGTTTCGGGAGAAGCCGTAAGGAATGCCGGCAACTCTATTTGGGTCAGGCTGTGGCTCATGGCATCGGCCTGATGTTCGTGGAGCCATGCCAGGAGCCATTGCTGTGCTACGAGCCCTGCAATGTGAGTATCGGCAGTAACCACCAGATGATTGGCGCCTTGCTCTTCCAGCAAGGTGATTGCTTCAGCCACCGTCCCAGAGGCGGGCAATGAGTAAAGCACAGGAGAGCAGATGGACGAAACTGGCAGATATGGCCGTTGGTCTTTGCGCTCGCCTGAAACAGCTGCGCCATACTCTTCCAGTGCGCGATGCCGGCCTGACCGAGCAGCAAGTTGAAATTCGGCATCCGTAGCTTCGCCGCGTTCAGGATCGATGGGTTGACCCTCTGTCAGCTCACTGACATCACCCACGCGTCGCCCCCGAAATACTTCCGGCAACCTTGTCCCTACTGGACGACCTGGTTCGCTAACAAAAATGGACACCTGTCTTACCCTCTGGAGAACAGACCTATCTGTTAAGTGTATCGGCGCCTTGGCGCAGAGCATTAGCTAAAATTGATTACGAAGACGCCACGTTTGGCCTATGCATGCGAGCAGTAGCCAGCCTTTTTGCCAAAGACCGAGGCAGAGCCGTTGGCTGTCCGGATATCTGATCTGCCATAAACTCGGCAAGCAAAGGGGCATAAGTAAGGCCCTTGCTGCCTAACCCTGTAAAAAGGTAAAGCCCTGATACTGCTACTCCGGAGCCATCATAAAATGGCCCTGCTACGGGCTGGTAATCATGGGTTGTGCAGCGAAACCCGACACGGCCAGTAAGCCGCTCTGGCAGATCGCTGCTCGCCATGCCTGGTGGCAGCATTTGCGGAACCATGGCTGAAAGCGCCCTGATATTTTCCCGATGGCTTTCGGTTGTGGGCTCGGGCTCACGGTCGTGAAGATCAAACGTTGCTCCAATAACTGCCTGTCGCTGTCCCTCAAGACCGTGGGCCGGATTGAGATACCGGGCTCCACAGATAACAGCACTGGGGCTGGCGGCAAGGGCTTCAGGTAGATGAGTGACCTGGCCTCGAATGGCCTTGAAGCGAAATGCACCCGAGCCAGGAATCAGCAGCGGGCTCAAGTGCCCGGCACAGATAACAACACGGTTTGCCTGAATGTTCGGGCTGTCATTGTTTGTTGTGGCAAGGTGCCATTGGTCTCCAGTGGCCACCATTTTCGTTATAGAACAACCAAACATTTTGTGTATGCGAGGGTGCATGGCAAGCGCTTTGCAGAGCTTGCCTGGCTCAAGCCAACCGCTGCCCGGAAACCATAGTCCACCGCTCTCCAAGGCTGCGCCGGTCAGTGTTTCTGCCTCTTCCCTGGATACTTGTCGCAATACATCTTTTGGGTACTGGTTGCGTTCGATAAATCGGCGCTGGCGATCCTGCTCGCCGTCACTCCAGGCAAGTTGAAGCAGCCCGGTCGGATGCCAAAGCAGCCCTCCCTGGTTGCTGTAAAAACGCTGGCTGAAGGTTAATGCTGAGAGAGCGAGTTCGGTTTGATGATTAAATTCCACACCCAGTTTGACGTACATTGCACCCTGAAGGTTTCCAGATGCCGCCGACCCAGCATCGTCGGCAGCGTCCACGAGCGTGACGGAGTAGCCGCGTTGCGCGAGGTTGTTTGCAAGCAGGCAGCCTGCAATACCAGCGCCAATTACAGCAACAGACATGACTGGTTCCGCGGGCTTGCTCGGCGCGGGAGAAGGCCCCTTGCCGGGCTGAAAGATGCCACAGAAACTATCTGGCTGACTGTCGAGGCTATTGCAGGCCTGTTTGAGAAAGCCGGCTTTTTCAAGTGCAATCTGGCAGGCCTGGGTAGATTGCGGAGCGGCGAGGGTAGTGCCGGGCCTGCTGAACTTGTGGATATGGTTGGTGGTCTCTTCCGGGCACGCTCCCCGGCTTTCGGCTGGTGAGCCGACATTAAAAAACCATGCGTCAGCCAGAAAAGAAACTGTGTCATAAGCTTCATGCATAGCGCCAAATATAAGGGTCAGGCGAACTCTGCCATCCTCCAGCACCAGGCGATGGGTGCCGCGAATCAACGCCGGATAATTGGCAATCAATTCATCCGAAAACTCGCGAAGTTCTGGCCGTCGGGAGAGAGCTTTTTCAAGATTTTGCCGGCTTAGGGGAAAGCGGGCTGCTGAGATAAAGTGCAGAGTGGCTGAATGTGATGGGCCAAAAGCTCGCCAGGCCTGCCACGCGGCGAGAAAATTAAGGCCGGATCGGAAGTTGTTTTCAGCAATCACAAAACAACCTGCCTCGGGCAGCGCGGCAAAACGTGCTGGCAGGTCATTGAGCTTGATGTATGCCTGGCTGGGTTCTGACACGTCATCGAACCAACCCAGCTCCGCCGGTGTTATGGCGGGCGGAGCTGGCGAGGGGTTCATCGTGGTGCCTTGTTGTGTTGTTTTATTCAACCAGAGTAACGCTCTCGATGATCACAGGGTTCACCGGCACATCGGCCATGCCCCGAACACGTGCAGTTTTCACTCCGGCAATATTGTCTACCACCCCCATTCCCGCGGTTACCTTTCCGAAAACGGCGTAGCCGGCTCCTCGAACACCTGCGTTGAGGAAATCGTTGTTTGCGACATTAACGAAAAACTGGGACGTGGCTGAATCCGGGGCGTTCGTCCGAGCCATGGCAACAGTGCCACGCAGATTAGGCAAGGTTGCTGAGGCTTCGTTTCGGACCGGCGAGCGGGTTTCCTTGCGGGCCATGTCCTTTGTGAAACCGCCACCCTGAACCATGAAACCCGGAATAACCCGGTGGAAAATCGTGCCATCAAAGAAGCCTTCGCGAGCATACTGCAGAAAATTTTCTACGGTTTCCGGTGCCACATCTGGGCGAAGTTGCAGCTCTATAGCCCCCTGGTTAGTCAGGATGCGCACTTTCGGAAGCGCTTGATCTGCACTATCCGTATCGGTCTGGGCGCTTGCGTTAAGTGCAACGAGCGACAGGCCAAGAAGCATAAGTACGACCTGGATCACGTTGCTAAAGGGTTTTACCAAATTTGTCATTGCCGGGCTCTCGCTTAGTATAGTTGTGAGTGAATTTCCTGTAATAATCAGGGGGCTTCATGAATGCCCCGATCTTAACAGATATGTTTGTTTTTTCGGGACACACGCCCGCGCAGAATGTGCGGTTGTCAGCTAATATTTTGATGGTAGTTAAGCAGTAACATACTCACCGGGTCGCGTTGTACGGTAATCACTGTGGGAAATGGGAGAGGCTTAGTGAGATTCCATAAAGGGTTTGAGGAAAAATCACGACTCGGGCGACTGCTGGTCAATCGCGGTTATTTGTCTGAGAGTCAGGTTGACGAGGGTCTCAGATTACAGCGTGAGAGTGGCGTGCGTCTGGGTGAGGTGTTCATTGCGGCAGGCTGGATAACCGAGAAAGAGCTCGGCCGTGTGTTGAAGCATCAGTCCCGTTATCGCAGTGCGGCGGCCATGGTTACCATGGCAACGCTTCCATTTCAGCCATTGGTGACATTTGCAGCGAGCAACAACGCGAACGCAGCTCAGGCAGCAGAAGCCGGTGAGTTATTTGATGCGGCTGGAATGTCTCCGCTGACAGAGGATGAGCTGTCTGCCGTTGCCGGGCAGGGCAACAGCTCTTTATTTGATCGGGTTGAGATTGTTAGTGGTATGGCTGGCGGCTCTGGTTCTGACGAGGGCGCTGGTCAAGTGGAGCCTGATGTCATAGAGGGTATGAAACTCACAGCCAATGTGTTTTTTCCGGTACTCAACGTTCTGGACTCAGACCTTACGATCACCGGCGTCCATTATCGCGACGGGGAGCCGCGCTACACGGTGGCTGAAAATGGCCGGGTAACCATGGCATTTCCGGAGCGCATTGAAGAGATTCGAATGGACAATATTCGGGTCAGCGGTGGAGGTAGCCCATCCATGGGCAACGTCAGTATTCAGGACATCAGTTTTCACCCTGATTCGAGCATGACTATCTATACGCGATAATCAGGCGCTGGCAAGTACCGTTCGGCTTGATACGGTTGTTTGCTGGCCCTTTGCACCATAAAGTTTTTGCTGGCCAGAAGCGCCCCGGAATATGTCTGTAAGCCGGGTAAGGCGTTTTTGAAGATGGTTTATAATGCGCCCGTTGTTCTCATTAAGAATATGGCACTCCCGAAGCTTTGAATCGGCTTCTTGCCAAAGGGCGTAAAGCTCATCAAGCCCGGCACTGCGAATAAAGCGGGAAGGGTCACCAGAGTCTGGCCGAAACCCCATTGCTACAAGCGTGCGGATTTTTTGCTTTGCACGCTCGCGAATGTCTCCCAAAACTGCGTTTTTTTCTCGAGTCAGAGTATCGAGTGCTTTGGTATCGGAGTCGGACAGGCAGGTTTTTTCGTTCTTCAGGATGTCCGCCAGGGTTTCAAGCTGACGGATATCCAGCGAAAGGAGATTCTTCAGATCATCAATTGCAGCCATGATTTACTCACCCAAAAATGCTTTCATCCATATCAAGCATTTTCTGGGCCAGCTTTTCTGCATCGATTTTATAAGTGCCGTTTTCCAAGGCTGAACGAATCTGCTCAATTCGCTCATCGTCCATTTCAGGGTAGTCCCCCAGCTTCTGTTCCAGCTGCTTGAGGTTCCTGGCCTGGCTGCTCAGATTCACGTTTTCGCCGCGGGCGCTCTGAGCTTTGGCATTAGCCTGCTCGGGAGCGGCTTGCTTGGCGCTCTGGGTGTTGGCGGACTTATCGGCCGTGGTTCTCTGGGTGTTGACCTGGCCTTGGCCAATTCCATTTAAGTCAACTGACATATCAATACCTGCTTTACGGTTAAGCCACACCTTGTGTGGGCTGACTCTGGTTTATATCCATTTAACGGCTAGTGGCCGATATACTTTAGGATCAATTTATCGAATCTTGTTAACATTTTGTCACACTTCTGATGCCGTACCGGGCAGGAAGCCACGCCGGCATAAACCTGCCGGCGGAAAGAGCTTGCCATGGGGCGCTACATTGGCACTTCTACATGGCCGGGGGCTGTTACGTTCGCTTTTACCGTGCGAGATGAGCCAAGGTTTTCTATAAGTACCTGTTCGCCCACCGACGCATTGGCCAGAGCCTTACCGCGGGAGCGCACTGAAAAGGCCCCGCGGCGGGCGGTAATGATAACATGGTCGCCCCGGCTGACAGCGTTCGGTGCGTCGAGAAGGTCCGGGGTGAGCACCGATCCGGCATTCACGGGTCGGCGTACGATCATACCTTCAACCATTTGTGAATCGGTTATTATTCCCCGCCGGCTGGCATTAACCACAACAGATCGGGTTTCAAGCATATTACCGGTTACGCGCTCACCTCTTCCGAACGGGCGGGCAGCGACCAGTGCAGGGCCGTTGATGGAAACCGTAGTCGTTACAAACATACGCCAGGGGCGTTCGCCGGCGCAGGCTATCTGAACTGAGGGGTGCTCGCTTTTCCATGGGTCGCCAGTGAATTCTATAGCCAGATCTGCAGAGCAGGGGGCCAGCGCCAGCCTGCTGTCAATGTTGCCGGTTTCGAAGGTGACGTTATAGCCCCTCCCGGCTTGCGCTGCGGCAAAGGTCTCGAGAAATGCTGTTGTTGCTTCGCGTATCTCGTCGGCGGTTGTTTTCGCCTGTG